>NZ_VAHO01000015.1 GCF_005796225.1 Pseudarthrobacter sp. NamE5
CCACTTCGCAGCCAAGGGGATCGTGCTGAGCGAGGCGCTGGGTGGGCGGCCCTCTTACCTTTTGCAGGTGCCTTCCGTATATACCGCGGATGAAGCATCTGAGGACATCGTTCGGCATCTCGAGGAGCTGCTCCCGTCGGTCGTCGCCGAGCAGGTTTAGGGGTGGGGGCATCATGGGTCACAGCACTGCCGAGGTAACCGCGGTCGTTCCCGCCCGGCTCGCTGAACATTTGCTCCGGCGCTGGCTGGAGGCCCCCTTCAGTATGGGGTTGACGACTTGTTCAGGGTTCGTAGAGGACGGCCATGGAGCCTCCAAGCAGTTCTGGAGAGTGTTGTGGACCGGGCTATTGGGGCCCGGAGCTGACAGATCAACTCGTTCAAATCGGGGGAGGACAACGAACCGCGTCGGCGGATGCGGTCGTGGGGACTGCGACCGGCGTTGTCGCGGCGCGTAATCGTAAAACATTGTTCGCGGTAGACGACTTCGACTTCGCCCTGGACTAATTCCTCATGGAGGGGTCGGGACTGGAACGAATGGTCCGCAAGGCAGCTGGCGCGGTGCAACTTTGACGCTGCTCTGGGACTCGTTGGCGTGCTGCCCTACCCGTTCTGGGCGGGGCTCTTGCTTCTTAACGTCGCTTTCGTCCTGGCGATTCGGGGAGATGCTGCGGGTCCGGTGTGCCTTCCGGTCATGGTGTGGCTCGTCGTGGTGCTCGTGTTCGTGCTTTTCGGGACTGCCGCCCTCGCTACAGAAGTACCGCGGGGTGAGGTCGCTTTCCGCCATATAGGCATCGCTGACGCACTCTCGCGCACTCAGAAAATCGACCCGGACATCGACGCGTACTTCAACTGGCCTGCTTTCTTCGCGCTTCTGGCAACGATATTCCAAGCAACCGGCCTCAACCCGCTCGCTGCCTTGGCTGTGCTGGTGGCGGGGCCGCTTACCCGCCTATCCCCGACCAAACCAGCGAATAAACGCCCTCGCTGTGACCCTTCTACTCCTCGCGGTTATCTGCGCAAGCCATCAGCTGACACCGTTCATGATGCTCATCGCCATCACTGTCCTAACCTTGAGCGGATGCGTCTGGCCCAGCCGCCTGCCCCTGATCACCGCCGTCGTGCTGGCACTCTGGCTCGCCTATCCCGCCAGTGCATACCTGGTGGGTCACCCACCCCGTTCAGACGTCGGACTGCAGGCCGCAACAAAGGCGAACGTCGTCAATCGCATGAGCGGGACCCCTGGGCACGTGCTGGTGGTGCAGCTTCGGATGGTTCTGACCCTCGTGCTATGGGCCCTCGCAGCGGCGGGAGTGACCGTGACTGGCGCAAAAGGCGTCTGGACATCCGGGTAATCCTCCTCGCCGTCACCCCGCTGTTTCTCTTGCCGGCGCAGTCGTACGGCGGGGAAATGCTCATCCGTGTCTCCCTGTTCGCGCTTCCTTTCATCGCAGTGCAGGCGTCCTCCATCCTGCTTCCCACGGCCAGTCGGGCGCGTCCTTCCTCTCCGGCAAAGGCAGGCCTTACCGCAGGAAGTCTCGTGCTGACCTGCTTCCTGCTTGCTGTATTGACCGTGACAGGCCGGTTCGGCAACGGGCGCTACGACATGTTCACCGACAGTGCGGTCGCCGCCGTTGCCGCCGCAAATCGTATCGCACCCCCTAGCTCGGCCATTATTTCGGCTGCCCACCCAACTCCCTGGCGCAGCGAGGCCTACCTCGAACACAAATACCGCACGTTCGACGAACTGTGCGGGCCTGAGCTGTCAACAATGACGTGCGGCCCACGCCTCTATGGCTGTGCCCGGCACAATCCTGCGGGAGCAGTAGTGCTGCTCATGCGCTCGTCAGAGGCAAGCCTGGTACTCCGAGGCGTAACCAGCGCGCAGGGTATACAAGAGCTGGAAAAATGGCTCGGCGCGCAGGACGGCGTGGAGCTGGCATTCAGCAACGCGGACGCACGCGTGTACCGTGTGGCACCATGAGCGGCGGCAGCGTCAGCCGGCAAAACGTGAGGCTGGGTCTCGCGGACGTAGCGCTGTCGCCGGTGGCCCTCGTCAGCCTGCCAACACCGCTACTGGCGACCTTGGCCAGGAAGCCGGGCATAGATGTTTGGATCTTACGGCCCACCCTGATTCTCGCGAGCCCGTCAAGCGAACGGGTGTCTTGTTGAGGTGTAGATCAGCCGCACGCTTCGCGTGCTGAGGTCTTTATTTGTGTACGCCAGGGGCGAGGAAAAGAACCGCTCTGTCGAGACTGCTCTTGCCTGTTCAGGTGCTTAGCTGTCACTCCAACCTTGGGCCGGCACCTAGCAATGCACGCATCAGGAGCTGCCCTGGTCACGTCTGGACGTTGCTGCCGCCATGAAGTAACCTGTGTGGAACTTGTTAGCGCTAACAGAAAGGGATCTTTGTGAATCTTTCCAGCACCGAGAGTGCGGCCGATGCCATTCGCTCCGGACGAGGTCGTCTCGGAATCGAACTGGGCTCAACGCGAATCAAGGCTTGCCTGATTGGCGATGATCCCCGCGACGTCCTGGCACTGGGGAGTTTTACCTGGGAAAACTCGTTTAAGGACGGGCTGTGGACGTACTCGCTCCCGGATGTTTGGGCCGGCGTGCAGGCAGCCTATGCCGATCTCGTGGCCAACGCGGAGCGCAGGTACGGCGTAAGGCCTAGAGCTCTTGAAGCCATTGGCATTTCCGCCATGATGCACGGCTACCTCGCTTTTGACGGCGAAGGTGAGCTGCTCGTACCGTTCCGGACGTGGCGGAACACCACGACCGGGGAGGCCGCCGCAGAACTCACCGGGCTTTTCGGTGTGAACATTCCCCTCCGCTGGTCCATTGCCCACCTGCACCAGGCAGTTCTGGACTCGGAGCCCCATGTTCCCCGGATCGACTTTACGACCACATTGGCGGGTTACGTCCATTGGTGCCTTACCGGTCGGAAGGTCATTGGAGTTGGTGACGCCTCCGGTATGTTCCCGATCGATTCCGCCACGCATGACTATGACGCCGACCTGATGAAGCGCTACAACGCACTCGTTGCCGAAGCCGCGCCGGGAATGGACCTTTCGCGGCTGCTTCCCCAGGTGCTCGTGGCAGGGGAAAAGGCCGGAAGGCTCACCGAAGCCGGAGCTGCGTTGCTTGATCCTTCAGGTCGCCTGCAGGCCGGTGCGGTCTTTTGTCCCCCGGAGGGTGACGCCGGCACTGGGATGGTGGCCACCTGTTCGGTAGCGCCCAGGACCGGCAATGTCAGTGCCGGGACCAGCATCTTCGCCATGGTGGTGCTCGAGCATCCGCTGGCGCAGGTGCACCACGAACTGGATCTGGTGGCAACTCCGGCCGGCGCCCCTGTAGCAATGGTCCACTGCAACAACGGCGCCAGCGAACTCGCTTCCTGGGCGCGCCTGTTCACAGACTTTTCCGCAGCAGCAGGCGTCCCCGTTGGTTCCGACACGGCCTTCAACGCCCTCCTGCAGGAAGCGCTTAAGGGCGAAGCAGATGCCGGAGGCCTGCTCGCATACAACTATCTTGCAGGGGAACCCATCGCAGGGCTCAGCGAAGGACGCCCCCTCTTTGTCCGCGCCCCCGACAGTAGCTTTACGCTGGCCAACTTCATGCGGGCCCAACTTTATGGCGCATTCGCCACCCTAATCCTGGGCATGCGGGTGCTGGCCCAGGAAAATGTCGGCATTGACAGGATGTTCGCCCACGGCGGTATGTTCCGGACCGCCGGTGTTGCCCAGCGGTTCCTGGCTGGTGCGCTGAATGCGCCCGTTTCGATGGCGGAATCCGCTTCCGAGGGCGGCGCCTGGGGAATCGCCGTACTGGCTGCCTTTGTCACCGACACCACCGCAAACCTCGATGAGTACCTCCGCGACTCCGTCTTCGGCGGCGCAGCATTCGAAACCGCCAATCCGGACCCGGCCGATAGCGCCGGCTTCACCAAGTTCCTCGACCGCTACAGCGCCGGACTCGCCGTCCAGCGTGCCGCGGTGGACACCCTCACCCTCAAAGGACTACCCCGATGACCACTGCCAAAGAAAACCTTCCCGTCGATTCCATCCCTGCCGACGTCGCAGAAAGCATTAGCCGGGTCCGCGTGGAGGTCTGCGCGCTGCATGCGGAACTGGTCCGCTACAACCTCGTCGTGTGGACTGGCGGCAACGTCTCAGGCCGGGTGCCGGGCACCGACTACTTCGTGATCAAACCCAGCGGGGTGATTTATGACGATCTGGCTCCTGAGAATATGATCCTGTGCACCCTAGACGGCGAGGTCGTCCCGGGGTCCCTGGGTTCTAAAAGAGCACCCTCAAGTGACACCGCTGCCCATGCCTACGTCTACAGGCACATGCCCGAGGTTGGGGGAGTGGTTCACACCCACTCACCCTACGCGGTCGCCTGGGCCGCGCATGGCGAACCCATTCCCTGCGTAACTACCGCCATGGCCGACGAATTCGGCGGCGAAATCCCGGTGGGCCCCTTCGCCATCATCGGTGATGATTCTATTGGCCGCGGCATCGTCGAGACCCTGGCCGGGCACCGCTCACGCGCCGTACTGATGAAAAACCACGGCCCCTTCACTATCGGCAAGGACGCCCGCGACGCAGTCAAAGCAGCCGTGATGGTTGAAGACGTCGCCCGCTCCGTACTGTTCTCCCGGCAACTGGGGAACCCTCACCCCATCGCCCCGGAAGCTGTGGATTCCCTTTTTCACCGCTACCAGAACGTCTATGGGCAAGACCCGGCGGGAGCCCTGAACTGACCGCGGTCTTCACAAATCGCCGCGCACTTCGTAATCCCGCCGCAAGCGCCGGTGGCGGACGACGATGATCAAAAGCAGCAAGGCGCGGTTGCCGCGGCTGGAAGACGTAGCTAATGTCGCCGGAGTTTCGCAGCAGACAGTTTCCAGGGTGATCAATAACCACCCCAACGTCAGCACGGCGACGAGGGAAAAGGTGGAGTCGGCCATCGTGGAACTTGGGTATCGCCGGAACACCGCTGCCAGGAGTCTTGTGACACGGCGTTCACAGATCATAGGCGTCCTGGCCAGTGAGCTGTCGCAGTACGGCCCTGCCCGCACGCTGCTGGGCGTGGAGCAGGCTGCCCGCGATGCCGGATACTTCGTCAGCATCGCGGCGCTGCGTGAGGTGACCACAGAGGGCATACTCAATGCCGTCAGCCACTTCACTGACCAGGCCGTTGACGGCATAGTGGTACTGGTGCCGCACGCGGATACTGTCAGAGCATTGGAGGAAATGAACCTGTCTGTGCCTGTAGTAGCGGTTGGAGCTCCTGGAAACAGCAACGTGAGCGGGGCCAGGGTTGACCAGCGCCACGGTGCCCGCCTCGCGGTCAGGCACCTTGTCGAGTTGGGCCACAGGAGGATAGCCCATGTTTGTGGTCCACCCCATTGGACCGACAGTGGGGAACGTGCCGCCGGTTGGCGGGAAGCCTTACGCGATGCAGAACTTGATGACCAGTTTCTTTTGGAAGGTGACTGGAGCGCGGGCAGTGGCTACCACATCGGCCGCAGGCTTGGTGCAGAACGGCAGGTCACAGCCCTGTTCGTTGGTAACGATCAGATGGCATTGGGAGTGCTGCGCGCCTTCGCGGAGGCGAACGTCAGGGTCCCGCAGGACGTCTCCATTGTTGGCTTCGATGACCAGCCGGAGTCCGGCTACTTCACCCCGCCGCTGACCACCGTTCGGCAGGATTTTGAAGAGCTGGGCCGCCGATGTGTCGACGTCATGCTCAGGGGAATTGCGGCCAACGCGGTGGAAGGTTCCATCTTCGTGCCTCCCCACTTGGTACTGCGTTCCAGCACGGCGCCGCCGCGAGGACCGGCATTTTGATCATGAAAGATAGTTGACCCAGCACATGTTAGCGTTCACACTTTACCTATCCCAATGGTCCTCGCGCTGCCTCGCGTCGAACGTCCCGATCGCCAAAGTGCTACGCCACAGCTGGAAACGCCCCTTGTTGTCCCCATAAACTCCCTGCCCCTTATCGCCCCGGTTACACCAACCAGCTCACTTACTTCCCAGGAGAACCCATGAGTACCGCAGCATCCACTTCACTCGACGGCTACGAGGTCTGGTTCCTCACCGGCAGCCAGCACCTCTACGGCGAGGACGTCCTGAAACAGGTCGCCGCCCAGTCGCAGGAGATCGCCAACCAGCTCAACGCCTCCTCCTCGGTGCCTGTACGGATTGTGTGGAAGCCGGTCCTGACGGACTCTGACGCCATCCGCCGCACGGCCCTGGAGGCGAACTCGGACGATTCCGTCATTGGTGTCACGGCCTGGATGCACACCTTCAGCCCGGCCAAGATGTGGATCCAGGGCCTGGACCTGCTCCGCAAGCCGCTGCTGCACCTGCACACCCAGGCCAACCGGGACCTGCCGTGGGCGGACATCGACTTCGACTTCATGAACCTGAACCAGGCAGCCCACGGCGACCGGGAGTTCGGCTACATCCAGTCCCGCCTGGGCATCGCGCGGAAGACCGTGGTGGGGCACGTCTCCAACCCGGAAGTTGCGCGCCAGGTGGGCTCCTGGCAGCGGGCCGCCGCCGGCTGGGCCGCCGTCCGCACACTGAAGCTGACCCGCTTCGGTGACAACATGCGCAACGTTGCCGTCACCGAGGGCGACAAGACAGAGGCCGAGCTGCGCTTCGGCGTCGCGGTCAACACTTGGTCGGTGAACGAGCTTGCCGATGCCGTGCACGGGGCGGAGGAGTCCGACGTCGATGCCCTGGTGGCGGAGTATGAGGACCTTTACGATGTGGTGCCGGAGCTGCGCGCGGGCGCGGCCCGGCACGAATCGTTGCGCTACGGCGCCCGGATCGAACTGGGCCTGCGCAGCTTCCTTGAAGCGAACGGCTCGGCGGCGTTCACCACGTCCTTTGAGGACTTGGGCGGCCTCCGCCAGCTTCCCGGCCTGGCAGTCCAGCGGCTGATGGCCGCCGGCTACGGCTTCGGTGCCGAGGGCGACTGGAAGACGGCCATCCTGGTTCGCGCCGCCAAGGTGATGGGCGCCGGACTTCCTGGCGGCGCATCCCTGATGGAGGACTACACCTACCACCTCGAACCCGGCTCCGAAAAGATCCTTGGCGCCCACATGCTGGAGGTATGCCCGTCCCTGACTGCCGGCAAGCCGCGGCTGGAAATCCATCCGCTGGGCATCGGCGGCAAGGAGGACCCGGTGCGCCTGGTGTTCGACGCCGATGCCTCCCCCGGCGTGGTGGTCGCGCTGTCAGACATGCGGGACCGTTTCCGTCTGGTGGCGAACGCCGTCGACGTCGTTCCCCTGGACCAGCCGCTGCCCAACCTGCCCGTGGCCCGCGCTCTGTGGCAGCCCAAGCCGGACTTTGCCACCTCCGCGGCAGCCTGGCTCACCGCCGGTGCCGCACACCATACCGTGCTCTCCACCCAGGTGGGCATGGACGTGTTCGAGGACTTCGCAGAAATCGCCAAAACCGAACTGCTCACCATCGACGAGGACACCACCATCCGGCAGTTCAAAAAAGACCTGAACTGGAACGCCGCCTACTACCGGCTGGCCGGGGGGATCTAGACCCCGTATATCCTTCGAGGGAGTACGCCCGCCGTCGAAACTCCGGCTAGTGCATCCCGGAAGCTGCGCCACCGGGACGGGATTTAACGTCCCGTTCCCGGTGAAACCCGGGTTTCAACTTAGGCGCCGTTATGGCATCATCTAACCACCCACCTCGCTTGTGGCGGCCGACCCTCGTGAATGATGCCCGGCGTCCTACAACGTTATAGACTAATTGCACGTGACGTATCGGGCATCACGGCGGGGATATACCGGGGAGCGGCATGGCGGTCACAATTAAGGACGTTGCGCTGGCGGCCGGAGTCTCAATTAAGACTGTGTCCAATGTAATCAACGACTACCAGTACATCCGCGCGGACACCAAGCAGCGGGTCATGGAGGCTATCGCCAGCCTAGGCTATAGCCCCAATCTGTCCGCTCGGAGCTTGCGCTCGGGCAAGACCGGCGTGATAGGGCTCGCTGTTCCCGAGCTCTCGCTCAGCTATTTCGCCGAGCTGGCGGATTCCATCATCAAGGCCGCCGAAGAGCGCGGCCTCAAGGTTCTGATCGAACAAACCGGCGGCGACCGCGCCCGTGAACTCGAGATACTCGCCAGCCCGCGGCTGCAGATGACTGACGGGTTGTTGTTCAGCCCATTAGGTGTGTCCAACGAAGACGCCCACCACCTCAACGTCAACTTCCCGCTCGTCCTCCTCGGCGAGCGGATTTTCGGTGGTCCCACCGATCACGTGACCATGAGCAACGTGGAGTCGGCGCGGGCCGCAACGGCACACCTGATCTCGAAAGGCCGGAAGCGCATCGCCGTCGTCGGAGGACACGAAGGGGAGGTCATTGGTTCTGCCGGGCTCCGCCTGCGCGGTTACCAGGAGGCGCTGGAGGAAGCCGGCATCCCGTTCGACCACAGGCTCGTGGCCTACACTACCCTGTGGCACCGCTCCAACGGGGCCACCTCCATGCGGGAAATGCTCGAGAGCGGCGTCGAGTTCGACGCGATGTTCGGCTTGAATGACACGTTGGCCCTCGGAGCCATGCGCGTGCTGCAGGAAGCGGGCCTGAGGATTCCTGACGACGTCGCCGTCATTGGTTTTGACGACCTCGACGAGGGCAGGTATTCGCTGCCCACGCTGTCGACTATCGATCCTGGTCGGGGAGAAATCGCTGAGACTGCCGTGCGTGTCCTGCAGGAGCGGATTTCGGGCCATGATGGACCGCCCAGGGAGCTCGAGGCGCGGTTCCAAGTTGTCGAACGTGAGTCCTCAAGGCTCCCCACCAGCTGAATTCCTGCTGGCCCGAAAGTTTTCTGCGGAACAGCTTGACAGTGACAGGCCTCACTCGTCATGCTACTTCTACAACGTTTACCTACAACGATGCAACATCGGACCAGGCACTTGCGGGAACCTCGCTGGGAGGCGAGCTTGCAGGAGGACGGACCGGGATCAAGGAAGATCGAGCGGCACCCACTTAGTGCCCCGGCGATCCTCCCTTATGCATCGCCCGGACCGGCCGCCTACGGGCGGCCCCACGGTGGATTGCCACCGCGAGAGGAAGCAAGAGATATGAAAGCCAAGTTTCTGGCATCGGCCGGCATCGTTGCCGCCACCGCCGTAGCGCTGACAGGCTGCTCCGGAGGAAACGGAAGCGGCCCGGAGGCCGCGTCCTGCACCAACACCATTGTCAATGCAGAGGCACCCCAGGTCACCGTCTGGGCCTGGTACCCCGCGTTCAACGAGGTCGTTGATAACTTCAACAACACCAACAGCGATGTGCAGATCTGCTGGACCAATGCGGGCCAGGGCAACGACGAGTACACGAAGTTCTCGACCTCGATCGAGTCCGGCTCCGGCGCCCCCGACGTCATCCAGCTCGAGTCGGAGGTTCTCTCCAGCTTTACCATCCGCAATGCGCTTGTGGACCTCACCGAGTTCGGCGCCAATGACGTCAAGGACCAGTACGCCGAAGGCGCCTGGGAGGATGCTTCAAGCGGTGACGCCGTGTATGCGATCCCGGTCGACGGCGGCCCCATGGGGATGCTCTACCGCCAGGATATCTTCGACGCCGCGGGCATCCAGGTGCCGACAACGTGGAAAGAGTTCGAAGCCGCTGCCCAAAAGTTGAAGGAGTCCGGCAACGGTGCCGTCATGGCTGACTTCCCGACCAACGGGCGCGCATTCAACCAGGCTCTTTTCGCGCAGGCCGGTTCGGTTCCGTTCGAGTACGATTCCGCTAACCCGCAGGAGATCGGAATCAAGGTCAACGACCAGGGTGCCAAGGACGTCCTTGAATATTGGAACGGGCTCGTCAAGAAGGGCCTCGTCGCCACCGATGACGCTTTTACGGCGGACTACAACACCAAGCTCGTCGACGGCTCGTACGCCCTCTATCTGGCAGCAGCCTGGGGCCCCGGCTACCTGCAGGGCCTGTCCGACGCCGACCCGGACGCAGTCTGGCGTGCGGCGCCGCTCCCGCAGTGGGATGCGGCCAACCCCGTCCAGGTCAACTGGGGCGGTTCCACCTTCGCAGTGACCGAGCAGGCCAAGGACAAGAAACTTGCAGCGAAGGTGGCCATGGGCATCTTCGGTAACAAGGAAGGCATGAACCTCGGCGTTGACAAGGGAGCGCTCTTCCCGTCATACGCGCCGGTCCTCGACTCCGAGGAGTTCGCCAACAAGGAGTACAAGTTCTTCGGCGGGCAGCAGATCAACAAGGACGTCTTCCTCAAGGCTGCTGAGGGCTACCAGGGCGCGACCTTCAGCCCGTTCCAGAACTACGCCTACGACCAGTTGACCGTGCAGCTCTACTCGATGGTCCAGGGCGAGAAGGACGCGGGCAAGGCCCTCGACGATCTCCAGGCATCCCTCGAGCAGTACGCGACCGAGCAGGGATTCACCCTGAAGTAACTGCCGGGATAGGTGCCCGCGTCCATCGCGGGCACCTATCCGCCCGGCCCTCGTGGACACTTCCAGTGCGCCAACCGTCCCATTGCTTGAGGAAAGACCATCATGGCTACGACCACCGCGCCGAGTTCGGCCCCGCGGGCCAAGGCACCGGCCCCCGCTAAGCACCGCCCCGACAAAAACTACCGGCGCCGGCAGCGCTGGGGATGGATCTTTGTTGCGCCCTTCGCGGCAATCTTCCTGACCTTCCTTATCCTTCCCCTGGTCTACGCCTTCAGGATGAGCCTCTTCACCAGCACCCTGGCCACGGGCACCAAGTTCGTCGGCGCGGACAACTACCTCAAGGCGTTCTCCGACCCGATCTTCCTGCAGGGACTGGCGACGGTGGCGAAGTTCGCACTGATCATGATCCCCGCGCAAATGATCGTGGCCCTGCTCGCCGCACTCGTCCTCGACAATCTTGCCACCTGGGCGTCCAAGTTCTCCCGGCTGATGATCTTCGTCCCGTACGCGGTTCCCGTGGTCATCGGCGCCCTCATGTGGGGCTTCCTCTACAGCCCCCGCTTCGGGCCGGCCGGCTCCATCTTCGGCCTCTTCGGCATGGCCGCACCGGAATTCCTGGCGCAGGGCAGCATTTTCGGCAGCCTCGTCAACATCGTGACGTGGCAGTGGGCCGGCTACTACATGATCATCATCTACGCCGCTCTGCGGGGTATCGATCCCGGAATCTACGAGGCAGCGGTGCTCGACGGCGCCTCGGACAGGCAGATCGCGTGGCGAATCAAGGTCCCCATGATCTCCTCCTCCTTGGTGATGGTGGTCATCTTTGCCCTTATCGGCACCCTGCAGTTCTTCACCGAACCGCAAGTGCTCCGGGGAGTGGCCCAGGGCGCCATCCCCACGTCATACACCCCTAATATGTACGCTTTCTCGCTGGCCTTCTCCTACAGCCAGTTCAACTATGCCTCCGCCATCTCCTTCGCGCTCGGCATTGTCGTGTTTGTCTTTTCCTTCCTCTTCCTCTTCCTGACCCGCAAGCAGAGCGGACTGAAATAAGCCATGGCACTTGTCACCGAAACCCCCCAGCTGGAGGGCGGCCGGAAAGGCCGCAGCGCTGCCGGCCGCCGCACCAGGTCCCGCAACGGCGGCCCCCGCATCGGCTCACACATCTTCCTTCTCATCCTCGTTATCTACTTCATCACCCCCATTTGGTGGCTGACTGTCGCCAGCACCAAGGACACCGCCGGCCTCTTCGGGGGCTCGGGTGGACCCCTCTGGTTCGACAACGAGTTCCACTTCTTCAGCAACATCCAGGGCTTGTTTGAACGGCAGGACGGCATCTACTGGCGCTGGCTCGGGAATTCATTCCTCTACGCCATCTCGGGCGGTGTTGGGGCAACCATCCTCGCCGTGCTTGCGGGCTACGGCTTCGCCAAGTACAACTTCCGCGGGCGGGGTCCCTTCTTCGGGCTCCTTCTGGGGGCGGTCATGGTGCCACTGACGGCCCTGGTCATCCCGACCTTCGTGCTGCTGAGCTCGGTGGGGCTGGTGAACACCATCTGGGCTGTGATCCTGCCCTCGCTCCTCAGCCCGTTCGGCGTCTACCTCATGAGGGTCTTCACCCAGGAAGCGGTTCCGGACGAATTACTCGATGCCGCCCGGATCGACGGCGCGGGAGAAATCCGCACGTTCGTCCAGATCGCACTGCCCCTGTTGCGCCCGGCGATCGTGACGGTACTGCTGTTGTCCGTCGTCGGGACCTGGAATAACTTCTTCCTGCCGCTGGCCGTGCTCAGCGACCCCCTGCTGCTCCCCGTAACCGTGGGACTCAACGGATGGCAGGCCCTGTCCAACGCCGGCAGCGGCGGCGAGGCCCTGTGGAACCTGATCACCACGGGCGCCTTCCTCTCGATCATCCCGCTGATCATCGCGTTCCTCTCCCTCCAGAAGTACTGGCAGGGCGGGTTGTCGCTGGGCTCGCTCAAATAGCCCCGACCCCGGCTGCCAGTCCAAGCCACCCCGTACAGAAAGCAATATCGATGCAAAACGCACATCTTACGCTCGACCCCCACTTCACGGTCGGGCGGATCAACCGCAACATCTTCGGCGGGTTCGTCGAACACCTTGGCCGCCACGTTTACGACGGCATCTATGAACCCGGCCACGAGAGCGCCGACAACGAAGGGTTCCGCCAGGACGTCATCGAGCTCGTCAAGGAAATGGGTGTTTCCACCATCCGCTATCCCGGCGGCAACTTCGTCTCCGGCTTCCGCTGGGAAGACAGCGTGGGTCCCCGCGAGGAGCGCCCAACCCGCGTGGACCTCGCCTGGCACTCCACCGAGACCAACCAGGTGGGCATGCACGAATTCGCCTCCTGGCTGCAGAAGGTAGGCAGCGATCTCATGCTGGCCGTAAACCTCGGAACGAGGGGAACGACCGAAGCGCTTGAACTCCTCGAGTACTCGAACCTGCCGAAAGGTACCACGCTCGCCAACCAGCGCATGGCCAACGGCCACCCGGACCCGTTCGGCGTCAAGATCTGGTGCCTGGGCAACGAGATGGACGGCCCGTGGCAACTCGGGCACCGCTCCGCCGAGGACTACGGCAAGCTTGCCGCCATCACGGCCAGGGCGATGCGCCAGCTGGACCCATCGATCGAGCTCGTGGCCTGCGGTTCTTCGAGCGCCCACATGCCGACGTTTGGCGAGTGGGAGCGCGTGGTGCTCACCCACACCTATGACGTCGTCGACTACATCTCCTGCCACGCGTACTACGAGGAGAAGAACGGCGACCTGGGATCGTTCCTCGCATCCGCCGTCGACATGGACCACTTCATCGAGTCCGTCGTGGCGACGGCCGACCATGTGAAGGCCGTCCGCGGGAGCTCAAAGACCATCAATATCTCCTTTGACGAGTGGAACGTCTGGTACATCAGCCGTTTCGAAAACGTCGACAAGATCGAGGGTCTCGACAACTGGCCGGTGGCCCCGCGCCTGCTCGAAGACTGCTACTCAGTGGCAGACGCCGTCGTGTTCGGTAACCTCATGATCTCGCTGCTCAAACACGCCGACCGCGTCACCTCCGCTTCACTGGCGCAGCTCGTCAACGTGATTGCGCCCATCATGACCGAGCCAGGCGGCCCCGCGTGGCGCCAGACCACGTTCTTCCCGTTCTCGATCACCTCGAAGCTCGCGCAGGGATCGGTGCTTGAACTCAAGCTCGACGCCGGGACGTACGAAACCAGCGAGTACGGTGTGGTGCCGCTCGTCGACGCTGTGGCCACGCACGACGACGAAACGGGCGCGACCGCCGTCTTCCTCGTCAACCGCTCGCAAACCGAGGAGACCACCGTGACCATCGACATCGCGGCCCTCGACGGCTTCAGCTCTGTCGAGGCGCAGTCACTGTTCGATTCGGACGTGTACGCGAAAAATACCCTCGAGGAGCCCGAGCGCGTGACCATGAAGCCCAACACATCCGCCACCCTAGACGGTAGTGCAGTCACCATCGCCCTTCCTCCCGTGTCATGGACGGCCCTTTCCCTCACATGAACCACCAGGAATACAGAATCGAGGGCGGCGGCTACACAGCCGTCGTCCTCGGCTTCGGGGCCACTGTCCGCGAACTGACTTACCAAGGGCGGCCGCTCGTAGTGGGCTTCGGCTCCGACGAGGAGATGCCCAACTTCCGTGGCGCCTTCGTGGCTCCCTGGCCTAACCGCATCGCCGATGGGCGCTATACGTTCGACGGAGCGAACTACCAGCTTGCAATTAACGAGCCAGATCGGGGCGCTGCGCTGCACGGGCTCGTGTTCGATGTCCCCTGGACACTGGTGGAGCACACCGGGAGCACGCTGACCCTGGCATGCACCATTGAGCCCACGGAAGGCTACCCCTTCAAGCTTTACCTCCAAGCGCGGTTCAGCCTCGACGGGCAGGGCTTCAGGACAGACGTAGCAGCATGTAATGTCGGCGCCCGGCGCGCGCCCTACGGCGTTTGCCCTCACCCGTACCTTGTGGGCGGGCCGTCACCGCTCGAGGAGTGGGCGCTCGAGCTGCCTGCCTCAACGGTTCTGACGGTAACTCCCGACCGTCTGCTGCCCGTGGCCAAGGAATCAGTCGCCGGCACTCCATTTGACTTCCGCTCGGCCCGTACCATCGGTGACGTGCAAATCGACCACGCTTTCACGGACCTTGCCTGGGATCGCGAAGGGCACGCCATGGTCCGAGTTATCGATCCCGCGCTTGGGACCGGCACAGCGATGGTGTGGGACGCGAGCTGCCCCTGGGTGCAGATCCACACTGCGGACCTTCCGAGACAACCAGAGCGCACCCGGCTCGGGCTTGCCGTCGAGCCCATGTCATGCCCGCCGGAGGCCTTCAACACCGGCGAGGACCTTGTGGTCCTCGAACCGGGGGAATCGCACAGCACGGGCTGGACCATCGCCGCCCTTTAGCTCTTGTCGGGCTTCATAGGCCAGCCGCGTCGATGAGCGTGAAGGACGGGGACCCCGGAGACGCTTCGCCAAGAGCGCGCCGTCAAGACGCACCAGAGGCGGGGCGACTCGGCTCACTGTAACATCGAGGCCGGTTGTCCTGCACAGCCCCTTTTGGGGCCGCTCCCCACCGCTTTGAACTGTCGATAACGGACATTCCGTCAAACCTACAGGTAGGGATTCACTTTGCTTGCTGACGAGGACCACACGTGCAGCAGCTTTAGCGGGTCGGCGTCCACAGGTCGAGGTCAGACCATCCCACGGGAAAGCCCATGCTCACATTGGGCGATAGGAGTTCGGAGCCGTCCGGCGCTTGAAGTTTAAGATCAAGGTCTGCATGAGTTCATAAAGGAACGGAAGACTTCCGAAGCTCAAGACTTCGGTGACAGCCCAGATGGGCACATCCTGCTCTGGATACTTCAACAGGTGGTGCTTTAGGAAGTCTTCATCCTCCGCAGCGGACGTAACAGCTTCCCGCCACGTCTTAGACCATGCTTCAAACTTCGTTTTCTCACTCGTGGGTTTATCGCATCTTTGCGCATCGAGAAAATTGCTTAGAGGCATGAGCTGCAACGTCCTTCGAAGCAAGCGTATGGGCGATAGCTGCCCTCAACCGGACTTCGAATTCCAGCAGGCCTTCCTGGCAGACTCGGGCCAGCTTGAAGTCGAATGCTTCCAGCTTCCTGGCTGCCGGAGGCTGCCAGGCCCTGACCGAGGAAGGTGCCCATGGTGACAAACCAAGCGCCCCAGACAAAGAACTGCAGGAACATCATCAGGGATAGTCGCAGTCGGATCCCGACGGGCATTGCCGCGTTGCTGCTGTTAGCGGCTGCCGGCGTGGTGGTCCCTTCTCCCTGCCGCGGGTCCCGGCTGGCCGGGGGTCGGTCTTGTGTCATGGCACATCTCCTCCGGAAACGATGAGTGGGCGTAGGGGTTCGGTGGGAGATGCGCAGCCCAGTTTGGATCCGGTCCCCGGTGCCGCCCCAGGCCGCGCCCAGCCGCTGCGCTGCAGCGGCCGAACGCTCCGGTGGCGAGACTGCAACCGCCGCCACCATACGGTTCGCCGCGCGCGCACCGCGCGGGCGCGGACGTCGACGACGAGCCCGAGCCCACTGATCCCTGACCGCAGGCCACCAACGCTGGCCGTTCCGACCGGCCGCGCCGGGGAGGACGCTGCTTCAGCCTCCATAAAGAAAAGTTCAGTCCACAGGTGCGGTCTGCTCGACTTATCCACGGCTGCTGGCACCGATTGAGACGCCGGCAAAACCCGTAGCGTCATCCGTGAGATCTCCCACCTTATTATGAAAAGCTCAAATTAAGCCCGTAGAGTTAATAGCAGGCCACCGCAGCCCTTGAGTGCGTGGCGGGTGAAGAGTCCCCGCTCCAGCAACGCCGGTGGCCGTCCGCCTCCGGTATAGCCCCGCCACCTCCGCAGAAAGCGGAAAGAATTCCAGGCACTCATCTGGCACGGCCGGCCCCTTTCGCGAACCACGAGGAGAACCCCATGACCTTGCTCATCGAACGCCCCGCAAACCATAAAGCTACGCACAGCGCTACGCGCCGGGACAGCTACGTCACCCTGCCCGGTAACGTGGACGTCCCTCGCCCGGCCGAGGGAAACTACGTCACCGTGCCTGGTGCAGCAACCGGCAGCGGCAACAAAGCCCAGGGCAGCTATGTAACCCTTCACTCTGCTCCGATGGGTGAGACGGAAATCAGCTACACCCGCGTCGGCTAGTTCCTAGACACAGTAAGGCGCCCGCCAACCCTCCGAACGGAGAGCCGGCGGGCGCCTTTGCTGTGCCTGCTTAGGGCGTACGGCTTCAAAACCAACCGTCGAAACTCAGTAGCTCGTCTTAATTTCAACTGGCTCAGCCACTGCGTCCTCCGGTATGAACTTTGCAGCGAGGGCTTCGGAGCCGCGGGCGAGGAGGGCGACGTCGGCTCCGACCAGGATGAAGTCGGCGCCGTTGTCCAGGTAGTGCTGCGCAGTGTCCAGGTTAAAGGCGTTCACGCCGGAGGGTTTCCCCGCGGCACGTGCAGCGGTAAGGCAATGTTCGACGGCGGCGCGCACCTCGGGGTGTTCCTGCTGTCCCAGCAGGCCCATAGAAGCGGCGAGGTCGGACGGGCCTACGAAGACGGCGTCCACGCCGTCAACCTTCAGGATGTCGTCCACGGCGTCCACTGCCGCCGTCGACTCGATCTGGACGATGACGCTGATGGTCTCATCCGCCTTGGCGAGGTAGTCCGGCACCCGGTTCCAGCGGGCGGCGCGGGCCAGGGCGGAGCCGACACCGCGGACGCCCTGCGGCGGATAACGTGTGGCGGCCACGGCGGCCTCAGCTTCCGCCACGGAATTGATCATGGGAATCAGCAGGTTCTGCACTCCCAGGTCCAGGTACTGCTTAATCATCACGGTGTCATTGACCGGAGGCCGGACCAGGGCGTGGACGGGGTAGCCGTGGATGGCCTGGAGCTGGGCAAGGATGGATTCGAGCCCGTTGGGGCTGTGCTCGGCATCCACCAGCAGCCAGTCCAGCCCGGAACCCGCGCAGAGCTCGGCGATCAGCGGGCTGCCGGAGCACACCCACATGCCCGCCAGCGGCCGGTTCGCTGCGCCGAGGGCAGCGCGGAAGGAATCTTCTATTCGAAGCGGCATGTCACGCTCCCGAGGGGTCCGTAGTCGGCGTGGACGGTGTCACCCTTGTAGACCCAGAGAGGTCGGGTGAAGGACCCGGCGAGGATGATGTCGCCGGCCTTCAAGGAGTCACCATGCGCGGCGATCTTATTCGCCAGCCAGTGGACCCCGTTGGCCGGATGGTCCAGGACCCCGGCGGCCACCCCGGTCTCCTCGACCGTCTGATTCTTATAGAGGATCGCGGAGACCCAGCGGAGGTCCACGGCGTCCGGCTTCACCGGCCGTCCGCCGATCACCATGGCACCCATGGCAGCGTTGTCCGAGATGGTGTCAACGATGGTCCGGCCCTTCATCTCGATCCGGGAATCCAGGATCTCCAGGGCAGGAATCACGTAGTCGGTGGCTTTCAGGACATCGAAAATCGTGACGCCGGGGCCCTTGAGCCCGTCTTTCAGAACGAAGGCCAGCTCCACCTCCACCCGCGGATGGGTGTACTGGTCCCACTCGACCGAGCAGCCTGTTTCGAGGACCATGTCGTCGAAGATGGCGCCGTAGTCCGGTTCGGTGATGCCGGTGGCGTCCTGCATGGCCTTGGACGTGAGGCCGATCTTGCGGCCCACCAGGGTCCGTCCGGCCTCCTCGTTGCGGCGCCGCCACAACTGCTGCACCGCGTAGGAGTCCTCCACCGTCATGTCCGGGTACCGGGCGGTCAGCAGGGGAACAGGGGTGCGGGAACGGCCGGCTTCCACCAGCTCGTCCGCAATGGCCTCAATCGTCTTCGGCTCGAGCATGGCCTAGACCTGCGCTCCGAGCTTGAAACCAGCGCGGTCCCCTTCGGGGGATCCGTCCTTGCGGGTGTAGGAGAAGCCGTCGGCGCCGACGGTGACGGCCATCTCGGACTTTTCCTCGCGTTCGATGACGGGCTGCGGGTTGCCGTCGAGGTCCAGGACCAGGGAGGCTTCGGTGTACCAGGACGGGACCACGGGGTTGCCCCACCAGTCGCGGCGCTGGTTGTCGTGGACGTCCCAGGTGATGGTGGGGTTGTCGGGGTCGCCGGTGTAGTAGTCCTGGGTGTAGATCTCGATGCGGTGCCCGTCCGGGTCCAGGATGTAGAGGTAGAAGGCGTTGGACACGCCGTGCCGGCCGGGGCCGCGTTCGATCCGGTCGCTGATGCGCAGGGCGCCCATCTTGTCGCAGATCTGGATGATGTTGTGCTTTTCGTGGGTGGCGAACGCGATGTGGTGCATGCGCGGGCCGTTCCCGCCGGTGAGGGCTGTGTCGTGCACTGTCTGCTTGCGGTGCATCCACGCGGCGTACGTGACGCCGTCGGAGTCCTTGATGTCCTCCGAAACCCGGAAGCCCAGGTCCTCCAGGTACTTACGGCCACGCGGGACGTCCGGGGTGACCTGGTTGAAGTGGTCCAGGCGGACCAGTTCACCGGCGGAGTAGAGGTCGTAGCGCTGGGTGAGGCGCTCCACGTGCTGCACGTTGTAAAAGAATTCGTAGGGGAAGCCCAGTGGGTCCTCAACACGGACGGAGTCTCCGATGCCCTTGGTAAAGCCCCCGATCCGGCGCTCCACTCGGCAGCCCAACTCGCGGTAGTAGGCTTCGGCGGCGTCCACCTCGGCGGGGGACTTCACCCGGTACGCGAACGCGGCGACGGCGGCGATGGGGCCCTTGCGCAGCACCAGATTGTGGTGGATGAACTCCTCCAGCGAGCGCAGGTAGATCGCGCTGTCGTCTTCTTCGGTGACGTGCAGGCCCAGGACGTCCACGTAGAACTCACGGGACTTTGCGAGGTCGGTGACCACAATTTCCATGTAGGCGCAGCGGACGATGTCCGGGGCCGGGACGGTTGGAGTGGGGATTGGGCCGGTGAAGGGGTTGGTCATGATGGTCTCTCTCTTCTTCGAAAGGGTTTGAAAAAGTACACCTGCGGCACGCCGGCGGGGTGCCGGACCTTAGCCCTCGTTGGCGGCGGATGCTTCGATGCTGCCGAACTTGGGGGTGTGGACCGTACCGAGCGTGATGTGCACGGCCTGCTGGTCGGTGTAGAAATCGATGGAGCGGTAGCCGCCCTCGTGGCCCAGGCCGGAGGCCTTGACCCCGCCGAACGGGGTCCGGAGGTCACGGACGTTATGGCTGTTCAGCCACACCATCCCCGCTTCGACGTTCTGGGCGAAGTTGTGCGCCCGTGTCAGGTTCTGGGTCCAGATGTACGCGGCCAGGCCGTACTTGGTGTTGTTCGCCAGGGCGAGGGCCTCGTAGTCGTTCTCGAACGGGGTGATGGCCACGACGGGTCCGAAAATTTCCTCCTGGAAGATCCGGGCGTCAGGTGCGACGTCGGCAAATACGGTGGGTGCGATGTAGTTGCCCTCCGGGAGGTGGTCGGGTCGGCCGCCGCCAGCGAGAAGCCGGCCTTCGGACTTGCCGATCTCCACGTAGGACGCCACCTTGTCGTAGTGTTCCGGGTGGACCAGGGCGCCGACTTCGGTCTTCGGATCGTGCGGGTCGCCCACCACGATGCTCTTGGCCCGGGCGGCGTACTTTTCGCAGAACTCGTCATAGACGGCACGTTCCACCAGGATGCGGGAGCCGGCGGTGCAGCGCTCGCCGTTGAGGGAAAAGACCCCAAACAGGGCCGAATCGATCGCGGCGTCCAGGTCGGCGTCCGCGAACACGACGCAGGGGGACTTTCCGCCGAGCTCCATGGACAGGCCTTTGAGGTTGGTGGCGGCGTTGCGGAAGATCGTCTGGCCGGTGGTGGTCTCGCCGGTGAAGGAAATGAGCGGCACATCCGGGTGCTTCACCAAGGCATCGCCGGCTTCCTCGCCCAGGCCGTTAACCAGGTTGAAGACCCCGTCCGGCAGGCCGGCGTCCTTGAAGATGGTCGCCCAAAGGGAGGCTGAGAGCGGGGTGAACTCGGCCGGCTTGAGGACCACTGTGTTGCCGGTGGCCAGGGCCGGTGCGAGCTTCCAGGACTCCAGCATGAACGGGGTGTTCCACGGGGTGATCAGGCCAGCGACGCCGATCGGTTTGCGGTTCACGTAGTTGATCTGCGAGCCGGGGACCTTCATGGCGTCATCGAACTGGGCCACAATCAGGTCCGCGAAGAACCGGAAGTTTTCGGCGGCGCGCAGGGCCTGGCCCTTGGCCTGGGTGATGGGCAGGCCAGTGTCGAAGGTCTCCAGTTCGGCGAGCCGCGCTTCCTGGGCCTCGACAGCGTCAGCAATCCTGTTCAGGACGCGGGCGCGTTCGCGTGGCTTCATCTTCGGCCACGGGCCGTTGACAAAGGCTTCACGTGCAGCGGCGACGGCAAGGTCAATGTCCTCCTTCTGTCCAGCCGCGGCGGTGGCGTAGTTCCGGTTGGATACCGGATCAAGCACATCGAAAGTCTTGCCCCCCACGGAGTCAACAAATTTGCCAGCAATGTAGTGCTGGATGTGGGTGGGAAGGTCCTGCGGCACGTAATGCGTGGCGGCCTGTTCTGCAGTGAACGTCATTGTTGTTTCCTTACTGCTCGGGTGCTGCTGGGGGAGTTCAGAGGTTCCTGGCCTGCCGGAGGTAGGCGTCCAGGGTGGCGGAGCGGTGCAGGCGGGCGGCCTTTTCAATCTGGTCCGCGTCAGCCCCGGTTTCAATTAGCTTTAGCAGGTTCTCGTGTTCCTCGACGGAGTCGCGGGCGCGGCCGGGAACGAAGCGGAACGTGGAGGAGCGGAGCGCTGCAAGCCGGTTCCAGCCGCGGTGGACCAGGTCCAGGATGTGCGGGTTGGGGCAGTGCTCGAACAGGACACTGTGGAATTCCTGGTTGAGCTGGGTGAACCGGACGGGATCAAAGTGGGCCAGGCATTCGCGCATCTCCTCGTTCAGACTGCGGGCCCGTGCAATTGCCACCGAATCGATCAGGGGAGCGGACAGCGCCGTGGCTGCACCTTCCACGATGCTGAGGGTCTGCATGGTGTAGAGGTATTCGGTGGGATCAATCCCGGCAACGGTGGCGCCCACGTTGCGTTCGAACATCACCAGGCCCTCAGCTTCGAGCCGGCGGATGGCTTCCCGGACCGGCACCACACTGACGCCGAGGTCCTTGGCAATGCTGCCGAGGACCAGGCGGTAGCCGGGGGTGTAGGCGCCTTCGACGATGCGGCCCTTGACTGCCTGGTAAGCCTGCTCGGATTTACTGCCGGGAGCCGCGGCGGGCAGTTCGGTGAGGGCTGTCTCAGTCATTTTCCTTGCCTGCTTCCCATTCCTTGTACTTGGCCTGCCATTCCGCGTTCATGGGGTAGAGGCCGTCCACGCTGTTGCCTTCCCTGACCATCTCGAAGATGAAGGTTTCTTCCTTTTCCTGCTGGATGCAGTCCTCCACCAGTTCCTCCGCGATGGCCGGCGGGATCACCAGGATGCCGTCGGCGTCAGCCACGATGATGTCACCGGGCTGGACGGTCGCACCGCCGCAGGCGATGGTAATGTCCGTATCCCACGGAATGTGGCGGCGGCCCAGCACGGCAGGATGCGGGTTGGCGAAGTACGTGGGCATCTCCAGCCCGGCCACAGCGGTGTAGTCGCGGACGCCGCCGTCGGTGATGATGCCCGCGGCGCCACGCACCTGGGCGCGCAGGGCCAGGATGTCCCCGACGGTTCCGGTGCCCTTTTCGCCGCGGGCTTCCATGACCAGGATCTCGCCCTCGTTCACGGAGTCGATGGCGCGTTTTTGGGCGTTGAACCCGCCGCCATGGGTTTTGAACAGGTCCTCGCGGTTGGGCACGTAGCGCAGGGTCCGGGCCAGGCCCACCACCCGGCGGTCCGGGCGCGTGGCCTGCAGGCCGTCGATGCTGACGTTGTTCAGGCCGCGCTTGCGCATCTGGGAGGAGAGGGTGGCGGTGGCGACAGACTCGAGCTTGGCCTTCAGTTCCGGGGAGAGGAAAGGTGCGACGGCGGCACTTGCCTGGGCGGGAAGCCCGGCTGCTTCGCGGGAACCGTAGGCTTCCTCCCGCTGCAGGTCATCAACCTTGGGCCGGGCACCAAAGTCCGCGAACGGCGTCGTGCCTTCCTCCACGGTGGTGGTCAGCCGGCCCGTGGTGAGGTCGCCAGCGGAAACCTCAACTTCCAGGACATCCCCCGGCTTGGCGACGGAGGCGCCTGCCGGGGTGCCGGTGAGGATGATGTCCCCCTCCTCGAGCGTTAGCAGCTGGGACAGGTCCGCCACCAGGCGGGCGAACGGGAAGAGCAGGTCCGCCGTGGTGTCGTCCTGGACGAGGTTCCCGTTATGCCAGGTGCGGATGCGCAGGTTGGCGGGGTCGACGGCGTCTGCCGGGATCAGTGCCGGACCCACCGGGGTGAACCCGTCACCGCCCTTGGATCGGAGGTTGGAGCCCTTGTCCGCGTAGCGCAGGTCGTAGACGCCGAGGTCGTTGCTGGCCGTCACGGCCGCAATATGGCTCCAGGCGTCCTCAATCCCGACCCTGCGGGCGGCCTTGCCGATGACCAGCGCAATCTCGCCTTCGTAGCCCAGAAGTTCGCAGCCTGCGGGACGTTCGACCACGCTGCCGCTCACCGCAAGGGAGCTGGAGGGCTTGAGGAAGTAGGAGGGCTGCGCCGGCGTGCGTCCCCGCTGGGCAGCCCGGCTGGGGTAATTGATGTGCACCGCGACCACCTTGCGCGCTGACGCCAGCATGTCCTCATTGACCTGCTCCAAGAGCACTCTCCTTCGGGTATGAAATCGTATACGATCACTATCCTGCTGCCGCTGCGGTAGGTCAACCCCCCCTGCTCCCGGTGCCTTCTAGCTGCTCTTGTAGTGCCTGTCACAGGTGGCGTACAGTGTTGAGCCGAAGCAGTGCTTTCTGATATGGAAACCAAAATTCTATTATCGAACACGAGCGTTAATTCGATAGCCACACAATGAAGTGAGGAACCCGTGCAGTTTCACCACCACGGCTACGTCTCTGGAGACCCGCGGGTAATGCTCGCAGCCGGCGTCGGCCTCAACCGACCCGAGGATCTGCCGGCGGAAGTGGACGTTCTCATCGTTGGAACCGGACCGGCGGGGATGCTTGCGGCCGCACAGCTCTCCATGTTTCCGAATGTCACCACCCGCATCATCGAGCGGCGCCCAGCGCGGCTCGTGATCGGCCAGGCCGACGGCATCCAGGCGCGCTCCGTCGAGACCTTCCAGGCCTTCGGCTTTGCGGAGCGGATTGCTGCCGAGGCCTACCGCATCACGGAGATGGCGTTCTGGAAGCCGGACCCCGCAGACCGCAGCCGCATCATCCGCACCGCCCGGACGGTGGATGACCCCACCGGCATCAGCGAATTTCCGCACCTGATCGTCAACCAGGCCCGCGTGCTGGACTACTTCGCCGAGTTTGCCGCCAACTCGCCGTCCCGCCTCAAGCCCGACTACGGCTACGAGTTCCAGAGCCTGGAGGTCGCGGATGGCGGCGAGTACCCGGTCACCGTGAGGCTGCTCCACACCACCGGTCCCGAAGAAGGGCAGGAACGCATTGTCCGCGCCAAGTACGTGGTGGGGGCCGACGGCGCCCGGAGCAAGGTGCGCCAGGCGATCGGCTGCATCCTCGCCGGGGACCAGGCCAACCACGCCTGGGGAGTGATGGACACCCTCGCCGTTACCGACTTTCCGGACATCCGCACCAAGTGTGCAATCCAGGGCGAAAAAGGCAGCATCCTCCTGATTCCACGGGAAGGCGGACACCTGTTCCGCATGTACGTGGACCTGGGCGAGGTGGATCCGGCCACCCACCACGCGGTGCGGAACACCAGCATCGAGCAGATCATCCAGAAGGCCAACGAGATCATCCACCCCTACACGCTCGACGTCCGGAATGTCGCGTGGCACAGCGTCTACGAGGTGGGCCACCGGCTCACGGACAGGTTCGACGACGTCCTGCCGCAGGACCGCGGCACCCGCACCCCCCGCGTCTTCATCACCGGCGACGCCTGCCACACCCACAGCGCCAAGGCCGGCCAGGGCATGAACGTCTCCATGCAGGACGGTTTCAACATCGCCTGGAAGCTTGGGCACGTCCTGGAGGGCCGCAGCCCCGAAAGCCTGCTGTCCACCTATTCGGAGGAGCGCCAGGTTGTGGCAAAGAACCTGATCGACTTCGACAAGGAATGGTCATCCATGATGGCCAAGAAACCCGAAGAGTTCGAGCACCCCTCGGACCTTGAGGATTTCTATGTCCGGACCGCCGAGTTCCCCGCCGGGTTCATGACGCAGTACGCCCAGTCCCTGATTGTCGGCAGCTCCGACCACCAGAACCTCGCCACGGGCTTCCCTGTCGGCAAACGCTTCAAGTCCGCTCCCGCCGTGCGGGTCGCGGACACCAACCCCATCCACCTCGGCCACCACGCGACGGCCGACGGCCGCTGGCGGATCTATGTTTTCGCGGACCCGTCGCTTCCGGGGACCGGCTCAGCCACGGACAAGCTCGGCGAATGGCTCGCGGCCTCGCCGGAATCGCCGCTGGCCGCGACGCCGTCGGACGCAGATCCCGATGCGTGGTTCGACGTGAAGGTGGTCTACCAGCAGCCGCACACCGAGCTGGACATCAACGCGGTTCCGGCGGTCTTCAAGCCGCAGGTGGGCCCGTTCAAGCTCACCGACTATGAAAAGGTCTACGGTACGGACCCTGGAGCGGACATCTTTGAACTCCGCGGACTGGACCGCCAGGGAGTTGTGGTGGTGGTGCGACCGGACCAGTACGTGGCGAACGTCCTGCCGCTGACCGCCACTGCGGAGCTGGGCAGGTTTTTTGCGCCGCTGCTGAAACCACGACGCGCCGCAGGTCAGCCGCTGACCGTCTGACCTGTCCTGTACTCCGCGGCCGAGTACACGCCGAGAATCCGCACCTCGGTGGTGAAAAAGTCCAGTTCCTCGAGGGCCAGCTGCAGCGGCAGGTCCTCGGGGTGGCCCTCGACGTCGGCCATGAACATGGTGGCGGCGAACTCGTTGCCCACCATGTAGCTCTCCAGCCGGGTCATGTTCACGCCGTTGGTGGCGAAACCGCCCAGCGCCTTGTACAGCGCGGAGGGGACGTTGCGGACGCGGAACACAAAGCTGGTGACCGCCGGTCCGGGAAGTTCAGCCCGGGCCGGCAGTTCCTTTTCCCTGGCCAGGACCACGAAGCGCGTGGTGTTGGAAGGGTCGTCCTCGACCCGTGACGCGAGCACGTCCAGGCCGTAGATCTGCGCGGCGAGCGGGGGTGCGAGGGAGAGCTTGCGCGGGTCGTTCCATTCCGCCACTTCACGCGCGGACCCGGCGGTGTCACCAGCGATGACTGGCTTGAGGCCGTGTTCGCGGATGAGCCTGCGGCACTGGCCCAGGGCGTGGATGTGGCTGTGCACCTCGGTGGCGTCCTCGATGGTGCTGCCCGGGATGCCCAGCAGGTCGAAGTGGATGGGCAGGAAGAACTCGCCAACGATCTGCAGGTTGGACTGCGGCAGCAGGATGTGGATGTCAGCCACCCGGCCGGCGATCGAGTTCTCGATGGGGATCATGGCCAGGTCAGCCTCGCCGCTGGCCACCAGTTCGAACGCGTCCTCAAAGCTCGCGCACGGCACGCTTTCCAGGTCCGGGAACATCTGCTTGCACGCGATATTGGAGTTGGCGCCGGGCTCACCCTGGTACGCAATCTTGGAGGCCATGATCCGTATCGTTTCACGCCCCGCCCCCGGGGACCGAATCAGTACCGGGGAGTGACGCGCAGCCAGACGTATTGCCGGGGGAGGAGGGTGACCCCGTCGTCCAGCTGCAGCTTCGCTTCGGAGAGAATGTCGACGGCGGCGGGCAGGAATCCACCAAAGGTTTCCGCCGGCAGGGTCTGCGGCGAGTCGCTGAAGTTGGCGAGGGCCAGGACCCTCGTTTCGCCGCCGGTGGCTGCGCTGGCAGGGCGCTGGTAAGCCAGGACACCGGAGTTGTGGGTATCGAAAGGGATCAGGGTGCTGCCGGCGAGTTCAGGGGCGGCGGAACGGACCGTGATCATCCGCTGCAGCCCTGCGTAGATGGCTCCTTCCGGGGTGGAAGGGTCCGTGCGCCGGGCGTACTGCTCCTCCGGGAAGCGCGGCCGGTGCACCCAGCGGCTGTCATCCTCGTGGCCTGGCTCCCGTGCATAGCTGTAGTCGTTGACCTGGCCTACCTCGTCGCCCAGGTACAGGAGCGGAATGCCGCCGGTGCTGAACGGCACCGAATGGGCCAGGAGGATCCGCTCCACCGCCTCAGCCGGGTCGACCTCCATTCCGCACAGGGACGCCGTCGTGCCTGAAATCCTGCAGTCGCCGGTCTTCGGGTTGTCCTGGAAGGGGACGCCGCGGGCAAAGCTGCCGGGGAACCGGTTGACGTAGAAGGAGTTCAGGAAGCGGCGGTGGTCAAAGCCGTTGATGCCCAGCTCTGCGGCGTCCTCGTCGGCGAAGGTCCAGCCAATGTCATCATGGCTGCGCACGTAGTTCACCCACGCGGTTCCTGCGGGAATGTTGTGCCGCCGCTCCAGGGCCTGCGCTAGGAGCCAGACGTCGCGGGTGGCCAGGGACTCCCAAATCAGCGCCATCTGCAGCGGGTTGTAGGAAAGCTGGCACTCGGCAGGGTCAATGTAGAGGGCCACCTCGTCCGGGTGCACGATCGCCTCTGACTTGAACAGCAGCGACGGCGCCGCCAGCCGGGTTACGGCGTTAAAGGCCCGGAGCAGCGTGTGGGCCTCTGGCAGGTTCTCGCAGGACGTGCCCAGCTGCTTCCAGATGAAGGCGACGGCGTCCATGCGCAGGATGTCCACGCCTTGGTTGGCAAGGAACAGCATCTCGCCGGCCATGGCGCGGAAGACGTCCGGGTTGGAGTAGTTCAGGTCCCATTGGTAGGTGTGGAAGGTGGCCCAGACCCAGCGTCCGTCTTCCATCTGGATGAAGGAGCCCGGATGGTTTTCGGGGAAAATCTCGCGGACGTTCTGCTCGAAGGCGTCCGGCATGGTCCGGTCCGGGAAGATCCAGTAGTAGTCGCTGTACTCTGGGTCCCCTGCGGCTGCCTTGCGCGCCCACTCGTGCTCGTCGGAGGTGTGGTTGAAGATGAAATCGACCACCAGGCTGATCCCATTGCTCTTCAGCTCGGCAGCCAGGGACTGCAGCTGCGCCATGGTGCCCAGCTTGGGGTTGACCTGGCGGTAGCTGGAGACGGCGTACCCACCGTCCGAATGCGGCTCGGGCGCCAGGAACAGCGGCATCAGGTGCAGGTAGGTAAGGCCAAGCTCCTTGAAGTACGGGATGCGCTCCCGCACGCCCGCAAGGCTCTCCGCGTACCTGTCCACGTAACAGACGCCGCCCAGCATCCTGTTTGACTGGAACCAGTTGCTGTTGCTTTCCCGTTCCGCGTCCAGCGCCTTCAGTTCCGCGGGCCGCTCCTGCCAGGACCGGGCGGACTGGACAACCAGCGCTGCGAGCTGGTCCATCCAGTCCGGCCGTGAGCCGTACAGGGACCCGAACAGGTGTGAAAGCGCCGGGAAATGCCGTTCCAGGCGGTGGTCGAACGCCGGATCCTGGAGCAGGCCGTTGGCCCGTTCCCGGAACAGTGCCGCCTGCACTCGCTCCAGCGGTGTTTCATCCACCCTGACGGATTCCTGCATGCCCACGCCCCCCTTCCACCTCCACCGGAACCTCCGACGGCACAGTTGCTATGGAAGTATCGCACGTCACATGGGAGTGCCTGGCCCGTCGCCGTCATCTTCGGTCGTGAGGAGCAGCGTGGTGCCCTGATAGGCAGGCAGGTCCAGGAAGAAGCTGTGCAGGTCATCCACGTGCCCCACCGGCTCCCCGCTGAACAGGTCCTGGACGTCTGCTCCCGGCGGAAGGTGGGTGGACTGGATGCTGCCCGAAATGTCCTGGCCGGAGAAGTTCAGCACTGTCACTGCCAGCGCTCCGTCTCCCAGTTCGATGACCAGGACGAGCAGTCCGCGGTGCGAAACTTCCGGCACGTCGAGCAGCTTGCCAGTGGCAATCCCGTTTTCCTCGCGTACAGCCAGAATCTTCTGGAGCCTCCGGGCGAAGGAATTCTCATCCTGGAGCTGCTCGGGGAGGGGTCCGTAAAGGCTGTGTGCACGTGGCATCCCGGCGGAGGACGTTGTGGCATCCGGGCTGATGCCCATGATGTCGTGCGCGCCGCGGTTGATCCACCGGGTGTCACCCTGGGCGATAAGCTCCTCGACGCTGCTGCGGTCCAGCACCGTGATGCCGGCCAGGTCCCAGCCGGAAAGCGCGAAGACGCCCGGCTGCAGCGCGTTGTACATCGACAGGAGGATGTGGACATCCAACACCTGCGATTCCTGTTCAGGGGTAATGGCCGCTGGATCCTGGATCCCCAGTGCAGCCATGATGAAACTGACCGAGGTACAGGCGATGCCGTTGGTGGTGAACAGGGAGTTGTAGGGAGCATTCGGGCCGGTTAGCCGTTCCCGCATGGTCTGCTGGACGTGTTCGGCGACCTGCGCACCCGTCAGTTCCTGCCCGTTCAGTTCGAACATCTCGTCCCGGTGCCCCGCGGCAAAGTGCATGAGCTCGTACGTCAGTTCGTCATGGTTCTGCAGTGCATGGACCAGTGCGGCCTGGTCAACGCCGATCTCCATGGACAGGCGGAGAGTCAGCCGGAGGAACTCGGTGTCAGCGGTCACCAGTGCGTAGTGGTAGGCGGGACGGGTGATGAAGTCGTAGGAAAGGTCCGGGCCTGATTCCGAGGTGGCCTTGATGTCGTCGATGGTGAGGTTGAGCTCCTGAAAGGAGAATCCACCCACCTTGCGGATCATGGAGCCGATGAGCTGGTTGGCGGCTTGGGACAGGGGGTGTCCTTCTGACCAACCGGGCTGCTCTTCGGCGCTCTTTTCGACGCCAAGGAAGCCGTTGGCGTCGAGCCGGAGCGCTCCGGTGCCGAGGTCAACCAGCGAGTGCAGGGCATCGCCCACCACCAGCCGCATTCCGGCAAAGGTGGGGTCCAGCCAGTTGATGGACGGCTGGCCGGCCTTAAAGTAATGGAGGTAGACCCAGCGCCGCGTCTTTCCGGTGGTGTCGACTACCGGGCGGGTTGCGCTCCAGTTGGTTTCCTTGACGCCGGGCTCATAGAAGATCACCCGCTGCAGCCGGCCGATGATGTACCCGGCTTTCTGGAGCGACTGTTCTGACTCCGGACTCAGGTTCACCGAGTCCTGCCCTTCGGGGACGTCCGGCAGCAGGTGCCAGTCCTCCTCGGGGATGTCCACCATGTGGTAGATGCCGGGGTAGTCCCGGAAGTTCATCTCGGCCAGGCGGAAGTCCGCTCCCTTGCCGGTGTGGCCGGGAACGATGTCGTCGATGATCGTTCCGCCGTGGTCCGCGGCCACCTGGCACATGCTGCGGAACTCGTCCTCGTCACCGAAGACCGGATCGATTGCCATGCTGATCCTGTCGAAGTGGCCGTCCACGCTCGGCGTCTGCAGCCAGCCGCTGATGCCTCCTGCCAGCTTGACAGGCCCGGTATGGATTGCCCTGATGCCGATCTCCCGGAAGGCGTCCCACATGTCCTGGTCGCCCAGGGCAGCGAGGAAGGACTGGCCGGGCTTGGTGATGAAGGACAGCGGATAGGCGGTGAACCAGACCGGAGCCTTCTCGACGGCGGCCCTCGGGTTGGGGTGCGCGTACGCGTTCTGCCACATGCTGGCCTGCCCGGAAAGCTGCCGGGCAAGGACGTTGGCGTCCCCGAGCATGGCCTGGTTCCGCAGCCATTCGACGTACGCCGCATTCCGGCCGTCGAACTCGAACGATGGCCGGGTGGCAAGGTACTGACGCCGGCGGGCGACCGGCCTCAGGGCTTTCGGGCGGGCCGGATAAAACTGCTCGTCGTAACTGAGGTCCGGGTCCACTGCGGATTCGGTCGCAGCCTGCTCTTCCTCTTCGCTGTTGCCAGCCAGGGCATCCGCTCCAAGAATTCCCTCGCCCGTCATCGATTCGCTCATCTGTTCCTCTCCGAAGGTTGCTTCCGTGATCGGGAACAATGTCCCGGGACACCTCGCGTACTCTTCACCGTACCCCGGTCCACCCCGACTATTCGCGGGGTGTCCGTTTTCGCAGCCCGGGTCCCGGGCCAGGCAGCAGCTAACGGGCAGCTTTTCGGGCGGCAGAACCGGCAGGGGCGGCACCGGCCCGCCCTGGAGCGTCTTTACGACTGGCGAGGATGCGGGCCAGGACAAAGAGCGAAGCCAGGAAGGCTGCTGCCGGCCATGCCGCGGCGGGAGTGCCGGGCCATGCACCCGCGAGGCCCAGGAAGGCAGGAAGGGTGGCGCTCGCCTGGCTGGTCAGCACCAGCGCCCAGCCGATGAACGGGTCCAGGCGGCCCAGGCCCAGTGCCATGGACAGGAAGAACATTCCCCACAATACGGCCCAGCACAGCCAGAGGACTGCCAGCAGGGGGTCGGTTCCCAGCCAGGTGCCGGTAAGCAGCAGGCCCACAAGAGCCACCATGCCGCAGAACCATCCCAGCCCCCGGGAGCCGAGGCCCAGCAGCACATCCAGCCCCACATAGACGTAAGTCAGGCCGAAGAGGAACATCCCGACGGCGGTCAGCAGCGACAGCTGAGCCCCTCCCGCTGAGGACAGGTAGGAGAGGGCAAGCACGAGCTGGACGGATCCGACCACCAGGCTGAAGACAGCCGCGTCCCGGCGGGGGAGGAGCCCGAGGGTGGCCAGTCCGTTGATGAGCAGGGCGCCGCCGGAGAGAAGCAGGCACACGTACGGCATCAGCCGGCCACCGCGAGGCATGCGCGCGTCCATGGGCTTTTCGCTTCCTGGAATTCAGATGTCACATTATGGATACTAGGGCATCCCGGTTCCAAGGGTTGAGTGAATGGCGGTCTTAATGGGTAGGTTGAAAACCTAAGTGCGAACGGCTGCGATTCTTTGCCGTCCACATCACACAGGGGTGAGGAGAGTTCATGGATGCACGGCTGGAAGCCATCAGGGATACCGTCCTGGCCCGAAACCCGGGTGAGTCGGAGTTCCACCAGGCAGTAGTGGAAGTCTTCGAAAGCCTGGGACCGGTTCACGACAGGCATCCCGAGTTTCTCGAAGCAGCCATCCTGGAGCGGCTCTGCGAGCCCGAGCGGCAGATCATCTTCCGCGTTCCGTGGACGGACGATGAGGGCCGGGTCCAAATCAACCGCGGCTTCCGCGTGGAATTCAACTCCGCGCTGGGCCCCTACAAGGGCGGCCTGCGGTTCCACCCCTCGGTGTACCTGGGCATCGTCAAATTCCTGGGCTTTGAGCAGATCTTCAAGAACGCCCTCACCGGCATGCCCATCGGCGGAGGCAAGGGCGGCTCGGATTTTGACCCCCGCGGCCGCAGCGATGCGGAAGTGATGCGATTCTGCCAGTCCTTTATGACAGAGCTGTACCGGCACATCGGCGAATACACCGACGTTCCCGCCGGGGACATCGGGGTGGGCGGACGCGAAATCGGCTTCCTCTTCGGACAGTACAAGCGCATCACCAACCGCTACGAATCCGGTGTCCTGACCGGGAAGGGCATTTCCTGGGGCGGTTCACTGGTCCGGCCCGAAGCCACGGGCTTCGGCACAGTGATCTTCACGGAGGAGATGCTGAAGACCCGCGGAACGTCCTTCGACGGTCAGCGCGTGGTGGTCTCGGGCTCCGGCAATGTGGCCATCAACGCAATCGCCAAGGCGCAGGCCCTCGGCGCCATGGTCGTGGCCTGCTCGGACTCCTCCGGCTACGTGGTGGATGAGGCGGGGATCGACGTCGCGCTTCTTCGCGAGGTGAAGGAAGTGGAGCGCGGCCGCCTGAAGGACTATGCGGCCCGCCGTCCGGGCGTTTCCTATGTGGACAGCGGCTCCGTGTGGGACGTCGACGCCACAGTGGCGTTGCCCTGCGCCACGCAAAACGAGCTCGACGGCGATGCTGCCGCCCGCCTGGTGCGTGGCGGGCTCCTTGCCGTCGGCGAAGGTGCCAACATGCCGTCCACGCGCGACGCCGTCTCGGTTTTCCAGGAGGCCGGCGTACTGTTCGGTCCCGGCAAGGCCGCCAACGCGGGTGGAGTGGCGACGTCGGCGCTGGAGATGCAGCAGAATGCCAGCCGCGACTCGTGGTCCTTTGAACACACGGAAGAGCGGCTGAGCGAGATCATGGTAGGGATTCACCACCGGTGCGCGGCCACCGCCGACGAATACGGGGACCCTGGGAACTACGTCCTGGGCGCCAATATCGGCGGCTTCGTCAAGGTGGCTGATGCCATGCTAGCGCAGGGCCTCATCTAGGGCAGCAAGTTACCGCGCTTCCCGGACAGCCTCCGCTGTTGTCCGGGAAGCTATGGTGATATCAGCGACGCGTTTTAGCCGTGGATGCAGATGGTCGGCGCCGTCCACCACACCCTTCTGCCACCACAGTTTCAGGCCCTCGGGCACCACTTCCAGGCAGGCCAGGTTGTTGTCGAACCAGGGGCCTTTGATGCCCTTCCAATGGAACGGCGGCTCCTGGACTTTGGCCGAACGGGCTATCGCCGCGCCGATGGGGGCGGCCAGGCTGTAGGACATCAGGGCGCCGAAGGACCTCAGGAGCCTCGGCAGGGGATTGCGGATCGGGGAGCAGACGGCCTGGATGATGCGGCTGCCTGAGGTCCGCTGCACCTCTGAGACATAGGAAAAGTGGACGTCACCGGACAGGAACGTGATGGTGTCCGGTGCAGGCCCCCGTGCACCGTCTGCTATTTCCGCCACCATGCCCGCCACCCGCCGGAAGCTTCCCTGGAACGCAGCCCAATGCTCCAGGTCGGCTGCCTGGCGCAGATTTTCGCCCACCCGGGCGCCGAATTTTCCCCACGCGCCTTCGGACACCGCCTCGTCCCACGACTCCAGATGGTGCAGGCCCATCGGCAGCAGGAAAGGCAGGGACGTGGCCACCAGCAGGTGCCGGAAGCCGCCCTGCATCCTGGCGTCCAGCCATCCCATCTCTGCGTCGTCCAGCAGTGCACGCCGGTCCGGCGCCAGGTTCCGCGCGGCACGGGAATCGACCACGACCAGCCTGGTGTCGCCATAGTCCCGGCAGTAGCTCCAGCGGTAGGCTTCGGGGTCCCGGTCTGCCCGGAGGGCGAAACTGTCCAGCTCGGCGCTGAGGTCCGGCTCGTTCCCGTCCAAGTGTGCAGCGGCTTTCTGCCAAAGCGGATCCACCGCCCGCTCCTGCGGCGAGAGGTTTCCCAGGTGCTGGTACACCCAATAGGAGGCCAGTCCCGCCATGATCCGCCCCTGCCACCATGTTTTGCCCTTAATGGCTTCCCGCCAGCTCCGCGACGCGTTCCAGTCGTCCCGGATGTCATGGTCGTCGAAGATCATGGCACTGGGCAGGGTGGAGAGCAGCCACCGGTTGGCCGGATCGGACCAGGCCAGGTAGTACAGGTGCGCGTATTCCTCGTAGTCCTGGAGTTCCTCACCCGGCGGCGCTTTGATGTCACGGCGTGCCTTGATGAACTCCTGCATCTGCTTACTGGTGGAATCGGCATAGACCTGGTCCCCTAGAAACGCCACCAGGTCCGGCCATGGTTCTGTTCCACCGGACGCCATCTCCAGGGCATAGGCACGCAGCGAGTCCACGCCGTGGCTCCGGTTACCCGACGCGTCGTGCGGAACGCTGGTGCGGCAGGAGCCATAGGCCAAGCGCAGCGGCTTGCCTGGTTTGAGGGTGGCAATCACCGGCGGCGGGAAGCCAGCCCCGGACTCGGGCCACACCTGGACCCCATTGACCGCCACAGTGTACGGCGTTACCGTTCCGGGCTTGAGCCCGTCCACCGCCACCAGGGCGTAATGATGGCCGTGGACCGCGAAGGTGCGGGCTTCCCAATCCCTTCCCGCCGCGCTGACGGCAACCCGGGCATCGTCCCGGGTTTCCACCCAAATACTGGCGGAAGTCTCATCCACGTACCGCATCAAAGGACCGAGAACCAGCGCGTGGGTAATCATCTCTCAGTTGTACCCGCCTGGGCCCTGCACCGCCATGGGGACTGCAGCTGCGGTCCCCGCTCCTAGCCCTGGTCGAACCAGCCCCGCGACGGGTTGGTCACCTCCGGGGCCGAACGCTGCAGCCCGGGCTGGGCTGCCCACTTCACGCCGTTGGAGAGCACCCGCTGGATCTGCGGGTGGTGGTACACCGGGTACTCCTGGTCGCCGGGGCTGAAGTAAAAGATCCGGCCCTTGCCCCGGGTGAACGTGACGCCGGAACGGAACACTTCGCCGCCAGCGAAGGAGCTGATAAAAATGAGGTCGTCCGGGTCCGGGATGTCGAACAGTTCGCCGTACATCTCCTGCTCGGGGATGACGATCGGGCTGTCCACTCCCTCAGCGATCGGGTGCGAGGGCTTCACCGTCCACACGAGCTCGCGCTCGCCGTCGTTCCGCCATGCCAGCGAGCAGCTGGTGCCCAGCAACTTGGTGAACACCTTGGCGAAGTGTCCAGAGTGGAGCACGATCAGCCCCATGCCGCCCAGCACGTGCCGGTGGACGCGTTCGACGACGGCGTCACTCACCTCGTGATGGGCCATGTGCCCCCACCAGAGCAGGACGTCAGTCTCCGCGAGCACCTCCTCGTCAAGCCCGTGCTCATCGTCCGTAGCGAGGACCGCCGTCGTGATTTCCGCCTCCGGGCAGTAGGAGCGGAGCCCGGCAGCGATGGCGCCGTGGATGCCGTCCGGGTAGATTTCGCCGATGTGGGACGGCTCGTTGATGGCCTCGTGGACGCCCTCGTTCCAGACGCGGATTCTCAGCTTGTCGTTCATTAGAGACGAACCTCCCTCTGCTCCAGCGCGGACTGGTAGCAAGCATCGATGATCTGTGCACGGTACAGCGCCAGGGAGCCGTCGTGTTCACCCCAGACTCCCTCGCCGCCCCGCACTGCCGTGATGAAGTCTTCCACGACTGCATCGTGGGCGCGGCCCGGCAGGACCGGCGGTACGTAGTCGGCGGATTCGCCGTCCTTGTCTGTGAACACCCGGAGCTGGCCAACGGGCGGGAAGGGTGCGCCCTGCACCTTGAGCTCGGCGCCGCCGTCGGTGCCGTATACCGTGAAATCCAGGAGATCGTCCGTTTCCCGGTAGGTGGCCCAGCTTGCCTCGATGAGCAGCGTGCCGCCGCCCTCAAGCCGGAGGAATGCCGATGCGAAGTCCTCTACTTCAAACGCGTGGCTCGAGGCCAGGGCAGAGTACGCGCTGCCGCCGCCGCGGCCCTGCGGGCCGAGTTCTGAATGCGTGGCGGCGGATACGGCCACCACCTTCGGTTCTCCCAAAAGGTGCAGGGCGTAGTCCAGTGCGTGTACCCCAATGTCCGCCAGCGGACCGCCCCCGGCCAGTTCCGGGTTGGTGAACCAGCTTCCGATCGTGGGGATGCCGGAGCGGCGCAGCCAGGATGCCTTGGCGTAGTACGGCCGGCCCAGGCCGCCCTCGTCGATGACTTCCTTGAGGGCCTTGATGTCGCCGCGCCGGCGGTGGTTGAAGGCCACGTCCAGCACACGGCCTGCCTTGCGTGCGGCGTCCACCATGGCCTGGCCCTCGACCGCGTTGCGTGCGATGGGCTTCTCGCTGAGCACATGGATACCCCGCTCCAGGGCCGCAATGGTGATGGGGGCGTGGAGGAAGGTGGGTACTGCCACGCTGATCGCGTCCAGGTCACCGTGGTCCAGCATGTCTTTCCAGTCGGCAAAGGCGTTGGGAATGGAGTACTCAACCTGCAGCGAGTCCCGGAGTTCCTGCTCCATTCCAGCCAGCGACACTATCCTGACGCCGTCCAGGGCTGCGTAGGCCTTCAGGTGCTGCTGGCCTGCCCAGCCAATTCCGACGACGCCCACCCGCAATCCTGCCGGCACTCCTTTCGGGAGAGCGGCGGGCTGCGCGGACGACTGCTGCTCGTTATTCAAATGGTGCTTCCTTCTGATGCTGTAGACGCGGTGGAATCGATTCCAAAAAGTCTTTCAGCGAGTGCTGGCGCTGTCAACCCTTGCTTAGCCTTTGGTAGAGCCCCGCACTATGAGCTTGTGGGGGAGGAAGCTCCGCCCGCGGCGGTGCTCGCCCCGTTCTGTCATCCGCGCCAGGAGCGCATCAAAGGCCACCCGGCCCATTTCATAGGCCGGCTGGCGGATGGTGGTCAGTTCCGGAACGCACATTTCAGCCTGGATGGAATCGTCAAAACCGGCAACTGCGATATCCTCCGGGACCCGCAGCCCGGCATCGGTGACTTCCCGGACGCACCCGGCGGCCACGGTATCACTGCCGCAGAAGATGGCATCGGGCAGCGGCGCCCGGCTCAACAGCTCACGCGTGAGCCGGCGCCCGGCGTGGAAGTCGAACTCGCCCTCAGCGAACAACAGCTGTGTTGGGGACAGGTCCGCCTCGGCGAGAGCCCTGCGGAATCCTTCTTCACGCAAACTTCCGGAGCGGGCGGCCCGGTTGCCGATCATCGCCAATCGCCGGCTGCCGGTGGAAATGAGATGCCGGGTGATGTCCAAGGCAGCTTGCCGGTCATCGATGGACACTCCGAACGCGGACTCTGATTCTGCAATCTCACAGAGCTGCACAACGCTCAGCTGGCCGGCAAGTGCCTCGATGTCCGCATCCGCCATTGCCGGGGAGAACATCACCAGTCCGTCCACCGAGCCGTTGCGCAGCATGTTCACCAGTTGTTGCTCCCGCTCAAGGTCACCGGAAGTGGGGGCGATGAGGCTGACATAGCCGGACACAGCCGCTGCGTCCCCGAATCCCCGGAAGGCCTCGCTGATGATGGGGGAGTTGAGGTTCTTCGCCAGGGCAAGGATGCGCATGGTCCGGTCCCGACGCAGATCGCGGGCGGAGGCGAGCGGGCGGTAGTTGAGCTTGCGGATGGCCCCGGCCACCTTTGCCTTGCTCGCCGCGCTGACAGCCGGGCTTCCGTTCAAAACCCGGGAAACAGTGCCCACAGAGACGCCTGCCGTCTTGGCGACGTCCTGGACTGTCGCTCGCGCCATGTGCCGCCTCCTTCCGGGGCCGGTGAAGTAGGTCCCCGCTGCCTGTCACCTCCCGGTGCTGTCACGGGTTTTCCCCAGCTTAGCCGCACGCAGGACGTGTGAAGCCGCCGGCGCAGGGCCCCACCAGTTCGCAAAAGGCAGTCCCGCTTCTCCACCTCCTGCAACCCACCTGCTGCTGCGCCGTCTGGGACGTCTGAAACTCACGTGTGAATGACTGAAACGACCATTTAACGCAGCCGAAACCCACCCAAAGATGCCCGCCATACAGTTGGAACCAGACGGCAATAGCCGCCCTCCGCTGAACGTGGAATCGAGCCGCGTCCCTCCTCCGGAGCGGCTCTGACGGCAAGTTACCGTTCTCTCTTCGCGTCACGAAAGGGGTTCCCATGGATTCGGGACATGTCGCTTGGATTTTGACCAGCGCGGCGCTGGTCTGCATGATGATCCCCGCCCTGGCCCTGTTTTACGGGGGCATGGTGGGGTCCCGCCGCATTCTGAACATGATGATGATGTGCTTTGGCGGCGCCAGCCTGGTGGCCGTGCTCTGGGCGCTGTTTGGGTACTCGCTGGCGTTCGGCAACTCCGTGGGCGGGCTGGGGCTGATCGGTGACGTCACTGAGTTCCCCGGCATGAACCAGTTGCTGGCCGCGGATGAGGAGGCGTCCATCCCGGTCATCCTGTTCGCTGCCTTCCAGCTGTTCTTTGCCTGCGTCACCACTGCGTTGGTGGCTGGCGCGGCCGCCGGGCGGATGAAGTTCGGCGCCTGGATGCTTTTCGCCGGCATCTGGGCCACCATCGTCTACTTCCCCATCGCGCACTGGGTGTTCGCCTTCTCCTCGGCGGACGGCAGCACCGTTGGCGGCTGGATCGCCAACGGGATCAAGGCCATTGACTTCGCGGGCGGCACGGCTGTGCACATGAACGCCGGCGCAGCAGCCCTGGCCCTGGCCCTGGTTTTGGGCAAGAGCTCGGGCTGGCCCAAGGTGGAACACGCCAAGCCGCACAGCCGGCCGCTGGTGCTGATCGGGGCCGGCCTGCTCTGGGTGGGCTGGTTCGGCTTCAACGCCGGTTCCGCACTGTCCGCCGGCCACTCGGCGTCGGTGGTGTTCCTCAACACCGCAGTAGCTGCCTCGGCAGGCCTGCTGGCCTGGTCCATGGTGGAACGGCTCCGCCGCGGCGCGGCCAGCAGCATGGGTGCGGCCTCGGGCCTCATCTCGGCACTGGTTGCCATCACCCCGGCCTGCGGCTCGGTCAGCCCGCTGGGCGCCGTTGCCATCGGTGCGATCGCCGGCGCCGTCTGCTCGCTGGCTATCGAACTGAAGTTCCGCCTGGGCTTCGACGATTCGCTCGACGTCGTGGGCGTCCACCTGGTGGGCGGCATCCTGGGCACCCTGCTTATCGGACTCTTTGCCACCGATGCCGCCCCGAACGGAGTCAACGGACTCTTCTACGGCGGCGGGGTGGAACTGCTGGGCGTCCAGGCGCTGGCAACGGTCACGGTGCTGGTCTACTCGTTCGGCATCACCTGGATCCTGGCGAAGATCCTGGACCGGACCATCGGCCTGCGTATCGGACCGGAAGACGAGATGCGCGGCATCGACCTTGCTGCCCACTCCGAACTTGCCTACCTTACGGATGAGGATCCGGTGGAGCTGGGGTCGCCGCAGCGCGGCTAGCTTCAGGAAGTCCGGGGGTGCCCGGAGTACGAGTCAGGCAGAGGGCCAACCCTTGGACCGGTGCCGGCAGCAGCCGGCTTATAGTTCCAGGGGTTGGCCCATTGTCGTGCCTACTGTTCGGTGCAGACCAGGTTACCGTCGCGCACTTCCAAAGCAGCAGCCCGGACGTGGCTGAGGCGGACCTTCGGGTCCGGGTCCATGGTGTCAATGTCCTCGCCGCCCCAGTAGGGGTGGGTGAAGTAGACCAGCATGGCCTGTTCCGTGCCGTCCTCCCGCGTCCCCAAGGGAACCACGTCGGCGTGGCGTCCGACGACGGGCCTTCCGTTCACGAATTCGGGCTGGGTGAGGATGAGCCCGTCCAGGTGCTCCTGCCGGACCCAGTTGCCGGCCGCGTCCGGGGAGCGGTAGACCGCCTGGCCGCGCCATTCGTCCACGATCATCCACCAGGACCCTCCCAGCCGGAAAACTTTGGGTCCTTCATGGGGACGGCCGGGAATGGTGATGCCTTCCGGAGCCCACGACGACGGGTCCCGGGGTGTGTCGCTCACGGCACTGTACGTGTTGGAGCCGCGGGCTTCATCCTTGTACCAGAGCCGGTACCGGCCGTCCCCGCACAGCGAGACAGCGGCATCGATCACCCGGGGTGAATCGAGGTCGATTGAACCGAGATACTCCCACTGCACCAGGTCCTTGCTGGACAGTTGGACAATCGCGGCGCTGCCGGTCCAGTCCCTGCGCACCCCGCCCAGGACGGTCAGGTACATGATCCACTCGCCGCCGATCCTGACGACGTCGGGGGCCCAGAGAGTGGCCGGGAGTTCGGTTCCGGGCGGCACCAGTCCCTGGACGGTGCCCTGGTACCTCCAGTTGAGGCCGCCGTCGGAGGACCGGGCCATGCCGATGTCCGTGCCGTGCACCCACTCAACGCCGGACAGCCCGGGTGCGGTAGCCCGGCGTTGCGTATAGAACAAAACCCACTCGCCCGTGACGTGGTCCGGAACCAGGACGGGATCCGTGGGACCGTCCCAGACGGGATCGCGGTAGGGGACGGCGAAGGCATCCGGACGCAGGGGGTGCACGATTTCTCCAACGTTGTAGGTCAGGGGGCTTCCAGCTTATGCCACAGACCCTGACAGCCCGCTCTGGATACGGTGCCCGTGTTAGCCGTGCGTCTTTTGCTGCCCGCCGTGGCGGGCCCGATAGGCGTAAACCAGCAGGCCAATGCCGGCCAGGATCATGACGGCCAGGACAACGACGTCCGCGGCGATGAGCAGCGCTGCGGACTGGAGGGCGAACATGCTTCCCAGCACTGCGAGGATTGCGGCCGGTATCAGGGGCCATTTCATCCGGCCCGTCCCTGCGGCGGATTGCACGGGCACCAGGGAAAGCACGCCGAAGGTGGCAGCCAGGCCAAGGAACAGCACGGCCGCGGTGGGCATGCCCTGCACGTCCGCCGGCAGGGCCACCATGACTGCCAGCGTCAGCATCACTCCGCTTGGGATCAGGGCCACCAGTTGGCCGGTTCGCGCAGGTATACGGCCCCGAATCCGGCTGACAGGAACAGGAACAGGAAACCTGCGCCTGCCGCGCCTGCGGTGAGCTGGGCCGCGGTGACCACTGCCGCCACGCCCAGGAACACCGAGCCGGGGATAGCCGCCCACCAGTACTCCCGGCCCCGGAAGAAGAGGGACAGGAACACGGTCCCGATCGCGGTGAAGATCAGCACCGGCACATACGCCGCGCTCCCAAGTGCATCGAACAGGTTTAGCAGCAACAGCACGCCGACCGTTATCAGGGCAATGCCGGCGACGATGCTTGCGTTGGCTGATGTCACCTTCGCCTCCCGGAATCCACCAGGCGCCCCCGCCGCCCTGCTGGTTCCAGGTTATGGTCCCGCCCGCCACGGTTCATAGGGCACAAAGCCCCGCCTTCGCTGCCCGCGCGGGCAGCCGCATACCGCGCCTACTCCTTGAACAGCTCCGCCAGGTCGTCCGCCGTGATGGCGCCACCGGCCAGGGCGTCGCCCTCCATGACGTCGGAGAAGAGCTGGGACTTCCGGGCCTTCAATGCCATGACCTTTTCCTCGATGGTGTCCTTGGCCACCAGCCGGTAGACCATCACGTTGCGGGCCTGGCCGATCCTGTGGGTACGGTCCACGGCCTGCGCCTCGGAGGCCGGGTTCCACCAGGGATCCAGCAGGAACACGTAGTCGGCTTCGGTGAGGTTGAGCCCGAACCCGCCGGCCTTCAGCGAAATCAGGAACACCGGCGCGCTGCCATTCTTGAACCCGTTCACGACGTCGGCACGGTTGCGGGTGCCGCCGTCGAGGTAGCAGTACTCGATCTTTTCCTCGTCCAGCCGTTCCCGGACCTTGCCCAGGAAGCCGGTGAATTGGCTGAAGATCAGGGCGCGGTGTCCCTCGGCCACCAGGTCCTCGAGCTGTTCGAACAGCACGTCCAGCTTGCTGGAGCGGACAGCGGACATAGCCGGATCAATCAGCGAGGCATCCAGGCTGAGCTGCCGCAGCAGGGTCAGCGACTGGAAAATGGTGAAGCGGTTCTTGTTCACGTCCTCGATAAGGCCCAGGATCTTCTGCCGTTCGCGCTGCAGGTGGGTCTGGTACACCTTCTGGTGGCGCGGATTCAGCACCACTTCCAGGATCTGCTCCTGCTTGGGCGGCAGGTCCTTGATCACCTGGTCCTTGGTCCGGCGCATCATCAGGGGACGGACGCGACGGCGGAGCTTGTCGAGCTGCCCCTTGTCGCCGTTCTTCTCCACCGGCTTCTGGTAGTACTCAGCGAAGCGCTTGGGGCTCGAGAACAGGCCCGGCGCCACGATCGAGGTGAGCGCCCAGAACTCCATGAGGTTGTTTTCAAGGGGCGTGCCGGTGATGGCCAGCTTGAACGTTGCCGGCAGTTTGCGGGCGCACTGGTACGCCTTGGACTGGTGGTTTTTCACGAACTGCGCCTCGTCCAGCACCAGCCCGGACCAGGTTCGTGAGGCGTAGGATTCGTAGTCGATCCGGAACAGGGCGTACGACGTGACGATGATGTCGGCGCTGCCCAGCACCGCCAGCGGATCCTGCCCGCTCTTGGCGAAGGTCTCGCTGATGGCACGGACCTTCAGCCCGGGCGCGAAGCGCGCGGCCTCCGCTGCCCAGTTGCCCACCACGCTGGTGGGGGCTACCACCAAAAAGGGAGCACCGGCGTCGGACGCCGTTTGTTCCGTCCCCGCATCCGCAACCGCCGTGTCAGCGGCCGGTCCCGCGGCAGCAAGCGCAAGCTCCTTCGCCGCACACATCAGCGCCAGCGCCTGCACGGTCTTGCCCAGGCCCATGTCGTCCGCAAGGATGCCGCCCAGGCTGTGCTTGTAAAGGAAGGTGAGCCAGTTGAAGCCCTCCAGCTGGTACGGGCGGAGCTCGGCGTTGAGGGTGGCCGGGAGCGGCAGGCCGTCCACGCCACCCTCCAGCAGGCCGCCCACGGCCGATCGCCAGGCTGCCGCCTGCTCGTCCACGATCCCCAGCTGGGCCAGCTCATCCCACAGTCCGGCCTGGAAGCGGCTGATCTGCAGCGGCGCGTTCTTGTTGTCCTGCAGGGAGCGGGCCTCTTCGATCAGCGCACGCAGCTGGTGCAGCTCGGGAAGGTCCAGGGAGAAGTAGGCGCCGCTGGGCAACAGCATCTTGGTCTGCCCGGCGGCCAGCGCGGAGAAGACGGCGGCGAAGGAAACCGGCTGGCCCTCGAGCGAGATCTGGATGCCGAGGTCGAACCAGTCCCGCTGTTCCGTGGCTTTCGTGGAGATGGAGACCACGGGAGCCTCCTCGGCTTCGCGGTAGTCTGCGATGTCGCCCACGGTTTCCACCTCGACATCCCGGGCCTCGCGGAGCCGCGGCAGGACATCCTCGGTGAAGGCGAGCGTGTCCAGCCCCTTCAGCTCTGCGGAAGCGGCCAGCCGTGGAGTGCCCCAACCGTCCGTGGCGGATTCGCCGAGCGCCGAAACCACGTCCCAGGGCTGTCCGATGCCTTCCAGGATGCGGGCCTCGGCGGTGTCATCGCGGTAGCCGTGGTCACCGGGGTGCCGCCAGAGCGGCTGGGCCGTAACCAGGTTTCCGCTTTTGTAGTGCCACTCCCAGTGCAGCTGCACCCGGTGGTCCGCGCCGTAGTTTGCCAGCAGCGACAGCGTGGGGACAGCCAGTGCAGGCAGTTGCACTGACTCGTCCCGGGCCGTGACCCGGGCCGTCTGCTTCAGCTTCGGGTAGAAGCCGGTGAGGAAGCGCGATTCGTCCTTGGCCGGGATGTGCAGCGTGCTGCCGGCCGTCACGAAAGTCAGCAGCTCCTCGCTCAGTCCGCTTTCCAGCGGTGCGAGCGTGATGGCGCCGTCGGGGTCTGGAACGCCGGGCAACGCAGCCTCTCCGGTGGTGAAGAAGATGCCGTGCGCCGGGCGGCCGATGGTGCCAACCGCGGCCGGATCGATCTCCTCCCCCTCAACGGTGATGGTGGGCGAAAGCTCCAACCCGCCGTCGGAGGCTGGATCCTTTGGCGCTGTGCCCGGCTCCGCTGCCGGTTCACTGACGGGGGAGCCGTAGCGGCTCAGGTTAAGGCCGACGGCGGCCGGCGCCTCAGCCAGGCGCACGGGTTCGGTGCCGCGGGAGTGGACCAGGGCCAGGCCGATCTTGCGGGCGTCGACCAGCAGGCTCCAGAGGTTCTTGCCCGCGTACGAGTTCAGGCCCAGCCAGAGCCCGGAGGAGTTGTAGCTCCGGCCGGCAGACGTGGAATGGGCGGCCAGGAATTCCTGCATCCACTCCACATGGGCGGGATTGCATTCGCGCCGGAAGTTCAGGTAGCCCAGGGTGTTCCAGGAGACGTCGCCGCGGATCCACTTGCCCTTGGCGCCCATGATCACCGGCCGGGCCTTGAGCTGGCGGACGCTGCGCTGCGGATCGCGGCGGCCGGTGTAGGAGAAATGCGGGGCAGGCTCTTCGATCTCGAACTGCAAAGCCAGCGGGACGCCGCTGTTGGAAGGTGTGCCGCCCGGTTGGGAAATCAAGGGGCTGAGGGCCTGTTCCCAGTCGGACAGGGCGGCGCCGGAAGGGGTGCGGGCCAACTGGGCAGCGGTTGACGGCGTGAGCAGCTGGACGCGGACGGCAGGGTTGTCCTCCGCAGCGAACAGGAGGGCAGCGACGTGCTTGCAGTCCTTGCGCACGGGGCAGCTGCACACCCCCACGGTGCAGCTCCAGCCGCCGCCCTTGCGGACCAGCTTGGCGGTGGTGGAGTAGGGGACGTCCGCGCCGCCACGGACCTTGCCCAGCATGAGCCCGGTGGCGGCGTCGAAGGAAATGCCCGAGACCCGGCCGCCCATGGCGTACGCCAGCCCGGCCGCCAGGGAACGGTCGTTGATGGCGGGGGTCTGTATTGCCAGGTCCGTACTCTCGTCCGGTTGGGATGGAATGTGCGCGCTACTTTCAGCAGGCCGCGGCGGGCCGGGGCCGGTGGTTGGTTATCTGGTCCATCTTAGTTCGCCTTCGGGGGAGCGTGCCGCCGGCCCTCACTCCGGGGGAACCTCGCCGTACACCAAACTTCGCCGGACGTTCATATCCTCATCAACAACGTGCAGGTTCGGTCGCCGTAGCGTGAAAAGCGTTCCAAGCACCGCCAGCACCAGCAGTAAGGATTACCATGATCACCAGCCAGCAGCCTGTCGTCCTGACCAGCAGCAGCATCCACTCAAGCGACGAGGACGTCGTCGAGGCCAGCGCCGGCATTGTGGAAGCGATGCATGCCGCCCTGCTCCGCATCGAGGAGATGTCACCCGTTGCCGTCCGGAGCTACGCCGTGGACTTCTACCTCAGCCAGGCTTTGGAGGGCGGCTTCGCACAGTATGTGTCCGCCGCCGTCGACAGGGTTGACATGGACTCACTGATCCGCGAAGGAATGGCGGGCATGGGCGCCACCGCCCACCTCGATCTCTTCAACCGCGCCGCCGAAGCGTTCGACGGCCTCTCCGATGAAGACGCCGGGGTAACCCCCGACGGCGTCCTGCGCATGGAAGAACTCGACGGCGAGTTCGAGGAGCTGCTCGAGCGGGAGAACATCACGGCGTGCAATGCAGCATGGCTGCGCAGCCAGGCCGAACTTTTGGTGCTGGACGACGACGAGGTCGGAGCCTACATCGAGCGCCTTGCGTCGATGATCCCGGACCTGCCGCAGCGCAAGGCGCAGGCGGAGGCCGCGGCACTGGCGGAAGATGCCGAAGCCGGGATGATCGGCGCGTGAAGCCTTCCGGGAGGGCGTCCGCGCAGCCGGATGCCCGGCTCTTTAAGTGTTCTGCTCCAGGGCAGCGGCCAGGATGTCCAGCAGTTCATCGTCCACCTGGTCAGGCGATGTCAGGCGCACCTTACGGATGAAGGGGTCGTCCGCACGGGTTTTGACGGCCTCGATCCTGCCCTCCGCGGGGACGTCGAGCCGGAGGGCCACGTCCACAGCAGTGTTGGTGGTCCTGGTGACCTGCGCGAACTTGCGCCGCGGGCTGTGGAGCGACACATAGCCCTTCCGCATCTGGATCTGTACGCCTTCGGTAGCGGATGCCCATCCCAGTATGGCGTCCGCCACGGGCCGCAGGTGCGGGTGGCGGGCATACTGGCCGTCGATGAGTTCGTCGGCGTCCCGCAGCATGAAATCCGGATAGCCGAACATTTCCCAGGACACGGCGTACTGGGCGTACCCGGTCACCCCGAAGCCATCCCGCATCCAGGCGCGGAGTTCGGCGTCGCTCCGAATACCGGCGGCCCGGGCCTTCTCTGCCCAGTACGCGGTGTCCTTCCCGGTCTTCCGCAGAAGGAGCGCCTTGTTGTTGTCCACCATGGTCTGCCAGGTGCCGGCGGTTTTGTGGGACTCGGGGATGCTGGGCATGCATCGATCGTAGCGGTGCCTGGAGCCTGCATGGTCTGGCCGCCGGTGCCGCCCGGAGACGGGGCGATGAAAAAAGATTCTCCACGGCCGTAACCTTTTCAGCGGTGCCGGCGATGTAGGACGTGATGGGCCCGCACGGCGGACCCGGATTGAACATGTTGTCTAGGTTTTGGAGTTTCTAAATGTCGTTGTTCACCGTTCTCGCCACCAGCAAAGTAGCCGCCGGAGTACTGGCAGCCGGAACCCTTGCCGTCGGTGGAACCGGCGCCGCCGCTGTTTCCGGCGTCCTGCCTGCCGAAGCCCAGCAGACCGCCCACAACCTCTTCGGCGCACCGGCCCCGAAACTGGCAGCAGAAGCAGCCGCCGACGCGCAGGCAACTGCCGAGGCCGCTGCTGATGCAGCCGCTGACGCTGACGTCGCCACGGACGCCGACGCTGAGGCCGCCGGCGAAGCCACGGTCACGGACGAAAAGGTTGCCGCCCAGGCGGGTGCCGCTGTTGCTGCGGATACGGCCGTGGACGCCGCCGGTGCTGCAGCCTTCGGCCTGTGCACCGCTTTCACCAATGGCGGCCTGAACGCTTCATCCGAGGGCTTCTCCTCCCTGGTGATTGCAGCGGAAGGCGAAGCGAACGTCGAAAGCTTCTGCGCCGACGTCGTTGCCGAGGCTGACGCCGCCGCAGAGGCCGGCGCTGCCGCAGCCGGTTCCGCCTCTGTTGAGGTTGAGCGCCCCGAGCTGCCCGCTGTTCCGGCAGTGCCCGCAGTGCCTGCCGTTCCGGGTGTCGACGGCGAACCCGCCGTTCCGGCCGTCCCTGCTGTTCCTGCCGTTCCCGGCGCGTCGGTCGACGGCGGCAGCGCGGCCGTGGACGCCCCGTCCGTTTCGGTCCGCTAAGGGCGGTTGGCTAGTGTGTACTGCGGGGAGCGGCGCAGGTTCCGTTTCCCGCAGTACCGCAGTCCGGGATGAACAAACACCGTTGGCTGTCCAACAGCCCCGCCCGGACCACCTGCCGCAAGGCAGGAAATAAGACCATGGACTGGCAGTCCCCACCGGAAACCGGGACAGGCGCGAGCCGTATCCGGGGATGGAGTAGCCGCTGGTGCTAAGCACTTTGGCCCAAGAAGAGACCGACATATTCGAGAGTACGGCCCGTACGGATCCGGCCGTACTGTTCGGTGCTGCCTATCGGTCCTTTGCCGGCCCCGTGCAGGGCTACCTCACAGCACGCGGAGTGGATGACCCCGAGGCGGTAACCCAGGACGTATTCCTGGCGTTCTACCCGAAAATCAGCGGGCTCACCGGCGGGCTCCAGGGCGCCAAATCACTGATCTTCTCCATTGCGCACGCGCGGATGGTGGACTACTACCGCCGCCTTGAGCGCAGGCCGCAGCTTAGCCCGTACGATCCCCAGCACGACGCGAGAACCACGCCATCCGCCGAGGACCATGCCGTGGAACTGGCCGGTGGGGCCGCCGACTTGCTGGCCGGACTCAGCGACGAACACCAGGAAGTGCTGGCCCTCCGCGTCGTGGCAGACCTGTCCATCGAACAGGTGGCCGCCATCATGGGCAAAAGCACAGGAGCCATCAAACAGCTCCAGCGCAGGGCCCTTCAGAACCTCAAAGCACAGACGCTCACAAGAAACCAGGCGAACCATGAGTGACACCGCAGGATCCCGCAGCGAAGGATTCGTTGACCAGTTGCTGCTGGAGGCAGGACTGGAAGACGACAACCAGCTCCGCCCGGCACTGCAGGAACTCCGTGCCCTGGCAGCCGGCGCACCCGAACCGTCGGCCGCCGTCGCCGCACTGATGGCGCCCGCTCCGGCCGCTGCGGTTCTCGATGAAGTCCCTCAGCCCGAAAAAGGCCCGCAGCGTGATGGCGTCCAGCCGCGTGACGAACTGGCCGCCCGCCGTCGCACCAAGCGCCGTATTGCCCTCACCACTTTATCCGTGGCCGTCTCGCTCGGTGCCGGCGGCGCTGTTGCTGCGGCATCGGATCAGGGGGTCCGCGATTCCTTCAACCAGCTGAACCAGGTCATCACTTCCTTTGTCACCGGCTCCGGAACGGCACCCGCCAGCCACCAGCCGGAGGAACCCGCTGCGCCCTTGCAGCAGACTCCCGCCAGTCCGGCAACGGTGCCGGCACTGCCGGTGCCCGCGCCCGCCGATAAGCCCGCGGTGGTGCCCCCGGCCGAAGCTCCGGCCGGCACGGAGGCGCCGGGTACGGAGACTGCCGGCCCCGGCAAGCCGGCAGAAGATCCTGCGGCTGAACCTGTGCCCGCCACCGTTCCCGAGCACCTCACCGACGGCTTGGGCCAACGGCCGCCGGTGCCCGTCCCCGGCCCGTCAGACCTGCCCCTGCCGGGGACGCTCCCCGCAGTACCGCTGCCGTAAGGCACCTCGCCCCGGCGGCCCTGTGCCTGCTGTGGAGGTGCCAGCTACCGGCGCGTCCCCGGACCGGATTGTCCCGCCTGGATCACATCGCCCGGATCATTTCGCCCGACGGGTCGGCGAGGTACCAGACGTCGTTGACGCCCTGGCCCATGACGTCTCCAGGCTTGGTGTCCTTCGCGAAGTAGTAAAGCGGCATGCCGTTCAGGGTGACCTGCTGCTTGCCGTCCGGCGTGGGGATGGTGCCCAGCTCTCCCGTGATGCCCTCCGCGGCCGGCGTCGCCGACTCCGTGAGGACGGGCGGCCAGGCCGCCAGGCAGGCATCGGTGCAGGCGCTGGTTCCGGAGTCCTTTACGTCCTTGGTGAAGAAGTAGACGCTCATTCCGTTGGCATCCACCACAATGGTGCCCGCGCTTGAAGATGCCGTCTTGAGTCCGACGGCGGCACTTGCCGTGGACGTGGGGGTGGCCGATGAGGGGGAAACAGAGGCGGCGGGCGCGGTTGCAGAGGCCAGGGGTGTTCCTGCCGTGACCGTCGGGCTGGTTTCCGGCGACGTGCCGGTACCGCCTCCGCAGCCAGTCAGTGCAGCGGAAAGGGCCAGGATGGCGAGGCCTGCGCTCACATGGTGTTTCATGGCGTTGCTCCTTGGCTTGGCCCGGCGTCGGATCGCCGGACGCTAACCCCTACCACGCGTCGGGACGGAAAATGGTTCACAGCAGCTGCCCCCTGCTTGAACTTTTCGCCGGCCGGCGGCGTCTACAGGGGGTAAGCGGAAACCTTGATAAGCCTGAGGCGGGAGGGGCACCATGCCGCTCGATGACGACGTGGTGGAATCCATCTACCGCGAACACGGCCCCGCGCTCCGCCGTTTCGTCAGCAGCGCCTCGAAGGACCCGCAAACAGCTGAGGATGTGGTCCAGGAGACGGTGCTCCGCGTGTGGCAACATGCCCCGGACATTGACGGCAGCCTCCGCAGCTACCTGTACCGGACGGCCAGGAACATCATGATTGACAACTACCGCCGCGCCCAGCGCCGGCCCGAATCCCTGGAAGGCAGCCCGGACGCTGGCGGGGTCAGGGAGAAAGTGGATGAGCTGCTCACCCGGGTGCTCGTGGAAGAGGCCCTGCTCCGGTTGAGCAGGGAGCACCGGGAAGTCCTCGTGGCGCTCCACTACCGCCGGCTCACCGTCAACGAGACCGCGGTGCAGCTCAACATTCCCAGCGGGACGGTGAAGTCCCGCGCGTACTATGCCGTGAGGGCACTGCGCACCATCCTGGACGAGATGGGGGTGGAACAGTGAAGGCAGCGGATTCGCACCAGCTGCTCGGCGCCTACCTCCTGGGCGGTCTTGATGCCGTTGACCAGGCAGCCTTTGCCGCCCACCTCAAACAGTGTGCTGCCTGCCGGGAGGAGCTGGCAGGGCTTGAGGCGCTTCCCGTACTCCTGGACAACCTTCCCGTTCCGGACGCGGTGTCGCTGACCCTCGATCCACGTGCCACTGCCGCCCCCGGCACGTCCACTGCAGCGCCGCTCCTTGCCAGGCTGGCCAGCCGTCGGCGGAAGATACGCTACCGCCGGCGGTAGCAGAGATCGAAGATCAGCCGGCCGGCCTCGTGTGCCTTCGCCTCGAAGCTGGTCCGGATCCTGCCCTCGAATCGCGGTGCCCAGCCCCCCGTTTCGTCGATTCCTTCGTTGGGTCCGGTGTGCTCGGTGCTGACCGGGGCGCGGCCCTCCCTCACCGGCGCGCCACCCACCACGGACTCAACGCCGGACTGCCACACGTGCGTCAGGGGGCTTTCCGGTCCGCGGCGCTCGCCGGTGTGCAGGTTTTCGAAGTCCTCTGAACCGGCCAGGACGTCCCGCACGTGGACGGCGTAGTTGGACCAGTCGGTGGCGATCCGCCACAGCCCGCCAGGTTTGAGTGCCCGGGCTGCCAGGCCTGCGAACCCGGGCTGGATCAGGCGGCGCTTGTGGTGCCGGGACTTGTGCCACGGGTCCGGGAAAAAGACCCACAGTTCACTGACCGAGCCGGCCGGGAGCATGGTGGCCAGTACTTCCGGCGCGTTGGCCTCCACCACCCGTACGTTCTGCAGGCCGCGGCTGTTGATTTTCATGATGGTGTTGGCAAGCCCGGGAGTGTAGACCTCCACGGCCAGGAAATCGGTGTCCGGGTTCTGCTCGGCGGCGTGGCAGATGGCATCGCCCAGGCCGGAACCGATCTCGACGATCAGGGGTGCCTTGCGGCCGAACTCCGCCTCGGCGTCGAAAACGTAGTCGGGGTGGACAGAGGTGTTGGCCACGTGGCGCGGGACGTTCACAGCCCACCGCTCCGCGTGCTCTTCCCACGCGGCCTGCCGGCGGCCCTGCAGCCGGGTGCCGCGGCGGACAAAGCTGACCGGCCGGCCGCCGTACGTACCAAAGGAAGCCTGTGTCCCGGGAGTGACGGGCCTCGGGGCATGCGGCTGCTGGGAATTTTCTGGGGATTCGCTCATCCCCTCCAGAATACCGGGGAGGAGGAAGGCCGGCTCATGCCGATCTCCAGTGCGACAGCAAGAGAGCAGTGTGTCCAGCAAAGAGCGCAACGGAAATGCATATGGACGTTATCGCGTATGCCCGCCCCGGTGTCCGTTGCTCTGAACTTTTGACGGCTTGGAATGCCAGCGCCAGGGAGGTTAAAGCCAGAAGGAAAGGCAGGCTCAGGAGGACCACCATGTCTACCCAGAGCGGCAACTCGGGCCGGTCCAGGGAAAAGAGCAGCACCCCGACGAACAGATTCGTCATGGCAGTAACAACAAGGGATGCAGGGGCAGCAATTGCAAGCATGAGGCTGGCAGCAGCGAGTCGAATATTTCTGCGGTGCCGGCCCGGACCCGGGTGTATCAACGGTCCCGGCGGTACTGTGCCATCAGTGGAAGGTCGCGGATCATGGCGAGGAGGGTTCTGCCCGGGTGGACGTGCTGTCACTGAGTCTCCCCTGATTGCCCTGTAGCCGCTGGTTCCAATGTAGGGACCTGCCCCGCCAAAAGTGGCCGGCGCAGTCTCCTATGTGGACAACTGGCGGGGAAGCAAGTCCCTGCAAGAATGGGCGGGTGACGGAAGCGACAGACGCGGCGGCGAAGAAGCGGCGGCCCGGGCAGCCGGCGGTAAAGCGCCGGTCGGAAAACCCGGTGCCACCAGACAACCTGGTGGACGCTGAAGTGGATGAACTGCCCGCCCCCGCGCCCACAGTCTTGGGCAACCGGCGCCAGCTCGCATACCTGGGGCTGTGCCTGGTCCTGATCGGACTGAACCTGCGAACGGTATTTTCCAGCTTCTCGGCGGTCCTGCCGGAGGTGACAGCCCAGGCGGCACTGCCCGGGTGGGCGGTGGTGGTGCTGACCACCGCGCCGGTGACGCTGCTGGGCGTGTTTGCTCCAGCTGCCCCCGTGCTTGCGCGGCGGTTTGGAGCGGAGCGGGTGCTCCTGGGCGCCATGGCTGTCCTGACCGCGGGACTCCTGCTGCGCCCTGCCGAGGCCGGTCTCGCCGGGACCGGACAGGGAGCCGGCCACCTGCCCGCGCTGCTCGCCGGGACCGCGGCCTGCGGGGCGGCCATCGCGCTGTGCAACGTGCTCCTGCCCGGGCTGGTGAAGCGGGACTTCCCGCACCGTCTTGGCCTGATGGGAGGCCTCTACACCACCGCCATCTGTGCTTCTGCTGCACTGGGAGCGGGCCTGACCTACCCAGTCTATACGGCAACAGGGGAGTGGACGCTGGCGCTCTGGTCCTGGGCGGTTCCTGCCGCCGTCGTGCTCCTGCTCTTCCTGCCGGTGGCAGTCCGCCAGCCCCGCGTCAAGCACCAGGCAGTCAGGGACGGCGTCAATGTATGGCGCTCCGCGGTGGCGTGGCAAGTGACCATTTTCATGGTGCTGCAGGCCATGATGTCCTTCAGTGTCTTCGCCTGGCTGGCACCGATCCTGCGCGAGCGTGGCGTGGACGGGAGCACCGCCGGGCTGATCGTGTCCGTGAGCATCGTGCTGCAGATGCTGGGGTCCCTGTTCGCGCCGGCACTGGCCTCCAGGTTCCACGACCAGCGTGCCATCAACACAGTGGTGGCCCTGATGACCGGTGGCGGCTTTGCGCTGAGCATATTCGGCCCGCTGGAACTCATCTGGGTCTGGGCCGGCCTGCTGGGGCTGGGCCAAGGAAGCCTTACCGCAGTGGCGCTGACCATGATCATGCTCCGCACCCGCGACGGGCACACTGCAGCCCATCTTTCCGGCATGATGCAAGGCGTGGGCTACGGGTTGGGTTCCACCGGGACCCTGATGGTGGGCCAGTTGCACCAGGCCACCGGGTCCTTCAGTGCCGCCGGACTCCTGTTCATCGTGGTCGGCCTGCTGGCGGCCGCCTTCGGGTACCGTGCCGGCCGCAACCGGTACGTCAGCTAAGGGCCCCGGCACAGTGCAGGACTCCGTTGTACCGGCCACCCGTCCCGCCGCGGGCATTCTCCGCGGCCAGTTCCTGTGGGTAACGGTGGGAACGTGCGCCCTGGTGTTCCTGGCCGCGTTCGAATCCCTTGCCGTGACCACCATCATGCCCCTGGTAAGCCGCGGACTCGGCGGCGCAAACCTCTATGCACTCGCCTTTGCCGGGCCGCTGGCCACCGGGGTGATCGGCATGGTGGCGGCCGGAAACTGGTCCGACCGGCGTGGACCAACAGCCCCGCTCTACACGTCCGTCGCCCTGTTTGTGGCGGGCCTGCTGATTGCGGGGACCTCGGTGTCCATGCCGGCGCTCGTCACCGGACGCCTGGTACAGGGCCTTGGCGGCGGAGCCCTGACCGTTGCGCTTTATGTGCTGGTGGCGCGCATCTATCCAGGCGCGCTGCACCCCAGGATTTTCGCCGCCTTCTCCGCTGCCTGGGTGGTTCCGTCGCTGGTGGGGCCGTTCGCCGCCGGAATCGTGGCCCAGGTCTTCAGCTGGCACTGGGTGTTCCTGGGCGTGGTGGGCCTGGTTGTTCCGGCACTGGCCATGATCGCGCCGGTGCTGCGCAGCCTGGCCCCGGAGGTCGCGGAAGCCGGAATGACCCCGTGGGCGGTGGGCCGGCTGGCATGGGCAGCGCTCGCAGCCGTCGCGGTGCTGGGGCTCAATCTGTCCGCCGAGGTGGACATCCCGGGCATTCCCGCCGCCACCGCTGTTTTGGCCGCCGCAGCCGTCGGGGTGGCGCTGCTGGCCGTCCGGCCGCTGGTTCCGCACGGCACCCTCACGGCCAGGCGTGGGCTGCCCAGCGTCATCCTGACCCGCGGGCTCGCGTCCGCGGCGTTTTTCGGGGCGGAGGTCTACCTGCCGTACCTGCTCATTGAGCAGTATGCTTTTTCGCCCACCTTCGCCGGGCTGACTCTCACCGCCGGTGCCTTGGCGTGGGCGGGCGCGTCCGCAGTCCAGGGGCGCCTGGGCGGCCGTTTGCCCCACCGGACCGCGGTAGGGATCGGGGCGCTGATGGTCCTGGCTGCTGTGGTCCTCGCCCTGGCAACCGCCGCACTTCACTGGCCTGCCGCCGTCGCCATTGCCGGCTGGATCTTCGCCGGCGGCGGGATGGGACTGCTCTATCCGCGGCTCAGCGTCATGACCCTGGCACTGTCCAGCAAGGAAAACGAGGGCTTCAACAGCTCCGCGATGTCCATCTCGGACTCCCTCGGCGGCGCGCTCGCCCTGGCCACCACCGGCATCGTGTTCGCGGCATTTACGACGACGGCGGGTTCCTTCGCGGGGGTCTTCGGCCTCGCCGCCGTGGTGGCCGCAGCCGCGGCCATCGTAGCGCCGCGGGTCACCGCCAAAGCCCCCTGAGTTTTGGGCAGCTATGCCGGGCTGGCGTCCTCTGAAGCCTGCATATCTGGCCGCGAACTCCAGGGAAGGGGTCAGAGGAGCCGGGTGGCCCGCAGGACCACATCGGCGATGGTGGCGTGCTGGCCCTCAGGTCCGGTGACCGGCCGCTCCCGGCTGGTCAGGATCTCGACCTGCCACCCTGGACCATCCAGTCCCAGTTCCCGGACCAGCTCGTCGCCGGTGTAGAACATCTCCCTGTGGTTGTGGTGGTCGCTGCCCCACGGCGGAAGCCGGTCCGGGTGGTGGCCCACGATCAGCAACGTGCCGCCGGACTTCACTGCCGACGCCGCTGTGCGGAGCGGCCCCTGCCAGGCGAGTTCCTCCGAGTGCAGGAACTGCGAGGTCACCAAATCATAGGAATTGCCGGGATCCCAGTGCTTGAGGTCGGCCTGCTGCCAGGTGATGCGGCTGGCGATGGCGCCCTCGGCGGCATGCACGCTTTCCCGCGCCAGCGCGGCTTTCTCGTGGGCGCGGGCCCGCTCCAGCGCGACGGCGGAAACGTCGACGGCGGTCACCGTCCAGCCCTGCTGTGCGAGCCAGATGGCGTCGGCCCCTTCCCCGCAGCCGAGGTCGAGGGCCTTCCCGGGACGCAGGCCGCCGGCTTCCCGGACAAGCTGCGGGTTCGGCTTCCCGCTCCAGAGCCTGGCCTTGGTCCGGTACCGCTCATCCCAAACGGAGGCGGCGTCATTGCCGCGGATCCCGCTCCCTATCCCGCCGCTCAAGGTGCCGCTGCCGCCCTGCGACGGTTCGTCGTCGTGCGTTCCATGGTGGCCGGCGTGTTCGCTCATGCCACAAGCCTGCCCTGACCCGCCGGCCAAGGCAACGGGAAGGGAAGGTTAAAGGCCGGGAGAAGGGGCAGCAGCCGGTGGTGCTAGAATGGAGGTACTTGATGTGCAGTGATGCCCGCTCGCTCCGCCTTTCAGGAGTTCCCTGTTGGGGGAGTGGGCATTTTTCATGTGAGAGGCACATCCTGCGTCGATGAACGCGTTCCATTTGGTCCCGGCCGCCGTCCTGCAAGTGGCAGCTGGCTGGTTGACCACCTGAATTTTCTTCGGCGAACCCCCTGGGCCAACCGGCACCGGGGGCCGATATCCGCACGGATACCGCCTGAAAGACCTTTGACTTTGACTACTTTTGCTGCCCTCGGCACGCCCAAAGCCCTTGCCGACACCCTGGCCGCGCAGGGAATCGAAACCCCGTTCCCCATCCAGGTGAAGACCCTCCCTGACACCCTCGCGGGACGCGACGTCCTGGGCCGCGGCCGCACCGGCTCCGGCAAGACCATCGCCTTCGCCATCCCCCTGGTGGCGCGCCTTGCCGAGCGCGAAGCGCCGTACTTCCGCAAGCCCGGCCGCCCCATGGGCCTGGTCCTTGCCCCCACCCGCGAACTGGCCACCCAGATCAACGCCACCATCGAGCCGCTGGCGAAGGCTGCCGGGCTGAACACCACCGTGATCTACGGCGGCATCTCGCAGGCGCGCCAGGAAAAGGCCCTGCGCACCGGCGTCGATATCGTCATCGCCTGCCCCGGCCGTCTGGAGGACCTGATCCGCCAGCGCATCCTGACCCTCGAGGCCGTGGAGGTCACTGTCCTGGACGAGGCGGACCACATGGCGGACCTCGGCTTTTTGCCGGTGGTCAAGAAGCTCATGGACATGACCCCCAGCCAGGGCCAGCGCCTGCTGTTCTCCGCCACCCTGGACAACGGCGTGGACAAGATCGTCCAGCGCTACCTGTCCAACCCGCTCACCCACTCGGTGGACGATCCGCAGGCCGCGGTGACCACCATGGAGCACCACGTGCTGGTGGTCAACGACCAGACGGTGAAGAAGCAGCTGATTGTGGAGCTCGCCTCCGGCGCCGGCCGCCGCGTCCTCTTCATGCGGACCAAGCACCACGCCCGCAAGCTGGCCAAGACCCTCACTGACGCCGGGATCCCCGCCGTCGATCTGCACGGCAACCTGTCGCAGAACGCCCGTGACCGCAACCTCGCCGAGTTTTCCAATGGCGACGTCCGCGTCCTGGTGGCCACTGACGTCGCAGCCCGCGGCGTGCACGTGGACGACGTCGAACTGGTCATCCACGTCGACCCGCCCACCGAGCACAAGGCGTACCTGCACCGCTCCGGCCGTACCGCCCGCGCCGGTTCCGACGGCACCGTGGTGACCATCACCCTGCCCGAGCAGCAGACCGACGTGAAGAAGCTGATGAAGGCCGCCGGCGTAGACGTCAGCTTCGAACGCGTCACCGCCACGTCGCCCATCGTGGGTGATTTGGTCGGGGAGATCGCGGACAAGGTTGACCCGCGGACCCGCGCGGCACTGCAGGCTGCCAAGGCACCCAAGCAGGGCGGCGGCACCTCTACCGGCGCCAACGCCGAGCGCAAACGCGCCCGCCGCCAGGCTTCGCCGGTTGCAGGTGGCCGCGGCGGCCGTGGCGGACGCGGCAAGGTTTCGGCCGAGCCCGTCCGCACCGACGTCCCGCGTGCCGAGCGCCGGGCAGCTGCCTTCGAGGGCCGCACCGAAGCCCGTGCAGCTTTCGACCGCGTCGCAGAGCAGAACGAGGACCGCGCCGTTGCGGCAGCAGCTGCACGGCGCAACGCCCGCGGCCGCGGCACGGCGTCCACCCACCGCAATGACGTTCCGGCCGCCGGTGGCCGGGCAGCAGCCGGCCGCGGCTCAGACGGCAGCGCCGAATCACGCGTGACCCGAAGCGAAGCCCCCCGTGGCGGCACCGGCCGCCCCGCAAGCGGTGGCGGCCAGCGCGGCGGACGCCCCGCAACCGGCCAGCGGGCAGCAGCGGGAGCTTCCCGTGGCGGCCAGCGTTCGGCTGCGGCTTCCTCGACTGCAGGTTCCGGCGGCAACAAGGCCGTCTGGTCATCCAGCACCGGCGGCACGTCCGGCGAATCGTTCGGTGCCGGCAAGAGCAGCGGCTCCGGCCGCCCGGCCCGCAGCGGTCCCCGCCGCGCCTCGGCTCCGGCATCCAACGAACGCCGCGGGCGCTAATCCCCACCGGTTCCCTAGCCCCGCAAGCTCGGCCAAGGAACCCTCCGGCGTGGCCCCACCCACCGGTTCCCTAGCCTCGCAAGCTCGGCCAAGGAACCCTCCGGCGTGGCCCCACCCACCGGTTCCCTAGCCTCGCAAGCTCGGCCAGGGAACCCTCCGGCGTGGGCCCACCCACCGGGTTGCTTTCACCAGCCGCGGGCGCGCCACTCTTCAAGGTGCGGGCGTTCGGCCCCGAGCGTCGTCGCCTTGCCGTGGCCGGGATGCACTACGGCGGAGTCCGGGTAGTTGCCGAACAGCCGCTCCGTGACGTCATCCAGCAGCCGGTTGAACCGCTCCGGGTCCTTTTGGGTGTTGCCCACGCCGCCGGGGAACAGCGAGTCGCCGGAGAAGATGTGGGTCAGGCCCCGCGGCTCCTCGTACACATAGGCGATTGATCCCGGGGTGTGGCCGCGCAGGTGGACCGCCGTCAGCTCGAACCCGGCCACGGACAATGTGTCCCCGTGCCCAAGCTGCCGGTCCACCGGAACCGGCAGCGCGTCGGCGTCGTCCGCCCCTGCTGCCGTGGCTGCACCGGTAACGTCCGCCAGTTCCTTCAGCGCCCGGACGTGGTCCCAGTGCTGGTGGGTGGTGGCGATGAGCACGAGCCTCGGCGGGGCGGACGTGTCTGCCGTTGCATCCTGCAGCAAGTGCTGGATGGCCGGAAGATCGTCCGCGGCGTCGATCAGTACCTGCTCGCCGGTGGCTTTGGCGGTCAGCAGGTACACGTTGTTGTCCATCTCGCTGACGGAGATCTGGCGGATGGTCAGGGCCGGCAGGTCGTAAAGAAGTGTGTCCATGGGCTTCAGTCTAGGGATGACTGCTTGCGGCCCTGGTTACTCGCGCCCTTCCGACACCCAGTTGGGATCCGCCGAGCGGGAGCCGACGACGGCGTCCGAGGCCCGGGCAAGGGCGTCCAGTTGCGCCGGGGCCAGGTCCAGGGCCAGTGCGCCCAAGTTCTCGTCGATCCGGTGCCTCTTGCGGGTGCCGGGGATGGGAATCACCGGCAGGCCGAGCCGCCTGCCTTGGGCGAGCAGCCAGGCCAGGGCAACCTGGGCGGGCGTCGCGTCCAGTTCGTCAGCCACGGACTGGACGGTGTCCACCACTGCCTGGTTGGCGCTGGCCGCGTCCGGGGCGAAGCGGGGGATACGGCGCCGGAAGTCCTTCTCGCCCAGGCTTGAGGCGTCGACGGTGCCGGTGAGGAATCCCCGGCCCAGCGGCGAATACGGCACAAAACCCACCCCCAGGGCGGCGGCGGCAGGAACAACGTTGCGTTCCACGTCGCGGCTCCAGATGGACCATTCACTCTGGACCGCCGCGATGGGGTGGACGGCGGAGGCTTCTTCCAGCTCCTGGGCGGTCACTTCTGACAATCCCAGGTGCCTGACCTTGCCCTGCTGCACAAGCTCCGCCATGGCCTCCACGGTTTCCACAATCGGAACGCGGAGGTCACGGCGGTGCATGTAGTAGAGGTCGATCTCGTCCGTGCCCAACCGCCGCAGGCTCCGGTCCACGGCATGCCGGATGTAGCCGGCATCGCCCCGGATGTCTGTGTAGCCGTCCGCGGGTGTGCCCACCAGCCCGAACTTGGTGGCCAGCTGCACCTCGTCCCGCCGCTCCTTCAGCAGCCGCGCGATCAGTTCCTCGTTGCTGCCCCCGCCGTAGATATCCGCCGTGTCAATGAAGCTGACGCCGGAGTCGACGGCATGGTGCAGCGTCCTGAGCGCATCCTCCGGATCCACGTCCCCATAGACCGGGGTGAGTGCCTTGCCGCCGAAGCCGAGCGGGCTGACGTTGAGGTTGTCGCCGAGGTTCACGGTTGCTGCCATCGGTTCTCCTGTTTCGGGGTCAACAATTCTTCGGGGCCGGGCTAGTGCCACGGGATAACGCGGTCTGCTGCAGGCCTTGTTGCCTGGATCAGCACGGCGTTGGCCTCGTCCGGGCCGTTTGCCCAGGCCTCCGCGGCCGCCCGGTCCATGCCGAACGAGACGTGCCGGTCAACCAGCCGGCTGAGCCGCAGATCCTGCGGTGTATCCACGAACCACACCTCGTCCAGCTGTGCCCGGATATCCTTCCAGGGTTCCTGCTCCATCAGCAGGTAGTTGCCCTCGGTGATCACCAGCGGAACCTCCGCGGGGACGGCGATCGACGCGGCCACCGGCTCGTCAAGGGTCCGGCGGAATTCCGGGGCGTACACCACAGGCTCATCCCGGCGCACCAGACGGCGGAGCAGCGAAAGGTATCCGCCGGCGTCGAACGTGTCCATCGCTCCCTTGCGCTGCCGCAAGGGCGTCCCGTCGATGATCGCGTTGCCCAGGTGGAAGCCGTCCATCGGCACCACCACGGCCTGTCCAGGGCCGAACTGCTGCCGGATCCGATCCGCGAAGGTTGACTTGCCCGAGCCGGGCGCCCCGGCAATGCCCAGGATGACCCGTGCCCCGGGCACCAGCCGCCGACGCAGGGCGTCTAACGCTTCAGCTGTCTCGGGGGAGTCCATGCCAAAAGCCTAGACCGAGTGTCCGTGCATCCGCTGCGTCTCCCCACCCTTGGCTTTGAAAGGCAGCGTTCGACGGCGTTTTGCCGGAACACGCCGTCGGCGCTCCCTAACGGCGGGGAGACTCAGCGGTGTCCGGCTCCTTGCCTCCGGGCAGGGCCTTCAACCCGGCAGCGCAGCCTACGATCCCGGCGATGAACAGCAGTTTCAGCACGCTGAAGGGTTCCACGCCGGTGGCCATCGCCCAGGCGACCGTGAGCGCGGCGCCGATTCCCACCCAAACCGCATATGCCGTGCCCAGTGGGATGTGCCTGATGGCCATGCCCAGGCCCAGCATGCTCAGGGTGGCCGTGACGGCGAAAACAAGGGTGGGCAACGGCCTGCTGAAACCGTCGGACAGGCCCAGGGCCGTGGCCCACACGGCCTCCAGTACCGCCGAGGCCAGCAGGACCAGCCACGGAATCGAACGGCGGAACATCACGCCACCACCTTCAAGCCAACCACGCACGCGGCGATGCCGGACAGCAGCAGGAGGCGTGCCGCCGTCGGACGCTCCACCTTGGTGACGATGGCGTAAGCGGATGTCAGCACCACGCCCACGCCCACCCAGACAGCGTAGGCAGTGCCGGTGGGAATGGACTGCATGGCGACGGCCAGGCCGCCGGTACTGGCAGCCACCGAGACCAGGAACAGGGCGGCGGGGGCGATCCGCCGGCGGCCCGAGGCCTGGGACGCGCGGTGCAGCGCTGCCGCCCAGACGGCTTCGAGGGCGCCGGAGAGTATGAGTATCAGCCACGACACGGGGAGTCCTTTGGCCAGTCTTGTCGTGTGCCGGGTACTGAACCGTCGTCCGGAGGCCCGGGTGCTGGGCCTTGTTTCCAGCGTAGCAACGGCCGACGGCGGCGGGCCACTCTGGTGCCCAACCTCACCACCGGGGAGGTCTTAGAGGGCGCCGCCTGCTGCCTCGGGGGCGGCGCTGTCCCGGCCGCCGTCGCCGATGGTTTCCCGGGCAATGAAGTTCTCGATATCGAACAGGTTGTCCGCCCGTTCTGCAATGTTCAGCAGTGTAGTCATGGAAGCCACTTCCTCCACCTGCTCCTTGAGGAACCAGAGCATGAACTGCTCGCCCAGTGCATCATTCTCGCCGCGGGCTGCCCGGAACAGGTCCTCGATGTTGCGGGTGACGTCCTTTTCCTGCTGCAGGGCAAGGGCCAGCGGCTCGGTAACGGAAGCGAAGTCGTTGCGGACCGCGGGAACGCCGGGGATGGTGAAAGGTATGTCCCGGTCCAGCATGTACTGCACCATCATCATTGCGTGGTTCCGTTCCTCCACTGACTGCCGGTAGAAGTACTTTGCCAGCTGGGGGAGGTCCTGGTTGGCGAACCAGGTGGCCACGGCAACGTACTGCTGTGAGGCCGTGAACTCATTGCCGATCTGCGTGGACAGGAGCGCGTTGAACGATGAAGTGGTCATAGCCCGAGTCTAGGGAGGGTCCTGTTGCGGGGCCAGAGTGGGAAGCCTTGCTTTGCATAGGTGAGGCTGTCCTGGTTCCCGCCTGGCTTGGCTCTCAGCCTGCCCGCTGTGCCAGCAGCTGTTCGATGCGCTCCGGGGCGTAGAGGCTTTCCTCCACCAGCTTGCACAGCCCAATGGCGGTGGCGGTCCGGCTGTCCGCCGGAACAATTTCCAGATCCACCAGGGAAGGTTCAAAAGCGTCACTGAGGATCTGCTGCCGGCACGCGGACAGGAACTCCGGCAGGACGCCCACCAGGCCCCCGACCGCGATGCGGCCGGGATTGAGGGTTCCCACCGTCGCCGCGAGTGTCCGCCCCAGTACCCGTCCCGCCTCTGCCACCGCTGCTCTCAGTACCGGGTCGCTGCCATAGCCATCGGTGAGCTGCCGCAGCGTCCCGTAGTGCGCAAACCTTGGGTCGGCCAGCAGGGCCCGCCCGGACGCCACCGCCGCAAGGCAGCCGTCCCGGCCGCAGCGGCAACGCCGGCCGGCGGCCTCCGGGATGCGCACATGCCCGATGTCGCCGGCGGCACCGTGCGCACCCCGGACCAGCGCGCCGCGGACGATGATGCCGGACCCCACGCCGGTGCTGACCTTCACCGCCACAATGGACTCGAGCGGGTCCAGTACCTCCCCGACCGCCATGGAGCGGGCATCGTTTTCCAGCAGGACCGGGCAGTCGAGCTTGGCCTCCATCACCTCCTGCAGGCGCTGCAGGTCCCAGTGGGCAAGGACAGTGCGTTCGAGTCCCAGCCGGTGGAGGGGATCCACCGGTGCAGGAAGTCCCACTCCTGCCCCCACCGGCTGTTCTCCATCCAGCAGCCGGAGGGCATCGGCGATGACGTTGCTGATCACAATCTCCTGGGGCTGCTTGATGTCAATCGGCAAGCGGGTGGAGGCCAATATCTTGCGGCCCAGGGACAGGAGATGGATCCCCGCATGGGTGTGTCCGATCTCGATGCCGAGCACCAGTTTCTTGCGGTCATCGAAGCGAAGGGCGCGGGGCGGCCTGCCGCGCTGGGAACGCAGTGGGATCGATTCGTACACCAGGCCGGCCGCGAACAGGGCGTCCAGCCGCTCGTACAGCGTGGACCGTGCCATGCCTGTGATCTCCAGCAGGGCAGAGCGGCTGTATCCCTCTGCACTCGAGCGGAGCAACTGAAGAAGGTGTCCCGCGCTGGTCGCCAGTCCCACGGGAGGCTGGCCCGACCCCCCGACCAGCGTTCGCTGCTGGTTCATGCTGTCCCCCCTCTCGGCCGGAACGGGCAATCCTGCTGCCCGTCATTGACGTGGTCTGGATCACACAATTATGATCGACCATCAGACAAAAATACTATCTGCCCTCGCAGCAGGAGGCTCCAATGTCCGATCTTGCTTACAATGACGTCAGCCGGCGGGCCTTGCTGAAGGGTGGACTGCTGGCCCTGGCCACCGGACCCGTGCTCGCAGCCTGCGGCGTCAATACCAGCGGCAGCGGAGGTGAAGGCTCGGTCAACTTCCTGTCCACCCAGTTTTCTCCGGTCGAGGAACGCCAGAAGTACGAGTCAACGCTTAAGAAGTTCGCCGGGGACATCCAGGTGGCCTACAACCCCGTGGACACCGGCGTCTTCAACACCACCTTGAAGTCCCAGCTTGCCGCCGGAAAGGTGGAGGTGGGCATCGCCGGCGGCCTCCACAGCGACCTGGTTCCCTTCGCCTCGCAGTTTGAGGACCTCAGTTCCGTCACCAGTGACCTCTCCTCCGCCGGTTACTCGGAGGACCTGCTGGAACTGGCCAAGCTCGGCACGGATACACCGCGGTATATCCCATGGATCCAGGCCACCTACGTGGTGGCGGTGAACAAGAAGGCCCTAGACTGGCTGCCCTCGGGAGCGGATGTCAACAACCTCACCTACGACCAGTACCTGGCCTGGGCGCAGGCGGCCAAGGCAGCGAACGGGGGACGTCCCGTCTTTGGGATTCCCGCCGGTCCGAAGGGCCTCCATCACCGCTTCTACCAGGGCTTCCTCCTTCCCAGCTTCACCGGCGGGCAGATCACCACGTTCCGCAACGCGGATGCTGTCACCGCCTGGACGTACATGCGCGACCTGTGGGCCAACACGAACCCGGCCTCCGCCAATTACGACTTCATGCAGGAGCCGCTGGGCAACGGAGAGGTCCTGGTGGCGTGGGACCACGTGGCACGCCTTATCAACGCAGTCCAAAACAAGCCGGACGACTGGCTGATGGTACCGGCCCCGTCCGGGCCGAGGGGCAAGGGCTACCTGCTCATCGTCGGCGGGATGGCCGTGCCGCAGGGCTCTCCGGAGAAGGACAAGGCGTTTGCGCTGATCAAGGCACTGTCCAGGCCGGAAGCCCAGATCGAGACGCTGAAGTCCAACGCCTTCTTCCCCACCGTGAAAACGGAGATCGGAGGCGACCTGCCGGGCGGCATCGCCCTGGAGGCAAAGGCAGTCAAGGCGCAGCAGGAAGCCGGGGACGCAATCCTTGCCCTCCCGCCCGTTGGCCTGGGCGACAAGGATCCGCAGGTTTCACAGCTGTTCAAGAATTGCTTCCAGGAGATCTGCCTGAACAATGCAGACGTCAAGGCCACACTGGACCGGCAGGGTGCGGAGCTTGCCAGCATCATGGACACGCTCAACGTGCCGTGCTGGGCTCCGGACCCCGACGCTGACCAGTGCAAGGTAGCGTGATGGCTGCCCCCGACGCCCCCGCAGCCGCACGGCCCCAGCCCCGGCCGGCCGGTCCGCGGGGCCGCCCGCCCAGGAAGAAGGGCACCTCGGCGGCAATGCTGCTGATTGCCCCGTCCATCGTCTTCATGACCCTGCTCTTCGGCTGGCCCATGGTGAGCGGCATCCTGCAGGCGTTCGGCGGCCCGGAAGGGCTGACGACGGCGAACTTCACCCGCATGACACAGGACCCCTACTTCTGGTCATCCGTCGGCAACACACTGCTGCTGATCGTGGTGATGATTCCCATCCAGTTCGTCCTGGCACTGGCCATGGCCCTGCTGATCCGGGCCAAGCCGAAAGGGTCCTCGGCCTACTTCTACATCTGGGCCATCCCGCTCGCAGTGAGCGACCTCGCAGCCGGCCTGGTCTGGCTGACCGTCTTCACGGACCGGGGCTACCTCAACTCGCTGCTGGCGTCCTTTGGGCTTGAACCCGTCTCCTGGCTGGCCTACGACAACTACGCCTCGATGTTCATGGCAGTGCTGATTGCGGAGGTCTGGCGTGCCACGTCGCTCGTCTTCGTGATTGTGGTGGCCGGGCTGCAGTCCATCCCCAAGGATTATGAGGAGGCGGCCGGCGTCTTCGGCGCGGGCTTCTGGGACCGGCTCTGGCACGTGACCCTGCCGCTGCTGCGTCCCAGCCTGCAGACAGCCCTGATCCTCAGGACCATCCTCGCCTTCCAGACCTTCGCCGTGGCGCTTGCCCTTACCGGGCAGAACTTCCCACTGGTGGTCGGCGAGACGTACCGCTGGTACACCGGCCTGCAGGACGCCAACGTCGCTTCCGCCCTCGCCCTGGTGGTCATGACGGTGTCCATGATCACGGCGATCGGCTACCTCAAGCTCCTGAAAGACCAGTCGGAGGCCCCGCGATGAGCCACACGAAAACCACCGAGACCACAACCCAAGCGGCCCGGCAGCAGCCGGAGGTGGACCGCAGGCCGCTGGCCAGGCAGCGCCGCAACCGGATGCTGCTCCAGGCGGCCTGCATCGTGATCACGCTCTTCATGGCGCTACCGATCTACCTGATCGCACTGTCCGCCACCTCCAGCAGGGCGGCACTGCAGGAATTCCCGCTGAGCTTCATCCCGGACAACTTCTCGCTCGAAACCATGGAAACGTTCCTGCAGTCCACCGGCATCCTGGGGGGCCTGATCAACTCCGTCCAAGTAGGCATTTTCACCCTCCTGCTGTCATTGATCATCGGAGTTCCGGCAGGATACGCCGTTGCGCGTTTCGCCTTTCCGGGCAGGGACCCTTACCAGCTCTTCCTCCTGTTCACCCGTGCCCTGCCCATCGTGGTGCTTTCGGTGCCGCTGGCGCAGCTCTTCCTGCAAACGGGACTGTACGACAGCGTCATCGCCGTCGTGCTGCTCCATACCGCACTGGCGCTGCCCACCACCATCCTGATCACGTCCTCGGTGTTCCTGGGCGTGCCCCGCGACGTCGAGGAAGCGGCCCGGATCTTTGGCTGCAGCCCCGTGCAGGCCTTCCTCAAGGTGGTCATGCCCATGGCCATCCCGGGCATCGCCGCGGCGTCGATCTTCACCTTCGTCATGTCCTGGAACGAAGTCCTGGGCGCGTCGATCCTTACCCTGAACCAGCGCACCCTGCCAGCCCAGGTCCTGACTTCCCTCGCAGAATCACCGCTGGCCTACCGGTTCGCCGGCGGCTTCCTGCTGGTGGTTCCGGCACTGGTCTTCATCTTCTTCATGCGCCGCTACCTCACCAACATGTGGGGCTCCACCATCCGCTGACTGCTTTTCCAGAGAGGCTGTAGTCCCATGGCTGACATTTCCATCAAGGGCCTTCACAAGACCTACCCCGGCAGCACCGAGCTGGCCACGAACAACGTCTCTCTCGAGGTTGCAGAGGGCGAGTTCATGGTGCTGCTCGGGCCCTCGGGCTGCGGGAAAACCACCCTGCTGCGCATGGTGGCCGGACTGGACTTCCCGGACGAGGGAAGCATCTCCATCGGGGGCAGGGATGTGACCTACCTGCCGCCGCAGGACCGGAACCTGTCCATGGTGTTCCAGTCCTACGCCGTCTTCCCGCACCGGAAGGTACGCACCAACATCGGCTTCGGCCTGGTGATGAAGAAGGTTCCCCGGGACGAGATCGAGCGGAAGGTCGCCTGGGCAGCGGACCTGCTGCAACTGACCCCGTACCTTGACCGCTACCCCGCGCAGCTTTCCGGCGGGCAGCGGCAGCGCGTCGCCGTCGCGAGGGCCATCGTCATGGACGCTGATGTGCTGCTCATGGACGAGCCGCTGTCCAACCTCGACGCCCTTCTGCGCCTGGACTTCCGCGCGGAGCTGAAGAAGATTGTCCAGCAGCTGGGCTCTACCACCCTTTACGTCACCCATGACCAGGTTGAGGCAATGAGCCTGTCCGACCGGGTCGCGGTGATGAAGAAGGGGCAGATCGCGCAGCTGGGGCATCCCATCACGGTGTATGAGGAGCCGGCGGACCGGTTCGTGGGAGGATTCATCGGCTCCCCGCCAATGAACTTCCTGGAAGGCCGCGTCACGCAGCAGGGTGCCCTGGAAGTCGCCGGGCAAAGCACGGATGCCCCCGAATTCCTGGCCCACACGGCGCGGACCGGCGGCCTCCCTGTAATGGTCGGCATCCGGGCCGAGAACATCTACCTTGAGCAGCGGGGAATACCGGGGACGCTGGACGCCACGGTGGAGGTGGTGGAGCCCCTCGGCCACGCCACCCTGCTGACAGTGGACCTCGGCGGGCAAACCATTAAGGTGCAGGTTGCTTCCACCGTGCGTGTCTCTTCAGGAGAGAGGGTCGGCCTGAGGTTTGACCAGTCCGCCATTCGGTTCTTTGACACGGAGACCCAGCTGGGGCTCACCGCATGAGCCTGCCGGCAGAAGGGGACAGTTATCCCATCCAGGACCTGGCGGAGCTGGGCCGCCGTGCCAGGGACGTGTTGGGTGCCAACGACCTCGGCACCATGGTGACGGCCGCGCCCAACCTTTACCCGCACATGTGGAGCTGGGACGCCGCCTTCGTTGCCGCCGGGCTGTCAACAATGAGCGTGGCCCGTGCCATCCAGGAACTGGACTACCTGCTGGCCGCGCAGTGGACCAGCGGCATGATCCCGCACATCGTCTTCTCCGACGTCCCCGGCTACTTTCCCGACGTTGATCGCTGGGGGACACGCGGTGCCTCACCGGAGGGCCTGGAGTCCAGCGGCATCTGTCAGCCCCCGGTGCACGCCACGATGCTGCGCCGCATTGTGGAACGGGCGACGGCGGCGGGAGGCGAGGATGCCAGGCTCGCCGAAGATTTCGCCCGCCGGTCCCTGCCGCAGTGGGTGGACTGGCACGCCTGGCTCCGCAACTGCCGCGGCGGAGACAGCTCGGGCTTGCTGACGATTTACCACGGCTGGGAATCGGGGATGGACAATTCACCCCGCTTCGACGGCCCGTACTCCAGGGTGAAGTCCGGAGAGATGGAGCCGTTTGTCCGCACTGATACCCTCAAGGTCACCGACCACAGCCAGCGGCCCAGCGACGAGGAGTACAGGCGTTACCTGTGGCTGGTGCAGCAGATGGCGGACGTGGGCTTTGATGACGCCCGACTGCCCGGGGTGATGGCCTTCCAGGTAAAGGACGTGTTCATGTCCGCCATTTTCGCCGCCGCGAATGAGGACCTTGCCGTGTTGGCAGAGCAATTCGGCCTGCCGGAGGAGGCACTCCGGTTGCGGCAGTGGGCCAGGGAATTCCGCGACGGCGTTGACAGGAGCGTGGACGGGCAGACAGGGCTCGCGCGGGACCGCGATGTGCTCACCGGGGAATGGATCGGGCTGCCCACCATGGCCGGGTTCGCGCCCCTCATCTCCACCGCGGACCAGGCACTCCTGGAACGGCAGCTGGAAATCTTCGAGGGGCCGGACTGGACCGGCGATCCGCGCCTGGCCTTTCCCCTTCCTGCCTCCACCTCCACCACCTATGAGGGCCTTAAGCCGCGGCAGTACTGGCGCGGACCGGTCTGGCCGGTGATGAACTGGTACCTGGCCCACTGCCTGCGGAGGCGCGGTGACGACAAGCGCTACCGCCAGTTGCGTGAAGCGTCCCTGGCCCAGCTGATGGAGGGCCACTTCGCGGAGTACTACGAGCCGTTCACCGGCGAGCCGCTCGGAAGCATGGACCAGTCATGGACAGCCGCTGTTGCCCTGGAATGGCTTACCGACAACCCTGAGAACGGATGACCGGTGGCGGAGCCAGGGCGGGGAATTGCGGCTTCCCGGCAACCGGTGCGGCTCCTCGTGGCAGGTGCCGGAGCGAGGGGCGCGGCCTATGCCCGGCTTGCCGCCGCCACCGGCCAGGCCACCATCGCGGGTATTGCCGAGCCGCGGCGGACCCTCCGTGAGAACCTGGCCGCTGAACTCCACGTGCCCCCGGCCGGCGTCTTCGAGGACTGGCAATCGATGCTGGCAGCGCGGCCTTCCGCGGATGCCGTCATCATTGCCACCCCGGACCGCGAGCATGAGGGGCCCTTTGAGGCGGCGGCCATGCTGGGCTATCCGATCCTCCTGGAGAAGCCCGTGGCCGTCCACCCGGCCGGGTGCGCAGCGCTGGCACAGCTTGCCCGGGACACGGGAGTCAGCGCTACGGTCTGCCATGTCCTGCGCTACACACCGCTGACCGCCCTGCTGCGGCAGCTCCTGGCCGAGGGTGCGGTGGGCCGGATCATCTCCGTCCAGCACCTGGAACCGGTGGGTTTCTGGCATTTCGCGCACTCCTATGTCCGGGGAAACTGGCGCCGGGAGGAGGACTCAAGTCCGTTCCTGCTCGCCAAGTGCACCCACGACGTCGACTGGCTCTCTTTCATCATCGGCAGCCAGCCCGTGCGGGTGTCATCCTTCGGCCAACTGGCCCACTTCCGCCCTGAAGGTGCACCGGAGGGCGCCGCCCCCCGCTGCATCGACTGCCCTGCGGAACCGCAGTGCCCGTACTCCGCCGTCAGGATCTATGGGGCCGGCCGCCCGGAAAACGGTGCCGCAGCGGATCCCGCCAGGGCGCACTTCAGCGAAGTGGTGGATCCCGGCGGCACCGCGGAATCGTTGCTGCAGGCGCTGGCAACCGGGCCTTACGGCCGCTGCGTTTACTCCTCGGACAACGACGTGGTGGACCACCAGGTGGTGAACCTCGAATACGGTAACGGCGTAACCGCCGCCTTCACTGCGACGGCATTTACCGCTGCAGGCCCGCGCCGGACCAGGATCTTTGGCAGCCGCGGGGAAATCTCGGTGGAGGCGGGAGCCATCTCCGTCTACGACTTCCTGACGGGAGAAACCGCCGTTCACACTGTTCCCGCCGCCGTCCCCCTGGTACGAGGCGAACGCCATGAGGGCGGCGACAGGGGGCTGGTAGGGGCGTGGGTGGCGGCACTGGCCAGCGGGGACTGGTCGGGCGTGGTGTCCGGGCTGGAGGAGTCCCTGGTCAGCCACGCTGCCGTTTTCGCTGCCGAGGAGGCACGCCACCATGGGACGGTGGCGGCAGTGGACCAGTTCAGCCCTGTGCAGTGACCTGGCTGATGGACACCACAGCAAGGAACCCCCGGCCCAGGACCTGCGGCGAAGCACTGTCGGAGCCCACCACCGCGTCATAGCGGTCCAGGGGCACAGGCTCGGTTGTTTCGTCAGCAGCTGTGGCCTGGCCCTGCAGCAGCACGCCGAGCTGCCCGTCGAAGAGAGGGTGGGCGCGTTTCTTCGAGATCTCCACGATGGACGTGTAGCCCTTGAAGGCACCGCTCCGGGTGATGACGTTGAGGTTCCGAACGTCACCGGTGGGCAGTTTTGCGGATGTGGCGGCGCCGCCCGGGAACCGGAATGGCCGGTACTTCTCCATGGCCTGCTCGGCGCCGTCCACGGTGAGCAGCAGGAGTTCGCCCTCCACCACGGTAAGGACCCGCTCCATGCCCGGAAACGGCGAGAAGTCCCCGGCTTTGGTGACATCTGCGATGCTGACCCGCCAGTCCCAGCCGCCGTAACGGTCTCCGGAATTGGCTGACCCCGAAGCGGAATGGCTGGCAAGCTGCCGCGTCACTCCGCCCCCATTGCGCCAGGGTTCGGGCTTGAGACTGGCAAAGCGGATGATCTCCATGTGCCCAGCCTAGTTGCCCTGCCTCGCACCCCGTCTCGGCAGCTTCCATTCCCGCCTGCTACTCTCCTGCGGGGGGACAACACGAAAACAGCCTGAAGGAGCCGGGAATGTTCGTCAAAGTGTGTGGTCTCAGCACGCCGGAATCTGTACGCGCAGCAGTGGATGCCGGGGCGGACGCGGTGGGTTTCGTCCTTACTGCCAGTGCCCGGGTGGTCTCGCCGTCACAGGCCGCTACCCTGCGGGCCGAGGTGCCGGCCGGGGTTTCCCCCGTCGGGGTCTTCCGGGATGAGCCGGTGGCCGACGCCGTTGCCATCGCCCGCGCTGCCGGACTGGAATGGATCCAGCTTCACGGTCAGCGCTCCCGCGAAGATGTTGCCACCGTGCACGACGCCGGCATGAAGTTGATCAGGGCCGTCACCATTGATGCCGCGCCCGAGGAGCTGGAGGACTGGGGAGAGGACCTGCTCCTGATTGATGCCGCCGTCCCCGGATCGGGCCAGTCGTGGGACTACGCCTCGGTGGCGGCACTCCCTGTCCTCAAGGGGCGGCACTGGCTGCTGGCCGGCGGACTGGATCCGGACAACGTGGAACAGGCTTCCGCCGCGGCACATGCCTGGGGTGTGGACGTTTCCTCCGGAGTGGAGGCATCCCGGGGGGTCAAGGACCTGGCTGCAATCAGCGCCTTCGTTCGCGCCGCGAAAGGCTGAATCCCCGGCAGGGGGCTGCCACAGCCCGGCGGTTCAGTGATAAATCAGGGGAGTCCCCAGCTTTTTCGCCGTGGCCCAGGGGCACAATGGATGGATGAAGGCACTGCTCAACATCATCTGGCTGGTTTTCGGCGGGCTCTGGCTCGCGCTGGGCTACTTCGTGGCCGGGGTCATCTGCTGCCTGCTGGTCATCACCATCCCCTGGGGCATCGCGTCGTTCCGGATCGCTGCCTACACCCTCTGGCCGTTTGGCCGCACTGTGGTGGACAAGCCCGGCGGCACCGGCGTCTTCCCCCTGCTCGGCAACGTGATCTGGCTGCTGGTGGCCGGCATCTGGATCGCCATCGGCCATGTGGTCACAGCCTTCGCCATGGCAGTCACCATCATTGGCATTCCGCTGGCAATCGCCAACCTGAAGCTCATTCCGGTGTCCCTGATGCCGCTGGGCAAGCAGATCGTGCCCACCAGCCAGCCGTTCGTCACCTCCTACCGGTAGGCGGAGCGCCAGGCCGGGGGACTTCCAGACTGGGTCAGCCGGCCATTTCGTCCGGCCGCAGGGCCCGCAGCACGCAGAACTCATTGCCGTCCGGATCCGCCATCACCACCCAGTTCACTTCCGCGCCCTGGCCCACGTCCACCCGTTTGGCGCCCAGGCTTTCCAGCCGTGCCACTTCTGCATCCCTGTCCGCGGGCCGAAGATCAAGGTGCAGCCGGTTCTTGGCCTCCTTGCGCTCAGGTACTTTGAGGAACAGCAGATCCGGCGCCACGCCGTCTTCCGGGCTGCCCGCCCGCGGCTCCAGGACGATCTCGTCGTCCTCCTCGTGGGTCCGCCGCCAGCCCAAAGCTTTCTCCCAGAAGGCGGCAGGGATGCGGGGATCGGTGGAGTCGATGCAGAGGGCCTGGATGCGCAAGGTCATCCGAGAAGTGTTGCACCGGCGCCCGCGGACGTAAAGGCCCAGCTCAGCGGCTTGGAAGGCCCAGTTCGGCGCGCAGGTTCCGCCGCGCAGGCTCCAGCCACAGCATCCGGGCGCGGCCGCCGTGGAACAGCGGGTCCAGTTCCAGCAGGCGGCGTACGACGGCGGCACGTCCCGCAGCGAAGTCAGCGTCACCGACGTGCGCATAATCCTGGCGGACGTCAGCCACGTAGCGTGCATATTCGTCCGGTTCGCCGCCGAGAACGGAAAGGTCAGCGTCGCAAAGGAGGGCGCCGGCGTCGTCCCCCGGCTCCGGGCGGTGGTCCCGCGTCAGCAGGACAAGCCTGCTGACCTCGGCAGCCTCCACTGACGGCAGTCCGGCGGCCTGGAGGCGGTCCTTGGCGAGCAGGGCAGACTCTTCCTCGTCCTGCCCCGGCACGCCACGGTAGACGGCGTCGTGGAACCAGGCGGCCAGCAGCACCGTGCGCGGCGGGTCGGCCGGCTCGGTAAGCAGGTCCAGCGATTCGAGTATGGACAGCAGATGCGTGCAGCCGTGGTAGTGGCGGTGCGGCTCGCTCCAGCGGTCCAGCAGGTCCAGGAAAAGCGCGTCGTGGCCGGGCATGATGGCGTCCCACCGGTTCCGCAGGGGCACTTTGAGTGCTTTGTTCCGCTGGCGGGCGGGAATGCGCAGGCCGCTGGCGATCAGCTTGCGGACCAGGATGCGGGCTTCCACGGGGACGGCGCCCGCTGCCACCAGGTCATCGAAGCGGCGTTCCGGGACGTCGTAATGGTCGCCGTCGAACGCCCGCTCCGGAACGCCGGCCGCCGCCGCGAACTCATGCAGCTCCGCCAGCGACTCGTCCGAGACCAGATGGGAAAAGTGCGTTCCGTGGGCAGGCCAAAGGGGCGGGTCGATGTAGATGGCCATGGAGGAAGTCTAATCCGGCCTGGTGCGGCCGGATCGGCTCCTGCCGGCCAGTCATAATCCGAATATGAGCTCCCTTACCCGAATTTTTTCCGCATCTGCGCCTTATGCTGTGGAAATGACGATTATTCGCGTTTCGGAAGCCGCCCGTTTCCTGGGTGTCAGCGATGACACCGTGCGCCGCTGGACGGACAACGGTTCGCTGACCCCCTTGCGGGACGACGCCGGCCGGCTGGCGGTGGACGGCCTTGAACTGGCCCAACACGCGCAGAAACTCGCGCAGCTGCCGGATGATCCACACCGCACCGGCAGTTCGGCCCGCAACCGGTTCGTCGGCCTGGTCACGGGCATCACTGCGGACAAGGTGATGGCCCAAGTGGAACTTCAGTGCGGACCCTTCCGCGTGGTGTCCCTGATGAGCAGCGAAGCCGTCCGCGATCTTGGACTGGAGCTGGGCTCGGTGGCCACTGCCGTGGTCAAAGCAACCACGGTGATCGTCGAAACGCCCCAGGGGAAGGGCGCAGCTTGATGAGGGCAACCAGAACCTCAGCTGCACTGGCCGCGGTGCTCATGGCCGGGCTCCTCGCCGGGTGCGCCGGCAGCGGCGCAGCGGGCAACGCAGCAAACAGCGAGGACCAGGAAAGGCTCACTGTTTTCGCCGCAGCATCCCTGAAAGGGAGCTTCACGGAGCTTGCGGAACGGTTCGAACAGGAGAACCCCGGTACCAGCGTCGCCCTCAGCTTTGCCGGCTCCTCGGACCTGGCCACCCAGATCAGTCAGGGTGCTCCCGCTGACGTTTTTGCCTCGGCGGACACGCGGAACATGGGAAAGCTGCAGGATGCGGGCCTGGTGCAGGGCGAGCCCCGTGCCTTCGCCACCAACACCCTCGCCATCGCGGTTCCCACGGGAAACCCGGCAGGCATCAGTTCCTTCAGGGACTTGGCCGCCAGCGGCATAAAACTCGTGGCGTGCGCCAGGCAGGTGCCCTGTGGGGCAGCAGCCGCCACCGTGGCAGAACAAAGTGGAATAAAGTTCAGCCCCGTCAGCGAGGAAAACTCGGTGACCGACGTCCTGGGCAAGGTCGTCTCTGGAGAGGCCGACGCCGGGCTGGTCTACGTCACGGACATCCGCTCGGCCGGCGGCAAGGTGGAAAGCATCGCCTTCCCGGAGGCGGCCGGCGCAGTCAACACCTACCCCATCGCGGCCTTGGCCGGCAGCAGGAACCAGGCCGCGGCCGCCAGGTTCGTGGACCTGGTCACCGGCCCCGAGGGCCGGGAAGTCCTGGCGGCCGCCGGCTTTGGGCCAGGCGAATGACGCGGACGGAATGGCGGACATGACATGACGGGCAGCAAGCGGCAGCCCCGGCACCATGCCTATACCGGCGTTCCCCGCTGGATCTACACCCTGGCTGTGCTGGCCGCCCTGGTGGTGGTCCTCCCTCTCGTGGCCATAGTTGGACGGGTGGACTGGGCCAACTTCCTTCCGCTGGTCACCTCCGAATCCGCGGTGTCGGCCCTGGGCCTGAGCCTGCGGACATCCGCGGCCAGCACGGTCCTGTGCGTGGTGCTGGGCGTGCCGCTGGCGGTGGTCCTGGCGCGCGGCAGGTTTCCGTTCCTGGGACTCCTGCGCTCGCTGGTGCTGCTGCCGCTGGTCCTGCCGCCCGTGGTGGGCGGCATCGCCCTCCTGTACACCTTCGGCAGGCAGGGTCTCCTGGGCGGCACCACGGAAGCGCTGGGACTGCAGGTTGCCTTTTCCACCACGGCAGTGGTCCTGGCGCAGACGTTCGTGGCGCTGCCGTTCCTGGTGGTGAGCCTGGAAGGGGCGCTCCGGACCGGCGGCCACCGCTATGAGGCGGTGGCGGCCACGCTCGGCGCATCCCCCGGAACCGTCTTCCGCCGCGTCACACTGCCCCTGGTCCTGCCCGGCCTGGCCTCCGGGGCGGTGCTGTCCTTCGCCCGCAGCCTGGGTGAGTTCGGCGCCACGCTCACCTTCGCCGGCAGCCTGCAGGGGGTGACCCGGACCCTGCCGCTGGAAATCTACCTGCAGCGCGAGACTGACCCGGACGCCGCCGTCGCGCTTTCCCTGGTGCTGGTGGCCGTGGCAGTTGCCGTGGTGGCACTCGCCTACCGCCGCCCGGCTGGTGCGGCACGGCGCGGAGCATCTTCCGGGGAACGGCCGACGGCGGCTGCCGCGGCGGACGGGCAGGTCACGTGACGTTCTCGTTCCAGGCAGCAGTGGGGGAGCGGGGCTTCGACGTCTCCCTTTCCCTCGGTCCTGCCGAAACCGTGGCGGTGATGGGTCCCAACGGCGCGGGCAAGTCGACGCTGCTCTCGGTCATCGCCGGTTTGATCCGACCGGACAGCGGACGGGCTGAACTGAACGGCCGCCCGCTGTTTCAGCTGGGCGACATCCCCGCGGATGGCGTCCACGTTGCCGCCGCGCGTGCGGGCGCGGGAGATGACCGCTGGACCGCACCCCACCACCGCGGGACCGCGCTGCTGGCGCAGGAGCCGCTGCTTTTCCCGCACCTCACTGCCGTGGACAATGTGGCGTTTGGACCCCGCAGCACGGGAACGCCCAAGGGTCGGGCCAAAGCTGAAGCCAGGCATTGGCTGGCCGAAGTGGAGGCAGCGCATCTTGCGGCACGCCGGCCCCCAGAACTCTCGGGCGGCCAAGCCCAGCGGGTGGCGGTGGCCCGGGCGCTCGCTGCTGATCCCGGGCTGCTGCTGCTGGACGAACCCATGGCGGCCCTGGACATCCACTCAGCCCCGCTGCTCCGGCGCCTGCTCAAGCGCGTCCTGGCGGACCGCCCGGCCATCATCGTCACCCACGATGTCCTGGACGCGCTGATGCTCGCGGACAGGGTAGTCATCCTGGAAAACGGCCGGGTCGCCGAGGAAGGCCCTACCCGGCAGGTCCTGGAAAGGCCGCACAGCGCTTTCGCAGCAGGACTGGCCGGGCTCAACTTCATCCCCGGAACCCTTGTCGGGGACGGGGTCCTCAGCAGGCAGGGACTGCACGTCGCCGGCCATGCGGAGGACCCCATCCCGGCGGACCGGGCAGCGGCAGCCGTATTCCCGCCGTCGGCCGTTTCCGTGTTCCTCACGGACGCGCACGGAAGCCCCCGCAATTCTTTCCAGGTAACCATCACGGACCTTGAGCCGCACGGGGACCAAATCCGGGTGAGGGGCGATGGCATGGCGGCCGACATCACCCCTTCCGCCCTGGCCGACCTTGGCTTGGTACCGGGCATGACTGTGCATTTTGTGGTGAAAGCCGCCGCGGTATCCCTTTACGAGACCTGAGTTCCTGTCCGGATATGGCCTAAAACCTGCATATCTGCCCAGAAACTCCCTGTTTGGGGGTTACATGCCCGGCAGGTCAAGGGATTCGTACACCTGGATGCTGGCGCCGGGCATCATCAGGTGGGGGTGGCCGTCCAGCAGGGCCTGGGCGCCGGCGAGGTCGTCGGCCTGGATGATGCTGTAGCCGGCCACACCCGTGCTGGTTTCCGCTGTCCCGGTGGCGGTGATTTCCTTCCCGGCACCCAGCGGAGTCCCCATGTCCACCATGGCATCGCCGACGCGCCCGGCCCACTCCATCCAGGCCTTCATGCCCTCCTGCGCGGCCTCCGGCGAGCTCTCCGCCATCTGTTCCTGGGCTGACTGCGCTGCGAAGTAAAGAACAACAAACTTATTCATCGACTGTCCCCTCTCGATTGCTGCGTTCCGGGTTGTGCCGCGGCGCGCTGTCTCCGGGCATACGCCCGATCCTAGGGCCCAAGGGGCGGAAGGGGAACGGGCGGTCGGCACCTGGGCCTCACCGGGCCTGGCTGCCGGTAGCCCAAGTAGGGCCGGCCGCCTGTTCCGGGGAATGCCACAGCCTGTTTCGCTGTAGGAAAACAATGACGGGATAACGTCCCACAGCAAACTTGAGCGTAGTACACTCAACTTAGAAAAACTGTCCCCGAAAGGAGCTCTCTTTGGACGTCAAATTCACTACCAAGAGCCAGGAGGCTCTTTCGGCTGCGGCCATGAACGCCTCCACGGCCGGGAACCCGCAAGTGGAGCCCGCGCACTTGCTCAAGGCGCTGATGGACCAGCGTGAGGGAGTGGCGGTTGCGCTGCTTCGCGCCACCGGAGCCGACGTTGATTCCGTCAGCGTCCAGGCAAGCAGTGCCATCAAGAACCTGCCCGCCACCTCCGGCGGCTCCAGTCAGCAGGCACAGCTCTCACGGCCGGCGCTGCAGGCCATCCAGAACGCCAAGGAAGAGGCGGACCGGCTGGGCGACACCTTCGTCTCCACCGAAGTCCTCCTGCTTGGCCTCTCGGCCGGCAATGATGCTGCCGCGCGCCTGCTGCGCGACGCCGGCGCCTCCCATGAAGCGCTCCTCGCTGCCCTGCCGGGCGTCCGCGGCGACCGCAAGGTGGACAGCCCGGATCCGGAAAACACCTTCCAGGCGCTCGAGAAGTACGGCGCTGACCTTACTGCCATGGCACGCGCAGGCAAGCTGGACCCCGTGATCGGCCGCGACTCCGAGATCCGGCGCGTGGTCCAGGTCCTGTCCCGACGCACCAAGAACAACCCGGTGCTTATCGGCGAGCCCGGCGTTGGTAAGACCGCCGTGGTCGAAGGGCTGGCGCAGCGCATGGTGGCCGGCGACGTGCCGGAAAGCCTGCGCGGCAAGACGCTGATTTCTCTGGACCTAGGGTCCATGGTTGCCGGCGCGAAGTACCGCGGTGAGTTCGAGGAGCGCCTGAAGGCGGTCCTTGAGGAGATCAAGGGCTCCGAGGGCCAGATCGTCACCTTCATCGACGAGATCCACACGGTGGTAGGGGCAGGCGCCACCGGTGATTCCTCAATGGACGCCGGCAACATGCTCAAGCCCATGCTGGCACGCGGTGAACTGCGGCTGATTGGCGCCACCACCCTGGATGAGTACCGCGAGAACATCGAGAAGGATGCGGCCCTGGAACGCCGCTTCCAGCAGGTGTACGTTGGTGAACCCAGCGTGGAGGACACCATCGGCATTCTCCGCGGCCTCAAGGAACGCTACGAGGCGCACCACAAAGTGTCCATCGCCGACTCCGCCCTGGTGGCCGCAGCCACGCTGTCCAACCGGTACATTTCCGGGCGCCAGTTGCCGGACAAGGCGATCGACCTGGTGGACGAGGCAGCGTCGCGCCTCCGGATGGAAATCGACTCCGCGCCTGAGGAGATCGACCAGCTGCGGCGCCAGGTGGACCGGCTCACCATGGAGGAGCTCGCCCTCGAAGGCGAAACCGATGCTGCTTCCGTGGAACGCCTTGCGGCGCTCCGTGCGGACAAGGCGGACAAGGAAGAGGAGCTCGCAGCGCTGAACGCCCGCTGGGAGGCGGAGAAAGCCGGGCTTAACCGGGTGGGTGACCTCAAGGCGAAGCTGGACGAACTGCGCAGTGCCGCTGACAAGGCCTACCGCGAAGGTGACCTGGAGACGACGTCGCGCATCCAGTACGGCGAAATCCCTGCCTTGGAGCGCGAGCTGAACGCCGCCGCGGAAGCCGAGGCCGCCGTTGCCGACAAGTCATCACAAATGGTGGCCGAGGAAGTGACGGCAGAGGACATCGCCGAGGTCATCTCCGCCTGGACAGGTATCCCCGCAGGGCGCATGCTGCAGGGCGAAAGCCAGAAGCTGCTCCACATGGAGGAGGAACTCGGCAAGCGGCTCATCGGCCAGACGAAGGCCGTTACTGCCGTCTCTGACGCCGTCCGGCGCGCACGGGCCGGGATCAGCGACCCCAACCGCCCCACCGGTTCCTTCCTGTTCCTGGGCCCCACCGGCGTCGGTAAGACCGAGCTCGCCAAGGCGCTGGCGGAATTCCTGTTCGACGACGAGCGCGCCATGGTGCGCATCGACATGTCCGAGTACGGCGAGAAGCACAGCGTCGCCCGCCTCGTGGGCGCCCCTCCGGGATACGTGGGCTACGAGGAGGGCGGCCAGCTCACCGAAGCGGTCCGCCGTCGTCCTTACTCGGTGGTGCTGCTGGACGAGGTGGAGAAGGCCCACCCCGAGGTGTTCGACATCCTTCTGCAGGTGCTCGACGACGGCCGCCTCACCGATGGCCAGGGCCGGACCGTAGACTTCCGCAACGCGATCCTGGTGCTGACCTCCAACCTGGGCAGCCAGTTCCTGGTGGACCAGTCGCTGGATGCCGAGGCCAAGCGGAACGCAGTCATGGCCACCGTCAACGCGTCCTTCAAGCCCGAGTTCCTGAACCGGCTGGACGAGGTTGTGCTGTTCGATGCGCTCAGCGTCGAGGAGCTGGCGCACATCGTCGAGCTGCACGTGGCGGAACTGGGACGGCGGCTGCACGAGCGGCGACTCACCCTGGAAGTCACCGACGGCGCAAAGGCCTGGCTTGCTCTCTCCGGTTTCGACCCAGCCTACGGGGCACGGCCGCTGCGCCGCCTGGTGCAGCGCGAGATCGGCGACCGGCTGGCCAAGGCCATCCTTGCCGGCGAGATCAGCGACGGCGATACGGTGCTCGTGGACACGGCAGCAGACCTGGGCGAGCTCTCCGCGGGCAACGTGGACGCCCTGACGGGGGTCCCCAACAGCGGGCTCTCGGTCCGGCGGAAGGACTAACTGCAGGGTGTTGCCCTGGCGGCCCTCGCCGCTAGGGCAACACGCTGGCGTTGATCACGTTGCCGCCGGGTGCGGTCACGTAGCAGTCCACCCTGCGGTCCCCGGATTCCCAGCTGGTGCTGCTGGGGAAGCTGCGCTGGTAGTTCAGCTGGACCAGGTTGGCTGCCGGGCCAAGCCGGGCGGCCTGACAGGCCTCGAGTGCCTTGGCCTTCAGCGCATCGGCTCCGGGGTAGGCCGCATCCTCCGGATACCGGTACAACGCCACAAGCTGGGCGGAGTGCCCGGTGTCGCAGGGCACCACGGTGGAGGCCAGTGCTTCCGGGTCGAAATCCTTGAAACAGTCACCCAACGCATAGTCCGGAGGCTGCACTCCTTCGCGGGGCAAGGGCAGCGGCGTGGCGGGTGTGGTGGCCGTGGTTTCCAGCACCCCAGAAGTTTCGCTGCCGGAATCGTCTGCACCCGGGTTGGAGTTCAGCCAGAGGGCAAGCCACACCAGTGCGCCGATGACGGCCAGCAGGACGGCGACAAAGACTGCTATCCAGAGCGCCCGGCGGTTCAGGCGGCTGGGGCGTGATGGGGCCTCGTCCTGCGGTTGCATCTGCGGATGCAGGACAGGCTGCGCTGCCGGCGCAGGGACGCGCGGGAGCCCGCTGGTCGGTGGCGCGGCGGGCTTCGGCGGGACGTCCTGGTCATTCACGGGGGTTGCATCCTCCTGCGTTCTCTCCGCGGCGGCAGCCGGTTTGCGGCCGGTGTATCAGCAGTTGTTTAAGTGACTCTACCGAAGAAAAATGCTGGAAACTCGCGGTCTCGAGCCCTGGCTGGTAACGCAAGCCACCTTCCGGGAGCCTGTGTGGCAAGCGGGCACTGTCGAAAGCATGTAATCTAGGTGTACGACAAATTGACCAAACATTCCGGGGCCTCACCTATGCCAAGGTGACCACCTCCGGTCCAAGTACAAAAGGGGGTCACGCCATGGGGCGCGGCCGTCAAAAGGCAAAAGCTACCAAGCAGGCTCGGGACATCAAGTACTACTCCCCGAACACTGACTACTCGGCACTTCAGCGTGAGCTGACGGGCCCGAGCAGCCGTCCCGCGAGCCATTACGCGAATGAGCCGGTCGAGCCGGACTATTCGGCTTATGTGGACAAGTACGCGGATGATTTGGAAGAAGACGACGACGAGGTGGACACCCGTCGCATCGGCTAGTTGTTGCATGGTGCTGTTGCCGTAACCCGGACAGCCGTGTGATGCGCTTCTTTTTCAGTACCCGGATCCACGTGGATCAGGGCTGACTTCAGTTATTGGGCCCGCTGCCCGCGCCGAAACGGTGCAGGCGGCGGGTTTTCTGCTGCGTCTGAGAGGGGCCAAATTTTTGCTCCCCACAGCAACGCTCCATCACCTTCTGCGCCTAATCGGGCAATCCTCCGTTACCTTTGCCAGATGCCGGTGGCCGGTCACCGCATTCCACCTGCCGTGCCGTCGGGGAAATCCTTCCGGCGCCGGCCAGTCCCACAGCCAGCACCGATGCCAGGACGAGCGCGGAGGCCGGAGCCAAAACCGCCCACGGCGCACGCTCCACATAGCTGATGCCCTCAGCCAGGATCAGGCCCCATTCCGGTGAAGGCTGCTGGGGTCCCAGCCCCAGGAATCCGAGGGCAGCCAGGGCAAGTGCGATCCCCGGCAACCGGAGCATTGCGTGCCGCAGGAGAGGCTTCAGCACCGCAGGCAGGATGTAGCGCAGCATGATCCGCGCCCGCCCCACCCCCAGCACCGGAAGGATCTGCACGTAGGGTTGCGCCCGGGCTTCCTGTGCAAGTGCTGCCGTATGGGCAGCAAGGGGTGCCCAGCTCACGGCGGCAACAGCCAGCGCTGCGCCGTGGGCCGACGGGCCGGTGACAGCTGCAACAACCAGGCCGGCCAGGATGGGGGGTGCCGCGTTCGCCACCTCCAGTGGGCCGGTGGCGGCCAGCGGGAAGAGCCCGACGGCAATTCCCACGGCCAGGCACACCAGCACCACTACCAGCGCGGTCCCGAGTGTTCCCACTGCGCCGTGCCCCACCCGGGCGAGGAGATCGCGACCGCTGGCGTCGGCACCGAAGGGAAGCGACCACGTGGGTGCCGCCAGCCTGGGGTGGGCAGAGGCGAACGGGTCGCGCGCCAGCCCGGCCAAAGTGACGAGCGCCAGCGTCCCGCCGGCAACCGCAGGCACGGCCAGTTGGCGGCGGCTGCCGAACCGCGGCGGCTCCGCCAGCGGAAGCGTGCCGAAACGAACCGCAGGACCGATCAGGAGGTGCCGGGCCGCCGTCGTCAACGTTCCTACCAGCAGGGCGAGCCCCATCAGCGCCAGCATGCCCGCCTGCAGGGTGGGAATGTCCTGGGCGCCGGCGGCGCCCAGCAGCGTCCGGCCGAGGCCCGGGATGGCGTAGACCTTCTCCACTGCGACAGCCCCGCCCGTGAGTCCGATGAGCACCAGGCCGATCTGCGGCAGAACGGCCGGCAGCGCCCGCCGGAGCACTGCTGCGGTCAACCGCAGGGGTCCTGCCCCGGCCGTACGCCACGTGGCCACCCACTTCTCCGCGAAGCCCGCGCGGATCGCGTCGGACAGCAGGAGGCCCATGAGCCCGCCGGCCGGAATCCCCAGCGCAAGCGCCGGCAGCACGGCATACTCGGCGCCATTCCAGCCAAAAGGTGGAAACCACTGCAGCCAAACGCCGCCCACCACCAGCAGCACGGCGGCCAGCAGGAATTCCGGCAGGGAGGTAAGGGCGGCGGACAGGGCCCCCGACGCCGGCCTCGGCCGCTGCCGCAGCCCTTCCGTCACCGCGGGGACGCAAATCAGAGCGGCAATAAGCGAGGCTGCAGCGATGGCGAAAACCATCAACGTGACGGAAACACCCAGCGCCGCAGCGATACCGGGCGCCACCGGAGTGTTGCTGATCCATGATGTGCCCAGGTCGCCGGTGAAGATTCCGTGGCCCCAGGACTGAAGCAGGGAAACGGGGCCCTGTTCCAGGCCAAGCTCCGCACGGACAGCGGCCAGGGCCTCCGGCGTTGGTTCCCGGTCAGAGTATCTGGCCCGGAGGATGGTGTACTCCGCGCCGCGGCCCGAGAGCCACGGCATCATGCCGATGAGTGCCACCAGCCCCAGCAACGCCAGGATGCGCGAAGCAGCGACTTTCACCAGGGCGGGAACCGTTGTCATCAGTCTTTGGCACCCGTGCTGCCGGTCACTGAAGTCCGGCCCGTAATCAGCGCCCGTTCCCGCGGATCCCGCTCGACGCCGCCCACCCGCGAGGATTCGCCCTGGATGACGCGCTCGTGGAGCAGCGGGATGGCTGCGTCGCGGGCCAGGATCAGGCTCTCGGCGGCGGCTATGGCAGCCCGGCGCTCGGGACCGGCGGGAATCCCTGCTGCCTTAACCAAGGCAGCATCAACGCCGGGATCGCAGAACTGGGAGATGTTGAAGGAGCCGTTGCAGGAGAAGTCGCTGTAGAGGTAAGCCACCGGGTCGCCGGAATCCAGCACGGTGGCTCGCGAGAGAATGAAGGCATCGAACTTCCCGGCCAGGGCGTCCGCCTCGATGTGCTGGTACTCCCGGACATCCTGCTCCACCACGAACCCTGCGGATTCCAGCTGCTGCTCCAGCTGGACGGCGACTTCGGGCAGTTCGGCGCGGTCGGTGAACGTGCCCAGCCGGATGGGCGTCCCCTGGACGGCGGTGGCGGCAACCCTGCCGGCCATCGCTTCCACGTAGGTGTCATTCTTGCGTTCTCCGGCTGCCCAGGGCAGGGCAGGACCGAGCAAGCCCTCAGCCTGGTCAGCACGTCCTTCGTAAACCCTGTCCACGACAGTGCCGGCATCCACGGCGTTGCGGGCAGCGGCTCTGACGGCCGGGTCAGCAAAAGGGCCCGAAGCAGTATTCAGGTACAGCGTGTTGGTCCTGGGCATGGGCACCTCGTGCACCAGGGCGGGGTCGACCCGTGCTACCTGGCCCACCGGGATCGCCTCCACGATATCCGCGCCACCGGTCCGGATGGCGGCAGCCCTGGCGATCCCGTCCGGCACGAACTGCACATCCACGCCGTCGGCTTCCGCCTCCTCACCCCAATACCCGTCAAACCGGTCCAGCCGGGCGGACGAGGTGCCGTCCACCGAAACCAACCGGAAGGGGCCTGTGCCGGCATTGACCGGACTCACCGTGCCGCCTTCCTTGTATGCCGAGGCCGCGAGGATGGCCAGCTGCGGACTGGATAGCCGCTGCGGCAGGAGGGGGTCCGGCGCCGCGGTCGAAACCACGACGGCCGCGGGACCGTCCGCCCGCGCTGTGAGTTCCACGCCGTCCAGGATCCTCGGCTTGGGGCTGGCGTTTGCAGCGGCGGTCAGGGATGCGGCCGCTTCCGCTGAGGTCATGGCCGTCCCGTCATGGAACTGCACCCCCTCGCGCAGGGCGAAACGCCAGGTGGTTGCGTCATTTTGCTGCCATGCCGTTGCCAGCGCCGGTTTCGCCTCCCCGAGTTCGTCCAGCTCCACCAGCGTCTCCGCAGTTTTCCAGCGGGACAGTTTGAAGGCGTCGTCGCTGAGCGGTGAGAGCCCGGACCGCGGTGGCTGGAGCATGGCCAGTTTGATGCGGCCGGCACCATCGCCGCCTTCTGCCGTTTGTCCGGCTCCCGGCGAGAAGCATCCTGTCAGCGTGGCGGCCAGCAGCAGCGCTGACATTCCTGTTACTGCCGGACGGAGAGGGAATTTTGACATGGGGGAGCACCTGTTCCTTCTGTAGGGTTTCATGCACTTCTTGCCGGGCTAAGGAGAGGCCCCGGCCCTAGTGTTTGGTGGGGAGCAGCCTGGAAAGTCCGACGGCGGGAATCACCATGAGTGCCGCCATCACCGCCCAGGGCCAGACGGCGTCCTGTCCAGGTTGGGTGGCGCCGGCGTAGAGCGGTCCCAGGGCAAGGTTCCCCAGCAACACCGCGCACCCGCCCATGCTCGCCAGGAGTCCGTAGTAGATGCCGGTGGGCCGGCCGTTGGCAAAATCAAGGACGAGCGGCATGGCTACGGGTCCGATGCACATGTGTCCGAGGCAGAGCCCGGACACCAGCAGGAGCGGCGGCAGGAGCTGCAATGCCCCGGCGGACGGGTACTGGGCGAGCACAGCCATGGTGGCGAAGGCCAGGCCTTTGAGGGTGAAGCCGAGAGTCAGAGCCCTGCCCGGACCCAGCCTGTGGGTGAGCCGGGAGATGGGCAGCTGCAGTGTGATGGTCAGGACCGAGGCAACAGCAAACAATCCGGCCAGCGCGGCTGGCCCGGCGCCACTCCTGGTCAGCTCGATGGGAAGGCCGAAATAAAGCTGGTTGTAGGCCAGCAGGTTGACACTGTAGAGAGCAGCGAAAGCCACGAAGCGCCTCTTCCGCAGCATCGCGCCGATGCCTTCGGTCCGTGGCGGCGAAGGAGGCAATTCTTCCTCAGTCGAGCCTGCGGCCCGGGCCGGCACGTTGCACCAGAGTACAACAGCCATCACCGCAAAGACGGCCGCCCCGGCCAGTGCTGCCCAGCTGAAGGACACGCCAAGCAGAAGGGCGCCCACCAGGGGACCGGCCACCGCCCCGATCTCACCGCAGATGGCGAGGAGCGCAAAAAGTCCAGGCGTCCGCCCACCGGTGCTCCGCCGTCGTTCTTCCGCTTTCCCCACCAGGGACTCCAGGGCAGGCGAGAACATTGCGCCGCCCATTCCGGTCAGGACCGCGCCGAGGAGGAAGAGGGGAAAGCTGCCCGCCATGGCCAGGGTAAGGTACCCGGAAATACGCACCAGGCAGCCCGCCAGCATGGCCCGGCGCGGCCCCCACCGGTCCGTGATGATTCCGCCCACCAGGAACAGGCCCTGCTGGCTGAAGACCCGGGCGCCCAGGACCACACCCACGGCTGTTGCCGCCATGCCGAAGTCCCGGCTCATGACCAGTGCCAGGAAGGGCACCACCGCGTAAAAGCCGATGTTGAAGACGAGTTGGCTCGCCAGCAGCAGCCCGGGTGCCGGGCGGTGCTTGGGCAGGGCCGGGAGGACGGTGCCGGATGTTGCGGTCATGCTGTGGCCGCCGTACGGTCACTGCTGGAATGCAGGGTGGACGGCATGCCTGCCGCAGCCTGCACCAGCGCCGCGCCCGCGGCACTTCGCGGCTTCTCCAGGACCTGGTGCGTTGGCGCGTGCTCCACGATCCGGCCTTGCGAGAGGACCGCCGTGGTGCCGCACATCCTGGCAGCGGTGGCGAGGTCGTGGGTCACCAGGAGCAGTCCCAGCCCCTGCTCATGGACCAGGCTCTCCAGCAGCGCGAGAACGGTGTCCCGCAGGGGAAGGTCCAGGCCACTGACGGGTTCGTCGGCCAGGAGGTAGGCCGGGGATACCACCAGTGCACGTGCGATGGCCACCCGCTGGTTCTGGCCACCGGACAGCTCTCCCGGGTGGCGTTCCAGCATTGCGGCCGGCACTTCCACTCGTTCCAGCGCCTCGCTGACCAGGGGCCGGTGGTTTCCCTCCACCCGGAGCTGCCGCAGGGGCTCCCTCAGCAGCTGGAAAACAGTCATGCGTGGATCAAGGCTGCCGGCCGGGTTCTGCGGAATGTACTGCACCGCCCGCCGGTACCGGCGCAACGTCCGGACCGGGCCCGGCCGCACTTCCTCCCCGCCCAGGGTAACGGTGCCTGCCGACGGCTTTGCAAGTGCCAGCAGGATCCGCACCAGCGTGGACTTGCCGGAGCCGGAACTTCCCACCAGGGCCGTGCTGGCGCCGGGGGACAGGCTCAGGCTGACGTTTTGGAGGGTGGGCTGCCGGCCGGCGCGGAAGCCGCGCCTTGGGTAGGCAAAGGAGATGCCGTTTACGGCCAGGATGGCTGGTTTCCTGCCGGCACTCCTGCCGCTGACGCCCGTGCCGTCGTCGCTCATGCTGCCCCGGCCAGGGGAAGGCTTCCGGCATTGGCAGCCTGGACCAGCCGCTGGGTGTAGGCGTGCTGCGGGTTTCGGAGCAGCTTTGCCATGGGTCCCTCTTCCACGATGCGCCCGGCCTCCATTACCAGCGCCCTGGTGCACAGGGACACGGCCGCGGCGAGGTCGTGGGTGATGAAGAGGAGGCTGCGGCCCTCCGCTCCCCATGAGCGGAGCGCTGCCAGTACTGTGTGTCGGCTGACTGCATCGAGTGCTGTCGTGGGCTCATCTGCCACCAGAACGCTGCTGCCGCAGGCCAGGGCAAGGGCGATGCAGACCCGCTGCAGCTGCCCGCCGGACAGCTCACCTGTGTAGCGCGGGAGGAAGCGGCGGGGTTCGGAGATGCCTGTTCGGGCCAGCAGCCTGGCGGCCTCCTCTTGTGCTTCTGCCCGGCTCAGGCCTGCACTGCGTAGCGGGATGGCCAGCTGCTTACCAACAGGCACCAGGGGGTTGAGCGACGACGCCGGATCCTGGCCCACCAGAGCAGCCCTGCCTCCCGGTCCCTCCGCGAAGGAGATATCACCGCTGGAGGAGATCCCGGCCGGGACACTGCCTGTCACAGCTGCTGCCGTTAGGGATTTGCCCGACCCCGAAGCGCCGAGCAGCGCAACCCGCTCGCCGGCTGCCAATGAGAACGTCAGGGACCCAACCAAGTTCCGGCTGCCGCTGGAGAGCGAGAGGTTCTTCACGGACAGAGTAGGTGCAGGCATGGGACATCGTTTCGTGGCAGGACTGTCAGGGTCGAACCAATGCTATCAATAATCATTCTCATGTGCTCCATGACGCTCTCTCACTTGATGCGGCTTTCCTAACAACGCTCTATCACTCCTGAGAGAGGGTTGCTAAAAAAGCCGCATGATCTGAGAGAGCGTCGCCCGAAAAGCCGCAGGAGGTGACGGGGTGTCGGGGGTTAAACGCCCGGCCGCCCCTACGAAGCTTCATAGGGGCGGCCAGGAATGGCGCCATCAGGGGGCAGCGGAATAGTTAGGCGTAGGCGTTGACCAGGCGCACCGCACCGCCGTCGACGCCCTTGGCGCCCTGGACATAGTCAGGGCCGGACTTGAGGATGGACTCGGAGTCCTCCGTGACGGTGCCCATGATCCAGGACGGGAGTCCGCGCTCGTTGAGGCGGGCGACGGCGGCATCCGCAGCTTCGGGGGACACGATGGCTACCATGCCCACGCCGAGGTTGAGCGTGCGTTCCAGGTCTGCCAGCGGCACATTGCCCAGTTCGGACACGAGCTTGAAGATGGCCGGCAGTTCCCAAGTGGCGCGGTCAACGGTGGCCACCAGTCCCTGGGGGAGGACTCGGGCCAGGTTTGCGGCCAGACCGCCGCCGGTGACGTGGCTGAAGCCGTGGACAGCGGCGCTGCCCGTGACCGGGAATGCGCGGGCGAGGTCCAGGCAGTCCGCGGCGTAGACGCGCGTGGGCTCCAGGAGTTCCTCGCCCAGGGTGCGGCCCAGTTCGGAGACCTGGCGGTCCAGCGCCCAGCCGGCGTGGTTGATTACGCGGCGCACCAGGGAGTAGCCGTTGGAGTGCAGGCCCGAGGACGCCATACCGATCACCACGTCGCCGGCACGGACGCGCTCCGGGCCCAGCAGGTTGTCAGCCTCGATGACTCCGGTGGCTGCACCGGCGACGTCATACTCGTGCTCGCCCAGCAGGCCCGGGTGCTCAGCCGTTTCTCCGCCCACCAGGGCGGTTCCGGCCACGGAGCAGGCTGCGGCGATGCCGCGGACGATGTCGGCGATGCGCTCGGGCACCACCTTGCCGCAGGCGATGTAGTCGGTCATGTAGAGGGGCTCGGCGCCCACCACCACGATGTCGTCCACCACCATGCCCACCAGGTCGAACCCGATGGTGTCGTGGATATCCATGGCCTGGGCGATGGCAACCTTGGTGCCCACGCCGTCGGTGGAGGTGGCCAGCAGCGGCTTCCTGTAGGTCAGCAGCTTTGAGACGTCGTAGAGGCCGGCAAAGCCGCCCACCCCGCCGATCACCGATGAGTTGTGGGTAGCTTTGACGGCACCCTTCATGAGCTCGACGGCGAGGTCCCCGGCTTCAACGTCCACGCCGGCGGAGGCGTAAGTGATGCCGCCTGCGTTCGGATCGGAGGTGTTGCCTGAGGCGGGGGCGGCGGAAGTCATACGGACTCTTTCTTGTCAGCGCCGGTGGCGGCATGTAGGTCTGGCACGATGTCGGCTTCGGTCAGCAGGTTTTCAAACTCGGAGTCCGGCCCCGGATCACAGCCGGTGGCCCCGGACTTCTCTGCCGGGTCCTCCGTTGAATCGACCGCCAGGGCTGCGGTTTCACCCGGAAGTGCTGAGGGGGAAGCCTTCAGGCCGCCCAGGTCCTTGCGCTCCAGCAGGTTCTTGCCCAGCTTGTCCGCGTCCGGGAGCTTGATGGGGTACTTGCCGGTGAAGCACGCGGTGCAGAGGCGTTCGCGCGGCTGCCGGGTGGCGCCGATCATCCCGTCTTCAGAGATGTAGGCCAGCGAGTCGGCGCCGATGGCCTGGGAGATTTCCTCGATGGTGGCGCCGTTGGCGATCAACTCGGCGCGGGAGGCGAAGTCGATGCCGTAGAAGCAGGGCCACTGCACGGGCGGGGAGGAAATCTTGACGTGGACGGCGGCTGCACCGGCCTCGCGGAGCATCCGTACAATGGCGCGCTGGGTGTTGCCGCGGACGATGGAGTCGTCCACCACCACCACGCGCTTGCCGCGGATCACGGATTCAAGGGCGTTGAGCTTGAGCCGGATGCCCAGCTGGCGCAGGGTCTGCGACGGCTGGATGAAGGTGCGGCCCACGTAGGAGTTCTTGACGAAGCCGTGCGCGAACGGAATACCGGACTCTTCGGCGTAACCCACGGCGGCCGGGGTGCCCGATTCCGGCACGGGAATGACAATGTCCGCCACCTGGGTGTTTTCGCGGGCCAGCTGGCGGCCCATCTCCACGCGGGACTCGTACACGGACCGGCCGGCGATGGCGGCGTCCGGACGCGCAAGGTAGACGTACTCGAATACGCAACCGGCCGGCGTCGGCTCCGCGAAGCGCTGGGAGCGAACACCCTGCTCGTCGATGGCGATGAATTCACCCGGCTCGATTTCGCGGATGTAGCTGGCGCCCACCGTGGCCAGGGCGGACTGCTCGGACGCGACAACCCAGCCGCGCTCCAGCCGGCCCAGGACCAGCGGGCGGATGCCGTAGGTGTCCCGTGCTGCGTAGAGGGTGCCCTCATCCATGAAGACGAAGCAGAAGCCGCCCTTGATCTTGGGCAGCAGCTCCATGGCGGTGTCTTCCAGGCTCTTGCCCGGCTCACCCTCCAGCAGGGCAGTGACCAGGGCAGTGTCAGAGGTGTTGCCCTGCTTCATTTCACCTGTGAGCTGGCCGCCGTTGCGCTCCTGAATCATGGCGTTGAGCTCGGCCGTGTTGGTCAGGTTGCCGTTGTGCGCCAGCGCTACGGTGCCGGTGCTGGTGGCGCCGAGGGTAGGCTGGGCGTTGGCCCAGTGGCTGGCGCCGGTGGTGGAGTAGCGGCAGTGGCCCACGGCCAGGTGCCCGGTCAGGGTGTTCAGCGTGGTCTCGTCGAAGACCTGGGAAACGAGGCCCATGTCCTTGTAGACGTTGATCCGCTTGCCGTCGCTGGTGGCAATACCAGCCGACTCCTGACCGCGGTGCTGCAGTGCATACAGCCCGTAATAGGTAAGTTTTGCTACTTCTTCACCTGGTGCCCAGACGCCGAAGACGCCACAAGCGTCCTGAGGGCCCTTTTCGCCAGGGAGAAGATCATGGGAAAGTTTTCCATCGCCGCGTGCCACTGGTCGATTATCTCACGTTATGCGGTATGACTTTTCCGGCCCGCCTCTTTGTGACCGGGCGGTGGTTTAGCCTGGCTAGGGCTGGCTGTCCGTGTCCGGCTCGGAGTCGGGTACGGATTCGACGACGGCCCGCTCCTGCCGCTTGATGCTGCGGCGGTCCAGGACCAGCGCCACCACGGCGCCGAGGATTGCGCCGGCAGCGGCGAAGGCCACCGTGAAGAACCCGAAGACGGCCCCGGCGTCGAAGCTGGGGTTCGCGGGGACCGAGAAGGCCGCCACCGCTGCGGCCCCCACGCCCACCAGTGCGCCCAGGATGAGGAACGGCACATATTTGGGTGCGCGGCGGACCGTGATTTCGCGCCGCTCGGCCGGGAGTTCTTCGGAAGACATGCCATCTAGCCTACATTTCCGCCGTTGCCCTATCAGTTACGGCTGCCAAAACTGCCAAAACGGCGGGATGGGGACCATAACTGATAGGGCAACGAGGGGGTGGATCAGCTGCCGCGGTAGGTGGAGTACGCGAACGGGCTCAGCAGGAGCGGTACGTGGTAGTGCTCCGGGCCGGTCACCTCGAACACCAGGTCCACTTCGGGGAAGAACGTGGTTGCCTGCAGGCCGGCGTAGTAGTTCCCGGTGGCGAAGTTGAGCTTGTAGTGCCCGGGCTCCAGCTGCTCCGGACCGAGGTCCTTTGCCCGGCCGTCCGCATCGGTAGTGGAGGAGGCAAGCTTCTGCCAGGTGCCGCCGTCGTTTGCGTAAAGCACGACGGCGACCCCCGCCGCCGGGCGTCCGGCACCGGTGTCCAGGATATGGGTGGTCACATGGGAGACGCTCATTCGGTGATCAGTCCTTCAAGGCGGAGTATGGCGATTTCGCGCAGTTGCTGGGCCACGATGCTGTCTTCTTCGGCAGGGGAGTTGGCAAGCCGTTCCTTTAGTGCCGCCAGGATTTCCGGGGCTGTGCGGCCGGCGGCGCGGATCAGGAAGACCCGCCCGAATTTCTCCTCGTAGTCCCTGTTGCCCTGGGCCAGCGCCCCGGCAACTGCGGCATCCGCCGGGTCCACCCCGGCCTGTTCGGAACGTGACATGGACGCCTCGGCGGTGGCCGCCGTCGGACGTTCCCCGATGCGCGGATGGTGGGCCATGGCCGACTCAACCTCGGCAGGGGTGAAAGGGCTGGCGGCGTTGGACGCGAAGCTCAGGAGCGCATCCTTGCTGGGGAACGGGCGGGCCGCGGCAACCGCGTCTACCCAGCGTGTGACGTCGATGCAGGGCCTCAGGGTGTCCGCGGCCCTTGCGGGGTCCGCGGTGTTGAATTCGGCAAGCTTCATGCTGTCGGGATCCTTGGTGGCAATGTGCTGGCATCCATGGTGACGGCTATGCGGACGCCGGACTGCCCGGCACCCCGCGATCGTGTGGATTCAATCGGGGCTTCCGCATCATGGAACTGTTATTTCAGCATACGTAATATTGAAGAGCAGGCTTGCCGTGGTGTCAAGAGAACTGGAGCTCACTGACACCCCGGGCGGCGGCACCACCGTACCGGTGCCGTTCCCGGACGTGCAGTAGGCTCGGGTTTTTGTCCAGGTATGCGCACTTTAGGCCCCAAGAGGCCTGCATATCCGGACAAAAACTCCGATCGGTTAGTCCTGGGATGAGCTACGCGTCAGGACCCAGGTGTTGGTCCCATCCTGCCGCTCAAAGGTGACGGTGGTGACCAGCGCCTCGATCAGCGCCAGGCCGCGTCCGGACTCTGCGTCCTCGCCGGGGGTGGAAGGTTCCATGGGCCCGAACGGCGGCTTGGCGTTGTAGGCACTGACCCGCGCCTGCAGCAGCGTGGGCCTGACCTCGATATCCACGCCGAGCTCCACCGGGTCCTGTCCGGCCGGCTCCGCGTGCTGGACGATGTTGGACGCTGACTCGATCACCGCGGTCGTAAACGTCATCTGGTCCATGTCGCCAACAAACGGCGCGTCCAGCCAGAGGCTGTCCATGTCGTTGTGGATGGACTCGATGGCATCCTCGGCGGCAGGGCCGCGGAAGTTGCGGGCTGCCAGGACCTCAGTCATTGCTGAACGCCTCTTCGGCCGTGCCATACGCCGTGAGGACCTTGTCCATGCTGGTCAGCTGCAGCACCATCTTCACCTGCGGCTGCACAGCGGCGATGCGGAGGTCGCCGCCGGCCTGGCGGGCCGCCTTGAGGCAGCCGATGAGCGCCCCGAGGCCCGACGAATCCATGAACGCCGTGTTTTCCAGGTTCACCACGATCCGGTTTGAGCCGCCGGCGATGACGTCGGTGACGAACTCTCGGAGCTTGGGCGCGGAAACCATGTTCAGCCGCCCGTCCGCCTTGACCTCCGCGTACGAATCTCGGACCTCGTAACTGAATTCCATCAGGACTCCTTTTTTTGATCTGCGGGTTCTGGGGCCGGCTGGTAGCCCTTATAGAGCACTGCCCGGACCAGGATGCTCATGACCACCAGGTCGAAGATGACCCAGGCGACATTCACCAGTGTGCCGAGCGGTTCTGCAAGGCCGGTGGCCAGGCGGATGATTCCGACGACGGCGGCCACCGCCAGCAGCACGGACACCACGATCTGTGGCCGGATCAGGCTCCAGCTGGGTCCGCCGCTCTGGCGGGCTTTGGGGGTGACGGCAAAGCCGAGGGGACGGCCGAACCAGACGTTGCGCGCCGCCGTCGAACATGCCTTGATCCAGGTGGGGAACAGCGCCAGGCTGTACTGCTGGCCGCGCCAGGTGGGGATGCCGCGGCCGGCGACGGCGAACAGGATCTGGTTGACCACCATGAAAGGGATGAAGCGGACGAAGAAGTCCCAGCTCAGGCTGGTGACCGGCAGGATGCCCAGCAGCAGGTAGATGATGGGGGCGGCGAAGTAGATGACCGCCGCGTACCCGCTGAGGTACGTCCACATGGTGGCGAAGTACATCAGGCGCTGTCCGAGCTTGAGGCCCTTCTGCACCAGCGGGTTCTCCCGCAGCAGCACCTGGATGGTGCCTTGCGCCCAGCGGAGGCGCTGGGTGAGCATGGTCTTCAGGTCCTCGGGCGCAAGGCCGTAGGCCAGGACCTCGTGGTGGTAGACGCTTTCCCAGCCCATGGCGTGCATGCGCATGGCGGTGGCCATGTCCTCGGTGACGGAGATGGTGGCCAGCGGCATCACCGGCTGGGCTTCGTCGTTGCGCTCCACGGACAGGGCGTCCAAAACGGCCTGGACGGACTCCAGGGCTCCCAGCGGTGACCAGTCGCGCGCGGACATGCGCTTCACGGCATCGTCCGCCACCACGGGCACGCCGGACTCGCCCACATGGGCGAGTTCCATCGCGGCAATCTCTTCGAGGTCCGCCTGCAGGGCTTCGACGTCGGCCGACACCAGGGTCTGCACGGCTGCGTCCACCCGGCGCCGGACCCGGTAGGTGATCTCGCTGAGGGGCTGGCCGGCGTCGAGCTCCCGCTGGGCCTCAACCGTGGCGGCCTCTACCTCATCCAGCACCTCCGCCACCAGGGGCGTGTCCACGTCTGCGGACTTCCGGGCCTGCTTGATCGCGGAGCGGGAGGCCGCCAGCGCCCGGCGGATGCTCTTTTCGGTCTCCTTGACGTAGCCCACCAGGCCCAGCTGCATCAGGGCCTCACGGCGCAGGATGGCGTTGGAGCCACAGAAGAAGGCAGCGTTCCAGCCGTCCTTGCCCTGCTGGATGGGCCCATAGAACAGCGGGGCCTGGCTGCCGAGGGGATCGTCGGCTGGGACGTTGCTGAAATACTGCGGGGTCTGGACCAGGGCCACCCGGCGGTTGTTGAAGTACCCGAGAGTCTTCTCGAGGATGTCCGGCTCCGGAATCTGGTCTGCATCCAGGATCAGGAGGAACTCGCCGTGCGTCTGCATCAGTGCGTTGTTGAGGTTGCCGGCCTTGGCGTGCCGGGGGAGGTTTGAGGTCCAGTCCTCGCTGCGGGTCACATAGCCCAGACCATGCTGCTCGGCGAGGGCCTTGAGCTCGGGACGTGCGCCGTCGTCCAGGATCCAGGTGCTGTGCGGATGCCTGATCTTCTGCGCTGCCAGGGCAGTGGTCATCACCATGTCCAGGTCTTCGTTGTACGTGGTGATGAAGACATCAACGGTGGCATCGTGCGGGGGCGGCGGTGCGCCCTTGCGGATTTTCAGCTTCCACACCGTCATGCCGAAGAGCATCACGTCGATCAGGCTGTACGTCTCGGCAATCACCAGGGGCAGGGCGATCCACCAGGCGTCCCAGTTCAGCGATGCTGCCCAGCGCCAGGCAATGTAGTTCACGCCGGTGATGACGGTCAGCACGACCACCAGCCGGGTCCAGAAGCGGGTCATGCGGCCGTGTCCTTGGGAAGCCGGCGGACGACGACGACGGTCACGTCATCCTCGGCGGTTTCAGCAGGAGCCAGGGCCAGGATGGCGCTGCTTGCGGCCTGCGCCGAACTCCCACCCTGCGTAGCCCGGCGGACAGCCGCACTGAAGTCCTCCACGGTATCGAAGACATCCAGCACGCCGTCGCTGACCACCACCAGGGAATCCCCGGGCTCAAGCTCCAGACTGGCGGATGGCCAGGAGCTGCCTGCCCAGGCCCCCACCGGCGGCCCACCGGCCGGCAGCCGGTGTGCCTCCCCGCCCGGCTTCACATGCAGCGCAAGCCCATGACCGGCGTCGACATAGCTGACCTTTCCTGACGCCGCGTCCAGCCGCGCGTGGAACAGCGTGACAAAGGAGTTCGACGAGTCAAGGTCTGCGGCGATGGCCTGGCTGGCCGTGCTAAATGCCGTGTCCAGGTCATGCCGCAGGCCGGTGGAACGCATGACTGCCCGGACTGTTGCGGCGATAAGGGCTGCGCCCATCCCTTTGCCCATGGCATCGGCAAAGGTCAGGTGAAGGCCGTCATCAGTCTGGTACCAGTCGTAGAAGTCGCCGCCGACGCTCCGCGAGGGGCGGAACAGGCCGGCGACGTCGTAACCGTCTATTCGGATGTCTTCCTGGGGCAGCAGGCTTTGCTGCACCTCTGTGGCCCGCTGCAGTTCGCTGCGGGCGGCCGAATCGGCGGCGGGAGAAGGCCTGCGGCGGAACAGGGCATTGATCCTGGACTGCAGTTCGCGGGGGCTGAAAGGCTTGCTGAGGTACTCGTCAGCGCCGTTGTCCAGGCCGGTGAGCTTGTCGAGTTCGTCGGCGCGGGCGGTGAGCATCACGATGAACGCGTCCGAGAATTCGCGGAGCAGCTTGCAGACTTCCAGGCCATCGAGGTCCGGCAGGTTCAGGTCCAGCGTCACGAGGTCGGGCTGGCGGCGGCGGACTTCCTCGACGCCGGGCAGGCCCGCGGCGGCCTCGGTGACGTCGAATCCCTGCTTGGCCAGCACCCGGACCAGAAGCCCCCGGATGTCCGGATCATCCTCGATGACAACGGCGCGGCGGATTTCGGGGGGAGAGACCATGGCTCTACTTTTACCGCATTAACGGCTACCAAGCATGTCGCGCCTGTTTTCACGGGTGTTTAGCCCGTCCCTGCAACCGATGCTTCCGGGCCCATGACGATCTTGTGGAAATCCTAAGACCGGCTTGCCCGGAGCTTGAGGTACACCGCGGACACTCGAAGAAAGCAGCAGTTCAGGCATAGCGGTCGACGGCGACCCGAGCCGAGCTGGACGGCTTGCGGGAAGGCGGGGAAGCCATGGGAGATTTTGCGATCAAGGAACAGGCGGCGGCCAGGGCTGCCGCCGGTGCGGCCCTGGCCAAGGGCCAGGCACTGCTGCGCGTCTACTTCCACAGGCGGAAAGTGCGCGCTGCTGCCAAGGCATTGGCGGCGGCTTTGGCGGAGTCGAGGGAAGTGTGGAGCTGGCCCGGGGACCGGCTTCCCGTTGGGGCGGAAATGTCCCAGCAGGTGGAGAGGCTCACCCGGAGGCTCAAACTTGAGACAGAAGCGCACAACAGGCTGGAGGCCCTGTTCAGGGCTGCGGACGGAGGGCGTTCCGTACTGGCACATTAAGTGCCACACTTAGGAGCAATCGAGCGGCTGGGGGATACAGTCAGGAGATTGCAGTGGCTTGGTACACAGGGTGGGCCTACCTCATCGCGGGACTTATGACCGTTGACGCGCTGCTTCTGGCCCTGTGGGCTATCGACGAGGACTGGCCCGGCCGCTGGTGGAGGAAACCCTGATTTGCCATTGGGACGAAAAAACTGTGAACGGTCCGGGAGGACCGCCCACAGTCTGCAATTAAAAACTTCGCCCGCGGGCTGGATGGGTCGAGACAGCGCTGTTGAGTCAGCCGCGCAGGTCCAGGCGCATCAGCACGCGCGGGAAGCCGTTCAGGACCGATTCGGTGTCTGCAGCCTTGGTGAAACCGGCGTCTTCGAAGAGCTTCCGGGTGCCCACATAGGCCATGGTGAGGTCGACTTTCCGCCCGCCGTTGTCCACCGGGTAGCCCTCGACGGCTGGCGCCCCATAACTGCGGGCCATGTCAACGGCGCCTGCCAGCAAAGCATGCGAAATTCCCTGGCCGCGGTGTCCGGGGCGCACCCGGATACACCAGACCGCCCATACGTCCAGGGTGTCCACGTGCGGGATTTTCCGGTTCCCGGCGAAACTGGTATCGGCACGGCGGTGGACCGCAGCCCATCCCACTGGCTCACCGACGTCGTACGCCAGGACCCCGGGCGGGGGATCCTGGGCCACCAACATCCTCACAAGGTCCGCACGCTCCGTTCCCCGCAGCGCCTGGTTCTGTTTAGACGGGATGCGGTAGCTCAGGCACCAGCACACGGTGGCGTCCGGCCGCTTGGGGCCAAGGATCGTCCTGACGTCCTCGAACCCGGTGCCCGGGCGGACCTCTATCACCATGCGGCCATCCTGTCAGGGGCGGCGGGAACCGGGCAATGGCCTTAGGCGTCGGGTATCCGGCCGATGCTCCATGCTGCGACTTTGCGGAGGTCAACCCTGGTTGCCGGCACGCGTACACGCGTTCCTCCTGAGAGCAGCACCGGCTCCAGGAAGTGGATGTACCGGTCCTGCAACTTCAGCAGCGGGTTTGCCTTGGTCTCTTCCGATGCCTCCAGCTTTAGTTCGTCCACACTCGGCCCTGAAGCGGCCATGGCATCGGCGAGAGCCGGGCTGCCGATGCGGATCTGGTCATTCTGCCGCTGCGCCCACGCCTGCTCCGCGACGACCGATCCGGAAATCACCGTGCCGTCAACCACCACGGTGAGCTCGATGGTGGCGTACGGGTCTGTGCTGAGTATCGGGGTCAGCAGCAGTGCCAGCCGGGGGTCAATCTCGTACCAGGACTGGGCTGCGAAGTGTTCACGGTTGGCCGCGTACCGGGCTTTTTGCTCAGCGGCCACTTTGGAAATTGCTTCTTCTGCGCTCTCGTCGGCCATGGCTGTTCCTCTCGCGGTTCCTGGGAGTTGGAGTCCCCCTACGAGCTTAGTTTTCACCCTGTCAGCCCGCGCTGGCCGTCAGTACACTGGGACGCATGACCGAGCAGGAACCCGCCCGGCAGCAAGCGGTTTCGGCCTCCGACGGCGGGGAGGGCCTCCGTGAAGACGTCGCCGCCACCTCCGCACCAGGCGGGGATAGTGGCCCTCCGCGCCTTACGGACCCTGACGCCGTCGACACCTCCCTGCGCAGTCCTGCACAGCGGTTCCGCACGTTCACCGGGATCCTGGCGAACACCGCCGTCGCGAACATCACCACGAGCTACCTGTGGTTTGCCCTGACCTTTTGGGTTTATCTGGAGACGCGCAACGTCATTGCCACAGGTGTTGTGGGCGGGGCGTACATGCTGCTGATCGCCCTTTCGAGCATCAGCTTTGGCACCTTCGTGGACCGCTACCGCAAGCTCACCGTGATGCGTTTCGCCGCCGCCTTCACTTTGGTGATGTTCGTGCTGTCCGGAGTGATGTTCCTGCTGACGCCGACTCCCCGCCTGTTGGACCTGGCTCAGCCATGGTTCTGGATCTTCACCATGATCATCCTGATCGGTGCCGTCGTGGAGAACATGCGCAATGTTGCCCTTTCCACCATGGTCACCATCCTCATCGAGCCCGACCGCAGGGCCAACGCCAATGGAATGGTGGGCATGGTGCAGGGCTTGGCGTTCATTGTGACGTCGGTGCTCTCCGGGCTTTCCGTCGGGCTGCTGGGCATGGGCTGGACGGTAGCCGTGGCAGTGGTGCTGACGGCGTTGGCTTTCGCGCACCTGCTGACGCTGCGCATGCCGGAGGAGGTCCGGGTGGCGTCCACGGATGCGCACGGCGGTTTCGACCTGCGCGGCTCCTTCGCCGCTGTGCTGGCAGTGACAGGACTGTTCGCGCTGATCCTGTTCTCGACGTTCAACAACTTCATCGGCGGTGTCTACATGGCGTTGATGGATCCGTACGGGCTGGAAATGTTTCCCGTAGAGGTGTGGGGAGCCGTCTTCGCGCTGGGGTCCACCGGGTTCATTATCGGCGGTGCGCTGATCGGCAAGTTTGGACTAGGCGCCAACCCCCTGCGCAGCCTGCTTCTCGCAGTGGTGGCAATGGGGTTCCTTGGTGCCGTGTTTACCATCCGGGAGTGGGCGTGGCTCTACGTCGCCGGCATCTGGCTGTATTTGATCCTGATCCCCTTCGTTGAGGCTGCCGAGCAGACGGTCATCCAGCAGGTAGTGCCGCTGCCGCGGCAAGGCCGGGTGTTCGGGTTCGCCATGGCCTTCGAGTCCGCTGCTGCGCCCATCACCGCGTTCCTCATCGCGCCGATTGCCCAGTTCTGGATCATCCCCTATGCGCGCTCCGCCGAAGGGTCCGCCCAGTTGGCGCCGCTGCTGGGCGAGGGGACCTCCCGCGGCATAGCCCTGGTGTTTTTGATCGCGGGGATCATTATGGTGGCGGCGGCCCTGCTGGCTTTCCTGACTCCGGTTTACCGCCGGGTTTCGGCGTCCTACCTGCAGGCGGCGGAAGCGGAGGTTTCCGAAACCACCGCCGGCAAGGACAGCGGCCGTTAACGCCGGACGCCCCGCACAAATGTAGTGCGGGAGCGTCCGGGGAAAAGCGGCGTTAAGTGAGAGAGGGTTAGAGTCCCAGGGCTTCCTTCAGCTCGGCGACGTGGCCGTCTGCCTGGACCTGGTACTGGGCCAGGCTGACTTTGCCTTCGGGATCCACCACAACGGTGGAGCGGACGATGCCCTCGACGATCTCGCCCTTGACCAGCTTCTCGCCCCAGGCGCCGTAGGCCAGGGCAACTGCATGGTCGGGGTCGGACAGCAGCGGGAACGTCAGGGAGAAGTCGCCGCTGAAGCCGGCCAGGGCCTCGGGGGCGTCGGGGGAGATGCCGATGACCTCGTAGCCCTTGCCCTGGAGGGAGGACAGGCTGTCTCGGAAGTCGCAGGCCTCGGTGGTGCAGCCGGGGGTGGCGGCCTTCGGGTAGAAGTACACGATGACGTTCTTGCCACGGTAGTCGGCCAAGGAGGTCTCCCGGCCGTGGGCGTCCTTGAGGGTGAACTCAGGGGCCTCGGTTCCGGGCTGCAGCCTGTTGGTCAAAGTGGGGCTCATGGTGTTCCTTTGGAAGGGTCGGTCATTAATGGCCAAGCATCTAGTGAAGCGGTTCCGCGCTCACTGGTACAACTCCGGCGTCATATGCAGTATTCCGCCGGTCCGCGAACGGTGGCATGCGGCCCGGGGATGAACTGGTATCCGCCGCCGCGCACCGTGGCCACGGCGTGCCGGGCGTTGCCCAGCTTCCGCCGGATCCGGCCAACGTAAACATCGATGGACCGGGCGGTGGCGCCGGGGAAACTCAGGGACTCCAGGAACTCCTGCAGTTCCTCCCGGCCAACCGTGCGGGACAGGTGCGTCACCAGGTAGCGCAGCACCTTGTATTCGACGCCGGTCAGCGGCACGGGGCTGCCGTCCAGCAGGACGGTTTCGGCGGCAAGGTCCACGGCAACCCGGCTGAGGGGCCCGGCCGACGGCGGCAGGCGCGTGCCGCCGTCATCCTGGCTATCGCCGGGGTGCTCCGCCGCGGAAGGAGTGCGAGAGGAGTGGTCTGCGGCTCCTTCCGCTGCGGCGGAGACCCCGGACGTGGTGGCTCCGGCGGCAGGCCAATGGACTTCCGCCTCCGGAGCAGTTTCGAGGGCCCGGGCAAGGACCAGTTGGGCGGCGCGCTGCAGGAGTTCCGGGCTGGTTCCTTCCGCCGGAACCACCCACACGGCCAGCCCGCGGGCGGCAGCTTTGGGTGGGGCCATCCGCGGACGGCAAGCCGCCCTCGGATGGTGGGCTTCCACTGCCATGGCTCTTCCCTAAACGCCGCCGCGGCGGATCAGCTTGCCCGTGGGGGTCTGGCCGTCCACCACGGCGCCGCGCAGGAAGGTCTTGCGGACCACTCCTGACAGGGTCTTGCCGTCGTACGGGGTGATGGGGTTCTTGTGCTTGAGCTTGGACACGTCCACCACGAAGGCCTCATTCGGGGCGAAGATGGCGAAATCAGCGTCATAGCCCAGCGCCAGCTGGCCTTTGTTGGTGAGGCGGGCCAGGGCTGCGGGCTTCTCGCCCATCCAGGAGACAACCTGCTCCAACGGAATGCCGCGGTGCCGTGCCTCGCTCCAGATCAGCGAGAGCCCCAGCTGCAGGGAAGAGACGCCGCCCCAGGCAACGGCAAAATCACCGTTCTCCAGGTCCTTCAGGTCCAGCGTGGAGGGGGAGTGGTCCGAGACGATGCAGTCGATGGTGCCGTCCAGCAGGCCCTGCCACAGGAGCTCCCGGTTGGAGGCCTCGCGGATGGGCGGGCAGCACTTGTACGCGGTGGCGCCGTCCGGAATTTCCTCGGCCATCAGTGTCAGGTAGTGCGGGCACGTCTCCACGGTGAGCTTGACGCCGTCGCGCTTTGCACTGGCAATCATGGGCAGCGCATCCGACGACGACAGGTGCAGAATGTGCGCACGCGCACCGGTCCAGCGGGCCCGCTCGATGACCTCGGCGATCGCCTTGTTCTCGGCGCCGCGCGGGCGGGACGCCAGGAAGGTCTGGTAGTGGTCACCGCCGGGGTGGGGCGCACGGTCGATGGCGTGGGAGTCTTCCGCGTGGACGATCATGAGGGAGTCGAAGGATTTCAGCTCGGCCATGTCCTCCTCCATCTCGTCCGCGTCCAGGTGCGGGAACTCGTCCACGCCGGAGTGCAGGAGGAAGCATTTGAAGCCGAACACGCCTTCGTCATGCAGGGCCCGCAGGTCACCCTTGTTGCCGGGGATGGCGCCGCCCCAGAATCCGACGTCGATGAACGCCTGGTCCTCGGCCACCTCGCGCTTGAGCTTCAGGTTTTCCACCGTGGTGGTGGGCGGGACGGAGTTCAGCGGCATGTCGATGATGGTGGTCACGCCTCCGGCCGCCGCTGCACGGGTGGCTGAGGCGAAGCCCTCCCACTCGGTTCGGCCGGGCTCGTTGACGTGGACGTGCGTGTCCACCAGGCCGGGGATCAGGGTTTCATCGTCGGCCAGCTCAATGACCTCGGCGCCGGCCAGGCTGTTGCCCAGCGGCTCAATGGCAACGATCTTCCCGCCGCGGACGCCCACTTCACGCGGCGCGACGCCGGCAGTGGTCATGATGCGCTGGCCACGGATGACCAGGTCAAAACGTTCTTCAGACATGGAGGTCCTCCTTGGTATGTGGGGTGCGGGCGAGCCGGTCGGCCGCCAGCCTCCCGCTGATCTGGGTGCCCAACTGCTCCAGAAGCGGCGCTGCCTCTGCTATGCACCTGTCTACATCGCTTTCGAGTTCGGTCAAAGCGTAAACGTCCTCGAAACCGGCGGCTGTTGCCTGGCCCTGTTCGAGGGTGGTCCGGCCGCACACCGCCACTACCGGAACGCCCTGTGCAACGGCTGCCCGGGCCACCCCCATGGGTGTCTTGCCCAACAGGCTTTGATCGTCCAGGGAGCCTTCGCCGGTGATCACCAGGTCTGCGCCGGCCAGGCGTTCGGCCAGGCCTGTGAATTCGAGGACAACGTCGATGCCAGGGCGGCGGGTTGCGGCCAGGGCAGCAATGGCGGCGTACCCCACCCCACCGGCCGCCCCCGCCCCGGGAGCTTCCGCCGCCTTGACGGCGCGGAATCCGATTTCCCTGGCCAGGACTTCGACAAACCTGGCCAGGGCGGCGTCGAGCACGTCGACGTCCTGTTGTGTGGCACCCTTCTGCGGGCCGAAAACCGCCGCGGCGCCCTGGGCGCCCAGCAGGGGATTGTCGACGTCGGATGCCAGCACAAAGCGTGTGTCCACCAGGCGGGGTTCGAAGTCAGTGAAGTCGATGCTGTGCAGGTTTGCCAGCGCCGCCCCGCCCGGTGGGAGTTCGTTGTTCCTGCTGTCCATGAACCTGGCGCCGAGCCCCTGCAGGAGCCCCGCACCGCCGTCGGTATTGGCACTGCCGCCAACGCCCAGGACAATCCGGCGGCAGCCGGCGTCCAAGGCAGCCCGGATCAGCTGGCCTGTGCCCAGGCTGGTTGCCGTGGTGGCAGCAGCGGAGTTTGGCCGGCCGCCTTCCCGTACTGCCGGCAGCAGGGCGAGCCCGGAAGCGGTGGCCATCTCGATGACGGCCTCGTGGCCGCGCACCGCGAAGTCCGCCTCCACCAATTGGCCCGTGGGGCCGCTCACGGTTGCGGTGCGGCGGGTGAAGCCGGAGCCGACGGCGGCGTCGAGGGTGCCCTCGCCGCCGTCGGCTACCGGAATCCGGATGACGTCAAGGTTGCCGCCCGCTCCGTGCTGCAGGCCCTTTTCGAGGTGCGCGCAGACTTCCGGGGCGGACAGTGATCCCTTGAACTTGTCCGGGGCAATGACGATCCGCATGGCGGTGCCTGTCTTTCCTGTTTAGGCGTGCAGGTTCTAGCCCTGCAGCGCCAGGATGGCGGTGGGGGCGTCGGCTGCAGACTCGGCCAGTTCCTCAAACTCGTTCACGGCGTTGATCTCCACGCCCATGGAGATGTTGGTGATCTTTTCCAGGATTACTTCCACCACCACGGGAACCTTGAACTCGCCCATCAGGGCCTTGGCCTTGTCGAAGGCTGCGGCGAGGTCGTTGGGGTCCTCCACGCGCACGGCCTTGCAGCCCAGCCCTTCAGCCACCTTCAGGTGGTCCACACCGTAGCCGCGGGTGTCCTCGGACAGGTGTGCGCTGTTGATGTTCTCGAACGCCAGGGACACGTTCTGCTCCATTTTGAAGCCGCGCTGGGACTGACGGATCAGGCCCAGGTAGGAGTTGTTCACCACCACGTGGATGTACGGCAGGTTGAACTGTGCGCCGACGGCCAGTTCCTCGATCATGAACTGGAAGTCGTAGTCGCCGGAGAGGGCCACCACGGTCTCGTCCGGCTTGCCGCGCACGACGCCGAGGGCCGCCGGGGCGGTCCAGCCCAGGGGGCCTGCCTGGCCGGCATTGATCCACTTGCGGGGTCCGAACACGTGCAGCATCTGCGCGCCGGCAATCTGGGACAGGCCGATGGTGGACACGTAGATGGTGTCGCGGCCGAAGGACTTGTTCATTTCCTCGTAGACGCGTTGCGGCTTGATGGGGATGTTTTCGAAGTGCGTCTTGCGGTGCAGCGACGCCTTCCGTTCCTGGCACTCGGCAACCCAGGCACTGTAGTCCGGCAGTGACCCGGCCGCCTTGAGCTCCCTGGCGAGCTCAACCAGCCCTGCCAGCGCCGCGCCGGCGTCGGACGCGATGCCCAGGTCCGGCGAGAACACCCGGCCGATCTGCGTGGGCTCGATGTCGATGTGCACAAACTTCCGGCCGGCGGTGTAGGTCTCCAGGCCGCCGGTGTGGCGGTTGGCCCAGCGGTTGCCGATGCCGATCACGAAGTCGCTCTGCAGGTAGTTCTCGTTGCCGTAGCGGTGGGAGGTCTGCAGGCCCACCATGCCGGCCATGAGCTGGTGGTCGTCCGGGATGGTGCCCCAACCCATCAGGGTGGGGATGACCGGAACGTTGAGGATTTCGGCCAGTTCCACCAGCTGAGCGGAGGCACCGGCGTTGATGATGCCGCCGCCGGCCACGATCAGCGGGTGCTGGGCCGCGGTGAGCATGTCCAGGGCCTTTTCCAGCTGCTTGCGGGAGGCCTTGGGCTTTTCGATGGGCAGTGGCTCGTAGGTGTCGATGTCGAACTCGATCTCGGCCAGCTGCACGTCAATGGGCAGGTCCAGCAGCACCGGGCCGGGGCGGCCGGAGCGCATCAGCTGGAAGGCCTTCTGGAAGGCGCCGGGAACCTGTCCGGGCTCCAGGATGGTCATGGCCATCTTGGTGACGGGCTTGGCGATGGATTCGATGTCCACAGCCTGGAAGTCTTCCTTGTGCAGCTTGGCCACCGGGGCTTGGCCGGTGATGCAGAGCATGGGGATGGAGTCTGCCCAGGCGGCATAGAGGCCGGTGATCATGTCGGTGCCGGCAGGGCCGGAGGTGCCGATGCAGATGCCGATGTTGCCGTCCTTGGCGCGGCTGAAGCCGTCAGCCATGTGGCTGGCGCCTTCAACGTGGCGGGCCAGGGTGTGGCGGATGCCGCCGTGGGCGCGCATTGCTGAATAGAAGGGGTTGATGGCGGCGCCTGGCAGGCCGAACGCCTCGATGGCGCCTTCCTTTTCCAGGATGGCCACCGCTGCATCAACGGTACGCATCTTGCTCATGGGGTGCTCCTTGGGAAACTTTGAAGTCTGTTTTTGGGTGTGCTGCGGGAGCCGCCGTCGTGATGTACGACGGCGGTTGCCCTGTTTGTGCTTGTTATCGCGCCTCTGACGCGGGTGCTTTACTCGCGGCCGCTGAGCTGGAGGACCTGCTTGAAGAGTCCTGAGTGGTCCAGTGCGCCGTCGCCCTGGTTGACGGTGGCGGCGACGAGCTGGGCGACGACGGCGCCAAGGGGGATGGCGACGTTGGCTTCACGGGCGGCAGAGGTGACGATGCCCAGGTCCTTGTGGTGAAGGGCGAGGCGGAAGCCGGGGTCGAAGTTGCGGTCGAGCATCTTCTGGCCCTTCTGGTCCAGGACCTTGGAGCCGGCCAGGCCGCCGCCGAGGACTTTGAGGGCGGCGTCGGTGTCCACGCCGTAGGCCTCGAGGAAGGCGATGGCCTCGCCGAGGACCTCGATGTTGACGGCGACGATGAGCTGGTTGGCGGCCTTGACGGTCTGGCCGGAGCCGGAGGGGCCGACGTGGACAATGGTCTTGCCGACGGCGTTCAGGACGTCCGAGGCGGCGTCGAAGTCTTCCTTGTCGCCGCCGACCATGATGGAAAGTGCGGCGTCGATGGCGCCCTGTTCGCCGCCGGAGACCGGTGCGTCGAGCGGGCGGATTCCAGCTTCACGGGCGTCGTCGGAGAGGCGCTTGGCGACGTCGGGGCGGATGCTGGAAGCGTCGATCCACAAGGTGCCCTTCTTCGCGTTGGCGAACACGCCGTCCTCGCCGCTGACGACGCCTTCGACATCGGGGGAGTCCGGGACCATGGTGATGACGACGTCGGCATCCTTTACGGCGTCAGCGATGCTGGCGGCGCCCTTGCCGCCTTCGGAGGCGAGCTTGTCGATCTTGTCCTGGCTGCGGTTGAAGCCGGTGACCGTATGGCCGGCCTTGACCAGGTTGATGGCCATGGGCAAGCCCATGATTCCGAGTCCGATAACTGCAACGTTGCTCATGATGGTTCTCTTTCTGAAGTCTGTGGTGGTGCGGGCTGCGGATCAGCGGGAGGCGTGTTGGCGGATGGCCCAGCTGAAGGCCGTTTCCTGCGGTTCCTTGTACTCGAGCCCGATGTAGCCCTGGTAGCCGAGTTCGCGGCTGCGGGCGATCCACTCGCCGAGCGGGAGGGTGCCGGTGCCGGGGGCGCCACGGCCGGGGTTGTCGGCGATCTGGATGTGGCCGAAGTCCTTGGCGTGGTTTTCGATGACGGATTCGACGTCGTCGCCGTTGACTGCGAGGTGGTAGAAGTCGGCGAGAAGCTTGATGTTGGCGGCGCCGGACTCCGCCTTGACGCGGGCGATGACCTTAAGTGCGTCTTCGGCGGTGAGGAGCGGATACTTGGGTGCGCCGCTGACGGGTTCGAGGAGAACGGTGCCGCCAATGCGGGAGACGCCTTCGGCTGCTGCTGCCAGGTTCCTGGCAGCCAGGTCGTCCTGCTCCTCGGGGCTGAACTCGTCCTGCCGGTTGCCGTAAAGGGCATTGAAGGCCTTGCAGCCCAGCCGTTCGCCGATACCGGCCACTACGTCGATGTTGTCCTTGAACTCAGAGCAGCGCCCCTTCCAGGAGACAAGGCCGCGGTCGCCGCCGGGCATGTTTCCGGCGTTGAAGTTCAGGCCGGTGAGCTGAACGCCGGCGTCCTTGATGGCGTTCTCGAACTTGGTGATTTCGGCGTCGGCAGGGACGGAGGACTCGAAGGGCCACCAGAACTCCACGGCATCGAAACCTGCCGCCTTGGCGGCGGCCGGGCGCTCCAGCAGGGGCAGCTCCGTGAGGAGGATGGAGCAGTTCACTGTGTACGTCATCGTAGGTCCTTCCGAGGAGGGCTTTGATCTATCTTCCCTTGCTTCCCGGCTCTTCTACCGTTTCCGCTTTGTGGAATTTAGATTCTGCGTTATGAAAAGTGTAGGGAAGTATGGGGGAGGGAGTCAAGGGGGACGGCTGGAACCTGCTGAACAGCATGAGGACCCCCGGCATCAAGCCGGGGGTCCTCCGTGTGTGAAGTGAGTGGCAGAAACCTTTAGTGCGTGAGGTCCTTGCCCTTCGTTTCCGGGATTGAGAAGACGAATATGGCGCTGACTACCAGCAGCACCACCGCGTACACGTTGAACACCTGCGGCGCACCGAGCGAGGAGCCCAGCCACTGCTGCAGGTAGGGGGCTGTCCCGCCGAACAAAGCCACACAGATGGAGTAGGGAACGCCTACGCCAACGGTGCGGATCGACGTCGGGAACAACTCTGCGTAAACGGCCGGCACAATGGCGGCACTTGCAGCAATGAAAATCAGCATCACGGACATGGACACCGCCAACTGCCAGGCAGAGTCCTTCAGCAGCCACGTCATGGGGAAGTGGAACAAAGCCGAGCCGAGGGCACCTGCCCACAGCACTTTCTTGCGCCCGATCCGGTCCGACAGCTTGCCCCACACCGGCAGCGCGGCGATGAACACGATGTTGGCCACGACGCCCGCCCACAGCGCCTCGCCGCGGTCGATCTTCAGGGCCGTGGTCGCGTAGCTGGGAGCAACGACGCCCCATATGTAGTAGATCACCGTCAGGCCCACGGTCAGGCCGATCACCTGCAGCGCCTGCTTGCGGTACCGGACAATCTGCGGCCAGATCGGCGCCCGCTTCTCGGACACGGACTCGCCTTCGAACGCCTCGGTCTCATGCAGCCGCGACCGCATGATCAGCGCATACAGGCCCATCACGGCACCCAGCAGGAACGGAATGCGCCAGCCCCATGCATTCATCGCCTCGGCGGTCAGCGTCATGTTCAGGACGGCACCGAGCAGCGTCCCGAACAGAATCCCCACCGTGCCGGAAGTGTAGATTAGTGTCGCCCAGAAGCCGCGGTGCTCCCTGGGTGCCATCTCGGACAGATACGTCTGCGACGACGGCAGCTCGCCGCCGTGCGCCAGGCCCTGGATGAGGCGGGCCACCAGCAGCATGAGCGACGCCCAGGCACCGACGCTGGCGAACGTGGGGGCGACGCCAATCATCAGGCTCCCCAGCGAAGCCAGGCCGACGGCGAGTGTCATGGACGTCTTCCGGCCCACCCGGTCACCGATCCAGCCGAAGAGAAAGCCGCCGAAGGGCCGGGCCACGAAGCCGACGGCGAAGATCGCCAGGGTGGACAGGACCGCCGACGCGGGGTCTGCCTTGCTGAACAGCTGGCTGGCGATGAAGGGGGTGAAGGTGGCGTAGATAGCCCAGTCGTACCATTCGACGGCATTGCCGATGCCTGTTCCGACGATGGTCTTCGTGGTGGACACGCGTCCAGTCTGCTGCCTGGTTGCTGCGAGGGGCATGATGATTTCCTGTTTCGTCGGTGTGTGCATGGTGCCTGGCAGCGGCGCTGCTGCCGGAGGTTATGGTGGTTCGAGGTTGATGGCGGTGTTGAAGGTTTAGGGGGCAACTGAAAGTGCCGCCAGGCGCGAGATGGCCAGCTGGGCGTAAAGCGCGGCTCCGTCAGCCAGCACGCCGTCGTCGAACGTTGCGTAGGGGGAGTGGTTGAACGGCGAGGTGGCCGGATCGCTGCCCGGGGCAACGGCGCTGAGCCCCACGAAGGTGCCGGGCACCTCGGCCAGCACCCGGGAGAAGTCTTCGGAACCGCTCAAGGGGGTGGCCCAGCGGGAGAGGCGGCGCTCGCCGAAGAGTTCGGAGATGACGTTTTCTGCGGTGTGCGTTTCGTTCACGTCGGTGATGGTGAGGGGGTATTCCTCCAGATAGTCCACCTGGACCTCCACCCCGTGCCCCGCCGCGATGCCCATGAGCAGGCGCGGCACCGCTTCCATCATCTTCAGGCGCGACGCCTCCGAAAAAGTGCGGATGGTGGCCTCGATGCGCGCAGTTTCGGGGATGATATTCCGTTTGGTGCCGGCATGCAGCACGCCCACGGAGAGGACCACGGGATCGAACATATTGAACTGCCGGGTGACCATCACCTGCAGCGCGGTGACCATCTCGGCAGCCACCGTCACCGGATCTTTGGCGGCATGCGGGGCGGAACCGTGGCCCCCTGCGCCGAGCACCGTGACCTCCAGGCCGTCGGAGGCACTGAGCATGACGCCGGGCTTGGTGCAGAAGGTGCCGTGCAGTTCCAGCGAGGAGAAGACGTGCATCCCGTACGCGGCCTGGACGCGGGCTCCCGCTGCTTCCAGGACGCCTTCGCGGAGCATGTAGCTGGCACCGTCAAAGCCTTCCTCGCCTGGCTGGAACATGAGGACGACGTCGCCCTGCAGCTGGTGCCGCTTCTCGGCAAGGAGCGTGGCGGCTCCGGCGAGCATTGACGTGTGGAGGTCGTGGCCGCAGGCGTGCATGGCGCCGTTGGTCCTTGAGGCGTAGTCCACACCCGTTTTCTCCTGTACCGGCAGCCCGTCCATGTCGGCGCGGAGCAGTACTGCCGGGCGCTGTTTGCTGCCGGCCTCTTGTGCTGAGGGTCGTCCGCCGCGCAGGACCGCGGTGACCGACGTCGTCTCCTTGCCCAGGGTGATCTCGAGTGGCAGGCCGTCAAGGGCCCGCAGGACGCGTTCCTGGGTGCGGGGAAGGTCCAGCCCGATTTCCGGCTGCCGGTGCAGGTCGTGGCGCAGGCGGATCAGGTCGTCCTGCAGGTCCCTGGCATCGGCGGTCATCGTCACGGGGAACTCCTTGGCAACTGGTTTGGGCTTCGTGGTCTATTCTGAAGTGGCACAGTTCACATCTGCGGGAAGCGCTGGATATCCGCGTAGTCTTCTATTTCAGCGCAGGATTCATGCATGACCGAAAAGGTGTCGACCCATGGAGCTTAGCGAAGAGGACCTGGCGCTTATCCAGGTTCTGCAGGCTTATCCGCGCCTGGGCTGGTCTGATGCGGCAAAGGTGCTGGGTGTCCACGCCACTACGCTCGCTGCCAGATGGGAGAGGCTCAGGTCCAGTGGCGCGGCGTGGGTGACGGCGCATCTGGCAGGGGATCCGCGGCAGATGCTGCTTGCCTTTGTTGCCGTGGACAGCGAAATGCACCTGCGGGAGAGTGTCACGGCGCAGCTGGCCGCCGTTCCGGAGATTGTCACTGTGGAGGAGGCGGCCAGCAACCGGGACCTGATGCTGACCGTGATCACCAGGTCGCTGGAGGAGTTCAGTTCAAAGGTGGGCAGCCGGCTGAAGGGCATTGAAGGGCTCACCAAGTACCAGTCGGCGTTGTGCACCAGGCTGCACACCAGTGCGGATGAATGGCGGTTGAACATCCTGTCCAAATCGCAGTTGGCGGCGCTCCGGACGCTTGGACAACAGGGGCCGGACACCAGGCAGGCGGCAGCGGGTGCCCGGCTTCCTGAAAGCCATCTGGACCTGCTGCCGTTTCTGGCCAAGGACGGCCGGGCAACAGCGGCGGACATCGCCCGGGAACTGGGACGGCATCCAGCCACTGTGCAGCGGCAGCTCAACCGCGTCCTGGCGAGCGGACTCCTGCTGTTCCGGTGCGAGATTGCCCAGTCCTACTCCTCGTACCCGGTCACCTGCCAGTGGTTCGCCAATGTCCCCGCCGGCCGGCACGAGGAAGCGGCCGCGGCCATCAGGACCATCAGCAACGTGAGGCTCAGCGCGTCCACCACCGGACCCACCAATTTTGTGATCATCATGTGGCTGCAGTCCCTGGCGGACGTGATGACGGCCGAACTGGCGCTGCAGCAAAAAGTCCCCGGAATAGACCTGGTGGAAAGCGTGGTGATGCTGCGGACGGTCAAGCGGGTGGGCTGGATGCTGAATGAAGATACGACGGCGAGTGGCGCCGTCGTGCATAACGGCGGCTTTGGCGCGGCAGACTGAAGCCCGCGTTCCTGCCGTACTCTATCCTTCCTTCCGGCCCGCCCTGCCCATCGACGAGGCAACTTGCGTATGCGGCGAGTTGGCCGGCTCCGGGGCCCTCAAGAAGGCGAGCGAGGCCGCCACGGAATGGTCGGGTTTCTCCGGCGGGGTGTAGGCACGGAGAACCAGGAGGGATTTCGAGGCAAGTTTTACGGTGCCGCCAGCCTTCAGGATTCCCGTGTCTGCGTGTTCACCTGCCGTATCGATCAGCTGCTCCCAGGCAGGGGCGTACTCGGCTCCGGGAAGAGTGAAGTCCACCGGCTCGTCCCCCGAATTGCAGTAGAGCAGGAAGTTGTGATCCCGGATAACGCGGCCGCGGTGGTCCTTGCCGACGGCTTCGCCGTTGTAAAACACTCCAAGAGCCCGGGCCAGGGGGTTGCCCCAATCTTCCGGCACCATTTCGGACGCGTCCTTATTGAGCCAGACGATGTCCGGCAATGGCTGCCCGAGGGCGCGGCGCACAGGCCTGCCTTCGAAAAACCTGTTGCGGCGGAAGGTGGGATGTTCCCTGCGCAGGGTGCAAACGGCGGCAAGGAACTGGTTAAGGGGCTGATCCGCGGCCTCCCAGTTGATCCAGGACAGCGGCGAGTCGTGGCAGTAGGCGTTGTTGTTTCCGTATTGCGTCCGTCCAAGCTCATCGCCGTGCGCCACCATGGGCACCCCCTGCGAGAGTAGAAGGGTGGCCAGGAAGTTGCGCTGCTGCCGGGCCCGCAGCGCCAGGATGTCCGGATCACCGGTAGGACCCTCAACGCCGCAGTTCCAGGAGCGGTTGTGGGACTCGCCGTCGTTGTTGTCCTCTCCGTTGGCTTCGTTGTGCTTGGAGTTGTAGGACACGAGGTCGCGCAGGGTGAAGCCATCGTGCGCTGTGACAAAGTTGATGGATGCCACCGGCCGGCGGCCCGAGCTCTCGTAGAGGTCAGATGATCCAGCGAGCCGGGAGGCGAACTCGCCAAGGGTGGCAGGAGCGCCGCGCCAGAAGTCGCGGACGGCGTCGCGGTATTTCCCGTTCCACTCGGTCCACAGCGGCGGGAAGTTGCCAACCTGGTAGCCTCCCGGGCCAACATCCCAAGGCTCGGCAATGAGCTTCACCTGTGAGACCACCGGGTCCTGCTGGACAAGGTCAAAGAAGCTGGAGAGCCGGTCAACCTCGTAAAACTCCCTTGCCAGGGCCGACGCGAGGTCGAAGCGGAAGCCGTCCACGTGCATTTCCAGCACCCAGTAGCGCAGCGAGTCCATCAGCAGCTGCAGGGCGTGCGGGTGGCGGACGTTGATGGTATTGCCGGTGCCTGTGTAGTCCAGGTAGTGCTGCTTTTCATGCTCCACCAGTCGGTAGTACGCCTGGTTGTCGATTCCCCTGAAGGACAGGGTGGGGCCCAAGTGGTTCCCTTCCGCCGTGTGGTTGTACACGACGTCGAGAATTACCTCGATCCCGGCCGCATGCAGGGACCGGACCATCGCCTTGAATTCCTGCACCTGCTGGCCAGGCCTGGTGCTGCAACTGTAGCTCTCGTGCGGGGCGAAAAAGCCCATGGTGTTGTAGCCCCAGTAGTTTCTAAGTCCGCGGTCTTCCAGCACGCTGTCATGGACAAACTGGTGGACGGGCAACAGTTCGATCGCCGTGACCCCGAGCTTCTGCAGGTGCTCGATCACAGCCGGGTGGGCGATTCCGGCGTAGGTGCCGCGTTCCTCCTCCGGCACCTCAGGATGCGTCATGGTCAGCCCCTTTACGTGCGCCTCATAGATCAGGGTGTCGTTGTAGGGAATCCTTGGTGGGCGGTCGTGCTGCCAGTCAAAAAAGGGGCTGATCACCACCGACCGCATAGTGCTGGGCGCCGAGTCATCGGTATTGAACGAGGTCGGGTCGCCGAAATTGTAGGAAAACATCGGCTGGCCCCAGGTGATGCTCCCGCTCATTGCTTTCGCATAGGGGTCCATCAGCAGCTTATTGGGGTTGCAGCGCAGGCCCTGCGCCGGGTTGTACGGGCCATCCATCCGGTAGCCGTACAACTGCCCCGGCAAAACGTGCGGAAGGTAGCAGTGCCAGACAAACCCGTCCACGGCTTCCAGCCGGATCCGCTGCTCCACGCCCTCCTCGTCAAAGAGGCACAGGTACACCGCGCTCGCAGCCTCGCTAAAGATCGCGAAGTTCGTACCGCTGCCGTCATAAGTGGCACCCAGCGGATAAGGGCTCCCCGTCCAGACTTCCATGTCCGCCTCCATCCCCAAGAGAACACCATCCAACCACAGCGGTGCGACATCCAGCTCGAAGGGCGGTGCGAGTAAAGCATTAGCACCAAAGAGGAATACGACGGCGGATGCGCGCCGGGAGCCGGACAGCAGCAGGTGCCGGGCGGGGACACGGGAGAGCCATCGCCGGCAACGGCGCGGTAGCATCCGGCGCTGTTGGCAACCGTCTTGCAGACTGTTCCCATGACCTTTGCGAATGTTGGAAGCCTCGTCACCAAGCCCGGCCAGCGTGAGGCGGTCGTCTCCATCCTGGTCCGGCCAATGGCCGGGCTGAAGGAGGCCGGTTGCCTGCTGTACGAGGTGGGCGTTAACGATGCCGCGCCGGACACAGTCTTCGTCTGCGAGCTGTGGGAGTCCCCGGAGGCACACCGGGCATCCCTGGAGCTGGAGAGCGTGCAGGCGGCCATCGCCGAAGCGATGCCCCTGCTGTCGGGGGAGATGGGTGGAAACCAGTTCCTGGTGAAGGGCTCGCCGCTCCGCTGACCAGGCTCTGCACTGCAGGAATTTTCCCTAACGACACTGTTCCTCCCGTCGCTCAGCAACTAGGCTGGCCCGCACGACTGGACACGGACGAACGGGGTAAGGGAGTCACATGAGACCGCTGCCTGCACTTGAGCTTGTTGCCCGCCTGGAAGATGCCGAGTGGCTGGATCCCGTGGCCAAGAAGGTCCGGAAAGCCGTGAGAAAGGTGATCCGGCCCCGCTGGGCGCGGGACGTCCTGCATGGGGTTCCCATCGGTCATCCTGTCCACCCGCTCGCAGTCCAGGTTCCCATCGGGGCGTGGGTTTCAGCCGGCGTCCTGGATGCGATCCCTGGCAGCGAGAACGCAGCGAGGGTGTTGATCGGGGTGGGAACCGCCAGCGTGCTTCCGTCGGCACTCGCCGGGTTCACCGACTGGACGCAGCTGCACAGCCAGCAGCAGCGGGTAGGCCTGGTCCATGCTGCAGCGAACGTCACGGCAACCGGCTTCTACATCGCATCGCTGGTGCAGCGAACCAGGGGCAGGCAAGGCAGCGGAAAGATACTCGCCTACCTGGGGCTCGCCACAGTCGGCGCCAGTGGTTTCCTGGGCGGGCACCTCAGCTACCGCCAGGCCGCCGGCGTCAACCACAGCGAGGACATTCCGCACCGGTTCCCCAGCGGGTGGCAATCGCTGGCGCCGCTGGCAGAGCTGCCGGAAGGCAAGCTCCACAAGAGCGTTGTGGCCGGAATCCCGCTGCTTGTTTATCGGGAGGCAGAGGATGTCCGCGCGCTGTCCGACGTCTGCAGCCACCTCGCCGGACCGCTGCACGAGGGCAAGCTCAAGGGCGGCAGGCTCCAGGACGGGGGAGTTGATGGTGCTGGTGACCCATGCGTCGTCTGCCCGTGGCACGGCAGTAAGTTTTCGCTGCGCACGGGAGAGGTCCAGGGCGGTCCGGCAACAGCAAAGCAGCCGGTGTTCGAGACGCGGGTAAGCGGGGGGCTTGTCGAAGTGCGGCTGCCCGGGGCTGACTAGGCGCCTTTCCTCAGTGCCGACTGGCCGCTCCAGCCCCGGGTCCCAACTGGCTGAGCCGGGCGAACTGCACCCTCCAACCCGGCTGGGGGTGCTGCCCGCTCCAGCCCTCGGTGCCCAACTGCCTGAGCCGGGTGAACTGCACCCTCCAACCCGGCTGGGGGTGCTGCCCGGTCCTGCCCGAAGGGAATCGCGTGCCCAATCAGCTCTGGGCGCCGTAGAGGAAGCGGTGTAGACCGTCCTCTCCGGCGGAGAGAGGAGCCCGGAGGTAGTCGACAGTCCCGCGGACGGCAGTAGGCATGAGTGGATGGAGCTTACCACCAGGCATGACGTGCCCAGGCAGTATCCGGTCTGGCCAGTGGGGTGGTTCCCAGTCCTGGTGTTCGCTTTTGTACTTTCGGCGGGTGGGTGAGATCCAGCCGGGTGGTTGGTTTTTGGTGGCTGGGGTTGGTTTCCAGCCGCTGGTGTGTCTTAGCCG
>NZ_VAHO01000016.1 GCF_005796225.1 Pseudarthrobacter sp. NamE5
GCAGGAAAACACACATCAACTGATTGAGCGTCCGGGGAGAGGCTGCAGGACATGGGAGAGCGTCGGGTGTGAAGATGACCACGATGCCGTGGTCCGGGCTATCCATCGTCCTGTTGGTCGGGGTGACTCCACTAGAATTGATGAAGATGTACGGACTTCGAAGCGCTTGATTTCGGGTTGCGTAGGAAAACGAAACACGGATACGAGCGGCTGCAGTTGCGCCAGTGGTCGGCTCACAACAGGAGGAATCCACATGGCTGAGCACAACGGGGGCAACCGGGGCGGCAACGAACGCGGCGCGTACCGCGGAAACAACAACTCCGGCGGCGATCCCCGCGGATTCCGATCCCGCGGCAACCGGGACAACAATGACACATCCAGGGGTTCGTCGGCAGGCGGGGAACGTAAACCTTTCGGGGACCGTGACCGCAAACCCTATGGTGACCGGGAAAACAGGTCTTTTGGTGATCGTCCGCGCCGCGACGGCGAGGGAGGCCGGCGCGGGTTCGGCGGCGGAGAACGCAGGTCCTTTGGTGACCGCGACCGTAAGCCGTTCGGTGACCGCGAAAACAAGCCCTACGGCGACCGTCCCCGCCGTGACGGTGAGGGCGACCGGCGTGCGTTCGGTGATCGTCCGCGCCGTGACGGCGAGGGTGACCGGCGCGGATTTGGCGGGGGAGAGCGCCGGTCCTTTGGGGATCGTGACCGTAAGCCGTTCGGGGATCGTGACCGTAAGCCGTTTGGTGACCGTGAAAACAAGCCCTACGGTGACCGTCCGCGCCGTGACGGCGAGGGTGACCGGCGCGGATTCGGCGGGGGAGAGCGCCGGTCCTTTGGGGATCGTGACCGTAAGCCGCTCGGGGATCGTGACCGTAAGCCGTTCGGTGACCGTGAAAACAAGCCCTACGGTGACCGTCCGCGCCGTGACGGCGAGGGTGACCGCCGGGGCTTCGGCGGGGGCGAAAACCGCAAGCCCTTTGGTGACCGGAGCGAGCGGAGTGAACGGGCCGGCCGCGGTGACCGTCAGGACCGTGCACCCCGGAGTTTTGACCGTGGCCCGGGGCGCGGTGACGCAGCCCGCAGCGATTCAGGGCCCCGCACTTTCGGGCGGGACCGCCAGGAAGACCGTCCCGCCCGCGTGCCGAATGTACGCGACCTCCGAAGCGCGAACCGCCCGGATCGGGAGCGGTCGCCGGAGATCGACGAGGACGTTACGGGCAAGGAACTGGACCGCGCAACGCAGCACCAGATCAAGACCCTCGAATCGAAGAGCGCAGAGTGGGTTGCCCGCCATCTGGTTATGGCAGGCCGGCTGATCGATGAGGAACCGGAGCTGGCCTTCCAGCATGCCCTGGCTGCGAGCCGGCGCGGCGGGAGGCTTGCCGCAGTCCGCGAAGCTGTAGGCCTCACGGCCTACGCGGCCGGCCACTATGGCGAGGCACTGCGCGAATTCCGGACCTATCGCCGCATCAGCGGTTCCAACGTCCACCTTCCGGTCATGGCTGACTGCGAGCGTGGACTTGGCCGGCCAGACCGTGCTCTTGACGTTGCACGCTCTGAGGAAGCCCAGGACCTGGACGCCCCCGGCAAGGCCGAGCTCGCCATCGTCGCGGCAGGCGCCAGGAGTGACCTCGGGCAGCTGGATGCCGCTGTAGCCGAACTGGAAATCCCGCAGCTGGACATCAACCGGGCGTTCTCCTACAGCCCCCGCCTCTTCCGTGCCTACGCTGATGCCCTCGCGGCCGTGGGCCGCGAAGCCGAAGCCGAGAAATGGCGGAAGCAGGCAGTGGTGGCCGAAAACGCACTGGGCCAGGGCGTCGACGAAGAGCCCGACATCATCGACCTCGGCTGGGACGAAGAGGAAGAGGCCAGGGAGGAAGCCGAGCGCCGCCGCCTGCTTGACAGGGCGTCGACGGCATCCGGAACCCCGCACGCCGCCCCGGTTGCAGCCGCAGGCACCAACGCGGGCGAAAAAGCTGCAACTGATGGGACCGCGGAAGCCCAGGACGCAAGCATTGACGACCAGGAGGGGGATTACTTCGTCTCCGACGACGCAGAGTCGGACGAAGACTCGGTGGAGCCGGATGAGCTGGAGTCCGACGCGAGCAGCACCGACGATGGCGGAACCGGCCAGGAGCCGGAAGAGGGTGTGGAATACGCCAACGGAGACCAGCAGGACCGGCGGGAAGACTGACGCATGGCTGACGTTCCCCTGATTTCGCTGTTCGATGCCCTCTTGGCGGACCTGGACGGTGTGGTTTACGCCGGGCCGCACGCCATTCCCAGTGCGGTTGACTCCCTGAAACAGCTCGAAGGCCTTGGCATCGGGCTGGGTTACGTGACCAACAACGCGTCCCGGTCCCCGGCCCAGGTGGCTGCCCATCTAAGGGAACTCGGCGCGCCGGCCGAGAACAACCAGGTGGTCAGCTCCTCGCAGGCAGCCGCCGAGCTCCTTGCCGGTGAATTGGCCCCGGGCTCCAGGGTCCTCATCACAGGCAGTCCGGCACTGGCCGCGGAGATCGAACTCGTGGGCCTGGTGCCTGTCTACAGCCAAGGCGAGGACCCGGTAGCGGTGGTCCAGGGATTCAACCCGGAGATTGGGTGGAAGGACCTGGCCGAAGCCACGTACGTGCTGAATGCAGGGGCTCTCTGGGTTGCCACTAACACCGACATGTCCATACCGCAGGCACGCGGTATCGCCCCGGGAAACGGCACACTGGTGGCTGCCGTCGCTGCTGCGACAGGACAGACCCCGCGGGTGGCAGGAAAACCGGAAGCACCGCTTTTCCACTCCGCAGCCAAGCGCCTGGGCGCAGAGCGGCCGCTGGTGGTCGGAGACCGGCTGGACACCGACATCCTGGGCGGGAACAACGCAGGCTTCGCCACAGTGGCAGTCCTGACCGGCGTCGACACCCGCCAGACCATTCTGGCTGCCCGCGCCGCCGAGCGCCCGGACTACATCATCAGTTCACTGGCGGAGCTGCACACCGCATACCCGAAGGTCACTTACGACGACGGCACCTACACGTGCGGCGACGCCACGGCACGCGTAGCCAACGGCGCAGTGGGCATCATTGGCAGCCAGGACAACCTCAACTCCTGGCGGGCAGCATGTGCGGCGTGGTGGGCGGCCACCCCCGGCGCCGCCGCGTCCCAAGCTCCCAAACTCGTTTGGCTTGATCACTAGACTGGTGGAATGACTGAGCTGACCGAACCTGGCAATGCAGCAGCCCAGCCCTCCCCGGAATGGCCTGACACCGGCGATGTAAATGTCAGCGACCCGGTCGTGGCACAGGCACTGGCCCGGCTTGGGTCCCTGCCGCGGGTCCCCGTGGCGGAGCACGAAAGTGCCTATAACGACGTTCACGACGAGCTGCTGGCAGCCCTCAACAGCGATCCGGCAGACAGCCATCCTACGGACACCGACGCGGCCGCCGGCAACCCAGCGAACGGCGGCGCCTGATGCCCGTGCGCCTCGACCAGGCCCTGGTAGCGCGCGGCCTCGCCCGGTCGCGCACGCATGCAGCCGCCCTTATTGCGGAGGGAAAGGTCACATCCGCCGGGCAGGTCCTGGCCAAGGCATCATTCCAGGTGGACGAGGACAGGGATCTCGCCGTCCGGCATGACGAACAGGACACCTACGTCAGCCGGGCGGGACACAAACTGGCCGGAGCGCTGGACGCATTCCCCGGGATCTCCGCCCAAGGGAAAAGGTGCCTGGACGCCGGCGCCTCCACCGGCGGCTTCACCGACGTCCTCCTGAGGCGCGGTGCCGCGCAGGTGGTGGCGGTCGACGTCGGGCACGGCCAACTGGTGCCCAAGCTGCGGGAAGATCCGCGCGTAGAGGTCCACGAAGGACTTAACGTGCGCTACATGGCTCCCGAAGAGATAGGAGGAGCCGCAGCCCTCACTGTGGCTGACCTGTCCTTCATCTCCCTCACCCTGGTGGTCCAGCCGCTGGCACAGTGCACCGAACCCGGCGGGGACCTGGTACTGATGGTCAAGCCCCAGTTCGAGATCGGCAAGGACCGGCTGGGTCGCACCGGAGTGGTGACGTCGGAGCGGGAGCGCCGGCTGGCGGTGGAGAAAGTAGCCAAGGCAGCGCTCGACGCCGGGCTGGACCTGTGTGGATTGGCGGTCAGTCCGCTGCCGGGCCAGGACGGAAACGTTGAATACTTCCTGTGGATAAAACGCAGGATCAGCCAAGACTTGCCTAAGATCGAAGAGCGGGAGGCAGCGGCCGCTGCCTTGCTCGGACGTATCTGGCCGAACCACTAGAGAGCGGAACCTGATGAGCAGGCGTGTACTGGTCCTCGCGCATACCGGCCGTGAGGATTCACTGAAGGCCGCCTGGGAGGCGTGCGCCCTCCTGCATGCCTCGGGCATTGTTCCCGTGATGCAGGAATCGGAACTCGGGGACATGGAGCGGTTTTTCGGCCACCTGGCCCAGCCCGTCGAGGTCCTCCACGACCATGTCCAGCTTCCCGACGTTGAACTGGTCATGGTCCTTGGCGGTGACGGCACCATTCTCCGCGCGGCTGAACTGGTACGGGAAGTGGACGTGCCGCTGCTGGGTGTCAACCTGGGACACGTGGGCTTCCTGGCCGAGAGCGAGCGGGCGGACCTGGCGCAGACCGTTGAATGGATCGCCAGCCGCGAGTACACGGTGGAAGAGCGGATGACCATCGACGTCCAGGTGTGGGTGCGCGGCCAAAAGATCTGGCACACGTGGGCGCTGAACGAGGCCGCCATTGAGAAGGCCAACCGCGAGCGCATGCTCGAGGTGGTCACCGAAGTGGACGAACGTCCCCTCACGTCCTTTGGCTGCGACGGCATTGTGCTCGCCACTCCCACCGGGTCCACGGCCTATGGATTTTCCGCCGGCGGTCCGGTGGTCTGGCCCGAGGTGGAAGCACTGGTCATTGTTCCCATCAGCGCCCACGCCCTCTTCGCCAAACCCTTGGTGGTTTCGCCGCGGTCCCGGCTGGCTGTCGAGGTCCTGGGCCGGACCGCCGCGCAGGGCGTGCTGTGGTGTGACGGCAGGCGTTCGGTGGATCTGCCGCCCGGCGCCCGGGTGGAAGTGACGAAATCCGTTACTCCGGTAAGGCTCGCCCGTACCCATCAGACCCCGTTCTCCGCGCGGCTGGTACGGAAGTTCGAGCTGCCCATCCACGGCTGGCGGGGCCCGGTTCCCAAGGCGGAGTCCGTGCACACCGGCCCGATCCCTGTTGTCAGGACGCCGCGGCCCATGCCACCGCTCCAGGTGCCGCACGCTGGCCTGCCCGATGTAGATTCCGATCCCTCAACCGCAAAGTGAAGTCATGCTTGAAGAACTGAGAATCCGCGATCTGGGCGTCATCACCGACGCAACGCTGCCGCTGGGACCGGGCCTGAGCGTGGTGACCGGCGAGACCGGCGCGGGCAAGACCATGGTGGTGACCGCCGTCGGACTCCTGCTGGGCGCCCGCTCGGACGCGGGCGCTGTTCGCAGCGGCGCAAAAAGCGCCACAGCCGAGGCAGTGCTCAAGCTCGACGCCGGCCATCCCGCCGTTGCGCGGGCAGTGGACGCAGGGGCCGAGGCGGAAGAGTTCGACGGCGGCGCGGAACTGATTCTTGCCCGCCGCCTGGGCGCGGACGGGCGCAGCCGTGCTTTCCTGGGCGGCAGGGCCGCCCCCGTGGGTGTCCTTGCCGAAATCGGCGAGACGCTGGTGGTGGTGCACGGCCAGTCGGACCAGATCCGGCTCAAGGGGGCAGCCGCACAGCGCGGTGCCCTGGACAAGTTTGCCGGCGAAACGTTGGCTAACCCGCTGGCGGCCTACCAGGACCTGTACAGCCACTGGAAGTCCAGCCAGGCCGAGCTCAACACCCTCCGCAGCGCCGCCCGGGACCGGCTCCGGGAGGCGGAATCACTGGAGCAGGCCCTGGCGGAGATCGATGAGGTGGATCCACAGCCGGGGGAGGACGAGCTGCTCAAGGCCGAGGCTGTAAAGCTTGCCAACGTCGAAGAGCTGCGGATTGCCGCCAGCGCTGCCCACCAGGCCCTCATCGCCGAGGACTTCGGGGAAGCGGGCGACGCCACCACGCTGGTGGACGCCGCCAAGCGGACGCTGGAACACGTGGCAGAGCACGACGCCGAACTCGGTTCCGCTGCCGCCCGGCTGGCCGAGGTTGGCTTCCTGCTGAACGACATCGCCACCGAGCTGGCGAGCTACCAGGCCGGACTAGATTCCGAAGGCCCCGAGCGGCTTGCGGAAATTGAGGACCGGCGGGCCAGCCTGGCCAAGCTGGTCCGCAAGTACGCCCCGACCATCGACGAAGTCCTGGTCTGGGCGGAAAACGCCCGTGTGCGCTTCGACGAGCTGCAGGACGACTCAACCCGGATCGAAACACTGGACGCCGAGGTAGTCAAGGCAGAGGTCGAGCTGCAGAAGCAGGCCGCGGCCATCAGCAAAATCCGGGCCAAAGCCGCGAAGGACCTCTCGGCAAGGGTCAGCGCCGAACTCAAGGCGCTGGCCATGGCGGACGCCACCCTCGTGATCAACATCGACTCCGCCGGCCAACTGGCACCCCACGGCGCCGATGACATCAGCTTCCTGCTCCAACCGCACTCCGGAGCGCCCGCCCGGCCGCTCGGCAAGGGCGCGTCCGGTGGCGAACTTTCCCGCGTCATGCTGGCCATCGAAGTGGTGCTTGCTGCAGTGGACCCCGTCCCCACATTTGTTTTCGATGAGGTGGACGCCGGAGTGGGCGGCCGCGCCGCCGTCGAAATCGGCCGCCGGCTCGCCATGCTGGCACGCCACGTCCAGGTGCTGGTGGTCACGCACCTGCCGCAGGTGGCGGCCTTTGCAGACCAGCACATCACTGTCACCAAGACATCGGTCCGGGGGGCCGACGGCGGCACCGCCACCGGGTTCACTTCCAGTGATGTGCGCCTCCTGGACGGGCCGGAACGGGTCCGCGAACTGGCCCGCATGCTGGCCGGCCAGGAGGACTCGGAGTCCGCGCAGGCCCACGCCCGGGAACTGTTGGACGACGCTAAACTCCTGCCGCAGGGCGCCTGAGGGACCGGCTGCCACGGGTCCGGGCGGGGGAGACCGCTTGCCCGGCGGGCCGGCCTAGCTGCACACTGGAACGTTTGGGGGAGAAGTTCCCGATCCGTGAAAGGTCCATTTGATGATAAGCTCGAATTCCGTGGTGCAGCGATCAAATTCCCGTGTAAATTCCCGGTTCCCGGGTTCATCCAAGACGACCAAACACATCTTCGTGACCGGTGGTGTGGCGTCCTCGCTCGGTAAGGGACTGACGGCATCAAGCCTCGGTCATCTGCTGCGTGCGCGTGGCCTGTCTGTAACTATGCAGAAGCTCGATCCCTACCTGAACGTGGATCCGGGCACCATGAACCCCTTCCAGCACGGTGAGGTCTTCGTCACCGACGACGGCGCCGAAACGGACCTGGACATCGGGCACTACGAGCGCTTCCTCGACGAGAACCTCGAAGGCTCGGCCAACGTGACCACGGGTCAGGTGTACTCCACCGTCATCGCCAAGGAACGCCGCGGCGAATACCTTGGCGACACCGTCCAGGTGATCCCGCACATTACGGATGAGATCAAGCGCCGCATGCGCCTGCCCGCCGAAGGCAAGAACGCCCCGGACGTCATCATCACGGAAATCGGCGGCACCGTGGGTGACATCGAGTCCCAGCCGTTCCTGGAGTCGGCCCGCCAGGTCCGCCAGGACATCGGCCGGACCAACGTCTTCTTCCTCCACGTTTCGCTGGTCCCGTACATCGGACCGTCCCAGGAGCTGAAGACCAAGCCCACCCAGCATTCCGTCGCTGCGCTGCGCTCCATTGGTATCCAGCCCGAGGCGATCGTGATCCGCTCCGACCGTGAGGTGCCTGACGCCATGCGGGAGAAGATCGGGCGCATGTGCGACGTCGACATCGACGCCGTGGTCAACGCCGCTGACGCTCCCAGCATCTATGACATTCCCAAGACCCTCCACACCCAGGGCCTGGACTCCTACATCGTGCGCGCACTGGACCTTCCCTTCAAGGATGTGGACTGGACCAGCTGGGACAGGTTGCTCGAGGCAGTCCACAACCCCAAGCACCATGTGGAAATCGCTTTGGTGGGCAAGTACATCGACCTGCCGGACGCCTACCTGTCCGTGACCGAGGCCCTGCGCGCCGGCGGCTTCGCCAACGACACCAAGGTCAAGATCCGCTGGGTCCCGTCGGACGAATGCGAAACCCGCGACGGTGCCGTCCAGGCGCTCGACGGCGTCAATGCGATCTGCGTGCCGGGGGGCTTTGGCATTCGCGGGCTTGAGGGCAAGCTGGGCGCGCTGAAATTCGCCCGCGAGACCAAGCTGCCCGTCCTGGGCCTGTGCCTTGGCCTGCAGTGCATGGTCATCGAGTATGCACGCAACGTGGTGGGCCTGGAAGGCGCCTCCTCCAGCGAGTTCGAGCCCGATTCCAAGTACCCGGTCATTGCCACCATGGAAGAGCAGTTGGAATTCGTCGAGGGCCGCGGCGACCTGGGCGGCACCATGCGCCTGGGCCTCTACGAAGCCAAGCTTGACGCCGGTTCCGTCATCGCTGGAACCTACGGCAAGACCACCGTGAGCGAACGGCACCGCCACCGCTACGAGGTCAACAACAAGTACCGCGAGCAGATTGCCGCCGAAGGCCTCGTCTTCTCCGGTACGTCCCCGGACGGCAAGCTCGTGGAGTTCGTCGAGCTGCCTGCCGACGTCCACCCGTACTACGTGGCCACCCAGGCACACCCCGAACTGAGCTCGCGGCCCACCCGTCCGCACCCGCTGTTTTCCGGCCTGGTCAAGGCAGCCCTCAACCACCAGACGGGCTCCGACACGGCTGCCCCCGCTGCTGCGCAGGCGGAGGAGTCGGGTACGGTAGCGGCTAAGTAGTTCCTGCACAACAGAAAAAGGACGGCGCGATGCCCGGTACCCACGAAGCCACCCATGTAGTCCAGGTTTCGGATGCACCGAGCCCACGCCGTCTTTTGTCTACCGAGAAGGTGTACGAAGGCCGGATCTGGGATGTGGTCAGCGACAGCTTTCAACTGCAGGAGACAGGCGAAGCCCTCACCAGGGATTACATCGAGCACCCCGGTGCCGTGGCGGTCCTCCCCATGAACAACGACGGCGAGATCCTCCTGCTCAGGCAGTACCGGCACCCCGTGGGCATGGACCTTTGGGAAATCCCGGCCGGACTGCTGGACATCGAGGGCGAGGACTTCGTAGTGGGCGCGGCGCGTGAACTCGCCGAAGAGGCGGACCTGGCAGCCGGCACCTGGAACGTCCTGGCCGACTTCTTCAATTCGCCGGGGTCCTCCAGCGAGGCCATCCGGATTTACCTTGCCCGGGACCTGGTGGAAGTACCGCACCACGAACGCCACGAGCGGACGGATGAGGAAGCCGAGATCGAGTTCCACTGGATCAGCCTGGATGACGCCGTGGAGTCCGTGCTGGCGGGCCGCCTCCATAACCCGTCTGCCGTCGTCGGAATCCTTGCCGCCGCTGCCGCGCGCAGCACAGGGTACGCCGGGCTCCGCCCAGCGGACGCACCCTGGCCGGCGCACCCCAGCCAGCGCTGATGGGTCCGGCTCCGTCCGCTGAAGCTGCAGCCCCGGTTGAAGCACTTCCTGAGGCCGGGGCCGCCGGTGCCGCCCCTTCAGCGGCCCCGTCTGCCATCGACCGCGGCATCACGGACTACCTCCAGCACATGGGCGTGGAGCGGGGCCTGGCAGCAAATACCCTGGCCGCCTACCGGCGGGACCTTGCCCGCTACTCCCGGTACCTTGCAGCGGCTGGCTGCAGGCGTCCTGGGGAGATTACACGCCATCACGTCACGGGTTACGTCCGGGCGCTTTCGGACGGGTCCGACGGCGGCTCGGCCCTGGGCGTCAGGTCCGCGGCCAGGACGGTGGTCGCGGTGCGCGGACTCCACAAGTTCTGGGCGCTGGAAGGATACACACCTGCCGATCCCGCAAGCGAGGTCCATCCGCCCATGCCGGGCAAGCGCCTGCCCAAGGCCATCAGCGTGGATGAAGTGACCAGCATCCTTGAAGCAGCCGGAACGGACACGGCCACGGGTTTGCGGGACCGGGCCCTGCTGGAATTCCTGTACTCCACGGGAGCCCGGATCAGCGAGGCCGTCGGCCTGGACGTGGATGACATTTCCCTCGACGCCGCCGAGTCCGGACCCGCCATCGTGCGTCTCTTCGGCAAGGGGTCCAAGGAACGGCTGGTACCTTTGGGCTCCTATGGTGCCAGGGCCCTTGACGCCTACCTGGTGCGGGGGCGGCCGCTGCTGGCCGCCAAGGGAAAAGGCACCCCCGCGTTGTTCCTCAACGCCCGCGGCGGCCGGATCAGCCGCCAGAGTGCCTGGACCATCCTGAAGGCAGCGGCAGACAAGGCAAACATCACCAAGGACGTGTCCCCGCACACCCTAAGGCATTCGTTCGCCACGCACCTGCTCGAAGGCGGAGCCGATGTAAGGGTGGTCCAGGAACTGCTGGGGCATGCCTCGGTGACCACCACCCAGGTCTACACGCTGGTCACGGCCGACACGCTCCGTGAGATCTACGCGGCGGCCCATCCCCGGGCGCTGGGCTGAGCATGGCTGCCGCTGCAGTGGCGCTGTGCTTCCTGCTCCGCGAGGTGGACGGGGTCTCCCAGGTCCTGCTCGGGCTAAAGAAAACCGGCTTCGGGCGCGGCAAGATCGTGGGCATCGGCGGCCACGTGGAACCGGGGGAAAGCGATGCGGAAGCCGCCGTCCGCGAGGTGCGGGAGGAAGCCGGTGTCGGTATCCGGCACGAGGACCTCAGGGACGCAGGCGTGGTGCGCTTTGTCTTTCCTGCCAGGCCGGAGTGGAACATGGACACCCGGCTGTTCACCACCGTGAAGTGGGAGGGCGAACCCATCGAAAGCGCCGAGATCGCTCCCGCCTGGTTCGACACCGCAACCTTGCCCGTGGACCGGATGTGGCAGGACGCCGACCACTGGCTGCCGGTGATCCTGGAAGGCGGCAGGGTGAACATCGTAGTCACCATGGATGACGACAACGAAGCGGTTGCCTCCTCCGAAAGCCTCCTCTCCTAACACGCGAAAAGCGACGGCGGCCGGGCCCACCGGGGTGGTCAGGGCGCCGTCGTACTTCCTTGGTTAGCGGCACCTAGGGGAGATGGCGCTCTTCCGGGCCCACGTATTCACTCAGCGGCCGGATCAGTGAGTTCGAGTCCAGCTGCTCCATGATGTGCGCCGTCCAGCCCGTGATGCGGCTGGCCACGAACAGGGGCGTGAACGTCTCGGTGTCGAACCCCATCAGGTGGTAGGTGGGCCCGGCGGGATAGTCGAGGTTGGGCTTGATGGCCTTGGCCTCATCCATGGCGGCCTCGAGGCCCTGGTACAGGCCCAGGAGTTCCGGCCGGCCGTAGTGCGCAATCATCTTGTCCAGGGCCGCCTTCATGGTGGGCACCCGCGAGTCGCCGTGCTTGTAGACGCGGTGGCCGAAGCCCATGACCTTCTTCTTCTGGGCAAGGGCATTCTCCATCCAGGTTTTCGCCCGGGCGGCTGCTTCCTCCAGCGACTCCTCCGGCCGGATCCCAATCTCGTCAAAGGTATGCATGACGGCCTCGTTGGCTCCGCCATGCAGCGGGCCCTTCAGCGCCCCGATGGCCCCGGTGACCGCCGAGTGCAGGTCCGAGAGCGTCGACGTGATAACCCGTGCGGTGAAGGTGGAGGCGTTAAAGCTGTGCTCGGCGTAAAGGATCATGGAGACGTTGAAGGCCTCCACTACTTCCGGCACCTGTTCCTCGCCAAAGGCCATCCACAGGAAGTTGGCCGAGTAGCCCAGGTCCCCACGGGGCTCCACAGCGGTTTGCCCGTGCCGGCGGCGCTGGTCGTAGGCCACCACTGCCGGCATCGCTGCGAACAGGTCGACTGCCTTTTTCATGTTGGCTTCGCGTGAGGAGTCGCCGGTCAGCGGGTGCCGGGCTCCCATCACCGAGGCCGCTGTCCGGCACACGTCCATCGGGTGCGAGCTGGCGGGCAGGGCATCGATAACCTGCTTGACCACCGGGTCCAGCGCCCGCCCGGCCCGTTCCCGTGCGGTGAATTCCGCCAGCTGTTCTGCGGTGGGCAGTTCGCCGTTCCAGAGCAGGTAGGCCACTTCCTCGAAGCTGCACCGCGCGGCGAGCTCCTGGACAGGATAGCCGCGGTACAGCAGCGAGTTGGTGTCCGGGTTAACTTTCGAGACGGACGTGTAATCCACTACGACGCCGGCGAGACCTTTTTTGATGTCCTGTTCAGCCATGCTGAAACTCCCTTGTTCCTGTCGCCTTTCGGATACCGGCCGGAGCCGGCGGTGGTCCTTCTAGTGCTTCCCGGGGACCTGGAAGTTGAATACCCCGGTGTCGAAGCGGTTGTAGGCCTCGTAGTCAACGAGCTCATACAGCCGCGCACGGGTCAGCATGCTGCCCACCTGTGCCTCCTGCGTTCCCTCAGCCTTGATCGAGTCCAGCGTACGCTCAGCAGCGCCCATGGCACTACGGAGCAGTGTGACCGGATAGATCACCATGTTCACGCCCACCGCCGCCAGCTGCTCAACCGTGAAGAGGGCGCTCTTTCCGAACTCCGTCATGTTCGCCAGGATGGGGACGTCCACGGCGTCCCGGATGGCCTGGAACTCTTCCAGCGAGGCCATCGCCTCCGGGAAAACCGCGTCCGCTCCGGCCTCCACCAGTGCCTTCGCCCGGTCCTGGGCTGCAGCCAGGCCATCCGTCGCGCGGATGTCCGTCCGCGCCATGATCAGGAAGTTGGGGTCCCGGCGCGCGTCCGCAGCAGCCCTGATCCGCTTGGTGGCGGTCTCCAGGTCCACCACGTTCTTGCCGTCCAGGTGGCCGCAGCGCTTGGGGTTGAACTGGTCTTCGATGTGCAGCCCGGCCAGGCCCGCGTTCTCGATCTCCTGGACAGTGCGGGCAACATTCATCGGCTCGCCGAAGCCGGTGTCCGCATCCACGATGGCCGGCAGGTCGGTCATGCGGGCAATCTGCGCGGCTCGGGTGGCCACCTCGGTGAGGGTGGTCAACCCGATGTCCGGCAGGCCAAGGTCATTGGCCAGCACCGCGCCGGAGATATAGACGCCGCCAAACCCCTTTTCCTCGATGAGCCGGGCCGAAAGCGGGTTGAACGCGCCGGGGAACTGCTGGATGCTGCCGGAGGCCAGGAGTTCCCGGAACCGGATGCGCTTCTGTTCGGGCGTGACCTTGGAGTACAGCATCAGAACAGTCCTTTGGGGGCAGCGCCAAGGTCGATCACGCCGGGGGCGGCGGTGATGTTCAGCTGGTCAAGTTCCCCTGCTGCGAGTTCCGGGAGGCGTTCGACGGCGGCGAGGAACCTTCCGATTTCGGCTTCCTCCACGAGGCCGGCGGCCAGGGTGTGGAACTTGTTGATGTACTGTGCCCGTCCGAAGGGCCGGGCACCCAGCGGATGGGCGTCCGCCACGGCGATTTCGTCCCTGATGACCGTGCCGTCCGCGAGGGTGATTTCCACTGACCCGCCGAAGGCCTTCTCCGAGATGTCCAGGGAGTGGTAGCGCCGTGTCCACTCGGGGTCTTCCTCGGTGGACACCTTCTGCCACAGGTCCACTGTGTCCGGCCTGCCGGCGCGTTCGGGGGAGTAGGAATCCACGTGGTGCCAGGACCCGTCCTGCAGCGCAACGGTGAAGATGTACGGGATGGAGTGGTCCAGGGTTTCCCGGCTTGCCGTGGGATCGTACTTCTGCGGGTCATTGGCGCCGGAGCCGATGACGTAGTGCGTATGGTGGCTGGTCCTGATCAGGACGGACTTCACGTTGGCGGGATCGGTGGCTTCGGGGTGCTCCCGGTTCAGTTTCCGGGCGAGGTCGATCCACGCCTGCGCCTGGTACTCAGCGGAATGCTCCTTGGTGTAGGTGTCCAGGATGGCGCGCTTCGCTTCCCCGGCCTCCGGCAGCGGTACCAGGTAGGACGCGTCCGGGCCGTCCAGCAGCCAGGCGATCACCCCGTCCTCGCCCTCATAGATCGGCACGGGGGAGGTCTGCCCGCGCATCGAGCGGTCCGCGGCCTCCACCGCCATCTTGCCTGCGAACGCGGGCGCGTGCGCTTTCCAGGTTGAGATCTCACCCTTGCGCGACTGCCGGGTCGCGGTGGTGGTGTGCAGCGCCTGGCCCACGGACTGAAAGATGGTCTCGACGTCGAGCCCCAGCAGGGTGCCGATGCCGGCGGCTGCCGAGGGGCCAAGGTGCGCTACATGGTCGATCTTGTGCTTGTGCAGGCAGATCGCCTTCACCAGGTTCACCTGGATCTCGTATCCGGTGGCGATGCCCCGCACCAGGTCGGCACCGTTTGCACCAACGTGCTGGGCGACGGCAAGGATCGGCGGGATGTTGTCGCCGGGGTGGGAGTAATCGGCGGCCAGGAAGGTGTCGTGGTAGTCCAGTTCCCGCACCGCAACCCCGTTCGCCCATGCCGCCCATTCGGGCGAGACGCGCTCGCCGATGCCAAAGACCCTGGCGCCCTGGCCGCCGGTGCTGGGGCCGTGCGCAAGGGCCTGGGCCCGGGCAGAGACTATGGGGCTGCGGTTCAGGGAGGCGATGGCCACCGAGGCGTTGTCGATCACCCGGTTGATCACCATCTCTGTGACCTCCGGGCTGACTGCGACCGGATCAGTGGCCACCTTGGCGATCTTGTACGCGAGCTGCTCCTCGCGGGGCAGGCTTTCCTCGCTCTTGTAAACGCGGACGTGGTGTTCCTTAACCATGGTGCTCCTTGTCGTGGGGCGTGTGGGTGTTCTTGACGTGGGAGAGGCTGCGGTGCAGGTGCAGGGTGGTGGCCGCTTCAGCCAGCCGGGGGTTGCGACCGGCGATGGCTTCCGCGATGGCGGCATGCTCGGCCGCGGCGGCAGTGAGGCGCCGGGCGTCGTCGGCAGCGAGCCTGCGCACGCGGACGAGGTGCACGCGCAGGCCGCGGATGGCCTGGGCGAGGTAGGAGTTGGATGCTGCGGCATCGATGGCTGCGTCGAGGCGACCCGCGAGCTCGTAGTAGGCATGCCGCCCGGTGTCCGTGCCGTCAATGAGGGCGGGCGCCTCGAGGAGCTCCTTTTGGAGCTGGAGGAAGACGGCGGAATCGCCCCGTTCCGCGGCCAGGGCTGCGGCCCTGCGCTCCAGGGTTTCGCGAAGTTCAAAGAGTTCGTCGATGTCCTCAAGTGACACAGCAGTGACGACGACGCCGCGGCCGCCCGCCGTCGTCGTCAGTCCTTCTGCCGTCAGCCGGCCCAGCGCCTCCCGCAGCGGAGTGCGTGAGACGCCAAGGCGTTGGGACTGCTCCACTTCCCCCAGCACAGTGCCCGGCAGGAGGCGCCACTCCGTGATGTCGTCGCGCAAAGCGGCGTAGGCCCTGTCGCTGGCGCGCATCGTTACCTCCTCTGGATGAATGCTCCCACTGTATACATTGAGCTCCGAATTGGCCAGCATGTGGAAGAAACGTGCCGCCTCCTCCAACTTTTGTATACAAAACTCTTGTTCCAGCCAGGGTGCGGGCGAGCATTGCGGCATCACGTTGTCGTGGACAGGGTGCAATTTGATGGGTACCAACAGCCGCGTGGTCATCTACATGCCGAAAATTCCCGCCGCAGGAGTACACGTGCCGCCAACCGTCGAAGATGCCGGATTGATCGAGCAGCTGATGGGCGCCCTCCCCCCGACACTGGTAGGTGCGGCTGCCGAAGCCAGCACCCCGTCAAGGGGTCATCGCCCGCTCCAGCGGTACTCGTTCTCGGGCCTGCCGGGCGTTCCGTAGCGGGCGGTCCTGGAAACCGTCCCGGCATCGGCCAGGTACTCCAGGTAACGGCGGGCAGTGACGCGGGACATGCCCAGGGCGTCCATGACTTCCGTGGCGGAAACGGCAGCACGCTGTTGCCTGAGGAAGTCCTGCACCGAGCCCAATGTGGAGACCGAGAGTCCCTTGGGCAGGGGGAGTTCCGAGGGCGCCCGCAGGCTGGCGAAGGCCTGGTCCACTTCGCTTTGGGACGCCCCGGCCTTTCCGGATCCCGCGTCCGCGCCTGCGAGCTGCTGCCGGAACTGCCGGTAACTTTCCAGCTTGTCCGCAAAGGTCGCAAACGTAAACGGCTTGATCAGGTACTGGACCACGCCGATGGCCACTGCACTCCGGACAATCGCCAGCTCCCGGACTGCAGTGATGGCGATGATGTCAGCCAGGATGCCGGCAGCCCGCATCCGGCGTGCGATGTCCAGGCCGTGGAGATCCGGAAGGTTCATGTCCAGGAGGACAAGCTCCACCGGGTTGCCTGCGGCCGAAAATTCTCCCAGCAGGCGAAGGGCCGACTGGCCGTCCGGCGCGCTTCCGGCCAGCTCAAAGCCCGGCAGGCGCCCGATATAGGCGGCGTGGGCTGCCGAGGCGATCGCTTCGTCCTCCACGACGAGGACCCGGATGTTGCTCACGGAGTTTGCTCCTTCTGCGGGGACACCGCTGCGGGAAGAAACACTTCAAACTTCGCTCCGCGCCGTCCGTTAATGGTCAATGTACCCCCGAGCCGCTGCACGGCCTGCCGGACCAGCGCCAGCCCGATGCCCCGACCGCCGGGGCCGGAGGGCTTGGTGCTGAAGCCGTGACGGAAGATGTTCTCGGCCGCTCCGGCGTCGATTGGAGCCCCGGAATCATGAACGGCGATGTCCAGCCCTTCCTCGTCCGACTCGACACTCAGTTCCACGCGCCGGGGCGGAGCAGCTTCGGCGGCAGCATCGATCGCGTTGTCCAGCAGGTTGCCCAGGATCGTTACCAGGTCCTGCACCGCTACTCCCGCCACCGTACCGGTACCCTGCGTGGAAACATCAAGCTGGACGCCGCGTTCATGCGCTTCGGCCACCTTCCCCACCACCAGCGCGCCCAGGACCGGCTCGTCCACGGAGCTGACCATCTCATCGGTCAGCTGCTGGCTCAGTTGCAGGTCCCGGGTGGCAAAGTCCAGGGCTTCCTGGGTCCGGCCCAGCTCCAGGAGTGAAACCATGGTGTGGAGCCGGTTGGCATGTTCATGCGTCTGGGCGCGCAACGCCCCCGACAGGGTGCGCATGGTCTCCAGCTCATTGCCCAGGGCCTCAATCTCCGTCCGGTCGCGGAGCGTAGCCACTGTGCCGTAGACCGGCACCGCCGTCCTGCCGCGGCTGCCGGAGTACTCCGGACCTTTGGCCGGTCCCTGATTGACCACCAGGACCCGGGAACCGGTGAGGACAATTTCGTCCTTGGCCGGCCGCCCGGACTCGAACAGGTCCCGGAGCTCCTCCTCCAAGGGCAGCTCCGCCAGTGACGGCGGCCGGGTGGGATCCTTGCTGCCGGCACCTTCGAGGCCCAGCAGTTCGGCGGCCTGGTCGTTGTACATCACCACACGGCCCTTCGTATCGATAAGGATCAGCCCCTCCCGCACCGAGTGCAGCACAGACTCGTAATAGGCGAACAGCTGCGAGAGCTGCTCCGGCCCCCACCCTCGGGTGACCCCACGCAGATACCTGCCCAGGAACCAGGAGGCAAGCGAACCTCCCACCAGCAGGGCAAGTCCCACCGCCAGCAGGGCAGGCAGGCGTCCGGCGAAGGCCACGTCCACTGTGCGGACTGTCACTCCGACCGCGACCAGTGCCTTTACCCCGCCCGCTTCATCCTTGGCCGGAACAATGGTGCGGACTGACGGGCCCAGGGTGCCGGCCGTCACTTCAGTGAGCTGTCCACCTTTCAGCGCCTCGTCAACGGAACCGATGTAGGGGCGGCCGATCTCCTCATCGCGCGGATGCGTCCAGCGGGTCCTGTCCGGCGCCATGATGGTGACGAAGTCGACGTCTGCCGCCGCCATGACGTCCCGGGCGTAAGGCTGGAGGAGGGACGCCGGATCCGGGGCCACTGCTGCCTGGAGCACCAGCGGGTTGGCAGCAATGGATGCGGCGATCCCGGCCATGCGCCGACCGGCCTCCTCATAGGTACGGTCGCGGGCATCGACGTAGGTTGCGGTGCCGACAATGGCGATGAACACCACCACGATCAGCAGGTTCGCCACGAACAGCCGACGGGCGATACTCCACGGATGGATCATCAGTACCTCCCAGCACCTTCAGCAGCCGAATGTGTGCCGCGACCAATATGAACGCAACGGTGAGCTGGATCACGGGGTGCCTAATGATGGATGTCACACCGGAGGACGTGTTGAGCCCAGAGACTGTGCCGCAGCGTCTATCAGATTATCCATATAAGGAGACACATCATGGCTTCTCAACGAGGAGAGTCGCTTGACACCGTGAAAGCGCGGCGCAAGGGCATCGACAAATCGCACTACCTCTACATCGCCGTTATCGCCGCCGTCATCCTCGGTGCCGTGGTCGGCCTGATGTTCCCCGAGGTTGGCAAGTCCCTCAAGCCGCTTGGCGACGGGTTCATCAAGCTCATCAAGATGATGATCGCACCGGTTATCTTCTGCACCATCGTCCTGGGGATCGGCTCCATTGCCAAGGCGGCGACCGTGGGTAAGGTGGGCGGCCTGGCGCTTGGCTACTTCGTCCTGATGTCGACGTTTGCGCTCGGCATCGGCCTGGTGGTGGGCAACCTCATCCACCCAGGCGAGGGCCTGAAGCTTGCTCCGTACGATCCGTCCAAGAAGGCGGAAGTAGACAGCACCGTTGCCTTCCTCCTCGGCATCATTCCCGGAGATATTCCTGTCCTCCCCACCCTCTTTGCAGCCATCCTCGTCGGTTTCGCGCTGCAGAAGATGGGCCCGCAGGGCGCTCCCATCCTCAAGGCCATCGGCCACGGCCAGGTCCTCGTATTCCGGATCCTGATCATGATCATGTGGCTGGCCCCCGTGGGTGCCTTCGGTGCCATCGCCGCCGTCGTGGGAGCCACCGGCGTCCAGGCCATCGTCAGCATGTTCACCCTGATGGCCGCCTTCTACATCACCTGCGCACTGTTCATCGTGATCATCCTGGGCGGACTGCTCAAGGTGGTCACCGGCGTCAACATCTTCAAGCTGATGAAGTACCTGGGCCGCGAATACCTCCTCATCTTCTCCACGTCATCCTCCGAAGCTGCCCTGCCCCGCCTGATCGCCAAGATGGAACACCTCGGTGTCTCCAAGCCCGTTGTCGGCGTCACGGTGCCCACCGGCTACTCCTTCAACCTCGACGGCACCGCCATCTACCTGACCATGGCCTCCCTCTTCGTTGCCAACGCCATGGGCACCCCGCTGGACCTCGGCGCTCAGATCTCCCTGCTGATCTTCATGATCATTGCCTCCAAGGGTGCAGCCGGTGTCACCGGCGCCGGCCTTGCCACGCTCGCTGCCGGCCTGCAGGCCCACAAGCCGGAGCTGCTGGGCGGCGTGGGCATGATCGTGGGCATCGACAGGTTCATGTCAGAGGCACGCGCCCTGACCAACTTCACCGGCAACGCCGTAGCCACCGTCCTGATCGGCACCTGGGTCAAGGAGATCGACGGCGACCAGGTCGCCAGCGTCCTGTCCGGCGAGGAACCCTTTGACGAAGCCACCATGCTCGCCCACCACCACGGCGAGGTGGCACCGAAGGAAGAAGCTGAAAAGGCCGTCTCCGCCCCCGTGTAGCCTCGGCTGTCACAGCCCGCAGAACCGCCACCGGCCCCGCCGGGGGCGGTTCTGTTTTATTCCGGGAAGCAATAACCTTCTACCTCAGCTAGAGGGTCAAGGCTCAACATCCGCGGAAAGTCAAGTTCCCTCGACTCCCGTGTCGGTCCCTGTAACCTTGGTAGGAAGAAGGAACGGCGCTGGCAACCAGCGGCAGGAAATCACCGTCATTGAAAGTGTGGATAAATACGTGAGCAGCGAACAGGGTTCAGCAACTCTGGAGGGCACGGAATTTGACCTGGACAACGCGGTGATGGGCCCCACCGGGCGCCCGTACCGGGAGTTCCCGGAACCCGCGCCGCTGTCCTCCCACGGTCCGGCCCGCGTCATCGCCATGGTGAACCAAAAGGGCGGCGTCGGAAAGACAACCTCCACCATCAACCTCGCCGCGGCGCTGGCCGAGTACGGCCGACGCGTGCTCCTGGTCGACTTCGATCCCCAAGGCGCGCTGTCCGCAGGGCTTGGGGTCAACCCGCACGAGCTGGACCTCACCGTCTACAACGTGCTCATGGACCGGAAGGTGGACATCCGTGAGGCAATCCACCAGACCGGCGTCGAGAATGTTGACCTGCTGCCGGCCAACATCGACCTCTCCGCTGCGGAAGTCCAGCTCGTGAACGAGGTGGCGCGCGAACAGGTCCTGGACCGCGCCCTGAAGAAGGTGGAAGACGATTACGACGTCGTCCTCATCGACTGCCAGCCCTCCCTCGGACTCCTGACCGTCAACGCCCTGACCGCCGCGCACGGCGTCATCATTCCGCTGATCTGTGAGTTCTTCGCCCTCCGCGCCGTGGCGCTGCTCGTGGAAACCATTGACAAAGTCCAGGACCGGCTCAACCCGCGCCTTCAGGTGGACGGGGTGCTCGCCACCATGTACGACGCCCGCACACTCCACAGCCGCGAGGTCATCACCCGCCTCGTGGAAGCCTTCGGGGACAAGGTTTTCGAAACCGTCATCAAGCGCTCGATCAAGTTCGCAGACGCCACGGTGGCTGCGGAACCGATCACCAGCTACGCCGGAAACCATGTGGGCGCAGACGCCTACCGCCGCTTGGCCAAAGAGCTGATCTCGCGCGGCGGCGCACCCTAGCCACGCCGTGGCCGACTCCAAGCCCGGCTTCGAGGTGCGGCTGGCCAATTTCACGGGACCGTTCGACCTCCTGCTCGGGCTGATCGCCAAGCACCAGATGGATATCACCGAGGTGGCCATCGCCGCGGTGACCGATGAATTCATCAAGTACATCCGGAAGCTGCAGGAAGAGGGTGGCGAATGGGCCCTGGATGAGGCCAGCGAATTCCTGGTGATCGCTGCCACGCTGCTGGACCTCAAGGCTGCGCGGCTCCTCCCTGCCGGGGAAGTGGAGAACGAGGAGGACATCGCGTTGCTGGAGGCGCGGGACCTGCTGTTCGCCCGGCTGCTTCAATACAAGGCCTTCAGGCAGGTTGCCCGCCTCCTGGGCGAAACCCTGCACCAGGAAGCACAGCGCTTCCCCCGCCAGGTGGCCCTTGAGGAACACTTTGCCGCCATGCTTCCCGAACTCGTGTGGAAACACACGCCGGAACAGTTTGCCGCTTTGGCCGAGGCAGCACTCCGGCCCAAAGCGCCAAAGCCCACGGAAGTCGGACTCGGCCACCTGCACGGCGGCACTGTCAGCGTCAAAGAGCAGGCCGAACTTGTTGCGCTGCGGCTGCAGCGCGAATCACCGCTGACCTTCCGGGCCATCATCGCCGACGCCGAATCCACCCTGGTGGTGGTTGCCCGCTTCCTGGCGCTGCTGGAGCTGTTCCGGGACAGGGCGGTCTCCTTTGACCAGCTGTCACCGCTGGCTGACCTCGCGGTCCACTGGACCGCCGACAGCCGGCAGTGGTCGGCCGAAAACCTGAGCGAAGAATTCGAGGAGCAGTTGTGACGAAGGATGCTGCGGAGGACGGGCAGACAGGACAGCCCGCTCCGGGCGGGCCGCACCCACCCGACCGTCCCGGCGGAGCCAAGGCGGCCCTTGAGGCTGTCCTCATGGTCATCGACGAACCCGCCACAGAAGAGGAACTTGCTGCCGGCCTGGACCTCACCGTTGAAACAGTCGGCTCGCTGCTGGCCGAACTTCAGCGCGAGTATAACGGCTATACTGTTAAAGCCCCGGATATGGATCACGCCAGCCCTGCTGGTTTCGGCTCCAGCCCCCGGGGTTTTGAATTGCGGAACATCGCTGGCGGCTGGCGGATCTATTCGCGGGCCGACTACGCGGACATTGTGGGGAAATATGTCCTGGAGGGCCAGACGGCCAGGCTGACCCAGGCTGCCTTGGAAACGCTGGCTGTGATCGCATACCGTCAGCCCGTTTCCAGGGCAAGGGTAGCCGCAATTCGGGGAGTCAATGTCGACTCCGTCGTACGGACTCTCGCCCAGCGCGGGCTGATCGAGGACTCGGGAACAGACCCCGAGTCCGGCGCCCTCCTCTACCGGACCACGTCGTATTTCCTGGAACGGATGGGGATCGGCTCGGTGGCCGAGTTGCCGCAATTGTCTCCACATCTTCCGGGACTGGACGGCATTGCCGAGTTCTACGATGCGGAAGGCTTGTAGCCAGGGTTCGCCCGGCTGCACGCAAGAGTATTTATCAGGGCAGATTATTTCTGCACGGCTGGTTAAGGTTGTCCTTGGACACCTTTCCGGTCAATATGTCGAAGGACGGGTCATGACACAGGCGGGACGCCAGGGTTCACCACGTAGCAATTCCGGACGCAACAGCTCCGGACGCAAAAACATTCCGGGCGGCGGTTCCCGGGGCGGCGCGGCCAAGGGCGGCGCGTTCGGCGGCGAGCGTCCACACCGGGCGCCCAAGCCGCGGGAGGAACGCTTTATTGACCCGGACCAGGCAGGAACCCAGCCGGGGCGTCCTGCCGCTGAAAGGTCCGCGAAGGGTTCCCCGCGTAAGGCGGCCGCACGAAAGCCAGGCGCAAAGAAAGCCCCGGGAACGCCGGGAGCGCCCAAACCCAAGCCACGCACCGGGGCGCCCGGCACCGCTGCCTCGCGGGCCTTCGGGAGCGAACGGTTTGGCCAGAACCTGGGGCCGCTGCGGAAGCCGTCCCGCAAAAAGGGGCAGCGCGGCGACGTCCCCCAGTCCGAGCTCCATGATGCCGACGGCGTCCGCCTGCAGAAGGTCATGGCCTCGGCTGGTGTTGCCTCACGGCGTGTCTGCGAAGAGATGATTGCAGAGGGCCGGGTGGAAGTTGACGGCCAGGTGGTCACCGAACTCGGTGTCCGCGTGGATCCAAAGACTGCCGTCATCCACGTTGACGGACTCCGGATCCAGCTGGACGAGAACCTCGTGTACATGGTCTTCAACAAGCCCAAGGGCGTCGTTTCCACCATGGAGGACCCGGAGGGGCGCCCCTGCATCAGCGACTACCTCAAGAACACCAAGAACAAGGGCGAGCGGCTCTTCCACGTGGGCCGCCTCGACGTCGCCACCGAAGGCCTGCTGCTGCTGACCAACGACGGCGAGCTCGCCAACCGCCTCACGCACCCCTCCTATGAAGTGCCCAAGACTTACCTGGTGCAGGTCCGTGGCCCGTTCCCGCACGGCATCGGTGCCCAGCTCAAGGAAGGTGTGGAGTTGGAGGACGGTTTTGCCTCCGTCGACTCTTTCCGGCTGGTCGATTCAACCCCGGGTCACGTCCTGATCGAGGTGGTGCTGCACTCAGGCAAGAACCGCATTGTCCGCCGCCTGTTCGACGCCGTCGGATTCCCGGTACAGCGGCTTGTCCGCGTCAAGGTGGGTCCCATCGGTTTGGGGGACCAGCGCCAGGGCAGCATCCGCAACCTCGGCAAGCAGGAAGTCGGCCATCTGCTGGCATCCGTAGGACTCTGAGGCATGTCCGCCTTCAAAAGCCAGGGCCGCGGGCACCTGGATGGTCCGGTGGTGGTCATCGGCACCGGCCTGCTTGGTACCAGCATCGGCCTGGGCCTGCGTGGGCGGGGAGTGCCGGTCTACCTGTCCGACCCCTCGCCCACCAACCAGGCAGTGGCGGTTGACATCGGGGCCGGGCGGCCGCTCGCAGAGCTGGGCGGCAGGACTCCCCAGCTGGTGGTGGTCGCCGCTCCTCCGGACGTGACCGCTGACGTAGTTGCAGGAGCACTGTCCGACTACCCGGACTCCGTGGTGGTGGACATAGCGAGCGTCAAGGCGGAGATCCTCGCCCGGCTGCGTGCCGGCGGGGCCGACCTCTCCCGGTACGTGGGTACCCACCCCATGGCCGGACGGGAGAAATCAGGGCCGGTGGCGGCGCGGGGCGAGCTCTTCACGTCAATGCCGTGGGTGCTGTGCCCATCCGAGGAGACCTCGGGTGCAGCCCTCCAGGCAGCCCGGTCGCTTGCCGCGGACCTGGGGGCTGTGGTTTCGCAGTTCACGCCGGACGAACATGACGAGGCAGTGGCCCTGGTGTCCCACCTGCCGCAGGTGATGTCGTCGCTGCTGGCCAGCCGGCTGCAGGGGACTCCGCTGCATGCGCTGTCCCTCGCGGGCAACGGACTCAGGGATGTCACGCGGATCGCCGCGAGCGACCCTACGCTTTGGGTGCAGATCCTCGGCGGGAACGCTGAAAAGGTTGTCCAGATTCTCTACGGTGTCAGGGAAGACCTCAACCGGCTTATCGGGACGCTGGAACAGCCCACGGCTCCGGGTGCCAGGCTGGATTTGGCGCAGCTCATGAGTGAGGGCAACGCCGGCCAGGCGCGGATTCCCGGTAAGCACGGCGGTCCGCCGCAGGCTTATTCCTGGCTGACGGTCCTGGTGGATGACATGCCGGGGCAGATTGCCCGGCTCCTCACCGAGATTGGTGAAATCGGGGTAAACGTTGAAGACCTGCGGCTGGACCATTCGTCCGGACAGAACGTTGGCATGGTGGAATTGTCTGTATTGCCCAACAAGCACGACCACCTGATCGAAGCATTAAACGACCGCGGATGGCGGGTACTTCAGTAATGACACAGGAACTTCTCGATACCATGCCCGCGCTGCGCCTCGGCCGGCCGCTGGTGGTTGCCATCGACGGCCCGTCGGGGTCCGGCAAGTCCAGCGTCAGCAAGGAAGTTGCCCGCAGGCTCCGGCTGGCCTATCTGGACACCGGAGCGATGTACCGCGCATTGACGTGGTACTGCGTTGAAGAGGGCATTGACCTCGAGGACGCCGCCTCCGTGGAGCAGGCGTCAAGGGACCTGGTCCTGGAACTGAGCACCAGTCCGCTGGAGGAGTACGTCCGGGTGGACGGCGTCGACGTCACCGACGCCATCCGCCAGCCCGCCATTTCCTCCGCCGTCAGCGCGGTGGCCACCACGCTGGGAGCCAGGACGGAGCTCATCCGCCGGCAGCGGGAACTGATTGAAAAGCACCACCGCCGCATGGTGGTGGAAGGCAGGGACATCACCACCGTTGTCGCGCCGGGGGCCGAGGTGCGCATGCTGTTGACCGCCAGCGAGGAAGCCAGGCTGCGCCGCCGCGGCATCCAGCTCGGCGGCACGCAGGATGCGGAGCAACTCGCGGCGCAGGTAACCCACCGCGACGCCAAGGACTCGGCAGTGGTGAATTTCACGAAGGCAGCTTCCGGCGTGGTCACGCTGGACTCGTCGGACCTCGATTTTGAACAGACCGTTGCCGCAGCGCTGGTGATCGTGACGAAGGTCCTCAACCGTGACTGACCGTCAGGCGGACATTCCGTCCGGCTGGACCATGGCCTGGAGCAGGCCGGTGGGCTGGATCCTCGACCATGTGGTCTACCGGACCACCGTCACGGGCACGGAGAATGTGCCCACCGGCGGGCCGGTGATCTTCGCCGGAAACCACATCAGCTTCCTGGACGGGCCCGTCATGTTCGGTGCCGCGCCCCGGCGCATGCACATCCTGGTCAAGCAGGAGATGTTCAAGGGGTTGCTGGGCGGGGTGCTGACCGCCTCCGGCCAGCTGCGGGTGGACCGTTCCGGTGACCGTGCGGCGCTGCAGCGCTGTAAGCAAGTGCTCGACGCCGGCCGTTGCGTCGGGATTCTTCCGGAAGGGACGCGGGGGAGCGGGGAAGCGGCGGGCATCAATGGAGGTGTTGCGTGGCTGGCGCTCAATACCGGCGCGCCTGTGGTGCCCGTTGCCATCCTGGGCACCCGCCGCGGCAACGAGCATCTGGACTCGGTGCCACCTCCGGGCCGGCGCTTCCATGTCAGCTTCGGAAAGGCCCTCACCCTTGCCCGCGGTGCAGGGGAAAGCGGCCGTGCTTCAATGGACAGGGCGGCGCTGGAAATCCGCGCAGCGCTGGCGGGCCACGTCCAGGACTCCATCCAACTCAGCGGGCAGCCCTTGCCGTATGCAGAAGCCCCCAAAGATTTAACAGCAGTAGCCGGGACGCCGGCAGATGACCACTAAGGACAGTGCAATGAGCGATACGACTCAAACTCCCGGCCACTCCGGCGCCGGCGAAGACGACTACACGCCCACGGGCACGGACCAGGTGGCCGAACGGCTGGCGGCTATTGACGACGAGGAAGCGGAGCTCCGCGCGGCGTCCCTCCTGGCAGGCCTGGAGGACTACGACCTCGACGAGGACGACGCCGCCCTGCTCAGCGGCGGGTACGGCGACGAGGAGTTCGAGGGACCCGTCAGGCTCGACCCCGTCCTGGCCATCATTGGCCGCCCGAACGTCGGTAAATCCACACTGGTGAACCGCATCCTGGGCCGCCGCGAAGCCGTGGTGGAGGACACCCCGGGTGTTACCCGCGACCGCGTAATGTACTCGGCCAACTGGAACGGCAGGAACTTCACCCTGGTGGACACCGGCGGGTGGGAGCACGACGCCCGCGGCATCCACGCCCGGGTGGCGGAACAGGCCGAGATGGCGGTGGAGCTCGCGGACGCGGTCCTCTTCGTTGTCGACTCGGCTGTCGGCGCCACTGCCACCGATGAAGGCGTGATGAAGATGCTGCGCCGCAGCAGGAAGCCCATCATCATGGTGGCCAACAAAGTTGACGACTTTGCCCAGGAAGCTGATTCAGCTGTGCTGTGGGGCCTCGGCTTCGGCGAGCCCTACCCGGTATCGGCACTGCACGGCCGCGGCGTCGCTGATCTTCTCGACCACGTGATGGACGTGCTTCCGGAATTCTCCACCATCGAGGGTGTGGAGCGTTCCGGCGGTCCCCGCCGCGTCGCACTGATCGGCCGCCCCAACGTGGGCAAGTCATCGCTGTTGAACAAGCTGGCCGGTACGGAGCGCGTGGTGGTGGACAACACTGCCGGCACTACCCGTGATCCCGTGGACGAATTCATTGAGCTCGGCGGACGCACCTGGCGGTTCGTGGACACCGCAGGTATCCGCCGCCGCCAGCACATGGCCCAGGGCGCTGATTTCTACGCTTCCCTCCGGACGCAGGCCGCGCTCGAGAAGGCGGAGGTCGCCGTCGTACTCCTTGCCGTGGACGAAGTCCTCAGCGAGCAGGACGTCCGGATCCTGCAGCTCGCCATCGAGTCAGGGCGCGCCCTGGTGCTGGCGTTCAACAAATGGGACCTGCTCGACGACGAACGCCGGCGCTACCTCGAGCGTGAAATCGAGCAGGACCTCGCCCACGTGAACTGGGCGCCCCGGGTCAACATTTCGGCCAAGACAGGCTGGCACAAGGACCGGCTGGTTCCTGCCCTGGACCTTGCCCTGGAGAACTGGGACAAGCGCATCGCCACCGGGCGGCTCAATGCTTTCCTTGGCGAGCTCGTGGCCGCCCACCCGCACCCGGTCCGGGGCGGCAAGCAGCCGCGTATCCTCTTTGGCACCCAGGCCTCCTCCCGGCCGCCGAAGTTCGTACTGTTCACCACCGGGTTCCTGGACCCCGGCTACCGGCGCTTCATCACCCGCCGGCTCCGGGAAACGTTCGGCTTCGAAGGCACTCCCATTGAAGTCAGCATGCGTGTCCGGGAAAAGCGCGGCAGGAAGCGTTAATTCCGACACACCAGGGCGCCGAATCCCGGAAAGTGTCACAGGCACCCTCCGGGATCGTGTAAGCTCTTCTAGGTGGTTCGGCCGGACTGCTGGTGGAAATCCCGGAGCGATTCGTGGATCAAGCTCAGCGGAGAACGGCGGACCAGCGGGCTGTAGCGCAGCTTGGTAGCGCACTTGACTGGGGGTCAAGGGGTCGCAGGTTCAAATCCTGTCAGCCCGACCAAAAAGCGGAAGCGCCGGAGACTCACTCCGGCGCTTCCGCTTTTTCGTGTCTTCTGTCGTTGGTCCTTTGGGCAGCCCGGATGCCCGCCTACTTCAGGAACCTGGAGGTCCTGCGGTCCGCCAGGATCTTCCCTTTTGTCTGGCAGGTGGGGCAGTACTGCAAGGCGGTATCGGCAAAGGAGACTTCCCGCACCGTGTCCCCGCAGACGGGACACGGCTGCCCGGTCCGGGCGTGTACGCGCATGAGGCTCCGCTTGGTGTCCTTCAGGTCCTTGGGCGGCTTGCCCTTTGCCTCAGCCAGCGCCGCGCCCAGAACGCTGTGGATGGCGTCGTACAGCACCTGCACCGTATCCCGGTCCAGGGATTTCGCGGTGGCAAAGGGGGAGATCCGCGCCGCATGCAGGATTTCGTCGCTGTAGGCGTTGCCGATCCCGGCAATGACGCCCTGGTTCCTCAGGAGCCCCTTGATCTGCTGGGAGCTTCCGGCCAGGATCTCCGCCAGCATGTCGGCGTCGAACGCCTCGACGAACGGGTCCGGTCCCAGGGTGGCAATGCCCGGTACCTCCTGCGGATCGCGCACCACGTAGACGGCCAGGCTCTTCTTAGTGCCGGCTTCGGTAAGGTCGAAACCACGCGGCCCGTCAGCGCCGGTAAAGGCAAGGCGCGCAGCGATATGGCCTTTGCCCATCTTCAGCTGGGCATCAGTGGGGGAGTCCGTGAAGCGGATCCAGCCTGCCTTGGCAAGATGGAACACGAAGGAAACTGCACCAGTGTCGATGCTGATGAACTTCCCGAAACGCCTCACGCCGGTGACCGTGCGGCCCTCAAGGGCTGTGAACGGAGGATCGGCAGTCTTCAGCACGGCGAAGGAAACGATCTGTACCTTTGACACCACTGTTCCCTGCAGGTGGCCGGCAAGGAACCCGGCCAGGCCGGCTACTTCGGGCAGCTCAGGCATCCGCTACCTGCCGTGTCTTCCGTGCCCGCCAACCGCCCATTCGCTCATGCGTCCATCTTGTCAGAAACGCAGGCGTCGGCTTCGGCAGTTGTGCCTATACTTTCAACGCGGCCCGTTTCCCGGGCCGCGTTGACATTGGTGTTCGACCCGATGAAAGGCCCCTGATGAGCAACATTCCCGAAGACCTGTCCTACACCGCCGAACACGAGTGGGTCTCCGCCCCCAATGCCGACGGCGTGGTACGGGTGGGCATTACCGATTTTGCCCAGGACGCGCTGGGGGATGTTGTGTATGCCCAGATGCCCGAGGTCGGCACCAGAATCACCGCGAACGAAGTGGTGGGCGAGGTGGAGTCCACCAAGAGCGTCAGTGACATTTACGCACCTGTCACGGGGGAAGTGGTGGCCCGGAACGAGTCCCTCGACACCGATTCGGCGCTCATCAACTCGGATCCCTACGGGGACGGGTGGCTTATCGAGGTCAAGCTGGCCGAAGCTGACGCCGTTGAGTCATTGCTCAGTGCATCGGAGTACGAACAGCAGGTAGGCTAAAGCTAACCGGTAATTCCGGTCCGGCACCGCCGCGCAGACAGAATGTCTTCGCACGTCAGCGGCCGGATCGGCGGCCGGTACCGGGCCCGCGTTGCAGGTCCGGACGGCATATGTTGGTTGCACGCCTGAGGGCGGCAGCGGGAAGAGGAGGAGTCCATGGCTGGCCACACACAGAACCCTGCCGACGGGGAATACGGCTCGGGTGCGGCCAGGGCGTCGGAGACCACCTCGATCCATCTCACCCCGGTGAGGGATGAGCCCACGATCGCCCCCAAGCTCTCGTCCGAAGAGCGCAACTCGGTTGAGGCCCTCCCGGCGGGATCGGCACTGCTGGTTGCGCACAGCGGCCCCAACGCAGGCGCCCGGTTCCTGCTGGACTCCGACGTCACCACGGCGGGACGCCACCCCGACGCCGATATCTTCCTCGATGACGTCACTGTTTCCCGCCGGCACGTTGAGTTCCGGCGCACGGCGCGGAGCTTCGAAGTGGTGGACATGAACAGCCTGAACGGCACCTACGTCAACCACGACCGCGTGGACAGGGTGGAGCTCAAGTCCGGCAGCGAGGTTCAGATCGGCAAGTTCCGCCTTACCTTCTACCTCAGCCCTGCCGGCGCTGCAGGCCGCGGCTGAACCCGGGACCACTGCCTGTGGCAATGGCACAACCGGAACGCCGGGGACCCCAAGTCCTTAACATCGGGGAAGTCCTCGCCCAGCTCAGCGGGGACTTCCCCGGCATGACCGCATCCAAGATCCGGTTCCTTGAGGAAAAAGGGCTGATTAATCCCCGCCGTACGCCGGCCGGATACCGCCAGTATTCAGAAGGCGACGTCGAGCGGCTCCGCTTTGTCCTTGCCCTGCAGCGGGACCAGTACCTTCCCCTGAAAGTCATCAAGGATTACCTTGATGCCATCGACAGGGGCGAGAGGCCGGAGAACCTGCCGCCCGGCGTCGTTGTTTCCCCCCGTATCGTTTCCGATGAACTGGCTGCCGAGCTGCAGAACCGTGGGCGCAAACTCAGCGAGGAACAGCTTCGGACCGAATCCGGGGCCAGTGTGCCGCTGCTGCAGTCGCTCCTGAGCTTCGGCCTGATCAGCCACAGCAACGGCCAGTTCGACGAGCACGCCCTCCAGGTGGCCCGCGCCTGCGTCCAGCTGGAAAGCCACGGGCTGGAACCGCGCCACCTCCGCCCCTTCCAGGCGGCTGCGGAACGCGAGTTCGGCCTGGTGGAACGTGCGGTGGCACCGCTGGCGTCCCGGAAGGACTCGGCATCACAGGCACGGGCAGCTGAGGCTGCCCGTGAAATCAGCGACCTTTGCCTCACCCTGCACCGGGCCTTGGTGCAGGACCACATCTCACGCATGGACATCTGATGATTGAAGTCGAGATTGTAGGCGTTCGCATCGAACTGCCTTCCAACCAGCCCCTGGTCCTGCTCCGGGAAATGCATGGGGAGCGGCACGTTCCCATCTGGATCGGGACACCGGAAGCCAGCGCCATCGCCCTGGCCCAGCAGGGCGTGGTCCCGCCCCGCCCCATGACGCATGACCTCCTGGTCGACGTGGTGGAGTCCCTCGGGCATTCGGTGGTCAGCGTGAACATCGTGGCGGTCGAGGACAACATCTTCTACGGCCAGCTCCAGTTCGAAAACGGCACCACCGTGAGTTCCCGGGCATCGGACGCGCTGGCCGTGGCCTTGCGCGCAAAATGCCGGATCTGGTGCGCGGACTCCGTCATGGATGAGGCGGGGGTGCGCATCACCGAGCATGATGAGGGTGAGGACACCGAGCCCGGCCCCACCGTGGACGAAGAGCGGGAACTGCGGCGTTTCCGGGAGTTCCTGGACGATGTGGAACCCGAGGACTTCGACGGCTAAAGGTCACGTTAAGGTTAAAGTTAAGGCTGAATCTTTCGACACGCCCCGTGAAAGCCTGCAGGGTCTTTGACCTTGCAGGCCGCCAGGCCTAACGTCGAAGTATCGAGTTCCCATTGCTTACGGCAGCCGCGCAAGTCACACTGGAAAGTGCGCCCCGCGAAAATTACATGCATGGCCTTCATGCACGGCTGCTGCAGTAATTCCCCGGGAGCGTATGACAAGGAGGATCCAGGTGAGTCCCAAAGGCGAAGCAGGCGGGCTGAAGCAGCCCACGGCTGGTGTTGCTGTGCCCGCGAGCGGTGCCCAGGGCCTCCTGTTTACCGAGGACCTCCCCGTGCTGGACGAGGACGCGGGCTACCGCGGCCCCACTGCGTGCAAGGCGGCCGGCATCACCTATCGCCAGCTGGATTACTGGGCCCGCACCGGCCTGGTGGAGCCCGCAGTCCGCGGTGCCGCCGGGTCCGGATCGCAGCGCCTGTACGGCTTCCGCGACATCCTTGTCCTCAAGGTGGTCAAACGGCTGCTGGACACAGGAGTATCGCTGCAGCAGATCCGCACCGCAGTGGAGCATCTGCGCGAACGCGGCGTCGAGGACCTTGCCCAGATCACCCTGATGAGCGACGGCGCGAGCGTCTACGAGTGCACCTCCGCCGACGAGGTGATCGACCTCGTGCAGGGCGGACAGGGCGTCTTCGGCATCGCCGTCGGAAGGGTGTGGCGTGAAGTGGAAGGCAGCCTGGCTTCCCTGCCCAGCGAACATGCAGCCGAACAGTCCTTTCCGGATGACGAACTGAGCAAGCGCCGGGCTGCCCGCAAGACCGGCTGAGTCCCGGGAACTGAAAAACTAACAGCAGGAGCCGCCCTCCATACGGGGGCGGCTCCTGCTTTGTTAAGTTGTCGAGACCATTTACCTGGCGCGGCTTCGAAGCCCGTTCCCCGCCGCCATCAGGTTGGCCAGCAGCTCATCAAACAGGGACGCAGCCGACTTCGCTGAATCCCCGGGCCAGTGGTGCACCGGATGGGCAGCGCCCTGGATCTGTTGCCAGTTCGCCTGCTCGGGAATGCGGGGGTTCAGGAAAAGGTCCCCGAACATGGACTCCATTTCGGCGAGGCGGTAGGTGTGTTCGGAAGAGCCGGTCCGCACGCGGTTGGCCACGATCCCGGCGGGTGAGAGGTTGGGGGCGAACTCCTGGCGGAAAAGCTGGATGGCCCGCATGGTCCGCTCCGTCCCGGCCACGGAGAACAAACCAGGTTCGGCAACGAGAGCCACCTTGTCGCTCGCAGACCAGGCCATCCGGGTCAGGCCGTTGAGGGAAGGCGGGCAGTCCACCAGGACAAGCTGGTAGTCGCCCCCGGTGGCAAGCACCGAGGACAGCCTGCGAAGGTCGCGCCGGCCAAGATCCGGCCGGTCGTAGATGCCGGTGTAGGCGGAGCCGATGGCGACATCCAGGACGGCGGGGCCGGAACCGTTGGTCTGTGCCCTGGCCGTCCAGCTGCTGCCCACCACGTTTTCCGCCAGTTTCGCCCGCCGCGGGCTCTTCAGCATCCTGCCAATATCCAGCTGATCCCCGGGCTGCACGCCCAAGGCGGTTGTGGCATCTGCGTGGGGATCAAGGTCCACCACCAGCGTGCTGATGCCTGCGGCCAGCGCCGCAGACGCCAATCCTGTGGTGACGGAAGTCTTGCCGACTCCACCCTTGAGGCTGCTGATGCTGACTACTTGCACTTGAGAGACCAAAACCTAACGCCGGATGCCGTGTTGGGGGTAATGTTTGCTCCGGCAGTGCCGAAGCCGGACGGTCCTGCCGCCCCACTCATCATATGTTGATGCGTCGGCGAATCCTGCTTTATTGGGCGTCGGCATGGCACCGACTGTGCTGCGGGGGGCGGTTTACGCCCGGACCGGCAGAAGGGTTCGGGACATGACGGGAAAATCTGTGACCGTGGCCACAAAGATTTGTGTTTGTCCTTGCAGGTCCTAGACACTGTGACCACTCACCGATCCACCCGCAATGATGCAGGAGAAGTATGTTTTCCAAAGTTCTGGTGGCCAACCGCGGCGAAATCGCGATCAGGGCCTTCCGTGCCGGCTACGAGCTTGGTGCCAAGACCGTTGCCGTTTTTCCCCATGAGGACAGAAACTCGATTCACCGCCAGAAAGCCGACGAGGCTTACCTGATCGGCGAGGAAGGCCACCCCGTCCGGGCCTACCTGGATGTTGAGGAAGTAGTGCGGGTGGCAAAGGAGTCCGGCGCGGACGCCATATACCCCGGCTACGGGTTCCTCTCCGAGAATCCGGACCTGGCCCGCGCAGCCAAGGCAGCCGGCATCACCTTCGTCGGTCCGCCGGCTGAAGTGCTGGAACTCGCCGGCAACAAGGTGGCAGCGCTCAAAGCCGCCCGTGACGCCGGTGTGCCTGTCCTGAAGTCCAGCGCTCCCTCCAAGGACCTGGACGAACTCCTGGCGGCAGCTGACGAGATCGGCTTTCCCATTTTCGCCAAGGCCGTCGCCGGCGGCGGCGGCCGCGGCATGCGCCGGGTTGACACCCGCGAAGCGCTGCCGGAAGCCCTGCAGTCCGCGATGCGCGAGGCGGACGCCGCTTTTGGCGACCCCACCATGTTCCTTGAGCAGGCAGTCCTGCGGCCGCGGCACATCGAGGTGCAGATCCTGGCCGATGCCGAGGGTAACGTGATGCACCTCTTCGAGCGGGATTGCTCCATCCAGCGGCGCCACCAAAAGGTGATCGAGATTGCCCCTGCCCCCAACCTTGATGAAGGCATCCGGCAGGCGCTGTACCGGGACGCCGTCAAGTTCGCCAAGGCCCTGAACTACGTCAACGCCGGCACCGTGGAATTCCTCGTTGACACCGTCGGTGAACGCGCCGGCCAGCACGTTTTCATTGAGATGAACCCGCGCATCCAGGTGGAGCACACGGTCACGGAAGAAGTCACCGATGTCGACCTGGTGCAGGCGCAGATGCGCATCGCCTCAGGTGAGACCCTCGCCGACCTGGGCCTCTCGCAGGACAGCGTACGTCTCAGGGGCGCGGCACTGCAGAGCCGCATCACCACCGAAGACCCGGCCAACGGCTTCCGGCCCGACGTTGGCAAGATCACCGGCTACCGCTCGGCCGGCGGCGCGGGAGTCCGGCTCGACGGCGGCACCGTGTACTCGGGTGCCGAAATCAGCCCGCACTTCGACTCCATGCTGGTCAAGCTCACCTGCCGCGGCAGGGACTACCCCGCAGCAGTGGCACGCGCCCGCCGCGCCCTCGCCGAGTTCCGCATACGCGGTGTTTCCACCAACATCTCCTTCCTGCAGGCGGTGCTGGACGATGCCGACTTCATCGCCGGCGACGTCGCCACCAACTTCATCGACGAACGTCCCCAGCTGCTGAAGGCCCGGGTCTCCGCGGACCGCGGCACCAAGCTCCTTACCTGGCTGGCCGACGTCACGGTCAACAAGCCCAACGGTGAACTCACCGTGCACTCAAACCCGGCGAGCAAGCTTCCGTCCGTCAAGGACAGGGAGGCCAGGCCGGGCTCCCGGCAGAGGCTCCTTGAGCTAGGCCCGGAGGGTTTTGCCAGGGCACTGCGCGAACAGAACCCGGTGGCGGTCACGGACACCACGTTCAGGGACGCGCACCAGTCGCTCCTGGCCACCCGTGTCCGGACACGTGACCTGGTGGCGGCCGGACCCGCGGTGACCGCGCTGATGCCGGAGCTGCTGTCCGTGGAGGCATGGGGCGGCGCCACCTATGACGTGGCCCTGCGGTTCCTCGGTGAAGACCCCTGGGACCGCCTTGCAGCGCTGCGCGAGGCGATGCCGAACGTCTGCATCCAGATGCTGCTGCGCGGCCGCAACACGGTGGGCTACACGCCCTACCCGGAGGAGGTCACCGAAGCGTTCGTCAACGAGGCAGCCGCCACGGGCATCGACATTTTCCGGATCTTCGACGCCCTCAACGACGTGAGCCAGATGGCACCTGCCATCCGGGCCGTCCGGGCCACCGGCACCGCCGTCGCCGAGGTGGCGCTGTGCTACACCGGCGACATGCTGGACCCCAAAGAAACGCTGTACACGCTGGACTACTACCTGGAGCTGGCGCAGAAGATCGTCGACGCCGGGGCACACATCCTGGCCATCAAGGACATGGCAGGCCTGCTGCGTCCCGCAGCTGCGGCCAAGCTGGTGGCAGCCCTCCGGGAACGCTTCGACCTGCCGGTCCACCTGCACACCCATGACACCGCGGGAGGACAGCTGGCAACCCTCCTGGCTGCCGTCGACGCAGGCGTGGACGCCGTGGATGTGGCCGCCGCATCCCTGGCCGGAACCACCAGCCAGGTATCGGCGTCGGCACTGGTCGCAGCCCTGGCGCACACTCCGCGGGATACCGGCCTGAGCCTGGATGCCGTCAGCTCCCTTGAGCCCTACTGGGAGGCGGTCCGCCGCGTCTACGCACCGTTCGAGTCGGGATTGCCCGGCCCCACTGGGCGCGTCTACAAGCACGAGATCCCGGGCGGCCAGCTGTCCAACCTCCGCCAGCAGGCCATGGCCCTTGGCCTGGGGGAGCGGTTCGAAGCGATCGAGGACATGTACACCGCTGCAGACCGGATCCTGGGCCACCTGGTCAAGGTCACGCCGTCGTCCAAGGTGGTGGGCGACCTCGCCCTGCACCTGGTGGGCCTGAACGCCGATCCCGCGGACTTCGAGGAGAACCCGCAGAAGTACGACATCCCGGACTCGGTCATCGGATTCCTTTCCGGCGAACTGGGCGACCCCCCGGGCGGCTGGCCGGAGCCTTTCCGCACCAAAGCGCTGCAGGGCCGAAGCGTGAAGGTCCGAGACGTGGAACTCAGCGCCGAGGACAGTGCCGCCTTGAAGTCCGATTCCAGGACCCGCCAGCACACCTTGAACCGGCTCCTCTTCGAGGGACCCACCAAGGACTACCTGAAGAGCGTGGAAACCTACGGCAACATCTCCGTCCTGGATACCCGCGACTACCTTTACGGCCTGCAGCGGGGCAAGGAACATGAGATCCAGCTGGAGAAGGGCGTGCGGCTGATCGCCTCCCTTGAAGCGGTGTCCGAGCCGGACGAAAAGGGCATGCGCACCGTTATGTGCACCCTCAATGGCCAGTCCCGTCCCGTAGTGGTGCGGGACCGCTCAGTGGTCAGCAACGTCAAAGCCGCCGAGAAGGCAGACCCGGCCCAGCCGGGACATGTCGCGGCGCCGTTTGCCGGCGCTGTCACGGTGACAGTCAAGACCGGTGACGAGGTCAAGGCGGGTGACACCGTGGCCACGATCGAGGCCATGAAGATGGAGGCATCCATTACGACGCCGGTGGCCGGCAAAGTCTCCCGGCTCGCCATCTCCTCGGTGGAGCAGGTGGAAGGCGGCGACCTGCTGCTGGTGGTCGAACAGTAATCACGGGCGCAGAGTAAGACAACGAAAGGTCCTCGCACTGAACAGCAGTTCAGTGCGAGGACCCTTTCCCTTTCCAAACAGGCGCCGCTGCCGGACCAAACAAGGGCTACAGTCGGTTCCGCTGTCCGGCAGCGTGCGTAAAAGGGGCCCTGCGCCCCCGCTCGCCGCGAAGCGGCCTCAGCGGGGCGTGGGGAATAGCACGCAGAGGACAGCGGAACCGACTGCTCCGGAGGCAGTCAGGAGCGGGGGGCTGCGTACATCTCTTCGATGATCGTCTCGAAATCCTTCATCACCTGGGCGCGCTTGACCTTCATGGACGGCGTCAGGTGACCCGAGGCCTCGGTGAACTCGGCAGGCACGATCCGGAAGGACTTAATAGCTTCAGCCTGGGATACCGACGTGTTGGCGGCCGTGATGAGGTCCTGGACCGCCGCCTTGACCACCGGGTTGTTGGCGGCTTCGTCAAGGGTGGTGTCGGCCGGGAGGCCGTGCCGTTGCAGCCAGCCGGGCAGCGCCTCCTGGTCCAGGGTGACCAGCGCGCCGATGAACGGCCGGTTGTCGCCGACCACCAGCACCTGTGACACCAGGGCGTCAGCCCGGATCTGGTCCTCCAGCAGGGCAGGAATCACGTTCTTGCCGCCGGCGGTGACAATGATCTCCTTTTTGCGCCCGGTGATCCATACGAAGCCGTCGTCATCGAGCCGGCCGATGTCCCCGGTGCGGAACCACCCGTCGTCGAACGTCTCGGCGGTGAGGTCAGGCCTCTTGTAGTAGCCGCGCATGACGCACACGCCCTTGGCGAGGATTTCGCCGTCGTCGGCGATCCGGACCGCATTGCCGGGCAGGGGCTTGCCCACGGACCCTATCTTGATCCGGGATGGTGTGTTGACGGAGATGGGAGCAGTGGTTTCGGTCAGGCCGTAGCCTTCGAGGACCTGCAGGCCGATGCCCTGGAAAAAATGGCCCAGCCGCTCGCCCAGGGGTCCGCCGCCGGACACCGCATGGGCCACGTGACCGCCCATCGCGGCGCGCAATTTGCTGTAGACCAGTTTGTCGAACAGGGCGTGGCGCAGCTTGAGGCCGAGTCCGACGCGGCCCTCCTGGCGGGCCTTGGAAAAGGCGATCGCCGTATCGGCTGCCTTGTGGAAAATGGCTCCCTTGCCGCCATCCTCTGCCTTGGTCAGGGCAGAATTGTAGACCTTCTCGAAGACGCGCGGCACGGCCAGGATGAACGTCGGCTCGTAGCTTTGCAGGTCGCTGAGGAGGTTCTTGATGTCCGGCGTGTGCGCCACGGTGGTGCCGGCCGCCATGGCAAGGACTGAGATGAAACGGGCGAAGACGTGTGCCAGCGGCAGGAACATGATGGTCTTGGCGTTCTCGTGGACGATCTCACCGATGATGGCCAGGGCGTTGTCCGAAAGCTCCACAAAATTCCCGTGGGTGAGTTCGCAGCCTTTGGGGCGGCCGGTGGTGCCGGAGGTGTAGATGATGGTGGCTGTATCGCCAAGCCCGGCACCCTTTCTGCGGGCCTCGAGATCGTCATCGCTGACCCCGCGGCCGGCTTCGCGGAGGGCATCCAGTCCCTTCCCCTCCAGCTGCCAAATGTGCTCCAGCGAGGTCAGGGCCTCCGCTGTCACAGCCTGCCGGATGACGTCCTCATGATGTGCTGCCTCGCCAAAAGCGGCTACCGCGCCGGAATCACCGAGGTTCCAAGCAACCTGCGACGGTGAGGACGTTTCATAGATGGGGACCGAAACGGCGCCGGCAAACCAGATGGCAAAGTCCACCAGGGACCATTCGTAGCGGGTGCGCGACATGATGCCCACGCGGTCGCCGGCACCTACTCCACTGGCCATGAGCCCCTTAGCCAGTGCCCTGACGTCGGCAAGAAAATCTGTGGCGGAAATGTCCTGCCAGGACCCGGAAGCATCCAGACGTGAAAACAGCGCCGGGTTGCTTGCCTTGGTTGCCTGCCGCAGCACCAGGTCGGTGATGTTGGTTTCCGGTGGGACAACAACAAGAGGCGGAACACTGAATTCACGCACTATAGCTCCTTTGATATCCGAGGTCCCGCACAGGGGTATGCCTAAAGACTAGTACGCCAGTGCGGAACCGTGCAGGCTCTAAAGTTACTTAGCGGTAACTTCGCCGTCAACGGTGCTGCGGCATCTCGGGCAGGCATCTCCGGCAGGCAGCACGCCCGGGGAAACCCGCCCATCTAGAATTGGGAACTATGTACGCACCGCCTCCCGGCGAGCAGGCCGGGCCACTGACAAGACCTGCCTCGTGGCGGAGGCGGCCAGCCCCCCGCCGGGCCCGCGCACAGCGCGGCGAGGGCTTCCGCCAGCACCTGCGCCTCGGCCGCAAGGGCCTGGCTATCGGAATAGACATCGGCGGCACCAAGGTGGCCGCGGGCGTCGTGGATGCCGACGGCAGGATCCTCAGCGAGGCGCGGCGTTCGACGCCAGGCCGCGATCCCCGGGCTGTGGAGCAGGTTATCGTGGAGCTGGTTGAAGAACTCGGCAAGGGGCACCGGATCTGGTCGGTGGGCATCGGCGCCGCCGGGTGGATGGACCTCGACGGCGGCACGGTGCTTTTCAGTCCGCACCTGGCCTGGCGCAACGAACCACTGAGGGCAAACCTGCAGCAGCTCCTCCGCCGGCCGGTGCTCCTGGCCAACGACGCCGACGCGGCGGCATGGGCCGAATGGCGCTTTGGAGCGGGGCAGGGGGAAGACCGGCTGGTGTGCATCACGCTGGGTACCGGCATCGGGGGTGCCATGGTGATGGACGGCAGGGTGGAGCGCGGCCGGTTCGGGGTGGCCGGCGAGTTCGGACACCAGATTATCGTGCCCGGCGGGCACCGCTGTGAGTGCGGAAACCGCGGCTGCTGGGAGCAATATGCGTCAGGGAACGCACTGGGGCGTGAAGCCAGGATCCTGGCGCGTGCCGACTCCCCGGTGGCCCAGGACCTGCTTGCCGCCGTGGGCGGCCGGGCGGAAGCAATAACCGGGGCCATCGTGACTGAACTGGCTCTGGCAGGTGATGCAGCCTCCCGTGAGCTGGTGGAGGAAGTGGGAGAGTGGCTGGGGCTTGGCCTCGCCAACCTCGCTGCGGCGCTGGATCCCGGGCTCTTCGTCATCGGCGGCGGCCTGTGCTCGGCGGGGGACCTCTTGGTGGAGCCGGCCCGAAAGGCTTTCGCCCGTAACCTGACGGGACGGGGGTTCCGCCCCGCCGCCGGGATCCAGCTGGCGGCCCTTGGCCCGAATGCCGGGCTGATTGGTGCTGCCGACCTGTCCAGGGTCAGCAGCCGGACGCGGCGCTGACCTGGCCGACGCAAATGTACCGCCGCGCTGCCTGGTGGTGCACCCGGGGGAAGCCAGGCCGCTACACCCGGGCCCCGTCGTCGTTCTCGTCCTTTTCCTGCGGCAGCTTCATGATCAGGTAAACGGTCCCGAGCACGAAGACCGCAACAATGCCCACAATGGCAAGCAGCGGTGCCGAACGCCAAAACATCGCTGACAGCAGAAGCGCCACGGGGCCGCCCACGGCGGCGAGCCAGGCGAGCATGGTCAGCGGTTCCGTGCCGGCCAGGCTCGGCGGTTCTTCGGGGACGAATGCGCCCTCTTCCTCGTCCACGTCGTAGTCGCGGGGGCCGGCAGGGGCGCCTCCTGCCGCTGGGTGGGAGCCGGCGCCGTCCGCTGACGCCTGCCGCTCCGCCGCGGACATTTCCGAAGGCGCCGCTCCGGCCAGGCCCAGGGGGTCGAAGTCCCGGAAGGCAGCAGGCCGGTTGCCCGGCCCTGGGGCGTCCTGGCGCGGCCCTTCATCGGGGTCAGCTTCGGCGCCCATGGTTGGCGCAGATGAATCAGATTCGAGCCGCGCGACGAGGTCCAGCCATACAGCGTCGTCCTGGTTGGCGCCCTGGTCCGGGGAGCCGGGGTCAGGCCTGTTCATGGGATGTGACCTCCAGGTCCGGTACCGCACTTGCAGCTGCTTGATGGGGGTTTGCGCCGGAGACGATCTGACGGATGAATTCAACCGAGCCATGGAAAATCCGGCCGGCATCATGGTCCAGGGTGGCAACGTGGTAGCTGTTTTCAAGCCGGACCAGCTCCAGGGGAGCGTGGGTGAGCCCACGCTGCAGCGCCGCCAGGCTCGAGTGGGACACCACGTGGTCCACCGTAGAGCGGTAGCCCAGGACCGGTGCAGTGACCCGGGGGAGGAGCCGCAGGGTATCCCGGAACATCTTGTTCAATTCGTGCGCCGCGGCAACCGGGGTCCGTGGATAAGCGCCCTCGTCCATCCCTTCCTTAAGGATGTCGTTGGCAATGGCCGGCGTACTTCTCATGACCAGCTTCAGGATTCCGGCGAGCGGCGCCCGCGGATCATCGATCACCAGGGCCGGGTTAACCAGGATCACACCAGCCACGGGGCGGGTGGCTGCAATCCGCAGCGCCAGGGCACCGCCCATGCTGAGCCCGGCTGAGAAGACGTAGTCACAGTCCGCATCCAGCTCAAGGTAAGCATCGTCAAGGGCGCCGTGCCACTGCTGCCACCTTGTGCGTGCGAGTTCCTGCCAGCTGGTTCCATGGCCGGGGAGCAACGGCATGCGCACGGCGAACCCTGCTGCTGCCAAAGCCTGGGCCCAATCACGCAGCCCGTGCGGGCTTCCCGTGAAGCCGTGCGAGAGAACCACCCCGATGCGGGGTCCCGCGCCAGCGAAAGTACTGCTGAACGGGCTGTGGTCCAGGCTTGAGGTCATCGCGTCTCCAATGCTGTCTTTTGGCGGGCGAGGGGGTGGAAAAAGGCGCTGGATTTCGCAAAGATCTCCGGCGCGTCCACGTCCAGAGTAGCCACGTGCCCGCTGCTGTGAAGGTCCACCACTTCAGTGAGGTGCGCGCCGAGCCCTTTTCGGAGCAACGCCAGGGATGTTGGCGGAACCACCGCGTCGGTGCGGGACTTGAAGACCTGGACCGGGGCGGTGATGCCGGGAAGCGCGCGGGCCGCGGCCGCGAAGAGCTTCCTCAGCTCGTGCACTGCTGCCAGGGGGGTACGGGAATAGTCGCCGTCATAGGTTACTGCCGCAGTCGGCTGCTCTTCCTGGATGGGCAGCGTAGTGCGCTGGAAGTACTTGAGCACGCCAACCACCCGGACGCGCCGGTCGTAGAAGGTCAGGCCCGGGTTGACCACGGACACTCCGGCAACGTCATGCCGGGAGGCAGCCAGCAGCGCAATGGCGCCGCCCATCGACAGTCCAGCCACGAAACACGTTTCCGTCCTCGCCTCAAGTTCCAGGTAGGCGGCCTCGAAACTGCGGTACCAGTCACTCCAACGGGTCCTGGCCAGCTGGCGCCAGTCGGTTCCGTGGCCGGGCAGCAGGGGCACGGTCACGGCATAACCCTGCGAGGCGAGGTGCTCTGCCCACGGCAGGACGCTGAGGGGGCTTCCCGTGAAGCCGTGGCAAATGGCCACGCCAATTCCTGCATTCGGTCCATGGCCCTGGTAGCTGAAAGCGGCAGGAGGGGATGGGTTGCTGCTTTCGCTCATGCCTCCATCGTGTCACTGTTCCGGACAAATCTCACTAGAGTAGGGTTGCATTGAACTGCTGGCCAGGCCCGACGCTGGGACCGGGGGCCGTCTTCCGGAGAGGGTTCTTACGTGTTCTATTGGGTCATGAAGAGGATCTTCCTGGGTCCTGTGCTGAAGCTTCTCTTCCGTCCCTGGGTCAAGGGCCTGGACAATATCCCGGCGGAGGGCGCGGCGATCATCGCCTCCAACCATTTGTCGTTTTCCGATTCCATCTTTATGCCGCTGATGGTCCACAGGCCCGTGGTCTTCCTGGCCAAGTCGGAGTATTTCACTGGCACAGGCATTAAAGGCAGGCTGACAGCGGCGTTCTTCCGCCTGACCAACCAGTTGCCGATGGACAGGTCCGGGGGCGCCGCCTCGGCAGCCTCGTTGAGTGCGGGCATGGAGGTCCTCAACCACGGCGGGCTGCTGGGCATCTACCCCGAAGGCACCCGGAGCCCCGATGGCAGGCTGTACCGCGGCAAAGTAGGAGTGGCCAGGCTTGCGCTGCAGGCCGGCGTGCCAGTGATACCGGTGGCCATGATCGGCACGGACAAGGTGCAACCCATCGGGAAGCGGCTGCCCAACATCCGCAGGATCGGCATGATCTTCGGCGAACCGCTGGACTTCAGCGGGTACCGGGACCAGGCGGAGGACCGCGACGTCCAGAGGAAAGTCACCGACCAGATCATGTTCGAACTGATGCGGCTCTCCGGGCAGGAATACGTGGATGAGTACGCGGCGGTGGTGAAGCTGAGGCTGGCAGGCAAGCCGGTGGAACCGGCAGCGGCAGCTGAACCGCTCGCTTCGCCCGCCCCTGCCGAGGGCACAGCGGCCAGTGGAGGGCAGGACCGCCCCGCTGCCGGGCAGGGCTCCAAGGACGACGGCGGGGCTGCCGCCGCAGGGTAGTAAGGCCGCCTGCACCCGCTGTTGTGACGCCGTCGGCCTGCAGCGTGACGGTGCGGTGTCACGGGGACCTGTACGACCGTTAGTCTTAGATGGTGACTGAGCTATCTGCAAAACCCGTCTTTTCGCTGTCCAGCACCGCCCAGAGCGGAGCAGCCGACTATCCCGGACTTGACCACTGGCGGGACCTTCCCATTTCGCAGCAGCCCAGCTGGCAGGACAGGGCAGTTTTTGACGCTTCCGTGAAGGAACTTTCCATCCTCCCTCCGCTGGTGTTTGCCGGTGAGGTGGACATCCTCCGCGAGCGGCTTGCTGCTGCTGCCCAGGGCAAGGCGTTCCTGCTGCAGGGCGGGGACTGCGCCGAGACGTTCGAGGCCGCGACCGCGGACAAGATCAGCGCCCGCGTCAAGACGATCCTGCAGATGGCGGTGGTGCTTACCTATGGTGCGGCCATGCCCGTCATCAAGATGGGCAGGATGGCCGGGCAGTTCGCCAAGCCCCGCTCGTCCAACGATGAGACCCGTAACGGGGTCACGCTCCCCGCCTACCGGGGGGACATCGTGAACGGGTACGAATTCACTCCGGAGTCCCGCGGCCACGACGCCGCCCGCATGCTCCGCGCGTACCATACCTCCGCTGCCACGCTGAACCTGATCCGGGCCTTCACCCAGGGCGGCTTTGCCGACCTGCGCTCCGTGCACCAGTGGAACAAGGGCTTCACCGAGAACCCGGCGCACGCCCGCTACGAATCACTGGCCCGCGACATCGACCGGGCCATCAAGTTCATGGATTCCTGCGGTGCTGACTTCGAGGCACTGAAGCGCGTTGAGTTCTTTGCCAGCCACGAGGCCCTGCTGCTGGATTACGAGCGGGCCCTGACCCGGATCGACTCCCGCACCGGCTTCCCGTACGACACGTCGGCGCACTTCCTCTGGATCGGGGAGCGGACCAGGGAGCTGGACCACGCCCACGTCGACTTCCTGTCCCGGGTGCGGAACCCCATCGGCGTTAAGCTGGGCCCGTCCACCACCGGTGACGACGCCCTTCGCCTGATTGACAAGCTGGACCCCGAGCGTGAGCCGGGCCGGTTGACCTTCATCACCCGTATGGGTGCAGGCAACATCCGCGAGAAGCTTCCCGCCGTCGTCGAAAAAGTCACGGCGTCCGGTGCCCAGGTTCTGTGGGTCACCGACCCCATGCACGGAAATACCGTCACGTCCCCGAACGGCTACAAGACACGCAACTTCGACGACGTCATTGACGAAGTGCGCGGCTTCTTCGAAGTACACCACGCGCTGGGCACGGTTCCGGGCGGCCTGCATGTGGAGATGACGGGGGATGACGTGGCGGAGTGCCTCGGCGGCGCTGACCCGATCGACCAGGACGCCTTCCTGGACCGCTATGAGTCGGTCTGTGATCCGCGGCTGAACCATATGCAGTCGCTGGAAATGGCCTTCCTGGTGGCCGGCGCCCTCGCCCGGCACTGATACCGCACTTCACGCCCCTGACGGTGGTGCAGGCGGTCTGCCCGCCTACACCACCGTCAGGGTAATGACTGAACCTTCCGGCACTTCCGTATCCACCGGGTCCTGGTCCCGGACAGTTCCGAAGAAGCCGCCCAGGATATTGTTCACGCGGACCTGGAAGCCCAGGTTCTCCAGCGCCCTCCTGGCCTCCGCGGCCTGTCTGCCGATATAACTGGGGACCTCCACCATCCGTGGTCCCTTTGAAATGGTCAGTGTCACGGTGCCGCCCCGAGTGAGTGTTCCGGTGGCCGGATTCTGGCTGACCACCGCCCCCTCGGGGACACCCCTGCTGAAGACTTCTTCGCGTGCCACCTCCGCCTCAAGTCCTGCCGCCTCGATGGCGTCGACGGCGTCATCCTCGTCCTGGCCCACCACGGAGGGCACGGGTATGGGCTCGGGGCCTTTGGACACCACCAGGCTGACGGGCGTGCCATGGCGGACAGGCGTGCCTGGGGGCGGGTCCTGCGAGAGGACGATGCCCGCGGGCACCTCTTCGTTAAACTGCTCGGTTACGGTGCCGAGCGCCATTTCCGCTGCATTGAGGCCGTTCTTGGCTTCCTCCAGGGTGCCGCCGGACAGTTCCGGCAGGGGGAACAGTTGGGGACCTTTTGACACGAAGAGGGATATCGGCTGGAATTTGCGGATTTCCGTACCTGCTTCCGGCTCGCTGCCCACCACCAGACCTGACGGTACGTCGTCGTCGAAGACGTCGCTGGTGGTGGACCGGAACCCCGCATCGCTGAGAAGCTGCTGCGCCTGCGCCACCGTCTTGTTCGCCACCGGGGGGATGGTGGCGGCGGAGCCTGGACCCATTCCGAAGAACCACCCGGCACCCGTCGCCAACAGGGCGGCAATAATGAGGATTGCCACCCACAGGACACCCCTTCGGCGCGGGCTGCCCTCCCTGAGGGTTCTTGAGGGCGTTGCCGCGGCCCGGGCCCGGGCCCGTTCGTCTTCCTTGTCCGCCTTGCGCTGCGCGCGCTTGCCCAACCGGGCGGGAGGCGGAGGAGCCCAGGGAACTTCTGTCTCGTCCCCCGGCGGCGTGAGCGCGTGCCGGGAAGCACCGGGGAACTGTCCGGGTGGACCGTCCCCCGAAGAGGAGTGTCCAGGCGATGGCCGATATGGGGGTGCAGCCGGTTTGCCGAAGGGCAGGACGGTGGTGGGGTTGTTCGGCCTGCCGATGACCTCCGTGGGACTCTGGGCGGCGTGGTTTGGGCTGGCGAAGCCCGGGATGGGCGCCGCGTCCTGGGGCTGCCGTGGCGGATTTGCCTGCCGCTGCGGCTGCGGCTCGCGCTGCGCCGGAAGCCCCGATCCTGCAACACCCGCACCCGCACCCCCGGCAGCAGCGGCCGGCGGATGCAGGTCGAGTTCCGCGTCCGTGAGGTTGGTCCGGATGTGCCGCAGTTCCTGCAGCAGTGCGTTTCCGTCCACCGGCCGGTTCTCCGGATCATTGGCGGTGCACCACTGCACCAGCTCATCCACCTCGCCCGCCAGCCCGGGGACCAGGACGGAGGGCGGGCCAACTGTTCCATTGACGTGCTGGTACGCCACCTGGATGGGCACCTCGCCCATGAAGGGCTGCTGGCCGGTGAGCATCTCGTACAGCATGATGCCGACGGAGTAGATGTCGCTGCGGGCGTCGGCCGGTTGTCCCAGGACGAGTTCCGGCGAGAGGTAGGCAACGGTACCAATCAAGGCGCCGGTGCTGGTGGAAGTGGTGACCGCACGAGCGAGCCCGAAGTCGCCGACCTTGATCCGGCCGTCGTCGGAAATCAGGACGTTTTCCGGTTTGACGTCGCGGTGGATGAAGCCGGCAGCGTGTGCAGCGCCCAGTCCTTCAACCACTGGATCTATCAGCGCCAGGGCCAAGCGGGGCGGGAGCGCGCCCTTTTCGTTGATCAGGTCACGCAGAGTGTGGCCCTTGATGTACTCCATGACCAGGTAGGCGGTGTGGCCGTCGTTCCCCTGGTCAAGGACGCCCACCACGTGCGGATGCGACAGCCTTGCTGCTGCCTTCGCTTCCCGGCCCAGCCTGCCCAGGAAGTTTTCATCTGCGGACAGGTGTGGATGCAGTACCTTCAATGCCACATCCCGGTCCAGCCGCTGGTCAGTGGCCAGGTAAACGGTGGACATGCCTCCCCGGGCCAGCCTGGACCTGACGGCGTACCGGTTGTCCACCAGCGTTCCCAGAAGGGGGTCTGACACGTGTTCCTGCACCCTACGATCCTAGTCCCCGCAGCGAAACGGGTCCGAACCAATACCGGTCCGGACCCGTGTCCATGGTGCTGGCCGCCAGCGGGCGGGAGGCCTAGCCGAAGTTCTTCTGGTGGGCCTTGATGGCTGCGACGTAGGCCTTGGTGTCGTCGTACATTCCGTACTTGCTCACGGAGTACTGGCCCTGGTAGTAGCCTGCTATGGCTGTATCCCTGTCCTTGCTGGTGGCGAGCAGCTGGCGGATGATCGCCACCCCGGCCGTTGCGTTGTCGTAGGGATCCAGGAGGTTCAGTTTCCGTCCCACCAGGTCCGATGCCCACTGGCCCGAACTCGGAATGACCTGCATGGTTCCGATGGCATTAGCAGGGGATACCGCGCGCTGGTCGAACCCGGATTCCTGGTGTGCGAAAGCGAGGGCGAGTGAAGGTTCCACGCCCATCCTGCGGGCGGTGTCCGCCACGATGTTCCGCATCTCAGCGCGGGAAGGCACAGGGGAAGCGTTCAGAAGTGCTTTGTTCTGGTTGGCGGAGCTGACCACAGCGGCCGGATAGCTGAACCCAAGGAAAGAACTGGGAACCAAAGGAGTCACCGATGCCGCGGGCTGCGGCGCTGCACCGGAGGTTCCGGGGATGGCCAGCTTGTTGCCCGGGTAGATGGTACTGGTCATGCTCAGGCGGTTTGCGGAGAGCAGCTCGGAAAGCTTGACCCCGTGGCGGGAGGCGATGGCAGAGAGAGTGTCGCCGGCCTTGACGGTGTAGGAACCGGAAGCAGGCGCCGGACTGGCCGGTGCCGGTGCAGTCGGTTTGGATGTGGAGGCCAGGCTCCCTGGAGCCGGAGCGGCCGCCGGAGCAGTGCTTCCCCCGCCGACCTTGATCTTCTGGCCGGGGTAAATGATGGAGCGCATGTTGAGGTTGTTCCAGCCGAACACCTCTGACAGAGCTACGTTATGCCGGGCTGCGATGCCGCCCAGCGTGTCACCCGGCTTTACGGTGTAGGTGGCTGTGCCTGCCGGCGCCGGTGCTGCCGGCGCCGGCGCTGCGGACGGGGCTGCAGGTGCAGCACCAGCCGTACCCGGCAGCTTAATCTTCTGGCCAGGGTAGATGATGGTGTTCGGCTGGAGGTTGTTCAGCTTGAGAACCTCGGCAGTGCTCAGCCCGAACTTCCCTGCGACGGCGCTGATGGTGTCGCCACGGGCGATGGTGTAGTCCGCCGGTACCTGCGGCTTTGCCGGCCGCAGGGACGCGGGGATGGACGTGGACACCGAGGAGGCGGGAATTACCCCGCCGGTCGCCTTGACAGCCTGTGCCTTCATGGCTGCGGCAAGTGTTCCGGGAATGGCGCGGGCGGGCTGCTCAGCGGCAGCCGGCTGGGCCAGGGCCAGTGATGACAGGACAACCGCTGGCAATGCTGCCGTGGTGGCGGCGAGCATGGGCAGGCTCGGCTTGGGGGGCTGCTTGTACGAGCGGGACATCGACATGGAAAGAATCCTCTTCTCAACTGCGGGCGCGGGCGGGGATGCCGCTGTCATCACTGATACTAGTGTTACTGCTGTTATTGCTGTTACAAAAGTGGTCAATGAGAATCTCTCATATATTGCGGAATAGCACAAGAATTCGCGTAATGGACGCAAGGAAGAATTGCGGGAGTGTCCGGTATGCCGCTGAACCCCATAAAGGGTCCGACTAGGCGGCGGGGCGCGCAGCGTGGCAACCTTGATGCGTGAGTAACGTAGAAAACCTGGTGGGCGAATGGTTGCCCTTGCCCGACGTCGCGGACTTGTTGAATGTGTCCATCACTAAGGTGCACAGCCTGATTGATGAACGCGCCCTGGTGGCACTGCGGGTGGGCGAACGGAATATCCGCTCGGTGCCTGCTGACTTCATCCAGGACAGCCAGGTTGTCGACAGCCTCAAGGGAACCATCGTTGTCCTGGCCGATGCGGGCTATTCCGACGAGGATCTGGTCGTGTGGCTCTTTACACCTGACGAATCATTGCGCGGCCGCCCTATTGATGCTTTGCGGGAAGGCCGCAAAACGGAAATCAGGCGCAGGGCGCAAACTCTGGCCTGGTAATTGCACGGCTGGAATTCTGCCGTTCCATCAATTCGCGACCCATCACTTCCGGCTAGGAGGCTCGGCTGACGGCAGCTTCAGCCAGCCTCCGTAAAGCGGTTTTCGGCAATTCCTCCACTGGCAGGGCCTGAAGTGCGTCGAAGGCAGCGGCGCCGAATTCGTTAATAAGCACCTCTGTGGCAGCCAATGCCCCGGATTCCTCAATGATCCGCCGGAGCTCCTGGATATCGCCTTCGGAAAGATCGGGGCTGCCGAGCCTGGTGTCAATAAAGGCCGCTTCGGCAGCCGAGGCATGGTCCAGGGCAAGGGCAATCAGGACTGTGCGTTTCCCTTCCCGTAAATCATCCCCGGCCGGCTTGCCGGTCGTCTGCGGGTCGCCAAAGACGCCCAGGACGTCGTCGCGGAGCTGGAAAGCTTCACCCAAAGGCAGGGCGAAGGCGGAGTAGCCCCGCAGCAGCTCGTCCGGGGCTCCGGCGAGGGCTCCGCCCAGAGCCAGCGGATGTTCTGTGGAGTACTTGGCGGACTTGAAGCGGATGATGGCCTGCGCCCGGGAAACGGCACCGGCACGGTCCCGGACGGGACCGGCGACTTCTTCGAGAATGTCCAGGTACTGGCCGGCCATGACCTCAGCCCGCATGAGGTTGAAGATCAGCCTTGCCCTGCTGCCCGCCGCCGCCCGCTCGCCTATCTCCGTGAAGGCTTCCTCGCTGAAGGACAGGCAGAGGTCCCCCGCCAGGATGGCCGCCGCCTGGCCGAACCGTTCGCTGTCCAGCGCCCAGCCCCGGGAGCTGTGCAACTGGCTGAAGCGGCGGTGGACGCTTGGTCCGCCCCGCCTGGTGTCTGAACGGTCGATGATGTCGTCGTGGATCAGGGCAGCGGCCTGGAACAGCTCCAGGGCTGCCCCGGCAGTGACCACCTCTTGCGCGGCAGTCGCTCCACCTGCCCCCCGCCAGCCCCAGTAGCACATCAGGGCTCTGAGTCGCTTGCCACCCGTCACCAGATTTGAGATGGAACCCATGATCGGCTCGATGTCCGGGGAGATGGTGGACATGGTCGACTGCCGCGAAGAGAGGAACGCGGTCAGTTCGCCGGCAACTGTTGCGACGAAGTCTGCCTGCTCGTCCCTCAGTTGTTCTGCTCCCGTCACTTGGCTGACTCAGCTGCCACGTTGGCGCCGATGGTGAAGGTGGCAACTCCTGCTGCTTCAACCACCGAAAGATTTACAGTCTCGCTGTCCCCCCGGACGAAGTCCTTCGAAGCCACTGCTCCCACGGCCTCACCGGGCACCGCCTTGAAGCCCTGACCCTCCAGCGCTTTCGTGTAGAAGTCGATGATTGATGCAGTGGGGGCAGTGATGCTGGCCACGAGTGCGGCCGTGGCGGGGGCGGATGCCTTATCAAAACTGCTGGACACAACGGTCGAGCCCGGCATGAGCGGAAGAAGCTGCTGCGGAAAGCCCTCCACTACAGCGCCGACCGTAGCCGACGTATTGGGCGATGCCGAGGGGCTGGGGGACGCGGTGATGCTGGATCCGGCGGTTGCCGGAACGGACGCGGAAGCTGGAGCTGACGTGTCAGTGGTTCCCGACGGTGTTGGACTGCAGGCTGCAAGGGCCAGAGCCGCACCGGCAGCAAGAACTGCCAAAGCTGCTTGCCTGGGGTTTCCAAAGACCGTCACAGGGATTTCCTCCTGGTAGTGATGCCGGATTCAGCCTCCAGTCTAGACATCACGGAACCGATAGGATTGCAGCCGTGGGGCCTGAAGGGAAGAACGAGCCACCCGGAGCACGTCTTCCGGGACGCAGGCGCAAGTGCATAATGCACGTGGATATGGACGCCTTCTTTGTATCGGTTGAGCTCAGGACACGTCCTGAGCTCCGTGGCAGGCCTGTGATTGTCGGCTTCCCGGCGGAGCGTTCCGTGGTTCTCTCTGCCTCGTACGAAGCCCGGGCCTTCGGAGTGAAATCGGCAATGCCGATGGCCGTCGCTGCCCGCATGTGTCCCCAGGCCGTCATCATTGAACCCCGGCACAAGCTGTACTACGAGGTGTCAGCGCAGTTGATGGGCATCTTCGAATCCGTCACCGAACTCGTGGAACCCCTCAGTGTGGACGAAGCGTTCCTTGACGTCACCGGCGCCATACGCCGGCTCGGGCCGCCCCGGGGCATTGCGGAGATGATCCGGCGGCAGGTCGCCTCGGAGCTGGGCATTACCGCCTCTGTGGGCATTGCGGAAACGAAGTTCGTGGCGAAAATCGCTTCCACCCGCTGCAAGCCGGACGGACTGCTCCTCATCGGCCCGGATGAAACTGTGCCCTATCTTCACAGCCTTCCTGTCGGCGCCCTCTGGGGCGTAGGCGCAAAAACCGCGGACGTGCTGGCAAGGATGGGCATCAGGACGGTTGCGGATGTGGCAGCAACACCGGTGCCCGCGCTGAAGAAGATGCTGGGTGCAACAGGGGAACACGTCCATCGGCTTTCCTGGGGGATAGATCCACGCCCTGTCACTCCCATCCGGCTGGAGAAGAGCATCGGAGCGGAGGAAACCTTTGCCGTGGACACCGCTGATGACGCCTTGCTGCACCGTGAACTCCTGCGCCTGTCGCACCGGACTGCCGCACGCCTGCGCGCGGCAGGAACGGTTGCCCGAACCGTGGCCCTCAAGCTCCGGTTTGCGGATTTCTCCACCATCACCCGCAGCCGGACCCTCCAGACACCGGTGGACAGTGCGCAGCTGATCTACGCGGTGGTGCTGCAGCTGCTGGAGTCCGTGGGGGAGCGGGCCATGACCGTCCGGCTAGTAGGGGTACGGGCTGAACAGCTTGAAGAAGCAGCCCGGACATCGCTGCAGCTCAGCATCGACCGCCGGGACGAGAACTGGCGCGCCGCTGAGCAGGCGCTGGATGCAGTCAGCCGCAAGTTCGGCAAGTCGGTCCTGCCCGCCCGCCTTATGGGACCCGGAAATACCTCTGAATAGAGGCCGCTCGAGGGGTGGGCTGGAGGCATCCGGGAAAGTCATTGCCGTCTTTCAGAACAGCCCCCAACAAACTATCCTTAGATATACATAGTTTTCGAGTGACTGGACTTACTGCCGGACCCTCTTGGACATGCTCCCGCTCCCGCGACGGCATGCCGGGTTACCGACTTTCGCCACTGCAGGCGGAGCGGGAACCTCTTAGGCACAGCAGCCGTTAACGGAGCAGAAGTTGTGGCTGGGATCAGCCCGGACGTTGGCCTACAAAAGGAGGTCGTGATGCCGCTGTCGGAGCACGAACAGAAGCTGCTTGAGCAGCTGGAGAAGCAGCTTCACGAGGACGACCCGAAGTTCGCGAATTCCATGGGTTCAGACCCGGGGCGCTCATGGTCCACGAGGCACGTGGTGATTGGCGTTCTCTGTGCCCTGGCTGGCGTCTTCCTGTTGCTCGTGGGTGTCACTCTCCAAAACATCTTCGTAGGCGTACTTGGCTTCGTGGTGATGGGCGGCGGTGTCTACTTCGCCACCATGCGGAGCAGTGCTGCAGCCGCGAAGACAGGAGCGAAGGCGGGCCGGAAGCCGGGCAAGCAGAGAAGCTCCTTCATGAGCAGCCTTGAAGAACGATGGGATGAACGGCGGAGGGGCGAGCCCTAACGCTGCAGCTTTTCCTGCTGGTTTCACCTGCCTCCATTTCGCTCCCCTTCAAAGAGCAACTTGCGAAAAGACCCGCCCGTGGCGGGTCTTTTCGCTTTTAAGGCTGCTCCATTCATGGGCTGCCAGGAGGCGGGCGTAAAATTCGCCCTTTTCTTTGTTCTGTTCTGACCAGGGCTGCCGGCAGTGCGCCGGGGATCGCAAAAAAGCCTCCATTTTCCACCACCAGCCAATATCCGCGTCTTTTCGGGCCACTTTTCCCACAATGAGCTTTCCTAAAGGACGCGTTTGCGTTGACTGTGGGGGAAAGTGGAGTAATGTGGAGGGCATAAGAGGGTGGTTGCAACATAGGGGATGTGCAGTTCCTGACAGCGGACAGGCGGTGGGCCAGTGTTTCTGGGCACTCACTCGCCGCGTCTGGATGAAAAGGGGCGGATCATTCTCCCCGCCAAGTTCCGCGAGGAACTTGCCAGCGGACTGGTGCTCACAAGGGGCCAGGAACGTTGCATCTACGTCTTCAGCGAGAAGGAATTTGTACGGGTCCATGAGCAAATGCGGGAGGCGCCAATCTCCTCAAAACAGGCTCGGGACTACATTCGCGTCTTTCTCTCTGGAGCCTCGGACGAGGTACCTGACAAGCAGGGGCGCGTGACCATTCCACCGGCGCTCCGGGAATATGCAGGCCTCGGCAGGGAACTTGCCGTGATAGGCGCCGGATCCCGCGCCGAGATCTGGGACGCCCAGGCTTGGAATGAATACCTTGCGGAGAAGGAAACAGCCTTTTCTGAAACTGATGACCCCATCCCGGGCATTCTGTGAATTCCGGGCAGGGACAGCAGGCAGTTTCTTGGATGAGATCTCCAGCCGCCCATCGGCCGGCCATCCTGGCTCAACTTCCCCGGAGCCAGGCCGGCAGGGCGATAGGCGCGGATGGGGATCTGGCCCAAGAAGCATCAAGGTGACAGCGACGGCGAGAAAGGACGAGGCATGAACGAACACCCAAAGCCCACGTCCGAACGCCATGTGCCGGTCCTGCGGGAACGGTGCATTAATTTGTTGGCCCCCGGATTCGAAGTTGCCAGGCTCAGGGGTGAAACGCCGGTGGCAGTGGACGCGACCCTGGGCATGGGCGGCCACTCCGAAGCCATGCTGCAGCGCTTTCCGGACCTGCACCTCATCGGAATTGACCGGGATGAGGAAGCCCTTGCCCTGGCCGGTGAGCGGCTGGCTCCCTTTGCAGCGCGGACAGACCTCGTACATGCCGTCTATGACGAGATTGAAGACGTCCTTGAGGACCTCGGGGTTCGCGAGGTTCACGGGATCCTGATGGACCTCGGCGTGTCATCCCTCCAGCTGGACGAACGCGAACGTGGCTTCGCCTACTCCTTCGACGCGCCGCTGGACATGCGGATGGACACCAGCCGTGGCCAGACCGCTGCTGACGTGGTCAACAACTACAGCGAAGAGGACCTCGTCAGGATCATCCGGAAGTGGGGCGAGGAAAAGTTCGCCGGGCGCATTGCCAACAGGATCGTAGCCGCCAGGGCCAGCAAGCCCTTCAGCACCACGGGGGAACTCGTGGAACAGATCCGCTCAGTGGTTCCGGCCTCAGCGGCCAAATCCGGCGGGCATCCTGCCAAGCGCACTTTCCAGGCATTGCGGATCGAGGTCAACGAGGAACTCGACGTTCTTGAGCGCGCCGTACCTGCCGCCGTTGGCTCCCTGGCCCTGGGCGGACGGATCGTGGTGATGTCCTACCACTCACTGGAGGACAAGATCGTTAAGGGCGTCCTGCAGGCGCGTTCCAGGTCATCCGCTCCGCTCGGCTTCCCGGTGGAGCTGGAAGAACACAAGCCGGAACTGAAAGTCCTCACTAAAGGCACCGAGGTGCCCACCGCCGTCGAATTCGCCGAGAACCCCCGCGCTGCGTCAGCAAGGCTGCGCGCGGCGGAAAGAATCAGAGCCAGGAGAGCTGCATGAGCACCGCTGCCGTCAAGAACTTTCCCGCCGCTTCCGGCAGTTCGGCGGCGGGTACTGCCCTGCCCGCACGCACCCCGGGTGACCGGCGGAAGGGCCGCACGCCGCTGTCGGTAGTGCGCACCGCACCCCGCAAACGGCGGGCACCTTTCGTGGTGCTGTGCTTCGCCATGCTGGCCGTGGCGCTGGTCGCCGTGCTGGTGTTGAACATCTCAGTCTCCACTGCCCAGTACCAGTTGGTGGAGCTGCGCGCCAGGCAGAGCACGCTCACCAAGCAAAACCAGGACCTCACCCAGCAGGTACAGAACTTCGAGGCACCCCAGAACCTGGCGGCAAAGGCCTCCGAGCTGGGGATGGTGGCCTCCACCGTCAAAGGCCAGATCGACCTGTCCACCCTTTCCGTGACAGGCAAAGCGACGCCGGCAGTTAAGGGTGGTGCGCAGGGGGCGGTTATTCCTGCGCCCGCAGTTGCCGGGCAGCTGATCGTGGTTCCGCCGGCCAGCAAGGGCGAACCGCTGCAGAGCCGGAAACCCGCAGAAGCGGAATCTCCCGTGGCTGACGCAGCGGCCTCGAAAGCGGCCGCCCCGGAGGCGCCTTCGCGGGAAGCACCCCGGCCTGCAGCTCCGTCCGCGCCTGCCGCCGGTGCTCCTGCCACGCCGGCAACGCCCGCTGCTCCCGCCGTGGAGCTCCACGGCGGATCCGTTCCCGCACCCGAACAGAAAGTCCCCGGGCAGTAAACACAGCAGGTCTGGACAGGCAGCAGGGTCGAGCAGCAAGGGATATAACGGTGGCGCAGAGGACCGGCAAGGCAGGAAACGGCAAGGTGCCGAACGCCACCAAGCGCTTGCGCCTGGGACTCGGCATTATGCTGACGCTCCTGCTCGTGGTGGGCGGCAAACTCTTCCTGGTGCAGGGGCTCGACGTGGGGGGCATGGCGGAAGCGGCCCTGAACAGCCGGATGAAGCAGACAGTCCTTCCGGCAGAACGGGGCAGCATCCTGGACTCGGGCGGAACAGTGCTGGCCAACAGTGTGATCCGCTACAACGTGGTGGTGGACCAAAGGGTCAACACGAAAACGGAGACGTTCAAGCGGCTGGACGACTCCAAGGAGAAGCTGGTGGATGTCAGCCGCGAGCAGGGGCTCAGGGAACTGGCCGCCGCACTCGGCATGGAAACGGACGCCATCCGCGAGGCAGTCACCGGGGAGCAGCCCTACTACATTGTTGCCAAGGACGTAAAACCGGACGTCGAGGACCGGATCTCGCAACTCCAGATTCCGGGCATTGTGACCGAAGGCGTGAGCAAACGCGTCTACCCCAACGGTTCAGTGGCCGGCGGAATCATCGGCTTCCTGCAGGACGGCGCCACTGGCCAGGCAGGCATCGAGCAGACGCAGGATGAGCTCCTGAAGGGCAAGGACGGCAAACGGCTCTTCGAGATCGGCGCGGACGGCCTGCGAATCCCCGTGGGCGTGGATGAACTGACACCACCGGAGGACGGCAAGGACGTCAAGCTCACCATCAATTCCGACCTTCAATATTTCGCCCAGCAGGCCATCCAAAGCCAGTCGGACAAACTCGGCGCCGAATGGGGCGTCATCATCGTGATGGATGCCAAGACCGGCAACCTGGTGGCGATGGCGGACACCAACTCCCCGGACCCTAATGACCCGGGCCGCGTTGCCGCCAAAGATCGCGGCGTCCGTTCGGTCACCGCGGCTTATGAGCCGGGCTCGGTGCAAAAAATGATGACGGTTGCCGCGCTCATCGAGGAGGGCAAGGCAAGCCCGCTGGATGAGTTCACCCTGGACCCGACCTACACGGTTAATGGGCAGACCTTCAGTGACTCCTTCGCGCACGGCACCGAGAAGCGGACGCTCGCCGGCATCCTGGGCTACTCGATGAACACCGGAACCGTGATGGCAGGGCAGCGCCTGAGCAAGGAACAGCGCTACGACTGGCTGAAGAAGTTTGGTATTGGCGAAGCCCCGGACGTTGGCCTGCCTGCCACGGCATCGGGCATCCTGACGCCCTGGCAGCAGTGGGACGGGCGGCAGGAATACACCGTCCTGTTCGGTCAGGGTGTGTCGCAATCCACCCTGCAGACCGTGCGGGCGTTCCAGTCCATCGCCAACAACGGGGTGATGCTGCAGCCGCGCCTGATCGACTCCTATGTCTCGTCGGATGGTACGGAGGAAAAGGTCCCGGCCGCGGAACCCCGGCAGATCGTGTCCGAGGATACGGCACAGCAGGTCCAGGACATCCTCGAAAGCGCAGTCACCGAGGGCCAGATCAAGGATGCAGGAATCGACGGCTACCGGGTGGGCGCCAAGACCGGCACCTCCGAATCCCCGTGTGATGACGGCAAGTCAGGGTTCTGCGGATACACCGCCTCACTGGTGGGTATGGCACCGATGGATGATCCGCGGTTTATTGTTGAGGTGGTACTCCAGCGGCCCAAGGGCAGCATTTACGGGATTACCAACGGGCCGGTGTTCCGATCGGTCATGAGCCAGGCACTGCGGACCTACAACGTCCAGCCGTCCACCGGCGAACCGGCCAGGCTGGCCCAGTTCGCCAAGTAACACCCCGGCAGCAGCCGCAACAGCCCGCGCTGTGGCGGCTCATCCATGCCGGGGCACGGTCCACTAGCACCATCGGAGATCCCTTGTCAGAGTTCAACCCGTCCAACCGCCGCACGGCACCGACCGAGGAAGCTGCACGCCAGGAAACAGCGCCGGAGGAGAACGCCGCCGGGGCACGGAACGGCCGGGCCCGCTTCCGCCCCGCTGCCGTTGAATCCATCCGGCTGGACGCCATTGGCGAGGCAATCGGCGTCGCTGTGAAAGGGGCTTCTGCCGGCGTGGCCGTGAGAGGAATCTCCTTAAATTCCCGGACGGTGGAATCCGGCGACCTTTACGTTGCCCTTTCCGGCGCCTCCCGCCACGGTGCGGACTTTGCCGCCCAGGCCATCCAGGCCGGAGCGGCGGCTGTGCTGACGGATGAAGCCGGTGCCCGCCTCCTGGCACTCTCTTCCGACACCGCCGTGCCGGTACTGGTGGTGGATGCCCCGCGCAACGTGGTGGGACCGCTGTCCGCCATGATCTACCGCAGCAGGCACGATGGCACCCCCCAACTGTTCGGCGTCACGGGGACCAACGGCAAGACCACCACCACCTACTTCATCACCTCGCTGCTGCGGTCACTGGGAACCAGGACGGGCCTGATCGGGACCATAGAAATCCTGGCCGGCGGGGAACCGATTCCGAGCGTCCTGACCACCCCGGAGTCCACGGAGGTCCACGGGCTGCTGGCGCTCATGCGGGAGAACGGGCTTGGCGCGGCTGCGATGGAGGTCTCCTCGCACGCCATCTCCTACCAGCGCGTGGACGGCCTGCAGTTTGACGTCGCAGGTTTCACCAACCTCACCCAGGACCATCTGGACCTGCACCACACGATGGAGGAGTACTTCGCAACGAAGGCGGAGCTTTTCACGCCGGAGCGGGCGCGGAAGGCAGTGGTGATGGTCGACGACGAATGGGGCCGCCGGCTCGCCGGCAGCAGCAAGGTGCCCGTCACCACCCTCAGCGCATCCGGGGAGAACCAGGCTGACTGGACCGTGACCGCCACCGCGCCCCGCGGACTCGGCACGGAGTTCACCCTCACCGGCCCGGGAGGCACCGTCCTGCAGGTACATACGGGGCTTCCGGGCAGCTTCAACGTGGCTAATGCGGCCCTCGCCGCGGTCATGGTGCTCGCCGGCGGTGTGGACGCCGCGACACTGCAGGCGGCGCTGAATGCGGGGGATCCCTTCACGGTAGCGGTGCCGGGCCGCATGCAACTGGTCTCTGATCGGCCGGCCGCAGTGGTGGACTTCGCCCACAACACTGACGCGCTGGCCCGCGCACTGGAGGCGGTGCGCTCACCGGAAACAGGATCCCGGCTGATCGTGGTGTTCGGTGCCACTGGCCAGCGCGACCAGGGGAAACGCCCTGCCATGGGTGCCATCGCGGCCAGGCTCGCCGACACCGTGATCATCACCGATGACGACCCCCACGACGAGGACGCGGCCGCCATCCGGGCGGACGTGCTCGCGGGCGCGCGGGAGGCACAGTCCAGGGAGTCTTTGCCGTGCACCGTGTTGGAGGTGTTCCCCCGTGACCGTGCCATCCAGCACGCCGTCGAGCTTGCCCGGCCCCAGGACACTGTCCTGGTGGCCGGCCGCGGCCACGAGGTGTGGCAGGAAGTGAAAGGCGTCAACCTTGCCCTGGACGACAGGGTGGAGCTGCGCAGCGCCTTGACAGCCAGGGGATTCAACGTTCTCCAAGCCGACCGGATAGAGTCCTAGACCGAGATGATTGCATTTACTGCGGCGGAAATCGCCGAAATCACCAACGGGCGCCTGGACGCCGATCCCGGGATCACGCCTCTTTCGGTGATCACTGATTCCCGCGAAGCCTCGCCCGGTTCGCTCTATGTCGCGAAACCGGGGGAGTACGCGGACGGGCATGACTTTGTCGAAGCCGCATTCGCCGCCGGCGCAGTCCTGGCGCTCGTGGAGCGTCCGGTAACAGCCGCCGACGGCAGCCCCTATCCCGCCATCGTGGTTTCCGACGCGGTGCTGGCCATGGGCGCGCTGGCCGCCGAGGCCGTCAGCAGGATCCGGGCCGCACGCGCCGACGCCCATGACAAACTGACAGTCATTGGCATCACCGGCTCGGCCGGAAAGACAACCACCAAGGACCTGCTGGCGGGGATCCTGTCCGGCCAGGGCGCCACGGTGGCGCCAAAGGGCTCCTACAACGGTGAGATCGGCGTTCCGCTGACGGTCTTCACCGCCGGAACCGATACCCGGTACCTGGTGATCGAAATGGGCGCTACCGGAATCGGCCACATCCGCTACCTCGCTGAGATGGTCAAGCCGGACATCGGCGTGGTTTTGGGTGTAGGAACAGCTCACGCCGGCGAGTTCGGCGGGGTGGAGAACATTGCACGGGCCAAGGGTGAACTGGTGGAAGGCCTGGCGCCCTCCGGGACCGCCATCATCAACCTGGACGACGACCGGGTGGCCGCAATGCGCGCACGCACCTCTGCCTCCGTCGTCGGCTTCTCCGCTGAAAGCCGTCCCGGCGCCGCCGTACAGGCCCTCAACACCGACACCAACGCTGATGGAAACCCTGAATTCGACCTCCTCCTCCCCGGTGAGGAGGCCCCCCGCCATGTCAGCAGCCGCCTCATTGGCGCCCACCACGTGGGCAACCTGTTGGCAGCCGCGGCCGCAGCATGGGCTGCAGGCGTCTCCGGTGCCGATATTGCCGCTGCCCTGAGCAGCCAGGCAGCCGCCAGCCGCTGGCGCATGGAGCGCACTGAGCGGGCCGACGGCGTCACCATCATCAACGATGCCTATAACGCCAACCCGGAATCCATGCGCGCCGCCCTCCGGACACTCGCGGACCTCGGCCGCGGCCGCAGGACCTGGGCCGTGCTGGGTGCCATGCTGGAACTTGGCGAGGACTCCATCCGGGAACACACCGCTGTCGGCACGCAGGTGGTGCGCCTCAACATCTCCCGGCTCGTCGTTGTAGGCCGGGAAGCACGCGCCCTCTATGTTTCAGCCGTGCAGGAAGGCTCGTGGGGGGACGAATGCATCTTCACAGAGACCGCCGACGAAGCCTATGAACTGCTGACCGCTGAACTTCAGCCCGGGGACCTGGTGCTGTTCAAGTCCTCCAACAGCGTGGGGCTTCGCCACCTGGGCGATCGGATAGCATTACCCCCACAAACCCCGCAGCCCGCCGATGAAAGGAGCACACTGCTGTGATTGCTCTTCTTATCGGCGCTGGCCTTGCGCTGCTCTGCGCCCTGGTGGGCACGCCGCTGTTCATCCGGCTCCTGGTCCGCCGCGGCTACGGACAGTTCATCCGCGACGACGGACCCACCTCCCACCACACCAAGCGCGGCACGCCGACGATGGGCGGAACCGTGGTGGTGGCAGCCGTTCTGCTGAGCTACGGCCTGACCCACCTCATCATGCTGATGATCAACCCGGATTCGCCCGGCCCGTCAGCCTCGGCCCTGATCCTTCTGTTCCTGATGGTTGGAATGGGGCTGGTGGGATTCCTGGATGACTTCATCAAGATTTCCCGGCAGCGCAGCCTGGGGCTCAACGCCAAGGCGAAGCTCATCCTGCAGGCCGCTGTGGGCATCATCTTCGCGGTGCTTGCCCTCAACTTCCCCAATGAGGATGGCCTCGCACCGGCCTCGACGAAAATCTCCCTGGTCAGGGACCTGCCCTGGCTGGACCTGGCGTTCGGCGGAACGGTCCTGGGTGCCATCCTCTTCGTCATCTGGTCCAACCTGATCGTGACCGCCGCCACCAACGGCGTCAACCTCACGGACGGTCTCGACGGGCTCGCGGCCGGTGCCTCAGTCATGGTCTTCGGCGCTTACACCCTCATGGGAATCTGGCAAAGCAACCAGGCCTGCGGTTCACCCCGGCAGGCCGGCGGCGGCTGCTACACCGTCAGGGACCCCCTCGACCTCGCCCTGCTGGCGGCCATCATCAGCGCCGCCCTGGTGGGTTTCCTGTGGTGGAATACCTCGCCCGCCAAAATCTTCATGGGTGACACCGGCTCCCTGGCCATCGGCGGCGCCATTGCAGGCTTCGCCATCCTCTCCAGGACCGAACTGCTGCTGGGAATCATCGGCGGCCTCTTCGTCCTCATCACGCTGTCCGTGATCATCCAGGTGGGCTACTTCAAGGCCACCGGTGGCAAACGTATCTTCAAAATGGCACCACTGCAGCACCACTTTGAACTCAAGGGGTGGGCTGAAGTGACGGTGGTGGTCCGGTTCTGGATCCTCGGCGGCCTCTTCGTCGCCGTAGGCCTGGGAATTTTCTACGCTGAATGGGTTGTGCTGCTGTGACCGTTTCCCCCCGCCTCCAGAACCTCGTCAGCTGGGACTCCGACTGGTCCGGCCTGCGGGTTGCAGTCACCGGCATCGGCGTTTCCGGTTTTGCCGCCGCCGATACCCTGATCGAGCTGGGCGCGCGGGTTGTGGTGGTGGACGCCGCCACCAGCGAAAAAGCCAAGGCGCATGCCGAGACCCTGAAGATCGTCGGCGCCGCGGACGTCCTGCTCGGTGAGGAAGCAGTCAGCCGGATTCCCCGGATTGACGGCGGGCTTCCCGAGCTGATCGTTACCTCACCCGGGTGGCGGCCCGACCAGGCACTGCTCGCCGCTGCTGCACGCGCCCATATCCCCGTATGGGGAGACGTGGAACTCGCCTGGCGGGTCCGCGTCAGGGAAGGCCGTAAGACCGCAGACTGGCTTGCCATTACCGGAACCAACGGAAAAACCACCACCGTGGGCCTCACCGAATCCATGCTGCGCGCCGCTGGACTGAAGGCAATCGCTGTGGGCAACGTGGGCACTCCGATTCTGGACGCCATCCGCGACCCCGTTGAATACGACGTCTTCGCCGTTGAACTGTCCAGCTTCCAGCTGCACTGGGCAGAGTCACTCTCGCCAGTTGCCAGCGTTTGCCTCAACGTCGCGGAGGACCACGTTGACTGGCACGGTTCCTACGATTCCTATCTCGCGGACAAGGCCAAGGTGTACGAACGCACCCAGAAAGCCTGTCTTTACAACGCAGAGCAGATCGAAACAGAGCGCATGGTGGAGAACGCCGACGTGGTGGAGGGGTGCCGCGCCGTCGGCTTCACGACCGTTACCCCCGCCGTGAGCATGCTCGGGGTGGTGGAAGGGCTGCTGGTGGACAGGGCCTTCATCGAAGAGCGCAGGGACAGTGCTGCGGAGCTTGCCTCGATGACCGATCTCGGCGCCCTTGCACCCCGGCACATGGTGGCCAATGCCCTGGCCGCCGCGGGCCTGGTCCGGGCCTATGGCGTTGAGCCCAAGGCCGTGCGGCAGGGCATCCGGGACTACATTCCGGGGGACCACCGCATCCAGCCCGTCGCGCGGCACAACGGCGTGCTCTGGGTCAACGATTCCAAGGCCACCAACCCGCATGCGGCGTCCGCCTCCCTGGCTGCGTTCAAGGACGTGGTCTGGATCGCCGGAGGCCTGTCCAAGGGGGTAACCTACGATGACCTCGTTCGGGAGCACGCCCACCGGCTCAAGGCAGTGGTGCTCATCGGAGCGGATACCTCGGCATTGGCCGGGGCCCTCCAGCGACACGCGCCCGATGTCCCGGTGATTGAGCCGGCAGCGGGAGAAACTGAACAGGTGCAGACTGCTGCAGCGGACAGTGGCATCGAGGCCGGTTCACCCCTGACAGGGGAAGCCGTGATGTCCCGGGCCGTTGCGTCAGCAGCCCAGCTGGCCCGGTCCGGTGACACTGTGCTGATGGCTCCGGCAGCTGCTTCCATGGATCAGTTCTCTTCCTACGCTCACCGTGGTGACACTTTCATCGAAGCTGTCCGCGAGCTGGTGGAAGGGCAGGCCCAGACCGGCGAGGAGTAACAATGGTCAGCACGCCAACGCGGCCCCAGCCAGCGAAGCAGCAGGCTGGGAACCCGCGTGCCGGATCCTCGGCATCGCCGGCACAGCGCCAGGCCTCCGCCCCCTTCCGCCTAAAGGCGGCCTACCGCAGGTTCTGGCGGGCCCTGGAGGGAACAGGGACCTCCCGGAACGGCTCCACGTACTACCTCATCCTCGGCTCCACCCTGGCGTTGACTGCCATCGGCATCATGATGGTTCTCTCCGCCTCCAGCGTGGAGTCCATCGCTGCCGGGAAGTCACCGTACGGGGATGCACTGAAACAGGGCATGTTCGCAGGCATCGGCATGTTCACCATGTTCGTGCTGTCCCGCATCAACGTGATCTGGTTAAAACGCCTCGCCTGGCCGGCCATCATCGTGGCCGTGGTACTCCTGGGCATGGTGCAGATCGTGGGCGCGGAGGTCAACGGCAACAAGAACTGGATCGACCTGGGCGGCATCACTTTCCAGCCGTCCGAAGCGTCCAAGCTGGCACTCGCACTCTGGATGGCCACCGTCCTGGCCCGGAAGGGAAAGCTCCTGAGCCGCTGGCAGCACGTTGCGGTTCCCGCCGTTCCGATGGCCATCATCATCGTCGGACTGGTCCTGGTGGGAAACGACCTCGGAACGGCCATGATCATCATGATGATTACGGCCGCAGCGCTCTTCTTTGCCGGCGCGCCGCTCTACCTCTTCGGCATCGCAGGACTGGTGGCGGCCGCCGGAACAGCCGTCATGGCAGTCACCAGTTCGAACCGCATGTGCCGCATCACCTCCTGGTGGACCGGGGAGTCCTGCGCCAACGGCATCGACGCCAACTACCAGGCCACCAACGGCCTTTACGGGCTGGCATCCGGCGGATGGTTCGGGGTAGGACTGGGGCAAAGCCGGCAAAAGTACAGCTGGATCCCCGAAGCCCACAACGACTTCATCTTCGCCATCATCGGCGAGGAACTCGGGCTGGTGGGAACCGTCGTCGTCCTCATCCTTTTCGCCATCCTGGGAGCCGCTATCTACCGCGTCGTGGTGGCACAGGAGGACATGTTCCACCGTGTGCTCGCCGGAGCAATCATGGTGTGGCTGCTCGGCCAGGCGACCGTGAACATGTCGGTGGTCACCGGCCTGATGCCCGTCATCGGCGTACCCTTGCCCTTCATCTCCTATGGAGGTTCGGCACTGCTGATGTCGCTCTGCGCCATCGGGGTGGTGCTCTCCCTCGCCCGGGAGCAGATGGCGCCCGCCATCCGCCCCAAGCGGATGCTCAAGTTCAAGGCCAAACCGGCGCGGAAAGACGCTGCCCGGAAGAAGACCGAAAGAAAGCGCGCCTAACCCTCCATGACCTCCAAGACACCATCCATCGTCCTGGCAGGTGGCGGTACAGCAGGGCATATCAGCCCGCTCCTTGCCATCGCCGCGGCTCTGCGCAGTGCATCCCCGGACGCGGCCATCCTCGCCGTCGGCACCCCGTCGGGAATGGAAACCAGGCTTGTTCCGGCTGCCGGGGTCCAGCTGGCCACCATCGACAGGGTGCCCTTTCCGCGGCGGCCATCCGCCGACCTGCTGCGTCTTCCCGGCAGGCTCAACAGTGCGGTCCGCCAGGCCGGAGCCATCCTGGACAAAGCGGCTGCTGACGTTTTGGTGGGCGTCGGCGGCTACGTCTGCACGCCCATGTACCTGGCCGCCCGCACGCGGGGGATCCCCATCGTGGTCCACGAGGCCAACGCGCGCCCCGGCCTGGCCAACCGGGTGGGAGCCATGTTCGCCAGCCGCGTGGGGGTCGCCTTCGACAACACCCCGCTCCGCAACGCCATCCATGTGGGAATGCCAATGCGCACCGAGATCTCCGGACTGGACAGGACTGCCGCCCGCGCCGCTGCCCGTGAGGCGCTCGGCCTCGACCAGGCCCGGCCCGCGCTGATCGTTACCGGCGGCTCCTCCGGTGCCCAGAGCATCAACCGGACCATCGCCGCCGCCGTCGGCCGGCTGGCCGCTGCCGGGATCCAGACCCTGCACATCACCGGGCGGGGCAAGACCGTCCTTGACGACGCCGGCAACCCGCTTGCGGCAGAAGGCTACCGGCAGGTGGAATACGTTGATGGCATGGAACTTGCCTATGCCGCGGCCGACGTGCTGCTGGCCCGCTCCGGCGCGGCCACGGTCTGCGAGGTTGCCGCTGTGGGTGTTCCCGCTGTCCTGGTGCCGCTTCCCATCGGCAATGGCGAGCAGGCTTTGAATGCAGCTGGCCTGGTGGCGGCCGGGGGAGCAGTGTTGGTGAATGACCGCGACTTCACCCCTGAGTGGGTGGACAGGGAACTGATCCCGCTGGTCACGGACGAGCCGCGGCTGGGCGCAATGTCCGGCAACTCCTACCGCCTTGGTATCCGAAACGCCGATCAGCGCATGGCTGATCTCATCCTGGAAGCAGTCGCAGCATGAACCACGCCAGCATCCCAACCCTCGAATCCCTGGGGCGGGTCCACTTCGTGGGGATCGGGGGCGTCGGCATGTCCGCTGTTGCCAGAATCATGGTGGCACGCGGTGTCCCCGTCAGCGGCTCCGACGCGAAGGACCTCCCGGTGATGGTGGACCTGGCAGCAGCAGGTGCCCGCATCGCCGTCGGTTATGACGCGGGCAACCTCGGGGATGCACAAACGGTGGTGGCAGGATCAGCAATCCGGACAGACAACCCCGAACTGGTTGCCGCACGGGAGGCAGGGCTGCCAGTGCTGCATCGGTCCGAGGCACTGGCCGCCACCATGGGGGATGACAGGGTAGTGGCCGTGGCCGGAACGCACGGCAAGTCCACCACCACGTCCATGGTCACCGTCCTGCTTCAGGGCGCCGGCCTGGACCCGTCGTTCGCCATTGGCGCCAACGTTCCTGCATTGGGCGTCAACGCCGCACATGGGAGCTCCCCGATCTTCGTGGCCGAGGCCGACGAATCGGACGGTTCGTTCCTCAACTACCGGCCAGGCATCGCCGTGGTGACCAACGTTGAGCCCGACCATCTGGATCACTACGGCACGGCTGAGGCCGTATACGAGTCCTTTGACCGCTTCACTGCCTTGCTTCCGGCGGACGGCGTGCTGGTGGCCTGCGCGGATGACGCCGGCGCCCTGGCACTTGCCGAAAGGACAAGGGAGCGGGGCAACACCAAGGTGGTGCTGTACGGAACCGCTGACAGTGCCGATGTCATGCTCCAGGACGGCGGTCCCGGCGACGTTTCGGTGTCCTCGCAGGCGGGACGATTCAGCCTTGACCTGCAGGTGCCCGGACGGCACAACGCGCTGAACGCCGCAGCTGCCTTCGCCGTCGCGCTTGAACTGGGCGTCGGCCCCGACGCCGCGGCCGCCGCTTTGGCGGGCTTTTCCGGCGCCTCCCGGCGCTTCGAGCTCAAGGGTGAGGGGAGGGGAGTCCGCGTCTTTGACGACTACGCCCACCACCCGACGGAAGTCCGGGCAGCCCTCGCCGCAGCCCGGTCCGTGGCGGGCCCCCATAAGGTGCATGTCCTCTTCCAGCCGCACCTGTTTTCGCGCACCCGTGAATTCGCCCGCGAGTTCGCGGAGGCGCTTAACCTTGCCGACACCGCCCTGGTGCTGGACATCTATCCTGCCCGTGAAGACCCCATTCCCGGCGTGACGAGCCAGCTCATTGCTGACCACCTGGAGACGGGCGGACGGCTGGTGGCTGCGGGTGAGGCTGTGGCCGCGGTGGCGGCCGCGGCAGCGGACGGGGACATCGTGCTGACGGCCGGTGCAGGTGACGTCACCGCTTATGGGCCGCGGATCGTGGAGGCCCTGCGTGGCTAGCACGCGCCGCCCCACCTACAGGCCCGCCAGCAATCCGGGCGGAAATGGTGGAACGGGGGGATCCGGGGGCGATGATGTCATTTCAGCGTCCCGCAGCATCCCGGAACCGGCCCGGCAGCAGCCGCCGAAGCCGAAGCAGGGGCTTGTAGCCGGCCGCGGCAAGGGGAAGAAGGCGGAACAGCCCGGCGCCTCGCCGGCGAACGTGCTGGTGTTCCCTGAGCCGAAGGGAAAGCGGCGGAAACGCAAGGTGCTCACGGCCGCCGCCACCCTCGTCGCTGTGGTGGCAGGGCTGCTGGCCGCTGCCGTTTATTCACCTGTCCTTGCCGTTGACACCATTTCGGTTACCGGGACACGCCTGCTGACGCCGGCCCAGGTCCAGGCCGCACTTGAGCCTTTGAAGGGAAAGCCGCTGCCGCAAATCTCGGATGACGAGGTGGGCCGGCTCCTGGAGCCACTGGTCCAGGTCAAGTCGTCCTCGGCTGAGGCCCGGCCGCCGTCGGGACTCGCCGTGGAAGTGCGGGAGCGGGTACCTGTGGCTTTGGTCAAGCAGGGGGAGCAGTACGAGCTGGTGGATGTCGAGGGCGTCCGGCTGGCCGCCACGGAGGATCCGGCCTCGGTGTCGCTGCCGGTGATCGACGGCGGTGCGGGCACCATTGGGAAGGACCTTTTCCACGCGACCGCCGCGGTCCTTGGCGCCCTGCCGGCGGACGTGCTGGCCAGGCTGTCCAATGCCTCGGCAGCTTCCGTGGATGCGGTGGAACTCAAGCTCGTGGACGGCCAGACCATCATCTGGGGCAACGCCGGCGAGAAGGAACTCAAGGCTAAAGTCCTTGAGGCTCTCCTGAAGGTTCCGGCCGATCCCAAGAACCCTGTGAAGGTCTACGACGTCAGCGTGCCCCGGCACCCGGTGACCCGCTGAGCTTTCTTTCCGGTATTAATCCGACACGCGGAGCCGGTTATTGAATGTGCGTACCAGAGGAAATACCGTCACAGACATGAGTTACTTGACATAACTATAACCTTCAACTCGAAGGTTAAGGTTGCAGGCTTCAAGCTCTCCATCAGTTTTCGCAATAAGACACGAACAAGGGACACGTAACGTGGCAGCTCCGCAGAATTACTTGGCCGTCATCAAAGTCGTCGGCATCGGCGGCGGTGGCGTGAACGCAGTCAACCGCATGATCGAGGTCGGCCTCCGAGGCGTTGAATTCATCGCCATTAACACCGACGCCCAGGCCCTGCTCATGAGCGACGCGGACGTGAAGCTCGACGTCGGACGCGAGCTGACCCGCGGGCTGGGGGCCGGCGCCAATCCGGAGGTGGGCAAGCAGGCTGCCGAGGACCACGCTGACGAGATCGAGGAAGTGCTCCGCGGCGCCGACATGGTGTTCGTGACCGCCGGTGAAGGCGGTGGCACCGGCACGGGCGGCGCTCCGGTCGTGGCCCGCATCGCCCGCTCCCTCGGCGCGCTGACCATTGGCGTGGTCACCCGCCCGTTCACCTTCGAAGGCCGCCGCCGCGCCGGTTCCGCCGAGGCGGGCATTGATGCCCTTCGGGACGAGGTGGATACGCTGATCGTGATCCCCAACGACCGCCTCCTGTCCATCAGTGACCGCAACGTCTCCGTCCTTGACGCCTTCCGGTCCGCCGACCAGGTGCTGCTCTCCGGCGTCCAGGGCATTACCGACCTCATCACCACCCCCGGCCTGATCAACCTTGACTTCGCCGACGTTAAGTCCGTCATGCAGGGTGCAGGATCCGCGCTCATGGGCATCGGCTCTGCCCGCGGCGAGGACCGGGCGGTCAAGGCGGCCGAACTGGCCATCGCTTCCCCCCTGCTGGAAGCCTCCATCGACGGCGCGCACGGGGTGCTGCTGTCCATCCAGGGCGGCTCAGACCTCGGCTTGTTCGAGATTAACGAGGCCGCACGCCTGGTCCAGGAAGTGGCGCACCCCGAAGCGAACATCATCTTCGGCGCAGTGATCGACGACGCCCTTGGCGACGAGGCCCGCGTGACCGTCATTGCCGCCGGTTTCGACGACGTGAAGGCCACTTCGCCGTCGATGGATCAGTCGCAGCCCCAGACGGCACCCCAGCGGCCTGCCGCCCCGACTGCAGCCCCGGCTCCGGCCCAGGCCCCCACTGCCGGGAACCACCAGTTCAACGCCCAGCCGGTCCATGCGGGGGTTGGCGCAGCAGGCCTCAGTAACTGGGGCCAGCAGCGCCCGTCCGCCGTTCCGGCGGACTCCGGCTTCGATGTGGACCTCCCGTCCGTAGTGGAGCCTGACCTCACCGGCACCCACTCGGATGACCTGGATGTTCCCGACTTCCTGAAGTAGGCCCGGGCGTGTTCCACTGGCGCGCTGACATCCTTCCCGGGGTGTCGGCCGCGTTCACTGACAGCCGCGCCGGTAACCTGGCACTGCACGTCGGCGATGACCCTGCTGTGGTTCGCCGGCGCCGTGAACAGCTCGAAGATGCCCTCGGGGTAGAACCGCGCAGCCTGCGCTTCATGAACCAGGTGCACGGAACCACCGTTGCGGTCGTGGACCGGGGGAGCGGGACGCCGGAAGCTGACGCCATGGTGTCGCGCGGCCTGCCGCTGGCGGTCATGGTCGCAGACTGCATTCCGGTCCTGCTCGCGGGTGAGTCGGCGGGCGGTCCAATCCTGGCCGCCGTCCATGCAGGGCGCCCGGGGGTGGCAGGGGGAGTGATTCCTTCCGCCGTCAGTACCATGGTGTCCCTCGGAGCATCGGGCATCCGCGCATGGCTTGGTCCTTCCATCTGCGGCAGCTGCTACGAGGTGCCGGCAGCCCTCCGCGAGGAGGTGGCCGCGTCCGTGCCCGCCGCGTGGTCCACAACCTCCTGGGGAACACCGGGACTGGACCTGCCCGCCGGGGCCGTGAGCCAGTTGGAGCGGGCCGGAGTTGACGTGGAATACCGCGGGCCCTGCACTTTGGAGGCCGACTCGCTGTACTCCTACCGCCGCAACAGGGAAACGGGCCGCTTCGCGGGCGTGGTCTGGTGCCATGACTGAAAGCGCAACCGGGGACGCCCGCACGGCGGAGCTGGCGGAGCGGCTCACTGCAGTCAGGAGCCGGATCAAGTCTGCGGCGTCGGCAGCCGGGCGCGAGGACAGACTTCCCACACTGATTGTGGTTACTAAGTTCCACCCGGCGGAGGACATCATGCGGCTGGTGTCACTCGGAGTCACGGATGTCGGTGAGAACCGGGACCAGGAAGCCGCCGCGAAAGCGGAGGAACTTGCCGGCTGTGGGCTCGCCTGGCACTTCGTGGGCCAGCTGCAGACCAAGAAAGCCAAGTCCGTGGTCCGCTACGCCTCAGCTGTCCATTCCGTCGACCGGCCGCAACTTGTCGACGCCCTGGCCAAAGCCGTGCAAAGCCGGCAGGAAGCGACAGCGCAAGCGCCGCTGGACTGCTTCATCCAGGTCAGCCTGGAGGACGACGCGGGCGCCCATCGGGGCGGGGCCATGCCATCGGACGTGCCGGAACTGGCAGACAGGATAGCGGGCGCCGAAGGCCTGCGCCTTGCCGGGGTCATGGCGGTCGCCCCGCTGGACGCGCCGCCGGAACCTGCCTTCGAAAAGCTTGCCCGGGTATCGGCGCGACTGGTTGCGCAGCACCCCGGCGCCACGGCCATCTCCGCAGGCATGAGCCAGGATTTGGAAGCGGCCATAGCGTTCGGTGCGACACACCTGCGAATCGGTTCCGATATTCTCGGATCGCGTCCCACCGTGGGGTAGCGTCGGACCTGTTGGAAGTGATGGGCGGGGGACTCCAGTGCTGTCAAGTCATTGGGCGGCCCGCTTACGGGACACGATTAGGAGTCGACCATGGCCGGCGCTCTGCGCAAGACAATGATCTATCTTGGGCTCGCCGACGGCGATGAGCATTACGAGTCCGAGCAACAGACCACACGTAAGGATGAGGACGAAACGATGGAAGCTGACCGCGAGGAACGCCGTGCACCTGCACCCGTCCGCGAGGTCAGCCGCGAAACGACCCACGCCCCCGAAGAGGAATACCGCGCCCCAGTGACCCCCATCAAGCGTGCGGCTTCCAGCCGCGAAGAAACCAGCGGACTCCGTCAGATCACCACCATTCACCCGCGCTCCTACAATGACGCCAAGCTCATCGGCGAGAGCTTCCGGGACGGCATTCCCGTGATCATGAACGTCACGGACATGGGCGAGGCGGACGCAAAGCGCCTCGTGGACTTTTCCGCGGGCCTCGTGTTCGGACTCCGTGGGAGCATTGAACGGGTCACCAATAAAGTTTTCCTGCTGTCGCCGTCGTACGTTGAAGTCATCGGCGATGACAAAAAAGCCAGCGAGACGCAGGCCAGCTTTTTCAACCAAAGCTGAACAACGGGTGGTACGCGGATGCCAGGCAGGGACACCTGCCTGGCATCTGTGCTGAAATAGACGAGACACAGCGGCAGGATGCCGCGGGACACACGGACTTGGAGATACTGGGTTAGACATGGGAATCGCATTCGGACTTGTCTATCTCGCGTTGCTTCTGTTCTTTGTTGCCCTGATCATCCGGCTGGTCTTCGACTGGGTACAGATGTTCGCCCGGGAATGGCGGCCGCGCGGGGTTGCCCTGGTGGTGGCCCATGCCGTGTACTCGATCACCGATCCGCCATTGAAGGTGCTGCGCCGGCTGATCCCGCCCCTGCGCCTCGGCGGCATCTCCCTGGACCTGGGTTTCCTGATCCTGTTTATTGCCGTAAGCATCGCAATGAGCATCACCAGGGGCCTCGCCTGATTTACCCCGAAACAGACCTAGCAGCGCAGGGTGGACCCGTCCGGGAACAGCTACTGTAATGCGAAGAAAACTCGCGTTTGACACCGCAGTGTTGAATTAGAGTAACCAGACCAAATTTAGGTACCGTAGTTTTGACGGCCGGAAGGCCTACTGACTAACTAGACCAGTGAGGTGACCAGATGGCTTTGACGCCAGAAGACGTTGTCAACAAGCGCTTTCAGCCGACCAAGTTCCGTGAGGGCTACGACCAGGATGAAGTTGATGACTTCCTGGACGAGATCGTCGTTGAGCTCCGCCGCTTGAACCAGGAGAACGACGAACTTCGCAAGAAGCTTGCCGAAGCCGGTTCCGGCGTTGCTGCCAGCTCGGCTGCTGCTCCCGTCGTGGAGAAGGTCCCCGCGCCCGTCAAGGCCGACAAGGACGAGGCCCGCGAGAAGGCCGAAGCCGAGGCCAAGGCTGCTGAAGCTGCCAAGAAGAAGGAAGTTCAGCCCGCTCCTGCCGCTGCGGCACCCGCAGCCGCCCCTGCCGCCGTCGCCACTCCTTCTGCCGAATCCGCTGCCGGCCTGCTGGCCATGGCACAGCAGATGCACGACCGCCACGTCGCCGACGGCCAGGCCCAGAAGGACAAGATCATCGCCGAAGCGCAGATCGAAGCCAGCAGCCTGGTCAATGACGCGCAGGAGAAGTCCCGCAAGATCCTCGGTGCCCTCGAGCAGCAGCGATCCGTCCTGGAGCGCAAGGTGGAGCAGCTCCGCGGCTTCGAGCGCGACTACCGTTCACGCCTGAAGGCCTACATCGAAGGCCAGCTGCGCGACCTGGATGCCCGCGGTTCAGTGGCTACCCCGGAAGTCAGCGAAGCAAACTAAGCCGTCAAACACGTATTCTGAAAGCCGGTGGCTGAGGATTCCTCGGTCGCCGGCTTTTGGCATTGACACCGGCTATACGAATGAAAGCACCATGACCGACGAACTCGCTGCCGATTCCGCGCGCCCTGTCCCACCTTCACCGCGTCCACGCCGGGCGGTGCTGTTATCCGTCTTCGCAGGGTTCGCACTGTTCGCCTACGTCCTGGACCAGCTCACCAAGCTCTGGGTCACCTCCACCATGGTGGAGGGTGAGCGGATTCCCGTGTTCCCGCCACTCCTGCACTGGTACTTCATCCGGAACTCCGGCGCGGCATTCTCCATCGGCGAAAACGTCACCTGGGTGTTTTCCATCATCATGGCCGTCGTCTCCGTGGCCATCCTCTTCCAGGTCCGCAAACTGGGATCAGTCTGGTGGGCCCTGGCGCTTGGCCTCCTGCTCGGTGGAGCACTGGGCAACCTCACGGACCGTCTCTTCAGGGAACCGTCCTTTGGCATGGGGCACGTGGTGGACTTCATCCAACTGCCGAACTTCGCAATTTTCAACATTGCCGACTCGGCAGTGGTCTCAGCCGTCGCCGTCATCTGCATCCTGACGCTTCGCGGCATCACCCTGGACGGAAAGCGGCTTACCTCCGAACCCAAGGAGAAACCAAAGGATGCATGAGCGGATTCTCGTCACGGACGACTACGGGGGAACCAGGGCGGACGCAGGCCTGGCAGCGCTGCTGGGCATCTCACGTTCGCTTGCGGCGTCGCTGCTGGCGGAGGGCCACGTGCTGAGCAGGGGCACTGCACTGGGCAAGTCCGCAAAGCTGGTGGCAGGCGATGTGCTCCAGCTCAACATGCCGGAACGGCGTGACCCGCTGGAGGTCGTGGAGGAAGTAGTGGAAGGCCTGAAGATCCTGCTGGATGACGCGGATTTCGTCGTCGTCGACAAGCCCGTTGGCGTTGCCGCCCACCCTTCCCCCGGGTGGGTGGGACCTACGGTGGTGGGTGGCCTGGCCGGTGAAGGCTACCGCATCTCCACGTCAGGCTCGCCGGAGCGGGCAGGCATCGTCCACCGGCTCGACGTCGGAACCTCCGGTGTGATGGTGGTGGCAAAGTCCGAGCGGGCCTACACAGGCCTGAAGCGTGCCTTCAAGGAACGCACCGTGGACAAGGTCTACCATGCAGTGGTCCAGGGGCTGCCTGATCCCCTGGTGGGGACCATTGACGCCCCGATTGGCCGGCATCCAGGTCACGATTGGCGTTTCGCCGTGATCGAGGACGGGCGTCCTTCCGTTACGCACTACGAGGTGATTGAGGCCTTCGGCAAGGCCAGCCTGGTGGAAGTCCACCTGGAGACGGGCCGTACCCACCAAATCCGTGTTCACTTTTCCGCCCTACGGCACCCCTGCGCCGGCGACCTGACCTACGGTGCTGATCCCCGGCTGGCTGCAAACCTCGGGCTGACGAGGCAGTGGCTCCACGCCCGGGAGCTCGGCTTCGACCATCCTGTGACTGGGGAGCGGGTCCGTGTCGCCAGCGATTACCCGCAGGATCTGGCGTTTGCCCTGGACGTGCTCGCCTCCGGGCATGCCTAGCACGGGGGAGCCAGGGCGGCGCATAGAATAGTGCGGTGACTTCCAGCAATGACTCGTTTGTCCATCTCCACACCCACACCGAGTACTCCATGCTGGACGGCGCAGCAAGGCTTGGAGAGCTGTTCGACGAGACCGAGCGGCTGGGAATGCCTGCACTCGCCACCACAGACCACGGCTACCTCTTCGGGGCCTTTGACTTCTGGAAGAAGGCCACCGACAAGGGCATCAAGCCCATCATCGGGGTTGAAGCCTATGTGACGCCCGGGACGGCCCGCGGCGACAAGAGCCGTGTGCGCTGGGGCGAGGAACACCAGCGCAAGGACGATATCTCCGGCGGCGGTTCCTACACGCACATGACCCTGCTCAGCTACAACAACGTGGGCATGCGGAACCTGTTCCGGGCGTCCTCGATCGCCTCGCTGGACGCCGTTTTCGGCAAGTGGCCCCGGCTGGACCGGGAGTTGCTGAACACCTACTCCGAGGGCCTTATTGCCACCACCGGCTGCCCCTCGGGCGAGATCCAGACCAGGCTTCGGCTGGGCCAGTACCGTGAGGCGCTTGAGGCGGCCGCGGAGTTCCGGGACATCTTTGGAGCAGAGAACTACTTCTGCGAGCTCATGGACCACGGACTGGACATCGAGCGGCGCGTTACCGGGGACCTGCTGCGGCTTGCCAAGGAGCTGAACCTTCCCCTCGTCGCGACGAACGACCTCCACTACACCCACGAGCACGATGCCAAGGCCCACGAGGCCCTGCTGGCCATCCAGTCCGGGTCCACCCTCCTGGAGCCCACCTACGACAACGGCGGGTCCCGCTTCGCCTTCTCCGGCAGCGGCTACTACCTCAAGTCGCCGCAGGAGATGCGGGAATTGTTCCGCGACCACCCCGAGGCGTGCGACAACACCCTCCTGATCGCCGAACGCTGCGAAGTGTCCTTCAACACCGGCGCCAACTACATGCCCCGGTTCCCCTGCCCGCCCGGGGAGGATGAGACATCATGGCTGGTTAAGGAAGTGGCCAAGGGGCTTGAGTACCGGTATCCGGGCGGTGTTCCGGACAATGTCCGGGCGCAGGCCGACTACGAGCTGGGCGTCATCACCTCAATGGGCTTCCCCGGCTACTTCCTGGTGGTGGCGGACTTCATCAACTGGGCCAAGAACAACGGCATCCGGGTAGGTCCCGGCCGTGGGTCCGGTGCAGGCTCCATGGTGGCCTACGCCATGCGCATCACCGACCTGGATCCGCTGCGCCACGGACTAATCTTCGAGCGGTTCCTGAACCCGGACCGCGTCTCCATGCCCGACTTCGACGTCGACTTCGATGACCGGCGCCGCCCGGAAGTCATCGACTACGTGACCCGCAAGTACGGCGACGAGCGCGTGGCCATGATCGTCACGTACGGCACCATTAAGACCAAGCAGGCGCTGAAGGACTCCTCGCGCGTGCTGGGCTACCCGTTCAGCATGGGCGAACAGCTCACCAAGGCGCTGCCGCCGGCCGTGATGGCCAAGGACATTCCCCTGGCGGACATCCAGAACCCGGAAGCCAAGCGCTATGGCGAGGCCGGCGACTTCCGCCAGCTGATCAGCACGGATCCGGAAGCGTCCAAGGTGTTCGAGACCGCGCTGGGCATCGAAGGGCTGAAGCGCCAGTGGGGCGTCCACGCCGCCGGTGTGATCATGTCATCGGACCCGATCATCGATGTCATTCCCATCATGCGCCGCATCCAGGACGGCCAGGTGATCACGCAGTTCGATTACCCAACCTGCGAAGGCCTGGGCCTGATCAAGATGGACTTCCTGGGCCTGCGGAACCTGACGATCATTTCCGACGCCCTGGAAAACATCAAGATGAACCGCGGCATCGACCTGGACCTTGAGAAGCTGGAGCTCGACGACCCAGCGTCCTACGAGCTTCTGGCCCGCGGCGACACGCTGGGTGTGTTCCAGCTCGACGGCGGGCCCATGCGCTCCCTGCTCAAACTGATGAAGCCGGACAACTTCGAAGACATTTCCGCGGTGCTTGCGCTGTACCGCCCCGGGCCCATGGGCGCCAACGCCCACACCGATTACGCGCTGCGGAAAAACGGCATTCAGGAAGTCATTCCCATCCACCCCGAACTGGAGGAACCCCTCTCAGAAATCCTCGGTGGAACGTACGGCCTGATCGTGTACCAGGAGCAGGTGATGGCCGTAGCGCAGAAGCTCGCCGGCTATTCGCTGGGCCAGGCAGACATCCTCCGCCGTGCCATGGGCAAGAAGAAAAAGTCGGAACTGGACAAGCAGTTCGCCGGGTTCTCACAGGGCATGCAGGATAACGGCTACTCCATGGAGGCCGTCAAAACCCTGTGGGACATCCTCCTGCCCTTCTCGGATTACGCCTTCAACAAGGCGCACTCGGCTGCCTACGGCGTCATTTCCTACTGGACCGCCTACCTCAAGGCGCACTATGCACCGGAATACATGGCGGCGCTGCTCACCTCAGTGGGTGATGACAAGGACAAGTCGGCCATTTACCTGAACGAATGCCGGCGCATGGGCATCACCGTGCTGCCGCCGGACGTCAACGAATCCGCCCTGAACTTCACCCCGGTGGGCAACGATATCCGCTTCGGCATGGGCGCGATCCGCAACGTGGGCGTCAACGTCGTGGAGGCCATGGTGGCAGCCCGTGAAAGCGAGGGCGCCTTCACGTCCTTCAAGGACTACCTGATGAAGGTCCCGGCCGTGGTCTGCAACAAGCGGACCATTGAGTCGCTGATCAAGTCCGGCGCCTTCGACTCCCTGGGCCACCACCGCCGGGCCCTGGCCATGATCCACGAAGAGGCCATCGACTCCGTCATCACGCTCAAGCGGAACGAAGCGATTGGACAGTTCGACCTCTTCGCCGGTTTCGAGGAAGCGGAATCCGAGTCCTCACTCAGCATTGAGATCCCCGACCTGCCCGAGTGGGAGAAGAAGGACAAGCTCTCCTTCGAACGGGACATGCTGGGGCTGTATGTCTCGGACCATCCGCTGCAGGGCCTTGAAGGCGTGCTGAGCCAGCACGCTGAAATGAGCATCACCTCCGTGCTGGGCGAGGATGGTCCCCAGGACGGCGCCATCATCACCATTGCCGGCATGATCACCTCCCTGAGCAGGCGCATTGCGAAGGCCAGCGGCAACGCGTACGCCCGGGCGGAGGTGGAGGATCTGGGCGGGTCCATGGAAGTGATGTTCTTCGGCCAGGTCTACGGCCCCATCGCCTCCGTGCTCGCCGAGGACCTGATCGTGGTGGTGAAGGGGCGCCTGCAGAAACGTGACGACGGCGCCATCACCCTGAACTGCATGGAACTGTCGGTTCCGGACCTGAGCGAGGGGCTGAACGGCCCGCTGGTCATCACCATGCCGACGCACAAGGCAACCGAGGCCGTGGTCACGGAACTTGGCGACGTGCTGCGGACGCACCGCGGGAATTCCGAGGTGCGCCTGCACCTCCAGGGCGACACGCGCACGGAGATCATGGGCCTGCCGGTCCACCTCCGCGTGAACCCCAGCCCGTCGCTGTTCGGTGACTTGAAGGTGCTGCTCGGCCCCGCCTGCCTGGACGCCTGACGAGCTGCGGACGACGACGGGCGGCAGGGCCCGCCGTCGTCCGCGGCTCTGCGCGTGGAGACTCTTAGATTTCGTAGTCGAGCGGCACAGGCTGGCCATAGCTGCCGCCGTGGTACAGCAGCGGTGACCCTTCCCCGCCCACCTGGCCGTCAACCACCTGGACCACCACCACCGCGTTGTTCTCGAAGGACAAGCGCATCTGCACCTCGCCGATCAGCCAGCCGGCCACGTCCTTGAGCACTGGTACGCCGTGCGGACCAACCTCCCAATGGTCTCCCTCGAACCGGTTGCCGGGACGGGCGAACTTGTCCGCAAGCGCCTGGTTCTCAAGGCCCAGCATGTGGACGCCGAGGTAGTTGGTGTTGGCCACGGCCGGCCAGGACCTGGAGCTGCGGGCCATGTTGAAGGTGAAACGCGGCGGCTGCGCCGAGAGCGATGCCACCGAGGTGGCGGTGAAGCCATAGGGCTCATCCTTGTAGTTCACCGTGATGATGGCGACGCCGGCGGCATGGCGCCGGAACATCTCCCTGAACGTCCGCTCGAACGGCACGTCGTTGTCTGGCACGGAAACTCCTGGGGTGGAACGACTGTTGAATGCTCACCTTCAAGGGTATTGGGTCAGCTCCGCCAAGGATGAACCAGCGGCAGACCCGTCTCCGGGCCTTGAGCGGCTGGAACATTTGTTAAGGTTTGTTGCATGACTAAACCCCGCCGCCGCAACCATCCGCGCCTGCCCTGGGCAACACTCGCGGTCCCGGCAGTGGCAGGTGTTCCGCTTGGAATCCTGTGGTGGGTCCTTGCTCCGGGCGGTCTTAACCTGATCACCCGGGATCCAGGCCTTGCCAGCGGCACCAATCCGGCGGTCTGGCTGCCGCGGGACCTCACCTTGGCCGGCCTGCTGGTTCTGGCCGGGTGCATCCTGGCCGTCGTTGTTTCGGACAGGAAGCGCCGGGATCCGCGGGCTGAATTCCTGATGGCGCTGGCAGGAGCCCTGGGCGGTGCTGTCCTTGCCTTGCAGGCAGGCTTGCTCGCCGCCCGGTTTTGGGGTCCTGCAGTGGATGCCTCAATCAACGCCAGCATCGCCTTTTCGCTCCGGGCCTGGCCCGTGCTGCTTTTGTGGCCTGCCGCCACCGCCGTCTCGGTTTTTGCGCTGGAGCTGTTCGCCCTCCTGGGCAGGAAGCCCGACGCCGGTGGGCACCAGTCGCCGGATGCTGCGGCGTGGCCCGTAAAATAAACCAGTGACCACTTCCGCGCAGAATCCCGCCACCCCAGCCGCCGCCGTCGTAAATTTCCGCACCGTGGATCTGCGCGGGCAAAACCTGACGCTTGCGGGCCTCCGCGCGGCAGTGCCGCGCGCCCAGGGCCATACGGTGGCAGACGCGGAGGAAAAGGTCCTGGACATCATCTCCGACGTCCGGCGGCGCGGGTTCGAGGCGCTGGCCGAACTGGCCCTCCGCTTTGACGGCGTGCAGCAGGACCACCCGCTGGTTCCGCGGGAGGCGCTCACTTCCGCGCTGGAGGAGCTGGACCCGTCCGTCCGCCGCGCGCTGGAGGAATCCATCAGCCGGGCACGCCGCTTTGCCGACAGCCAGCGTCCCCGGAACGTGGACGTCCAGCTCGGTGACGGTGCCGTGGTCAGCCAGAACTGGGTACCGGTGCGCCGGGTTGGCCTCTACGTACCGGGCGGCCTGGCTGTCTACCCGTCGTCGGTGGTCATGAACGTTGTTCCGGCGCTTGCGGCCGGAGTCGGATCCATTGCCCTTGCTTCCCCTCCACAGAAGGAGTTCGGCGGGCTGCCGCACCCCACCATCCTGGCCGCCGCTGCGTTGCTGGGAATCACCGAGGTCTATGCCATCGGCGGCGCCCAGGCTGTCGCGGCTTTCGCCTACGGGGTGGCGGCAACGGAAACGGGTCCGGCGCTGGAGCCCGTGGATGTAGTGACTGGTCCCGGGAACATTTACGTGGCCACGGCCAAGCGCCTGGTAAAGGGCGTGGTGGGGATCGACTCCGAAGCAGGCACCACGGAGATTGCCATCCTTGCCGACGCCACGGCGCAGCCGCGCCTGGTTGCAGCCGACCTCATCAGCCAGGCGGAGCACGATCCCAAGGCGGCCTCGGTACTGATCACCGATTCCGAGGAGCTCGCCGCCGCGGTCCGCGCCGAGCTCGACCGGCAGGCCGAAGCCACCAAGCATTCAGACCGTGTCCGTGACGCGCTGTCCGGACCGCAGTCGGGAACAGTGCTGGTGGACAGCCTGGAGCAGGGCATCGCCGCCTGCGATGCCTATGCTGCGGAACACCTGGAGATCATGACCGCCGATGCTCCCGGTGTCGCCGCAAGGATCCGGAACGCCGGGGCCATTTTCGTGGGCGACTTCAGCCCCGTCAGCCTGGGGGACTACTGTGCAGGTTCCAACCATGTCCTGCCCACCAGCGGTACGGCAGCGTTTTCCTCCGGGCTGAACGTGACCACCTTCCTGCGCGCCATCCAGGTGGTGAACTACAGCCGGGATGCGCTGGCCGAGGTCAGCGGGCATATCGTCAGCCTGTCCGGAGCCGAGGACCTGCCGGCCCACGGTGACGCCGTGACGGCCAGGTTTGCCTGAAAAAGCCCTTTCGAAGCCGACATGTAGTAGCAGCAACCACAACATGTAGTAATTACAAGCTTGTTGTTACCCTTCGCTGGGACGTAAACTTAGAGACGCAAGGGTTCTGCCTGTATAAAGACGGGCGACCACAAAATGGCCACAGGCCCACAGGCAATACTGCCTGGGCGATCACAGAAGAGGGGAGGCGCCATGTACTGCCCGTTCTGCCGCAATCCCGATTCGCGGGTCGTTGACAGCCGGATGGCGGATGACGGCTCTGCCATCCGCCGGCGCCGCCAGTGCCCGGAGTGCGGACGCCGCTTCACCACGGTCGAAACCACCAGCCTTTCCGTGATCAAGCGGTCGGGCGTAGGCGAGCCTTTCAGCCGCAGCAAAGTGATCAACGGTGTGCGCAAGGCGTGCCAGGGACGTCCCGTCAGTGAGGATGACCTCGCGCTGCTGGCGCAGGAAGTTGAAGAGCAGATCCGTTCCTCCGGCGCAGCTGAGATTGACGCCCACGAAGTGGGCCTGGTCATTCTTGGTCCACTGCAGAAGCTGGACCAGGTTGCCTACTTGCGCTTCGCCAGCGTGTACCAGGCATTCGAATCCCTGGAGGACTTCGAATCGGCCATAGCCCTGCTCCGGCAGGAAGAAGACGCCCAGGCTCTTCCGGCCAAGGGCGCCAGGAACACCGCAAAAAGCCCACTGTAGACCCCGGTGGTGGCTGCGGAGGGGAAGCCGCAGCCACCACCGGCACCCTCGCAGCCGTGCCGGTGCCGCGCCCGCCCGTGACCATCCTGGCGCCACGAGCGGGGCGCGGACACAGCCTACTTTGCGAGTTTGTGCTTCAACGCGATTTCGATGGCGGCACCCACGATGCCGGCCTCGTTGCGAAGGACTGCCGGAACGATGGGCGTCCGGAGCTTGAGCTTCGGCAGGTACTCGTCCGCCCGCTTGGAGATGCCGCCGCCCACGATGAACAGTTCAGGCGAGAACAGGAATTCCACGTGGGAGAAATAGCGCTGCAGCAGGACGCTGTACTCTTCCCAGGAAAGTCCGTCACGCTCCCTGGCCACGGCCGAAGCCTTGGTTTCGGCATCGTGCCCGTCAATTTCCAGGTGTCCCAGTTCAGCGTTGGGAACAAGCTTGCCGTCGAAGATGAAGGCGGAACCGATGCCCGTGCCCAGCGTGATCACCAGGACGGTGCCCTTGACGCCGGCGCCTGCGCCGTAGCGGGCTTCCGCAAGCCCGGCGGCATCGGCATCATTGATGACTTCCACCGGCCGGCCCAGGCGGGCGGTCAGGAGCGCGTCGATGTCAGTGTTGAGCCAGCTTTTGTCCACATTGGCTGCGGAGTGCACCACGCCGTGCTGGATGATGCCAGGAAAGGTAACGCCTACTGGCGAGCCGGCAGCAGGTGCCTCCGGGCGGGCAGAAAGCTCGGAAACCACCAGCGCCACTGCTTCGGCAACAGCCTCAGGCGTGGCCGGCTGCGGGGTGGGTACGCGGAACCGCTCGCCCAGCAGCTTGCCCTTTTTCAGGTCGACGATGCCGCCCTTGATTCCCGTGCCTCCGATGTCGATGCCGATCAGCGGGGCGTTCTTCTGCGATTTGTCGTCCTTCTTGGCCAATGGGTTTCCGTTCGTGGCAGGGGCGGGCAGGGGAGCGACGGCCGGGGCGGCCGGCCGGAATCGATGTCCGGTGGGTACCGGTGATGGGTAAAGCGGCGATCAGTACATCAGGCTGGTCACCAGTGCAGGCTAGGGCAGGGTGAGTATCTCCGCGCCGGACTCCGTGACCAGCAAGGTGTGCTCGAACTGGGCGGTACGCTTCCGGTCCTTCGTGACCACTGTCCAGTCATCGGCCCACATGTCCCACTCCACCGTGCCCAGGGTGAGCATCGGTTCGATCGTGAAGACCATGCCGGCCTCGATGACCGTGTTGTAGGCAGGGGCGGCGTCGTAGTGCGGGATGATAAGCCCGGTATGGAAGGCCTCACCCACCCCGTGCCCGGTGAAGTCACGCACAACACCGTAACCGAAGCGCTTCGCGTAGGACTGGATTGCCCGGCCAATGACGTTGATTTCCCGGCCGGGGGCCACGGCCTTGATGGCGCGGTTAAGCGACTCCTGGGTGCGTTCCACCAGCAGCCTTGATTCCTCGTCCACGTCGCCCACCAGGAAGGTGTAGTTGGTGTCGCCGTGCACGCCGTTGATGTAGGCGGTGATGTCGATGTTGAGAATGTCGCCAGCCTGGACCACCGTGCTGTCCGGGATGCCGTGGCAGATGACCTCGTTCAGCGAGGAGCACAACGACTTCGGGAAGCCCCGGTAGCCAAGGGTGGACGGGTAGGCATGGTGGTCGAGGAGGAATTCGTGGCCCACCTTGTCAAGGTGGTCAGTGGTGACACCGGGCTTGATGTGCCTGCCCACTTCGACGATCGCCTGGGCGGCGATCTTCCCGGCGATCCGGATCTTCTCGATCGTTTCCGGGGACTTGACCTCCGAACCGGTGAACTTCGCCGGTGCGGGCTTGCCAACGTACTCCGGCCGCGGGATGGACGCCGGGACGGGACGCTGCGGACCTATGGTTCCCGGGGTGAGGGAGCCGATGGGTGCAGTAGAGGCAAGGGAAGGCATAGATTGATCATATAAGGCACTGCAGAACGCCTAACAACCGGAGGCCGGGCGGGATCGGCGTAAGAATTTAAGTTACGCGGATCACGCCGCTGCTTCCCCACCTGCCGGAACGAGGAGCAGCGATGGCTGAGTACTGGTACAACATCAGGACGCACGAGATTGAAGAAGACCGGCTGTCCGACTGGAGCCAGCTGATCGGCCCCTACAAGACGAGGGAAGAGGCTGAGCACGCCCTGGAGAAGGTCAGGGCGCGCAATGAGGCCTGGGAAAAGGACGACGACGACTGACGGCAGGCAGGCGGGCAGCCCCCCGGCGCCGGGGTGCTGCACCGGAAGCTGGCGTGCTGCCGCTAGAAGGAGTGCTCGGGGCCGGGGAACTGGCCTGACCGGACATCCTCGCGGTAGGCCGTGGCTGCGTCCAGAAGGGTGCTGCGCAGGTCCGCGTACTGCTTCACAAATTTGGCCATCCGGCCGCCGCGGAGTCCGGCCATGTCCTGCCAGACGAGTACCTGGCCCGTGGTTTCCCTGCCGGCGCCGATCCCCACGGTGGGAACGGTCACGGCCGCATCCACGGCGGCAGCAGTCTCTGCCGGAACCATTTCCATCAGCACGCTGAACGCGCCGGCTTCAGCCAGCGCCACGGCGTCGTCAATCAGTCTCTGGCCGTCGTCGCCGCGGCCCTGGACGCGGTAGCCGCCAAGCGCATGCTCGCTTTGCGGAGTGAAGCCGATGTGCGCCATCACTGGAATGCCGGCGTGGACCATGGCCTTCACGGTTGGCGCATAGTACTTGCCGCCTTCGATCTTGACAGCGTGCGCCCCGCCCTCTTTGAGGAACCGGACGCCCGCGGCGACGGCCTGTCCGGGGGACACCTCATAGCTGCCGAACGGCAGGTCTGCCACCACCAGGGCACGCTTGGCGGACCGCGCCACGGCCCGGCACAGGGGCAGCAGTTCGTCCACTGTCACTGGCAGGCTGGTTTCGTTGCCGAAGACATTGTTGGATGCCGAGTCGCCCACCAGGAGCACTTCGATGCCGGCGGCGTCGAAAATCTCTGCTGTGTACTGCTCATATGCAGTGAGCATCGCGAACCTGGTGCCGTCCTTCTTGGCCTGCTGCAGGTGGTGGATGCGCACCTTGCCCGGCTTCCGCTCCGGCGCGGAGGCAGCTCCAGGAGCAGGTGCCTGGCCCGGTCCATTGCCGTACGGGGCGGTGACATCTGCGGACATGCTGGAGTCGGAGCTGTTGCTGGAGGCCATGGCATGAGCGTAGTGCTGTACCTGCCGTCCTAGCTACCGGCAGCAGCAGGGCCAGGTGGTGATAAGCGTCATAACGGGCTGTCCGTACGCCGCAGAAGCCGGCGAATAAGGCCGGGCCTCCTATACAAGGGGCAGGAGGGCAGAAGGGCGGGCGGGGCAACGCAAATCCCGGTAGCGCGGTGTTAACGCTGTGTTACGCAGCCCGCAGGCTCCAGCATCGGCGGCGAATGCTTAGTACAGTGTTGGTGAACTGCTGCCGGCTTCCCCTCCGCGGACCCGGAGCATGGACGTTGACCGGAGAAGAGGCCATCATGGACCGCCAGCAAGAGTTTGTCCTGCGCACGATCGAAGAGCGCGACGTACGTTTCGTGCGCCTGTGGTTCACCGACGTCGTGGGTTCGCTCAAGTCCGTGGCCCTCGCCCCCGCCGAGGTTGAGGGTGCCTTCGAGGAAGGCCTGGGCTTCGACGGTTCCGCTATTGAAGGCCTGGCCCGCGTGTTCGAGTCGGACATGCTGGCCCAGCCGGATCCCTCCACCTTCCAGATCCTGCCCTGGCGCGGGGAGACGGAACAGACGTCGCGCATGTTCTGCGACATCCTGACGCCGGACGGGGAACCGTCCGCGGCGGACCCCCGCAACGTCCTGAAGCGTACCCTCGCCAAGGCTGCGGACATGGGCTTCACCTGCTACACCCACCCTGAAATCGAGTTCTACCTCCTCAAGTCCCAGGAGCCCGGTCCGGACGGGGCGCCGGTTCCGGTAGACGAGGGCGGCTACTTCGACCACGTTCCGGGCGGTGTTGCCCAGGACTTCCGCCGGACGGCCGTCACCATGCTGGAATCGGTAGGCATCTCCGTGGAGTTCAGCCACCACGAGGCCGGCCCGGGGCAAAACGAGATCGACCTGCGGTACGCCGATGCCCTCCAGACGGCGGACAACATCATGACGTTCCGAACCGTCATAAAGGAAGTGGCCCTCCAGCAGGGCACCTATGCCACGTTCATGCCCAAGCCGTTCACGGCCCACCCCGGGTCCGGCATGCACACCCACTTCTCGCTGTTCGAGGGGGACACCAACGCTTTCTATGAGGCCGGCGCGGAGTTCCAGCTGTCGAAGACGGCCCGCCAGTTCATTGCCGGCATCCTCAAGCACGCGCCGGAATTCACCGCTGTGACCAACCAGTTCGTGAATTCCTACAAGCGCCTTTGGGGCGGCGGCGAGGCGCCGAGCTACCTGAGCTGGGGCCACAACAACCGCTCTGCCCTGGTCCGCGTGCCCCTGTACAAGCCGGGCAAGGGCCAGTCCGCCCGGATCGAATACCGGGGCATCGATTCCGCGGCAAACCCCTACCTTGCCTATGCGGTCCTGCTCGGCGCCGGCCTGAAAGGCATCGAGGAAGGCTACGATCTTCCGGCTGCAGCAGAGGATGATGTCTGGTCGCTCAGCTCCGCCGAACGCCGCGCCATGGGCCACGACCCCCTGCCGGCAAGCCTTCATGACGCCATCCGGACCATGGAAGATTCGGAACTGATGCCCCAGATCCTGGGCGAGCAGGTTTTTGAGCACTTCCTGCGCAACAAGCGCGCCGAGTGGCAGGACTACAGGCTCCAGGTGACGCCCTACGAGCTGCAGCGCAACCTCGCCATTCTGTAGGGGGCGGGCGTGAGTCTGGCACGCCGCCTTATCGCGGCCGGTTTCAGTGACCTGGAGAAGGGCGAGCGGTTCCTGTCCGCACCCGAACTTGACGGGCTGGACCAGGACAGGCTGTTTGCGGGCCTGCAGATGGCGGCCAGCCCGGACACTGCCCTCCAGTCACTGGTCCGCCTGATCGAAAAGCATCCGGACCTGCGCGAGCTGGCTGCTTCGGACGTTGATACGAGCGAGCCGATGTACCGTGTTCTCGGTGCCTCTGAGGCACTTGGGGAGTTCCTGATCCGGCACCCTGAGCATCTGCAGGCTTTCCGCGTCAGAGTCAGCCCCGAGCCGCTGCAGACTGATTCCGCGGAACTGCGCGAGACCCTCCTGCGTTCGGTGGGTGCCGACCCGCGCGCGGCCCGGCCAGTGGCCGGCATGGCAGGAACTACGGCTTACGAGGCGCTGCGAACGGCGTACCGCAGGGGAGTGGTGGACCTCGCCGTCAAGGACCTGTGTGCCGCCGATCCCCTGGACTTCCTCCCGGCTGTGGGCGGGGAACTGGCTGATCTTGCCGGGGCAGCCATCGAGGCGGCCCTCGCGGTCTCGCGAGCTGAGGCAGCGGAGCAGTACGGCGCCGGCGACGTTGCCGAAGTGGGCCTCGCCGTGATTGGCATGGGCAAGTGCGGAGCCCGCGAGCTGAACTACATCTCCGACGTCGACGTCATTTATGTGGTGGACCCAGGTGGCCTGGAGGATGCGCACGCAAATACCATCGGTACTGCCCTGGCCGCCGGGATCTCGCGGGCCATCTCTTCCGTGGCCCGTGAGCCAGGCCTGTGGGAAGTGGACGCAAACCTCCGGCCGGAGGGGAAGTCCGGACCGCTGGTGCGCACCCTCGCCTCGCACGAATCCTACTATGCCCGGTGGGCGGAAAGCTGGGAGTTCCAGGCGCTGCTGAAGGCGCGTGCCATCGCCGGGGACGCAGGCCTGGGCCGCCGCTATGAGGAGGCCGTCGCGCCCCTGATCTGGAGTTCAGCCAGCCGGGACGGTTTCGTGGAATCCGTCCAGGCCATGCGGCGGCGTGTCACCGAACACATCCCCGCCGCCGAGGAGCAGCGGCAGATCAAGCTGGGCCGCGGCGGCCTGCGGGACGTCGAGTTCACCGTCCAGCTGCTTCAACTCGTGCACGGCAAAGCGGACGAGACGCTGCGGCGGCGCGACACCACCTCTGCCATTGCCGCATTGTCTGCCGGAGGATACATCGGCCGTTCGGATGCTGCCGCCTTTGACAACGCCTACAGGTACCTGCGCCTGCTGGAGCACCGCATCCAGCTGTTCCAGCTGCGCCGGACGCATCTCATGCCGGTAGCGGAACCGGCACTCAGGGCGCTGGCCAAGGCGGTACTGGGCCCGTTTTCCAATGAGCGGCCGCACCCGGATGCGCTGCTCGCCACGTGGCAGAAGACCAAGCGATCGGTGCGTGAGCTCCACGAGCGGATTTTCTACCGGCCGCTGCTGAACACAGCTGCCAAGCTCAGCAGCGAAGACGCCAGGCTGACGCCGGAGGCTGCCCAGGGCAGGTTGGCCGCCCTGGGATACCGGGATCCGAAGGGTGCCATGCGCCACATTGAGGCGCTTACGGCCGGGGTCAGCCGGCGGGCAGCACTGCAGCGGCAGCTGCTGCCGATCCTCTTGGACTGGCTGGCCGAAGGGGTTGACCCCGACGCCGGACTCCTTGCCTTCCGGCGCGTCAGTGAAGCTTTGGGGACCACGCACTGGTACCTGGGCATGCTCCGCGACTCCAATGCTGCTGCCGAGCGGCTCTGCCACATGCTTTCCAATTCCCGTCTCATTGCTGACCTGCTGGAGGTCTCGCCGGAGTCCGTCGCGTGGCTGGGCCATGACAGGGACCTGGTGCCCGTGAGCTTCGAGGCCCAGTGGCAGGAAATTGTCTCCAAGATGTCACGGCATGAGGATCCAGAGAGCGCCATGCGCCTCATCCGTCTGATCCGCCGCCGCGAGATCCTTCGCGTTGCCGTCGCTGACTCCGCAGGACTGCTCAGCCAGGACCAGGTGGGCGCCGCCCTGGCCGACACTGACCGGGCCGCCGTTCTTGGCGCCCTGCGGGTGGCTGAAGGCATAGTCGCCGCCAGGGGCCCGCTCAAGACCGCTGTGCTGGTGGTGGCCATGGGACGCCAGGGCGGCCGCGAGATCGGTTACGGTTCGGACGCAGACGTGATGTACGTGCACCGGGCACGCCCTGGCTTCACCGACGCTGAGGCGCAGGAGCAGGCGGCGCGGATCGTGGCCAAGGTCTCCACACTGCTGACTCAGCCGCTGAAGCCCGCCATCTTGGCCGAACGGATCCTTCAGATGGATGCGGACCTGCGGCCGGAGGGGAAAAACGGCGCCATGGTCCGGTCCCTGGACTCGTTCGCCGAGTACTACCGGCGCTGGTCACTGATCTGGGAGGCCCAGGCACTGCTGCGGGCGCGTCCCATGGCCGGTGACGACGGCCTGGCTGCTGATTTCATTGCCCTCATCGACCCCATCCGGTATCCGGAAGCCGTTTCTGAGCAGGATGTCCGGGAGATCCGCAGGATCAAGGCACGCGTGGAATCGGAACGCCTTCCCCGCGGCGCCGACCCGGCACGGCACCTTAAGCTGGGCCGCGGAGGACTCAGCGACGTCGAGTGGCTGATCCAGCTGCTGCAGCTGCAGCACGCCGGAAAGCACCCGGAACTGCGGACCACGTCGACTGTTCCGGCGCTGGAAGCGGCTGCCGGCCTTGGCCTGCTGGCGGGGAACGATGCCGATCTCCTGGCCCAGGCCTGGCGGCTGGCGAGCAGGATCAGGTCCGCAAACGTGATCTGGAGTGGCAAGGCTTCGGACGTTTTGCCGTCCTCGCGGCGGGACCTGGAAGCGGTGGCGCGGTGGTGCGGCTATGAGCCCGGGAACGCCACTGCGCTTGAAGAGGACTACCTGCGCGTCAGCCGGCGCGCCCGGGCAGTCTTCGAACGGGTTTTTTACGGCCAGTGATGGATACCACCGTTTGGCTGATTTCGCTCCGGGACCTGGACGCAGACGCGCGGGCGGTCCAGCTCGGAGCCGTTGCTGATCTTGAACTGGGCCCTGGCCAGGACAGGTATGTCGGTGACCCGCTCCGGATGGTCCTGGCAGGACTTGCTGAAGAGGCGCGCCGGCCCTACGTGATCGAGTTTGGGGGCCGCGCTGTCGGCGTGCTGACGCTGCAGTCGGGGGCGGCACGTTTGGCGGGCTGGCCGGATGACCACTCGGCCTGGCTGCTGCGGGGTTTCCTAATCGACAGGCGGGAACAGGGCAGGGGGCTGGGCCCGCTGGCCGCTGCCGCCGCTGTGGCAACCGCTGAAAAGCTGACCGATCGCCAGAGTGGCGGCGAGGCCGGCGTCGTACTCTCCGTCAATGAGGCGAACCTGGCCGGATTGTCCGCCTACCGCCGGGCGGGCTTCAGCGACCGGGGCCGGTACACCGGAGGACCCGCAGGGCCCCAGCGGGTTATGTTCCGCAGCTTTGGGCCACAATGACGTAACGGCTCCGGTGGGCCGTTTGCGCTAACAAAGCAATTGCCCGATCATGTGGATTGGCGGTGTTCTTCAAACCTTGTTGGGGGGAAGGCTGGAACAGTCTTCGTCTCGGGGGGCATTCGTCAGGGGGTCCGGCTCCCGGTCTCAGCACGTCTGGAGCCGGACCTCCACCTTCTGGCACCAATTCCCTCCGCGCAGGACGTGCTCCTGCCGGGCATGCAAAAGGCGGCCACCGGAGTGTCCGGTGGCCGCCTTCACAGTCTTGGATCGTAAAGACTAGACGCCGTAGTAGAGCTCGAACTCGTAGGGGTTCGGGCGCAGGGACAGCGGGCGGATCTCGTTCTCGTACTTGTACTCGATCCAGGTGTCGATCAGGTCCTGGGTGAATACGCCGCCGGCCTGCAGGAACTCGTTGTCCTCACGCAGGGCCTCCAAGGCTTCCTCGAGCGTGCCCGGTGCCTTGGGGATGTCCTTGGCTTCCTCGGCCGGGAGCTCGTAGAGGTCCTTGTCGATCGGTGCCGGGGGCTCGATGCGGTTGCGGATTCCGTCGATGCCGGCCATCAGCTGGGCAGCGAACGCCAGGTACGGGTTGGAGGAGGGGTCCGGAGCGCGGAATTCGATGCGCTTGGCCTTGGGATTGGTGCCCGTGATCGGTATACGGATACCGGCGGAGCGGTTGCCCTGCGAGTAGACCATGTTGACCGGAGCTTCGAAGCCCTTGACCAGGCGGCGGTACGAGTTGACCGTCGGGTTGGTGAAGGCAAGGACGGCGGAGGCGTGCTGCAGCAGGCCGCCGATGTACCAGCGGGCGGTGTCGGACAGCCCGGCGTAGCCCTTCTCGTCGTAGAACAGCGGCTCGCCGTTGCTCCACAGCGACTGGTGGCAGTGCATGCCCGAACCGTTGTCACCGAAGACCGGCTTCGGCATGAAGGTTACCGACTTGCCCCAGGCATCCGCGGTGTTCTTGATGACGTACTTGAACTTCTGCAGGTCGTCTGCAGCGTGCGTCAGCGTGGTGAACTTGTAGTTGATCTCAGCCTGGCCGGCGGATCCCACTTCGTGGTGGCTGCGCTCAACCTCGAGGCCGGCCTCGTCCAGGGCCACGCACATGGCGTCGCGCAGGTCGGCCTGCTTGTCAGTAGGGGAAACGGGGAAGTAGCCGCCCTTGACGGGAGTTTTGTAGCCGAGGTTTCCGCCCTCTTCCTCGCGGCCGGTGTTCCAGTGGGCTTCCTCGGAATCGATCTTGTAGAAGCTGCCCTGCGGGGAAGACTGGTACTGGACGTTGTCGAAGACGAAGAATTCGGCCTCGGGAGCGAAGAACGCGGTGTCGGCGATGCCGGTGGACGCCAGGTAGGCCTCGGCCTTCTCAGCAACGCCGCGGGGGTCACGGTGGTAAGGGTCACCGGTGCGGGGGTTGACGATGGAGAAGTTCAGGGCGAGGGTCTTTTCCATGCGGAAGGTATCCAGGAACGCCGTGGTGACGTCCGGGATCAGCTGCATATCCGACTCTGCGATGCCCTGGAAGCCGCGGATGGAGGATCCGTCGAAGAGCTGGCCGTTGATGAAGAAGTCAGCGTCAACACTCTTGGCGGGAACGTTGAAGTGCTGCTGGACACCCGGAAGATCGGTGAAACGGATGTCGACGAACTTAATATCTTCGTCCTTGATGAACTTGAGGACTTCGTCCGCAGTCTTGAACATCTATGCTCCTAACGCATATGTGATATCTGGCGTGTAAGCCATCTGGTCCAGCGCAACCCGGGGCAGGGAAACATCACAGTGCTTCCCTGAAGTTGATTTCCTGCCGGGGGGATTCGCTCGAAACTGGTAACAGCCTATGGACGCGGCATTTCCCGTCCGTGTCCACATTGTTTCGGGCAGGTTACAGAATGCCCTGCTAAGGCAACGCTATCTTCTGTCCACACTCTGGTCTAACCACTTCCACAGTATGGGCGCCCGGAACTCGCTAAGCTTGGACGGTGGTAGATCGTAAAGACATCGGCTCCTGGCTGTCCGGCCCTGACACCTCCGGCATTTCAAAGTACCCGGGGGAGCGCCTGGGCCTGCCGGAGTCGGGACCGGGCTCCGTCGCCCGGGCAGGCCGCAGGATCGTGGCCATCATGATCGACTGGGGAATTGCGCTGCTGATCAGCAACTTCGCGTTCGCCGGCGACTCCTGGGCCACTTTGGCGATCTTCGCCGCAGAACAAATTCTCCTGATCGGAACGCTCGGCTACAGCATTGGCCACCGTCTCATGGGCATCCACGTGGTGAAAGTCGGCGGGGGCGCGCCGGGACCCCTGGCCGCCTTGGTGAGGTCCGTCCTGCTCTGCCTGGTAATCCCGGCCGTAATTTTCGATGCGGACCACAGGGGCCTGCACGACAAGGCGATGAATACCCTGCTGATCCGGCGCTAAGGGCAGCTGCGAGGGGGCCTGCCCGCGTTACACGCGGCTGGTTTCCCTGGCTGCCAAGGGACCGGGCGTTGCGGCAGTGCTGAGGTAGTTCCGCTTGTCCGCCCACCGTTCGAACAGGATGGTGGCGAACGGAAAAACGGCCGAGATACCTGCAAAGACAGCCACCAGGAATGGCCAGCGCTGCAGCCTCCAAAGGGCGAGGGCAGCAACGCCATAGCCAACGAAAAGGGCTCCGTGGATGGGCCCCGCCACCTGTACGCCGATCTCGGTGGTGCCGGCAATCCACTTGAAGTACATGCCGATGAGGAGCGCCGCCCAGCTGAAGGCTTCCGCGACGGCGAGGATCCGGAAGGCGCGGAGTACTGCGTTCTTGAAGGTCATAGGAATATCCTGTCCTGCCATAAGGGCTGCAAAGAAAACGCCCCGGCTGCCGGCCGTAGCCGGAACCGGGGCGGGTTCAAAACCTAGCGTCCGCGGTTGGGACGCGCTTTGTACGGGTCAATGCCCTTGGGGATGGGGAGGCGGTTGCCCAGCGAAGCGATCCGCTTGGACACGGCATTCACCTCAAGCTTGGTCAGTTCCTTCTTGAGTTTGCCCATCTTCCTGGCCACCTCGTTGAGGGGCACCTGGCCTTCGCCGCGGCCACTTTCAATGATGTGCACGGTGACATTGGGCAGGATGCGCGCCAGGCGCTTGCGTTCGGCGTCCAGCAGCGGCTTGACCCGGTGGGAGGGGCCTTCGCTGACCAGTACGACGCCGGGACGGCCGATGGCACGGAAGACGGCATCCTGGGTGCGCGGGTTGACAGCGACGGGCTGCTCCTCGCTGATCCAGCCTCGGCGGAGTGTGCCCAAGGCAGCGCCGGATGCGCCCGGCTGGTTTTCGATCTGCGCGAATGCGGCGCGCTCAGCCCGCCGCGAGAGGATGAACGTGGCACCCAGCAGGCCCAGCGGGATGCCAATAATCAGGCCTGTAATCCAGTTATCCAGCCAAAAGCCCACCAGGAAGCTGACAGCCACAACGCCCAGGAAAACCAGCAGCATCAGCCACGGCACCATGGGGTCATGGCGGCGCGTCATGGTGAAAACTTCACCGATCTGCTTGAGCCGGCTGGGCTTCTTTGCTTTCGGCTCTTTCGGCTTGCGTGAGAACAGACCGCGCTTCACCGCGCTGGAGCCCGCCGGAGTGGAGTTGCTGGAGTCAGGGGATTTCGCCATAGTGCCTCAATTCTACGTGACTAAAGACCAAGGGCCGGACGCCGGAATGTTCCGGTGCCGGCCCTCGGGGAGGCTATGTCCTGGTGCGGACGTCGGGTCAGGAATGCGCGGCGAGCAGGGTGCTGGCTTCCTGGCGGGTGGTT
>NZ_VAHO01000017.1 GCF_005796225.1 Pseudarthrobacter sp. NamE5
TGGCGGCGGCGGTGGTGAAGGTCCAGGTCTTGTCAGCGGCCAGCGGGTTGCCGGCAGCATCCTTGACCCCGCCGGTGCCGCCCTTGATCGTCGCGGTGTAAGTCGTACCCGCCGCCAGGTCAGCGCCCGGGTTCAGCGTCGCCACCTTATCCGTGCCGTTGTACGTCACGGCTGCCGTCACCGTGGTGGTCCCCGTCGTCAAGGTGAAGGTGCTTGGCGTGATTGTCGTCGCGTTCATCGCCTCGGAGAACGTTCCGGTCACATCCGATCCCACCGCCACACCAGTGGCACCAGCGGTCGGAGACGTACCGGTCACGGTCGGAGCAGTCGTATCAGCAGGCCCGCCGCCGGTTCCGCCCTCGTAGTGGTGCCAGTAGCGGCTGGTGGCGTTTACGTCAGCGAGCAGCAGCAGGCCGCTGTTGCCCGTACCACGTGCCGTGCTGTTGAGGTTCTGCTTGGTCGAGGTGACGTTGTGGACGTACTGGTCGGCATCCACGATCCTGGCAGTCTTCGTAGTCGTGAAGCTGATGCTGTCCAGCGGAGTCGACTTTTCGTAGATCGCCCCGCCCGAGGTGGTGCAGACGCCGGCGTTCGTTGTGCCGCTTGGTTTCGGATAGGTGGCGAAGGTCCGCAGCCTCTGGGTGCTTTCATCGATCAGGACGATTACCCGGTTCGGGCACTCCGCCACAGTCGCGATCGTGTGCGCAGACCACTTCGCGGTCGCGTTATCCAGTGCCAACAGCTGGATCAGCGGCTGGGAGGCTGACGTGAACGAGGTTTTAATGGCGGCGAAAACCTGGCCGCCAGAGGAATCCAGCCACTTCAGGTTCATATGGTCGTCACCGCTGCGTTGCCCCGACACCGCCGCGACCGGAGTGGACCAGGACGTGTTGGACGCTCCATCGACGTGGTAGCTCCAGTACATGCCGTCCGTGGAGTCACCGACCTGCCGGCTCCACATCAAACCCATCTTCCCGTCGAACGCGATCACAGCCGAGGTGTCGTCAACGGACACATTGCTCAAGGATGCAGGATGCGGGAAGGGTGTCCCCCAGGTCTTGCCGTCCGCGCCAGTGACGTTCAGATAGATCCGGTTCGCCTGCTGCCAGGTGGCCCAGACCCGGCCGGTCGAATCCTTGTCGATGGTCAGGGCCTCAACGCGCTGGTTGTTGATGTTTGTAGAACTCAGCAGCGAGTACGTCTTCTTAACGGAGTCGTAGCTGTAACGCCGCATCGTTGTCGGGTAGTTCGGCTCGGCCGGCAGACCATCGTTGACGAACCGGTAGCTCGCCACGTGGAGCGTGGTCCCGTCCCACAGCACGTCATGGTGGGTACTCGCCCGCGTATCCGTGGCCACACCCGTACTGGCCCACGCGCTCGTCGAGGCATTGAACCGGAAAATCTCGAAATCCGAACTGGCCGTATCCCACAGGTTCCCCCACCAAATTCCGTCATTGAACCACAGCCCGCTCGTTTGCCGCTTGGTCCCCGTCGGCGTTCCGGTCCCCGAATGCGAGAGGCCCTCAACTCCAACATCTCCCGTAGCGGCCGACGCCGCAGGCACCACCACGACACCGGATGCGAGCAGCAGCGGTATCAGCAGTGATGCCAGCAGTGTGTGGAGCCGCAGAATGCGCAACCGGCCTGAACGAAGACCAATCCAGCCACTACGGTTCCTGTGCCGGGCTGCAACCACAAAAGACGTGGCCCCAGACCATCCCGGATAGGCATCGCGGTTGCCCATGTCTACATCCTCCCCGCTTATTTCAGCTTCAAATTTCGACGGCGGCGGTCCACCGCACACCCGCTGGGGTCAGTTCATTCCCGTGTTCACTCACTGAACTTCCCTCCAGGCTGCATCCACGGGCGCCGTGCTTCCCGGGAGCGGCGAGCTGTGGGCAAACCGCCGGCCACGCAGATACCCGGCAGCTGTGCAGGCCAAGACCGAGACCACGGCCCCAGCCCGCTCGAGGCCGCCCCAGTTTCCGTTCCTGCTCCAGTCATAGATTCCGTGGGCAACGGCCCGTGGCAGGACGCTTCGGACATAGCGGCGCTCAGGGCCCAGCGCGCGTTTGTGACCCACCACCTGGCTGACCTGGGCCTTGGAGATCCCTTCGGACCAGGACCTGGCCAGCATGTAGCGGAACGTTCCCCTCTGGGCCGGCACGTGGTGGCGTACCAGGGCTGCGGGTTCGTAGACGATGCGTGACCCTGGGGTGCCCATCCTGGAACGTATGCAAATCTCCGTCTCTTCACAGCCAAGGGGCTTGGACCCCTGGCGTCCAAGGTCAAGGTTGAAGCCGCCTACCTGATGCAGCACTTCAAGACGGAAGGACATGTTTGCCCCAATGACGTTCCTGACCTCGGAGGCGATCCTGGGCATCCCTCTGTAGCTGCAGCCGACGATCCAGTCCAGCTCCTCGCCGAAGTACGGGGGACGGCCGGATTCCCAAACCGGTTCAACCCGCCCGCCGACAGCCAGTACATCGGGGTCGTCATAGTAGGTGACCAAACGTTCGAGCCAATCGGGAGCCGCTTCGGCGTCGTCATCGAGAAAGGCCACGACGTCGGAGGTGCAGAGGCTTACGCCGGTATTCCGGGCTCCGGAGAGCCCCTGGGGGCCGCTGTTCTCTACGAGCGTCACGTCGTCGACAGTGGCGATAAGGCGCTTATAGAGGTCCTCATTGTGGTCAACAACCACAAAGACCTCGCGTGGGACGAGCGTCTGGGCGCGGACTGAACCAATGACGCCAAGCAATCTGTCCCAGCGCGCCATTGTGTAGCAGCAAATGACTACGGAAACTGTAGGAGGTTCAATAGGGGTGCGCATCTTAGGCTCCTTGCACTACGGAAAGAACGCTCTGCGGGTCCGTGGGCGTGCGCGGAAACCTGACGTTTGCGTATGTATATTTCACCCGTCGGAGTGCCTCGGGGCGGGCTCCGGCAGTCGGCGCTTCCCAGAGCGTGCATTCACGTGCGAGCGTCCCCAGGACCCGCCATCCGTCCCGGAACGTCTGCAAATGCGACGCTCCGGAGATGCGGTCGAGCTCAATGCTGGGCACCTCCGCAATACGAAGGCCCGCCTTGGCTGCGCGAACAATCAATTCGGTCTCGATCTCGAACCCGTCTGATTCCAGCTGCAAGACCTCCAGGCATTCCCTTCGGAAGGCTATATATCCGTAGCAGAGGTCCGAGTAGTTGCTGCGGAGCACCGCATTAGCCATCCACGTAAATGCGCGATTGCCGGCACTTCGCAACCATGTCAGGTCTTCGGATCCGCCGCCTGTGACGTAACGGGACCCTTTTACGAAGTCGTAGTCATGCTGGAGCGGGGACACAAACCAGCCGATCTCCTGGGGATCCATACTTCCATCGGCGTCGAGCATCACAATGATGTCTCCCGAGGCTGCAGCGAACCCCGCCCGGAGTGCAGCGCCCTTGCCCTTGCGCTGCTCGTCCACCACAACGACGTCGTCGCGCAGCGCCCTGGCAACGTCGACGGTGTGATCGTGGGAGCGCCCATCAACGATGACAACCTCGTCAACGTACGAGGGCATGCGGCGGATAACCCATGGGAGATTCATTGCTTCGTTCAGGGTGGGAATAACCACACTTACCGACGCTATTGGTGACGAGATGGTCGACTCGGAGAAGGACCTTGGAAGCTGGGTGGAAATAGACAAATTCATCACCACTTCATGACAATTGCGGACTATTGACGTCGTCGCGTTGCATTACTGCGCGACACTAGCTCTTGTCGGTCTCGGTCTGGTCGGAGGCCCCAGCTCTCTCTTAGCCACTGACTTTGCCCGTGTCGTAAGAGCCTATGATCGGCCCCAGGGGGAGTCACGAGTAGCCTGTACTCCCTTTTCTCCGCGCAATCCACTCGCTGTACGTAAGTAGCGGGGTTAGAGTGCAGTCCACTTACCTAGGGATAGGGTTATGGATCAAGCTGATACCCGGGCGTAGGGGAATCGCTGCTTTCCCTGAAGTTAGGTATAGGGGTTTTGCCGGGCGTTAAGCGTTTTTGGCTTGTTTACTCGCCTAGCGCGGCTTGGCCGTGGTTGTTTCGGGGGATGCCGGGGAACGGATTGCCTGAACCCGGGCAAGCAACCGCCGGCTCCACCTGCCGGTCCCTCAGTACCATCAAAGCCGTCGCCCTATGGCGCCCGCGTCGGGAGTCGGCAGCAGAGCCGGATGCCGGGCGCGAACCTGCTGCGCAGCCTTAGGAACCCGTACGGAAAAACACCTCCGTCACGGCGGCGAGCCGTCGCGGGTCCTCTACCCCGCACAGCTCCCTGGCCGAGTGCATGGAAAGCAGCGGAACGCCGACGTCCACCGTGCGGATGCCCAAACGGGTTGCCGTCAGGGGACCGATCGTGGAGCCGCACGGGATTGCGTTGTTGGAGACGAATTCCTGGTACGGCACTCCGGCCTCGCCGCAGAGCCGCGCCCAGAACGCCGCACCGGTGGCGTCCGTGGCGTAGCGCTGGTTTGCATTGATCTTCAGCAATGGACCACCGTTAAGTACAGGATGGTTGGCGGGGTCGTGCCGCTCGGCGTAGTTGGGGTGAACGGCGTGGCCGGCATCCGCGGATACACAGAACGACGCCGCCAGGGCCTGCCGCCGCTGGCCCACCGAGGCGCCAAGTCCGTCCGAGATGCGCACCAGGACATCCTCAAGGATTGGGCCGCAGGCCCCCGAGCGGGAGTTGGAGCCAATTTCCTCATGGTCGAAGGCGGCCAGGACAGCGATGGGCCCACCCGGACCGGCCTGCGGGGCACTGGAGGAGGACAGCGCTTCAGCGTGCGCAACCAGCGCCACCAACCCTGCATGCGTGGACGAAAGGTTATCCAGCCGCCCTGCTGCGAAGAACTCCCCCTTGCCCCCGAAAACCGCGGGCGGCTGCGTGTCTGCAATGACGACGTCGTACCCGCCCACCGCAGAAGGATCAACGCCGCCATCAGGCACGCGGGACGCCAAAAGCTCCAGCAGATCAAAGTCCGAGGGGCTGCCCAGCCCCCACACGGGATTCATGTGGCGCTGCTTGTCCAGGGTGAGCCCGTCGTTGACCGCGCGGTCCAGGTGGATGGCCAGCTGAGGGAAACGGAGCAGGGGGCCGGTGGCGGTGAGGTTCTCCCTGCCGTCCTTCATCACCAGCCGGCCCGCGAGCTGCAGTTCCCGGTCCAGCCAGGAATTCAGCAAGGGCCCGCCATACACCTCCACGCCGGCCTGGAGCCAGCCGTGCACGCCCGTGGTCGGCTTGGGCTTCAACTTGAAGCCGGGCGAGTCGGTGTGGGCACCCAGGATGTTGAAGCCGGTTGTGGGCCCGGAACCTTCCGGAACCGCCCAGGCAATCAACGCACCGTCCCGGATGATGAAGAACAGCCCGGGCCCGTCCTCCCACGGCTCCATCTCGTCCAGGCGGGTGAACCCCGCTTCCTCCAGCCGCCGCCCCGCCTCATGGACGGCGTGAAAGCTCGACGGCGATGCGCTGACAAATGCGCCAAGGTCCTGGATGTGGTCTGCGGCGGAGGCTGGGAAAGGCATGGTCCCGAGTCTAGACCGGGTAGTGGTGCGGCACTGGAGATTCCGGGGCTTCAGTAGTCCGGGTTGCTTGGCACCACCAGGCCGGTTTCGTAGGCATAAACCACTGCCTGGACCCGGTCACGGAGGTGGAGCTTGGTGAGGATGCGCCGCACATGGGTTTTCACGGTGGCTTCGGAGAGGAAGTAGCGGTGCGCTATTTCCGCGTTGGACAGCCCTTCGGCCATCGCTTCGAGCATTTCTGTTTCCCGTGGCGTCAGCTCTGCCAGCAGCGGATCAGGGGCGGGGGTGCTGGGAGTGCGCCGGGCGGCGCCGCGGACGTAGGTCTCCAGCAGCCGCTGGGTCACCCGGGGCGCCACGACGGCATCCCCGCTGGCTACGACACGGACGGCATTTATCAGCTCCGACGGCGCCACGTCCTTCAGCAGGAAGGCGGATGCACCTGCCTGGAGGCCGGCAAAGGCGTACTCGTCCAAGTCGAAGGTAGTGAGAATGATGATCCGTGCGCAGGAACCGGCGGCCGTGATGGCGCGCGTTGCCTCGATGCCGTCGAGGACCGGCATGCGGACGTCCATCAGCACTACATCCGGGTTGAGCTCGCGGACCTGCCGCACCGCCTCAGCACCGTCCGAGGCCTCACCCACAATCTCCAGGTCATCTTCTCCTTCAAGGATCAGGCGGAATCCCATCCGCAGCAGGGGCTGGTCATCCACCAGCAGAACAGTGGTGCGCGGGTTTTCGGTCATGCCTTGCCTTGGAGTTGGTGCGGATGTGGAACCTGCTGGTGGATGTCATCGGCGGGCCAGTTCAGCACGGCGTGGACGCGCCAGCCCTGCCGTGTCCTGCCCGCATCTACGGTGCCGGTGTAGATCCGGGCGCGTTCGGCCATCCCGGCAAGGCCCTGGCCGGTCCCGAAGGAGCCGGTCCTGAAGGAGCCGGTCCCGGAGGAGCCGGTCCCGGAGGAGCCGGCGCCGTAAAGATCCGGAAGGGAAGGGCCGGAGCTGAATGGGCCGTCAAGCTGGGCGGCACTGCCTTCAGGACTGGCGGGAACCCCTGCGCCGTCGTCGGTCACGTCAATAGTCACGGCCGCTCCGGACCGCTGAATGCTGACATCCACCCTGCCTGCCGAGCGGCCGTAACGGAGCACATTGGTCAACGATTCCTGCACGATCCGGTAGACAGTGAGCTGGAAGGCAGCGTCGTCGGGCAGCGGGGGGCCGGTGTGCGAATAGTGGATGGGCAGCCCGGCCGTGCGGAAACCCTCCAGCAGCGTGGCGAGGCTGTCGGCGGCGGTAAGCGGCAGCCGCGGCGCGCCAGCTCCGGCATCATCCCTCAGGACGCCCAGCACCCGCCGCATGTCGGCAAGGGCAGTCCGGCCCGTCCGGGACAGTTCGCCCAGTACCTCACCCGCGCGCTCGGGACTTTTCCTGACCACGACGGCGGCGCCGTCGGACAGGCTGATCATTACTGTCAGTGAATGGGCAACGACGTCGTGCATTTCCCGGGCGATGCGGTTCCGTTCGTTGACGGAAGCCAGGCGGGCCGCGCGGGCTGCCCAGGCGGCCACTTCCTGTTCATGCTCCCGCCGCTGCCTGACTCCAATGCCGATGCCCGTGGCGAGGACATTGGAGAGGGTGATGGTGGCACCGGTGGCGATGCTCGTCAGGAGATGAAAGTCGCCGGGGTTGACTCCGCTGTCGTGGACGAAGGAGTTTTCCATTGGCCCCACAGCCGCCAGTAGGTAAAGGAGCGCCAGCGGGGCAGTGGCCACAGACATGGTGATGAGCGCAAACCGTCGGGTGTGTGCCACAGCAACCGCATACAGCGAAAACCATAGGCCGGCCGAAGCATTGGACCCCCAAGGGTGCAGCAGGGTGACTGCCACTTCCACCACGGCCACGAAGGCCACCAGGCCCACCGGGTTGAAGCGCCGCAGGAACATTGATCCAGCCACCAGCACCAGCAGGGCAGCAGCGAGCCAGTTGCCGGAGACCGTGGTGTCCACCACGGTCGGCGCCACCAGCAGGCTGTAGCTTCCAGCCACAACGCTGTCCATGACCACCGGGTGCCGGTGCAGGTAGCGGCGGAGCCGCCCCTTGCGGCGTGCCGTGAGTTCGGCAAAAGACGCGTCGGCCTGCCCGGCCGGCGCGTCCTTCAGGAATGCGGCTTGGTTCATACGTTCGCGTCGCCCGTCATGCCGGCCTTGCTAGACGTCCCGCTGCTTCAGCGCAACCATCGCCGCCACCAACGGCACTGCCACCCAAATTCCAAGCCAGGTTGAGGCCTGCCAGACTTCCAGCGCACCTTCGGCAGGAGCGGCCGCGACGATCCTCTCGAAGAGGTTGTCCGGCAGGTACTTCCGCGCCTCCTCGAAGAAGTCGCCCGGAATGAGCTGGAAGGCGATGGGGACCACGAAGAAGAGCCCCACCAGGGACATGATTCCGCCTGCGGAATTACGGAGCAGCGTTCCCAGTGACATGCCGATCGCCGCTACCGCCGCCACATAGATTCCGCTGACCAGCAGCAGGCGCCGGGAGTGCTCGGTGCCAAGGTCGATGTCAAAGCCGTAGTTCTCCAGGATCGGACTGGCTGCCAGATAGGCGAGGAAGGAGGACACCATGGACACCACAAAGGCGCAAACCGTTACCACCAGCAGCTTGGCAACAAAGGCGGGCGTGCGTTTCGGAACGGCCGTAAAGGTTGACCTGGCCATGCCCGTGGTGAACTCCGAACTCATGAGCAGAACCGCCAGGGAGCCCATGATGAGCTGGGCAAAGGCGATGCCCGACGTTGGAATACCGGAAGTCAGGTCTGCCCCCTGCGCCGCAAAGGCGGCGGCAGCCTGCGGGTCGCTCTTCGAAGCCTCGGAGAACTGTCCGACGCCCCACGCGTTGAGGGCTGCGAAGCCAACCATCACCAGCACCGTTGATGCCACCAGGATCAGGGTGGAGAGAAGGGTCCTGAACTTGATGAATTCGGAGTGGAGTACGCGGGGGAAGCTGGGGCCGGGACCGATCTTCCCCTCCGGGCGGCGGGATTGCAGGGCTGCCGTGCTCATCGGTTTCCTCCAGTTTGGGCGGGCGCCGCAACACCCGTGGTGATGAGGGAGTGGTACTCCACCTCATCCTTTGTCAGTTCCATGTACGCCTCCTCGAGGCTGGCCTGCAGGGGTGTGAGTTCGTACACCATGATCCGGTTGTCCAGTGCTGTCCGGGCGATCTCCCGCGGCGGCAGTCCGGTGACCTCAAGAAGTTCGTGGTCCTGGACCTCCACCGAGACGCCGTCAGCCGCCAGCAGGCGCATCAACTGCTGCGGCTGGTCCGTCCGTACCCGCGCCCGCGACTGGCCCTTGCCCGTGATGATCTCACCGATAGGGGCATCAGCGATGATCCTGCCGCGGCCAATGACAATCAGGTGGTCCGCCGTCAACGCCATCTCGCTCATCAGGTGGCTGGACAGGAAGACCGTCCGCCCTTCTGATGCAAGGTACTTGACCAGGTTCCGGACCCACACCACACCCTCGGGGTCAAGGCCGTTGACGGGTTCGTCCAGGATGATGGTCTGCGGATCGCCCAGCAGCGCTGCTGCAATGCCCAGCCGCTGTCCCATGCCCAGCGAGAACCCCTTCACCTTTTTCTTGGACACCTCGCCCAGGCCGGTCATGTCGATAACCTCCTGGACCCGCTTCCTGGAAATGCTGTGTGTTGCAGCCATGGCCAGGAGGTGGTTGTAAGCAGTCCGGCCGGTGTGGACGGCCTTGGCGTCAAGGAGAGAACCGATCTCACGCAGCGGGGCGGAGTGCTGGGCGAAGGGCACGCCGTTGACCGTCACCGAACCGGAGGTGGGCCGGTCCAGCCCCATAATCATTCTCATCGTGGTGGACTTGCCGGCTCCGTTCGGTCCCAGGAAGCCCGTGACGTGCCCTGCCTGGACGGTGAAGCTGACCCCGTCCACGGCGGTTTTATCGCCATAGACCTTGGTCAGCCCTGTTGCCTCAATCATGGATTGTTCCTTCTGACGGCAGCTATGCACTGCGGGATGCGCTTTTTCGAAGATTGGTAAGCACCACGCTACCCACGGCACGTCCGGATTTGCGCCGGTCTCAGGGATGATTCAGGGGAGGGTCAGGGTACTCCCCTTGGATGACCGGCCCGGCGACAACCGGCGCTGTGAATCATCAGGAATGGGGAGAGTAATAGGTGAGGGCGCGGGGCCGCAGGGTGTACTCGACGCTGCGCACGCCAGCCAGTGCTTCACCGTCAACCGCCAATGCCATTGGTGATCCGCCGGCATCGATGCGCACCGTTGTTGCCTCTGACAGGTGGGTAATGCGGGAAGTTGCCACCGTCCCGGTCAGCACCGACCACAGCAGCCGGACCCGCGCAAAGGATTCATCGGCTGTGATCATGCGGACGTCCAGGACGCCGTCGTCCATAACCGGGCGCAGCAAGGGGGCATGGTCGCGTGGGTAGTAGCGGCCGCGGCCGACGTAGGCGATCCATACTTTGTGCCGCCTGCCGTCCACGGTCAGAGTGGTGGGGGTACCCGCAGCGAAGGTGCGGAGCATCGCCACCACACCGGCCAGTGGCTTTCCCAAGGCTGGCTTCAGCTGTTCCCGCCGACGGACGAAGTTGGGGTAGAGGCCCACGCTGGAGGTGTTCAACATGGTCAACTGGGCCCTTTCCGGGTTGCCTGCCAGCCCCCGCTCCACGGTGACGATGCCGATGTCCGCCAGTGCCGCTTCCCCCTTCGATGCCGCGGCCACGGCATCCTTGAGGCTTCCGGTCCCGGCGTCGCGGGCAAAATGGTTGAGTGTGCCGCCCGGCAGGACCAACAGCGGAAGGGACCGTTCGACGGCGGCAGCGGCCGCAGCCCCGACGGTCCCGTCCCCGCCGTAGACGCCGAGGGCACGGGTTCCAAGGTAGTCCGCTGTCTTGCTGATCTCCTGGGGCAGGTCCTCCTCAGGGTGGACCGTATTGATATACGCCTTGGGGAATACCTTCTGGAGGGCGGCTGCGGTTTCTTCCGTGAAGGATCCGCCCAAGGTGTTAACCACGATACTCAGGCCGTCTCCACCCGGCAGTTCCGGCGCCGGCGTCCAAGTACGCGCTACCTGTGGAAAAGGCGGGCGCACAGGCCACCAGTGGCGCGTCAGCAAGGCGGCGCCGGCGCCCAGGGCTGAACCGAAGAGGACATCGGAGGGCCAGTGGGCACCGGTGTGGACGCGTGAATACGCCACCCCCAGAGCCGCCGGGGCCAGCACCGCACCGAGGGCCGGCTGCACCAGCCCCACTCCGGTAGCGAAGGCTACGGCAGACGCAGAATGACCGGATGGCATGGAGGAGCTGGTGGGCTGGGGATGGACAAACCGGAACACGGGGAGGTGCTCCGGAAGCGGTCGGGTCCGGGGGAGCAGCGTCTTGAAGATGCCATTGGTGACCGCTGACGCGAACGCTTGGGCTATGAGTCCGTGCAGGGCCGCGCGGCGCGGCCGCCCCGGGAACGCAGCCATGGCCGCAGCAGCCGCCATCCAGAGTTTCCCGCGGTTGGCGGAGGCGGAAAGCCGGCGGAAGAAAGCGTCATGGTTGCCGCCCGGCAGATCCGATACATGCCGGACCAGGTATCGATCTGCCCGGCCGATCCAACGATGGCTTCCCCGCCATTTGCTCTGCATTCCCTCACCCTACCGCTGGAGCAGGGCAGGAATGCTGCTGACCTGGGGAGACTCCTGGACGCGCCGCTACTCCGTTGGAAGAGGCTTGGCGGCACCAGCCAGGAGCAGGGCAAGGAGGATTGGCGCAAGAATGGCCAGGAGCGCCAGGTGAATGCCGGTGAGGTCCCCGAGGTATCCCAGCAGGGGAGGTCCGGCCAGGAAGGAGATATAGCCCAGGGTAGATACCACCGAAACCCTCGCGGCAGCGTGCTTCGGATCGTCTGCGGCGGCGGACATGCCCATGGGGAAGGCAAGCGCCGCTCCAATGCCCCAGAGGGCTGCCCCCGCGGCAGCAAGCGACACATTTCCGGCAAGCACGAAGAGGCACAGGCCAGCAGCCGCGGCCGCCATGCTCGCCCGCAGAACGGCAACCCGCCCGTACTTGTCGATCACCCGGCCGCCGAGGAACCGCATGGCGGTCATGGCCAGGACAAAGAGGGCAAACATCAACGCACCAGTGGACTCGGAGGTCCCGAGCCCGTCCACGGAGGCTTTCGCGATCCAGTCGTTGCCTGCGCCCTCGGTCAGGGTGGCACCCAGGACCACAACGCCGATGAGCAGGGTCCTGCTGTCACGCCAAGCGGAGGGGCCCTTGGCCGGCTTGGGTTCACCGTCAGCGCGAACAGGTGCCCCAACGTGTGGAAGGAAGTAGCGGGGAGCAACCATGGTCACCAGCAGCACTATCCCCACGATGACCAGCAGGTGCAGCGGCAGGCCGACCCCCAGGGTTGAAAGCCCGGCGCCCACCAGCGCCCCGATGAAGGCGCCGCCACTGAAGGCAGCATGGAACTGCGGCATGATGGTGCGCCGCAGTTTATGTTCCACGTCGGCCCCCTCGATGTTCTGGGACACGTCCCACAGGCCAATGGCTATGCCAAAAAAGAACAGGGCAACTGCTGTGCCCACAATTGACGTGGCCGAGAGCGACAGTGCGATGCCAACCCCCGCCAGGGAGGCCAGGAGCCCGCCGCAGCGGACGGTGTTGGCGGTTCCGATCCTCCCTACCACCAGTCCTGCCGTGGGCAGTGCCAGCAGCGAACCGATGGCCGTGCACAGCAACAGGGTACCCATCTGCCCCGACGTGATCTGGAGGGTCTCGGTGACCGCGGGGATCCTTGCCGCCCAGCTGGCAAACACCAGTCCGTTGATTCCGAAGACCACAAACGTGGCTGCTGCGGCCGCTTTCAGCCCCACCTGCTGTTCCGTACCGGTTTTGATGCTCATACAGTCACTACTTCCATCGAGTATTCGTCGAGACGCGCACGCTCTTCCGCGCTGAAAACCTTGTCCGTCACCAGGACATCCACCCGTTCAAGGCCGGAGACCAGTACGCGGGCCTGCGCATGCCATTTGGAGGCGGCAGCGGCGACCACCACCCGCCCGGCAGACGCCAGTCCCGCCTTTTTCACCGCGGCATCTTCGAGGTCGTGGGCCAGCAGCCCGTCGGTGAAATCCACGGCGCAGGGGGTTACCACCGCAGTGTCGAAGCGGAGGGATCGGATGTTCGTTTCGGTGAGGGGGCCGCGAAAACTGAGCTCGCCCGGGATGAGGCCGCCTCCGGGCAGCAGGAGCGCTGGCCTGATCCCCGCTTTTTCCCCGACCACCGCTGCGTTGAGGGCCTGCAGGGACATGGGCATCAGCGTCAGTTCCCGCCCTGTCAGCCTCCGGGCCACCTCGGTGGCGGTGCTGCCGCTGTCCAGCCAGACATGTTCGCGGGGCCTGAGCAACTCAGCCACCGCGGCGGCGATCCGCTTCTTGACGTCCTGGTCCTCCAGCTCGCGCTGGCCGTACCCTGGATTCTCTCCCCGCCCGATCAGGCTCTGCGCCCCGCCGTGGATGCGTCGCAGGACGCCGCGGCCTGCGAGAATTTCAAGGTCGCGGCGAATGGTGGCGCCGGAGGCTTGGCACGCCTCGGTCAGCTCGTCCACGGTCACCTGGGACCGTTCGCGGAGAATCTCCGCAATAGTCCGATGGCGTTCTTCCGTCCGCATGATCAAATGATAGCAACTTCTGATCAACTGATCATAAGGCAATCAGACGCTCTCTCACTTAATGTGCCTGTTACGCGAACGCTCCTGCACTGATGAGAGAGGGTTGGCCGAAAACGCGCATCAAATGAGAGAGCGTTGGGTCAGCGGGCGCGCTCCACGCGCTTTTCATCCCACACCGGCTCGCTGGACTCGTACACCTTGCCGTCTGCTCCGAACACCAGGAAGCGGTCGAACGTCCGGGCAAACCAGCGGTCGTGCGTCACGGCGAGGACAGTTCCCTCGAAGTGGTCAATGGCCCGCTCCAGCGCCTCCGCGGAGTGCAGGTCCAGGTTGTCCGTGGGCTCATCGAGCAGCAGCAGCGTGGCCCCGCTGAGCTGCAGGAGCAGGATCTGGAACCGTGCCTGCTGGCCGCCGGAAAGTGACTCATACTTCTGTTCCGACTGGCCTGCCAGCCCGTAGCCATCCAGCGCTCCGGCTGCTGCCTCGCGGCCCAGGCCGGACCGGTGTTCATCGCCGCGGTGCAGGATTTCCAGCAACGTCTTGCCCAGCAGGTCAGGCCTAACGTGCGTCTGGGCAAAGAATCCGGGCCGGATCCTGGCGCCCAGTTTCACCGTCCCCTCGTGCGGGACTTCGGCAATCTCGACGTCGGACACGGGGAGGTGCTCCCGCTCAGGATCGGTTCCACCGGTGGCCAACAGCCGTAGGAAGTGCGATTTCCCGGACCCGTTAGACCCCAGCACGCCCACCCTGTCGCCGAACCACACTTCGGTGGAAAAGGGCTTCATGAGCCCGATAAGTTCCAAATTCTCCGCAACGATGGCCCGCTTGGCGGTGCGCCCGCCGCGGAGCCGCATCTGCACGTTCTGCTCGATCGGCAGCGCCTCGGGCGGACCAATTTCCAGGAACTTGGCAAGGCGCGTCTGGGCAGCGTGGTAGCGGTTGGCCATGTCCGAACGGAAGGCGGCCTTGTTCTTGTACATATTGACGAGTTCCTTGAGCTTCACGTGCTCCTCGTCCCACCGCTTGCGCAGCTCCTCAAAACGCGCGTTGCGGTCCGCCCGCGCCTCGACGTAGGAACCGAATCCGCCGCCGTGGACCCAGGCCGCTGCGCCGTTTATTCCCGGTTCGAGCGTCACGATGCGTCCAGCCGCATTGTTGAGCAGCTCCCGGTCGTGGCTGATAAAAAAGACCGTCTTCCTGGATTCGTTCAGCTTGTCCTCAAGCCAGCGCTTGCCCGGGACGTCCAGGTAGTTATCCGGTTCATCCAGCAGCAGCAGGTCGTCGGGCCCGGCAAACAGCGCCTCGAGCACCAGCCGTTTCTGCTCACCTCCGGAAAGGCTCGACGCCGGGCGGTGCTGCGCGCGGTCAAAAGAAAGTCCCAGCGCGGCCATGCACACCTCGTCCCAGACGGTCTCGACGTCGTACCCGCCTGCATCCCCCCAGTCCACTATCGCCTGAGCGTAGCGCATCTGGCTGGGTTCGTCGTCGTGCTCCACCATCGCCAGCTCGGCCTCGTCCACTTCGCGGGCCGCGGCGGCCAGCGCTGGCGGCGCAGCGGACACCAGCAGGTCACGGACCGTTGAACCGTCGCGGACCTGGCCCACGAACTGGCGCATAATGCCCATGTTCCCGGAGCGCCCGATGACCCCTTCGTCGGGAAACAAGTCTCCCGCGATGATCCGGAACAACGTGGTTTTGCCTGTGCCGTTGGGTCCAATCAAGGCGGTTTTGCTGCCGTCCGGGACCTTGAAGGTCACTCCATTGAGCAGTTGGGTGCCGTCGGAGAGGAAGTAGTCGATGCCGGAAACGTCAATATGGGCCACACGTTCCATCTTCCCACGGCCACCCTTGGAGTCATTGTCCAGATATGCCGGGTTGCCGCCCACGAGTCTGCATAGCTGGGCAAGAACTCTAGCCAGCGCCGGTGAGGAACTCCTTCAGCAGCGGACCGGAAGTAGTGGCCCCCAGGCCGCCATCCTCTACGAAGACGGCAACGGCCAGGTCCCCCTGGACGGCCACGATCCAAGCGTGGGTCTTCGGGGGGTTTTCCTTGCCGAATTCCGCCGTTCCTGTCTTGGCTCCCACAGGCGCACCGGGCACGCTGGACAGGAAACCGGCGTGGCCCGAGGTGACCACGGCCCGCATCATGTCGGCCAGGGAAGCAGCCTCGGCCGCAGTGATCGGCTCGTCCGAAGCAGTGGCCGGCGCTTCTGCCGTAGCGGTGGCGGACGGCTGGGCGGCGGGCGCCGTGGAACCGCTCGTGGTACCGGCAGCTGCAGCGCCGCCGTCGGGATTTATGACCAGCTGGGGCGAAACAGGACCGCCCTTTGCCACTGATCCGGCCATCATCGCTGCAGCCAGCGGCGAGAGCAGCACCTTGCCCTGGCCAATCATGGAAGCGGCATGCTCCGTTCCGGTTGCCTCGCCGGGAACGGAGCCAAGGAACGCTTCGGCGCCCAGTGAGGGCGCTTCGACGGCGATTCCCATGGCCAGTGCCGCAGCCTCAAGCTGTCCCTGAGATACCGCGTCACGGGCCGCGATGAATGCCGTATTGCAGGAATGGGCGAAGGCATCGCGCAGGCTCACCGAGCCGAGGGAGGTGCCTGGGTACCCTTCGGCATTCTTGAAGGTCCGCCCATCCACCGTCAGGGTGGGCGTGCATTCAACCTTCGAGTCAGGGGTCAGCCCGTTGCGGAACATGGCCAGTGAGTCCACCATTTTGAAGATGGACCCCGGCGCGTACTGGCCCAGCATGGCTGTGTTGTAGCCATTGCTGCCCGGACCGGATGCGACGGCGAGGACGGCTCCGCTCGACGGACGCAAAGCAACGATTGCAGACGCCGGGCCAACGTCCTCCAGGGTGGATTCCGCCAGTGACTGGAGCCGGGGATCGATGGTTGTTTTCAGCGGGGTTCCCGGCGTGGGAGCCACTTCGAACAGCACCCGCCTGGGGTCCGTGGCCGCAGACTGAGTCTGTTCCCGGGTGAGGTCGGCGCGCTGCGCGCGAATGACGACGGCGTCAGTCCCCCTGAGCTGTTTGTCATACTGCTGCTGCAGGCCGCCGATGCCGGTGACGTCGCCGGCGGTCAGGGCGCCTTCGGATGCTTCAATCTGCTCTGCAGTGGCCTCCCCCACGGTGCCCAGCACGGCGCGGGCGAACGTCCGGCTGGGCGCCAGCGGAATGGAGCCGGGAATGGCGACGGCGCCCGGAATGGCTGCTATCTGTTCATTGGTGACGGTCCGCCCCTCTTCCCGCAGGGTGATCGCGGAAACGAAAGCTTCGGCTCCCGAGGCCTGCACCCGCTGGACGTAACCGGCCGGGTCAACGCCGACTAGAGCGGCGAGTTTGGTGGCGGAATCGGCTGGATCGGCCCCGCGCAGCTGAGGCTTGTCAATACCGACGTTCACCACGGGCCGGTAAGTGACAAGGGGGACATCGCCCGCCCCGAGGATATCCCCCCGCGGCGGGGACTGGGAGCCTTTAGTGAGGATCTCGCTGTCCGCCAGGCCGGGGGCCAGAGTGGCGGGATCCCACACGGCCAGCCACTTGTCTCCGGACTTCCTGAAGTTCGCCGGGACCGTGTACTTCCACTCCGCGTCGCCGAATTTCCAGGTGTAGTTCAGGGGTGCGGAAGCGTTGTCCCCGTCAAGGGCTACCTCACCTGCCTGGACCTCCGGCTTCTGTGGTTCCAGTGCAGCGAAGACGTTCCGCAGCTGGTCAGTGGCGGCTGCAGCGTCTTTGCCGTCGAAGGCCACCGGTTTCAGGTCCAGCGCGGCCACACCCGCAGCGTACTGCTGCGCCGCGGTTTCGGCACCGCTCCTGCCGTCGTCGCAGGCCACCACCGACGACCCCAGAACAAGCACAGCTACGGCAACCGAAATTTTTGTGTTTTTCCCCATGGGGGCCATTATCCCCGGCTTTTGCCCAGCTTTTGCCATTCCCGTAACCATGGGGTGCGCCAGTTTACCGGGGGGCGGTGATACCCAGTGCGGGAACGGGCAATTGGAATATGTCTTTCAAAGCATATCTCGCCGCGTGGAAGCCCGGCATGCCCGTAACCCCAGGCCCAGGCGGGGTGGAGGAGGAACAGAGGTAGACGCCCGGCAGGGGAGTCCGCCAGGGAACCGGCGACACCACCGGCCGCTGCAACAGGCCGCGCAGATCCATGGTTCCAACGCTGAAGTCTCCGCCGATGTAGTTGCGGTTGTACTCCGCCAACCCGGCAGCGGTGACGGCGTGGGACTGCACCACGAGGTCCCGGAAACCCGGTGCGAAGCGTTCCACCTGCGCGGTAACCGCTTCCGTCATGTCCTGGGTTGAATTGGCAGGGACGTGGCAGTAGGTCCACAACGTGTGCCGCCCCGCGGGTGCGCGGCCGGGATCAAAGCGGGACGGCTGTGCCACCAGGACGTAGGGGCGCTCCGGGTGCCGGCCTGCACTCACCTCGTTTTCCGAGTGGGCCAGTTCCTTCCGCGTGCCGCCCAGGTGCACCGTTCCGGCGTCAGCCAGCCCCGGGGCCTGCCATGGAACGGGTCCTGACAGGATGAAGTCCACCTTGCAGGAGCCGTTGCCATACCTGAAAGCCTCCAGTGCAGAGCGGTAGCGGGCGGGCAGGGCGTCCCCGGCCATGCGGACCAGGCCACGGGGCGAAACGTTTAGCAGGGTGGCGCGCGCGGCGGGAAGATCCTTGAGCCGCTCAATGGGTGCAGCGGTGTGGATCTGGCCCCCATGGGCACGGATGTCGTCAGCGAGTGCTGCGGAGATGGCAGCAGAGCCACCGATGGGGATGGGCCAGCCCTGCGCGTGCCCGAGTGCGCCAAGCATGAGCCCAGCCCCGGACGCGGCAAGCGAAGGCTGATGGGATATGGCATGCGAGGCGACGCCTGCCAGAAGTGCGGGGGCCAAGTCCTCACGGAACCTTGCGTTCCACGCGGACGAACCCTGCTCCACTGTCCGCAGCCCGAAGATTCCGGCTACCAGCGGATTGCGGGGAATCCGTAACAGCTGGTTCTGCGTGAAGTCCATGACGTCGTCGATGTTTCTGACCAGGGGTGCCATCAGGCGCCGGTATGCAGCACCGTCCCTGCCCAGTTCCGCGGCGGTCCGGTCCAATGACCGGTATGCGACGGCGGCCCGTCCGCCGTCCAGGGGCGACGCATATGAGATGTCAGGGCTGACCAGTTCCACCCTGCTCGCCAGTTCGAACGCCCGGAAGAAGGGCGAGGCCAGTGCCATGGGATGCACGGCGGAGCAAATGTCGTGAAAGTGCCCTGGCTGCATCAGTTCCGAGGTCCGCGTTCCGCCGCCCAGGGACGAGGAAGCTTCGAACACTTCCACCGACAGCCCGGCCCGGGCGATTATCGCCGCTGCTGCCAGCCCGTTGGGTCCTGCTCCGACAACTACTGCATCAGGCATGGGGTGGGGCCTTCCGGAAGAGTAGGGAGTTCTTCGGATGGAGGAGGTCCAGCCGAAAGCGGTCAGGGGCACCGGCAAAGGGCCCGCCGTGGGGGTCGTCCAGGTGATGCCGCCGGATGGGGTCATAGTTGGGGTCGTAGATGTCCCACGTCACGCGCGCCATCAGGTATGCCACTGCGATCATGTGCGCCGCCACTGCCAGCACGTAGTAGGGCATGTCCAGGTTGTGCTGGGAGGAGCCTGCGCTGGTCACCTGTCCAAGGTACATCCAGACAGCGGCCCAGTGCAGGCCTTCGATTCCCTGCCAGACCAGGAAGTCCCGCCACCGGGGCCTCGCCAGCGCCAACAGTGGAATCAGCCAAACCACGAACTGGGGGGAGTAGACCTTGTTCGTCAGGATGAAGGCCGCCACAATCAGGAAAGCCAGTTGGGCCAGGCGCGGGCGGGTGGGCGCCGTAAGTGCAACCAGCGCGATGAGGACGCAGGCAAGAACAAAAAAGCCGGACGACAGCACGTCCACGGTCGCAGCGCTCAGCTCCTGTCCCCTGGTCCTTTGCAGCAGCAGATTGACGGCGAACCACGGGGAGCTGTAGCCGGCGTCCCGGTCGGCAGAGTACTGGAAGTAGTAGGCCCAGCCTGCAGGATTCGCGACGGCGAACGGCAGGTTCACGGCGACCCAGGTCACCGCTGCCGAACCTGCTGACTTCAACAGGGGCTGGAAGCGCCCGGTGCGCAGGGAAAGCAGGAGGATGGCGACCAGGATCAGCGGTGGATACACCTGTGCGGCGGTTGCGATACCCATGAAGACGCCGGCCAGTACCAGCCGTTCGCGGGAGAAAAGATACATGCCCACGGCAACCAGGGCTACCGCCCAAAGGTCCCAGTTGATGGTCCCGGCAAGCACGATGCCCGGAGCCAGTGCCACCATGGCTGCATCCCACGGCCGCCGGCCTGTCGTCCTCGCGGTGGCCAGCACAGCCACCACAGTGGCTGCCGCCAGAAGCACGGCGTTGATATCGAAATATGCCAGTACCCGCGCATCCGTAAGCCCCGCACCGGGGACGAGCCAGGCCGTTACTCCGGCGATCAGGACGATCAGGACCGGATACTCAAACTGGATGGGGCCGCCCAGAACGGGAAACTGACCCTCCGCCAGCCCCCGGTTACGGAAAAGCTCGGGAAAGTCGGAATAGCAGGTGGCGTAGAACTGGGTGGGGGACTCCCAGCCGTTGGCACGGCAGTACCCCTTCACGAGGATGCCGGCCAGTGCAGCCACGATGGTGAGGATAACCAGTACCCGCTCCACCGTGAAGGCCCCGGGCGACACCACCCCGGGAGCTGCCTTCGACCCAAGAGGTCCGCCCACCAGCTCCGTGAAGTTCCTGAGCAACACGTCGCTCCTGGAGGGAACCACCAGCCTCGACCGTCCTCGGCGCTCCGGCGGTTGGGTCTCCTGCATGGGTTTGAGCTTACCGCTGGCCTGGCAGGACCGGCAGATTTCAGGAGTTACCCCCTAAAGCCCCCACCGGACAATAGCGGGAGTCCTTTTGTCCCAGCCAAGGGTGCAGACTTTGGCGGTTCCCAGGATAAAGTGCCGGCCCTCAACGGGCGGCAGTTCCAGCCAGCGGGCGGTGAGAATCCGCGAGAAGTGGCCATGCGCCACGATCAACACGTTATCCATTCCCGATTCCAGCACCCGTCCGATGATCTTGTCCGCCCGGGCAGCAACTTCATCGAGTGTTTCGCCGTTGGGCACGCCGTGGGTCCAGATCAGGTAATCGGGATTGTCCTTGCGGATCAGGTCGGAGCTGATGCCCTCATAGTCCCCGTAGTTCCATTCAACGGCCAGGGGTTCATGCTGGGCGTCCGGGAAACCGGCAAGCTCCGCGGTGCGCCGTGCACGCCTTAGCGGGGAGGTCAGGACCAGGTCGAATTCCACCGGGTCCAGGACCTTCCTGGCCTCCACTGCCTGCTGTTCCCCCTCGACCGTGAGCGGGAGGTCGGTGAGCCCGGTGTACTGGCCGCTCTTGGACCATTCCGTCTCGCCGTGGCGGAGGATCCAGAGCTGGGGGCGGGGGGCAAGGGCAGGTACGGTCACTTGGACTCCTCAGAAGGGGAAGGCTCGACGCCGGCCGGAGACTTTCCGGCCACGGGAACGGCAGGCGTTGATTCAGGCTGTTCCGCCCACCAGCGGAGCAGCCGCGCCTCCGCTTCCTCCATGGGAAGGGGCCCGTTTTCCATGCGCTCGTTAAGCAGGAACTTGTAAGCGCGTCCCACCACAGGTCCGGGCTTGAGGTTTAGGAGTGCCATGATCTGGGCCCCGTCGAGGTCCGGCCGCACCGCGTCCAGGGACTCCTGCTCACGCAGCGCGGCGATGCGGGCTTCCAGGTCGTCGTAGGCGAAGGACAGCCGTTCGGCTTTCCGCTGGTTGCGGGTGGTGACGTCCGAACGGGTCAGCCGGTGCAGCCGTTCCAGCAGCGGTCCGGCATCAGTGACGTAGCGGCGCACCGCCGAATCGCTCCAGCCGGCATCCCCGTAGCCATAGAAGCGCATGTGCAGCTCCACCAGGCGGGCCACCGCTTTGGTGGTGTCATTGTCGAAACGCAAAGTCTTCATGCGTTTGGAGGTGAGCTTGGCCCCCACCATGTCGTGATGGCGGAAGCTCACCGCTCCGCCCGGTTCAAAACGGCGCGTAGCCGGCTTGCCGACGTCGTGCATCAATGCTGCGAAGCGCAGCACAAAGTCCGGCCCGGGCACGGTACCTTCGGCGTCCGTCTCCAGCTCCGCTGCCTGCTCCAAAACCTGCAGGGAGTGCTGATACACGTCCTTGTGCCGGTGGTGCTCGTCCGACTCAAGCCGCAATGCGGAAACCTCGGGCAGCACATGCTCGGCCAGCCCGGTGTCCACCAGCAGGTCCACCCCCACGCGCGGGCGTGCTCCGCAGATGAGCTTAACCAGCTCGTCCCGCACCCGTTCCGCGGAAATAATGCTGATCCGGTCAGCCATCCGGGTCATGGCGTGCCGGACGTCGTCGCGGACGGAGACTCCCAGCTGGGCAGCGAACCGCGCCGCGCGCATCATCCGCAGCGGGTCATCGGAGAAGGAAAGCTCGGGCGCACCGGGTGTGGCCAGGACCGAGGCGTGGAGGTCGCGGACGCCGCCAAAGGGATCCACCAGCTCCAGGGACGGCAGCTTCAGCGCCATGGCGTTGATGGTGAAGTCCCGCCTTAGCAGGTCATCGGTCAGCGAGGAGCCGAACGCCACCACAGGCTTGCGCGAGTCGGGGTCGTAGGCCTCGGCCCGGTAAGTGGTGATCTCGATCTGGAAGCCCGCTTTGCGCATGCCGATGGTGCCGAAGGCCCGGCCGATCTCCCAGTAGTTGTCCGCCCACTTTTTAATAAGACCCACGGTCTGGTCCGGCGTTGCGTCCGTGGTGAAATCCAGGTCAGGGGAAGTCCTGCCCAAAAACAGGTCCCGCACCGGGCCACCCACCAGCGACAGCTCATGGCCGGCGTCCACGAAGCGCTGGCCGAGCTCCAGGACCACCGGGTCCACCTGGAAATCGACGGTCTGGGAGTCAGTCTTGTGATGTGCGTGCGCCATAGTTACTTAAGCTTGTCAGAAACCAGCGCCGTGGCAGGCCAAAATAGGGTCAAGATCAGGCTGAATCCCTCCGCCCGCCGCAAACTGCGTCACATGCCGTCCATGTTGGTGTCATGTTCCGGTCATCACGAACGGGCAACAGTCGTTAGAGTGGACTGCATGGCCCATCCAGTACCGAGCGCTCCAGGCAGGAGGACAAACGCACCATTGCCGTCGGCGATCGGTGCGCACGTTGCCCCTGCCCAGCATTCGGCACCGGCCTCGCTGCCCACGGTTGAGGAAGTATCCGCGGGCGGCGTTGTGGTGGACACGTCCGACGCCGAGTTAAGGGTTGCCATCATCGCCCGCCTTAACCGCGGCGGACGTTTGGAGTGGTGCCTTCCCAAGGGCCATCCGGAGGGCAAGGAAAACAACGAGCAGGCCGCTGTCCGGGAGATTGCCGAGGAAACCGGTATTGAGGGCGACATCCTGGCGCCGCTGGGAAGCATCGACTATTGGTTCACCGTTAGCGGCCACCGGGTCCACAAGACCGTCCACCACTACCTCCTGCGGGCCACCGGCGGTGAATTGACCATCGAAAATGATCCGGACCAGGAGGCCGTGGACGTGGCATGGGTTCCCATCCAGGAGCTGGCCCGGAAGCTGTCCTTCCCCAATGAACGCCGGATCGCCGATCTCGCCCGCGAAGTCCTGCCCGAGCACCTTTAGCGCGGCCAATGCCCCCGGCATTGCGGTGTTAGCCGCCTGCGGGTGAGACGATGAACTCGATGTCAGCTTCCAATTTTCCTTCCGATCAAGCCGGCCGGCCCGGCGGCACCCCAGACGGCGTGCCCGGCGATGGTGTTCCCCTGGACGGTCCCGCAATGGAGGGCGCAGCCCAGCCCGGTGCGGCTGCCGCCAATGCAGCAGTGGACGGCGCAGAAGCCGGTGCCGTCCAAGCCAGCGAAACCCGGTCCAGTGCCATCATGGCGGCCGGAACCTTGGTGTCGCGGTTTCTGGGCTTCGGCAAGACCTGGATGCTTGGTACCGCCCTGGGCCTGGGCTCAACGGTCAATGACACGTTCATCAACGCCAACAACCTGCCAAACCTGATCTTCCTCCTGGTGGCAGGCGGGGTGTTCAATGCAGTTTTGGTGCCCCAGATCATCAAGGCCAGCAAGGCTCCGGACAAGGGGGCAGACTACATCAGCCGGCTGCTGACGCTGGCTGTCCTGCTGCTGCTGGGACTGACGGCGCTGGTAACGCTTGCGGCACCATGGGTCATTGAGCTGACCACGCAGGGATACTCGCCGCCCCAAAAGGCGCTGGCCGTGACCTTTGCCTTCTGGTGCCTGCCGCAAATCTTCTTCTACGGCCTGTATGCCCTCCTCACCCAGGTCCTGAACGCCAACGGCGCGTTCGGCCCCGCCATGTGGGCGCCCATCCTTAATAACCTGGTAGCCATTGCCGGGCTGGGGATGTTTATCTGGATCTTCGGCGCCAACGAATTCAATCCCCACACCCTGGACAACTGGGGCAGCACCCAGACTTTGCTGGTTGCCGGATTCTCCACCATTGGGGTGGTGTCGCAAACCGCCATCCTGATGATTCCCGTGCTGAAGCTGAAGCTGGGGCTCCGGCCGCGGTTCGGCTGGCGCGGGGTGGGACTGGGTCAGGCAGCCAAGCTGAGCGTGTGGACCCTGCTGACTGCCGCCGTCGGGCAACTCGCCTTCCTGTACGTCATGCGCATCGCCACCATCCCCGGCGCCGAACGCCTCCGGCTGCAGCAGGCGGGGGACCCCGCGGCGTACATGCTGCCGGGAAACGCCGTCCTCGAGGTGGCCAGCCAGCTCTATCTCCTGCCGCACTCCATCATCGCGCTGTCCCTTGCCACGGTGCTGTTCAACCGGATGACCCGCGCCTCCCAGGACGGCAACCGCGACGAGCTCCGGGAGGCTCTCTCGCACGGTCTGCGGACCATGGCCGTGGCCACGGTGTTTGGTGCGCTGGCCCTCTTTGCCCTTGCGGGTCCGCTGGGCATGTTTTTCTCGGGCGGCCTCCGGCAGGACGGCGTCATGCTGGCCCAGACGCTCACCATCCTGGCGCTGAGCACGCCGTTCATGAGCGCCAATTTCATGATGTCCCGGGTGTTCTATGCGAATGAGGATGCGCGCACCCCCTTCTACATCCAGCTCCAGCTGGCGGTTGTCTACGTGGCCGGTGCGTTCGCTATCCAGTTCCTCCCGGTCACCCAGATCATCTACGCCATCGCCGTCCTTTACATGGTGGGCAATATCCTCTCCGTTGTTATCAGCGCGTTCTTCCTGCGGCGCCTCCTGGGCCATCTGGACGGGGCACGGATCGCCAACTCCTATATCCGCATGGGCTGGGCGGCGCTGGGATCCGCCATCGCAGGTGCCGGGGCACTGTGGCTGATGGGCAGCTACAACCCCGACGGCTTCGCCTGGCGCGATCGGCTGAGTGCCCTCATCACGGTCATCGTGGTGGGCCCGGTCATGCTGGTGGCCTACTTCTTCCTGCTCAAACTGTTCCGCGTGGCCGAACTCCGCGACCTGCTCCGCCCCCTCCTTGGCCGGCTGGGCCGCGGCAATGGCGGCCCACCTGCCGTTGCTGCGGAAGGCGGGACCCCGCCGTCGGACGTTCCCCCTGGTGACCTGTCCGGTGAGCATCGGCGTCCGGCTCCGGAGCGCGCCACCACGTCAGTGGACACGGGGCTCATTCCGCGGATCTCGGGCGAATTCGACGCCGTATCCTTCCGCGCCGGGCCTGCTCCGGAGCAGGAAGGCCACCACCACGGGACGCGGTGGATCCAGCGGGCCGACGACGACGGACAGGATTCGTCCGACGACGTTTACCTTCCGGGGGAGGACCAGCCCAGCACTGCCAGGGGAGGTTTCCTGCGCGAGCAAATTCCGTTGCCTGGCCGCCGCACCTTCCAAGGAAAGGCCGGAGAGAACCCCTATTTCAAGCCGCGGCGTCCGCGAAAGAAGTGACTCTCCCGCGGCGTCCGGACGCCTTTGTTCCGGGGGGAAGGGGCGCAATCGGCTAGGATCGTGAAGGTACAGGGGTAGTTGCATTCAGGGTCAGCCGCCGAGGCGGGCTGCTGAACGGCGGTTGCATCGTCCAAGCCGGCAATCCCGGACAGTCTAGGAGGAACACGTGTCCAACCCGATCGATGTCGGATCAGTACTGGGCGGCCGCTACAAGGTCACAGCCACTGTATTGGCCTCGCACGACCACGATCTGGTGCTGGACGGCGTGGACCAGGTCCTGAACCGTCCCGTCAGCATCCTGGTGGCCGGGCCGGGAAATACTGAACAGGTGGCGCAGAGCGCCCGTGAAGTTGCCACAGGCGAACGCCCAGGCACTGTCCAGGTCCTTGACCTAGGCATGACCGAGGCAGCAACCTACCTCATCACCAACCACACATCGGCCGCGGACCTGCTGGACCTTGTGGTGGCTTCGAACCCTCCATATGTGGAGCCGTTCTTCACTGACACCCTGGGAAGCGAGATCTTCGGGCAGCCGAGGTCCCACGAGCCGGAACCCTACGACGAGGAAGACCACGTCGAGGCCGGATACATCAATTACGGGGACAGGCATCCCAACCAGGTTGATGCTTACCGTTCTGCACCCGTCGTGCCGCCCAAGCCGCCGGTCCGTCCGGCGGCTGCGCCTTCCTCCGGCCGCAAGCCGGCCGGGGCTTCCGCTGTTGGCGGGGCAGCGGCTGTTGGCGGAGCGTTTGGGGGAGCAGCTGCCGCTGGCAGCGGGTCCGGAAGCGGGACTGCCGCGGCTGACCGTTCCCCGCTGCGGGGTGAGGGGCAGGCAGGGCGCAACGGCGCTTCGGTTTCCGGAGCGCCGGAGGGCACCCCGCAGGCAAAGCCCAAGGTGTCCCTATGGTCGGACGACGACTACAACTACAGAGACGAGCAGCCTTCGAGCACAACGCCTGCGGACAATGAACCGCAGACGGCGAACAAGAAATCGTCACTGTTGGCACGGTCCGCTGCTCCGGCTGCTGCCGCCGCTACGGGTGCAACGGGTACTTCCGGGGCTTCGCCCGCCGACCAGGACCGCTACGACGGTGACGACGATGAACCAGGCCGCCGCGAACCACGGTCCATGCGGTGGCTGGTGGGCGGACTGCTTGCGGTGGTCCTCATCGTGGGGCTGGTCATCGCCGTGACGAACCTCGGCAGCCTCACTTCCCCCGGCCCGGAGGCTGCGCCCACCGCACCTGCCACCAACAGCAGTGCCCCGGAAAACACTGCGGCTGCAACCCAGGCTCCTACGTCTGCTGCTCCTCCCGCCGTGCCACCGGCTATTGAAAGCATTTCCAGGCAGGGGACCTTCGACTTCGCCGCCAACTTCGACCGTGACTTGGTCAGGGCATATGACGGCAACGCCGCCAGTTACTGGTCCGATATGGAGTTCGCGACGGAAAACTGGGGCGGCCTGGCACCCGAGGGCGTCCCACTGGTGGTCAAGCTTGAAAACCCCGCCAAGATCTCCTCCGTCACCCTTTCACAGCTGGGCGGTTCGGGCGGCAACATCACGGTATACACCAACGACAGGCCTGTTCTGGATGGTGCCAAGTCTGTTGGGAGCAACAGTTTCACATCCACAGAGCTGACCATGCCCTTGGCCGAGCCGGTGGAGGCGCAGTACGTAATTGTTGCCATCAATTCGCTACCACGGCTTGCCGCCCCCAAGACACGTTACGGTTACGGCATCCGGCTCGCTGAGGTCACGGTCAAGTAAGACCAGCCAACAAGGCACGGGCGCACAGCGTCGACCAATCAGTCCTTGCGTTGGTACCGGCTGCGTCGGGGGAGCGGGCGAGGACTCCAACAGCTGCACGGTGACTAACTGATGTCTAAGTGCGGCCGTCCGGACTGTAACCTTGTCAGGGCGCCTACACAGGCGCGGGCTGTATCTCCGGCGCTGTTCCCCCAATTCTTGCGCCGGAATAATCGGCGTCAAGTAACAGTTGTGCCATGTGGCCGGCCTCCACCGGGAGGCGCGTCAAAAAGGAAGAGGTTCACCGTTCAGTGACCACCGCAGAAAATACGGCGTCAGAAGTACGTGATGTCATCATTGTCGGCTCCGGCCCGGCTGGTTACACGGCAGCTGTCTACACTGCCCGCGCAAACCTCAGGCCGCTCTTGCTGGCTGGTTCCGTCACTGCCGGAGGTGAGCTGATGAACACCACGGAGGTCGAGAACTATCCGGGATTCCCCGAAGGAATCATGGGTCCGGATCTGATGGAGAACTTCGAAAAGCAGGCGGCGCGGTTCGGCACCGAGATTCAGTTCGAGGATGTGACGGCGCTGGACCTGGCCGGTCCTGTGAAAACCCTGACCATCGCCACCGGCGAGAGCTTCCAGGCGAAAGCCGTTATCCTCTCAACAGGTTCTGCTTACCGGGAGCTCGGGTTGCCGAACGAGAAACGCCTGTCTGGCCACGGCGTGAGCTGGTGTGCAACTTGTGACGGTTTCTTTTTCAAGGATCAGGACATTGCTGTCATCGGTGGCGGTGACTCTGCGATGGAAGAAGCGCTGTTCCTGACCAAGTTCGCAAAGTCGGTCACGGTGGTTCACCGACGCGACTCACTCAAGGCGTCCAAGATCATGGCCGAGCGTGCCTTGGCACACGAGAAGATCAGCTTCCTCTGGAACAGCACTGTTGAAGATGTTTTGGGGAACGACAAGGTCACCGGCCTGAGGTTGAGGGACGTTCTCGATGGCACGATTTCGGAACTGCCGGTTACGGGCGTCTTCGTCGCGATTGGCAATGACCCCAGGACCGATTTGGTCAAGGACGTCCTCGACCTGACGCCTGAGGGAACGATTGCTGTCGAGGGGCGCAGCTCCAGGACCAGCCTCCCCGGTGTATTCGCTGCCGGCGATGTGGTTGACCCCACCTACCGACAGGCTATTACTGCATCCGGCTCCGGATGCGTGGCCGCCATTGATGTAGAGCACTACCTCGCAGACCTTCCCGCGTAATTACCGATCCGCTATCTGAAAGAGAGAGAAAAAGGTTATGAGCAACGCCAAAAATGTAACGGATGCAAGTTTCGGCGCGGACGTTCTGTCCTCCGACAAGCCGGTAATTGTTGATTTCTGGGCAGAGTGGTGCGGGCCCTGCCGCAAGCTTGGCCCGATCCTGGATGAGATCTCCGTCGAGTACAGCGAGAAAGTTGACGTCGTGAAGGTTAACGTTGATGACAACCCCGCTATCGCTGCCGAATACGGCATCACCTCGATTCCCGCTGTTTACCTTTTCCAGGGTGGCGAAGTGAAGAACACTGTCATTGGTGCCAAGCCGAAGCAGTTCTTCGAAAAGGAATTCTCAGACGTTCTTTCCTAGTCTCTAGGCGCTACCGCAAAAAGAGAAATCCGCGTCACTACGAAAGGGCCACCGCGCACACTGCGGTGGCCCTTTCGTAGTCAGGCTGCAACCTGCAAAGGCGTGGCGCGGTGTCCGGGTTTTATCTCCTGGTTTACTTCCTGAGCGCGGAAGTAAACGCGGACGGACAGCTTGCTGTTTCACGTGAAACAGTTCGTAGTCCGTTTCCCGCGTTCGTAGTTATTTGTTCACCGCTCTACCGTTCTCCCTTGGTTGCTGTAATGCGGACAAGGGAGTGCGACGGTTCACGGCTACCACTGCTTAGGATTATTGTCGGGTACGCCTGGTGGCCTACAGCACCGACATGCTCCTGTAGGGTTTCCGACTTGGAACTGGCTATGGACAATTCCGATCCCGATGGGCTGAACGCAAATGGCCGGGAGGAAAATGATAGATGCTCGGTCATACTTGTGGTACGACTTAGATCCAAGGCCGGTCAAGCCTTCACCCCCCTCGGCGGCTAAGAAAACGCGCCGCTATGTCCATCTATCCGTGGCGTGCAGCACCTGAACTCGCCATTGGGCGACGTGCTGGTAATTCATCGGGCGTGCTGACGGGTGTCGCATCAGGGTCCGCTCCTCCCCTCGTGTTTCACGTGAAACGGAGGGGAGGGGTCCCACTCCCATAGGCTGTCAACAGGCACTGCACACCGGCCCGAGCGCTCCTGCAGAAGCGGCCGGTGCGATGACAGCCGCACATGCAAGCAATGACTGCTGATACCCGCGAGCACAGACTACCCCGCTCTTAGGACGACCTTTTGCCTTAGGTGTGTTCCAAGGAGGGAAAGGAAGCATTAGCGAACCCTGTTCACCTGAATCACCTAGCCGGGCACCCGTGGGGGCTATGCGCTCACCACTTGTGTCGCGAAAGCGGTCACTTGCGATGTCATCGCATCCACGCCTACACGGCAGCCATCCCTCAACTCACCCAACGCAACCATATGCTCCCAGTGACATCCGGTTCGGACTCACGGGTCAAGCCGGCCGCCGACGGCGGAAGTTGCGCTTATTCATGCCGCAAACTACATCCCGACGTGTACGCAGGTGTGTTGCTCCCCGTACCCGTCTGCCCACCTTATTTGGTCCCCAGGACGTACTATCCAGGAGCCAGGTCTGCTGGTGGACTCGTGCGGGCAGCGTCTCAGGAGGAACGCCTCAGAAAGCACGACAGATGAACCATCATTCGAAGGCATGCAGACGTATCGCGGCACAAGAGTTTGAATACTGTGAAAGCCTTTACAACTCGGGTGGTGTCAGCGACGTTCCCGACGAGGAGGTATCAGTCAGCCCGGCAAATGCTGCGGAACCAGGTGGCGGGGAAAAAGCACGACCGCAGTCCGGTTGCACCTCCCGCCCTTGTTTCACGTGAAACGATGGGCGCTTCGAACCCCAATCGAGACTGCCGACACACTGTTCCTAGGTGCCCGCTGTTGGCAAGGCGGCAGCGTTGCTTTTCGATGGCAGGATAAGTAGTCCCTTTAAGCGCTCTCGTGGCCTTGGCCGACATCTAGTCGGCCACGCTATGCGCGGCATAGGAGTGTATGCCCGGAGAACAACGGGCATCCAAGCCGCGTTGTTCCTAGAGGCCTCTGGTCGGCTGCCAGTATCCATGCCTACCGAGCACATCAAGTGCAAGCAAAGTAAAAGGTGCAGGTCATGCAGCCAGTCTCACCCCATACAGCGCCGAACTCACTTCTCAGTCTCGCTCGACGACAGTCCAGGATCTCGGCTGGCTACCTACCAAGCTGTTGGGCCTTGAGCTGTCGAGGCTCCACATGCCCTCCTCATCGACAGACTCAAGGGGCTTGGCCCCGCACAATACGTTTCTCACCTAGCCTGCACATAGAGGCGCCTTTCATCTCGATACCTTCTGTCTCCGCACATAGGATCGGGGCAATGTACTGATCGTTGCGGACAGAGGGTGGATGACCGCGCCGGAGGATCGGCATCGGTGGGTTTCTCCTTGCCTTCTTTCCACAAGGTTTTCCACAGCCGGCCCGCAGGTTTGTCCACATAGTTTTCCACAGAACCGCGGGGTTCAAGGTGGGACCTGGAGTCGTGGCACCACACTACTGACCCTTCGCAAGTAGTACATTGAGAGGTCGGTAGGAACAGTGCGACCCGCGAGTCTGGCACCGGCCCTCATCTGGTCTCTGGGAGCACCCTTTTTGGGATGAAAAAGGTCCGCGACTGGTCGACGGATTAGTCGCTGGCAGGCGTTTCACGTGAAACACGGGTCTGGTGCTCAGCCTGAGGAATGAGTACCGAGCTATGCGATTCGTTTCTGCCAACTGCGGGATACCGCTATATCCGGCACCGACCGGCTGGCGTTGCTTACTGTCCACAGTGTTATCCACAGTGTTATGCACCGACAATGTCGCTGCTGTTCGGAGAATCGATCAATGGTTTTGTCGATCCCACAACGACCGCTGGGCCGCGGCCCCGCTGCTTGTCGTCGTCGATGTGACAGCCAATAATGTAGTCATCGCGATCAGACCACCCTCGTCAAGGCATCAGTTGCAAGAGCGTATGGGGCCGTGGCCCTGGACCTGCTGTTAATGCTTGCGGTCCATGCAGGCCGCATGAACTTAGCTTGCGCGATCCCATAACGTACTTCCGCCGCTCACCCACTTTGGCATCTCGTTCCTGGTTGATCTCTCCTTGCGCGAGACGCCATCGCCCGCCAGTCAACTGCCCGCCAAATTGATGGCGTTATCCCCAGAACAGTACCTTGGCGGAGCGCACGTAGCAGTCGCACCCCCCCGGGCGCGGTCGCCCAAACTGACATGCCCGAGCCGCGGCAACAATCCTCTACTGCGCAGGCGGCCACAGGGCGCCAACAGTTCGCGCTGTCCTTTCCCGGCGAAGGCAATTTGTCTAGTTCTCGCCCAAAGGTTGATATGCCTACCCCACGCTAACCGACGATCTGGTTTGTCGGTGCACGCGCCCTCCTCGTCGGTTTCGGATGATCAGCTGATCGCAACGCGCATGCACCGGTAGGGCCTCGTCGTTTGTCCGTTGGACTCCTAGTTAACCTGCAGGTGTCACAGTTCACTCATTTGATGTCGCCCGGCGGAGCATTGCTTCAGTATGCGGTGTTCCGACCCCAATACGGTGTCTGTTTCTAGCAACTCACATCGCTAAAGGGGGACCGTTTCACGTGAAACAGTCAAGTCCCGGGCTGCCGGTAACTCTGCGGCGAGTTCGATGAGCACCGTGATCGAACTCTCTAGCAGAGGCGCTGGCGGCTTCTGTGGGCTGTTATTTTTATGACTGCGTGCGTGCGTAAGTGGAATGCTCTTGGTCGTAGGCGAGCAAACGCATAACTTACACCACGCACGCCCGCAGAAGGGCGAACTCGACTGGCGCTAGGGCCATATCAGCTTGGAACCGCGGACTCCGGTGGGATTCCCATCCCTCGTCGTGCCGGACGGACGTTGACGCCCTTTATGTATGTCACGTCAGAAACACGACCCCCCAAGGTCTCCCGCTCCAACGGCGTTTGCCCTGCAGCGGTTATTTTTCGGGCCAAGGAAAACGTGACTGAGCCTCTGGCACGATACGCAGGGCGGTGTCATTCTCTCGGCAAAGGACCGCGGCCCTCATTGCCAACATCCGTGCTGCAGTCCTCCGCGCCTAGCCGGGGTGCGGCAGTTACTAGACATACGTTCCACGTGAAACATCCCGTGCGGCTACCCAACACCATGAACTACTCTTTCAAGCCACCGACGACGAGCAACCGCGGGACGACACGAGCCAATATTTCGACCGTACTCTAGGGCCGCTGCGATTTCGGCGGCTAGTAGTAGCGATCCTCATCAGCATGCCAGCGACCGTTGTATCGTAGATGCTTGCCGCTACACGCGCTAGAAGAGGTCCTGCATGTTGAGCCCTCTGCTCCGCGCCACAACTGCTAGACCCCGCGAAGCTGGACGTGCCACGGACCCCTGACCAGACGACGCGTCTAGAGACCGTGGGTATCGAAGCGCTCCTGCCAGGTATCAGATGAGGTCCGCCCCGGACAGGAATCCGCATCCTGTGTTTCACGTGAAACGCCGCACCGCCCGAGGCTCACTTATGCTTCACCTGCCTTACGCCATTCATGGAAGAACTGCAGGAAACCTTGGCGTCGGAGCTACGTCGCGAACGCATAGGACACACCGATAGCGGATACGGCACAAGCATCGGTCAGAATGTGATGCGCGAGCGGTATAGCATGACAGCATTTCACGACGCTGGCTGTACCTAAGAAGCACAAAGTCGGGACGTTGCAGGTTGTAAGACGAAATCTGCGGGCAAAAAGAGATGGGCCCGATCCGGTTGGATCGGCCCATCAAAAAAGGAGCTTTAGCTGTCAGCCCCGGGAGCAAGAACCTCCATGATGCGGTTCAAATCTTCAACACTGGCGAACTCGATGCTCACTTTACCCTTACGAACACCAAGGGATATCTTGACATTCGTATCCAGCCGGTCAGAGAGCGAGGATGCGAGGTAATCCAAGCGCTCATGGCGGGCACCGGGACGGGGAATGTTGTTCTTTGCCGGCTTCGCGGGGTCCTGGTAAAGGGCCACCGCTTCCTCAGTTGCGCGGACCGACATACCCTCGGCAACAATCCTTTGTGCCAGACGCTCCATGGCAGCAGCGTCAGGAAGGGCCAGGAGGGCCCGTGCATGGCCCGCGGAGAGTACGCCTGCTGCCACTCGTCGTTGGACCAGCGGGGGCAGTTTGAGGAGGCGTAGGGTGTTCGATACTTGCGGACGGGAACGGCCGATACGGTCAGCGAGTTGCTCGTGAGTGGTTCCGAAATCTTCCAGGAGCTGCTGGTAGGCCGCTGCTTCTTCAAGCGGATTCAGCTGGCTGCGGTGCAGGTTCTCCAGCAGGGCGTCCCGCAGCAGGTCATCGTCTGTAGTGTCCCTGACGATTGCAGGAATAGTGTCCAGCCCGGCAGCCTGTACTGCACGCCATCGGCGCTCACCCATAACCAGCTCAAAGGGTTCGCTACCTTCCTCGGTTGACCTCCGAACCACAATTGGCTGGAGCACGCCAATTTCGCGGACGGAGTGCACGAGCTCCGCCATGTCATCTTCATCGAAGACTGATCGTGGCTGCTTACGGTTGGGGTGAATGTTCGCCACGGAGATTTCAGCATAGTGAACACCCGGAACCTCCACCAGCTCCACACCGGCGTTGGATCCTGCCGATGGTATATTTACTGGTTCAGCTGAGGTACCGGGGTCGATTGGGTCCGCCACATCAGCACGAGATTCCTCAACCTGTGCAGCTTCCGCCAACTGGGCGGGAATATCCTTTTCTGTGTCGTCGCCAGGCGCTGGCTTGCTTGGAGTGTGGGGCTCCGACGAGGTGCCCTTCGAAGCATCAGCACTGCCGGCCGCGCGTTGGTCAGTAGCTGGCTTAGCGGCGGGAGAGGAAGGACGCTTGTTTGCTGCAGTCCCCGTTGGCTGCCTGGCTTCACTGCTTTCCGCCACAGAGTCCGTCTTCTTTCGGCCCTCGGGGAAAAATAGATCAACTGGACGTGACACCGCTGTCGCATTGCCCGACCCGTTAGCGGCGGCGGAACTCGGAATCAGCGCGCCAAGACCACGGCCCAGGCCGCGTCGCTTCTCGCTCATTGGTAATCCCTCCAGTGGTAGAGCCAGGCCTAGCCGTGCTCCGGTCGTTGCAGTTTGAAGATCTTAGCGTTCTGCTATTTCAGCAGCCGCTTCCAGGTAAGACAGGGCTCCACTGGAGGAAGGGTCGTAAGTCATGACCGTCTGCTGGTAGCTGGGGGCCTCGGAGATACGCACCGAACGCGGAACAACAGCAGACAAGACCTGGTCGGGGAAGTGTTGCCGCACTTCGGCGGCAACCTGGGCCGCAAGATTGGTTCGGCCGTCGTACATAGTGAGGAGAATCGTCGAAACCACCAGGTCCGCATTGAGATGCTTTTGGATCATCTCGATGTTCTTCAGGAGCTGGCTCAGGCCCTCGAGCGCGTAGTACTCGCACTGGATGGGGATAAGCACCTCATTGGCCGCGCAGAATGCGTTGACGGTCAACAAACCCAGGCTGGGCGGGCAGTCGATGAAAATGTAGTCGAGCCGCTGCTCGCCGTTCTTTTCCCGCGTCTTGGCATAAACGTCGATCGCCCGCCGCAGGCGCTGCTCGCGTGCAACGAGGGAAACGAGTTCGATTTCCGCGCCGGCCAAATGGATAGTGGCAGGCGCGCAGATCAGATTGTTGATGTCCGGGCATTGGGCAACAACATCGGCGAGCGGAACATCATTGATCAGGACGTCGTAGATGCTGTCGACGTCGGCATGGTGTTCAATTCCCAGGGCCGTCGAGGCGTTGCCCTGCGGGTCGATGTCGATCACCAGGACGTTGAGGCCAGCAGCGGCAAGAGCCGCAGCGATGTTTACTGTCGTGGTGGTTTTTCCCACCCCGCCCTTTTGGTTCGAGACGGTGAACACCCGGGTATTTTCCGGCCGGGGCAGCTTGCGTCCCACCAACCGTTCCCGGCGTTTTGTTTCGTGCGCCAACTCGCGGGCTATTGGACTTGAGTCATCAATGGCATCGATGATGTTATTTCTACCAGCAGCGGTCGTTTCACGTGAAACAGCTACAGCGTTGGAGCGCTGGGCAACCTTTTCAGGGTGCGTTCCGCCTCTTCCGGGAGCTCCACCGAGACCAGCGACGGAACGTGCGGACCCCAAAGACACGAACGGCGGTATCCGTTGCGTGGAGGCTTCGCTACTGGTCACTGGGGCACACTCACTCTCGTTCAGCCAAATTTGCTGCCGTTCTCTAGCCTAACTGCTGGACCCGGCAGAGTTTGGTCACCGGGCCTGAACCAGGCCTACTTTTGGGACTTGTTTACAACGATGCGGACTACGGTAGTCGGTTCCTCGAGCAGGTTCTCGCCCACCGTGACGACGGTGGTTTCCACGCCGCCCAGCTTGCGGATGGTCTTTGCCGCTTTCTCGATCTCCTCGCCCGCACTTCGCCCCTTGATGGCCACCACTTCTCCCTTGCCGGCAAGCAGGGGGATGGTCAGCCCGGCGAGGTTCGTCAAGGCCGACACCGCCCGCGCAGTCACCACATCTGCCTGTACCTGGCCAACCGCCATCTCAGCCCGGGTCCTCATCACCGTCACGTTGTCCAGCCCCAGATCGTCCACCACTTCCTGGAGCCAGATCACCCGGCGCTCCAGGGGTTCGATCAAAGTCAGTTCCAGGTCCGGACGTGCAATGGCCAGGCACAGTCCGGGCAGTCCCGCACCACTGCCCACGTCAGCCACATGGCGCCCCTCCGGGATCTCGCTTTCAATGACGGCGCAGTTGAGGACATGCCGGCTCCAAAGCCTCGGTATCTCCCGCGGCCCGATGAGGCCACGTTCCGTACCGGAGGTGGCCAGGTGCTCCACATAGCGTTTTGCCAGGTCCAGCCGGTCGCCGAAAATCTTTTCAGCGGCCGCCAGCTCAGTTGCCGTGATGTCAACCATGATTAGCGGATCAGCAATTCTCTAGTCTGCGGATACAACAATATGGCGTCCGGCACCCTCGCCCTCGGACTCGCTGACCAGTCCGAGGTCAGCCACGGCATCATGGACGATCTTGCGCTCATAGGCGCTCATCGGTTCCAGTGCGACGGGCTTGCCGCTGTCCTTCACGGAAGCTGCCGCATCTTCAGCGATCTTCTGCAGGTGGCCGGTACGCTCCTGCCGGTACCCGTTGATATCAAGCACCAGCCGTGAGCGGCTGTCCGTTGCGGACAGCACGGAGAGCCTGGTGAGTTCCTGGAGCGCCTCGAGGACCTCGCCGTCCTCACCTACCAAGCTGTCAAGCGCATCGGACTCTTCGTCTGTAACGATCGAAATGTAGGTGCGTCCGTTGCGTACCTCGATGTCGATATCACCATCAATGTCAGCAATGTCGAGCAGCTCCTCAAGGTAGTCTGCTGCGACGTCGCCTTCTTCCTCCAAGCGGCTGGCGGAGGACACCCTGGGCGAGGAGGTCTCTTCGTTGGCGGCGTCCTGATCGTCGATGATCTCCGCGGACAGGGCGTGCTCGGTGCTCTCGGCAGACATTACTTCTTCTTCCTGTTCTTGCGTTGTGGCTGGATGCGCTGGCCCTTGGCCTGTGCCACGGCCGCGGCAGCATCGTCGGAATCGTCCTTCTTGCCGCTCAGGATGGGCAGGGCCGGGAGACCCTTGGCGGCACGGCGTTCCGCGAGGGCCTTGGCGGCGGGGGATCCCGGCGTCGGCATACGGCGGATGACGAAGAACTGCTGGCCCATGGTCCACAGGTTGGTGGTGGTCCAGTAGATCAGGACACCGATGGGGAAGTTGATGCCGCCCACACCAAAGACGATCGGCAGGATGTAGAGCATCATCTTCTGCTGGCGCATGAACGGGCTGGCCATGGCTTCTTCAGACATGTTCTTGGCCATGATCTGCTTCTGCGTGATGAACTGCGAGGCCGTCATGGCCAAAATCATGAGGATGGAGAGGATCCAGACGGCGACGACATTGCCGCCTGGGGGCGTGCCATGGAGCAGCGTCGCGGAGAGCGGAGCTCCGAAGATGGTGGACTGGTCGAACTGCACCACCTGCTCGTGGCTCATGGCCCCGATACCCTCGCCCTCGCGGCTGGCCGTCGAAATGCCCGAAAGAACGGTAAACAGCGCGAAGAAGAACGGCATCTGGATCAGCATGGGGAGGCAGGCGGAGAACGGGTTGGTCCCGTGCTTCTTGTACATCGCCATCTGTTCCTGCGCCATGGCCTGGCGGGACAGCTGGTCGGTCTTGCCCTTGTACTTGTCCTGGAGCTTTTTCAGGTCCGGCTGCAACAACTGCATGCCGCGCTGCGCCTTGATCTGCTTTACGAACACGGGAATCAGTGCCGCACGGATCACCAGCACCAGGCCGATGATGGACAGCGTCCACGTCCAGCCCGAGGCTTCCGGCAGCCCAATGGCAGTCAGTCCCTCATGGAATCCCACCATGATGATGGACACAAGCCATTTGAACGGAAACATGATTGTTTCAAAGAAGTCCATTACTTATCCCTATTCGTCAGGCCGCCCTGCGGCCTTCTCCATCAGTCCGAGCAGCCAGGTACTTGTCCGGGTTGTTCAGCACAACAATTGTGGGGGTCTGGTGCTCAGGCCATTCCCGATGACCGGCGGGGACGTGGTCCACACCGCCGGCGTTCCATGGATGGCAGCGGCCGAGTCGCCGGGCGGCAAGCCAGCTTCCCTTGACGGCACCGTGGACTGTGATCGCTTCAAGGGCGTAGGCCGAGCATGAAGGAAAAAAGCGGCACACTTGCCCGTACAAGGGAGAAATCACCTTGCGGTAAGCCATCAGCAGCAAAATAAGGATGTTCCGGGGGAGGTTCCAGAGGAACAGTCCGGTGGCGGCGGCACCGCGTTGGAGACAGGTAGCGACGACGGCGGTGGCGTTACGCACGCGATGTCCCCTCCTGTGTTGTACCGGCCGAACGGTTGGCCGCATTCCTGGCAGGGCGGCCGGCCAGACGGGTGATCGTCGATTCCAGGGCTGCGTTGTAATCCGACAGCAGCTGGTCCCAGCTGGCACTAGCGGACGCAGGAAGCGCGCGGACCACTATGGCAAAACCCGTGCCGTACTCACGCAATGAGGCAGCACCTGCTTCCCTCAGTCTCCTCTTAACGAGGTTCCTGACCACAGCGTTCCCTACACTCTTGGAAACGATGAACCCGATCCGGCTGGGTTCGTCAGCAGCAATGGCTGCCGTATATAACACTACGTTCCGGCGTCCATTGCGGACACCGGAACGTACAGTTGTTGAAAAATCGGCTGCAGTCCTCAAACGGTTACGGGTGGCCAGCACCTTAAACTCGCAAAGAAATGTCTACCGACGAGTCAGTTATTTACGCCGACAGCTCGGTGCGGCCCTTGCCACGGCGGGCTGCCAGGATGGCACGGCCGGCACGGGTACGCATACGAAGGCGGAAGCCGTGCTTCTTGGCTCGACGGCGGTTATTCGGCTGAAAAGTCCGCTTGCTCACGTTAGTTACTCCAGTGGATCAAAGGTGCGCCCACCCGATCAGTATGGGGAAGAACTGGCCGACGCTAAGTTTTGTATATGCACGCTTCCCCCGGCTGCCCAGACGCACTGCGCCTGGAACATTCAGATGGGGCCAAAAAGCGGACACAAAGGACTTCACAACGTTAGGGCAATTTGCAGCCCTGAGTCAAACCGGAGCGGCTTGCGGAAGCTATCCCCAGCTGTGCCTAACATGCCCCGAATACCTGTGGATGAAGTGGCTCACAGCCCACTTTTCAGAACAACACCAGTGTAATTATCCACAAGCTACTTGCCAGCTATCTTCTAGCCTTTTGATCCCCTAGAGTGGCCCAGTAGCCGATTATCCACGTGCTGTGCATAACCCTGTGGATGAAGCTGAACCAGATCCTGGTTCCGTGCTTGCGGCTGCAGGCAATGCAGGCAAAGCAAGTTTTGAGGGAACCCATTGATGACAGTAGACGAAGCCAACCAAGCCAATACTGTCGGAAGTTCCTGGCGGCGGGTGGTCAGCCTGCTGGAGCAGGATCACCGTGTTTCACCGCGGCAGCGGGGTTTTGTGATCCTTGCCCAGGCCCAGGGCCTCATTGGCTCCACCCTGCTGGTGGCTGTTCCCAACGAGCTCACCCGTGAAGTCCTGCAGACCCAGGTCAAGGAGGCCCTGGACGACGCCCTGCACAACGTCTTCTCGGAGGACATCCGCTGCGCCATTGACGTGGACACCGATCTGGTTCCCATTCACCAGGAACCTGAACCCGCCGTCGTCGAACCCTCCTTCTCCCCGGACCAGCTCGTTGAACAGAAGCCGCAGCCCATGCTGCCCAGCACGTCCCATGAATTCGGCCGGCTCAACCCGAAGTACGTGTTCGACACCTTTGTGATCGGTTCCTCCAACCGCTTTGCCCACGCTGCTGCCGTGGCAGTGGCCGAAGCACCTGCGAAGGCCTACAACCCGCTGTTCATCTACGGGGACTCCGGCCTCGGCAAGACACACCTGCTGCACGCCATCGGCCACTACGCACGGCGGCTCTACAGCGGAATCCGCGTCAGGTACGTCAACTCCGAAGAATTCACCAACGACTTCATCAACTCCATCCGTGATGACGAAGGTGCCAGCTTCAAGACCACCTACCGGAACGTGGACGTCCTGCTGATCGATGACATCCAGTTCCTGGCGGGCAAGGACCGTACGCTGGAGGAGTTCTTCCACACTTTCAATTCACTGCACAACAACAACAAGCAGGTGGTCATCACCTCCGACCAGCCGCCCAAGTTGCTGGCTGGATTCGAAGACCGCATGAAGTCCCGGTTCGAGTGGGGCCTGCTGACGGACATCCAGCCCCCGGAACTCGAAACCCGCATCGCCATCCTTCGCAAGAAAGCGTTGAGCGAGGGACTGTCCGCGCCGGACGACGCCCTGGAGTACATAGCGTCGAAAATCTCCAGCAACATCCGCGAACTCGAAGGCGCCCTCATCCGGGTTACCGCGTTCGCGAGCCTGAACCGCCAGCCCGTTGACGTGGCCCTCGCCGAGATGGTCCTCAAGGACCTCATCACCGACGACGGAGCCCAGGAGATCACGTCCGCGCAGATCCTGCAGCAGACTGCGGACTACTTCAAGCTCAGCATGGAAGAGCTCTGCAGCAAGTCCCGGACCCGGACCCTCGTGACCGCCCGGCAGATCGCCATGTACCTCTGCCGGGAACTGACGGACATGTCGCTGCCCAAGATCGGGCAGGAACTTGGCGGCCGCGACCACACCACGGTGATCCATGCGGATAGAAAGATCCGGGAACTGATGGCGGAGCGGCGTGTGATCTACAACCAGGTGACAGAACTGACCAACCGCATCAAACAGCAACAACGGGACTCCTGAATCCACATCGCGTCACGCACTCTATACCTTATTAACAGGTGTATGTGGATAAGCCTGTGGACAGTCAAGGGGACAAGCACGGTTAATGGGCTTAAAACCCTTAAGCCATCTGTGGATCGTTAAAAACAGGCCTTTACGTTGTCCCCATCCACACCCTGTTTAAAACCCAGGTAACGCACAGTCCGTGAACAGGGCTTAACCGCGGATCCAAGCCGCAAACCCGCGTTATCCACAGAATCCACAGCAGTTATTAACACTACGAATCCCAAAAAATTGAAATCCCTCAAACAACAAGATCGATCCCTGCGTGCAGCGTGGGGCCCTCCGGCCCTCCGCAGAGTCGGGGCGGGGACCTGGGGGATGGGTTAATCCCGGATCTTCCGGCTAAGCTGTCAGCAAGCGCTCCCATCCCTGGGTTTCCGTGTGGTTTCCATCTGTGCGGACCATGCACCGGCCGGGGCGCCGGCAACATCTTCCGGAGTTTCCCTGCGTAATTCCCGGTCCACATGGCAACAGCAATGAAAGGCGGCACCCTTCCGTGAAGTTCAGAGTCGATCGGGACGTCCTGGCAGAAGCCGTCACGTGGACTGCCCGGTCGTTGTCTCCGCGGCCGCCCGTGCCCGTCCTTTCCGGTCTCCTTTTGAAGGCTGAAGCGGGGACAGTCAGCCTTTCCAGCTTCGACTACGAGACCTCCGCACGGCTCGAGATCGCAGCGGACATACGCGATGAAGGCACCATCCTGGTTTCAGGCCGGCTTCTCGCCGACATTTGCCGCAGCCTTCCGTCAGCTCCTGTGGACGTGGAAACCGACGGCAACAAAGTCACCCTCACCTGCCGTCGAAGCAGCTTCCATCTCGCCACGATGCCTGAGGCTGAATACCCGCCACTTCCCCCGCTCCCGGCCATCAGCGGAACAGTCCCCGGTGACTCCTTTGCGCAGGCTGTGTCCCAGGTGATCATTGCGGCGAGCAAGGATGACACCCTGCCCATCCTCACCGGCGTGCGGATGGAGATTGAGGACGACCTCATTACGCTCCTGGCCACCGACCGCTACCGCCTCGCGATGCGCGAAGTACCGTGGAAGCCTGTCACTCCCGGAATTTCCACCAGTGCCCTGGTCAAAGCGAAGACGCTCAACGAGGTAGCCAAAACCCTCGGCAACAGCGGTGACATCAGCCTGGCACTCTCCGACGACGACAGCCGCCTCATCGGCTTCGAAAGTGGCGGGAGGACAACCACCTCCCTGTTGGTCGACGGGGACTACCCCAAAATCCGGTCACTGTTCCCGGACTCAACACCTATCCATGCCACTGTCCAGACCCAGGAGCTGGTGGAAGCCGTGCGCCGTGTCTCGCTCGTGGCCGAGCGCAACACCCCGGTGCGGCTGGCCTTCACTCAGGGCCAGCTGAACCTGGATGCCGGCACAGGCGAAGACGCCCAGGCTTCTGAGGAACTTGAGGCGCAGCTTTCCGGTGATGACATCACCGTGGCCTTCAACCCGCACTACCTGGTGGAAGGCCTTAGCGTGATCGAGACCAAGTTCGTGCGCTTCTCGTTCACCACTGCCCCCAAGCCCGCCATGATCACGGCGCAGGCGGACGCTGACGGCGAGGACCAGGATGACTACCGTTACCTGGTAATGCCCGTCCGCCTTCCCAACTAGTCCCCACCGCCACCCTCGCCTCGCAAGCTCGGCCAGGGAACCCTGGCGGCGTGGGCCCAGACAGTTGTTGCCGTTCTGGTCCCCACGACATGTTGCCCGCCCCTAGCGCAGAAAAGAGTTCCACCATGCACATCGGACTGATCGGCCTTGGCAAAATGGGATTCAACATGCGGGAGCGCATGCGCAAGGGCGGTGTTGAGGTCACCGGGTACGACCGCAACCCCGATGTCTCTGACGTTGGTTCCGTCGACGAACTCCTGGCCTCAGTTCCGGCACCCCGGCTCATTTGGGTCATGGTTCCCGCCGGCGCGATCACCGACGCCGTCATCAGCGAACTGGGCGAGAAGCTCGATGAAGGTGACCTGGTGATCGACGGCGGCAACTCGCGGTTCACGGAGGACCAGAAACACGGCGAGCTTCTCGCCGTCAAGGGGATCCGCTTCGTCGACTGCGGCGTCTCCGGCGGTGTCTGGGGCCTGCAGAACGGGTACGGCCTGATGGCCGGCGGGGATGCTGCGGATATCGAACGCGCGCTCCCCGTCTTTGACGCGCTGCGTCCTGAGGGTGAACGTGAGGACAGCTTCGTCCACGTGGGCGGAATCGGCGCTGGCCACTACGCCAAAATGGTGCACAACGGCATCGAGTACGGCCTCATGCAGGCCTATGCCGAGGGCTACCAGCTCCTTGCCTCCAAGGACATCATCAGCGATCTGCCGGGCACCTTCCGGGCCTGGCAGAAAGGCACTGTGGTCCGGTCGTGGCTGCTGGACCTGCTGGTCAAGGCGCTCGATGAGGATCCGGGTCTGCAGAACATCGACGATTACGTCGAGGATTCCGGTGAAGGCAGATGGACCGTGGAAGAGGCCATCGCCAACGCCATCCCGGCGCCCGCCATCACGGCCGCCCTGTTCGCCCGTTTCGAGTCACGGGAGGACAGCTCACCGGCCATGAAGATGGTGTCCGCACTGCGCCACCAGTTTGGCGGGCATGCCACCCGTCCCGCCAAGTAGCCCCCAAGCAGCATCCACCGGGAGCCCCTGAAGGTTCCCAGAATTGTCGAATTCCGCGTGTACCTGGAACACCTTTCGCTCACTGACTTCCGCAGCTACGCCCAGGTGGACCTTGCCCTGGGCCCGGGTGTCACCGTCCTGGTGGGATCCAACGGCATCGGTAAGACCAACCTGATGGAGGCCATCGGCTACCTGGCCACACTCAGCTCCCACCGGGTCAGCTCCGATGCGCCACTCCTGCGGTTCGGGACTGACCGGGCCCTGGTCCGGGCACGGCTTGTGCGTGGCGGTCAGACCACTGTCCTGGAACTTGAGATCAATAACGGCCGGGCCAACCGCGGCCGGATCAACCGCAGCAACCCGGTGCGCGCGCGTGACCTGCTGGGCATCTGCCAGACGGTGCTTTTCGCACCCGAGGACCTGGCCCTGGTGAAGGGGGACCCCTCAAACCGCAGGCGCTTCCTGGATGAACTGCTGGCCAGCCTTGTTCCGCATCACGCCGCCACGCGCGGCGATTACGATCGAGTCCTGAAACAACGCAATGCCCTGCTGAAGTCCGCCAGGGCCGGCAAATTCTCTTCCGCCCATGAGTCAACCCTGGATGTTTGGGACCAGCATATGGCCAGGGCGGGTGCCGAGCTGTTGCATGCCCGCCTCGAGCTGGTGGAGCGCCTCCGCCCGCACCTCGCCAGGGCGTACGCCGAGGTGACTGACGGGTCAAAGCCCGCTGATGCGGTCTACCGTTCAAGCCTCCAAAACCAGATGGACGACGACGGCGCGCCTCTGGGGGGCGCTACCGGCAGTGGAGTTGGAGGTGCTTCACCAAACGGGGAAGACCTGCGTCAGTTCAGCGTGGAGCAGCTCACGGAGCGTTACGTTCGGGCTTTCGCTGAATCGCGCCGCAAGGAACTCGAACGGGGCATCTCATTGGTGGGTCCGCACCGCGACGAACTGGAACTTGTCCTGGGGCAGGCACCCGCCAAGGGATATGCCTCGCACGGCGAAACCTGGTCCATGTGCCTCTCCCTGCGGCTTGCCTCCTACTATGTGATGCTGGACGATACCCGCACCGGAGGTTCGGCTCCCATCCTGATCCTCGATGACGTTTTTGCCGAGCTGGACGTCCAGCGGCGGCGTAAACTGGCCGCAACAGTCTCCGGCGCGGAACAGGTCCTGGTGACCGCCGCCGTCGACGCCGATATCCCGGAAGAGCTGTCCGGACGGCGGGTGAAGGTCATCCCGGGAGGTATTGATGAACAGGGACAGTGAAAAAGGCGGCCGACTGCAGCCCGGCCGCGATCCCGACGCCATCGATGCTCCGCAGGTTGCCCTGAACCGGATGCGCGAGGCCGCTGCGGCCCGTGGGGAAATCCGTCGCGCAGTGCCACGCCCCGGAACGACGAAAGCCAAAAAAGGTATCCGGGATACCCGCGGCTTCAGCCAGTTCCACTCAACCGGCCGCGACCCGCTGGGCCTGGGCAAGGTGGTTGGCCGCCTGGTGGCCGAACGGGGGTGGACTTCCCCGGTGGCGGTGGGGTCGGTGATGGCGGAATGGGCCACGCTGGTGGGGCCGGAGATTTCGGCGCACTGCACTCCGGAAAGTTTTTCTGATACCACCCTTCACGTCCGCTGTGATTCAACCGCATGGGCCACGCAGTTGCGGCTCCTCAGCAGCAGCCTGCTGGACAAGTTTCGGGTGGAACTGGGCGATGGCGTGGTTACCAGTATGCAGGTGCTTGGCCCTGCCGCACCCAGTTGGCGCAAGGGCGGCCGCTCCGTGAATGGCCGCGGACCGCGGGACACTTATGGGTAGCGCCGCCACCGGAGCCTTGAAAATCGCTCCGACGGCGTGTAGAGGCTTCAAAGGCCGGGAGGGCGTATAGGAACCCGGAGGCCGTACTGCCAGCGCGCCCTAGGTGCGGTCAATGGCCTCTTACAGCCACATAACTGCCTTCCGACAGCCCCGGAATGCGGGGAAATGCCGCGATCCGCGGTAGAATCGTTGTAGATAACTGGGCGCCGGTGAAACGTTGACTGAGTCCGTTTTCCGTGCGCTTCCAGCACGCGGAGTGCGGATCCCTCCGCCAACAAGTCACCTGCGCTACACGTTTGTGCCTGTTGGCGGATGAATTTCCTGAAGGAAACCCAGGGAGAGGACTCGGCCGGCCACCATTGAGAACAGAGGAGTCGACAGCGCCTGTGGCTAACGACAATACAGATATTCTGGCAGCTGAACCCGCAGTCGAGGATGCCCCTAAGCCTGACACCCCCGCCGCCGAGGCGACCCCCCGGGAATACGGTGCCAGCGATATTACTGTCCTCGAAGGGCTGGAAGCGGTGCGGAAGCGCCCGGGCATGTATATCGGCTCCACCGGCCCCCGCGGACTCCACCACCTGGTCTATGAGGTTGTGGATAACTCTGTGGATGAGGCCTTGGCGGGGTACTGCACCCACATCGAGGTTGTCCTGCAGGCCGACGGCGGCGTGAAGGTTGTTGACGACGGCCGAGGGATTCCCGTCGACATGCACCCCACCGAGCACAAGCCCACGGTTGAAGTGGTCATGACCATCCTGCACGCGGGCGGCAAGTTCGGCGGCGGCGGCTATGCGGTGTCCGGCGGCCTGCACGGCGTGGGCATCTCCGTGGTCAACGCGCTGTCCAGCCGGGTAGATACCGAGGTACGGCGCCAGGGCCATGTCTGGCGGATGTCCTTTGCTGATGGCGGCAAGCCCCAGGGCAGCCTGGTCAAGGGCGAAGAAACGGACGTCACCGGTACCAGCCAGACCTTCTACCCCGATCCCGCGATCTTCGAAACCACCGAGTTCGACTTCGAGACGCTTCGCGCCCGCTTCCAGCAGATGGCCTTCCTGAACAAGGGTTTGCGCATCACGCTCACCGACGAGCGCACGTCCACCAGCGAAGATGACGACGCCGACCTCGACTTGGACGGCGTCGTCACCGAAGGTGAGGTCAGGGCAGAGCACCGCACGGTGGTGTACCAGTACGACGAAGGCCTGCTGGACTACGTCAAGCACCTGAACTCAAGCAAGAAGGTGGAAGTGGTCCACGAGGACGTGATCGCCTTCGAAACGGAGGACAAGGACCGCCGGGTTGCCTTGGAAATGGCGATGCAGTGGACCAATGCCTACTCTGAAAGCGTCCACACCTACGCGAACACCATCAACACGCATGAAGGCGGCACCCACGAAGAGGGTTTCCGCGCCGCGCTGACTTCCCTGATTAACCGCTATGCGCGGGAAAAAGGCATTATCAAGGAAAAAGAGGACAACCTTACCGGTGACGACATCCGGGAAGGCCTCACCGCCGTCATTTCCGTCAAGCTGTCCGAACCGCAGTTTGAAGGCCAAACCAAAACCAAACTCGGCAACTCGGAGGTTAAGGGCTTCGTCCAGCGTGTGGTCACCGACGGACTCGGTGACTGGCTGGAACGCAACCCGGGTCCTGCCCGCGACGTGATCCGGAAGGCGATCTCGGCAGCGCAGGCCCGCATGGCTGCCCGCAAGGCCCGCGATAACGCCCGCCGCAAGAGCCCCCTGGAATCGTTCGGCATGCCCGGCAAACTCTCCGACTGCTCCTCCAAGGATCCGGAGAAGTGTGAGGTCTACATCGTGGAGGGTGACTCTGCAGGCGGCTCCGCGAAGCGCGGCCGCAACCCCGAAACCCAGGCCATCCTGCCCCTGCGCGGCAAGATCCTGAACGTGGAGCGGGCCCGCCTGGACAAGGCCCTGGGCAATGCTGAAGTCCAGTCCATGATCACTGCTTTCGGTACCGGCATCGGCGAAGACTTCGATCTTTCAAAGCTGCGGTACCACAAGATCGTCCTGATGGCAGATGCCGACGTGGACGGCCAGCACATCACCACCCTGCTGATGACACTGCTGTTCCGCTACATGCGTCCGCTCATCGAGCACGGCTACGTCTACTTGGCGCAGCCGCCGCTCTACCGCATCAAGTGGTCCAACGCCGCCCACGATTACGTGTACAGCGACCGCGAACGCGATGCGAAGCTCGTGGCCGGCCAGGCCGCCGGGCGCCGGATCCCCAAGGACAACGGCATCCAGCGCTACAAGGGCCTCGGCGAAATGGACTACACGGAACTGTGGGACACCACCATGGATCCGGACAACCGCACGCTGCTGCAGGTGACCATGGACGACGCCCTGGCTGCCGACCAGCTCTTCTCGGTCCTGATGGGCGAGGACGTCGAGTCCCGCCGTAACTTCATCCAGCAGAACGCCAAGGACGTCAGGTTCCTCGATATCTAGGAAGCACTTCCACAGATATTCGGATACTGACATATACCTGAAACGGAAATAAAATTAAATGAGCGACGAAACACCCGAGACCCCGGCACCCGATGCCGGTACTCCGGACACCGTTCTTGAAGGCGATGTACTGATCGACCGCGTGGAACAGGTGGACCTGCAGACCGAAATGCAGCGGTCCTACCTGGACTACGCGATGGCTGTGATTGTGGGCCGCGCCCTCCCCGACGTGCGTGACGGCCTCAAGCCAGTGCACCGCAGGGTCCTTTACGCAATGTTCGACGGCGGCTATCGGCCGGACCGCTCCTTCAACAAGTGCGCCCGCGTGGTGGGCGAGGTTATGGGCCAGTACCACCCGCATGGCGATACCGCGATCTACGACGCGCTGGTCCGCCTTATCCAGGACTGGACCATGCGCTACCCGCTGGCCCTGGGCCAGGGCAACTTCGGTTCACCGGGCAACGACGGCGCTGCCGCACCCCGTTACACCGAAACCAAGATGGCGCCCCTGGCCATGGAGATGGTCCGCGACATCGACGAGGAAACTGTCGACTTCCAGGACAACTACGACGGCAAGAACCAGGAACCCACTATTCTGCCGGCCCGGTTCCCCAACCTGCTGGTCAACGGATCCTCGGGCATTGCCGTTGGCATGGCCACCAACATCCCGCCGCACAACCTGCGTGAAGTAGCCGATGGCGTTCAGTGGTACCTGGCCAATCCCGGGGCCAGCCGCGAGGAGCTGCTGGAGGAACTCCTGCTGCGGGTCAAGGGACCGGATTTCCCCACCGGCGCAACCATCCTGGGCCACAAGGGCATCGAGGACGCCTACCGTACAGGGCGCGGCTCCGTCACCATGCGGGCCGTGGTGAATGTTGAGGAACTCCAGGGACGCACCTGCCTGGTGGTGACCGAGCTGCCCTACCAGGCGAACCCGGACAACCTGGCCATCAAGATCGCCGAACTGGTGAAGGACGGAAAGATCCAGGGCATCGCCGACCTGCGCGATGAAACCTCGGGCCGCACGGGCCAGCGCCTGGTCATCGTGCTCAAGCGCGATGCCGTGCCCAAGGTGGTGCTGAACAACCTCTACAAGCACACCGAACTTCAGAGCAACTTCTCCGCCAACATGCTTGCCATCGTGGACGGCGTTCCCCGGACCCTGAGTTTGGACGCCTTCATCCGGCACTGGGTCACCCACCAGATGGACGTCATTGCCCGGCGCACCCGGTACCGGCTGCGCAAGGCCGAGGAGGAAGCCCACATCCTGCGGGCGCTCCTGAAGGCGCTGGACATGCTGGACGAAGTAATCGCGCTCATTCGTGCGTCCAACACCACTGAAGCCGCTCGCGATGGGCTAATGGAACTGCTGGACATCGATGAGCTGCAGGCGCGCGCCATCCTGGATATGCAGCTGCGCCGGCTTGCCGCCCTGGAACGGCAAAAAATCCAGGACAGGCACGCGGAACTCGAAGCACTCATTGCCGAATACAACGAAATCCTTGCCTCTGAGCAGCGCCAGCGGGAGATCATCAGCACTGAACTCGGCGAGATCGTGGACAAGCACGGCGATGACCGCCGTACGAAGATCCTGATGGGTTTCGACGGCGACATGTCCATGGAGGACCTCATCCCCGAAGAGGAGATGGTGGTCACCATTACCCGTGGCGGTTACGTGAAGCGGACCCGTAGCGACCACTACCGCTCCCAGCAACGCGGCGGAAAGGGAATCAAGGGCGCGCAGCTGAGGGGCGACGATGTGGTGGAGCACTTCTTCGTCACCACCACCCACCACTGGCTGCTCTTCTTCACCAACCTGGGCCGCGTCTACCGCGCCAAGGCGTACGAGCTGATGGAAGCGGGCCGTGACGCCAAGGGCCAGCACGTGGCCAACCTCATGGCGTTCCAGCCGGACGAACACATCGCCCAGGTACTCGACCTCAAGGATTACCAGCAGGCGCCGTACCTGGTGCTCGCCACCAAGCGCGGGTTGGTCAAGAAGACCCGGCTGGAGGACTACGACACCAACCGGTCGGCCGGTGTGATTGCCATCAACCTGCGTGACGGCGATGAACTGGTGTCAGCGCAGCTGGTTTCCGAGACCGACGACCTGCTCCTGGTATCCCGGAAGGGACAGTCCATCCGCTTCACCGCCACCGAAGACGCACTGCGTCCAATGGGCCGGGCCACCTCCGGCGTCACCGGGATGAAGTTCCGCGAGGACGATGAACTGCTCGCGGCAAACGTGGTGACTGACGGTTCCTACGTGTTCATCGTGACCGAGGGCGGCTATGCCAAGCGCACCGCCGTTGAGGAGTACCGCCTCCAGGGGCGCGGCGGGCTGGGCATCAAGGTGGCCAAGCTCGCGGAGGAACGCGGTGACCTGGTGGGAGCTCTCATCGTCCAGGAGGAGGATGAGGTTCTGGTGGTCATGGAGGGCGGCAAAGTGGTTCGCTCCTCCGTTGCCGGCGTACCCGCAAAGGGGCGCGACACCATGGGCGTGATCTTTGCCAAGCCGGATAAGAACGACCGCATCATCGAAGTGGCACGCAACAGTGAACGCGGTCTTGTGGGCGAGGAATCGCCGGAGGATGACGTAACGTTGGCTGAAGATGGCGGAACCCCCGGGGAATCTGCCAACCCAGCACTGGCAGAAGGATCACCGGCCGTTGAGTCAGAGGACGCCTCGGGCGACGCTGAGCCGAACGAAGACTACACGGAGGTAACGAGTGAGTAATCCCGACTCATTTCCCAAGTCGAACAGCACTGTTCCCGACGGCAACCGGCCCGCGGCCGCACCACGCGTGAATGCCCCCGTCCGTCCGCAGCAGCGGCCGTCCGCGCCCGCGGCTGCCCCGGGCCAGCGCCCTGCAGTTCCCGGCCAGCGGCCCCTCCAGGGTGACCGTCCCAGCGGCCAGTCGGGCCAGCCGGGGCAACAAGGACAGCAGGGCCAGCGTCCGGCCGCGGCTCAACCAGGGCAGCGCCCCGCGGGCCAGCCCGGCCAACGGCCTGCCGCCGGGGCGCCGGGACAGGGCACTCCCGGCCTGGTCAAGCCTGCTCCCAAGGCCAAAGTCCGCCGTGCCCGCCTGCTGATCAGCAAGGTGGACCCGTGGTCCGTCCTGAAGATGGCATTCCTGCTGTCCGTCGCCCTGGGCATTGTCACGGTGGTTGCTGCCATCGTTCTGTGGACGGTTCTGGACCTCACGGGGATCTTCGATCAGGTGGACAGCCTGCTGGGTACCCTGGCCGGCACCGAAGGCGGCGGCTTTGAGCTGAAGAAGGTGGCTTCCCTGGGACAGGTGGCATCCTTCGCCACCATCATCGCTGTGGTCAACGTGGTCCTGCTGACCGCACTGTCCATGCTCTCCGCTGTGCTTTACAACATCTCCGCCACCCTGGTGGGCGGCGTCGGCGTCACCCTCACGGACGACTAGGTCCCGGTTTCACCGGCGTATGCCGGGGAAACTGCCCGATTTGAGATCGGGCCGGGATGTGCTGTAAAGTCATGTCTCGGCCCGATGAGGCATCGGGGCGTATAGCTCAGGCGGTTAGAGCGCTTCGCTGATAACGAAGAGGTCCCAGGTTCAAGTCCTGGTACGCCCACGGAACCTGTGCAGGTTCAAGTGGAGGTCTGGTTCGCACAATGTGCAGCCGGACCGGAACGGGGAGCATGTGAAGAAGTTGCTTGTACTGGCAGCGGCGATCGCAGGCGTCCTGGTCTACCGGAAAGCACAGGAGTCTGAGGCCCAGAAAGATGTCTGGAGCAAGTCAACCGACACGGTGGACTAGCGCAGGCGCCCTGGACCGGAGCTGGTCAAAGGCTCCCGGGTTCTAGGGTATGATGGATGGGTTGCTTCTTATGGGGGCATGGCGCAATTGGTAGCGCACCTGCTTTGCAAGCAGGGGGTTCGGGGTTCGAGTCCCCGTGCCTCCACCATGGGAAAGTCCCGGTCAGCGGAAACGCGGGCCGGGACTTTTGCTTTCCCCAGCTTCCATACCCACGAGTCGGCCAAGTGCCGGCAGGCGACCCGGCGGAACGCCCATTAGGGTTGTCCAGTGAACTTCTTTCTTGCAGCGATCGGTGTCCTGGGTGTGGCCTCCTCCGGACCACTGATTGCTGCCACCCTCGGCGCCACAACCGTGAGCGCACTCGCCATAGCCTTCTGGCGCAACGCCATCGGTGCTGTTGTCATGGCCTCTCCCACCCTGGTCCGGGAGCCGCGGCAGTTCGGCAGGATCACGCAAGGGGAGTTCCGCTGGTGCCTGCTGGCCGGCGTCGCACTGGCGCTGCACTTCGCCTGCTTCATCACGTCGCTGCAGCTGACCTCGGTGGCAGCCGCGACCGCCTTGGTGTGCCTGCAGTCCGCCTGGATCGCGGTGTTCCAGCTTTTCCGGGGGACACGCCACCGCTGGCAGGTGCTGGTGGGCCTTGGCATCGCTTTTGGCGGCGTCGCTGCCATCACCGGGTTCGACATGGGTTCCTCACCCCAGGCCCTGCTGGGCGACCTGCTGGCACTGGCTGGCGGACTGCTGGCCGGCCTCTACACACTGGCGGGAGGAAAGGCACGGCAGAGCATGACGACGGGAACGTACACCGCGCTCTGCTACGGGATGTGCGCCGCGGCCGTCGCCGTCATGGCGGTGCTGGGCGGTCAACCGCTGGCAGGATTCGAGGCGGCGGGGTGGCTGGGCATCCTGGCCATTACGGTCTGTGCGCAACTGGTGGGCCACACCGCGTTCAATCACCTGCTGGCCACCATGAGCCCGCTCCTGGTCTCCATGATTATCCTCCTGGAAATCCCTGGCGCGGCAATTCTTGCCGCAGTCTTCCTGCAGGAGACCCTCCCTGCCGGCACCTACGCCGGGCTGGCCCTGATCCTGGCGGGACTCGCCGTCGTCGTCACCGGCCAAAGGGCAGGCAGGGCCGGGAGACGGGGAAAGGATGACGGGCATGAACCGCCGTCGGACCGGCCGCTTGCGGAGCTGGGAACGGACTAGCTGTTACTGGCCGCCGCGGCGCACCGGCTGGGCTGTATTGACGGTATGGATGGCCCGGAGGAGCTTGGCGGGAAAATACACTGAGAAGAAGACCACCATCGGAGCCTTCAAGGCCATCTTCTTGACGTTGTGCGCCTTGTACGTACGGTCGAACCGGGTGACGTAATAGCGGTAGTCCCGGGGTGAGTCTTCAAGCCGCCTTGCCGACATGCCCGAAACCATCTGCGGGCAGTACTGGATCTTCAGGTCATGCTCGGCCAGATGCAGGGACAGGTCGATGTCCTCGTGCATCTCGTCCTTTTCGTCCCGGCATGTCTCGGCCCTGATAATGTCCCACGCGGACGATCTCAGGGCCATGTTGGAGCCGAAGAGGAAATGGTACTGGTGCTTGGCAAGCTTCAGCATGAGCTGGCGCATCTTGTCATCAGCTTTAAGGCCGAAACGGCGCATCGGCATGTCGTAGTAGACCACCGGTCCCGTGGCCGCCTGGACGGACTGGTCGAGAAAAGCCCGCTGGACCTGCTCCACCCAGTCCGGCTCCACAACGGAGTCGGCATCGATCCTGCCCAGGATGTCCCCCGTGGCATGGTCCAGGCCAAAGTTACGGGTAGGGATAAGCCCCTGCTCCTTGTCCTGGCTGAGCAGGACCAGGGGACTTTCCGGGTATTCGAGCTGCATCTGGCGCACGATCCGGGCGGTCCGGTCCTTGGACAAATTGTCCACCACCACGATCTCGTGGGCGGGCACGGACTGGTAGATGGCAGCAATGAGGCACTGCCGGATGACGCTCTCCTCGTTATAGGCCGGGATAACAATGGAAACGCGGGGCAGGTTTGCTGCGTCGTTCAAGGCATCCCCAGAGGATCGTTCGGCTGACATCAGTTCAAATCTAGCATCCAACAGCTTTCGCCCCCGGACGCGGGACCGCCTGTAGGGGAGGGGCCAGAGAAGGCCGGGAAAGGAAATGGCCCCGTCCGTGGACGGAGCCATTTCCTGCCGGTGTTGCCCGCCCAGCAGGACGGGCAACACCAATACGAATACGGTTTACCTCTGCATCACGACTGGGCAGTACCCTTGCCGCTGTTGCCGATGTTTGAAGCGACGTTCCCGCTGGCGGTCTTTGCTTCCTCGCCGGCCGATGCCGTGCTGTCCGCAACGTCCTCAGCCACGTGCTTTGCCTTGTCGCCGGACTCCTCCACCTTGCCGGCGGCGGTATCGGCAACAGAAGCCGCTGCCGCTCCTGCCTTTTCCACAGCCTCGGCCGTTGCTTCCTGCACCTCGTTCACGGTGGTTGCCGGGACAGGGGCAGGGGTGACCGGTGACGGCGTCTTCCACGGGTCTTCAACCGGCTTGGAGGCCTTCCAGGCGGCAACACCTGCAGCCACAGCCGCGGCGACGACGCCGAAGATCAGCCATCCACGCTGCTTCTTCGGCGGTTCAGGCTGAGCGAGCTGGATGCCCACTGTGCGTCCAGCTTCGGAGGCAGCCGCCTTCAGCTGCGTGCCTGTTGCCTGCGCCTGCGCCTGCGCCTGCTCCTGGATGGCATGGATGATGCCCACATCGCCAAGCTTCTGGGCTACGGCATCCACCCGGGCCGGGGTGCTTTCAAGTGTGCGGTGGACTGCATCCGACGCGAGACCGATCTGGTCCGAAAGCCGGGGCAGGTACTCAACCACCACACGGTCACGGGCATTGAGGACAACGGGCGTAGCCCTGTCCAGCGCCTCGTGGAGCCGTGGGGAGGCACCTTCCACAGCGTCGTTGATCTTCGGGGCAAGCTGAGCCAGTCCATCCTGGATGCGGGGAGTCACAGTGGCAACGCCGTCAGCCAGGTTGTGTGCGGCGCTCTTGAGGCCCTCCTGGATCCTGGGGGATGCCGTGTCCAAGCTGTGCTGCAGGAGGTCCACGGCTGCTTCCACACGGGGGGCAGCCCAATCCTTGGCGTTTTCTACAGCGCCGATGACAGACAACTCAAGGTCACGGGCAATACGATCCGATTTCTTCACAACTACCTCCCAATTAATGTGACGGTTCTGTGGTTAGCCTACGTGGCTTGCTGTTCACCGGCTATTCTCTCTGCGGTTTTTAGGGGGATTTCACCGAGCGCGGAACTCCCGCCGCAGTCCTTTCTGCCTGTGGGCGCCGTGAAAGAATGGCGTTATGACTGCCATCGCAACTGCAAAAGCAACCATCCACACAAGCCTCGGCGACATTGTCGTCAACCTCTTTGGCAACCACGCGCCGAAGACTGTCAAAAACTTTGTTGGCCTTGCCACGGGCGAGCAGGCGTGGACCCACCCGGAAACGGGCGAGGACAAGACCGGCACCCCGCTGTACAACGGGACCATCTTCCACCGCATCATCAAGGACTTCATGATCCAGGCGGGCGATCCGCTGGGCCGCGGAACGGGGGGACCCGGCTACCGCTTCGACGACGAAATCCACCCGGAGCTGAGCTTCAACCAGCCCTACAAGCTGGCCATGGCCAACGCCGGCATCCAGATGGGCAAGGGAACCAACGGCTCCCAGTTCTTCATCACCACCATCCCCACGGACTGGCTCCAGGGCAAGCACACCATCTTCGGTGAAGTGGCTGACGAGGACTCCAAGAAGGTTGTCGACGCCATCGAGGGTGTCCGCACCGGCATGGGTGACCGCCCCGTTGAGGACGTCACCATCAACAGCATCGACATTGAACAGCTGTAACGCCCGTCCATGAGTTACGGAATTCCGTCGGCTGAGCCGTCCGCGCAGGTTCCGGTCTGCCCGCGGCACCCGGACCGGCCCTCCTATGTGCGCTGCCAGCGTTGTGGACGTCCCGCGTGCCCCGACTGCCAGCGGGCGGCCGCCGTCGGATTCCAATGCGTTGACTGCGTCAACGAAACAAAACGTTCGACGCCGGAAGTCCGGACGGTCTACGGCGGCGCCGTAGCCAGCGGCAAACCTGTGGTGACGTTTGGGATCATCGCCGCATGTTTGGTGGTATACGCGCTGCAATGGCTCATCCCAGGCCAGGCCGTGTACGAACAGTTTGCTTACAACAACATCTTTGCCACCCCGCAGTACGGCGTTTTCGAACCCTGGCGCATGCTCACCGCAGCCTTCCTGCACTCGCCGGATTCCCTGCTGCACATACTGCTGAACATGTACACGCTGTGGATTTTCGGCCAGGCCCTCGAGCCGCTCCTCGGCAGGGTCCGCTTTTTGGCGCTGTACCTGCTGTCCGCCATGGGCGGCTCTGTGGGCTACCTGCTGCTGAACCCCGTGCTGGTGCCCGGCCAGGGACTGGTGGGAGTGGTGGGTGCCTCCGGAGCGATCTTCGGGCTCTTTGGTGCCATGCTGCTGGTCCAGCGCCAACGCGGCGGCGAAACCCGGCAGCTATGGGTCCTGATAGCGATCAACGGGGTCATCGGCTTCCTGATTCCCCAAATTGCCTGGCAGGCCCACCTGGGCGGACTCATCACCGGCGGGCTGTGCGCAGCAGTCCTCGCCTACACCCCACGTGGCCCTCGCCAGGGGCTCCTGCAGGCCGCCGGCCTGCTGGCCGTGCTTGCGCTGCTGATCGCAGTGAGCTGGATACGGGTCTCGATCTAACTCCAGTTTGAGGGCTTCGGACCGGGCCCGCAGAGGGAGAGGGAAACACCGTTGTCCTTGGGACAGCGGTGTCTTTCTTTTTCCACAGCTCTTATCCACAGTGTTGGTAACTTACACGCCTGTAGTTCTTTTCCCCAGGGTCCAACAACCGCCAGATCCCGGCAAGTTTCCCCAGATCCGCCCGCTTTTCTCCACACCTGTGGATAAGTCTTGGGGATAGTCCTGTTCTTAAGTGGACAAACCATGGATAAAACGTGCCGTTGTGGATAACTGAGGGCTGCTGGGGCAGCAAAGCACATTCCGCCCGGCACCCTAAGGATCTTTCAACAGGGTTATGCACACTGTTAATAAAGAACAGGTGTGTAGTTTTCTGCGGGCCGGGAGCCTGCATCACAGCGTGCGCGCCGTTCCCGCCTTCCTGTACCCGGCCGCTTTCCACACCTGTGGATAAGTTGTGGGTATCCCCATGTTGGTAAGTGGATAAGCTTCAGGTGCCGAACCCTGTAATCGCGCCTTCCCAGGAGAGTCCATGACAGCTACTACCAAGCACATCTTCCTTGATAAGCAGCATCCAGCCCTGTGGAGGTCCCTCAACGGCTTGGGGCTCAAGGTCAAGGATGCGGCCAGGGACGCGGGCATTGACCGGAGGATGATGGAACTCCTTAACGTACGGATTTCCCAGTTGAACGGCTGCGCCTACTGCCTGGACCTGCACATGAAGGAAGCCCTCCAGGAGGGAGAGACCCAGCAACGGCTGGCTGTCCTGCCCGCGTGGCGTGACACTGCGCTGTTCACAGATAAAGAGCGTGCTGCCCTGGCCATGGCGGAGAGCATCACGGCATTGCCGGGCCACCTGTCCCAGGAGCAAGAGGAGGCTTACGCACGGCAACACCTGTCCGAGGAAGAGTTCTCAGTGGTCAGCTGGCTCGTCGTTACCATGAACGCCTTCAACCGCATTTCGATAACCAGCCACCACCCGGTCCGCCAACAACGTTAGATCGAAGCTCCGGCGGGATGCTTATCCACAGGTATTCCACATTGTTAATAACTGTATGCGGCGCGCAAATTCAGACTCCAGTGCCCGCGCCCCCGCGCTGGTGCTGCGCCCCAAACAGGTATCCGCAGCTTATCCACACTGTGGATAACTTTCCCAACAGCTGGGGAAAAGCGGATTGGCCTACCGGGCAGTAGCTCATGGCTGGCCCGTATCCGATGATGACTGGGCGGGGTCTTGCCAGATGCCGGAGGACCCCCTGCGGTGGCTTCCCAACAGATGGGTGTCCACCATGCCTATGGCTTCCATCAGGGCAAACATGCTGGTGGGGCCAACGAAGGAGAAACCCTTCTTCCTCAGGGCCTTGGACAGTGCAATGGATTCGACGGATTGCGTGGGGATATCCGCGTGGACCAGCGGCCGGGGGGTAGCAGCGGGCTGGAACTGCCACACAAAATCCACCAGCCCTCCCTCTGCACGAAGCGCGAGGGTGGCCCGGGCATTCTTGATGGTGGCCAGAATCTTAGCGCGGTTCCGCACAATGTCCGGGTCCTGCAGCAGCCGCGCCACGTCAGCGTCCGTGAACACCGCCACCGCCTCGGGGTCGAAGCCGGAGAACGCCTGGCGGAACGCAGGGCGTTTACGAAGGATTGTTGCCCAGGAGAGCCCAGCCTGGAAACCCTCCAGGCAAATGCGCTCGTAGAGCCCCTGCTCGTCCCTTACGGGGAGGCCCCACTCCTGGTCGTAGTAGTCCCGCATCAGGGCATCGAAGGCCGCCCACGCCGGACGGGCCAGGCCGTCCTCACCCAACAGGACACCTGCGGTGTCGGGAGCCATGGGATCTCTCCTTCGGGACGTACCTGCCGGGCAGTCCCGGCGGAAAATATGCTAGGAGCGCCAGCGGGTGGTCATCAGGAAGCCCACGATGGCGATCCCGAAACCGGCAACGATGTTCCACGATTCCCAGGCCTGCACCGGAAAGCGGCCCTCACTGATGTAGAACGTGATGATCCAAAAAAGGCCGATGAGCATCAAGCCGAACATCACCGGCTTGAACCATACAGGGTTGGGTTTGTACGTCTGGGAAGAAGAGGCCGGCTGTTCGGTGCTGGCAGTCTTCTTGCGCGGCTTTGACTCGGGCACTGGCTCTCCTTGGGCTGACTGAGGCAAGCTCGGCGTTCCGGGCTTGGTATCCTGCAAGAAGGAAATTACCAGCGGTCTGCGCGATCTTGGTCAAATCTTGATTCTTACTAGCAGCCAATTCTAGCCGCAGTTCAGGGGCCGCCGGTGCCCGTCCGAACCGCCCGGAGGAGAACGCGTGGTATTGCAGGAGAAGGCGACGCAAGCCGCTGCGCCGCCTGCCGCCGTCGTGATTTTACGCGGGACGGTCCAGGTGGTGGGCGAACTGCTCATCACGGCAGGCGCCATCCTCCTGCTCTTCGTCGCCTGGCAGTTGTGGTGGACCAACGTGGAGTCCGACGCCAGGCAGAGCGAGGTCATCAAGGAGTTCGCCCAGGACCTTGGTGCTGCTCCCCCGGCGGCGCCGGACACTTCCGGTCCGCCCGCCGGCGAAGAGGACTTCGGTGAGCCTGCTGTGGCGTCCGCCCCGGCCCATGCGGGCACCATCGGCATCATGTATATCCCGAGGTTCGGCGCGAACTACACCCGGCCCATCGTGCAGGGAACCACCAGTGACGTGCTGGACACCCTGGGACTGGGGCATTACAACACCACCGCCATGCCCGGAGCGGTAGGCAACTTTGCCGTCGCCGGACACCGCCAGACCCACGGTGCAGTCCTGGACAATATCCACACACTGGTCCCCGGCGACAAGATCTACGTCCAGACCAAGGACGGCTACTACGTCTACGTCTTCCGCAACAACCAGATCGTGATGCCCTCACGCACCGACGTGCTGGAGCCGGTGCCCACGCTCCCGGGCGTCGCTCCCACCGAAAGATTCCTGACCATGACAAGCTGCAACCCGCGCTTCGGGGCAGAAGAACGCATCATCGCGTACGCCGTGCTGGACAGCTGGCGCCCCGCCTCAGCCGGACCGCCGGCAGAGATTGCGGACCAGGTGGCCGCAGCGATCGGAAAGGCCTAAGCATGTACGGCTGGATCTTCCGCCACCTTCCCGGACCGCTTTGGCTCCGGATCATCACCTCATTGGTGCTCATTGCCGCCGCACTGGTATTGATGGTTCAGTTCCTTTTCCCCTGGATGTCCGAATACACCGAATTCACCGACTCAACGATTGGTTCAGCAAGCCAGCCATGACCACAAAAAAAATCCTCGTGGTGGATAACTACGACAGCTTCGTCTACACCCTCGTGGGGTACCTCCAGGAGCTCGGCGCCGAGACCACCGTTGTCCGCAACGATGACGTCACGCTCGCAGAAGCCATTGAACTGGCACGTACCCGGGACGGTGTGCTGATCTCACCCGGCCCCGGCAATCCCGCCGAAGCGGGCGTCTGCATTGAACTGATTAAATGGTGCGGCGAGAACAGCGTCCCCATGTTCGGCGTCTGCCTGGGACACCAGGCCCTTGCCGAAGCTTTCGGCGGGAAAGTAACGCACGCTCCCGAACTCATGCACGGCAAGACATCGCTGGTCCAGCACATCGGCACCAGCGTCTTTGCCGGGCTGCCCTCCCCCGTTAGCGCAACCCGCTATCACTCACTGGCAGCCGTCAGGGAAACCATCCCCGATGTCCTTGAGGTCACGGCAGAGACTGCCTCAGGCGTAGTGATGGGGCTGCAGCACCGGACAGCACCCCTGTGCGGCGTGCAGTTCCACCCCGAATCGGTGCTGACCGAGGGCGGCTACCAGATGCTGGGCAACTGGCTGGAGTCGCTGGGGATGAAAGGCGCGGCTGCCCGGGCGGCCAAACTGAGCCCACTCATCCAGCACTAAGCCGTACCGCGCCGGGCGCGGTCAGTCGTCGTCGTCCTTGGTCGGGGTCGGCTTGGGCGTCGGCGTCGGCGTCGGCGTGGGGCTTGGCGGCGGGGGCGGCGGGGCCTTGGCTACGACGATCGTGACGGTCTTGCCCTGTTCCACTGCGGCGTTGGCCGGATCACTCTGGTCTGTCACCCTGCCAGGCTCCACCTGCGGGTTTTCGGCCTCGGCGACAACCGGCACCAGTCCCAGCTCCTTCAGTGCTGCCTCTGCTTCTTCGCGGGTGCGCCCCCGCAGCTCGGGGAGGATGACCTTTCCGGTTGACACCACCAGTTCAACGGTGCTGTCCAAGGCCACCCTTTGTCCGGGGGCCGGGCTGGTGGTAATAACGATGCCTGCCGGGACCGTGGCGCTGTTGGCCATCGTGGTGGAGGGGGCTCCCACCAGGCCGCTTTGGCGCAGGATATCCCTGGCCGCGGCTTCGGTCTTGCCCGGCAGGTCCTGCGGGATCACGATGGCGCTTGGGCCCTCTGAAACGTTCAAGATTACCTCTGCCCCCGGGTCCAGGGAGGCACCGGAAGCAGGATCTGTTCCAATGGCAATTCCCTTGGGCACAGTCTCATGCTGGGATCGCACAATCCGGGGCTCAAGGTCGGCACCATACAGTTCCTGCAGCGCCGCCGACTCGGTCATGGCCGCCACCACCGGGACCTGGACTTTCGGCACCACGGGAGCGGGCCGGTTGATAATACTGATGAGCCACAGGGCGCCGCCGGCAAGGACCAGCAGCGTGAAGACCACCAGGGTGGCAATCCACGCACGACGTCGCGACTTCTGCCGTGCGCTCCGCTCACGTTCGGGAGGAAGGCCAAGAGGAAGGGCATCGGCAGCGGAATCATCGGAGTCGGGCGTAAAGGGCACAGCCGTCCGCTGGCCGGCGGCATGGGTTGCAGTCAGCCGGCCTGTGGGTGCGTCGTCCAGGAAAGCGGCTCCCGTGACGGCGAGGGCCTCGGTGGCCGGAGCCGAGGGTGCCGGGACATGGTCGTTGGGGTCGGTGGGCGCTTCGGAAGCCGGCACGGCGGGAACCGAAACCCCGGACCTTGCGGCGCGGAGCGCACGGCGGAAGGCAGCGGCATCCTGGAACCGGTCATCACGGTTCTTCTGCAGCGCCTTCGCCAGCACGCTGTCCAAGGCAGGGCCCACCTGAGGATTCAGGCTGCTGGCAGGCTCGGGGATTTCCCGGACATGCTGGTACGCGACGGAAACAGGGCTGTCGCCAATGAACGGCGGCCGGGATGTCAGCATTTCGTAGAGCAGGCAGGCAGCAGAGTAGAGGTCGCTGCGCGCGTCCACCGATTCGCCGCGGGCCTGCTCGGGCGAAAGGTACTGGGCCGTACCCACCACGGCCTGCGTCTGGGTCATGGTGGCAGAGGAATCGGCGATGGCACGGGCAATCCCGAAGTCCATCACCTTCACAGAGTTGGTGCCTTCGCAGTACATCACGTTGGCCGGCTTGATGTCCCGGTGGACTATCCCGGCCTTGTGGCTGTATTCGAGGGCGCTGAGTACGCCGAGGCAGTAGTCAATTGCCTGGTCGATGCTGACATCGCGGGCGCGGATGAGTTCGCGGATGGTTTTCCCTTCCACGAACTCCATCACGATGTAGGGCACCCGGACGTTCTCCTCCGAGCCGTCGTGGACCAGGTGCTCGCCGGTGTCGTAGATGGCAACGATGGAGGAATGGTTAAGGGCGGCCACTGCCTGGGCTTCCCGCTTAAACCTGGCTTGGAACTGGGGATCACGTGCCAGGTCCGGGCGCAGGAGCTTGATGGCCACCGTCCGCCCCAGCCGGGTGTCGGTTCCACGGTAGACGTCGGCCATGCCGCCGCGGCCGATCAGGCTGCCCAGCTCGTAGCGGCCGCTCAAGATGCGGCGGTTATCCACCGGGAGGCTGTCCTCCCGGTGGAGCGGTGTGCGCGGTGACTCATTCACTGGCTGTCCTGGCGGCTACGGCTTGCAGGTTGGCGGGGCACCCGGCAGCTCGCCGTCGGTGCAGTCGGGCAGGGGCGACTCCCGTGTCGGCGCTGCCACCGAGGAAGTGGTGGGCGAAGGGGCGGGAGCCGGAGCGGAACTGGTGGTGGGTACGGGCTCGGGAGCTACGGCATAGGTGATGACGACGGGTGAGCCAACTTCCACCAACCCTGAGCGGGACAGGCCAATGACTGTGTTCGGCGCCGAGTCGGCGTCCACCTGTGGCTGAACGCTGACATCGAGGTTAAGTGCGGAGAGCTGCGACTGAACTGTCCGGTAGTCCTTCCCCAGATAGGCCTCCGGAATGACGTTCACCGTTTGCGGAGCCGGGGCAGTTGTCGGCATCGGCGTATCCCGGGTGGGAGTGGGAGTGGGAGCCTGCGATGTCCGGGTGGGGGCGGCGCTGGTGGTCTGGGGGCTGCTCGTCGTGGCCGCACTGGTGGGGTCGTTGGACGGGAAAAGGATCCCCCGCTGGCTGAGGAAGAAACCCACCAGCGCGAACAGGAGCAGCAGGATCAGTGCGATCAGCGGCCAGGTCCATGGACTGCGCCCCTTGCGCTGCGGCTCATCGGCGGGCTCGTCGTCGTACGTCGTTTCATCCGGAACCCAACTGCGCTCGGCAGCGAGGGCATTGGCCCGGGCCAGGGCGCCTTGGGGGGCATCGCCGTCCGCCGCAGATGCCCCGGCAGCGGCTGCTGCTGCGCCGGCAGCCGCACCTGCCGCACCCGCACCGAGCACCGGCAGGGCTGAAGTTGGCGTGGGGGAAGTGTCCCGCTGGGCACCAATGACGCCGGTGGGTGCGGTGGTGGTGTCCACCGGAGCGGTGATGGGACCGGTATCAGCATCAAAGAGGAGCATGCCTGGGACTGCGGCGCGGGCGGCGCTGATGTCCCCGTTGCGGATGGCCTCGGCCGCCTCTGCCAGCTTGATGGCATTCTCGGGACGGTTCTTTGGGTCCTTGGCCAGCATCGACATCAGGAGTGCACGGACCGGGGCCGGAAGCGTTTCCGGAAGCGGTGGCGGGGCATCATTGACCTGAGCCAGGGCAATGGCGATCTGGGATTCCCCGGAGAAGGGGCGGTGGCCGGTGAGGCATTCGTAACCGATGACGCCGAGCGAGTAGATGTCCGAGGAGCCGGTGGCAGTCTGTCCGGTGGCCTGCTCCGGTGCCAGGTACTGCGCGGTGCCCATCACCTGCCCGGTCTGGGTGAGCGGCACCTGGTCGGCGAGGCGGGCGATGCCGAAATCGGTGACCTTGACCCGGCCGTCAGGAGTTATCAGGAGGTTGCCGGGCTTGACGTCCCGGTGCACCAGCCCCTGGGCGTGTGCAACCGCCAGTGCACGGGCGGTCTGCGCAATGATGGACAGGGTGCGGTCCGGCGACAGGACCCGCTCGTGCTCAATGATGCTGCTCAGCGGCTGGCCCGGGACCAGTTCCATGACGAGGTAGGCGGAGCCCTCCTCCTCGCCGTAATCGAAGACGTTGGCAATGCCCACATGGTTCAGCAGTGCGGTGTGGCGGGCCTCGGCACGGAAACGCTGAAGGAATCCCGGGTCACCGGTGTATTCCTCCTTCAACACCTTGATGGCGACGATGCGGCCCAGGACGAGGTCTTTCGCCTTCCAGACTTCCCCCATGCCACCAATCGCGATCCGCGTTGTCAGCTGGAACCTGCCGCCGAGGGTGATTCCGGTTGTAGGCCTCACTTATTCAACACCGCCTCAAAAATTCTCTTCGCGTTCGGACTGGTTAGCTGGGCTCCGGTGGTGATGTCCACGCCCTCCATGACGATCGTGACACCCACCTGCGGGTTGTTCGCGGGGGCAAAGCCGGTGAACCAGGAGTTGTTGCTGCCGTTGCCGAGCTCCGCAGTTCCTGTCTTGCCCGCCACCTGGACACCGGGAACGGCCGCCCGGTTGGCGATGCCTTCGCTGACCGCGCTGACCATCCACTCCGTGATCTGGTTGGCGATCTCCGGCGTGGTGGAGGTGCGCAGCTGCTCCGGCTGCGGTTCGTCAATGATTCGCAGGTCCGGGGAGCGCAGGGCCTTGATCAGGTTCGGCCTCATCTGCACGCCGTCATTGGCGATCGCGGCGGTCATCAGCGCGACCTGCAGCGGGGTGGCCCGGACGTCCCTTTGGCCGATTGCCGACTGCGCCAGGCCCGGAGCATCAAGGTCATCCGGGAAGCTGTTTTCCTGGGCGTAGCCGAGCTTGAGCTGGTCTCCCATGTCCTCGCCGAACCCGAACTTTGCAGCTTGTTCCGCAATGGCGTCCCTGCCCAGGTCCAACGCAATGCTCGCAAACGGTGTATTGCAGGACTGCTGCAGCGCGAACGCGAATCCGGCCGTGTCCCGGGTATAGCAATTGCCGCCGGCATAGTTGGGCAGCGTGTACTGGATGCCCGGGAACGGCATCTCTGCCGGGTTGGGAAGAACGCTGTCCTTGTTGTACTTCCCTGATGCGAGGGCCGCGGCTGTGTCCACCAGTTTGTAGACGGACCCGGGAGCCAGGAGTTCGCCCGTGGGACCGCTGACGTTTTGGTTCAAGTTGATGCCGGGGACCTTGAGCAGTTCATTGATGTTGGCGGTCTCGGCGGTGGGGTCCTGGGTGGCGATCCGGTTGGGATCGTAGGACGGCTTCGAAACCATGGCCAGGATCGCCCCGGTCTTGGGGTTGGTGACCACGATGGACCCGCGCTGTCCATCCGGGATCAGGCTGTAGGCGAGCTGCTGGATTTCGGGGTCGATGGTGAGCTCCACCGACGCGCCCTTCGGCTGGTTCCCCAGGAAAAGCTGGCCCACCCGGTCCAGGAACAACTGGTCCGAGTTGCCAGTCAGTACCTCGCCCATGGACTGCTCCAGGCCGGTGGCGCCGAAGTTTTGCGAGAAGTACCCGGTGATTCCGGCGTAGAGTTCGGGCTGCGGATAGGTCCGCTGGAACTTGCAGGTTTCGGAGTTGCCCTCCACTGACTCAGCTACCGGCGAACCGCCCACGATGATTGCCCCGCGGTCGTTGCAGTAGTTCTGCAGGATGGCACGCTGGTTCCACGGATTCGCTTTAAGCTCATCCGCCCCCACCACCTGCACATAGCTGATGGCGCCGAAAATCAGGGCGAACATGGCGATGGCTGCCACCCATGAGTGCCGTATCGCCTGGTTCACGATTGCTTCACCGCCTCAGTTGGAGTATCTATGCCCATGGATTCCGCAGCCTCACCGGGCCTCAGCGGGGTGGTATCCACCGGCCCCCGCGCTGTATGCGAAATCATCAGCAGCAGGCCCACGATGATCCAGTTGGCCAGCAGGGACGAACCGCCGGCGGCCAGGAAGGGCGTGGTCAGGCCGGTCAACGGGATAAGGCGGGTGACGCCGCCGATGACTACGAAGCACTGCAGCGCCACGGCGAAGGACAACCCGCAGGCCAGGAGCTTGCCGAAGGCATCCCGGGTGCCGAGGGCGGCGCGGAAGCCGCGGGTGAAGAGCAGCAGATACATCATGACGACGGCGAAGAGGCCCACCAGGCCGAGTTCCTCGCCGAGGGAGGCGATAATCATGTCGCTGTTGGCAAACGGCACCAGGTCCGGGCGGCCCTGTCCCAGGCCCGTTCCCACCAGTCCGCCGTTGGCCATGCCGAAGAGTCCTTGGACAATCTGGCCGCTGCCGCCGGGCGAACGGTCATAAACCTCGGGTGTGAAGGCGTTCAGCCAGCCGTCGATGCGGAGCTGCACGTGGGAGAACACGCGGGACGCCGCAAAGCCCCCGCCAAGGATCAGGGCAAGGCCGATCACCACCCAGCTGATGCGGCTGGTGGCCACGTAGATCATCACAATGAACAGGCCGAAGAACAGTACCGACGAGCCAAGGTCGCGCTGGAAGATGAGCACGCCAATGCTGACCAGCCAGGCGGTGATCATCGGCCCCATGTCCTTGAACCGCGGGAACTGCAGGGGCCCGATCTTGCGGCCGGCAAGCAGGATAAGGTCGCGGTTTGAGGAGAGATAGCCGGCAAAGAATATAGCCAAGGTGATTTTGGCGACTTCACCGGGCTGGAAGGTCATGGGTCCGAGCCGGATCCACACGCGGGCGCCGAGGATCTCGCCCGCGCTGATCCCGGGGATCAGGGGGAGGATGAGCAGCAAGGCGCTGGCCGCCAGCGAAATGAACGTGAACCGGCGCAGGATGCGGTGGTCCTTGAGGAACCAGATGACCGCGATGGCCACAGCCATGGCAATCAGTGTCCACCGGAGCTGGTTGTTGCCCGTGTCGGCACCCGGGGCGTCGAGGCGGTGGATCATGGCGAGCCCGAGACCGTTCAGTGCCACGACCAGCGGAAGTATTACTGGGTCGGCATATTTTGCGCGGAAGCGGAGGACCCCGTGGAACACCAGGGCCGCCACGGCCAGCAGGCTGGACTGGAACCAGAAATCCGAGTCGAATGCCTTTTCCTGGTCGACCCCCACCAGCATGTTCGCGCCGATGCCGACCGCCAGGGCCAGCAGGAGCAGCGCGAGTTCAACGTTGCGCCGGGGTTTGGGGGTGGTGCTGAGTTGGCTCATCGGACCGCCTCACAGGTGACGGTGGGACTGGGTGACGGGGAGGGGCCTGCCGGAGCTGCAGAGGCATCCGGCGAGGGCGCCGGAGCAGCGGACTCCGTCGGCGCAGGTGTGGGCGCAGGGGTGGAAGCACCAGGGGACGGCGACGGCGTCGCACACTCCTCCTCCGGGGAGGTGGTCCCGGTCAGTTCGAGGTTTTTCACGATCCGCTGGGCGTCGTAGAGATCGTTGGCGGGGACAGTCTGGCGGACCCGCTGCTGTGAGAACGGCGGCAGGGAATCCATTCGGATGTCCGTGACGGCTTCGAGGCTGGAGAGTTGGATCGGCCCAAGGCGCTGGGAGACGCCGTTGTAGATGGCAACACGGGAATCGAACTCGCCGACGTAGTAGCGGGTCTGGGTCCACGCGTAGCCCAGCCCCAGGCCAACGGCCAGCACCACCAGAACTGCTGCCGCAATGGACCAGGTTACCCAGCGGCGCGGCTTGAGCGGCACCAAGGTCTCCTCGGTCTCGGCGCCCGGCTGTTCGGCCTTGTGGGTCAGGAGCGTCGCGGCCCTTCTCGCAACCGTGCGGCCGGCGACGGTGGGAATGGAACCGGATGCTGCTGCCGCTGCTGCAGCTCCCACCAGTTCATGCGGCCGGGAGGCCAGTTCCTCGCGCAGGACTTCCGCGGAAAGGTGCTCCCCCAGGTGGGGATCGGTGGATCCCGGGTCGACTGGGCCGGAGTCCGCGTTCTCCTTCGGCCCGTTGCCCTGAGAAGCAGCATCCTGTAAATTACCGCCGCCGGAAGCCCCGTCCCTGGCAGTACTGTCCTTGGATGAGGAGCTGGAGCCTGTTGCGTCTTTGGCCCGGGCATTTCGGACCGCGGCCTCCAGCGTCGAAGCTTCCTTTTGCGACATGCTTTTTGCTGTCTCGGCGGCAGCGGCTGAGGCGGCGCCTGTGGAAGGAATGAGGTCTACGGCAGCCGTACTGACGTCGTCGGGCGTTTCCTCCACGATGTCAACCATCACAACGGTGACGTTGTCCGGGGAACCCGCTTCCAAGGTGAGGTCCACCAGTGTTTCGACGCACTCGCGGAGGTCCTTGGTCTCCTTGACCGTACGTTCCACGGCATGGCCCGCAACGTAGTTGAGCCCGTCGGAGCACAGGAGCCAGCGGTCTCCGGGCCGGACGTCGAGGGTGTCGAGGTCCAGCTCAGGGCTGGCGTCAACGTCCCCAAGCACGCGCATCAGGACGTTCTTGTGCGGGTGGCTTTCCGCTTCCTCGGGCTTAAGCCGGCCCTCATCGATCAGCCGCTGCACAAAGGTGTGGTCCACGCTAACCTGTTCGAACTCGCCGTCACGCAGCCGGTAGGCCCGGGAATCGCCGATGTGGGCGAAGTGCAGCTTTCCCTCGGCCAGCAGGAGCGCCGTGACCGTGGTGCCCATGCCCGCCAGCTTTGGGTTCTGGTGCACGAGTTCGGAGAGCAGGGAATTTGCGGTCTGGATTTCGTCGGCCAGGACTGTGGCAGCGTCGCCGTCATAGTCGCCGCGGTCCAGGTGAATCATGTCCAGGACAGTGGCGGCGGAGGCAACGTCGCCGCCGGCGTGGCCGCCCATGCCGTCCGCAACGATGGCCAGGTGCCGGCCGGCATAGGCGGAATCGTCGTTCTTGGAGCGGATCCGGCCTACGTCCGAGCGCGCGGCGAAGCGCATGATGAGGGGCCGCTGCGCGGGCCGGGGCCCGTTGGCGGGGTCTTGCGGAAGGGCCACGGTCATGGCCTCAATTCGATGACCGTCTTGCCGATTCTCACGGGTACCCCTGGCTCAACCGGCAGGGCACGGGTAAGTTGCTGGTCCCCCAAGTAGGTCCCGTTCGTGGAACCAAGGTCCTCAATGAACCAGCGGCTGCCCTGGGGAAACAACCTGGCGTGGCGGCCGGAGGCGTAGTCGTCCTCCAGAACCAGGGTTGCTTCCTGGGCGCGTCCGAGGAGGATCGGGCTGGCAGCCAGCGGAAGGGAGGTTCCCTTGAGCGGGCCCTCGATGACGACGAGTTGGCGGGCCTGCTGCTTCACCGGCTGCGGCGCGGCCTCGGCAAGTCCGGGGTTCCTGCGGACCTCGCGCTGGGAAGGAGCACCGGAGGCGGCTTTGCGTCCCACCATGAGGTCCCGGCGCATGGCCGAGACGATGCTGAAGATCAGCACCCAGAGGAGCAGGAGGAAGCCGAACCTGAGGGCCGTGATGGTCAAGTCACTCATGTGCGACCACCAGGATTGGCGGGCAGAAGGCGGAAAATGATTTTTGTCCGTCCCATCGTGATGGTGGAGCCGTCAGTCAGTTCAGTGCTCCCTGACACCTTCTGGCCGTTGACGTAGCTGCCGTTGGTGGAGCCCATGTCCACGGCGCTGGTCACGCCGTTGGCCGTACGAATTTCCAGGTGGCGGCGTGATACGCCGGTGTCTTCAACATGAATATCGGCGTCAGAGGACCTGCCAAGGACGATGGACGGGGCGTTGAGGGAGTAGCGCTGCCCGTCGATGTCCAGCACCGGCTGGAGCCTGACCGGCTGCCGGTTGGGCGCGGCCGGTACGTTGGGACGCGGTGCCCGGGCAGCTGCTGCGCCGCCGGATTTTTCCGTGGAAGACACTATTTCAAAGTCGCCGGGCCGAAGGTCCGAGTCCCTGCGGAAGGAGATCCGCACTGAACCCTGCAGGGTATAGCCCTGGCTGCGGACGTGGTTGATGACCACATCGCAGAGTTCTTCGGCCAGCGGCGTGCCCCAGTCCTGGGCTCGCTTGAAGTCGTCATCGCTGAGCTGGACGTCAAAAACGTTCGGCGCCAAGGTCCTGCCGGCTGTGACCGTCAGGGATTTGTGGTCCACTTCCCGGCGCAGCCTGCTGGCAATTTCCACAGGTTCAACCTGCGCACGCGAGCCGGTGGAGAAGACGCCCCGGACAGCCTTTTCAATGCCGCGTTCAACTTTGTCCAGCAGACCCATGGTTCTTCTCCTTTCCCCCCGGCTGCGGTGCAGTTTCAGTTCAGGAGCCGCACGTGACGTGCAGCTCACAAGTCAGCGTTGTGCCCGCCTTCAGCAGTCACTCCTACATCAGATACTACTGGGCAGGCCTGTGAATGACCTTAATCGGCAACGCGCGGGCACTTGCAAAAGTTCGGTTTACGGTGCCGGCGCGCCCTTCTTCCGTGGCAGCCTGGTGCAGAAACCGGCGACTGGCCCGTGAAGCCTTCCTGCCCTTCCCGGGGAGCAGGAGATGCCCAATTGGTGTTTTCCCCGCAGTGTCCGTTATGCTTGATCTCGCTGCTTTTACAAGGCTTCGGGTCCGGGAAACCGGGCCGACTTGTGGAAGAAGTTGCGCGCGAGTGGCGGAACGGCAGACGCGCTGGCTTCAGGTGCCAGTGTCCGAAAGGGCGTGGGGGTTCAAATCCCCCCTCGCGCACGCAGATGAAAGAGCCCCGGTCTTAGGACCGGGGCTCTTTTCGTTGTTCATCGCCCGAATGCCCCGGCTTGTTCGCGGATCCTGGTCTTCAAGGTCCGGATTTGCGAATAAAGCCCTGGGTCCGGTTGGTGGCCGGGACGCGCCGGGGCTACGGGCGTGCGGAAGCCTTGAACCGTCGTCGGGAATTCGACAGGTGGCTGCGCATAGCGGCCGCCGCGGCAGCCTCGTCCCCGTCCGCGATCGCATCCGAGATGGACCGGTGCTCCTGCACCACCTGATCGAAGTGGTCCCGGGCGTAATGCTCGACGCCGGTCATCAGCCGGGTGCGCGGCATTGCGATCATCGTTTGGCCCAGCGCGGCGAGGCAATCGGAGTAGTAGGGGTTACCGGAGGCAGCGGCGACGGCGCGGTGGAACTCGAAGTCCGACTTCATGGCGTGCGCCGGATGGCCGGCACTGGCAGTGAACTCTTCGAGGGCAGCGGTCACCGCGCGCAGTTGACGCTCCGTGTGGTTCCGGGCGGCAAGGGCGGCGGCTTCCGTTTCCACGCCCATCCGGAACTCCAGCAGGTGGAGCCGGTCCTCCATGGTTGCCACGGGACGGGCCCCGGGGGCTGGCCGGGGTCCGTCTGAGGGCGGGGTGAGGGCGAAGCTGCCCCTTCCCCGTTCAGTTTCGACAAGTCCCTCGGCCTGGAGCCTCGTCAGCGCCGCGCGCACGACTGTCCGGCTGACACCGAAGTCGCTGATGAGCGTGTTTTCGCTCGGCAGCTTTTCGCCCGGCTGGATAACCCCGTCCACGATGCGGTTGCGAAGGTCTGCGGCGAGGTCCGCGGTGAGGTTCCGGCTCATGGCAACAAGGTTACTTGCCGAACTCCACGGAGTCGGTGGTCCAGGCGCGCGCCTGGTCGCTGAGGGTGACGCCGAGGCCCGGGCGGTCGGGAACGATCATGCGGCCGTCCTTGGTCTCGAGGCGTTCGTTGAACAGCGGGTCGAGCCAGTCGAAGTGCTCCACCCAGGGCTCGCGCGGGTAGGCGGCGGCAAGGTGCAGGTGGATCTCCATGGCGAAGTGCGGGGCCAGGCCAAGTCCCCGCTCGTCCGCGAGGGCGGACAGGTGGAGGAATTGCGTAATGCCGCCCACCCGGGGGGCGTCCGGCTGGATGATGTCGCATCCGTTGGCGTTAATAAGCCCCTTGTGCTCGGCCACGGACGCGAGCATCTCGCCTGTGGCGATGGGGGTGTCCAGGACCTGTGCCAGGTGGGCGTGGCCCTCGAAATCGTAGGCGTCCAGGGGTTCCTCAATCCAGATGAGGTTGAACTCCTCCAGCTGGCGGCCCATGCGCAGTGCCGTGGCACGGTCCCACTGCTGGTTGGCGTCAACCATCAGCGGAACATCCCAGCCGATGTGTTCACGGATGCCCGCCACGCGGCGGAGGTCCTCCTTGCTGTCCGGCAGGCCGACCTTGATCTTGATGCCGCCGATGCCCTCTTCAAGGGACTGGGTGGCGCGTGCCTTCACCTCGTCCAAGGTGGCGTTGAGGAAGCCGCCGGAAGTGTTGTAGGTCTGGACAGAGTCGCGGTACGAGCCCAGGAACTTGGCCAGGGGCAGGCCGGCGCGCTTAGCCTTGAGGTCGTAGAGCGCGATGTCGATGGCGGCGAGTGCCTGCGTGGCGACGCCGGAGCGGCCCACGGAGGCGCCGGCCCACAGGAGCTTGGTGTAAATCCTGGCGATGTCGTTGGGGTCCTCGCCGATGATGCCTTCGGCCACTTCCTTTGCGTGCGCGTACTGCGCGGGTCCGCCGGCCCGCTTGGAGTAGCTGAAGCCGACGCCGGTGTGGCCCAGTTCCGTGGTGATTTCGGCGAAGAGGAAGACAACCTCGGTCATGGGTTTCTGCCGGCCGGTGAAGACTTTTGCGTCGCTGATGGGAACTGCGAGGGGGAGGCGGGCGGTAGACAGTTTGACGTGCCGGATCAGGTCGACGGGGCTCATGAATTCTCCTAGAGGCGGGACTGGGCTCCTTCGCCCACCTCCTTAGGATACAAGTTGTAGACTTGTATTACAAGACCTGATCGCGATCCCGGGGGCTGGGTCTGCTGCACTTGGCTGTCAGCCCCGCAATGCAGCCAGGCCCGAGATCAGCAGCTCAAGCCCCAGCTTGAAGGCGGTATCGGCAGGCCGGCCCCGCTCGCCGCCGGCACTGGCCCCGCCGGCAGCACTGGCGGAACTGCGGACGGCCGCGGTGAAGTGCGGGGTGGACTCAGCCAGGGAGCCGGACTCGAAGATGTCCTCCGGCGCCGTGACGTCGTACGCTGACCCGAAAATGAAGGACTCGAGCGCCACAATGGCGGGCACCACCTGCTCCTGCGGGAACCCTGCCTCGATGAAGCCCTTGCTCACGGTTTCGTACATGGCCAGGGTCTGGGGTGCGTCAGTGACAGGCAGCACTGCGATCACCGGAATCAACGGGGTGTGCTCGGCGAACACATTCCGGTAGCTCCAGGCCCAAGTCCGTACGGCGTCCTCCCAAGCTGCAGCGCCGAAGCCTGAAACGTCCACCAGTGACGTGAGGTGGTCTTCCAGGAGCAGTAGGACGTCACCCTTGGCCGCTACATGGTTGTAGAGGGCGGACGGCGCAACTTCAAGCTGTTTCGCCAGCGCGGCCATGGTCAGGCCGTCATAGCCCTTCCGGCTGATGAGCTCCAGGGCGGCCGCGGTGATTCCGGCCTTATCCAGCACCGCGGCGGACGGGCGGCCGGCCCGCCGTCGCCGGACCCCCACGTCTCCGGTGGAGCGTCCCTGAGCGGCTGATACTGCCGGCATTCCTGCCCTTTCTGTTGTGGTCTCCTGCATTATTCCATCCGGCACTTCCGGTCCCCGGTGCAAGCGGCTATAGTTCTAGTAAATGAATGGCATTCATTTAGTGCTTCCGGTTGCCTGGCCGGGAGGCAGAGAGGACATCATGCTGAACCTGAACCGCGACGTCGTGGTCGTCGGAGCCGGCCCCTCCGGACTGACGGCAGCCCGCGAACTGAAGAAGGCCGGACTTACTGTTGCCGTGCTTGAGGCGCGTGAGCGCGTCGGCGGCCGCACCTGGACCGGGACCGTAGACGGCGCAATGCTGGAAATCGGTGGCCAATGGGTCTCGCCGGACCAAACCGTCCTTCTTGAACTCCTCGACGAACTCGGCCTGGAAACTTACCCTCGCTATCGGCAGGGCGAGTCCGTGTACCTCGGCGCGGACGGCATCCCCGTCCGGTACACCGGCGACACCTTCCCGGTGGACCCCTCCACCGCCGTCGAAATGGACCGCCTGGTGTCCCTGCTGGACGGACTCTCCGCAGAAATCGGCGCCACCGAACCCTGGGCGCACCCGAAGGCCCGCGAGCTGGACACCATCTCGTTCCACCACTGGCTGCGGCAAAATTCGGCTAATGAAGAAGCCTGCAGGAACATCGGCCTGTTCATCGCCGGGGGCATGCTCACCAAGCCGGCCCACGCGTTCTCCGCCCTGCAGGCAGTCCTGATGGCAGCTTCCGCCGGTTCCTTTACCCACCTGACGGACGAGGACTTCATCCTGGACCGGCGTGTTGTGGGCGGCATGCAGCAGGTGTCCCAGCTGCTGGCGCAGGAGCTGGGCGACGACGTCGTCCTCGCTACCCCGGTGCGCACCGTCACGTGGGAGCCGGACACCCAGGGCGGCCATCGGGTCACGGTCCAGTCGGACCGCGCCACCGTCAATGCCCGGTTCGTCATCATGGCCGTGCCGCCCAACCTTTACTCCCGCGTCTCGTTCAACCCGCCCCTGCCGCGCCGCCAGCACCAGATGCACCAGCACCAGTCCCTTGGCCTGGTCATCAAGGTGCACGCGGTCTACAGCAAGCCGTTCTGGCGGGAAGCAGGACTCTCGGGCACCTGCTTCGGCGCCGACGCCCTGGTGCAGGAGGTCTACGACAACACCAACCACGGCGACACCCGGGGCACCCTGGTGGGCTTCGTTTCCGATGAAAGGGCCGACGCCGTCTTCGAGTTGAGTGCCGAAGAGCGTAAGAAGGCCATCCTGGCGTCCATCGCCGGCTACCTCGGTGACGCCGCCCTGACGCCGGAGGTTTACTACGAATCCGACTGGGGCTCGGAGGAATGGACCCGCGGCGCGTACGCGGCCAGCTACGACCTGGGCGGCCTGCACCGTTACGGCAAGGACCAGCACGCTCCCGTTGGTCCTATCTATTGGTCCTCCTCCGACCTTGCGGCAGAGGGTTACCAGCATGTGGATGGCGCCATCCGGATGGGCCGGCAAACGGCCGCCCGCATCGCCGAAGTGGCAAGGGTGGCTGTTCCTGCCGGCGCCTGAGCGCCCCGGGCAGCCGGGGTCGGGGCGACCCGCCCGCTGGTAAATAAGCATGCTTACTAATAGGCTGGCGGAATGGGGAGCGTCCCCGACTGCAGACGAAAGAGGTGAGGCATGTCTGACGCCCAGAGCATCAGCAAGGTTACGGAAATCATCAACGATTCCAAGATCGGAATGTTGACCACCATCAACGAAGAAGGTGCCCTCGTCAGCCGTCCGCTGGCCGTCCAGGAAGTCAAGGACGACGGCGACATGTGGTTCTTCACCGGCCTTGGCACATCTCAGGTAGCGCATGTCCGGGTTGACCCGCGCGTGAACGTCGCCTTTGGCAAGAACACCGAGTGGGTGTCCGTGGCGGGAACTGCGGCAGTGGTAACCGACCGGGCCAAGATTCGCGAGTTATGGAACCAGGCCGTTGAAGCTTGGTTCCCGAACGGACCGGACACTCCTGAGGTGTGTCTGCTGCGCATCGACTCGGATTCGGCAGAGTACTGGACCAGCCCCGGCGGGACCGCAGCGACTGTCCTCCAATGGGTGAAGTCCAAGGTCACCAACAGCCGGATGAGCGTCGGGGAAAGCAGCACGGTGGAGCTTTAAAGCCACTCGAAACAAGGCCGGGGCAGCCTGCGGGCTGCACCCGGCCTTCATCGCGTTTGCGGTCGCGGGGTTCAGTGGCTGTCCTAAGCCTGCCTGGTCAGTGACCCGAGGACCGCAGGCAGCAGGACATCATTGCGGCCCCATACCGGGTCCAGGACTTCCACGTACCAGGAGTCGGCCAGCAGCAGCGCCAGGGAATCGTTGGTTTCCTCCGCCCAGTCCCGGATTTGGTCTTCAGTCACCGGATTCTCACTGGAGCCCAGCACCGTGGTGACCTCCGTACCGGCCAGCGTGACCGGAATGGCGGCGCTGCTCGACTCGCCGGGGGCATGGGCTATCGTCACCAACTCGCTGCGGGTGGAGAGCGCCAGCAGTTCTCCGGCCACGGCCGCGCTGCAGAAGCCTGTAACGTACTGCCGCTGTGCCGCAGTCTCCGACTTCAGGCCCGGCTGCGATTCCTTGGTGAACAGCCCGTTCCGGTTCAGCTCCGCCAGCTCCTCCGCGATAAGGGAGGTTTCCTCGTCAAAGCCGGGAGCCAAGTGTCCTGGTTGGTAGGAGCTTCCGCCCTCCAGCCAGCGGGCGGTGAGCTCGCCCGCCGCTTCCAGGGTGGTGGCCTGCCGCCACACCCCGCGGTCCTCCAGCAGCCGGCCGAACTGGTCACGATCGCGTATTTCGTCTGGCTTCATCTTCGGATGCTATCCCCGGCATCACCGCCTGCTCCAGCGCCGCCGACACACCCCTTAACGTCTGGCGCTAGGCCTGCTCCGCCGGAAGCCCAGCCGCCCTCTCAGCGGCAGCGAGGCTGGCACCCAGGCTGCTGACGGCGTCGGGATAGCCTTGGTGGGCGGCCGAGCGCAGGGCCTCCGCATGGCGCATGGCTTTAATGAGGGCGGACGTTTCCGGCGTGCGCACGTCGGTCAAGGCCGGAAAATCGATGTTGCACGCCGGGTCCAGTTCGTAGCGGCGCCATCGCGCGATCAGCTCGTCATGCTGCGCCTGCGCCGCCAGGTGTGCGGTTTCAAGCGCATGGTTTTCTCTTTTGGCGCTGCGCTTTGCCAGGTACTTTGGTGTTCCGCGGTAGGCAGCGATACCGGTCGCCACCCCCGCCCCTCCGAGGAACAGGCCTGTCCATGGCGAGAGCAGGGTGGGAATCAGCAGGGCGGGGACAGCAACAGCTGCGCCCAGGAACAAATCCCAGAACAGCTGGTCCGAGCGCTCAGCCTGGCTGTCGTTACCGGCAAGGGCACGGCGCTGGACCACAAAGACCGTCGCGCCAACGCTGGCAACCAGCACGGGGGCGCAGAGAATAAGGGCCCAAGCCCCCTGCAGCATTCCCTCGAAAAGTGCTCCGCCCATGGCCGCCACCTGACCTCCAGCGCATGCCCGGGCCTCGGAATCCCGGGCTGGTCATTCCATTGCACCGTGTTCAAGAGACAGGGTCAACGGTTGGGGAAGGTCAGCCTGAACAGTCCTGCGGAATCCGGTGCAGCCTGTCCAATGGAGGCGCTCCACCGTTCATGTCCAGCCCGTCAAAGTCCGGGCCTGCCATCGAGTCCAGCCATCCACGCGCCCGGCCCGGATCATCGGCGGTTCCGCCGCATGCTCCAAGCCGTGTTGCCCGGCAAAGATCCTCAAAAACCGCAAGTGGCCAGGCATGGACGTCGATGCCCCTGCAGCGGAGGCGTTCGACCTCCCGTCGGGTAAGGTTCCGGAACCCTGAATAGAGCGTGGTGGCGCCCGCACGCGCCAGCAACGCAGACAATTCCTCCTGCCGCCGGATGCCGGCAGGATATTCTCCAACAATCAGGCCCCTCGGAACGTCAGGCAGGTGCTGCTGCAGCCGTGCCAGGGCCTCCGGCAGGAAGCTGCTGAACCTGAGGCTGGGCAGTGTGGCGGTGCGGCTGCTGAGCAGGCGGGCTACGGCAGTAACGGCAGCAGGATCCTTGATCTCGATCTGCAACGGGACGTCCGCGATATCAAGCGCTTCAGCGAGCGTGAGAACGTGATGGCCCGACGTGAGCGTCACCGTCCGGACCTGCGCCAGGGACAGTTGCGCTACGGGAACGTCCATAAGAGGACCATTTCCTGCCGCCACGCGGCGAAGCGTTGCATCGTGCAGGACTATGGGAACGCCGTCGGCCGTAATCCGGACGTCCAACTCAATCTCGTCGGCGCCACCGGCGGCGGCAAGCTTGAAGGAAAGGCCGGAGTTTTCGGGGGCCAAAGCCATGGCCCCCCGGTGGGCGGTAATGAGGAACCGGCGGGGCAGGAAACCACTGGTGGTGCTGCCGATGGAACCGGCCGCGGGTCCCGGAAGAACAGCGTGCTCCTGCGGGGCGGGAAGAACATGGATGCTGGTCACGTCCCGAAACTAAGGCGGCAAAGCCAACATGGGGTCCGCGCTGCATTAACCGGAAGACAACTCCGGCCAAAGTCCTTCCGGATGGGAGCACCTCCAGGGTGGAGGTTTGGTGGCCACCTTTCCGGTGTCAGCGCCTCCGCGTATCTTGGGGACCATGCGAATCAAAATGTGCAGTATCCATGTCAAGGACCCTGCAGCCGCCCATCAGTTCTACACCCAGACGCTGGGCTTCGACACACTGATGGCCATGCCCGAGCACAACCTCTTCATTATCAAGGACCCGGGAGCGGACGGGGGTTCCGTGGGCCTGCTGCTGGAACCCAGCGACAACCCGATCGGCGCCACGTACATGAATGCCGTGCACGACGCCGGCCTCCCGGCCATTGTTTTCGGCGTTCCGGATGTGCGGGCCGAATACGAGCGGCTGGTGAAGGCGGGGGTAAGCTTCAAGAGCGAGCCTGCGGAAGATCCTTCCGGGATCAGCGCGGTGTTCGACGACGGCTGCGGGAACTACATCCAGCTGCACCAGGACTGAGGCGCAGCCACCGCGGCCCAAAAAAAGCTTGTTCGCAGTGCCGGCCCATTGAGGTTCGGATCTTCGAACAGGCTCCTGAGTCGCCGGGCGGAGCCCTTATTTTGCGGCGCCGGCTTTCTTGGCAGCCTTCTTGGCCGCCTCCTCCTTGACGCGCTGGGCTTCGGCCCTGACGGCGGCATGCGTGGCCCGTTCGGTGACCAGCCACTGCGGCGGAGCCTGGAGCAGCGCGGTGATTTCCGCCGTCGTCAGGGGTTCCTCGACACCACCGCGGGACAGGCCGCTGATGGAGATGTTCAGCTTCTGGGCCACTACCGGACGGGGGTGCGGGCCGTTGCGGCGGAGTTCAGCGAGCCATTCCGGCGGGTTGGCCTGGAGCTCCGCAAACTCGGCGCGGGTGATGGTCGAATCCTGGAACTCCTGCGGTGTGGCGGGCAGGTAGATGCCAAGTTTCTTGGCAACGGTGGCCGGCTTCATGGACTGGGAGTTAGCAGAGCTCATGCTTCAAGGGTATCCGGGCGGACGGTACTGTGAAGACGTGCCCTCCTCCAATACCTCCCCGCCTGACGCAGATCCGGCTGATCCTGCCGGTCCTGTTGAGCAGGACGCCCCGCGCGAGCTCCGTATCGCCTATGTCGCCGGGGTGACGCCAGGCAAGTGGATCCGCCGCTGGGAAGAGCGCATGCCGCACGTTCAGCTGCGTTCCTTCATGCACGACGGCGGCCCCCAGGTCGAGGCGGTCCGCGCCGGTTCGGCGGATATGGCCTTTGTCCGCCTTCCCATTGAGCGCGAGGGCCTGAGCGTTATCCCGCTGTACGAGGAGCAGCCCGTCGTGGTCGCCCCCAAGGGGCATGAGGTCTCGGTCTTTGAGGAAGTGGCGCTTGCCGATCTGGAGCAGGAATCCTTCATGGATGTTACAGCGCTGGGAGGACCGGAAGCTGCCCTGCAGGTGGTCGCCTCCGGTGCCGGGCTGGTGATCCTGCCCATGTCCGTGGCCCGGCACTTCAACGTCAAGGACACCGTGGCCAGACGGCTCAGCGGCGCACCGGGAACTGAAATCGCCCTGGTATGGCCAATAGAGTCAACGGACGAGGTCCTCGAAGAATTCATTGGCATCGTCCGCGGACGAACAGCTCAGAGTTCCCGACAGCCCTCCGCCCAGCCGGCCAAGGTCAAGAAGGAGCCCAAGCCGGACCGCCGGGCCACTGGCGCGAAAAAAGCACCGAAAGTAGCCCAGCGGTATGCGCCCAATCCGGACAAGGGGCGGGGCAAGGGATCACGAAAAAAGGGCAAGCGCTAGGACCGGAACGAAGGGCTCCTTATTAAACGCCGGAAGAGCCGGCTCCGATATGGAGCCGGCTCTTCCTTGCCTGGAGCTTCTGCCTACGTGTTTTGGACGTTGGTTTTGGCGTCGGTGGCGCGGTCTTTGACGTCGGTGGCGGCGC
>NZ_VAHO01000018.1 GCF_005796225.1 Pseudarthrobacter sp. NamE5
GGCCGGGTCTTCGACGTCGAAGGTCTTGCCGGAAGCGGCATTGCGCCACTCATCGTTGATAAGCAGGCCAGCGGGAACGTTGGCGAGGAGCTCGGTCTCCCGGGAGGAGGCTGTTGTTGCAGTAAGTGTCATTTATCTCTTCCAGTGCTAAGTGGTGCCGGGCCCAAAAATTGTTTGCCTTCGGCTGGTGAAATTGGCAGGGTTAGTACGCTTTGACGCGTTGTTCGACGATGAGGTGGATGAGTGCGAAGACTTTGTCCTCATCGATGGCTCTCAGGGCTGCCTCGAGTGCTTGGGGGACATTCTCATCGTTTTCGACTCTGATGCCGAAGCCGCCGAAGGCTTGGGCCATGAGAGCGAAGTCCGGGTTCTTCAGCTGGGTTCCGGAGACGCGTTCCGGGTAGTGGCGTTCCTGGTGGGTGCGGATGGTGCCGTATTCCTGGTTGTCCATGATGACCACCAGGGGTGTGGCACCGTATTGGGCGGCGGTGGCGAGTTCCTGCCCGTTCATGAGGAATTCCCCGTCGCCGGCGATGGTCACCACCCGTCGTCCTGGTGAGTCAAGCGACGCGGCGATCGCCGATGGTATGGAATATCCCATGGATCCATTGCGTGCGCTGATCATGGAGGCGTAGCGGCGGGTGGGGAAGTATCTGTGGGCCCAGTTGGTGTGTTCGCCGGCACCAAAGGTGACCATGGCATCGTCCGGAAGTGTCGGGACGAGGTTGGCCATGAGGGTATTCATGCGGGCCGGTCCGCTGCCCTGGCTCGCCGGCGGCAGCGCGGAAAAGCTTGCTTGCTCATCCCGCATGCGGGAAGTCCAGGCCTTCCATTCCTCTTTTACTGGCAGCTCGATGGTGATGAGGTCGCGGACGAAGACGTCGGGTTTTGCCAGGATCTGCCAGGAGACGGGGCCGGAGCGGCCCCGCAGGGAGGGGTCGATACTGACCAGGAAGTTCTGCTTGGTCCAGTCCTGCCTGCAGACGAACCCGTCAGTGATGACATCGCCCGGTACGGTGCCGACGAAAATCAGGAGGTCTGTTTCTTCCAGGAGGTCATAGGTGGGGCGGGGGCGGCCGTACCCGATGGGGCCAACGTACGAAGGGGAGTCGAAGGGGACCGTGCCTTGGGTCCGCCACTCCGCGGCTGCGGGGATGTGATGCCTTTCCAGCCATTCCGTGAGCTGGTCCGCGCCTTCCTGGGTCCAGTCGTTCCCGCCGGTGACGAACAACGGTTTCTTTGACTTCATCAGTGCTTCGGCGACTGCGGCAGAATCCACGGTTGTCATTCCGCCTGTTGCCACGGGGATGACCGGATGCAGTTCGGGATTGATGTGCTCGCGGATCACGTCTTCGGGAAGACCGACGACGACAGGCCCGGGCCGGCCGTTCATGGCTGAGAACATTGCTTCAGCGACGATTTCGGAGGCGCGTTCGGCGTGGTCGAGCACCATCACGCGCTTGGCTCCGGTGTCGAACCAGGCCTTGATATCGAATTCCTGAAAGGCTTCCCGGTCCCGATGGGCGAACGGGATGAGGCCTACGAAGAGGACGAGGGGAGTGGAGTCCTGCCAGGCGGTGTGAAGGCCAACGTGGGCGTTGGCTGCACCGGGGCCCCGGGTCACCATCGCAACTCCCGGGAGCTGTTTCATCTTGCCGTCGGCTTCGGCCATATAGGTGGCCCCGCCTTCATGCCTGCAGACGATCGTGTCAATGGGTGAGTCGTGCAGGCCGTCCAGGACGTCGAGAAAACTTTCCCCGGGAACCACATAGGTGCGCTTGACCCCGTGGGCGACCAGCGAATCGACAATAATGTGCCCGGCAGACTTGGTCAGCTGCGCCCCCGGATCCTCCCCGGAATCAGGCCTCACTGTTCTGTCCGGTTGGCCCGTCGGCGCGGGGGATCCCGGGGCTGGAGGGATGAGGTGGGGGGTTTGAAGGGAAGCTGACTTCGTTGTCACTGTTTTTTCTCGTCTCCTAGGTTTTTGCGTGGCTTGGTCAAGGCGGGTTTAAATGTGTCGGGCCGGTGTCTGTTTTTGAGATGGTTCTGTGCTGCGCGTGTACGGGGCGAGGGCATTTAAGTGGTCGATGCTCCGGCCCGAGATGGCTGCAGCCCAAGGAGGGTCAAGCGCGCCGCTTTCAAGCGCGTGAACCCGATTGATCTTGCAGTGGCGGACGTCAGGCCAGCCGTTGATGCCACAGTCGGGACATCAACGTCGTCCCAAATTGCCTGGGCGATCTCCTGGTCCCGTTGGCCGTCGAGTGTGGTGATCCTGGCGAATATGCCGGTTATGGCCCTGCGGTGGCTGAGGATGCCGAAGACAAGTTTCTGTTTCTGCTGCTCTGCCTGCTGGCCGGTGCCTTTGTTTCTGTAGGTGTAGCTCATTCAGGATCCTTGTGGGCGTTGTGGCTCTTGTTTTTCACAGGTTGATGGCGGTGTCGGACATCAGCGCGGTCGGGGGTTGTTGGCAGAGCATGGATGAGTAGAACTCGTCAGGTACGTCATGGGGATCAGCCCATATTTCGTATCCTTCTGCTGATTCGAAAAGTGCACGGTTTCCGTTCTGGTCCGCGGCCAGCCACAGGATGGTCGCGTCGGGCATGACTGTATCTACTACGCCGGCGCGGACCAGGTGTCCGAGCTTGTGGATTTCGACCTTCGCGCCGGCAAGGCGGCTCCAGTCATCGCAGCGGTATGACTTCATGGCGGTTCTTTCCTCATTGAGAGACACGCAGAGTCGTGTAGGGGCGGGTCGTTGGGGAAGGGATGGTGCTAGTCGGTTTCCGGACCCTCGCAGAAGTGGCAGCCCTCGTCGCAGCCTTCCGGGGCCGCGGGGAATTCCTTGCTGGGCACCCCGGCGTTGGGGATGAGGGTTGGGGGTCCTCCGCGGTCAGGGGCATCGCTAAGAACGCGCAGCGGCATCCTAAAGGCGCTTTGAGGGACGGTGGGGCTAGTAACTGTCAAGGGAGGCTCCTACTGCCGGGTGGGGGTGCCGTGGTTTAGGGGAGCCAGGTTTATGCGCGACCAAAGTCCAAGTGACGGACGCTACCTCTTCCGGTGGCATAAGGCTCCCTTCTGTGATGAACCGCCTATTTACGATCCCGGCGGTCAGCGTCCACCATCCGGTCAGGGGGCAGTGTTCGCCGGTTTTCGCCGCATGTGCCTTCTGGGAGTTTCTGCCGGGAAGATTGTTGTGGGGAATACGTTTTTTCATCGCTTATTCGGCCTGGGTCTTCTGTGGACTAGCTGCGGGCGGCCTGTTTGGTGTCGCGAGTGGTGACTCCGGCAGAAACCCCGCCTGCACCTACGGTAAGAAGGACCAAGCCGGCTCCAAGGCCGAGCGTGGACGTGGCGGAGACAGCACAGACCATCCCGGTTGTCGCCAGCAGAATCATTATTGAAAAGTAGATCCGCATCATTGAGGTACCTTCCTGGTGGTGGCAATAATGCCTTGGGGGACTGAAAATCGTTGGTCGGGTCTGCCCATCGAGATGGGCGGACCCGACCGTGTTGGTGCTTTGTTTTAGATCAGGGCGCCGGAGAGGTCGTTCGGGGTGCCGAACCGGTGTGCTGTGATGGAAACTGCCTGCTCCTGCAGGAAGGTCAGCAGCTCGACGCGGCTCGCGGCGACGACGTCGTTTGCGTAGATGGCGACGTCGGGCTTGCCGTTGGCGGCCTCCGCAGTCGCCAGTGCAGCTGCGCCGATAAGGCGGATGCGCACGCCTGATTCCGGTCCGGTCTTACCTGCGTAGCGCTTGACCCGCGCGGCCCAGGCTGCCGAATTTTCGACCACCATGACGACTCCGGCGTCCCTCAGGACGCGTGCTACTGCGTCGGTGAGCGGTTCGGGGGTGCTGACCGTCAGGGCGTTGAGTTCGGGGTGTCCGTTCCATGCGGTCAGGCCGGCAGAGACCACACGCAGCAACTCGGCCAGTCCGTGGCCGGAGGTTGCGGCCTCATAGCGGATCGTTACCGGAAGGGGCCGGTAACGGAAGATGTTCCGTTCTGCCCCGAGCCCTGAGACGTCCCGGGCTGCACCGAACTCCTTCTCCCATGCCTCGGCGTCAGAGATCAGCGCCGATTCGAGCCATGTGACATCGGTGGCCGAGATGGACCCGGCACTGGCTATGTCAGCAGCTGCGCTCAGGAGTTGCCGGGCCGCCGCGGGGAGCTGTGCCAAGGGGTTTGCCGTGATCGGGGCGTCCTTCCACTCACCGAGGCCGACAAGGTAGTTTGGACCGCCAGCTTTGGTACCGGCGCCGACTGCTGACTTCTTCCATCCGCCGAAGGGCTGGCGCCGCACGATTGCCCCCGTGATACCACGGTTGATGTAGAGGTTGCCGGCCTGGACGTTGTCCAGCCAGTACTTCAGCTCCTGGGGGTCCAGGGAGTGCAGGCCGGAGGTCAGTCCGTAGTCGATGTCGTTGACGATGCTGACCGCTTCTTCGAGGGTTTCGGCGGTCATGACGCCCAGGATGGGTCCGAAGTATTCGGTCTTGTGGTATTCGCTGCCGCGTTTGACTCCGGTACGCACACCGGGGCTCCAGAGCTTTCCGCTGTCATCGAGCTTGCGCGGTTCGAGCACCCAGGACTCTCCATGACCCAGAGTGGTGAGGCCGCCCAGCAGCTTTCCGTTGGCCGATTCGATGACCGGTCCCATCTGGGTCTGCGGGTCAACGGGGTACCCGACTTTCAGGGAGCGGGCAGCGTCGATAAGTTGCTGGTTGAAGCGGCGCGACGTTGCGACGGAACCGACGAGGATGACCAGCGAGGCCGCAGAGCATTTCTGCCCGGCGTGCCCGAACGCGGACTGCACAACGTCACGGGCCGCGAGGTCCAGGTCCGCGCTGGGCGTGACGATGATGGCGTTCTTGCCGCTGGTCTCGGCCAGCAGGGGCAGGTCTTTGCGGAAGGACCGGAACAGTTCCGCGGTCTCGTACCCGCCGGTGAGGATGAGCCGGTCCACCTTGGGGTGGGACACCAGCGCGGTGCCCAGTTCCCGCTTGCCGACCTGAACGTATTGCAGCACGTCCCGGTCGATGCCTGCTTCGTCGAAGGCTTCCCAGAGGGCTTCGACCATTACGGCACCGGAGCGGCGCGCTTGGCGGGCGGGCTTGATGACGACCGCGGAACCGGCGGCCAGCGCCGCGAGGACCGACCCGGCCGGGATGGCCACAGGGAAGTTCCACGGGGGAGTGACCACAGTCAGCTTTGAAGGGATGAACTCGGCCCCGTCAACAGTGTCCAGTTCCTTGGCCAGTTCGGCGTAGTAGTGGGCGAAGTCGATCGCTTCGGAGACTTCGGGGTCTCCCTGGTCCAAGGTTTTGCCGCACTCGGATGCCATGACTTCAAGGAGGTCTGCCCGGTGTGCTTCCAGCCGGACTCCTGCACGGTGGAGCACCGTGGCGCGTTCGGCGCCGGTGAGGGCGCCCCAGCTTTTACCGCGGGTAAGGGCGGTTTCGATGACGGCTTCGAGCTCGTCCCGGCTGTTCAGTTCAGAGGTTTTGGCTGTTTCTTCACCCAGAATCGAGAACGGCACCTGGTTGAGGATTGACCTGCCCCACGTGCGGTTGGCCGGAAGGTCCGGATCGGTGTCGGGAGTGTTGGCGAAGCTTGCGGTGGGTCCGCCGTAGCCTTTGCCTCCGTTTTCGAGTCCGGCCCGTGAGGTCGCCTCAGTCAGTGCGGTAACGGCGTCGAAGCTGGTGCGGTCCTGGACGCGGTTGGGTCCGGGCACCTTGTCGGTGAGGGCTGCGAGGGAGGCGAGGAAACGCTGCTTTTCGCGTTCGAACAGGGCTTCGTTTTTGTCCAGTTCGAAGACTGCGGACATGAAGTTTTCCTGGCTCGCGCCTTCTTCAAGGCGGCGGATCAGGTAGGCGATCGCGACATCGAACTCGCTAGGATGCACGACAGGGGTGTAGAGCAGCAATGACCCGACGTCGCGTTTGACGGCCTCGGCCTGTCCCGTGGCCATGCCCAGGAGCATTTCGAACTCGAGGCCGGAGGTGATTCCGCGGGCCTTGCCCAGCAGGTGGGCGAGGGCAACGTCGAACAAGTTGTGCCCGGCAACACCAATGCGGACGTTCCGGATTCGTTCGGGTGTCAGGGAGTAGTTGATGACGGCTTTGTAGGAGGTGTCGGAGTCCTGCTTGGCGCCCCAGGTGGCCAGCGGCCAGCCGTGCAGGTCAGCATCAACCAGTTCCATGGGAAGGTTTGCGCCCTTGACAACACGGACCTTGATCGGCGCGCCCCCGTTCGCGGTGCGGGCCGCTGCCCAGTCCTGGAGTCCGATCATGGCGCTGAGGGCATCGGGCAGGTAGGCCTGCAGGACGATGCCGGCTTCCAGGTCGCGGAACTCGGGCATCTCGAGCAGGCGGGTGAAGACCGCGATGGTCAGATCGAGGTCTTTGTATTCCTCCATGTCCAGGTTGATGAACTTCCGCGGGGACGAGGAAGCAGCGAGCTGGTACAGCGGGGCGAGCTTTTCCACGATGTGGCCGACGGCTTCGTCAAAGGCCCAGTGGTTGTGCGGGGCCACGGTGGAGGAGACCTTGATGGAGACGTAGTCAACGTCAGGGCGGGACAGGAGTTTCCTGGTTCCTTCAAGCCGTCGGGATGCTTCCCCTTCACCGAGGATGGCTTCACCAAGCAGGTTGACGTTGAGCCTGATGCCGTCCTTCTTGATCTTGGCGATGGAGCGGCCGAGCTTGTCCTCGGTGGCGTCCACGATCAGGTGGCTGACCATCTCACGCAGGACCTTGCGGGCAACCGGGATCACGACACCGGGGACAACAGGAGCGACGGAACCGCCGAGGGCGACGGCGGACTTCATGTACCAGGGCAGGAACGAGGGGACTTTCGGGGCCAGGACCTTAAGGTTCTTGGCCGCAACGGCTTTGTCCTCGGGGCGGATAACGCCGTCCACGAAGCCGACCGTGAAGTCCAGGCCCTGAGGGTCCTTCAAAACACCGGCCAGCTGTGCAGCAGCAGCATCGACGGGAACTTTCGCTCCCTCAGCCAGCCACCGCCGGACCAATGTCACGGCCTCTTCGGCCAGGTCTCCGGGTTGAACCAGCGTGGCGCTGGTCCCAGCTGTGTTAGTCATTGCGTGTACTCCTCGAATGTGGTTGTTGGCTCGGGGCCGACTGAAGACTCCGGTCCGACTTCTCGGTCACCGGGAAAGAACAAGGGGAAGAAGCTGCAGGCGTGGCGCTTCCGGAAGTGGTCACCTAGCGGGCAACGGCGTTGGCTGTGGCCGAAGCCTGGACCACAGCCTTGGCAATGACCAGGTCTTCCCAGGACATTCCTGAGCTCTTGAACAGGACCGGCCGGTCGGGGTCCAGAGGCACTGCCCCGGTGACTGCGTCCTTCATGGGGATCAGGTCTTCTGCGGCCAGGGTTCCCTCGGCGATGGCCATGATGACGTCTCCGGATTCACGCAGGGCCGTGGGCACGTCCTCCACGATCACTTGGGCGCGACCGCAGAACGCTGCATCCACCTCACGGACGTGCGGTTCGTGGGAACCCACTGCGACAACGATCGCATCTGCCCGTACCAGGGATGAGTCGAACAAGGGGTCACTGGCAGATGTCGCGCAAACAATCACATCCGCCGCGGCCACTGCTGCCGCTGCCGCCGGTGACTCGATGGCGACGACGTCGCCGCCCGCGAAGGGCGGCAGGCTGACCCGGTCAGGGTGGCGGACAATGTAAGTGACACTTTCGATGTCGCGTTGGCCCTCCATCACCTCTGTGAGGGTCTCGACGTGTCCCGCTCCTTGCTGGCCGGCACCGAAGACCGCAAGCCGCAACGGGCTGGAACGCTTGCTAAGTACCGGGAGGATCCCAGCGATGGAAACGGCCGGCGTACGGAGAGTTGTCAGTGCCGTCCCGTCCAGGACTGCCTCCGGGGTCAGTGTTTGAGCGTCAAAGATCAGGTAGAGCGCCTGAATGCGGGGCAGGCCCCGGCTCGGATTATTGGGGGCAACCGTGGCCACCTTAACGCCGGCATAACCGGCGGCTTCTGCCGGCATGATCAGGAACTGTCCCTGCGTCAGCGGGACAATTCCGCGGGCAGAATCCGCTGCCGGATCCAGCCCCGCAACCAACGCGTTCACGATAGCCGCTGTCGCCTCGGCAGGGCCAACCAGGCTGCGCACTTCCGCTTCGGTAATGAAGTTAAGCTGCACGGCCTTCACCTCGGCCTCCGCTTACAGCTGCCTTACACGATGGGTTGGACGGTGTGGTCAAAGCTTTCACCTGTCTGTCAGAAGCGGCCACGCTGGGAGTTCGCCGGCCCCGCCTCTCCAATCTGACGAAGGTGAAGAGCTTGGGCGGACTGGTACTGCTTTGCCAACAACGAGCTGGCCTTCACAGTGAGGTATTACACCCCATGCTAGAGGGTGCGGCTAGTTTTTGCCAGTACCAATAGTTGGGAAGTGTGGGAAGCACTTATCGGCGATCTGCCGCAGGGGAGGCCGCGAACGGGCGGAACAGTCGTCTATGAAGGGGGGAGTGGCTGCCTTCCTCATCGGACTCCGAAGTGAAGACCGGGGGCAGACCGAAGCAGGAGTAAGGCGTACGGCCTTACTCCTCTCGCACTGGAGGGGACGAGGGGAAGGAAGCCGGAGCCAGGGCCTGTCATGGACTAATGAAGTCCCCTGACGCCGGCACCTTTGAAGTCGCGAGGGAGCCGCGGCGCAGCTAAAGGCCTTGTGTCCGGTCGCGGCGGCGTGGACAGCACGCACCTGCAGGAGTGCCCGGCCTTGCAGGCATGAAGTGCTGTTGGCCTCGGCGAGAAGCTTCGGCAAAAATTTACCTGGCTGCTCCTGCCTGCGGGGGAGTTAGTCCTGCCCGGGTTCTTCGTCCTGGCCGGCCCAGATGCCGCGCACGTGGCGCATGTGGCTGCTCATAATGTCCGCGGCTCCTTCGGCGTCCCCGGCTTCCATGGCATTGAGGAGTAGTTCGTGCTCCTTCGTGGATTTCAGGAACAGGTCACTTCCCGCCAGGCGGCCAAGCCCAAGGAGTCTGCTCTGGTCCCGCAGGGATCCGACCAGTTCCAAAAGCTTCGGGTTCCCCAGGGCTCCTAGGAGTGTGAGGTGAAATTCGCGGTCAGCGTCCACGAATTCCTCCCATTGGCCCGCTGCTGCAAAGGCATCGGTTCTGCGGCAGAGCTGGCGTACAGGGCCAAAATCGGTGATCAGGGACTTTTCTGTTATTTCTCGTACCGCGGAGACCTCGATCATGGACCGGATCTGGACGATGTCGTCGAGTTCTTTGCCTGTGGGCTGCCGCACAAGGAAGCCCCGGTTGCGTTTCATCTCGATAAGGCCCTCCTTCGCGAGGTCATGAAGGGCTTCGCGTACCGGAGTGATCGAAACGTTAAGCCGCTCGGCGACAGCTCCTATCGAGTGCAGGGAGCCCGGCTCCAATCGCCCGGAAACAATCTGGGACCTGATGATGCGCACGGCCTGCTCCCGGAAGCTCTGGGTACGTACGGCCTCGCCAGCGCTGTCATTCCATGTCAGTGCAGTCGCCATGTTTCCTCCAGAGAATAGGGTTTTACACCTGATTTTACCCTGCCCCGCTGCGAGGAGGGGACCCTTCTACGTCCCAGCCTGTGGAATCCAGACTACGTCCCAATGTAGCCAGGGAGGAGAGTGACCTTCGCCGCCGACAAGAGGGCGAGCGGCACGGGCCGGCCCAGCCCGCGGAATTTTCCGCAGATTGCACACAAAAGTCTTCGGAGACCAGTAAGGTATTACACCGCATCCGGTGCTATGCTGAACCGCAAGAGATATGCGTCACACCGTGGCGGATCTGGACTAAGGAGTTTTCAATGGCTGTTTCCACCCTGCCGAAGCAGATGGTTAGCCTCAGGGGAGTTTCGAAGAGCTACGGGGACAAAGTCGTCTTCCGTTCTGTTGATCTGGATGTCGCTGCCGGCGAGGTGACGGCCATGATCGGCCCCAGCGGTGCTGGCAAGAGCACCCTGCTTCGATGCATCAACATGCTCGAACATCCCGATGCCGGCGAGATCACCATCGGCGGAAAGACCATCGCGGCCGGTAAAAGTACTTCGCTAAAGGAGATCGAGGCGCTTCGGCGCAAGGCCGGCATGGTCTTCCAGCATTTCAATCTCTTTCCCCACATGTCAGTGCTGCAAAACGTGTCCTTTGCGCAGCAGCGGGTCCTCAAGCGCAGTAAAGCCGAGGCCGACAAGCGATCCCGTGCTCTGTTGGACCGGGTTGGGCTGGCTGATTTTGCTGATTCCTACCCCGCCCGCTGCTCCGGCGGCCAGCAGCAGCGCATTGCCATTGCACGTGCGCTGGCGATGGATCCGGAGGTCATGCTGTTCGATGAACCTACCTCCGCCTTGGACCCGGAAGTAGGCCTTGAGGTTCTGGCGGTCATGAAGGAACTAGCCAAGGAAGGCATGACCATGATCGTTGTCACCCATGAGATGGCCTTCGCCCGGGACGTATCCGACCGTCTGGTGGTCATGGCTGACGGGGCAATCATCGAACAAGGCGACCCGCACAAGATCATGTCCGATCCGGAGCACCCGCGCACGAAACTGTTCCTGCGCGCTGTGGTGGGGCGCTAGCCATGGAACACTTGCAGGCCGTCATCCTAGGCGTCCCCCTCACACTGCTCATCACCTTCTCCTCCCTTCTCATCGGCGCCGTCGGCGGCGTTCCACTGGTCCTGGGGCTTAGGTCGCGGCAGATAGTCCTCCAGGTCATCTGCCGCACGCTCGTTGACCTCCTGCGCGGCATTCCCGCCGTTGTCTGGCTTTTCGTCATCTACTTTGGTGTCAGCATAGGTGCCTTCCAGTTCGAGGCCACTACCGCAGCGATCGTCGGTCTTGGCCTGGTCTCCGCCGCCTACATGGCCGAGATCTACCGGGGCGGAATTTCAGCCGTGCATAGCGGTCAGTGGGAGGCAGGAAGCGCCCTGGGCGTCGGACGGTGGGCGACTTTCAGCCGCATCATTGGTCCACAGGCGTTCCGGGTCTCCGTGCCGTCGATGACGTCCTATGGAATCAGCCTGATCAAGGATTCATCCCTTGCCTCGACGATCGGCGTGACTGAAATTGTGTTCCTGACAACGCAGGACGCCCGATCCAACGCCGGCGGACTCACGGTCTATATCATCGCCGCTCTCGTTTACCTGGCCCTGAGCATTCCGCTCGCGCTTCTCGCTCGCCGCGTCGACTCCGTCCTCCGGAAAAAGGTATCCCGATGAATTTCCTCTCCGACTGGTCCACCTGGTTCCCCACCCTGCTGGACGGTCTGTCCCTGAGCCTGCAGATCACCGCCATCAGCCTCATCGCCGGGCTGCCCATCGGACTGCTGCTCGCCCTGATGGCATCCAGCCGGCTCCAGGTCGTAAGGGTTACCTCGGTAGCGCTGGTGGAGATCGGCCGCGGAGCACCTACCCTGGTTGTCCTCCAACTCTTCTACTTCGGGCTGCCCAGCGCAGGAATCACACTGTCTTCCTTCGTGGCCGCCTGCGTAGCCCTGGCCCTGACCACCGCCGCCTACACCAGCGAAATACTCCGCGCCGGGCTTCAAGCCGTACCTTCCGGTGAAACCGAAGCCTGCCAGACACTCGGCGTCTCTCCACTGGACACCCTTCGCTTCGTCATCCTTCCCCAAGGTTTGAGAATCGCTTTGCCCGCACTCATGGGCTTCGCCATCATCATCTTCCAGGCAACATCTCTGTGCTTCACCATCGCCGTGCCTGAACTCCTCAGCCAGGCCTACTCCATCGGCTCCTCAACCTTCAACTACCTCAGCGTCCTTGCCCTGGCAGGGCTCATGTATGCCGTGATCACCATCCCTGCGTCCTGGCTGGTAGGCGGCATGGAAAAGAAGATGTCCCGCCACCTGGCACACGTCCACTGACACTTGCCCCTCCGCCCACACCCCTCTCATCCCGCATCGACACTTAGGAACTCCCATGAAAAAAGCAACACGGAACCTGTCAGTGGCAGCCCTGGCCATCGGTCTGGCCGCCTCCGCCACTGCCTGCAGCCGGAACGCAGAACCAACGGTCGCCAGCGACTGCAAGCCCCAACATGAGTTCGCAACCATCGAGAAGGGCAAGCTCACCGTCGGCATCACAGAAATCCCGCCCTACAGCTACACCAAAGACGGAAAACCCGCCGGAGCCGACGTGGAGCTGATTAAGGAATTCGCATCGGAAAACTGCCTTGAGCTCAAGCCCGTTCCGCTGGCGTACAGTGCAGCGGTCCCCTCGGTCCAGAACAAGCGCATCGATCTCACTGTCGGCGACTGGTACCGAACCGCAGCGAGGAGCGAAATCGTCAGCCTCACAGCCCCCATCTACCTCGACGAATTCGGCGTCATTTCCCCTGACGGGATCACCAACGTCGGTGATCTTAAAGGCAAGAACGTCGGTACGGTCGACGGCTACCTGTGGGTCAACGACCTCAGGACCATGCTCGGCGGCCAACTGAAGGTCTACCCCTCCAGCGTGGAACTGAAGCAGGACCTTGACTCCGGACGCATCGACGTCGGCGTCGACGCCTACGGGACGGCCCTTTACAACTTCCCCGAAGGCTCGAAGTTCAAGGTCACCACCGTAAAACCCGACCCGCAGGTCCAGGCGACCGTCGAGCCCGCCCAGACGGGGTTCCCCTACACCAAGGACAATGCCGACCTGGGCAAGGCACTGGACGCAACCATCGAGGAAAAGCGCACCTCCGGCGAACTCGTCAAAATTCTCGAGGCGAACGGCCTGCCCGCCAGCTCGGCAGAAGTCGGCGAACCCCGCCTCATCCCCTAAAAGACCAACGCCCTGAGCTCCGTCAGCGCACAGCTGACGGAGCTCAGGCCTCAAACCCAAAGCACAACCGCTCCAGCACGCACTGCGCTGCCAGGCCACCAAAAGACCATAGGACTCGGAAATTATGAAAACGATCGTCATCGGCGCCGGTGCCATCGGCCTGTCTTCTGCCTACTACCTTCGCAAGGCAGGATCAGAAGTAACCGTCGTGGACGAATCCGAGCCGGGGTCAAAGGCTTCGGCACGTAACGCCGGGTGGGTCGTGCCCAGCATGTCGGTCCCTGTACCGGCCCCGGGCATGATGCCCCAGGCCCTCAAGTGGATGACCCGACGGGACAGCCCACTGTACGTAACTCCCAGCCTGACCCCGCACTTCCTGGGATTCATGGCAGAAATGCTGCGTAACTGCACAACCGGCCGCTTCGAGGCAGGACTGAAAGTGCTTGCCCACCTCAGCCGTGACACTCTCCAGCTGTTCGATGAGATGGCAGCAGACGGGGTGGCATTCGAATCGCACAGTGACCCCCTCACCATGCTCTACAGCAATGCCGAGAACCTTCAGAAGCACGCGGTGGAGTTGGAGGCCATGGAAGCTCACATTCCAGGGTTCACATGGCGGAGCATCGACGGCAACGACCTCGTCAAGGAAGTGCCCCACGTCCTTGACGGTCTCGCAGGGGGTCTCCAGACCTTCGGTGACCGGTCCCTTGATCCAGCGTCCCTGACCCGCGGCCTGACCGCAGCCTGCAAGCGCGACGGAGTCGAATTCCGAATCGGCAAAGCGGCGAAACTGCGCACTGCAGTTGGCGGCTCCGTCGAAGTTGTCCTGGGCGAAGAAACTCTCAAAGCAGATAAAATCGTCGTCGCGGCCGGGGTCTGGACCAATAAGATCCTCGCAGGCATCGGCGACCGCGTCTCCCTAATCTCCGGGAAGGGCTACGGTTACGACCTGCCACCGAGTACAAACGGCCCGCAGAATCCCTTGTACCTCGCTGAAGCCAAGGTCGCCGTCACCCCACTCAACAATAAAATCCGTATCGCAGGCACCATGGGCTTTGGCGGAATCAACGAACGAATCAGCAAAGTCCGCGCCCAAGGCCTTCTCACCAGTCTCCCCAAGTACTTCAACAACTGGCCGCCCCTGCCCACCCAGCCTGAACCCTGGACCGGACTTCGCCCAATGACACCCGACGGGCTCCCCATCATCGGCCCCTCACGCAAGCGGACAGACGTTCTCATAGCAACAGGCCACGCCATGCTGGGCGTGAGCCTGGCGCCCCCAACCGGGAAACTCATCGCCGAAATCGCAACAGGCGATACTGCTTCACGCCGCCATCTTTCAAGCCTGTCATCCGACCGCTTCCTGCTATAGCCGAGCGAAAGGCAACCCGGCGGTTTCCCCAAAAACCTTTGTAGGCGACGCCCTGCTTGGCCAGGGCGACGCCTTCCCGCTGGCGTTCCCTGATGATCAGCCCCGCGCCTGCCCAGCTCCATCGGCCAGTACCTGTTCGCTATTTCCCCTTTTCACCCGTCCACTTCTGGTGACGTGACCGTGGACGTGGACCCATGGAACAGCTCTGGTGTGGACCTTATCAGGGAGCCAAGCCAACGCCTAGCCTCTTAAGAAGCGACTAGTGGGAGAGAGAGAATGTCCAAACTTGTGAACGAGTACACCCAACCGATTGGCCGGCCGTTGCCCGACTGGACCGCTCGTCCCGCACCGTCACGTGTTACTCTCACGGGCCGTTTCTGCAGTCTTGAGCCACTGGACGTGGACCGCCACACAGACGACCTGTACACCGCTTACTCCCATGCATCTGATGGCAGGGACTGGACGTATATGCCAGTCGGCCCTTTCGGTAGCCGAGATGAATACCATCGCTTTGTGATGACAGTGACGCAAGCCGATGACCCCTTGCACTACGCAGTGATCGACCTCAGCAGCGGCAAAGCGGTGGGCACGCTTTCCCTGATGCGGCATGACCGGTCCAATGGCGCTGTCGAGGTAGGGTACGTGGCATTCTCCCCCCTGCTGAAGCAAACTCCGGTGTCGACCGAGGCGCAGTTCCTCCTTATGTCATACGCCTTCGACGAACTCGGCTACCGGCGCTATGAATGGAAGTGCGACAGCCTCAACGCCCCCTCGGGGAGGGCAGCACAGCGACTGGGCTTCACCTTCGAGGGGATCTTCCGCCAAGCAGCGGTCTACAAGGGCCGCAGCCGGGACACCGCCTGGTACTCCATCATCGATTCCGAATGGCCCCAGGTCGGCAAGGCCCTTCAGGAATGGCTCAGCCCGGACAACTTCGACAAAGACGGCCGGCAAAAACGGTCCCTGTCGGACCTCCGCGCTTCCGGAGCGAACATCGACGCAGAGAATTGACGCGCAGCCTTGGCTAAGTTCAGGAACCGCGGGCACCTGCAGATTCAGTGTTTATCTAATGCGGTTTTGGGAGCCGGATATTCGGCGGTGCCCTGATGGCCCACCGGAAGCTGCCTTCTTACTGCGGGCACCAAGGGTTTGTCTATCGGAAAATCTTGGTCAGGAGCCCAGGCAGGGCGGAGAACAGAAGTGCTGCAAAATCAACCGATTTGACGGTCCCGCGCGGCCAGTACGGCCGTGACACACAGGACGAGCATGACCAGGGCGGTGACAGTGAGCGGCAGCGTCCAGTTGCCGCTGAGATCACGGAGGGCGCCGAAGGCCACAGGCCCGGCGGCGGCGATCGCGTAGCCCACGGATTGCGCCATGCCGGAGAGCGAGGCGGCCTGCTCGTGATTTCCGGTTCGGAGGCTGAAAAGCGACAGCGCGATCACAATAAGGCTCCCGCAGCCCAAGGCCCCTACAACCACCCACAGCAGGGTGAGTTGCGGGACAAAAGCCAGGCCCGCGTACGCGCAGAACGCGAGGATGCTGCTGCCAAGGGCGATAGGGCGCTGGTTCGCAGTGTGATGCAGCACCGTTCCGGCGGTCAGGCTGGCCAGCACGCCAACCATAAGGAACACCGAGGTGTGCAGGCCGGACGTGGCAGCAGGGATCCCCTGTTCTCGCTCGATGCTGGGTAGCCAGGCGAGCATTACATAGAACGCCAGTGACTGCAGTCCCATAAAGAGCGTGACCTGCCACCCCAGGGCTGACTTCCACGGGGTACGGAGATCGCCATGCACGCGGCCTTTCCCCTGGGCGGCGGTGAAAGGCCGGGACCTGAGCTTCGGGAACAGGATGGCCAGCGCGATAAGCGCCAGTCCCGCCCAGACGCCCAGCGCCAGCCGCCAGCCGTATGTGCTGGAGTTGGTAATGGGAACGACAACGGCGGCACCGGACGCGGCAACGGCACCTGCGAAAGCAGTGTAAATTCCTGTTATCTGACTGACATGCCCAGGAAGGTCCCTCTTGACCAGCGAGGGCAACAGGACGTTCAGGAAGGCAATGCCGGTTCCAATCAGCACGGTACCCGTCCAGACGGTGGCTTCCACCGGGACAGACCGCCCGATAATTCCTGCCGCGAGCAGCAACAAGGCTGCTCCCAGTGCCCTGTCCAAGCCCAACCCGCGAGCCAGAGATGGGGCGACGGGGGAAAAGACGGCAAAAGAGATAAGCGGCAACCCGGTCAGCAGGCCTGCGGAGCTGCTGGACCAAGCGAATTCGTCACCAATATCGGAGAGCACCGGGCCGACGATGACGAAGGCTACCCGCAGGTTCACCGCGATTATCAGTATACCGAGGAAAACGGCGCCAACCCGTGCCTTGCCTACTGTTACTGCCCGTTCAGCCACCGGCACGCGCTCTGCTCCTGCTCCCGTTTTGTATCCGGTATGCGCCCGAACTTACAGCGCAAACTCCCATTCTGGCATGGCGCTGGCATGGAACTTCTGCTCTCTGCTCACGTAATGGATATTCGGTCAAGTGGCTATCGGGTAATGCCAAGAGGCAGAAAACGTAGGAGGGTTCCCTACACGCTGTACCCATCAAGGTTCTCGGAGGTCGTCCCGCCGTAGAGCAGCGCTGGACAGGGGGCCGGGGGAGCGCGGGCAACTTGCGGGTGCCGATCCGCCGTCCTCATCTGATACCCGAAATTCGACCCGACCGTCTGCGTCTGGCGTCAGAATAGCGCGAAATTCCGCTTTGTTGACGGTGGCTCATGATGTTCTCAGATCTCACCCTGACAGGCCGAAGAATTGGGTCTTATGGAAGTCGCTCGGCGAAGGGGCCTGCGATGTCACCTCTTGCGGTTCGTCGGGTGTAGGAGAACCAGACGGGGTTGAGCCTCACGAACCATCCCGAAAGGTACATCGGCATTGACGGCAATACTGAACTTTTGAGCCGAATGGCGTGTGACCAGGATCTCCCGCATTGCTGGTCTGACGCATCGCCGAGGAGCTCTGCGACCGCTTTGTCGAGCTGATCTTCGAGTTCAGACCGTTCGCTTATGTGGAGGATCAGAGGGCGGTACAAGGGGAAAGTTGTCATGGTGCTCCGTTTGCCGTGACCGTTCAGACGGTGGTGGGCGAAGTTGTTTGTTGCTCGTCGGAGAATGCCTTTTACAGCTGGGTGGGGGCCGAGGCCGGTTTTGGTTTGTGTCAGTCTCCCATTTAGGAAGATGGGCCCGGAATGGGCCGTGTCCCTATTCGGTACCAATCTCGGCCGGTTCTACTCTGAGGGGAGCGACAATGTCTTGCTCCCGGCCCGAGTCCCGTCCAACGCGCAAAAGCGGTGACTCCCAGGATTCCATGGCCATCCGTATGTCGGGGCGCTCTTGGGAACCAATGGCAATCTGATAGGCCTCTTCAATCACGTCCCTGATGAGTACTTTTTGCTGCACTGATGCCGACTTTACGGCTGCTTCAACCATGGCGAGGCTCAGTATGTTTGAGTGGACCTCACCTGAGGGGACCGCGCCGGTCCGTAGGGCGGTGACAAAGTCTTCGAGGGCCCCAGCAATCTCTTGGGCATGGTCCGCCCGTTGGACGTGCGGAGAACCGGAGAGGGTTTCCATCCTCGGCGTCCCTTCCCCGTCCCAGGCAGCCGTGCCTGCTGCGCCATTCACCCTCCAGGTGCCGTTCCATGAGGTTTCGAGGCCGTCAGCGCACCAGCTTCCGGTGTAGGTGTACCTGGTGCCTGCGCTCATTTGGAATACGGCCGTTGCTGCTGCGTTTCCGTCGTACCAGCTCCAGGAGGGGTTGAACTCCTCGCAGTACACGGACACGGGGTCCTGGTCCAGGAGGAAGCGTATGGCGTCGAATTGGTGGACTGCCATGTCCACGAGCAGAACGTGCTCCATTTCTTCGCGGAATCCGCCAAAATGAGGAGCTTTGAAGAACTCGGTAGTGACCAGGCCGATATCGCCCAGCTGACCGGTGGCCGCCTTGAGCTGCGTCAGGCCGTGAAAGTAGCGCCGTGATTGACTGATCATCAGCAGCTGCCCGCTGACCTCCGCAGCCGCAACCAAGGACAGACCTTCGGCCACTGTGGGAGCGACTGGTTTCTCGCACAGGACGGGCAGGCCGGCGAACATCGCCTCAATGTTAACTGGATGGTGGGCGGCGGGAACGGTGACGTTGATGACGGCCTGGGCGCCGGTAGCGCCGGCTACTTTGGTTACACTGGTGCCGAGCGCGACCCCGTGAAGTCCGAATTCGGCTACTGCCGCCTTGGCGCTGTCCAGGTTCAGGTCTACCAGGCCCACCAATTCCACGTCCGGGTTGGCTTGGAGGGTGCGGATCCAGGCTTTGCCCATGCCGCCTGCGCCTACTTGCACGACGCGGAGCGGTCCGGGACCGGTGATGGTTTCGAAGGTGATCAATTGTGCATCGCTCCTTGGTAGCCGTGGCCGTTGTGGAAGTCCTCGGTTTCGTATCGAAGGAGCACCGGGGCGGTGCGCTCTGGCCGGAGGGTTTTGGCCCAGGCCACTCCGTTGGCGATGACCCGGCGGACGTCCTTGTGGTGGTAGACGGGGTAGTCCTGGTCTCCGGGGCTGAAGAAGAAGATCTTGCCGAATCCGCGCTTGAAGGTGCAGCCGCTCCGGAAGGCCTCACCGCCGCTGAACGTGCTGATGAAGACCAGTTCGTCCGGCGCGGGGATATCGAAGAACTCGCCGTACATTTCCTGTTGGGGAATGATGAACGGGTGGGGGATCCCCTGGGAGATGGGGTGTGTGGGGTCGATGGTCCAGACGATTTCGCGGTCCTGCTCGGAGCGCCACCGCAGCGTGCAGGACGTGCCCATCAGCTTGCCGAAGATCTTGGACCAGTGTCCTGAATGGAGGACAAGGAGGCCCATCCCGGCCAGCACGTGCCGGTGGACGCGTTCGACGACGACGTCGCTGACCTCTGAGTGGGCGGCGTGTCCCCACCACACCAGAACGTCGGTGTCGGTCAGGACCTCCTCGGTGAGGCCGTGCTCGGGGTCATCGAGGGTGGCCGTACGCACCCGAGCTGCGCTGCCGAGGTTTTCTTCGATGCCTTCCCGGATGGTGTTGTGCATGCCGTCGGGGTAAATTTCCGCGACGTTCGGTTGGACCTGTTCGTGGCGGTTTTCGCCCCAGACGAGGACCTTCACTGGTTCACTGGATTCTGTCATTGGTTCTTCCTCAGGTTTCGTTTGGTTCGGTTCCGGGGTGGGAGCGGGGGCTATTTGACGGCGCCGCCGGTAGCGCCTGCCGCAATGTATTTCTGGGCCAGGATCAGCAGGGCGATGGCCGGCAGGGAGGACAGGACGGCGGTGGCCATCACGGCGCTCCAGTTGGAGACCTGGGTGCCGAGGTACTGGTAGATGCCGAGGGTCACAGGCCGCACTTCATCGGTGGTGGTGAGGGTAAGGGCGAAAAGGAAGTCGCTCCAGGAGAAGAGGAAAGCGAACAGCCCCGCGGTGATGAGGGAGTTCCTGCTGATCGGCAGCACGATGGACACGAAGGCCCGCACCAGCCCTGCACCGTCAACTCTCGCGGCTTCAACGATCGAGGTGGGTATGCCGATCATGAATGCCCGCATGATGAGGATGACGAACGGGATGGCGTGGGTGGCGTCAGCGAGGATGAGGCCCGGGATGCTGTTCAGCAGTCCAAGGTCGTTGTAGGCCGCGTACAGCGCGTTGGCGATCACTATTCCGGGAATCATCTGCGAGACCAGGATGACCAGCAGCGCGATGCTTACCCACCGGAACCGGAACTGTGCCAGGGCGTAGGCGGCCGGTGCGGCGACGGCAAGGCTGAACAGCACAGTCCCCAGGGACACTATCAAGCTGGTCAGCAGGTTGGGGCCCTGCTCTGAGATGGCCCGGGCATAGCCGTCAAAGCTTGGGTTCCAAGGGAAGAAGTCTGCGGTCAGGGTGTTGCCCGACGGTTGCAGGGATGCGTTCACCATCCAGTAGACCGGGAAGAGCATCACGGCGAGGAAGAGGATGCCCAATGCGGTGAAGCCGGCGGATCGGACGGTTGCCTGACGGGCACCACGGCTTACGGAGGCGGTTGAAACGGCGGTATCCATGGTGGTCACGGAATGCTCCTTAATCATCTACCGCGCGCCGGTTGGCGCGGAGGTAGATCACGGCGAAGACCAGCGAAATCAGGATCAAAATGTTGCTGAAAGCTGCGCCTACGCCGAACTCGAAGTTGATGAATGACTCCTGGTAGGACCGGATCGACAGGGTCTGAGTGGCGTTCGCTGGCCCGCCGTTGGTCAGACCCAGGATGATGTCCAGGACCTTGATGGTGTAGACGACGCCCAAAACCAGCACCACACTGACCACAGGTTGGAGGTTGGGCCAGGTGATGTGCCGGAAAGCCTTCCATCCGGTGGCCCCGTCCAGCGACGCAGCCTCGTACAGTTCGTCGGGAATGTCCTGGAGCCCGCCGTACATGATGGTGACGTTGAAGGGGATGCCCACCCAGATGTTCACCAGCACGACGGCGAGCAACGCCACTGTCGGGCTGGTCAGCCAGGGAATGGGCTGGGAAATGATTCCCAGCCCCGCCAGGAACTGGTTCAGGATGCCGCTGTCCTGGTCCAGGATGGAACGCCACGTGGCACTTGAGACGATCAGCGGCAGCAGCCACGGCAGCAACAGCATGGAGCGCAGGAAGTTGTTCAACGGGAACCGGCGCTTGAAAAAGCATGCCAGGGCCAGGCCGATCACGAACTGTCCGGCGATGGATCCGATGGTGAACAGTGCCGTGTTGACCATGGCCGGACCGAACAGGTTGCTGTTGACGACAGCGACGTAGTTGGCGAGCCCTACCCAAGGCGCCTCGCCTGTGAAAAAGGTTTTGGTACCGTAATCCTGAAGGCTCATGGTGACGTTCTTGACCACCGGGTAGCCGAAGAACAAGAGCAGGTACAGTGCCGCCGGAGCCACGAAGAGCAGCCGGACCACGGCTTCCCGGGAGAACTTTCTGGCGCGTGGCGTCAGCTTGTTTGTTTCCGGTGCCGGCCCTCTCCGGGCCGCTGCAGGGACCGATTTGCCGGTTCGCGTCAGGGAAACATGCCCTCCCGCCGTCGTTCCCTGCATGTCTTGGGTGCGGTTCATTGCTTTAGCCCGCCGCTGCTTGCTTGAAGGCGTCAGCCGGGGACGCCTTGCCGGTCAGGGAGAGCTGGATTGCGTCGTAAATGACGGTGGCGGCTTTGGGCCAGTCTTCGCCCAGTTTGCCGGTGCGTGAACGTGCCGTGGCAACCTGTTTCGTGAACGATTCCATCTCCGGGACCCGCGAGACGTATTCGTCAGCCAAGGCGGTCCGGGTAGGAACGGTGTAGCGGGCTTCTGCGAGGGCAAGCTGGTTTTCATCGCTGCTGATGCACTCTACGAATTCGGCTGCCTTTGCCTGTTTGGCGTCATCGCCGGTGACGGGGACGGTCCAGACTTCCCCGCCCAGGGGTGCCACCGATTCCTGGCCGGCCTCTTTGACGGGGATCTGTACCGAGTCCCACTTGATCTCAGGGACCTTTTGAAGCGCGGGGATCTGCCACGGGCCGTTGACCATCATCGCTGCTTTTCCAGCAACAAACTGGTCCTTCACGTCAGCCTGGGACCAGTTGATGACTGATGCTGATGCTGATCCGCTGTTCACCAGCTCTTGCCAGAGGGCCAGGGCCTCCGCAACTTCTGGGCTGGTCAGATCGGTCTCGTCGCCGCCGTTGGACCACATGAAGGGCAGGAACTGCCAGCTGCCCTCATACGTGGCGATACCCGAGAAGGCTATGCCGTACTGGTCACCGCTGGTGAGCTGCGCGGCTGCGGCTTTCAGCTCGTCCCAGGTCTTGGGTGGCTGGACGCCGGCTGCTTCCAGCAGCTCCTTGTTGTAGTAGATGCCCAGCGTGTTGACGGTCGGTGCCAGCCCGTAGACCTCACCGTCGTAGGTGGCGGCTTCGAGGATGCCCTCGGCAAAGCCGGAAGTGTCTACATTGTATTGGCTGAGCGGGGACAGTCCGCCGGTGGCCGCGATCTCTTGGACGTCAGGATTGTCCAGCATCAGCACATCGGGCAGTGTTTTGGAGGATGCGCGCTGCAGCACTTTCTGAATGTGGTCCTTGCCGGGTACCGTCTCGCGATTGATGCTGACACCAAGCTCAGCCGCGCAACGGTCCAAGGCGGTCTGAACCAGCGATTTGTCCGGCTCGTTGTTGTAGTAATCAACGATGCTCAACGTGTTCACGTCCCCGCCGGCCTTTTCACCGCCGCCCCCGCCGCTGCATGCGGACAGGACCAGCGGGGCGATGGCCAATGCTGTGACGGTGGTGATCTTGTGGGACTTTTTCATGGATGGCTCCTTTGCCGTGCTTTGAGTTGTTGATTTAAGCGGTTGCTGGGACATGACCGACAGGCTGCCACTGCTGCCCGGCGGCGCTTGCTTCGACTGCGGCCAGGACCTGCTGGACCTGGAGACCGTCACGGAATGAAGGTGACGGGGTCTTGTCCTGTGCGATGCACCGGACAAAATCTGCAATCTGGTGGACGAAAGTATGGTCGTAACCAAGGCCGTGGCCTGCCGGCCACCATGCGCCGGCGTAGGGGTGCTCGGGCTCGGTGACGAGGATCCGGCGGAAGCCTTCTGAGGACGTTGGTTGGGTGTTGTCGTAAAACTCAAGTTCATTCAAGGCTTCAAAGTCGAAGGCGAATGATCCCTTCGACCCGTTGACCTCGATCCGCAGTGCGTTCTTTCGTCCACTGGCGAAGCGAGTGGCTTCGAAGGTAGCCAAAGCGCCTCTGTCTGTCCGTGCCAAAAAGATTGCAGCGTCATCGACGGTAACCTCCCCGCGTTCTGCCGTGCCGGCGCTATGGGCAGACGTGCCGCTGAGGCCCCCAGACGTCGAGGGCAGTGGCCGGGTCGGGACAAAGGTTTCTGTCAGGGCGCTGACGCCGGCGATTTTATGTCCGGTGAGGTGTTGGGCGAGATCGATGATGTGGGCACCGAGGTCACCCAGCGCACCTGTTCCGGCCTGCTCGCGGTCCAGGCGCCAGACGAGCGGGAAGTCCTCGTCAGTAATCCAGTCCTGCAGATAAGCCGCCCGAACGTGCCGGATGGTGCCGATGCTGCCGTTGTCCACCAGTTGCTTGGCGTAGGCCAGGGCTGGTGTGCGGCGATAGCTGAAACCGACCATCGACTTCACCCCACAAGTGGCAGCATTCTCGGCTGCCATGGTCATCTGCCTGGCCTCTTCCAGACTGTTGGCCAAGGGCTTCTCGCACAGGACATGCTTGCCTGCCTCCAAGGCAGCCAAAGCAATGGGGGAGTGCAGTTTGCCCGGGGTGCAGATATCGACAACGTCGACCTCGGGATCAGTCACTACCTTCCGCCAGTCCGTCTCTACCCGGTCCACCAGGAATTTCCGGGCGAATGAACCAGCTGCGTCAGCACTGCGTCCGCAAACCACGGCAAGCTCGGGGTCGACTCCCAGATCGAAGAACCGGGGTGCTGTCGCCCAGGCTTGGGCGTGAATTGATCCCATGAATGAATAGCCGACGAGGGCAACTTTCAGGGGGCGATGAAGCTGGGGCATCTTTGCCTGCTCTCTGTAACAACGATAGTAAAGCGCTTAACCGATGAGTTGCATCGGAGCTTCACGAGGTGGAAAGGGGCTTAGGCAAAAGTCTGCGGGGTCGGCGCAAGCCTTGTCAAGAAAAAATTTAAACGCTTTACTGGAAAGGTTCTTTGAGAACATCGGATGAAGCCTAGGCTCGCCCGCTATTGCGGCGGGCGCCCGGCCAAGGGAGGGACTTAAGTGGCGACGATGCAGGACGTTGCACAGCGAGCTAACGTGTCGATCGCAACGGTGTCCTTCACGGTGAACAACACCAAGCCTGTGTCAGCGGCGACGCGGGCCAAGGTTGAAGCGGCCATGCGGGAGCTGGGCTACCAGAGAAACGTCGTGGGGAGAGCGCTGGCGAGTAAACGGACGCGGATCATTGCGCTCCTCTTCCCGGCCCTTCAGCACACCTTTAGCGGCACGGTTGTCCAGTTCTTCACCAGCGCTGCCGCGACTGCGCGCGAACTCGGATACAACCTTGTGCTCTGGCCAATCAGTAACGAGGCAGGGCAGACAACTGAGCTGACCTCCAGCGGACTGGTCGACGGCGTAGTTCTCATGGAAGTGGAACTCGACGATCCCCGAGTACAGGAGCTATTGGAGTCCGGTACGCCCTTTTCGCTCATCGGACGTACCCGTGACCCTGCCGAGATGACATACGTTGATATCAACTTCGAAGACACCCTCGTCGAAGCAGTCCGGCACCTCACCTCCCTGGGCCACAGACGGATCACCCTTCTCGACGATGCAATTGGCAGCCGCAGCCTGGCCGCCTTCGGACCTGTGGGCCGTTCCCGCGCAAGCTACGAGGCAGAGATGGCCCGGCAGGGTCTGGAACCGTCATCTTTTACCTGTGATGCAACCCCCGCTGCCGGCAAAGCGGCGGCGGCGGAACTGCTCGGGGATTTTCCCGACACAACTGCTGTCATTATCCAGAACGAATTGGCCGCCACGGGCTTCGTGAGCGGCTTGAGGTCCGCAGGCCGCCGTATCCCCGACGACATCTCTGTTCTGTCAGTTGGATCCTCGGTAGAAATGGCTGCCATGGCCGATCCTGAACTGACTGTTATGTCCTCACCCGGTACAGAACTCGGACGGATGGGAGTGGAAGCGTTGATCGATCAGTTGGAGGGACGGGCCTCCAAACTGCGCCAGGAGCTTGTCATGTGCCGGATGGAAGGCGGAAAATCAACTGCCCCGCCATCACCCGTCCCCGGGCACGGGAATCACGGTGACGCCTGAATGCCCAGCTCCGCTCCGCTCGATCAGCAAACCTGGACGAGGCATCCATCCGGCTTCCGAACATCTCCGTGAGGACCTGTCCAAGCGTTCTATCGCAGCTGCACCGTACTGACGGTAACGGCTCCCTGCAACGTTAGCCGGAGGGTTTCCACCCCGCCTAAATACTCGGTCGCCCCAGTACCCCCCTCAAGTCTGACCCGCAGTTCGCCACTGAAACCCTTGGGCACAGACGCGCTGCCCACTGTCTTCCAGGTGTCCGCCGTCCTGGGCACCTGGACACTGATCTTGCCCCCCGCGTTGTCAGAAGGGGAACACACAACGACGCGGAGTTCGAAGTCCTCCGTCCCTCCGCTGACGCTCCAGCCGCGATAAATTGCCCAGGCAGGACGGGCGGCATCAGCGGGTGCAATGGCCGTGCCGTGTAAGCGAGTCTCCGGTACTAGTGCGAGGTTGCTGCAGGTGTCAAAGTTCACGGCGCGGAACCATTGGCCCGTCGGTCGCCACGCACCGCTGGTTCCGGGCACGTCAAGTGCCAGTGCCAGCGGGAGGTTCTCCGCAGAGGCGCCCGCCAGCAGCTGGTAGATACCGGGCTCCACCAGCATCCGTTCCTCCACCACGCTGTAGGTGGCCAGGCGGTCCAGGGGAACGGCGATGGTGGCTGTTGCGGTCCCTCCGGCCGGAATCGCCACCCGTTGATGGCCCACCAGGAGCCGGCGCGGGAATTCGAAGCGGTGGCCGGGGGCGGAGGCGTAGACCTGCACCAGCTCAAAGGCTGGGCGGGTTCCCTCGTTGCGCACTTCCACTGTCAGTTCGGCGACGTCTGCACCTGTGGTTCCCCCGCCCGGCATCTCGCGGAGGGCAATGGACTGGTACTTGACGTCGCTGTACGTCAGCCCGTGCCCGAGCGGGAACAGGGGCTCGGCGCGGCTGTACACATAAGTGGAGCGTGAGGTGATGATGTCGTAGTCCAGGATGTCCGGCAGGTCTGCATCCCGGGCAAACCAGGTCTGCGCCAGGCGTCCGCTCGGCTCAATGTCGCCACTGAGGACATCGGCCACGCCGCTGCCCAGTTCCTGCCCGCCATGGCTGGTCCAGACGATGGCGGGAGTGTCAGCCAGGGTGCCGAGGGCATAGGGGTAGGACGACACAATGAGGAGTATTGTCCGGGGGTTCGCCTCGCGGACGACACGGACAAGTTCCTGCTCAGCCAGCGGCAGTTCCAGTGTGCTGCGATCCAGCGTTTCCCGGCCGCCCAGGTGCGGATCATTGCCGACAACCACGACGGCGGTATGGGCTTCTGCGGCGGCTTTTCGGGCGGCTTCGTGTCCGGACTTGAGCGTCCGGAGCACAAACCGCTCAGCCGTCGCGGCGTCCAGAACCAGGGCGGCGCTGTTCGTTCCGGACTCGATGCGAAGCCACTTTCCGGTGCCTACGTGCTGCAGGGCGGCGGTGCCGTCAGCAGCGTAGTCAAGCCTGAAGGTCTCCTGCACCACCCAGCCACCCACACGGTTTGCCTCCGCACGGAGGTATCCGTCGCCCGGGTCCGTCACGAATTTGCCGGTCAGCATCGATTGGAGGGTTACCTCACCGGCGCCCCAGTCCTTCAAGGTAAACGATTCCGCCATGCCGGGTGCAGCCGCGGTGGCGGTAAGTACCGCTCCTGCCGCGCCGCCCAAATAGCCGCCCGTCCTGACGCTGCGCAGGGCCACCACGTCGACACCCTCTTCCGTAACAACATTGGCCCCCGCCGTCCCGCTGTAGCGGCGGCCGAGTCCATCGGCGATGCTGACGGCGTTCTGCAGGGTGCCGCTGTACCAGTCAGTGAGTACGCGCGCTCCCAGGCTTCCGATGACGGCGATCGTGCCGGGTGTTCCGCCCAGCGGCAGGAGGCCGGCGTCGGCATCGTTGCGCAGCAGCACCACCGACCTTGCTGCCGCTTCCCGTGCCAGCTGAACGTGCGCCGCCGCGCAGATTTCTTCTGCCCCGATCGAGGCATAGGGGTTGTTCGTAAATTCACCAGTCCTGGCCCTCAGGGTGAGGAGCCGCAGGACAGCCCGGTCGACGTCAGACTCGTTGATCAGCCCCTGCTCAAGCGCCTCGGTAAGGTAGGCGATGGACGGTGCCGGGTTGTCGCCGTCGTCCGTGAAGCTGTCCACTCCTGCCTGCAGCGCGGCGGCGTAGGCTGCCGGGCCGTCGTTGAAATATTTCTCGGCGCGGAAGAGCGAACCGGGAGCACCGGCATCGGACACGACGGCCAGAGCGTCTCCGTTCCGCCATTGCCGAAGTTGTGACTGCACCAGGTCGGAAACGTGGGCAGGCCTGCCGTTGACCAGGTTGTAGGACAGCATCACCGCCCCCGCTACCCCTGCTTCAATGGGGGAGCGGTAAGCGGGAAGCTCATACTCATGTAGCACCCGGGGGCTGAGGTTGCTGGAGGAGACGTTTCTGTCGAACTCGTTGTTGTAGCCGAGGAAGTGCTTGAGGGTGGGAACCGTCAGCCACGTGTGCGGGTCCTGGCCCTTCAGCCCCCGGCAATAGGCGCCGGCCAACTCCGCCGTCAGGTGAGGGTCCTCGGAAAATCCCTCTTCGTTTCGCCCCCACAACGGATGCCGTAGCGGATTCACTACCGGCGCCCACACGTTCAGGCCCACCGAGGAATCTTCTGCCTTCTTTCCGCGAAGCTCCCGGCCTGTAGCCTCGCCGAGCCGCTCGATCAGGTCAGCATCCCAGGTGGCGGCCATGCCCACCGGCTGGGGAAAGACGGTTGCCGGACCCAGCCACGCAACTCCATGAGCCGCCTCCGCCCCGGTGTGGAAGGACTCCAGCCCCAGCTCCGGAACAGCCGGCGCGTGCTGGTGCAGCATGGCCACCTTCTGCTCCAGGGACAAGGAGGCCAGGATGTCACCGGCAAGGACGTTTGCGGTGGAAAGCCTTCCGGCGTTGGGATTGAGGCCAGAATCGGGCGCGGATGTTTGAACTGTGGAGCGGGGCACGAAGATCCTATCGGTGTTGTATCGAACCGCTTACGTGGTCAGGTTGGCTTTCAGTCTGGCACTGAGTCTTGTGGTGCGCAACACGTTTTCTCTTGCAATGCTCCTGCAACATGCTCTACGCTGATGCCCAATCGAACCGATTCGACACATCGATCACATCGTCTTTCCATCTCACACAAAGGAGTGCGATTATGCTTGGTTCCCATGTTGATCCCACTAAGGGCCGTCTGCACAAATCATCCGCACGGTCGCTTAGTGAGGCATCGTCAGGCGTTAATCGCCGCTCTTTCCTCGGCATTCTCAGCGGGGCAGTATTCCTCGCAGCTGCGCCGGCTGCGCTGACGGCATGCTCCAGCGGCGGCGCACCGCAGGCAACGACCTCCGGAAGCCTGGCGGAAACGGTCGCCAAACTGGTACCTGCCTACAAGCCGCTGGAGCTGGTCAAACCTGATATCCCTTCGGTGAAGGGCTCCACCCCGGGCTTCACCAGCATTCCCTCCTCTCTGGTCAAGTCCGTGCCCACGCCCCCCGGAAGCGGCGGAACCTACACAGCCATGACCCCCGCCTGGTGGGCTGTCCCGCCGGCACTGCCGGAGAACAGCTACTACAAGGCAGTCAACGAAAAGTTGGGCGCCACCATCAACTTCCAGGCGAACGACGGCAACGCCTACGCGGACAAGGTCCAGACCGTCCTGGCTTCACCCAAGGATGTTCCGGACTGGATGGTCATTCCCGGGTGGAACCTGCCGCCCCGGTTCGGACAGGCGGCAGCCGGCGTTTTCCAAAACCTCTCCGAATTCATTGCCGGGGACAAGGTCAACAAGTATCCCAACCTCGCCAACATCCCGACGGCGGCCTGGAAGATGGGCTGCTTCGAAGGCGGCCTCTACGGGCTGCCTTATCCGGGGGCCCTGATTTCCGACGCCATATTCTACCGGGCAGATCTCTTCGAGGAACTCGGTGTAAAGCCGCCCAAAAACGCCGATGAATACCGCAGCCTGGCCAAGGAACTCACGGATGAGTCCAAGAACCGTTGGGGGTCCGAAGATGTTTGGACCGGCGCGCAGATCATGCACGGCGTCGTCCCCAAGTGGAAGGAAGTGGACGGCAAGCTGCAGAACAAGGTTGAGACCGAGGAGTACCGGGCGGCCCTGGAGTGGACCGCCAAACTGTTCGCTGACGGCTCAGTCCACCCGGATGCCGTGGCCGGCAATTCCCAGCAGTCCAAGCAGCGATTCGAATCCGGCGCCTCGCTGATGGCCTCAGACGGGATGGGCTCCTGGCACGAAGCGCTGGCGCGGGTCCTTCCGTCCAACCCGAAGTTCAACATGCAGCCCATGGACTACTTTGCCCCCGACGGTGGCAAGCCCACCCTTTTCCGCGCACAACCGGCAGCGATCTTCAGCTTCATCAAGAAAGCTGAGCCCAAGAAGGTGGAGGAGATGCTGGCGCTGGCCAACTTCATGGCCGCCCCGTTCGGCACCGAGGAAAACCTCCTGATCAATAACGGCGTGGAAGGGGTGCACTTTACCCGCGATGCGCAGGGCGTCCCGAAGGCAACTGCCAAGGGCACCGAGGAGGTCACCAGCACCTACGCGTTCCTTGTCAGCCCGCCAATCGTGAACTCCATGGTCCAGTACCCGGGACTGGTTAAGTCCCAGTCCGAGTGGGAGGCACGGCAGGCACCCAACGTAGTGGAGGACGTTTTCTTCGGCATGCAGATCCAGGAGCCGGCCAAGTTCGGATCGCTTTCCAAACCGTTTGACGATCTGGCCAAGGACATCATCCGGGGACGCAAGAGCATGAAGGATCTCGACGCCGAGCTCGCCAGATGGAAGAGCAAGGGCGGCGACGAACTCCGGGACTTCTATGCCGGTTTCCTGGCCTAGGACATGGTACGGATGACTGCCGGAATACAGCGCAAGATGCCTCCGCTGGAGAACGGGGGCGAGCCGCCTGCCGAAGACCCCATGACAACAGGGACGCCACCCGAGCGTGGCAGTGCCATCAATGGTCGCCTAGGCAGGGGCGTGGAAGTCGTGCCGCGTGCAAAAGCCAACCTCAGAGTCCGGTTCAGGCGGGACCGGTCCCTGGTGTTGATGGCGCTCCCCGCCGTACTCCTGCTGGCCGTCTTCGCGTACCTTCCCATGCTGGGCAACGTGGTTGCGTTCCAGGATTACTCCCCGTACATCGGGATTCCTGGCAGCCCCTGGGTGGGAATGGACAACTTCACCCGGGTGCTGGCTGATCCCGACTTTTGGCTGGCCGTCAAGAACACCCTGGTGATCACGGCATTCCAGCTGGTGTTTTTCTTCCCGGTTCCCATCGCCCTGGCCATGCTGCTCAACTCCCTGGTCAGTCCGCGGCTGCGGTCAGCCATCCAGGCCGTGATGTACCTGCCGCACTTTTTCTCCTGGGTCCTGGTGGTCTCCGTTTTCCAGCAGATCTTCGGCGGTGCCGGGCTGCTGAACCAGTCACTGCGCGCCCACGGCTGGCAGGCCGTGGACATCATGACCAACCCGGATACCTTCCTGTTCCTACTCACCTCCCAGGCTGTATGGAAGGACGCAGGCTGGGGCATCATCGTGTTCCTCGCCGCCCTCAGCGCCATCGATCCCGCACAGTACGAAGCAGCAGCGGTGGACGGGGCCAACCGGTGGAAGCGGATGTGGCACGTGACCCTTCCCGGGCTCCGCAGCGTCATCGTGCTGCTGCTGATCCTGCGGCTGGGGGACTCCCTGACGGTCGGCTTCGAGCAGATGATCCTGCAGCGGGACGCCGTCGGGGCCGAAGCCTCAGAAGTCCTGGACACCTTCGTGTACTACACCGGCGTGCAGAACGGCGACTGGAGCTACGCTGCCGCCGCCGGCCTGATCAAGGGTCTGGTGAGCCTGGCCCTGATCCTGACTGCCAACAAAGTTGCCCACATCTTCGGTGAGAGCGGTGTCTACTCCAAATGAGCACACTAACCAACAAATTGCCCGTTGCTGCCGGCCCCGCCAGGCCCCCCCGGCAGCCGCGCACTAAAACGGAACGCCCCATTTGGGACGAAGAACCCGGAGCCGTGGTGAAGGCCGGCAAGATCGTGGTACTCGCCGTCGTCGTCCTTGCCGTTCTGGGGCCGCTCTATACGATCGTGCTGACCAGCATCTCCTCCCAGGCCACCATCACCCAGGCCGGCGGCCTGGTCCTGGTCCCGGGCGAGATCTCCTTCGCCGCGTACCAGCAGATCCTCAGCGGGGGCGTGGTCACCAAAGCGGTGCTGGTCAGCGTGGGCGTCACCGCCACGGGCACTGCCTTGAGCATGGTGGTGTCCATCCTCTGCGCCTATGGCTTGTCCCGGCCGGGATCCTTCGCCCACACGCCCATCCTGTTCACCCTGCTTATCACCATGTTCTTCAGCGCCGGCATTATCCCGGCGTACCTGCTGGTGTCCGGGCTGGGCCTGATCAACACCTATTGGGCGCTGATCCTGCCCAGCTGCATCTCGGTGTTCAACATCATCATCCTGCGCGGCTTCTTCATGGGCATCGACCGGGGGATCCTGGACAGCGCCAGAATAGATGGCGCCAGCGAGTGGCGCACGCTGACCCAGATCGTGCTGCCGATGTCCAAGGCCGTCACCGCCGTGATCGCGCTGTTTTATGGTGTGGGCTACTGGAACGCCTTCTTCAACGCCATCCTCTACATCAACGACAGCTCCATGAACCCGCTGCAAGTAGTGCTCCGGTCCTACGTGCTCCAGGGCGTCTCGGTTCCCGGCCAGGTGGATGTAGGAACCGGGGCGGCGGCCGGCCCGGCGCTTCAGATGGCCGTGATCGTGCTCGCCATGATCCCCATCCTGATCGTGTACCCCTTTGTGCAGAAGCACTTCACCAAGGGCGTGATGATCGGAGCAGTCAAGGGATGAGCCGCCTGGTTCCGGTCCCCCTGCGGGCCTCAGCGGACCGCTGCGGTGGTTGCCCCTTCGCTGAGGGTGGGGGCGATGAGCCGCAGCTCCGCAGGCTTGGCAAGGCTCAGCCGGTCCATCACCATCTCCACAGCGGCCCGGCCAATGTCCATCGCCGGGATGGACACCGCCGTCCACGGCCGGACGGCAGCTGCGGCCACGTCGGCGGGAGCGATGACCACCACGGAGATATCCTCCGGGGCGGACAGGCCGTGCGCGGCGAGGTTCTCGCGCAGGATGGGCAGCAGCCCCTCGTTGTGCACCACCAGGGCAGTGACGGCATCGGGGCCGGAAAAGACCTTGTCCAAAGCCCCGGACAGATCCTTGGAATTCGCCTCGCAGGCAACCGAGACATGCGTGATCCCATCCTCCCGGCAGGCCTCCTCGAAACCCCGCAAGGCACGGTCCGCATAGGTGGCATGCCGCCGAAGCGAGGCGGGAGGGGAACCGATGAAGGCGATACCGCGGTGGCCCGATTCCGCCAGGTGCCGGACAGCGGTACGGGAAGCGCCGGCGAAGTCGAAGTCAACGCAGCTCAGGCCCCGCGGATCGTCCGGCATGCCGATGAGCACTGCGGGCTTGTCCAGTCTGGCCAGTACGGGGATACGGGGATCCCGGGCCTCAATGTCCATCATGACCAGCCCGTCCACCATGGACTGGGACGTCACCCGCTCGATGCTGCCGGCATCATCCTGGGTCAGCAGCAGGACGTCCTGGTTGAAGGATCGGGCGGTGGTGACCACGGCGGTAACGAACTGCATCACAACGCCAACGTTCACGTCAGCGCGAAGCGGCACCACCAGCCCCAGGACATTGGATCGGCTGGAGGCCAGGGCTCGGGCACTGGACCGGGGACTGTACTTCAGTTTCCGCATCGCTGCTTCGACGATATCGCGGGTTTCTTTCGATATGGGACGGTTCCCGCTCATCACGTAGGACACCGTACTTGTAGAAACCCCGGCCTCTTTCGCCACGTCACTGATGGTGGCGGCAGTTGAAACCTTTCGATTACTCATGTCCATCATTTAACCAAGGAATTCCATGCGATCTCGAAGCCACGGCCTGAACGCCGTGACAGAGCAGACAGGGTTGCTCTTCGGCGCCGACTACAACCCCGAGCAATGGCCGGAAGAAACGTGGCCCGAGGACATCCGCCTCATGCAGCAGGCGGGCATCAACCTGGTCACCCTTGGCGTGTTCAGCTGGGCACGCCTCCAACCCACCGAGGGCACCTGGAACTTCGGCTGGCTGGACCGGATCCTTGCCCTGCTGGAGGAAGGAAACATCAAGGTCTGCCTGGCCACGCCCACCGCATCACCGCCCCCCTGGCTGGGACACCGCTACCCCAGCACACTGCCCACCGACGCAACCGGAACAACGCTCTGGTACGGCGCGCGGAACCAGTTCTCGCCGTCGTCGGCCGTCTACCGCAGCGCCGCCCGCCAGGTCACCGCAGCGCTGGCAGAGCGGTACGGCAAGCATCCGGCTGTGGTGATGTGGCACGTGGGCAACGAGCTGGGGCAGATCAGCTACGACGACGAAGCGGCCGGCGCGTTCCGCACCTGGCTGCTGCGCCGCTACGGCTCCCTCGGGAACCTGAACACGGCCTGGGGGACCACCTTCTGGAGCCAGGGCTACAGCACCTGGGAGGAGATCCTGCCGCCGCGGACGGCCCCGTACCTGCATAATCCCACCCAGGTCCTGGACTTCAAGCGCTTCACCTCCGAGTCGTTGCTGAAGCTCTTCACCGAGGAACGGGACATTATCCGACAGCACTCCCCGGATGTTCCGGTCACCACCAACCTGATGGGGTTTTTCCGCGGCGCGGACTACTTCAGCTTCGCCGGGGAGACGGACCTGATCGGCAACAACTGGTACACCGATCCGGCCCAGCCACAGACCTGGGAACTAGGCGCCCTCACCCACGACCTGTGCCGCGGACTCGCCAAGGGCCAACCCTGGCTCCTGATGGAATCCGCTGCCTCCGCCGTGAACTGGCGGCCCCACAACAGCGCCAAGGAACCCGGAGCGCTGCTGGTGGACTCCCTGTCCGCCCTGGCAAGGGGCTCTGACGGCATCTGCTTCTTCCAGTTCCGTCAGTCCGCCTTCGGCGCCGAACGCTTCCACTCCGCCGTGGTGCCATTGGCGGGGGAGGACACCCGGGTGTTCCGGGAAGTCGCGGAGCTCGGCTGCAGGCTGCAGGACCTGCGGCTCCTCGCCGGTGCCCCCGCACCGTCCCGGATTGCCGTCCTGTTCGACTGGGACAGCTGGTGGGCGGCAGAGTCCCCGGATTGCCCCACCGACCGGCTCGGCGTCCTGGACCAGCTGCAGGCCTACTACCGGCCCCTACTGCGCCGGGGACTTTACGTGGAAGTGGTGCACCCCTCCGCGGCGCTGGACCGGTTCGACCTGGTGCTCGTTCCCAGCCTCTTCCTACTCAAGGACGAGGATGCAGCAGCACTGACTAGCTGGGTAAGTCAGGGAGGGACGGCCGTCGTTGGACCATTCAGCGGACTTGCGGACAGCAACGGCCACCTGCGCGAAGGACGGTTCCCTTCGGTCCTCGCCGACCTGCTGGGTGTCAGCGGGGAGGAATGGCGGCCCCTGGCTGACAATGTCGTCCTTGACTTCATGGAGCTGGGTCCCGCCAGCAGGAGTGTAGGCACAGGACAACTGCCTGATGCGCTTGAGGCCTCCGTCTGGTCCGAGGACTTGCGCCTCCACGGACCAGGTGCTGCTGCGGTGGCCACATTCACCTCCGGCCCCCTGGCACGGAAACCCGCAGTCGTGCGCAACGTCCATGGCAGTGGCACCGCGTGGTACGTCGGCTGCGATGTGCCTGCTGCTGCCTTGGGTTACATCGTGGGGGCAGCCCTGACAGAGGCCGGCATCACATCACCGGTCGTGGGCGAGCTGCCCCACGACGTGGAACTCGCCACCCGCGCCGGCTTCTACTTCCTGCTGAACCACAGCCCGGAACCACGCACCGTGACGCTCACCGAGCAGTCCGTGGACTTGCTCACCGGAGAGGCCCACGGGCTTCACGTGAGCCTGGACCCGTATGGCGCCCTGGTCCTGAAACACAGCTTTGACCACATTGAGAACGGAAACTGAGACCCATGAAATTCACCGACGGCTACTGGCTGTACCGCAAGGGCTTTTCGGCGCTGCACCCGCGCGACGTGTCGGACGTGGTGACGGACGAGCGGACCCTCACGGTATACGCTCCCACCAAGCGCATCAACTCCCGTGGGGACGCCCTCAACCTTCCCCAGCTGACGGTCACGTTCGACGCGCCCCTGCCGGACGTCATCGGTGTGACCATTGAGCACTTCCAGGGCGGAATGGATAACGGACCGCACTTTGAAGTGAACCGGGCAGGATCAGAGCCGCAGTTCAGCCGTGACGAGGGCACTGCCAGCATCACCTCCGGCAGCCTCACGGCACGGATCAGCACCTCGGGGGACTGGGCAGTGGACTTCCTGGGGAACGGCAGGCTGCTGACCAGTTCCACTTCCCGCAGCGTCGGCGTTATCACGGACGACGGCGGACGCACCTTTGTGCACGAACAGCTCAGCCTGGGGGTGGGCACACATGTGTACGGCCTGGGCGAACGCTTCGGCGCGTTCGTGAAGAACGGCCAGTCGGTGGACATCTGGAACGAGGACGGCGGCACTTCCAGCGACCTCGCCTACAAGAACGTGCCGTTCTTCATCACCAACGACGGGTACGGGGTGTTCGTCAACCACCCGGAGAAGGTGTCCTTTGAGGTGGGTTCCGAGGTGGTGTCCCGGACCCAGTTCAGCGTGGAAGGCCAGAAGCTTCAGTACTTCATCATCCACGGGCCCTCACCCAAGGACATCATCCGGCGGTACACCCAGCTGACCGGCCGGCCGTCACGGATTCCGGCCTGGTCCTACGGGCTGTGGCTCTCCACCTCCTTCACCACGGACTACGACGAAAAGACCGTGAACTCCTTCATTGACGGGATGGAGGAGCGCAACCTTCCCTTGTCCGTCTTCCACTTCGACTGCCACTGGATGAGGTCCTTCCACTGGAGCGACTTTGTCTGGGACCCGGCCACGTTCCCGGACCCGGAGGGCATGCTGGCCCGGCTGCACGACCGTGGATTGAAGGTGTGCGTCTGGATCAATCCGTACATTGCGCAGCGTTCGCACCTGTTCCGGGAAGGCCTGGAGCGCGGCTTCCTGGTCAAACGGGCGGACGGTTCCGTGTGGCAGTGGGACATGTGGCAGGCGGGCATGGGACTGGTGGACTTCACCAACCCCGACGCGGTGCTCTGGTACCAGGACAAGCTCCGGGGCCTGCTGGGCCAGGGTGTTGATTCGTTCAAAACCGATTTCGGCGAACGCATCCCCACGGACGTGGTGTGGCACGACGGCTCGGACCCCGACAGGATGCACAACTACTACGCACAGTTGTACAACAGGACGGTCTTCGATCTCCTGTCCAAGGAACTGGGGGAGGGCGAAGCTGTTGTTTTCGCCCGTTCCGCCACGGCCGGTGGCCAAACGATGCCGGTGCACTGGGGCGGTGACTGCGAGTCCACGTTCGCGGCGATGGCTGAATCCCTGCGCGGCGGACTGTCCCTGGCGGCGTCAGGCTTCTCCTTCTGGAGCCACGACATCGGCGGCTTCGAAGGAACCCCGGAGCCTGAAATCTTCAAACGCTGGATCGCTTTCGGGCTGCTGTCCTCGCATTCACGGCTGCACGGTTCCAACTCCTACCGCGTTCCTTGGCTCGTGGACGAGGAATCCGTGGATGTCCTCCGGCATTTCACCGAACAGAAGATGCGGCTGATGCCCTACCTGCAGACGGCAGCCGAAGAAGCGTATGCGGAAGGCATACCGCTGATGCGCCCCCTCTTCATGGAATTCCCGGAGGACCCGGGCTGCGCCCACCTGGACCGGCAGTACATGCTCGGGCCGGACCTGCTGGTAGCACCCGTCATGGACCCCTCCGGCACAGTCTCCTTCTACCTGCCGGAAGGAACCTGGACCCACCTTGAAACCGGGGAACAGTTGGCAGGCCCTCGCTGGCACCGTAAGGAGTATTCAGTCATGGAAGCGGCAACCTGGGTTCGGGAAGGCGCCATTCTGCCCATCGGCACGGTCTCGGACCGCCCGGACTACGACTGGGCACAGGACATGCAGTTCCAGGCCTTCGCAGCACAGGACGGCACGCGCCGGATCACGGTGCCGTCGCCGGACGGGTCCACCACCGTTTTCGACGTGATCGTCCACGGCGGCGACGTGTCCGCCATCGTTATCTAACCCGACCTTTCATGGGTTCCGACAGGAAGTTGATATTCGCCGGCATTCAGCAGTGCCCGGGAGTCGTTCAAGGTTGCAGGGAGCGGCCAGATGGTCCGTCCGATGACGCTGACCTGTGGGTATACACGAACGACGATGCCGCAGCGGGAAAACCTGCCTGCGCGGTAGCCACGCAGAGCGGCAGCCCAGCCCGCACCCTCCCGCACAGCCTGGTTCAGCCCACGCGAGGGTGATCGTCAGCGCGCAAACAATAGCCGTTGCGCCCTGACGGCCAGCCTCATCTCCGACCATTTGAATGCTTTTGCTAAGGAACACAATCAATGAACTACTCAATTCAGCTCTATACGTTGCGCAACGCGATCCAGGAGGACTTGGCAGGAACCATCAGGAAGGTGGCGGAGATCGGCTTCACCCACTTGGAGCCGTACAACTTTGTGGCCACAGCCAGGGAACTGGGCACGGCGCTGAAGGAAAACGGCCTGGCCGCACCTTCCGGCCACGCTCCCTTACTCAGCCAGGACCAGGACGAAATTTTTGCCGCGGCCAAAGAACTTGGCATTGCTACAGTGATCGACCCGCTCGTGCCGGCTAACCGCTGGCAGTCCGTCGGGGACATTGAGGACACGGCCGCAAGGCTCAACGCCGCGGCGAAAAGAGGCGCCGGATACGGCATCCGGGTGGGTTATCACAACCACCAGTGGGAGCTGCAGTCCCTTATCGAGGGGCGCACGGCGCTGGAATACTTCGCGGACCTCCTGGACCCGGAGGTGGTCCTTGAGGTGGACACCTACTGGGTGGCAGTCGGCGGCCAGGACCCGGTGGAGATCCTCACCAGGCTGGGCGACCGGGTGAAATTCATTCATATCAAGGACGGCCCGCTCACCACCGACACCAGGGCCCAGCAGCCGGCAGGACAGGGCAAGGTAGCCGTCCTGGACGTGCTCGCCGCAGCCACGTCGCTGGAGGTGGGCGTGGTGGAGTTCGACGACTACGCGGGTGACATCTTTGAAGGCATCACCGACAGCCTGGCCTTCCTGAAAAACAACACGGCGGCCATCATCCCCGCTGAAGGAGCACACAGGCGTGAGCACCTTTTCAACGGGTAAGGGCCCGGTTGGCGTCAGCGTTATCGGCGCCGGGAACATCAGCAAGCAGTACCTGGACAACCTCACCACCTTCCCGGACCTGAAGGTCCACGTCATCGCCGACCTTTTCGAAAAGGCGGCCAAGGCACGAGCCACAAGTACGGTATCCCTGAATTCGGCGGGCCGGAGAAGGCACTGCAGCACCCGGACGTCGAGATCATCGTCAACCTCACCATCCCTGCAGCCCACGTGGAGGTCGCCACCGCTGCAGTAAACGCCGGCAAGCATGTCTGGACCGAGAAGCCCTTCAGCCTGGACCGCGAATCAGGCCTCGGTCTGCTCAAGACGGCAGACGCCGCCGGCATCCGCCTCGGGACCGCCCCGGACACCTTCCTCGGCGCTGGCCTCCAAACGGCGCTGCGGCTGATCCAGCGCGGCGACATCGGCACCCCGCTGACCGCGATGACCACGTTCCAGACCCCCGGCCCGGAGTCCTGGCACCCCAACCCCGCGTTCCTCTTCCAGTACGGTGCCGGACCGCCGTCGAGGTGCCCACGCACGTCTCGACGATGGCGCGGTCGAGTCCGGCGCTTCCTCGCACAGTGTTTTCTCCTTTGAGTCCCCCCGGGCACGGATGGGCTTCGTTGAGATCACCGGCACCGAGGCCACCATCTCCCTGCCGGACCCCAACTACTTCGACGGCGACGTCAGGCTTTGGCGTGCAGGAGACAAGGAATGGACCACAACTCTGCAACCGGACCCGCGAACGGACGTGGCATGGGTGTGCTGGACATGGCCCGGTCCATTCGCGCCGGCGTCCCGCACCGCGCCACCGCAGACCTGGCCTATCACGTGCTGGACAGCATGGTGTCCAATTCCGAATCCATCGATTCCGGCATGTTCATCAACGTTGACAGTTCCGCCCCGGCATCCCCGGCCCTCCCCGAGGACTGGGCACCCGAAACCGCCACGCTCTAGGAAACCCTGACCATGACACAGCAGACACAAAGCAGCGGTGCCCGTCCCCTCGGCGTTGCCGCCATCGGTCACGCCTTCATGGGTAAGGAGCATTCAAATGCGTGGCGGAACGTGGCCAGCTTTTTCAACATTCCGGCGTTCGGGCAGAAGGTACTCGTGGCCCGTGATGCCGGGCAGGTGGCCGAAGCCGCAGCACGGCACGGCTGGGCTGGCCCGGCCACCGACTGGCGCACAGTGATTACCCGCGATGACATCGACGTCGTGGATATCTGCGCCCCTGGCCAGGCGCACCCTGGGCAGTCAAATCCGCCGCGCTGGTTCAGCCGCAGCAGCGACTGGGCGGTGCGGGTCACGCCCGCCTGCGCCACGGCGCGCTCGAGCGCGACCATGACGGCCTTGACGCCGGCAGCCTCGGTCTTGGGCTTGTGGACTTCAAGGTCGTCCTCGTTGATGTCCTCCACGGGGCGGGCTGCTTATCGAACTTCACTGTCTACCTTTCTATGCAACACCGCTGACCGGTCTTGCTTTTGATACGTAGCGTCCGCCTGCGATGAACGGGCCGGAAGCCTCTTGAGGAGTTAACGAAGGCTCGACGAACCTGTTTTGCGCTGACGCTGCCGACGCCCTTCAGCAGCACGGTTTAGCTTCCTGCAGGATAAAAGCGCACGGCTATGCCACGATAGTAGGGGAACCCCTTCGGACACGTCACCGTACACTTCGTCAAAACGCTCGCTTCCGGCTGTACAGATCGCCGAAACAAGCAGGGCGGCGCTCATAGGATTAGCCTGTGACCGAGTCCTTCCGCATCCGGCCTGCCCGCACCAGTGACGTGCCCGCCGTCAAGAAGTTGGTTGCGCCCCTGGCGGAGCAACGGATCCTAATGGCGAAGGAGACGGTGGCTTACTACGAAAGCCTGCAGGAGTTCCGAATCGCGGCCCAACACCCTGGGCAACACGCGCATGATCCGTGGATCCACCGAAAATCGGATAGTTCCCGACCGGCTGAGGCGGAGTACTTCAGCTGTCGGACATCGAATCGGGGATAGTCAATCACAATCCTTTCCGGTGTGCGCAGCTGGCGGTTGGGGAGTAATCGGTCGTGGGGGACAACACAGGTTGTTTACACCTTTGCGTGAATTCATCGATTTCTGTACTGTCGGGCTTATGGAAACACTTACGCAGGCGCCGGTGTTGGCCCGGTTTGGGTATGCGGTCTCGGATCCGACCCGTTCCCGGATCCTTTTGGCTCTTTCGGAGGCTCCGGCCTATCCTTCCGATCTTGCTGATTCTCTTGGTGTATCCCGGCAGAGCATGTCCAACCATCTGACGTGTCTGCGTGGCTGTGGGCTGGTGGTGGCTGTTCCGGACGGGCGGCGGACCCGGTATGAACTTGCGGACGCGCGGCTTGGCCATGCGCTCAAGGACCTGCTCGGTGTTGTCCTGGCCGTTGATCCGGCCTGCTGCGCCCCGGACGGGGAGTGCCTGGCATGACCACGCTGCTGCAGGCGCCTCCTCTGGAACGCCGGGCCGTGCTGAACCGCCGGATCCGGCTGTTCGCCGCTGCGACCATCACCTACAACGTTATTGAAGCCGCTGTGGCGATCTGGGCCGGCAACGTGGCTGATTCCGCTGCTTTGATCGGTTTCGGGCTGGACTCGGTCATCGAGGTGACCTCGGCCATGGCGCTGTCCTGGCAGTTCTCCTCCAAAGACCCGGAACGGCGTGAGCACCTGACGTTGCGGATCATCGCCATCTCGTTCTTCGCCCTGGCCGCGTTCGTAGCCATGGACGCTTACCGGTCGCTGACGGGCGGCGAAGAAGCCCAGCACTCCACCCCGGGCATCGTGATCGCAGCGTTGAGCCTGGCCATCATGCCTGTGTTGTCCTGGGCCCAACGCAGGGCAGGGCGGGAACTCGGCTCCCGTACGGCCATCGCTGATTCCAAACAAACCCTGCTGTGCACGTACCTTTCTGCCGTTCTTCTCGTTGGCCTGATCCTGAACAGCACCCTGGGCTGGTGGTGGGCCGACGCCGGCGCAGCCCTGATCATCGCCGGCATCGCGGTCCGTGAGGGCATAAATGCCTGGCGCGGTGAAGCCTGCTGCGCGCTGCCGCACACCGTTGAGGCGCATGGCCATGGTCACCGCCGGGAAGACGATGACTGCTGTGCACCACCAGCCAGCACCAGTAGCTCTGCAGTACCCGAAGCTCCTGCCGCGGAGGAGCAGGAAGAGACGTGCTGCGCCGGGTGCCGAACCGAGGTGAAGCCGGCGCCGGTGACATTGGCCCTCGGGACGACATTGGACGACCGGTGAGCGCTGTCTCGACCGCGCGTAACGTGAGGATCGCCATCTGGGCCATCCTCGCGGTCCTCCTGGCCACCGGCGTGATCTGGTATGCCGTGGTCTCGGCCAACAAGTCTGCACCGGAGGCAGCCCCGCCTGCGTCCGATGCCCAATTGATTCGCGAGGACAGCCATCGCCTTACGAACCCCGCCACAGAGAAAGCCCAGCTGGTCGAGTTTCTCGACTTTGAATGCGAATCCTGCCGCGCAGCCGAGCCGCTCGTGCAGGAACTGAAGTACGAGTACGGGGACAGGATCACCTTTATTCACCGCTACTTCCCCCTGCCCGGCCACGCGAACTCCGGCACCGCCGCCCTCGCGGTCGAAGCCGCCGCCCAGCAGGGCAAGTACGAGGAAATGGCCACCAAACTCTTCGAGACCCAGCCGCAGTGGGGGGAAAAGCAGGACTCCCAAGCCGCACTGTTCCGGACCTACGCTGAAGAACTCGGACTGGACATGAACAAATTCGACGCCGCCGTAGCGGCAGAGGAAACAAAGGAGCGGATCCGCCAGGATATCGCCGATGGCAGAGCGCTCGGTGTCACCGGTACCCCCACGTTCTTTCTTGACGGAAAAAAGCTCACGCTGAACAGCGAAGCCCAATTCAGGCAACTGCTCGAAGAAGCGCTTCGCTGACGTCAGCTCACATTGGGGAGCGGCACGCCGGCTGCCCTTCCAGCGCAACCTCCTACATCGGCCTGCGGCAACGTCTGCCTCAGCCTTGGGTTGGCGTTAGTGGTCTCCTGAGCAGTAGCGAGGTTGAGCTTCTTCCTCCGACGGCTACAGGGAGCGCCCCACGCCTGCAGCGGCAGCGGCCCAAGAGTAGCGGCGATTGCTTTCACGCGTCGAAGTGGGTGTGGATGTTGCCACCGGAAAGCCGCTCGATGAGCTCGATGGCTACATCGCATAGCTTTTTGTTGCGGTTGCTGGAGACCTTGGTGAGGACTTCCATCGCTTCGGCTTGCGAGCAACGGTTCTGGGCCATGATCACGCCGCAGGCGAGGTTGATGGCGGTTCGGCTTTCCATAGCTGTTTCCAAATCATCCGCGCGGTTTTGAGAGGTGCCGATGCGGACCGACAGGATCAGTGTGGTGCGGGCTGCAGCAGCGAAGCCCAGAGCCTTGCTGGACACGTCCTGCGGCTGTCGTGGGCCTACGAGTCACCTTGACGGTGACTGCGCATTCGATTCCTGTGTTCGCGGCATGGGAGACCCCCTCGGCGGCGAGTTTGGAGAGCGAAAAAAGGGAAAATAACTGCATCTTCTGCATTCACAAAAAAGTTTTGCAGTTGCTCTAAAGGCTCGCCGTAATTGAGATTCGAATGGGCCAATCGTGCGTCCCACATTGTCCGTTCCGCAGAGTAGCCGAGTAGGAGTGAGTAGGAGTGAATGAGGTGGCGCCTAAGTCCGGTGTCAACGGCGGGGGGCTTGGGGTGGTTTGATTAGGCAGTGCTTCGTCTCAGACGCCTCATTGTCCTTGTCCTGTTTGCGGTTGGTGTCACCACCGCTTCCTTGTTCTGGGCGATTGGGCAACCTGGTACTGACGTCCGTGGTGCGTTTTCCCCGCCGCCGCGTGCGGAGGCTGAGCTCGAAATGCTGTCCTCCGGTATGACCACCGCCGTGAACGTCACCAGAAACCCGGACGCCGATTGGGTGATCCGGGCCGCGGCACTGACCGGGATCCCTGAACGCGCCCTGCGGGCATATGTTGCCTCGGCCGAGACCGTAAATGCTACTGCTCCGGCGTGCGGGATCGGTTGGAACACTTTGGCGGCCGTCGGCTTCGTAGAAACAGCACACGGGACGTACGGCGGAGGCAGCCTGACCGCCGCGGGGCAGATGAGCCGCCCGGTGGTGGGCCCGGCTCTCAACGGGGCAGGATTCGCAGCTATCGCCGATACGGACGCCGGTGCGCTGGACGGGGATACCCGCTGGGACCGTGCCGTGGGGCCGATGCAGTTCATCCCTTCCACCTGGCAGCTCGTGGGGCGGGACGGCAACGGGGACGGAACAACCGATCCCTTCAATATCGACGACGCAGCCCTTAGCGCGGCGACCTATCTGTGTGCTCGCGGTCGTGACCTAACAACCGCGGACGGCTGGATCGATGCGATCTACGCCTACAACCAGTCCGATGCTTATATCCGGCAGGTGCGTGAGCAGGCCACGGCATACGCAGCGAAGGCAGGCGCCGCGGGATGAGCGGAGATAACCAAACGCCGGCACATCCCCTGCGTAGAGGGTGTTGTTTCCTTTTATCCCAGCGCGCTCCATCTCCCCGCGCTATCGTGTCCGGTAATGCGTAAGGCCCGGCGATTGGCGAGGCCGTACGGCAACGGGCCTTGGCGAAGGGGACAAGCATGAATGAAGAACTGACGACCGGCGGGCTCGAGTGCCTGTTCACGGGCTCGCTTTGGGCAGAGGGTCCCCTCTGGGTGCCCTCGTCACAAACTGTGCGCTGGAGTGACATTCCCAATAACCGCATTCTCGAATTTGACCCGGCCGGCGAAATAACCAGCGAGTACGCAGTCGATGTGGAATTCACCAATGGCAGGACCCTTGACGCCGCCGGCAGCGTTGTGCAGTGCAGCCACGGACAGCGGAGGATTGAGCGCGACCGCGCGGGCACCGTCGAAGGAATCGTCAGTTCCTTCGATGGGCGCCGCCTGAATTCGCCCAACGACGTCGTGATTGCGCGGGATTCCAGCATCTGGTTCACGGATCCGCCGTACGGGATCCTTCCCGGCACCAAGGAGGGGCACGAGGGCGAGCAGGAATACGGCGGATGTTACGTCTTCCGCTTCGAGCCGGCGTCCGAGGCTCTCACCCCGGTGATCACTGACCTCGCCTATCCGAACGGGCTGGCCTTCTCACCTGACGAGTCGGTCCTCTACGTCACGGACACGGCCGGACCAAGCCAGGGAGTCCCGCTGAGGATTGTCGCCTATGACGTGGCCGACGGCGGATGCAGCACTGCAGGGATGGTCGAGCTGGAAGAAGACCACCCCGCCGATGGGTTGAAGGTGGATCTGGAAGGCAGGATCTGGACCTCCGCCGGCGCGTCCGTGCGGGTCTATTCACCGTCCTTCGAACTCCTGAAGACCATCCCGCTGCCGGAAAAGGTATCGAACCTGTGTTTCGGCGGCCCGGGCGGCCAGGACCTCTACATCACCGCCAGCACCAGTCTTTACCGGATCCGTACCACCAGCAGGGGCGCCGCCGCCCTGAACGTATGACCCCAATGAATTCTGACTTTAAGGAGCACCATGGAATATAGAACCTTGGGCAACAGCGGCGCCGTCGTGTCCACCTACGCACTGGGGACCATGACGTTCGGGGCAGAGGCCACCGAGGAGGCATCCCACGCCATCCTGGACGACTACTTCGCCGCTGGCGGAAACTTCATCGACACCGCCGACGTTTACAGCACGGGCGTCTCGGAGGAGATCATCGGACGCTGGCTCGCCAAGCGGCCTGAGGTGAGAGACACTGCGGTGGTTGCCACCAAAGGCCGCTTTCCGATGGGAACGGCGCCGAACGACGTCGGGACCTCCCGCCGGCATCTGACGCGCGCCTTGGACGATTCCCTCCGCCGCCTGGGGCTGGAACAGATCGACCTGTACCAGCTGCACGCGTGGGACCCGCTCACTCCCCTGGAGGAGACGCTGCGGTTCCTGGACGACTCCGTCAGCCGCGGCAAGATCGCCTATTACGGCTTCTCCAACTTCCTGGGCTGGCAGCTGACCAAGGCCGTCCACGTTGCCCGCGCCCACGGCTGGGAAGTGCCGGTGACCCTGCAGCCCCAGTACAGCCTGCTGGTCCGGGAGATCGAGTCAGAAATCGTTCCGGCGGCACTGGACGCCGGGATCGGCCTGCTGCCTTGGTCTCCCTTGGGCGGCGGGTGGTTGTCCGGCAAGTACAAGCGGGACCAGGATCCAACAGGCGCCACCCGGCTGGGTGAGAATCCCGAACGCGGGATGGAGGCCTGGAAAGAACGCAACGCCAATCCGGCCACGTGGACAGTCATTGATGCCGTGGAAAGCATCGCTGCGTCCCGCGGTGTGAGCCCTTCCCAGGTGGCTCTGGCGTGGCTGGCCGACAGGCCCGCGGTCACGTCGGTGATCCTTGGTGCCCGGACCCAAGAACAGCTCGCCGACAACCTTGCTGCAGCCCAGCTGGAACTCAGCCCGGACGAAACGGACCGGTTGACCCGGCTTAGTGAGCCCCAGACCGGGGTCTACCCCTACGGACCCCTGGCCCAGGAGCAGCGGAGCCGTAAGATCGAGGGCGGTCGGTAAAAGTTGAGCCGCTCCCGCCACCAGTCCTCCAAAGCAGGCAGACTTGATGCCATGACTGATGCTGATGACGTAACCACCCAGAGTTCAACCGTTGCAGAATGGACGCGTGCGCTCGCCGGGTCCAAGGGTTCACCCGGCGGAGGGGCAGGGACCGGAGTAATGCTTGCCATTGCCGCCTCCTTGGCGTCCATGGTGGCCGGCTACACGGAACCGAAGGAGCACCAGCAGGAGGAGCTGGCTTCCCTTCACGCCCGCGCCCGGGCATTGCGGGAGGACGCCCTTCAGCTGGCCGACGATGACGCGGCCGCCTCCGAGGCTTTCGGCGCCGCTTTCCATTTGGATCGAGGCCCGGAACGCGATGAGGCGATACATCGCGCATCCGTTGGTGCCGCCAAGGCCTCGGCTGTCCTGGGTGAACGCGCTGTTGCTGCCATCGACGACCTTGACTGGCTTGCGTCCTATGGCAACCCGGCACTCATTGCCGATGTCGTGGTCGGCTGCGGTGCATTGAGGGCAGCAGTGGCGGGGGCGCGCACCAATGTCAGCTTCGACCTTGCCACCCTCAGATCCGCCGGTGCCACGCTGGAGCAGGTCAGGGAACAGCATCCCGCCCTGTGGGCGTCGGTGGAGCAGTTGAGCTCGGCGCTGGAGCGCATCGACCGGTTGACGGCAGCCGTGGACGACCGGGCCGCGCCGACCGACGCCGGCTGAACTGCCGACCCCCTGCACCCATACCGGCGGCCTTCAAAAATCACCCGCCGGTATTATTGAGGGATGACCATGGCGGTCCGCCACTCCCAAGCCGCCATCCCGCTCGCGCGCAGGACCCGGCGACTGATTCGTCGGGTACCCGTGTGGACCTGGCGGCCCCTCATGCTGGGCGTGAGCTCCCGTGAGTGTGCGCTTCAACACGGACCTCCTCACCGATATCGAATACACACTCGATATCAACTACGCAGAAGATGGCGGGGCCGCGCACCAACTTGACGTCCTCAGGCCCCTGCCAATCACCCACAATTTCCAGGCCGGCCACAGGGACGGCCTCCCCGTCTACGTGTACTTCCAGGGCGGCGGATGGACATCCGGAGATAAGTCAGCCCTCACCAAGTACTGTGCCAACCAGGCGGCCGGGGGAATGGTGGTGGTGAACGTGAACTACCGCAAGCCGCCCCGGTCTCCTATGGGCATGTGCTTGAAGACGCCAATGCCGCCCTGGTGTGGGTGCGCAGCAACATCTTCAAGAGCGGCTTCGTGATGAGCCTGAACTTCGTTCGCATGCTGCTGCCGTCCCAGCCCGGAAACCGGCGGCGGGTTCCCTTTTCCCGCAGAAAGGCGCTGGAGCGGCTCCGGGAGGAGGCCGCCTGCATATCACCGATTGAATGGCTGGGCGGCCGGTTCCCGCCAGTGTGCATCACGACGTCGAAACGTGACTTTCTCTATGAGGCCAACCTGAATTTCGAGACCAGGCTGGAAGAACACGGTGTTCCGGTGGATTCCCTGGTCTACCAGTGGTCAAACCCCAACACTGAACACACGTGGCAACAGGACTACCGCTTCGAGGAATCCCAGGAAGTGTACCGGCGCCTGCACGCCTTCGTCAGGCAAGTCGCCGGCCGCACAACGAACATCTGAACCCCAAGCATCTGGCACTGTACGGGCTGCCGGCGCGATGAGCCCCGAGGATTTCCGTTATATCAGGGCTCAGCAACGGTTACACCAGCGGCCAGGGGTAACGCATTCCGGTCCGGTCGACCGGGAGCACGCCTTCCCGAAGCAGGCGCGCCACGCGCCGCTGCAGGGCCGCCACCTCGTCGTCGTCCAGAAGTTCTGCCACCTCGTCAGGCACGGCCCCGGCGAGCGCGCTGACGTCCCGGAGCAGGGGCTCCGGGATGGCTTCCCCGGCAAAGTCCCAGATGACGGTTCGCAGCTTGAAGACTGCGGAGAAGCACAACCCGTGGTCAATGCCCCACACCCGCCCGTCGCGCCCGCGGAGCACGTGCCCGCTCTTGCGGTCCGTGTTGTTGGCGACGACGTCGAAGAGGGCCAGCTGCGCCAGGACACCATGGATCTCGGGGGCCTCGGCGTGCAGGGTGAAGTAGTGCTCGCGGAAATCGCACTCGACGAACCACTGCAGTGAACCGACACCCAGCGGGGCGTCCTCCCGGATCACGGTGGGCGGCACGAGGTCCCATGCCAGGTGGCGGCTAAGGAGGTAGGCAGCGCGCTCCCGCCGGTACAGTCCGGGCTCAAAGTCATGCAGTGGGCGTTCCCCCGACTCCGGCTTGTAAACCGCCATGGAGGAGTCCTCCCCGCAGGAGACCCGGGCCAGGAACGTCGCATTGCTGCTGCGCGGGATGCGCGCCACCAGTTCCACCCGGCCGTCGGTCAGCAGCTTCAGTTCACGCGTGGACACCGGCTGTCCCTTGTGGGCTGGCCGGCACGGTGCACATGGATGCAGGCGTCATGGCCCCGCCAGCCCCGCCAGGGATCCGGCAACGGAGTTCACACCGAGCACGGCAGGAGGACGTCCGTCCGCGAACGAGATGGCCGAGACGGATGCAGGGCTGATGACGATCCGCTGGAACAGGTCCAGGTGCGTGCCCAGGGCATGGGCAACGGCGGCCTTGATCGGGTCGGCGTGCGAAAAGCACAGGATCACACCGCCCCGGTGCGCGGCGCGCAGATCCTCCAGTGCACCGACTATCCGTGCCTGCATCTGGGTAAAGCTCTCCCCACCGGGAAAACGGAAGGACGACGGCGTGTGCTGGACGGTCCGCCATTCAGGCAGTACGGAGAGTTCGGCGAGCGCAGCGCCGGTCCAGTCGCCAAAGTCGCATTCGGTCAGCCCTGCCTCCTCGGCCACCGGAAGTCCGGTCCGGGCTGCCGCGGGGGCGGCAGTCTCCCGGGCCCGCTCCAGCGGCGATGAGTAAAGGGCGTCCACAGCGAGCCCGTCGAGGCGTTCCGCGATCCTGTCGGCTTGCGCCTGGCCCCGCTCTGACAGGTGCAGTCCCGGTGCCCGCCCGGGCAGCACCTGCCCGGTGGTGGGCGTCTCCCCGTGGCGCACCAACAGCAGAAGCGTGCGCTCCTGCCTTGGCGGGGGAGTCGGCTGTTCCGACGGCGTTCCTGCAGTCACAGACCCAGCGTAGCCGTTCAGTGCGGCACGGCGTTTGCAGAATCCCCTCGATTCCGGGCAGGGTCGGGGCTACCGTGGAGGGGTGAGTGAGCGTCCCGAGATTTTCACTGTTGGTGAACTGCGTGCAGCCGGGCATGTCCTCAAGGACCTGCGCCAGGAAATCCGCGACAACCTGCTCGCCGCGCTCGCGGCAGGACGGGACCCGTGGCCCGGGATGTACGGGTTCAGCCGGACCGTCCTTCCCCAACTTGAGCGTGCCCTGATCGCCGGGCACGACGTCGTCCTGCTGGGTGAGCGGGGACAGGGGAAGACACGGCTCCTCCGCACCCTTGCCGGGCTGCTGGATGAGTGGTCCCCGATCATTGAGGGCTCCGAACTGAACGAGCACCCGTTTGAGCCGATCACCGAACACTCCCGGGCCCTTGCGCTTACCGAGGGGGACAGGCTGCGGGTGGCCTGGCGCCACCGGTCTGAACGGTATGTGGAGAAACTGGCCACGCCGGATACTTCCGTTGCCGACCTCATTGGCGACGTCGACCCCATGCGGGTAGCGGAGGGGCGTCGGCTGGGGGACCCGGAGACCATCCACTACGGGCTGGTCCCGCGCTCCAACCGGGGGATCATCGCCATCAACGAACTGCCGGACCTCGCCGAACGGATCCAGGTCTCCATGCTCAACGTGATGGAGGAGCGTGACATCCAGATCCGCGGCTACGTCCTGCGGCTGCCGCTGGACGTCCTCGTCGTCGCCTCCGCCAACCCGGAGGACTACACCAACCGCGGGCGTATCATCACGCCCCTGAAGGACCGCTTCGGCGCCGAAATCCGCACCCACTACCCAATAGAGCTTGACGACGAAGTGGCCGTCATCCGGCAGGAGGGGCAACTGGTGGCCGACGTCCCGCCGGTGATCCTCGAGATCCTGGCTCGCTACACCCGCGCCCTGCGGCAGTCCCCGGCCATCAACCAGACCTCAGGTGTGTCTGCCCGGTTCGCCATCGCCGGAGCAGAAACCGTGGCCGCCGCGGCGCTCCGCCGGGCCAGCGTGCGCGGCGAGGATGAGGCTGTGGCCCGGATCATCGATCTCGCCACGGCGGTGGAAGTCCTCACCGGCAAGATTGAGTTCGAATCCGGGGAGGAAGGCCGTGAACAGGCAGTACTCGACCACCTCCTGCGGACCGCCACCGCGGAGGCGGTGCGGGCGAACTACCAAGGCCTGGACCTCGGCCCGCTGGTGGCAGCCCTCGACGGGCGCACCACGGTCACCACCGGGGAACACGTCACGGCACAGGAATTCCTGGATAACCTGCCGTCCCTCAACGGCTCGGGCCTGTACGACGAAATCGGCCGCCGGCTGGGCGCGCAGAACAGGGGGCAGCGGGCAGCCGCCATTGAGCTTGCCCTGGAAGGCCTCTATCTCGCCCGGCGGATTTCCAAGGAGTCCGACGACGAAGAGACGGTCTACGGCTAGCGGCACCAGCCTGCGTGGCCGGGCTAAGGCTGGAGAAAGGGACAGTCGGCACCATGAACATCCACAACCACTCAGCCAGGTACGGCAGGTACTCGGGCGGACCGGACCCCCTCGCCCCGCCCGTTGACCTCGCGGAGGCGCTGGACGCCGTTGCAGAGGATGTCATGGCAGGGTATTCGCCCCGCCACGCCCTGCAGGAGTTCCTGCGGCGCGGCGCCCGGAACCGGCAGGGCCTGGACGATCTCGCCCGCCGGGTCCAGCAGCGCCGGAGCGACCTGCTGGGCCGGCACCGGTTGGACGGCACCCTCGACGAAGTCAGGAAACTCCTGGACACGGCGGTGCTGGAGGAACGCAAGCAGCTGGCCCGCGACGCCATGATGGACAACACGGACCGCGCCTTCCGGGAGATGCAGCTGCAGAACCTGCCTCCGTCCACCGCTGCGGCCGTCAACGAACTTGCCTCCTACGACTGGCAGTCGGGTACCGCCCGGGAAGCGTATGAGCGGATCAAGGACCTGCTGGGCCGCGAGGCCCTTGACCAGCGGTTCGCGGGCATGAAGCAGGCACTCGAAAACGCCACGGAGGAGGACCGCGCAGCCGTCAGCGAGATGCTCCGCGACCTGAACGAACTGCTCGCCAAACACCGCCGCGGGGAGGATACCGATGCCGGCTTCCAGGAGTTCATGGCCCGGCACGGCAACTTCTTCCCGGAGAACCCGAAATCCGTTGAGGAGCTGATTGACGCACTGGCGAAGCGCGCGGCCGCCGCGCAGCGGCTCCTTCAGTCCATGTCCCCGGAACAGCGGGAGGAACTGACGCGGCTGTCGGCCCAGGCTTTCGGGTCACCGGAACTGGCGGCCCAGCTCGACCAGCTTGACGACACCCTCCGTGCCCTGCGCCCAGGCGAGGACTGGACCGGCTCCGAGCGCTTCGAGGGCCAGGAAGGCCTGGGCCTCGGCGATGGCACCGGTGTCCTCCAGGACATCGCCGAACTCGATGAGCTGGCCGAACAGCTCTCCCAGTCCTACAACGGCTCAAACCTGGGCGACCTGGACCTGGACGCCCTGGCCCGCCAGCTGGGGCAGGACGCCGCCGTCACTGCCCGCACCCTCGCCGAGATTGAGCGCGCCATGCAGGACGGCGGGTACCTGCGGCGTAGCGCGGACGGAGACCTCCGGCTCTCACCCCAGGCGATGCGGCGGCTTGGCAAGTCACTGCTGCGGGATACTGCCAAGCAACTGTCAGGCCGGCAGGGACGACGGGACACCCGCACTGCCGGTGCCGCAGGCGAGCAGACCGGCTCCAGCCGTCAATGGGAGTTCGGGGATGCAGAACCGTGGGACGTCACGCGCACGCTGACCAACGCGATCAGCCGCACGGCTGGCGACGGCGGAAACCTTGGCGGCGGACTTCGGCTCACGGCGGCAGACATCGAAGTGTCAGAGACGGAAGCCCGGACCCAGGCCGCCGTCGTCCTCCTCGTGGACGTGTCCTTCTCGATGGCTGCCGAGGGGCGGTGGGTACCCATGAAGCGCACCGCCCTTGCCCTGCACCACCTCGTCTCCACCCGCTTCCGCGGCGACAGGCTGGAGCTGATCACGTTCGGCCGCTACGCCCAGGCCATGGACATCGGCGAGCTCACGGCCCTGCCAGCCCGCCGCGAGCAGGGAACGAACCTGCACCACGGCCTGCTGCTGGCCGGCCGCTTCTTCCGCCGCCACCCGTCCATGCAGCCGGTACTCCTGGTGGTTACCGACGGCGAACCCACAGCCCACCTGCTGGCAGAGGGTGAGCCATGGTTCTGCTGGCCGCCCGACCCGGAAACCATCCGCGTCACGGTGGGGGAACTGGACCGGCTGGGCCGTGCCGGCACGCAAGCCACCTTTTTCAGGTTGGGAGATGACCCGAGCCTAGAGAGGTTCGTCCAGTGCATGGTGCGCAGGGTTGACGGCAGGGTGGTCGCGCCCGACGCAGGCGACCTCGGTGCCGCCGTGGTGGGGGAGTACCTGCGGGCGCACTTCCGCGGCCGCGCGTTCGACGACGCCGACTGGGCTTGATGCAGCAGCCTGCCCATCCGTGTCAGGATCAGGGTATGGCTGAACGCTTGATGCTGCTGGACACCGCGTCGTTGTACTTCCGCGCCTTTTACGGCATGCCCGACACGCTGCGCCGTGCTGACGGCACGCCAGTGAACGCCGTCCGGGGGCTGCTGGACATGATCGCCCGGCTCACCACGGACTACCGGGCCACCCACTTGATTGCCTGCTGGGACGACGACTGGCGGCCGCAGTGGCGGGTGGACCTGCTGCCGACCTACAAGGCCCACCGGGTGGCGGAGTCAGTTGCCGGCTCCCCGGACCTTGAGGTGGTTCCGGATGCGCTGGAAGCGCAGCTGCCAATGATCCGCCGGGTGCTTGCGCTGGCAGGGATCGCCGTGGTGGGCGCCGCCCACCATGAGGCCGACGATGTTGTGGGCACCTACGCGAGCCACGCCGACCTCCCGGTCGATGTGGTCACGGGTGACCGTGACCTCTTCCAGGTGTGCGACGACGAACGCCAGGTGCGCGTAATCTACACGGCCCGGGGCATGCGGAACCTCGAAGTCATCACGGAAGAAACAGTGGTGGCCAAGTACAGGGTGCTGCCGCAGCAGTACGCCGATTATGCGACCCTGCGCGGCGACGCCTCCGACGGGCTGCCGGGAGTTGCCGGCATTGGTGAGAAGACCGCAGCCTCACTGCTCCTCAAATACGGCACCCTCGAAGGGCTGCTGGAAGCTGCCGGGGACCCTGGCAGCGGCCTCGCCGGTCCGGTCCGGGCCAAACTCGCCGCCGCCGCCGACTACCTGAAGGCAGCCCCCGCCGTCGTCAGACTGGTGCGCAACCTGGACCTGCCTGCCCCGGACCAGGCGGGGGCCCTGCTTTCCCCGGTCCTGGGCGAACCGCGCGCCGAACTCGAACGGCTGGCAGTCGAATGGAACCTGGGCGGGTCGGTGCGAAGGCTGCTGGCAGCGCTCGACCTGCGGGAACAGGCCCGCACCGTTACCCCGCGTGTAGCGGAATGACGCCCCGTCGCCGTGCGCGTCGGCCCATGTCAAAGAGCTTGAAGAGCGTGCTGCCGTGATGGTTTGGTGAGGTAACGATCCAGACGAGAGGGCATTTCCAATGACAGCCACATCAGATCTTGCTCCCCGCCGGCTCCGGGACATTTTCGGAACCTTCGCCACCGGGGGCCGGTACGCCGGACTGGCACCGGTTGAACGCCTTCTCGAGGCGGCGGGCTGAACCGGGCGTCAGCGCATCAAGAAGCTGCCACAGCCATGACGGTTGTGGCAGCTTTTTGATGTCAAGCCATGGAGTTCAGTAAGAAATGAAGGCAACCAGTTCGCCCACCCGGTCCTCCGGGTAGTTCTTTGCAATGTCCCCCTGGCTAAGGACGCCCACCAGGTTGTGCCCGTCGATTACCGGGAGCCTGCGCACCTGGTGGTCCTGCATGGTCCGGATCGCTTCCTCGATCGAATCATCCGCGCCGATGGTTACGGGCTTGCCCTCGCCAAACTCGCCTGCCTTGGCAGTCCGGGGATCCCCGCCTTCCGCCAGGCATTTAATGACGATGTCGCGGTCCGTCAGCATGCCCTTGAGCCGGTTGTCCTCCCCGCAGATGGGCAGCGAACCGACGTCCAGATCCTTCATTTTCCGGGCTGCTGCTTCCAGCGTCTCGTTCTCGCCCACGCATTCCGCGCCCCCGGTCATGATTTCCCGTGCCGTTGCCATGATCGTCTCCTTCGTCCATGATGATGTGCCGTGCCTGCGGCCCGTTCGGCAGGCCCTTCGGGACGTCGCCGGCGATGCGGCGGCTCCGAGGAGCTGACCGATGGAAAAATGCTAAGCCTGCTGATTATCTGTGTCCAGAGCATCGCTCCCGGAAGCTTCCCGCAGGCACCCCTCCACTAAACCGTCCACTTGCAGAGTCCGAACGAAGTAGTAAGCTTGCTGACCATTAGTAGTAAGCTTGCTGATTAATTGACAGCGACAGAAGTGGGAGCAAGGTGAACGCATGGGTGCTGTGATCGTCGCCATCTGGTCACTGGTGGCCGCTGCCGGCGCTGCCCTGGCTGCCAGCGCACCGTTCGGCGCTTTGGCGCCCGGTGGCCAGTACCTGGCCGGCCATGTACTTCTCGGCCTGGGCCTGGGGCAGCTGCTCGCCGCAGCACTGCGGTCCGCTGCCAGACGGGTGGTCCGGAAAGCATCATTCCGTATCGGGCCAGCCGCGGGCGCAGCTGTCCCGGCGGTACCTTCCCCAGTGCCCGCTTTGCGCCACAGCGCTGCGGATTCGGCGACTGTCACTGTCCTCCGTCCCCGGCCGGCCGCCGTCGTGCCGCTGCGCGGCCGCCATGCGGCCTAGGATGGCAGGGCCCGGCCAAGCGGTGGGAGCACCGCCCAAAGCACGGGGACAGGCCTGGGCCGGCATGGTTGCCGTCATCGCAGCTGCCGGCCTGGTTGCCGGCATCACCGCGTCCTTCGCGCTGCGCGGCCCGGACTCCGATGAAGCCACGCTCCGCGGCTTCCAGATCCGGGTGCTCAACGTGAGCCAGGCCGCGGCGGAAAACCGGCTGGACGGCGCACTCGATGCACTCGAGGCGCTGGAAAAGGACCTGGACCTCGCCGCCGGTGAGGGGCTGATCTCAGCGGCAAGACACCGCGGCATCGAAGCTGCACTGGAGGCCGTGCGGACAGACATCAAGGGCCACATCGCAGCCCAGGCCGCCGCCGTGGCCGGGACGAAAGCGGTGGATGCGGCGGTGGCGTCCCCAGCGGCGGAAACGGCGGTGGCCGAGCAGCAGGTTGTCCAGGTCCAGCCGGTGGTGCCGCCCGCTCCTGCACCTGCCGCTGCACCTGAGCCGGTACCCGGACCTGCGGCTGAAGAACAGGAATCGGACCTTCCTGAGGCTGCCAAGGAAGCCAAAGGCAAGGGCAAGGGTGCAGGCAAACCCTGAGCCCAGCCGGCACCGAAGATCGCGCCGGGACGCACGTCTTCCGCATGGGTTCCGGGGCAGAATGGACGGGTGACTTCCCGAAACGGGCGGCAGCCGCTGCCGGCCTTTGATCTTGCGGCCATCGGCGCCGGGCTGCCCTTCGCAGACTCCATCGCAGCGCTGGCGGAGGCGGCGGGCAACGGCGCGGCTGGAACCGCCGTGGTGCAGGCGCCGCCGGGGACCGGTAAAACCACCATCGTCCCGCCGCTGCTGGCAAACCTCCTGGCGGACGTCCGGGCAAAGGCAGCTGTAGAGGATCTGCCCGCCCGCGTGGTTGTCACCCAGCCGCGGCGGGTGGCGGCCCGCGCCGCTGCCCGCCGGCTCTCGGCCCTGGACGGCAGCAGACTGGGCAGCCGGGTGGGATATACAGTCCGCGGGGAACGCCGGGCCGGCCCGGACACGCTGGTTGAGTTCGTGACACCCGGCATCCTCCTGCGGCGCCTGCTGTCCGATCCTGACCTGCCTTCCACAGGCGCCGTGGTCCTGGATGAGGTGCACGAGCGGGGCATGGAAACAGACGTGCTGATCGGCATGCTGGCCGAGGTCCGACAGCTGCGGGGCGACCTTGCCGTGGTGGCGATATCCGCCACCCTGGATGCTCCCCGCTTCGCTGCCCTGCTGGTCGACCACGACGGAGGCGGGCCCGCTCCCATGGTCGAGTGCCCCTCCGTAAACCACCCGCTGGAGACGGAATGGCGTCCCGCGCCAGGTGCCCGGCTGGACAGCAGGGGAGTGACCCGGTCCTTCCTGGACTTCGAGGCAGCGACTGCCGCAGAGGCCCACCACCAGGCACTCACAGCAGACCTTTCCACGGATGCGCTGGTCTTCCTTCCGGGGGCGCGGGAAGTTGCGCACGTGGCGTCAGTGCTGCGCAGCCGGCTGGGCGGGCGGGCTGAAGTTTTGGAACTGCACGGCCAGGTGGCCGCAGCCGAACAGGACCGGGCAGTATCCGGCCGTCTTCCCGGGGAAAACCCCCGGATTATCGTGTCCACCGATGTGGCGGAGTCATCGCTGACGGTGCCCGGTGTCAGGCTTGTCATCGATTCCGGACTCGCCCGTGAGCCTCGCCGTGACGCCGGCCGGGGGATGAGCGGCCTGGTGACAGTCTCCTGCTCCCGTGCCTCCGCTGAGCAGCGCGCAGGGCGGGCCGCCCGCCAGGGCCCCGGAAAGGTTGTCCGCTGCTACAGCCAGCAGGTTTACGGGGCGGCGCCTGCCCACCTCACTGCGGAGATCCTCGTGGCGGACCTGACCGGCATCGCCCTGGTGCTGGCATGCTGGGGTGCCCCGCGTGGAAAGGGCCTTGCCCTGCCCGACCTCCCTCCGCAGCAGGCCATGGATGATGCGATGGAAGTCCTGCAGGAACTAGGTACCGTATCCGCGGACGGCCACGCGACAGCTGCCGGCAGGATCCTGGCCGGCATTCCTGCCGATCCCCGGCTGGGCCGCGCTCTGCTCGACGGCGCTGCGGCAGCCGGTCTGCAGGCAGCGGCCGAGGTGGTGGCCGCCGTCGCCGGCGACACCCGCGCCCAAGGGGCGGACCTGCCCGGCCTCCTGGGCAGGCTGCGCGGTGACCAGGGACCGTCCGGTCGGCGCTGGGCGGAGGAAACCCGCCGCTTCCAGGCCCTGGCGGAGCACACCCAACCCCTGTCTGCTACGTCAGCCCTGCCCGTCCTGGCGGGCGGGAATGACGCGGTGGGCGCCGTCGTCGCCCTGGCCTTTCCAGACCGGGTGGCGCGCAGGGTCCGCGGCGACGGGCCGGAACGGTACCTGCTCTCGTCCGGAACCCGCGCCGGACTTCCGGCCGGAAGCAGCCTGGCGGGACATGAATGGCTGGCAGTGGCGGAAGTATCCCGCGCCGATGGCAGGGACGCAGCCGGTACCGGCGCCGTCGTCCGCTCTGCAGCCCCGCTTTCAGCCGACCTCGCCGAAGCCGCTGCCTCCCACCTGCTGGTTGAGGGCGTAGAGGCGGCCTTCACCCACGGCCGCGTCACGGCGCGCCGCATCCGCCGGCTGGGAGCCATCGTGCTGGCATCCACTCCGGTGCGTCCCTCCCCGGCGGAGGGCCGCGCGGCGGTTGCGGGCATGCTGCTCAAGGAAGGGCTCGCCGCCCTTCAATGGTCGACGGCGGCAGCAGCCTTGCGCCGGCGTCTCGCTTTCCTGCACCGGGAACTGGGGGAGCCGTGGCCGGACGTCTCGGAGGCTGCCCTCCTGCCACGGCTGCAGGAATGGCTGGGACCCGAACTGGAGGCGCTGGCGGCAGGGGCTGACGCGGGCAGCCTGGACCTCACCGGGCCGCTGCGTCGGCTGCTTCCCTGGCCGGAGGCGGCCAGGATGGATGAGCTCGCCCCGGAGTGGCTTGAGGTGCCCAGCGGCTCCCGGGCAGCCATCGCCTACCCCGGGGAAGAAGAAGCCACACCCCGGCCGGTGGTGGCCGTCAAGCTGCAGGAATGCTTTGGCCTGGCAGAAACCCCCCGCCTGGCGGACGGCCGCGTGCCGGTCCTGTTCCACCTGCTGTCACCGGCCCGGCGTCCCCTCGCCGTGACGGACGACCTGACATCCTTCTGGTCCGGCCCCTACGCCCAGGTCCGGGCCGAGATGAGGGGGCGCTACCCCAAGCACCCCTGGCCGGAAAATCCCTGGTCTGCCCCCGCTACTGCACGGACCAAGCCCAAAAAGTAGGTTCCCGGCGTGCCGGCCTCCGCGGCGCGCCGAATGCCGGGTGAGATCTCCGATACACACCTGTTACTTCCCGTCGACGTGCTGAAACATGCTGCGGATAGGCTCTTTTGCACTTGGACAGCGTGGTCCATACACGACACGGAAGGACGTAAAGATGTTTCTCCTGAACAGCCTTAACCTCTTGCTCGACGGACGGGGTGACGACGGCCGGTCCCAGCACGGGGGCGGCGCGCAGACCGATTTTCCCGAGGGCCAGCTGACCTCCGCCGCCTGGGAAGGCTGGTGGCACGAGGACGCAGCCTGACGGCTGCGGACCTCAGCTGACGTTCCGGATGAAGTCAGCCACAGGCCCGGCAAGGGACGCGCCCACCTCCGCGGCAGGGCGCTTAACTCCGGCCACGGCGAACGAATGATCTCCGCCCTCAACCCATTGCAGGACTGCCGAGGGCCCGATGCGGGACACCACGTCCGCCAGGATGCCGGGAGTAGCAAACGTGTCCCGGCTGCCCTGCAGGAACAGCATCGGAACGGTCACGCCGTACAGGTGCTCATCCCGCAGTTTGTCGGGCTTTCCGGGCGGGTGCAGTGGATAGCCCAGATACACCAGGCCTGCAGCTTCCATTCCCTCGGCCACTGCCATCGACGCCATCCGCCCGCCGAAGGATTTGCCCGCTGCCCATACGGGACCGGTATCACCGTGTCCTTCCGCCTGCTCCGCAGCTGCCGCCATCGCCGCCCGCCAGGCAGCGATGGCCGCGGGCGGAAGGTCCGGAAACTTCCTTCCGGCCTCACGGTAGGGAAAGTTGAAACGCAGGGTGGCGAGGCCCAGGGCGTTGAGTCCGTCCGTGAACCCGTGCAGGAAGGGATGCTCCATGCCCGCGCCGGCGCCATGGGCGACCACCACAGTGGCGGAGGGGTTGGCAGGGCGTACGTAGGCGGCGGTCACCGTCACGTCACCCACCTCAAGCCGGAAGTCTGTTTCTGCAGCGGACATTCCTCCATCATGCCGGACCGGTCACCTAAATCTGCCGTCCGTGCCGGCCGGGGGTGTACGTTGTCCCCATGGCGAGTGAACAGACCACCCTCACAGTCCAGGGCCCCCACGGCGAGCGCGAGATGCGCATATCGAGCCCGGGCAGGGTGATCTGGCCCGAACCGGGAATCACCAAACTGGATCTGGCCCGCTACATCTGTGACGTGGGGGAGGCCTTCATCGCGGCCAACGGTGACCGGCCGGTGGCGCTGCAAAGGTTCTCCAGCAGTATTGACGGCGAGATGTTCTTTTCGAAGAACCCGCCCAAAGGTGCCCCGGAGTTCATCCGGTCCGTGAAAGTGGTTTTCCCCAGTGCCCGCTCCCATCCCATGCTGATCCTTGACGAACCCGCAGCCGCGGTGTGGGCCGTGCAGATGAACACGATCGTGTTCCACCCTTGGCCCTCCCGGGCAGCTAACACGGACAATCCCGACCAGCTGCGGATCGATCTCGACCCGCAGCCCGGAACGGATTTTGATGACGCAGTCCCCGCCGCGCTGGCGCTGAGGGAGGTCCTGGCCGAGGCCGGCCTGCATTCGTTCATCAAGACCTCCGGCAACCGTGGGCTGCACGTCTACGCGCCCATCGAGCCCACCCGGGAATTTCTTGACGTCCGGCACGCGGTCATTGCCGCGGCCCGCGAACTGGAGCGGCGCATGCCGGACAAGGTCACCACCGCGTGGTGGAAGGAAGAACGCGGCCGGCGGGTCTTCGTGGACTTCAACCAGGCCAACCGGGACCGGACCATCGCCGGCGCCTACAGCCCCCGGCCGCTGCCCCATGCACCGGTGTCCTGCCCCATCACCTGGGATGAACTGGAAACGGTGGACCCGCGGAACTTCACCATCCTGACCGTGCCGGACCGGCTCAAGTCGGTGGGTGACCCTTGGGCGGACATGAACAGCAACCCCGGAACCATCGACACCCTGCTGCAGTGGTGGGAGCGCGACCTTAAGGCAGGGCAGGGTGAGCTGCCCTTCCCGCCGGACTATCCGAAAATGCCGGGCGAGCCACCCAGGGTGCAGCCCAGTCGGGCGCGGAAGCAGGACTGACGGAACCGGACGGGCGGGGACGGGACAGCGGAAGCTGCAGGCCGCCGTCGTCCGTGGTGCTACTCAAACCGGGACGGATTCCCGGTTCCGCGGCGGACTACCTCTGCCACTCCGCTGGAAAAATCCACCACAGTGGTGGGCTCGGAACCGCAGTCGCCGGCATCGATCACGGCGTCCACCTGGTGGTCCAGGCGCTCCTTGATGTCCCACCCCTGGGTCAGCGGGTCCTCCTCGTCAGGCAGCAGCAGGGTGCTGGACAGCAGCGGCTCGCCCAGTTCTGCCAGCAGCGCCTGGACGACGCGGTTGTCCGGAATCCTGACACCTACGGTCTTCTTCTTCGGGTGCAGCAGCCGCTTGGGAACCTCCTTCGTGGCCGGAAGGATGAAGGTGTAGCCCCCGGGCGTGACAGCTTTGATGCTGCGGAAGACGTCGTTGCCGACGTTCACGAACTGGCCCAGTTGGCCGAAGTCGCGGCAGACCAGCGTGAAGTGGTGCTTGTCGTCCAGCCGGCGGATGGTCCTGATCCGGTCAAGCGCGTCCCTGTTGCCCATTTGTGCCCCCAGCGCGTAGCAGGAATCCGTGGGGTAGGCGAGCAGCCCGCCATCGAGCACTATTTTGACCGCCTGGGTGATTGCACGCGGCTGCGGGTCCTGCGGGTGAACGTCAAAGTATCTGGCCATGCCCCTGAGCCTACGGGCAGGCGGGCCCTGGCGCACCACCCGCTGCAGCCCCTACCGTGCCGCCCTCCCATGAGGCAGGATGTTGTCTGGTTCCACCATGTTCCATCCCCTTAGGAGATTCGTCATGCCGACCACACTGAACCCCTACCTTGGTTTCCGCGACAACGCCCGCGAGGCCATGAACTTTTACCAGTCGGTCTTCGGCGGTGAACTGACCCTGAGCACATTTGGTGATTTCCAGGCCACCCAGGACCCCGAGGAATCGGAGAAAATCATGCACAGCATGCTGACCACGCCCCAGGGGATGGTGCTCATGGGAGCCGACACCCCGAACAGCATGGACTTCAGTCCAGGCTCCGCCATCTCCATCTCCCTCAGCGGAGACGACGAAACGGAACTCCGCGGTTACTACGAAAAGCTCAGCGGCGACGGCGGGATGGTCACCGTTGCCATGGAGCGGGCTCCGTGGGGGGACATCTTCGGCATGTGCACGGACCGCTTCGGAATCGCGTGGCTGGTTAACGTGAACGCTCCGTTGGGCACCACGGGCGCGCCGTAGCTGCGTGCCCTCCTGCAGCAGCAAAACCTTCAGGTCCTGGTCCTGCCATGGAGTCCCTCCTTGAGTTCCTTGCTGACAAATGGTGGATGGTCTTTCCGCTGGCAGCGCTGACCGGCCACTGGGCCAACTCGTGGCGGAAGGCCGGCGAGCGGCGGCACCAGCGCAGGGTTGAACTGTACAAGCTCAAGAACCAGTCCCGGGAGGCGGAGCGGGCTTCGGAGGCGGAGGTTGAAGCACTGATGGCTGCCCATGACGCCGCCAACAAGCGGTGGCTGGAGTACGAGCTCGATGTGGGGAAGCTCATCGACTTTCCGCTCATGACCGATGTCCGCGAGCCCCTAACCGTGGCGTTCCTGCGCGCGAAAAGGGAAGCGGACGGCCAGCACCCTCGCCGTGCCGCTGACATCACATCGCCCTCCCGGCTGGAGTCGTACCGGCGGGCCGTTGACAGTTTTGCGGTGGCTTTGGAGGTCGCCGAGCGGGAAGCGCGGCGGATCCGCGACAGCAAATTCACCGGCCCCGAGCGGCAGCGGCTTGCCACCGCCCGGAAGCTTCTCAACATTGCTGAGAACCAGGCCGCTACACCGGCTGAACGGCAGGCGGCCTACAGGCGGGTGCGCCGTGAACTGGACGGCCTCATTGTCCTCCCGGACGCCGCTGTGGCTTCCCTGGAGGAGCGGATGGCACCCGGGCTGGAGGGCGGCCGGCGACCTACAGAGTTCCGTCAGGGTTGACGGCGGGAGCCGCTGGACATGCGTACGCTTTACCTCGACGTTGACGGTGTCATTTGTCCATTCGGCCCTTCCGGCACCACCGGGTGGGGGACCGGCTGGCGGTATTCCGACGCGGGCCTCCTGCCCGTGGCCTATGCGGCGGAACTGGTGGACGGGCTCAACGGCTTAGCCGCCATGGACGGGGTCCGGTGCGTCTGGCTTACCAGCTGGGAGGAACTCGCGCCGCAGTACCTTTGTCCAGCCATCCGCCTGCAGGGGACGCGGTGGCCCGTTTTGACGGCAGATGGAAGCGGCTCGGGGACCGGCTGGTGGAAGCTACGGGCCCTCCAGCACGATGTGGAAACAACGGGCCCGGAGGTGGTTGCCTGGGTCGATGACCAGCTGGCCTTCGAGGCGGAGGCGCAGTCGTGGGGGAGGCTCCTTGGCCGGCGGCTCCTCATGGTTTCCCCGGATCCGAGGCAGGGAGTCTCGCCAGCCGAACTGGCGGATATGCGCGCCTTTCTGGAACGGCGGTTGTTTTGATCTGATGCCCGGGGCGCGTACGATCGGTAGGGCTTTGCGCCGGCTCCGTTAACGCCACAGGTCATTTCGGGTGAACAGCCGGTGAATTAGGCTGTGCAAGGCAGTCGGGGGAAAAGAAACTGCTGAACGTCGACTCTGCAGATTGGGCAACAGGTGGATATCACCTTCATGGTGGCACTGGTCATCGCACTGGCACTATTTTTCGACTTCACGAACGGCTTCCATGACACCGCGAATGCCATGGCCACGCCCATCGCAACCGGTGCCATCAAACCGAAAACGGCGGTGACCCTGGCAGCCATCCTGAACCTCGTGGGTGCCTTTCTCTCCACAGAGGTGGCCAAAACGGTTTCCGGCGGCATCATCCGGGAAGGCTCGGACGGCGTCCAGATCACGCCGGACATCATCTTTGCAGGCCTTATGGGCGCCATTCTGTGGAACATGATCACGTGGCTCAAGGGGCTGCCGTCGAGTTCCTCACACGCACTCTTCGGCGGCCTGATTGGTGCAGCCATCGCGGGCATCGGCTTCAACTCGATCAACCTTGAAGGCCTGCTCCAGAAGGTCATCCTCCCGGCCATCTTCGCGCCCCTGATCGCCGGCATCGTCGCCTACGTCTGCACGCGCCTGGCTTACCTGCTGACCTCACGCCACGACCCGGAGACGGGCAGCAAGCTCACACAGAAGCGCGGCGGGTTCCGCACCGGGCAGATCTTCACGTCCAGCCTGGTGGCACTGGCCCACGGCACCAATGACGCGCAGAAGACCATGGGCATCATCACGCTGGTGCTGATCGCCGCCGGTACCCAGGAGACGGGTTCCGGCCCGCAGTTCTGGGTCATCGCGGCCTGTGCCTTCGCCATCGCCATCGGCACCTACGCCGGCGGATGGCGCATCATCCGCACCATGGGCGCCGGCCTTACCGAGGTGAAGCCGGCACAGGGCTTTGCCGCCGAAACCAGCACCGCCTCGGCCATCCTGGCGTCCTCGCACCTCGGCTTCGCGCTGTCCACCACACAGGTGGCTTCGGGTTCGGTGATCGGCTCCGGCATGGGCCGCAGGGGGACCAGTGTCCGCTGGAGCATGGTGGGCAAGATTGCGCTGGGCTGGCTCTTCACGCTTCCCGCTGCGGGACTCGTGGGGGCGCTGACGGCCCTCCTGGTCAAGACCGGCGTCATCGGCGTCCTGATCGCTGCGGTTGCCGGAACCTCAGCCGTGCTCTTCATGTTCTTCTACTCCCGCAAGTCCGCCGTCGGCCACCACAATGCCATCGAGGTGGAAGAGGCAGGCCAGGCCGTCCGCTTCGCCAAGAAGAAGGCAAGGGCACGTGCCCGCGCGCACGCCAAGGCAAAGGCCGAAGCGGACGCAAAAGCCGCGGCCTCCCGCAACGCGCCGCCGGAGGCCGAATCCGACACCGTTACAACGAAGGATGTCCAGCGATGAAGTGGTTGGAACTGGTGACCGTGGCCGGAGCCACCCTTGCCTCTGCCGTGACCGTGGTGGTCCTTTACTCGCTGGGCGTCAGGCTGACGGCCATCGCCGGTGATGCACAGGCCTCGCCCGGCTTTAAGAAGTCCCTGGCCTACGTCTGCTTCGGGCTGTGCGGTGTGGCCGTCCTGTTCGGCCTTTACCTCATCATTCCGTACTTCTCGGGCTGACACTGCCGCAGGCGATGACCCTGCCCCTTGGCGCTGGCCCCCGCCTCTGGGCAGGGTGGACGCCGTTGGCTAGGCTTGGCCCATGTCTCGCATCCAGTACTACGTTGCTGCATCCCTCGACGGATTTATCGCCACTTCCACTGATGACCTGGGCTGGCTCCTGCAGTTCGACGGCTTTGAGGGCGGCAAGGAAAGCTACGAGTCCTTCATGGCGGGCGTTGGCTGTGTTGTCATGGGCGGTGAAACCTACAACTGGCTCATGGAGCATGAGCCGGGCACCTGGCCTTACCCGGACACCCCCAGCTACGTCTTCACCCGGCACGAGTACAGCGCTCCCGCCGGGGCAAACCTCACCTTTGTGCGTGGCGACGTCACCGAGTTCATCGAGGACTTCAGGCACGCCGCAGCCGGCAAGAATGTCTGGGTAGTAGGGGGCGGCAACCTGGCCGCCCAGTTTGCCGACGGCGGCCTGCTGGACGAACTGATCCTCTCGGTGATTCCCGTGGTCTTGGGCGACGGCAAACGTCTGTTGCCGCTCTCACGCCCGACGGCGCCACTTGAGCTGGCTGCCTCCCGCACCATGGGCAGGGGAATCGTCGAGCTGCGCTACCTCCTGAACAGCCGTTAGCCGGGCTCCAGCCGACCGGCGTACGGAGGTTTGGCCGGGGCGGTGTCCTTACCCGGCTGTCATGACCGGGTGTGGAGGATCCGGGCCAGGCCGTCTTCTCCGGGTGACGAGCATGCGTAGATGAAATCTGCGTGCCTGAGCCCGGGGTTGAGTTGGGCTGGCCAGTGGGGTGGTTCCCAGTCCTGGTGTTCGCTTTTGTACTTTCGGCCGGTGGGTGAGATCCAGCCGGGTGGTTCGTTTTTGGTGGCCGGGGTTGGTTTCCAGCCGCTGGTGTGGCGGAGCCT
>NZ_VAHO01000019.1 GCF_005796225.1 Pseudarthrobacter sp. NamE5
GAAAAATCGGTATCAACAAACTTGGCACACTATTGAGTTCTCAAACAACAGACACATTCGAATATTCCCGAAACAATCCACCTTCGTGAATTCCATTCCGTATTTCTTCGCTGCGATGTTTCAATCTTATTTGATTCAATTTCGCTTTGCAAATCCGGTTGTTTTCCCGGAATTCATCCTGCAAATAAATCCACCCGCCATAAAATGGAGCAATTCTTCGTTGGGTGCTTACGCACGTGCTGAAGTTGCTTCAGTTTTTGGTGGGGTTTGGCCGCTATTTTTCCGCTTCAGCGGCGGCGACTCAGAAAACAATACACGCTCCCACGCGGCCGTGCAAATCGGCCGCGGAGGAGCGTGCAGAGGTCTTTCGGGCGGTTGAAAAGAGCCTAGGGAACCAGTACCTCCACCGTGGCCAGGTTTTTCTTTCCGCGGCGCAGGAGCAGGTACTGCCCGTGCAGCAGTTCGGACTCGGAGATCACCGCTTCCGGGTCCGAGACCTTCTCGTTGTTGACGTAGGCTCCACCTTCGCCAACGGTGCGCCTGGCTGCGGACTTGCTTTCGGATAGCCCCGAAGCAACCAGCAGATCCACGATGCCCATGGCGTCGACCTGCACCGTGGCGGACGGCAGCTCGGACGTTGCCGCCTGGAGCGTTGCCTTATCCAGGGCAGAGAGGTCACCGTTACCGAAGAGGGCTGCGGATGCAGCAATCACTTTTTCAGTGGCTTCGACGCCGTGAACGAGGGAGGTCACTTCGTAGGCGAGCTTCCGTTGGCCTTCACGGGCGAACGGCCGTTCAGCCACAGCAACAGCAAGCTCTTCGATCTCGGCACGGGTTAGGAACGTAAACACCTTCAACCGGTCCACCACATCCGCATCGGCGGTGTTGAGCCAGAACTGGTAGAAGGCATACGGGCTGCACATCCCGGCGTCGAGCCAGATGGCGTTGCCCTCGCTCTTGCCGAACTTCGTGCCGTCGGCATTGGTAATCAGCGGTGTACCCAAAGCGTGGACACTCTTGCCCTCAACCTTGCGGATCAGTTCCGTGCCGCTGGTGAGGTTGCCCCACTGGTCGGATCCACCGGTCTGCAGCACGCAGCTGTAATCCCGGTAGAGCTGGAGGTAGTCCATGCCCTGCAGGATCTGGTAGCTGAATTCGGTGTAGCTGATGCCTTCGTCCGAATTGAGCCGTGAGGCGACGGCGTCCTTCCGCAGCATCGTGCCAACACGGAAGTGCTTGCCCACTTCACGCAAAAAGTCGATGGCACTCAGCGGCGCGGTCCAGTCCAGGTTGTTGACCATCCGCGCCGCGTTGTCTCCCTCGAAGCTGAGGAAGCGGCTCACCTGCGCCTGGAGGTATCCCACCCATTCGGCCACGGTGTCCTTGGTGTTCAAGGTGCGCTCGGCCGTGGGACGGGGGTCGCCGATCAGGCCGGTGGATCCGCCCACCAGCCCCAGCGGCTTGTGGCCAGCCAGCTGGAGGCGCCGCATGACGAGCAGCTGGACGAGGTTGCCCAGGTGCAGGCTCGGCGCGGTGGGGTCGAAGCCGCAATAGTATGTGACCGGTGCACCGGCAAGGAGCTTTTCCAGCTCTGCTTCGTCGGTGGACACGTGGACCAGGCCACGCCACTTCAGTTCCTGCCAGATGTTGGCGAAAGTGGGGTCGTTCTGCTGCGATTCGAGGCTGTTGATTTCCGGCACGTTTACTAAATTAGCAGTAATACCAGCCGCGGGATCAGCGCCGGATCCCTGCCGGCACCGGTTCTGCAGCAATAAGGCGCAACCGCTGGGTGGCGCGCGTCATGGCCACGTACAGGTCCCCCACCTTGCCGTGCTCATGGTTCAGCATCATGGCCGGTTCCAGCACCACCACACCGTCGAACTCCAGTCCCTTGGCCTCCCGCGGGCTGATCACCACGATGTCCTGTTCATAGCTGCCGGCACCCGTGCCCACCCGGCGCCCGTAGGCGGCGCGCAGGGCAGCGGTGGCCTCAGGCAGGAACTGGCCGTCGGCGATGACAGCCAGCAGGCCGCCGTCGAGCGCTTCCAGTTCCTCCGGCAGGACTTCGACCAGGCGCCTCACCACATCACCCGGGGCCACTTCGTCAATGACCGGCGACCAGCGCCCTTCACGGACAGCCTTGGGAGCGGAGACCACCAGGCCGGCTGCGTTCGCCATCCGGACCGCGGCTTCGGCGATCTGGGAAGGAGTGCGGTAATTGACCGTCAGCTCCTCCAGTTGCCAGCGGTCGCCAAACATGGGGGCGAGCGCGCCCTGCCAGGAATTGGCCCCGGCCACTGAACTTGTCTGGGCGATGTCGCCCACGATGGTGAAGGACTTCAGGGGGCAGCGGCGGACCAGCAGGCGCCATTGCATGGGCGACAGCTCCTGCGCCTCATCCACCACGATGTGGCCAAAGGCCCAGGTACGGTCACTCGTGGCGCGTTCAGCTGCAGTCAGCCGGGCTTCCTGTTCGCGGTTCTGCTCGGCAAGCTCTTCGGCGGACATCAGCGGATCCACGCCTGCAGCCTCCATGTTGACCAGCGTTTGCTTCGCATTGGCGAGGTCACGGGCACGGTCGTGTTCCTGCTGGGCGAGGCCGCGTCCGGCCGCAGGATCCAGCTCGCCCAGCAGTTCGGCAGCCTCATCCAGCAAGGGGACATCGGACTCGGTCCACGGCGCGTCGGCGGGGCGCAGCAGCATGGCGCGCTCCTCAGGCCTCAGGTTGGGCGTGCACGCTTCAAGGATCGCGGGCTTGCTGAACAGCTCGGAGATGAGCTTCTCCGGAGTCATGGGCATCCAGCAAAGGTTCAGGGCAATCCGCACGTCACGGGCAGTACGCACATCTTCCGCAAGATACGAGCGGTCCGCGTTGTTGCCGATGTTTCCGGCCTCAACCAGCTCCGTCATCTGTTCAGTGAGCTCCCGCAGCAGGATCTTGACGAACGTCACGCGTGCCTCGTTGTGCGGCTTGCCCGTGGAACGGGCCTTTTCCCTTGCCCGGCGCACCTGCCGCTGGGTCAGTACCAGCTTGCGGCCGTCAACCTCAAGGGACCGGTCCCCGGCGGGCATCCGCTGCCGGTTGGCCACGGCATTGGCCACGACAGCGGCCATGTCCAGCCGCCCCTTGATGGCGGCAACCGCGGAGTCCTGCTCGGCCACGGCGTGGATTCCGGGCATCAGGCGGCCCAGGCTGGCCATTACGACGCCGGTCTCACCGAGGGACGGCAGCACCCGTTCGATGTACTTCATGAACGACGACGACGGGCCCACCAGCAGCACCCCTGCGGTCTTGAGGCGGTCGCGGTGGGTGTAGAGGAGGTACGCGGCGCGGTGCAGCGCCACGGCGGTCTTGCCGGTGCCCGGCCCGCCCTGCACCACGAGGGCACCGGAAATCGATGACCGGATGATGCGGTCCTGCTCCGACTGGATGGTGCTGACAATGTCCGACATGCGGCCGGTGCGTTTGGAGTTCAACGCGGCCAGCAGGGCGCCTTCGCCCTGCAGCGATTCACTGTCCGCGAGCATCTCCGGATCAAGCACGTCGTCCTCGATGGCCTTGACCTCGCGGCCCTGCAGGATGAGGTGGCGGCGGCGCCGGACGCCCTGCCGGTCAAACGCCGTAGCCTGGTAGAAATGGCCGGCCTCGGGCGCGCGCCAGTCCACCATCAACCGCTGCAGGTCCTCGGTGGTAAGGCCAATGCGGCCAATGTACTGGGCTTCACCGGAATCCAGGTCCAGCCGGCCGAAGACCAGCCGGTCATCAACGGCGTCCAGCTGGGCAAGGCGGTCCTCATACAGTGCGGCGAACGCGTCGCGCTCGGAAACGTTCTGCATGGTGCCCACGGCCCCTGCCCGCCGGACCTGCGCCAACTGGCGGCGCTTCTCCTCGCGCAGCTCTTCCAGCCGCGCATACAGGCCGGCAACATAGTCCCGTTCGTGGGCCAAATCGGCGTCGTGCATCTAACGTTCCCCTATCGCAAAAGACAGACCTACCATTCTACAACCTTTTCCCCTCAACCCCGTTTCGGGGCTTCGCTGCCTTGTACTGCGAAACTGTGGGGTCGCCGGTGATCCAGAAGCGCCAGGAGTACTGGTCCGTGCCGCCGGCGCCGGAGACGCCCACCCTCGGCCCGGAGCTTACGGACCCGCTGGGCCCAGGCGGAAGCACCAGCCCAAAAGGGGGCGCCAGGGCGTCTCGCCCACTGTCCGCCGTCGTCAGGCCCAATGCCTTAGCCAGCCGCGCCGGACCCCTGGCCAGATCTGAGGGGTTATTCGACGTCGGCCTCCGCCGCCGGGCCAGTTCCACACCGTCCACGATTTCCCCTGCCCGCAGCAACAGTGCAGATGCAACCCCTTCCGGCCCGCAGACGAGGTTGGTGCAGTGGTGCATGCCATAGGTGAAGTAGACGTACAGATGGCCCGCGGGACCGAACATGGGGGCATTGCGGGGCGTGGGTCCGCGGTAGGTATGCGATCCCGGGTCCGGGTGCAGCGAATCCTCGGGCCCCAGGTAGGCCTCCAATTCCGTGAGCCGGACGGACACCGCACCGTCCCGGGACTCATGTGTCAGGACGGCGCCCAGCAGCAGCGGGGCCAGCTCCCGGGCGTCGCCTGAAAGGAACTCCCGCAGCGGCCGGCCGGCCGCCAGCGGATTTCTGCTCATGGGCAGACTCTATCCAATACTTGCGGCCGGACCCCGGTATTACGGCCTCCGGCAGCACCACGGCCGTGTCCGATTTCCGCTAGCTGAACCACCTGCGTGCTGGCAGGATGGAGGAATGGATTTCTGGCAGCGCTACCGGGCGATAGATGCCCGGGACACCCGCTTCGACGGGCAGTTCTTCACTGCCGTCCGCACCACTGGGATCTACTGCCGCCCGTCCTGCCCGGCGCGGACCCCCAAAGCTTCCAACGTCACCTTCTATGAAACGTCTGCCGCCGCCCATGACGCCGGCTACCGGGCCTGCAAGCGCTGCCTCCCCGAAGCAGTTCCCGGCACGCCCGCCTGGAACGTGCGCCAGGATGTTGCGGCACGGGCCATGCGCCTGATAAACGACGGAGTGGTGAACCGGGACGGCGTGGACGGACTGGCAGCGCGCCTCGGCTATTCCTCCCGCCAACTGAACCGCATCCTCAGCCACGAATTGGGGGCTGGTCCGCTGTCGCTCGCCCGCGCCGGACGGGCGCAGACGGCCCGGACCCTGCTCGTGTCCACATCCATGAAACTTGCCGACGTCGCCTTTGCTGCCGGATTCAGCAGCGTCCGGCAGTTCAACGAAACGATGGCCGAGGTCTTCGACATGACCCCCTCGGCCCTGCGTGCCGCCAGTCGCCCGAAAACCAGCGGCGGCGCCACCGCACTGACCCTCAGCCTCCCCTACCGTGAGCCGTTCCATCCCGGTATTTTCACCTTCCTGTCAGTGCGCGCCATCCCTGGAATCGAATCCGGGACGGCAACGTCCTATGCACGGATGCTGGCGCTGCCGCACGGCGACGCCCGCTTCAGGGTGGAGTACGACGCCGTCACGCCAGGGCGGCCGCTGACCCTCACTATCGGCGCAGTGGACTTGCGGGACCTGCCGGCCCTGCTGAGCCGCGTCCGGCGGCTCTTCGATGTGGATGCAGATCCGGTGGCCATCGATACAACACTGGCTGCCGATGCGCGGCTGGCAACGGCGGTGGCCGAGGCTCCGGGCATCCGCATGCCCGGAGCCCTGGACCCAGGCGAAATGCTGATCCGGGCCATGGTGGGCCAACAGGTCACCGTGGCTGCCGCGCGGACGGCACTGACCCGGCTTTCCGCCGTCGGACGTTCCAGCCAGAGCCCGGGCGAGGGCCTGGAGCACATGTTTCCTACTGCCGCCGAAATCGCTGCTGACGGCCATGCGCTGGTGCGCGGACCCCGGAAACGCGCCGAAGCACTTCGGGCGGCAGCCGCCGCCCTCGCTGACGGCAGCCTGGACTTCGGCTACGGCGACGACGTGGACAGCCTGGCCGCGAAGCTGCTGCCGCTGCCCGGGGTCGGACCCTGGACCGCCGGATACCTTGCCATGCGCGTGCTCGGCGCCCCGGATGTGTTCCTGGGCAACGACGCGGCGGTACGGAACGGGGTAAAAGCCTTGGCCGTGCCAACGCCTGCCACTGCGAGCAGCCCCGGCGGAACGGCCAGCCCGGACTTTCGCGAGGTAAGCCCATGGCGCTCCTACGCCACCATGCACCTGTGGCGGGCGGCAGCCCAACCCCGTACCAGGGCAGGAAATGTGCCCATAAAAAACAGCGTTGCCGCCAGCGTGTGAACTGCAGAGAAAGCGAATTGATGAAAGCCCAGTTGCTTCAGATCTCCACCCCTGACGGCCCGTTCACCGTCCTCGCCCGGGACGGCACTGTCCTCTCGAGCGGATGGACCGACAAGCCCGGCGACCTGACCGGGCAAATTCACCCTTCTCTGCGGCCCGCCACCGTCGAACTGGTCACTGAGCTGGGAGGAATCGCGGCCGCCGTCGAAGCCTTCTACGCCGGCGATCCACTGCCGGCAATGCAGGTCCCGGTACTGCAGAAGTCGGGCCCCTTCCGCGCGCATGCCTGGGACGTGCTGCGGCTGGTCCGGCCCGGATCCCCCGTTACGTACACCGAGTACGCGGGCCTCGCCGGCAACCCGAAAGCCGTCCGGGCAGCCGCCAGTGCATGCGCCTTCAACGCGGCAGCCCTGTTTGTCCCGTGCCACCGTGTGATCAGGACCGATGGTTCGCTCGGCGGTTTCCGCTGGGGGCTGCCCATCAAGGAAAGCCTGCTGGCGCGCGAGGCGGCCTGGCTGCGCCTGTGATCCCGCCGAGGTGGCAGTTCCCGGCAGTGTTGCGCAGCAGGATCGCCGCCAACTGTCATCTTGCCAAAGGCCCGGGGGCAACCGCTATTTCGGCCCCGGGGTTCCGGCCGGCCAGGGCAACAGGGCCGGCAGGTCGGCACCGTCGGCCGCCGCAGATGCCCGAAGGCTGCCCAGCGTTGGCTCACGGCCGGCAAGCCAGGCCGCAATATCGGTGATCATGCCGCTGATTACGGTGGACCTTTTGCCGGTTCCAATACTCACGGGCGGAAGGCCGAGCGGCTGCAGGATAAGCCTGTCGTCCGGCTGCACGCGGGCGGCGAGGAAATCGAACAGGTGCTCGCAGAAGGGGCGGCTCCAGGTTTCCGGTCCCCTGCCTGTCAACAGGTCTGCGTTGTGGATGACAAGTTCCCGCCACAGTGCAAGGCCCCCGTCCAGGACCACTCCACCCCGATAGGTGATGGGTGCCCACCAGCCCGTCCTGTTGGCGGAGGAATCCTTGACGCCGGGCAGCACATCGAACGCCTTCAGTGCCCGTGCCACGGCCTTGTTGAGGTCCTCGAGGTGTGTGGCGGCGTCGTGTCCGGCCGCAAGGTTGATCGCCTTGTTCCTGCCGTCCATGCCGCCGTCGTACAGCTCTACGGTTTCCCCGCGGGCGGCGTATTCAAGCTGCCGCGCCATGGCATTCGAGATTCCCGTGAGGTGCGCAAGCACGTGGCCGCGGGTCCAGCCAGGGAGCGCGGACGCCGCCCGCACATCCTCGTTGCTGAACCTGGCGGCATCGGAGGTGACGTCGGCGGCGGCCTTGTGAAGCCCTGCCAGCAGTTCATCAGGTGCGGGAGCTGTCATGGCGCTTATCCTAGCCCCGGACTGCGCCATCCGGCCCCAGGCGGTGCCGGACATGCTCGCCGTCGTTGCTGGCCTGCCAGAACTCGTACTCCGTGGGCTGGAGTGCATAAAGCTGCCAGTGCGGGTTGGTGCTGCCGTCCGCCCGCGGCCGCTCTGCCCAGTCCCGCGCCGAGGCCTCGGCCGACAGCTGGACGACCGGTCCGGCGAAACGGAGCTGCCGGCCGAGCGAAGGCCAGTAAAAATTCATGGCAGCCTGGGGCACGGTGGCCAGCTCCTGCCCCTTGCGGGAGGTGCGGGAGGTAGCGAAATGCCAGCCGTCGCCGTTGATATTTTTCAGGATCAGCATCCGTGATGATGGTTGCTGCCCGGCACTGACAGTGGCAAGGCTGAAGGCGTGCGGCTGCTGCTCCCCCGCGTCCAGCGCCTGGTCCAGCCACTGCTTGAACAGCTCCACGGGGCTCCGCGGCGCTGTGGCCGGATCGAAGGCGGGAAGATCAGCCGGAAAATCGGGCAGGCTGCGAAGGAACTTGCGGAAGGTTTCGCTCATGCGGCCATGGTAGCGGGCAGTGTTGCGCGCACACCGTAAACCCTCTCGCAGTTGATGCGTGAAAATTGGCAACGCTGTTTCACTTCCCTTGGGAGAGTGAGAGAGCGCTGGCCAAAAAGGGGCGTTAAGTGAGAGAGCGTTGGTCAAACCTGCGGCGAGTCCCCGCCCGCGCCCTGCGGACGGGGACTCCTTCGCGTGCCGGTTACCCCGCGTACTCGCGCACGCCGGCCAGCTCTGCTTCCAGCGCGGCCAACTGGCGTTCGACGGCGGCCGGTGCCGTTCCGCCCTGGGAGTTGCGGCTGTTCAGCGACCCCTCCGTGGACAGGACCGTCCGGACCTCAGGGGTGAGGTGCGCCGAGATGGCCGCATACTCGTCGTCGGTCAGGTCCCACAGCTCCACGCCGCGGGACTCCGCCTGCTTGACCGCGGCGCCGGAGAGCTCGTGCGCCTCACGGAACGGGACACCCTGGCGGACCAGCCATTCGGCGATGTCCGTGGCAAGGGCGAACCCCTGCGGCGCCAGCGATTCCATCCGCCCGGTATTGAACTTCAGCGTGGCAATCATGCCGGACACGGCCGGGAGCAGGAGCTCCAGTGTGTCTGCGGCGTCGAACACCGGTTCCTTGTCTTCCTGCAGATCACGGTTGTAGGCCAGCGGCAGGCCCTTGAGCGTGGCCAGCAACCCGGTCAAGTTTCCGATCAGGCGCCCCGCCTTGCCGCGTGCCAGTTCAGCCACGTCCGGGTTCTTCTTCTGCGGCATGATCGAGGATCCCGTGGAGTACGAGTCGTGCAGCGTGACGAAGGAGAACTCCTTGGTGGCCCAGAGGATGACTTCCTCGGAGATGCGGGACAGGTCCACCCCGATCATCGAGCACACCCAGGCGAATTCAGCGAAGACGTCGCGGGATGCGGTGCCGTCAATGGAGTTGTGGGCCGCTGAGTAGAAACCCAGGTCTGCTGCCACAGCCTCCGGATCCAGTCCCAGCGACGAGCCGGCAAGCGCACCGGAACCATAGGGCGAGACGCCGGCGCGCTTGTCCCAGTCCTGCAGCCGCTGCACGTCGCGCAGCAGCGCCCAGGCGTGGGCCAGGAGGTGGTGGCTGAGCAGTACCGGCTGGGCGTGCTGCAGGTGGGTACGGCCGGGCATTGCAACGCCGTGGTGGGCCCTGGCCTGCTCCACCAGCGCGTCCACCGTGGCCAGGACACCGCGGGCGATGATCCGGGCGTGGTCGCGCAGGAACATCCGGCCCAGGGTTGCCACCTGGTCGTTGCGGGACCGGCCGGCGCGGAGCTTGCCACCCAGCTGCGGTCCGGCACGCTCGATCAGGCCGTGCTCCAGCGAGCCGTGCACGTCCTCGTCGGATTCTGCCGGCACGTAGGCGCCCGAGGCCACGTCCTCATCCAAGCGGGTGAGGGCTTCGAGCATGCCTTCCAGTTCGGCGTCGTCCAGCAGGCCCGCCTTGTGCAGCACCCGGGCGTGGGCCTTGGAGCCGGCGATGTCATAGCGTGCGAGCCGCCAGTCGAAGTGCGTGGACTTGCTCAGCGCAGCCAGGGCATCGGCGGGGCCGCCGGCGAACCGGCCGCCCCACAAGGCGCCTGTGTTTGTAGCCTCGGATTTTGCTTCAGCCACAGGGGCTACTTTCCTGCGACGCGGATGTCGCGGCCGGAGGCGACCTTGGCGGACATGCCCCACAGCTCGATAAAGCCGCGGGCCATGGACTGGTCGAACGTGTCGCCTGTGTCGTAGGTGGCAAGGTTGAAGTCGTACAGCGACGTCTCGGAGCGGCGGCCGTTGACGATGGCCTGGCCGCCGTGCAGGGTCATGCGGATGTCACCGGAGACGTACTTCTGGGTGTCTTCGATGAAGGCGTCCAGGGAGCGCTTCAGCGGGGAGAACCACTGGCCGTCGTAAACCAGCTCGGCCCAGCGCTGGCCAACGGTGGCCTTGAAGCGGGCCTGCTCGCGCTCAACGGTGATGTCTTCGAGGTGCTTGTGCGCGGTGATCAGGGCCATAGCGCCCGGGGCCTCGTAGATTTCACGGGACTTGATGCCCACCAGCCGGTCCTCGACGACGTCGATGCGGCCAACGCCCTGCGCGCCGGCGCGGCGGTTGAGTTCCTTGATGGCCTGCAGCGGGGTGACCTTCACACCGTCGATCGCCACGGGAATGCCGGCCTCGAACGAGATGATGACCTCATCCGGCGCCGGCGGGAATTCCGGGGTGGCGGTGTAGTCGTAGATGTCCTTGGTGGGGGCGTTCCAGATGTCCTCGAGGTAGCCGGTTTCCACGGCGCGGCCCCAGACGTTCTGGTCGATGGAGTACGGGTTCTTCTTGGTGGTTTCGATCGGCAGGCCCTTTTCCTCGGCGAAGGCGATGGCCTTGTCGCGGGTGAGGGCGAGGTCGCGGACCGGTGCGATGCACTTCAGGTCCGGGCCGAGGGTCTGGATGCCCACTTCGAAACGGACCTGGTCGTTGCCCTTGCCGGTGCAGCCGTGGGCCACGGTGGTGGCGCCGAATTCGCGGGCGGCCTTGACCAGGTGCTTGACGATCACGGGCCGGGAGATAGCGGACACCAGCGGGTAGTGGCCCTGGTACAGTCCGTTGGCCTTCAGCGTGGGCATGCAGTACTCGTTGGCGAACTCGTCCGAGGCATCAGCCACGTAGGCTTCGACGGCGCCGCATCCGAGGGCGCGCTGGCGGATGGTCTCGAGCGACTCTCCGCCCTGTCCAACGTCGACCGCCACGGCGATGACTTCGGCGCCGGTGGCCTCACCGATCCAGCCGATGGCTACTGAGGTGTCCAGGCCGCCTGAGTAGGCCAGCACAATGCGTTCAGTCACTTCACATGCTCCTTTGTGGGGTGTTTTGGTTTGTCTTCAAGCTTATTGCCCGGCTTCTGCGGCCAGTTGCAGGAACTTGGCGGCGAGGTCCGGGCCGCCCTGCGGGTCACGGGCCACCAGCAGCACGGTGTCGTCCCCGGCGATGGTCCCCAGGATGGACGGCATCACCGAATGGTCGATCGCCAGGGCGAGGAAGTTCGCTGCACCCGGCGGCGTCCGGAGCACGGCGATGTTGGCTGAAGCTTCCGCAGTGACCAGCAGTTCACTGCAGAGCCTTGCCAGCCGGGCGTCCAGGATTTCCTGGCTTACCCCGCTTTTCGCAGTACGCTCACCGCCTTCGCCGGGTACCGCGTACACCAGCACGCCTTCCTTGCCGCGGACGCGGACAGCGCCGAGTTCCACCAGGTCCCGCGACAGCGTCGCCTGGGTGACCTGGACGCCGTCGTCCGCCAGCAAGGTTGCCAGCTCCGCCTGGGAACGCACGGATTCCCCGGTAAGGATGGCGGCGATGCGCGCCTGGCGCGCAGTCTTGGTGGCCGGGCTGGAGCCCGGCACCGACGGGCTGGTGGACACTAGAACGTGCTCTCCCCGGTACCTTCAACGGGGGCGAGGCCGTCCACGAACGCCAGGCCCGAGCGGTGCATCAGCCAGGCCATCAGGGCCTTCTGCGCGTGCAGCCGGTTCTCGGCCTCGTCCCAAACGATGGACTGCGGTCCGTCGATGACTCCGGCGGAGATTTCGTAACCCCGGTAGGCGGGCAGGCAGTGAAGGACGACGGCGTCTTCCGCCGCATGTGCCATTGCCTCCTCGTCCACGGAGTACTCGCGGAACAGCTGCAGCCGGGCTTCCTTTTCGGCTTCCTGGCCCATGGATACCCAGGTGTCCGTTGCCACGACGTCGGCCCCCTTCAGGGCTTCCGCGGCGTCCGTGGTAATCAACACGGAGCCGCCGGTTTCCGCTGCGCGCTCCTCGGCCGCAGCCACGATCTCCGCCGCCGGCAGGTAGCCCTCCGGCCCCGCGATCCGGACATGCATTCCCGCCGTGACCCCCGCCAGCAGGTAGGAATTGGCCATGTTGTTGGCGGCGTCCCCAAGGTAGCTCATGGTGAGGCCCGTGAGTTCGCCCTTGTGCTCCTTGACGGCCAGCAGGTCCGCGAGCAGCTGGCACGGGTGGTAATCGTCGCACAGCGCGTTGATGACGGGCACGCTGGAGTTTGCCGCCATTGCCACCAGGCCTGCGTGCGCCCCGGTCCGCCAGACGATGGTGGAAACCATGCGCTCCAGGACCTTGGCGGTGTCCTCCACGGACTCCTTGTGGCCGATCTGCGCCTCGCCCGGGTTGATGATGAGAGCGTTTCCGCCCATGTCCGCGATGCCCGTGGCGAACGAGACCCGGGTCCTGGTGGAGGTCTTGTCAAAGATCACGGCCACGGTTTTGCGGCCGCTTCCCTCGGCGGCGAAGGGCTGGACGCTGTAGGGCGCCGCCTTCATGCGGGCTGCGAGGTCCAGGACCTCCGCCTGCTCCGCCGGGCTGAGGTCCGTGTCCTTGAGGAAATGCCGGGTGGAGCTGGGCACTGATGTCACTGGGCGTCCTTAGCTGCTTGGAGGATGGCCGGAAAGGCGTCGAGGAAGGAATTTGCCTGGGCCACGGTGAGGACCAGCGGCGGGGCCAGGCGAATGGTGCGGGGTCCTGGGCTGTTGACGATGAACCCGGCATCCAGGCCGGCCTGGACCACGGCCGGGGCCACGTCTGCGTCCAGGTCGAACCCGACGAGCAGGCCTTCACCCCTGACTTCGGTGACGCCGGTGAGGGCGGCTAGGGCCGAACGCAGGTGCTCCCCCACCTCGGCAACGTTCTGCAGGATATGCTGGTTCTCAATTGCATGCAGGGTGGCCAGGGCGGCCGCTGTGGCTACAGGGTTCCCGCCGAAGGTTGTGCCGTGCTGGCCCGCGGTCAATAACGACGACGTCCCCGCACCGAACGTGATCAGCGCACCGATAGGGAATCCACCGCCCAGGCCCTTCGCCAGGGTGACGGCGTCCGGCGTGATCCCGGCGTCCTCGCTGGCCAGCCACTTTCCCGTGCGACCGATGCCTGTCTGCACCTCGTCAAGGATCAGCAGGGCTCCGGCTTTGCTGGTGAGCTCCCGTGCTGCCCGGAGGTACCCCGGGGGCAGCGGCCGGACCCCGGCCTCACCCTGGATGGGTTCCAGGAAGACCGCGGCAACAGTGTCATCAACGGCGGCGTTGAGTGCTTCCACGTCCCCGAAGGGGATATGGACCACGCCGCCGGGCAGCGGCTCGAACGGCGCCCGGTAGGCTTCCTTGGCGGTCAGGGCAAGGGCGCCCATGGTCCGGCCGTGGAAGGCTCCCTCAAGGGCGATGATCTTGGTCCGCTTGGCCGCCCCGCCACCCGAGTTGCGGCGGGCCAGCTTGAAGGCTGCCTCGTTGGCCTCGGTCCCGGAGTTGGTGAAGAACGCCTTGGACCCGGTTGGCGCATTGGTAAGCGCCAACAGCCTTTCGGCCAGCGCGATCTGCGTGGGGCTGGTGAAGAAGTTGGACACGTGCCCCAGGGTGGCAAGCTGGCTTGCGATAACCGAGGTGACGAACGGGTTCGCATGGCCGAGCGCGTTGACGGCAATGCCGCCCAGCAGGTCCAGGTACTCCTTGCCGTCGGCATCCCACACCAGGCAGCCGGCACCGCGGACCAGAACCCGCTGCGGAGTGCCGAACACCCCCATCAGCGAGGCGGAGTAGCGGGACAGCCACTCGGAGCCCGCATGGCCGGTGGTTTCCACCAGCTCAGCCACAGGTGTCCGGTGAGCGAGGTTTTCAGTCGTGTTCATCCGTCGATCTCCTCATCCGGGACCACCTGGGTGCCGATGCCGGCGGTAGTGAAGGTTTCCAGCAGCATGGAGTGCGCCAGCCGCCCGTCCACGATGTGCGCGCGTTCCACTCCCTCGTCGATGGCCTTGAGGCACGCAGCCATCTTGGGGATCATGCCCGACTCGAGCCTGGGCAGCATGTCCCGCAGTTCTGAGGCGGTGAGTGAGGAGATCAGGGACGACTTGTCCGGCCAGTTGGCGTACAGGCCCTCCACGTCGGTGAGGATCACCAGCTTCGAGGCGCCCAGCGCCGAGGCAACGGCGGCAGCGGCGGTGTCCGCATTGACGTTCAGGACCTGGCCGGTGGTCTGGAAACCTGCCGCGCCCAGGAAGCCGTCGCCAGCGTCCACGATTTCGGGCGCGACCGTGGAGATGACAGGGATGCGGCCGGCGTCGAGGATGTCCACGATGCCTGCCGGATCTACGCCCACCACTTCGCCCACCAGCCCGAGGTCCACTTCTTCACCGTCCACCACCGTCCCGGTGCGGACGGCGCGCAGCAGCCCGCCGTCTTCACCGGACATTCCGACGGCGTAGGGTCCGTGGGAGTTGATGAGCCCCACCAGTTCGCGCCCCACCTGGCCGGTGAGGACCATCCGGACCACGTCCATGGCCTCGGGCGTTGTGACGCGGAGGCCGCCCTTGAATTCGGACTCGATGCCGAGCCGGGCCAGCATGGAGTTGATCTGGGGTCCGCCGCCATGGACGACCACCGGGTGGATTCCCACGTGGTGCAGGAACACGATGTCCTCCGCGAAGGCCCGGCGCAGTTCGTCATTGACCATGGCGTTGCCGCCGTATTTGATCACCATGGTGGTACCGGCAAAGCGCTGGATCCAGGGCAGCGCCTCGATCAGGGTGGCGGCCTTGTCCTGGGCGTCGGACATGCTGGTGGTCTCGCGAGTCTGGGTGTTCATACCGTCTCTTCCGAAAGCTTCCACAAGGGGGTGCCTAGCTTGAGTAGGCGCTGTTCTCGTGCACGTAATCGTGGGTGAGGTCGTTCGTCCAGATGGTGGCCTCGGCGGTACCGGCCTGCAGGTCGATTTCCACCAGGACCTCGCGCGGCTCCAGGTTGACGAGGCTGCGGTCGTCGCCGATGCTGCCGTTGCGGCAGATCTGGACACCGTTCATGGCCACGTTCAGCTGGTCCGCCTCGAACACCGCGTCGGTGGTGCCCACCGCCGAGAGTACGCGGCCCCAGTTCGGGTCCTTGCCGAAGATGGCAGCTTTGAACAGGTTGGACCGTGCCACGGAGCGGCTGACGGTTTCGGCGTCCGCTTCGCTGGCGGCATTGAAGGTGCGGATGGCAATGTCGTGGCTGGCGCCTTCGGCGTCGGCAATCAGCTTGCGGGCAAGTTCGGCGCACACCTTGGTCAGGCCGGCGCTGAACACTTCGGCGGACGGCACTGCACTGGAAGCTCCGGAGGCCATCAGGACCACGGTGTCGTTGGTGGACATGCAGCCGTCCGAGTCTGTCCTGTCGAAGGTGACCCGCGTGGCGTCCCGCAGGACAACGTCGAGCAGCTCCGGTTCCACCACGGCATCCGTGGTAAGGACCACCAGCATTGTGGCCAGGCCGGGTGCCAACATGCCGGCGCCCTTGGCGATGCCGCCGATGCTGAATTCCTGGCCGTCCCCGTCCGTGCCGATGAACAGGGCGGACTTCGGGACCGAGTCGGTGGTCATGATGGCGGTGCCGGCATCCGGGCCGCCATCGACGCTCAGGGCAGCAGCAGCCGCCTCCACGCCCGGGAGGACTTTGTCCATGGGAAGCTGCTCCCCGATGAGGCCGGTGGAGCAGACAAAGACATCAGTGGCGGAAATCCCCAGCACTTCGGCGACCTTCTCCGCGGTGCCGTGCGTGTTCTGGAAGCCGGTGGGGCCGGTGCAGGCATTGGCCCCGCCGGAATTCAGGACCACGGCGTCGACGCGTCCGTCCGAGACAACCTGGCGGGACCAATGGACGGGGGCGGCGGCCACCCGGTTGCTGGTGAAGACGGCGGCGGCCGCCTTTGCGGGTCCGTCGTTGACCACGAGCGCGAGGTCCGGCTTGCCGGAGGCCTTCAAACCGGCGGCGACGCCGGAAGCACGGAAGCCCTGGGGTGCGGTAACGGTCACGGGGCTACTCCCTGCAGGTTGAGGCCGGCAGTTTCCTGCAGGCCGAGTGCGATGTTCATTGACTGGACGGCTCCGCCGGCCGTTCCTTTGGTGAGGTTGTCGATGACGCAGGTGACGATGACCCGACCGGTGTGCGGGTCGAAAGCCAGTTGCAGCGCGGCATGGTTTGATCCCTGCACGGATTTGGTGCCCGGCCACTGTCCCTCAGGCAACAGGTGGACGAACGGCTCGTCGTCGTAGGCGTCCGTCCATGCCTGGCGCAACTGCTCTCCGCTGGTGCCCGGCTTCACTCTGGCCGTGGCAGTGGTGAGGATGCCGCGGCTCATGGGCGCAAGCGTGGGGGTGAAGGACACAGTCACCTGTTCACCGGCGGCGTTGGAGAGGCCCTGCTCGATCTCGGGGGTGTGGCGGTGGCCGCCGCCCACGCCGTAGGGGCTCATGGAGCCCATGACCTCGGCGCCGATCAGGTTGACCTTGGCTGCCTTACCCGCACCTGAGGTGCCGGACGCTGAAACGATGACCACGTCGTCGGGCTGCAGCAGGTTAGCGGTGAATCCGGGCGTGAGGGCCAGCAGGGCCGACGTCGGGTAGCAGCCGGGAACGGCAATGCGTGTGGCACCCTTGAGCGCTTCGCGCTGGCCCGGCAGTTCGGGAAGGCCGTAGGGCCAAGTGCCGGCGTGGGCGGAGCCGTAGAACTTCTCCCACGCTGCGGCGTCCTCCAGGCGGTGGTCGGCACCGGCGTCAATCACCACCGTCCCCTCGGGCAGCCGGGCAGCGATCTCCGCTGATGCACCGTGGGGCAGGGCAAGGAACACCACGTCGTGGCCGGAAAGGTTTTCCACGGTGGTATCTTCAAGGATTCGGCTGGCCAGTCCGTGGAGGTGGGGCTGCAGCTCACCCAGCCGGGAGCCGGCGTTGCTGTGGGCGGTGATGGCCCCGATCGTGACATCCGGGTGCCCGGCGAGGAGCCGGAGGACCTCTCCCCCGGCGTAGCCGCTGGCTCCCGACACTGCAACAGAAATAGTCATGATCCGACTATACAGTAAAACTATGCACTGACTCCGATATTTATGCATGCCGCCGAATGGCTCTGCCGAAAAGTGTCCCTAGGATGGTTCCAGCAGGCCGGGGCGGACCACGCCGGGCCCTTGAAAGGAGAGCCAATGACGCATGCAATAGTCGCACGGGAAGCAGGCGGACCGGAAGTCCTCACCTACACCCAGGTTGACCCTCCGGCCCCGGGGCCCGGGCAGCTGCTGATCAAGGTGACCGCAGCTGGGGTCAACTTCATTGATACCTACAAGCGCAGCGGCACCTACAAGGTCCCTTTTCCCTTCACCCCCGGCTCCGAAGCTGCCGGAACAGTGGAAGCCGTGGGCGAGGGGGTCACCGCTTTCACCCCCGGCGACCGGGTGGCGACTGCCGAGGGCATTAACTGCTACGCCGATTATGCGCTGGTTGCCGAGGACGCCGCCCTGCCCGTCCCCTCCGGACTGGACGATTTCACCGCCGCCGCACTCCCGCTGCAGGGAATGACGGCGCATTTCCTGATGAATTCCACATTCAGGGTGGAACCCGGGCACAGGGTGCTGCTGCATGCGGGAGCCGGCGGGGTGGGCCTGCTCCTGACCCAGCTGCTGAAGGCAAGGGGCGCAGAAGTCATCACCACCGTCTCAACCGGGGAAAAGGAAGAACTGGCGCTGGGCGCCGGTGCGGACCACGTGCTGCCGTACAAGGGGTTCGCTGGACGGGTGAGGGAGATTACCGGCGGCACTGGTGCCGACGTGGTGTATGACGGAGTCGGAAAGGACACCTTCGACGGCTCGCTTGAAGCATTGCGGACACGCGGAATGCTGGTCCTCTTCGGTGCCGCGTCCGGACCGGTACCGCCGGTGGATCCGCAGCGCCTCAACTCGGGCGGCTCCCTGTTCCTCACCAGGCCCACCATTGCCCACCATCTGAGGGACGCAGCGGAACGGCGCTGGCGCTCGAGGGAAATCTTTGCCGCGGCTGCCGACGGCAGCCTCGACGTCCGCATCGGTGCCCGCTATCCGTTGGCGCAGGCAGCACAGGCCCACCGCGACCTCGAGGGGCGGCGCACCACCGGAAAGGCCCTCCTGGTCCCGTAGCTGCATGCGCCCGAAAAAACGGAGAGTCCCCGCCGCCGGCCAGCTGCGTGGACTCTCCGTTTCAGTAATGCGCAGCGTCAGCGCTGGACGGCTCCGAAACGCTCGCCGGCGAGTGCCACGGCGCTTTCGCGGGCTGCGGAAGCCTCGTCCGCCGTCAGTGTCCGGTCGGCGGCACGGAAGCGCAGGCTGAAGGCCAGGGACTTCCTGCCCGCCTCGATACCCTTGCCGGCGTAGACGTCGAACAGGGCGACGTCCTCCAGCAGTTCGCCGGCACCTTCGCGCAGTGCCACCAGGACGTCGTCCGCGGGCACGTCGGCGGGGACCACCAGGGCCACGTCCTGGGTTGCGACGGGGAAGGTGGAGATTTGCCGGGCCACGATCACGTCGGGTGCGGCGTCGAACAGCGCGTCTGCATTGATCTCGAGCGCAACCGAGCGGGCCGGCATGTCCGAAGCCGCCAGCAGCTTGGGGTGCAGCTCGCCTGCATAACCCACTACTTCGCCGGTCCGCAGTGACAGCTGGGCTGCCCGTCCGGGGTGGAACGCCTGGTGGCTGCCCTGCCGGACCACCAGTTCCACGCCCAGGATATCCCCGGCGAGCCGGGCAATATCCAGGGCATCTGCCCAGTCCCAGGTCCGGGGGGCATGTGCTGCTGCCGCCGGGGAATCATGTCCGGTAAGCACTGCGGCGAGGTGGAACGGCTGGGCCGGGACGCCGTCGTACAAGGCATCCAGTACCTCATCGGCGGGCTTGGCGCCCAGCGGCGGGATGGACTCGGTGCCCATTTTCCCAGCAGGCAGGAACACCAGGCCCGACTCGAAGAGCGCGAGGTCGCGGAAGCCCCGCGAGTGGTTGCGCTTCGCCACCTCGATCAGCCCCGGCAGGATGGAGGTGCGCAGGTAGCCTTGCTCCTCACTGATCGGGTTGGCCAGCTTGACGGCCGTCCTCGCCAAGCCCTGTTCAGCCACGCCGAAGGTGTCGTTGGCGGCCTTGGAGACAAACGGGTAGGACAGGACTTCGGTGAGCCCCGCGTCGGCGAGCGCCTGGACCAGGCGGCGGCGCTGCTGCTGGACCCGCGTCAGGCCACGTCCGGGGGGTGCCACGGGAAGCGTGGCGGGGATCTTGTCGTAGCCCACCAGCCGGGCAATTTCCTCGGACAGGTCTTCCTTGGTCTCCAGATCATTCCGCCAGCTGGGAGCCGTGACGGTCCAGCCGCCGTCGTTCTTCACTACTGCCGCACCGAGGTCCTCGAGGGACGTGACTATCTGCTCCTCAGTGAAGTCGATGCCGATCCTGGCGGCAGCGAAGGCCGCAGGCAGCTCGATCGTCACGGAGTCAGGTGCAGTTCCGACGTCGGTACCGGCCTCATCCGCCGTACCGCCTGCCAGTTCCACCAGGAGGTCGACGGCGCGCTGGGCGGCGATTCCTGCGACCTGCCAGTCCACGCCGCGCTCGAAGCGCTTGGACGCTTCAGAAGGCAGCTTGTGGCGCCGGCGGGAGCGGGCGATGGAGACTTCCTCGAAGTGCGCAGCCTCCACCAGGATGTTCGACGTCGTGTCCCCCACCTCGGTGGCGGCACCGCCCATTACGCCGGCGACGCCGATGGGGCCGGAGGCATCGGTGATCAGCAGGTCCTCGGGATCGAGCGGACGTTCCTTGCCGTCGAGAGTGGTCAGCTTCTCACCGGCAAGGGCGCGCCGGACCACAATGTCACCGGACAGCTTGTCCTGGTCATAAAAATGCAGTGGCTGGCCGAGTTCCAGCATGACGTAGTTGGAGATGTCCACCGGCAGTGAGATGGACCGGATGCCGGCCAGTCGGAGCCGGGACACCATCCACTGCGGGGTCGGCCTGTTGGCGTCTACTCCGCGGACAGTACGGGCAACGAAGCGGTCGCAGCCCGGCTTGCCGTAGATAGGGGCGTCATCGTTGATTTTGACGCCGTAGCCTCCGGAGAGTGCTGCAGGAGCCAGGACCTTGCTGGCCGGGTCCGTAAACACTGTCCCGGTGGCATGTGCGTACTCGCGTGCCACTCCGCGGATGGAGAAGGCATAGCCGCGGTCAGGGGTGACGTTGATTTCGGCGGCTTCATCGTAGAGGCCCAGGAGCTCCATGGCGTCGGCGCCCACCTCGGGGTCCAGCCCGATGCGCGACAGCACCAGGATGCCGTCGTGGTCCTCGCCGATCCCCAGCTCGCGGACGGAGGCGATCATGCCGGCTGAGAGGTGACCGTAGGTCTTCCGGGCGGAGATGTGGAAGTTTCCTGGCAGCACGGCGCCCGGAAGGGTCACCACTACCTTGTCACCCTCCACGAAATTGTGGGCGCCGCAGATGATGCCCTGCACACCGGAAGGGTCGATGCCCTTACCGGTGAGCTTCTGTTCCTGCCCCTCGGGGACAACCCGGACCTGGCACCAGTTGATGGTTTTGCCGTTGGTCTGCGGCTCCTTGACCAGGCTCAGCACCTGGCCCACCACGATGGGACCCTTCAGGGTGTCGGTGGGACGGTGGACGTCCTCTTCTTCGAAGCCGACCTTGACCAGCTCGGCCATCACGTCTTCGGCCGTCGCTCCGGCCGGTACCTCTGCGAATTCACGCAGCCAGGAAATTGGGATACGCACTGTTAGATCTCCATCCCGAAGTGCTCGCTGAAACGTACATCGCCTTCGATCATGTCGCGCATGTCCCCCACCTCGTTGCGGAACATGAGGGTGCGCTCGATGCCCATGCCGAAGGCAAAACCTGAATAGACGTCCGGGTCGATTCCGGCAGCGCGAAGGACGTTGGGATTGACCATGCCGCAGCCGCCCCACTCGATCCACCGGGGTCCACCCTTGGCGCCGGGGTGGAAGATGTCCAGCTCGGCAGAGGGCTCGGTAAACGGAAAGTAGTTGGGCCGCAGCCTGATCTGGGCCTCGTCGCCGAACATCTGCCGCGCGAAGTGCTCCAGGGTGCCCCGGAGATCGGCCATGCTGAGCTTCTTGTCGATGGCCAGGCCTTCGAACTGGTGGAACACCGGCGTGTGCGTGGCGTCCAGTTCGTCGGTGCGGAACACCTTGCCCGGGCACAGCACGTAGATGGGCAGCTCACGTTCGAGCATCGAGCGGACCTGTACAGGGGAAGTGTGCGTGCGCATCAGCAGGTGGGCCTCGGGCGGCTCGACGAAAAAGGTGTCCTGCATTTCGCGGGCGGGGTGGTCCGGCCTGAAATTCAACGCATCGAAGTTGAACCATTCAGATTCAACCTCGGGTCCTTCCGCAATTTCCCAGCCCATGCCCACGAAGATGTCTGCGACGCGGTCCTGCAGGGTGGACAGCGGGTGCCTGGCGCCGGCACGGCGACGCCGCGGGGCGGCCGTGACGTCAACTGTCTCTTCCAGGAGGATCCGGGCGTCGTTTTCCGCTTCCAGCTCGGCCGTGCGGTCCGCGAGCGCCTTATTGACCCGGCCGCGGGAGGCACCCATCAGCTTTCCGGCCACAGCCTTCTGCTCCTTGGGCAGCTTCCCAATCTCTCGGTTGGCAAGGCTAAGCGGGGACTTCTCGCCGGTATGGGCAAGCCTCACCGCCTTCAGCTCGTCAAGGTCGGCCGCGCCGGCGATGGCGGCGATGGCCTGGTCTACAGCGGCAGTAATGGCGGCTCCATCCGTGGGATTCGGGATGGCGGCGCCCGGCAAAGTTTCAGTCATCTACTGTTCTTAGCTACGAGTCGTGGCTGCCGGTGAACGGGCAGCCCTGTACGGTTCCCCGCGGCTTGTCCGTCACTGGCAGGTCATGGATGAATGCCCTCAACAATCAGCGCATCCAATGACCAGGTCAAGGCCCACCGGTGAAACCGGCGGCCACTGGCATCCAGTCTAATTCAAGGCCCCGGCTACCATGGTCTCATGACAGTGCTGCCGGGATCCGGAGGGCAGGGGCCCCTGACGGCTGCCCAGCGGCTGAGGCAGGGGGCAAACCTGGTAAACGGCACTACGCTCCTTGGCCTTGCTGTGGCCGTCGCGGCCCGGACTGATCTGGCCAAGGGCCCCCGGGGCCTGCTCATTGCGGGCGGGTACCGGTGGCGGCTGCCGTTTGCGGGGGCCTTTGCCTTGGGAAACGTGGTCCTTTGCCGTTCCACTGCCGGCGAACTGCTGGCCCGGCGTGAACTGCTCCGGCACGAGGAGAGACACTGCAGCCAGTACGCCTGGTGCCTTGGCGTGCCGTTCCTGCCGCTGTATCTCCTGGCTGCCGGCTGGTCAGTGCTGCGGACCGGAAACCCGGGCACGGCCAACGTCTTTGAGCGCCACGCGGGACTTGCCGCAGGAGGCTACCCCGCCAAGGGATCCCTTCGTCATGGGTCCGCCCCGCACGAGGTTCGGGACCCCCGGCTGTGGGGCCGGCGTCGTCGCCGCACGCCTTGACTTTTATTCGAACGTAACTTCGAATGGTCTTCATGAGATGGGACGCGCAGACGCTGACGCCGCCACCGGGCGAAGCTTCGGGGGGCGCCGCTCCGGCACTTCTGCCCCTGGCGGGACTGGTGCGCTCCGTCACCACTCCAGAGTTCGCAGGCATCACCTTCCACGAGGTCACCGCCAAGTCGGTTCTGAACAGGGTGCCTGCCGGCTCCCGGATGCCGTTCGAGTGGACCATCAATCCCTACCGGGGCTGCAGTCACGCCTGTGTCTACTGCTTCGCACGCAAGACCCACACCTACCTGGATTTCGACGCCGGGCTGGACTTTGACCGGCAGGTGGTGGTGAAAGTCAACAGTGCGGAAGTGCTGCGGAAAGAGCTGGCCAAACCGTCCTGGGGCCGCCACCAGGTTGCCCTGGGCACCAACACCGACCCCTACCAACGGGCCGAGGGCCGGTACCAGCTGATGCCCGGCATCATCACTGCTTTGGCCGAGTCCGGCACCCCCCTGTCCATCCTCACCAAGGGGACGCTGCTGGCACGGGACATTCCGCTGCTCAAGACCGCCGCCAGCCAGGTGCCGGTGGGCCTGGGCATTTCGCTGGCCATGACGGACGAGGCACTTTCGGAAGCCGTGGAGCCGGGAACGCCGGGACCGCGGGCCCGGCTCAAGCTCGTATCCCGCCTCCGTGAAGCGGGCCTTCCATGCGGCGTCATGGCCATGCCCATCCTGCCGTGGCTCTCGGACAGTGACGAGGCCCTGGATTCCCTCTTTTCATCCCTTGCGGCAGCAGGGGCCACCGGCGTCACCGCCGGCGCCCTCTACCTCAAGCCCGGCGGCACCAGGGAGTGGTTCATGAAATGGATCGCCGCCCATCATCCCGAACTCGCCGGCCGTTACCGCCGGCTCTACGGCTCAGGCTCCTATGCCGCCAAGGAGTACCGCTCCTGGCTGGCAGGCAAAGTCCGGTACTTCAAAGCCCGGCATGGTTTCGGCAATTCGTCCGGCTTCAGCCACAGGGACCTGGAGGACGATCCCCGGGGCGAGGAAGCCGAGTACCCCGCGGGCATCATCCCGCAAGGACCAGCGGGTACTCCGGGCTCCGGCACTCCTGCAGGCGCCGGCCAACTGACGCTGTTCTAGTTTCCTGGCGTTTGGATTGCCGGCGGTTCAGTTGGGCGGGTTGCTCAGTTTGCTGTTTGGCCCGCCGGCATACACAACGTAGACAACAGGGCCCGCACGATCGGAAAATCGGCCGGGATCCACGGCAGGCCAAGTACGGCGTCCGTTTCAGCCAGCGGCACCCAGCGCAGCTCGTCATGGTCTTCGAGCGGCCGGGCCACCCCGTGGGCGACCTCCGCAAACCACACCCGCATGCTGGCACGGTCGTTCAGCGGCCACCCGCTAGGCAATTCCGAAACCAACTCGTTACCCAGGCGGACTTCAATTCCCAGTTCCTCGGACAGCTCCCGGGCCAGTGCCTCCTCCGGCGCCTCGCCGGGTTCCACCTTGCCGCCCGGAAACTCCCACAGCCCGGCCAGGTTCTCAGGTGCGCTGCGCCTGGCCACGAGCAGCAGGGAAGGCTCCGCGAGGCTGTCCACCACCGCTCCGCCCACTACCTGTATCAGTCCGGTCACCGCCCTATTCTATGGGGGACAATGATGGAACCGGACCCCTTGCCCGCCTCGGGAATACCCCTCCACTATTCCGGGTTGTTTGCAGGGACCGGTCTGACCAGCCCCACTGCCGTGGCTTCAGCACCTTTCCCGTTCCAATCCCGAAAAAGCAGGCATATGAGCAGCGTCCTCGAAAAGTCCACGGCAGCCTCCACCAGGTCCTCCAACCTCGCGATGGCCATTTTCTCTCTGGCCATGGGCGGAGTGGGTATCGGGGTGACGGAGTTCACCATGATGGGCCTGTTAAAGGAAGTTGAGCAGGGACTTGCCATCTCTACGCCCGAAGCCGGCCACCTCATTTCGGCCTACGCGCTGGGCGTGGTAGTGGGAGCTCCCTTATTGGCCGCCGTCGGCGCCAAACTCCCCCGCAAGCATCTGGCACTCGGGCTGATGCTGTTCTTTACCGTCGCCAACTTCGCCTCCTACCTCGCGCCGGATTACGGAACGATGCTCGCCTCCCGGTTCGCAGCCGGCCTGCCGCACGGCGCCTTTTTCGGTGTGGCAGCTGTGATCGCTGCATCCCTGGTTCCGCCAAGCCGGCGTGGGTGGGCAATTTCCATGGTGATGGCAGGGCTGAGCATCTCGAACGTCGTGGGAGTTCCCTTCGCCACCTGGCTGGGGCAGACGTACGGATGGCGGCTGCTCTTTATCCTGGTGGGCTTCATTGGCCTTGCGACCCTGGCGATGGTGTGGAAATTTGTCCCCTTCCAGGAGGCCCATCCCGACGCCAGCATCAGGCGGGAGCTTGGCGCACTTAAACGGCTGCAGGTCTGGCTGGCCATCCTGATCGGCATTGTAGGTTTCGGTGGATTTTTTGCCACCTACACCTATATTTCCCATACCATGACGCTGGTCGCGGGCATCCCGTCGGCGCTGATTCCGCTGGTGGTGGCGCTGTACGGCCTGGGAATGGTGGCGGGCAACATCGTTGGCGGCAGGATTGCGGACAGGTCGGTCATGGGAACGCTGTACAACGTATTGCCCGCCATTGCTGTTGCTTTGGTGGTCTATGCTGTGGCCGCCCACTGGCCCTGGTCTGCATTTGTCATGGTGTTCGTGGTAGGCGCATCCGGATCCATGCTGATCCCGGCGCTGCAGACACGGCTCCTGGACGCATCGCCGGACGCCCCTTCCCTGGCCTCGTCGCTGAACCACGCGGCACTGAATGTCGCCAACGCCCTTGGCGCGTTCCTGGGCGGACTCGTCATCGCGCTGGGCTGGGGCTACGTGGCACCGGCGCTGGTGGGTGCCGTCCTCGCCCTGTTGGGGTTGGGCGTCGCCGTGGCGAGCGGCCTCCTCGAGCGCAAAAGGCCGCTGACTGCCTGATCCTGGACCCTGGCAGGAGCAGCCCGGTCAGCTGCGAAAACCAGCCCAGCACCGTGCCCGCAGGCCTCTGGGCAACCCCCGACCTGCCGGACAGAGGCTCTCCAGAAGCCTGCTGACTTTATGTCGGCGTTATGTTAGCTTGAGCCTCATCGGGACCATCACATCCCGGTAAACATAAGGAGGAGAGATGGGTTTTCTTGCTTGGATCATCCTCGGCCTCATTGTCGGGGCCATCGTTAAGGCGGTCATGCCGGGACGGGTTGGCGGCGGTTGGGTTACCAGTCTTGTTCTCGGCGTCGTGGGCGCCATCGTAGGCGGCTGGATCGGCAGCCTCCTGTTCAACCGGGGCGATCTGGCTTTCTTCGACCTCGGCACCTGGATTCTGGCCATCGTCGGTGGCCTGGTGGTCGCCGGCATCTACGGGGCCATCACAGGACGCGGAAAGGCAACCCGCGCACCCTGACGTGCACCGCGCCGAACATTTAGCACCACCAAGGCCCCGGCTCATCCGGGGCCTTATTTCGTTCCGCAACACTTCGTTCTGCACTGGACCGGAGACTTACTGATGTCCGAAGTGCCGGAAGGAGCCAGGAAGCGGTGCAGGTTCCTAGCTGCTGACCGCTGCGGGGACCTGTTGGGAACGTGCGCTGGCATAGAGGCAGACCGTGGCTGCTGTTCCCAGGTTGAGGCTCTCCGCGGATCCATAAACCGGTACCGCAACCCGGTGGTCGGCCAGTGCAAGTTCTTCCTCGGACAGCCCCTGGGCTTCATTCCCGAAGAGCCAGGCAGTGGGTCTCTCGAGGGCATAGGCTGATTCAGCGCCCTCCCCCGTGAGCCGCCGCCGGGCATTTTCATCCTGAAGGTTATCCAAATTAAGGGGTCCGTAGCCGTCGGCTGCAAGGATGCCGATCCCCCTGTCCCGGCAGGCAGCTGCAAGTTCCCCAATGTCTGCCCCAAGCACCACCGGAAGGTGGAACAGGGAACCAGCGGTGGAGCGGACAGCCTTGGGGTTGTAGATGTCAACGCTGGAAGCTGTCAGGACCACAGCATCCGCGCCTGCTGAGTCAGCCGCACGCAGGACCGTTCCTGCGTTCCCTGGATCCCTCACCTGGCAGAGGACGGCAATCAGGCGGGGACCGGCGTCGAGCACTTCCCCAAGCGGAACGTCCACGAAACGGCAGACGGCAATGATTCCTTGGGGATTGACCGTGTCAGCCATGGCAGCCAGGACCTCGTCGGTGGCAAGCCGGGAATTCACGCCTTGGGACAGCTCTACAAGTTCCGGAAAGCGGTCCAGGCAGCTGTCGCTCGCGAACACTTCGGTGACCACACCGGTCGCTCCTGCTGCCACACGCTGCTGATGGAGTTTGAGGGCTTCACGGACAGCCTGTGGCCCTTCTGTGAGGAAATGGCCCCGCTTTAAACGGGCCGGGCGCCCTGCAAGTTTCGCCACGTCCTTCACCCGATCAGCTCGGGGGTTGGACAGTGGAAAATCTTGCGGGCGCCCGGTTTCGTTCATATAAGAACTGTAGTGGCTGGGGCCACGGGTTCCTGAACTGCTCCTGGGAGGGACCTGCGGTTGCTAGGCAACAGCCTTCTTGGCTGAGGTGTCGGCAGGCAGGGAATCCTTGGCAACCTTGACCAGCGCTGCGAAAGCGTTGGCGTCGGAAACGGCCAGCTCGGCCAGCATACGGCGGTCAACCTCGACCTGGGCAGCCTTGAGGCCCTGGATCAGGCGGTTGTAGGTGAGGCCGTTGGCGCGGGAAGCAGCGTTGATGCGCTGGATCCACAGGCGGCGGAAGTCACCCTTCTTCTTCTTGCGGTCGCCGTAGCTGTACACAAACGAGTGCAGCAGCTGCTCTTTGGCCTTGCGGTACAGGCGTGAACGCTGTCCGCGGTAGCCCTTTGCGCGTTCGAGAACAACCCGGCGCTTCTTGTGGGCATTGACAGCCCTCTTCACACGTGCCACGTGCGTACTCCTTCGAAAATCTGATCCCAAGCATCTACTGCCGGTGTCCCGGCGGCCTGAGAAGGCTTTTTGGCAGTTGACCATCCACCAGGCGGTGGCTGGTCAAAGAACTTGGAAATTAGATGCCGAGCATCTTCCGGATGACCTTGGCGTCGCCCTTGAAGACGATCCTGTCACCGGCAAGGCGACGGGTCAGCCGCGAGGACTTGTGCTCGAGGTAGTGGCGGCGGTTGGCCTGCTGGCGGCGCAGCTTGCCGCTGCCGGTCAGCTTGAAGCGCTTCTTGGCACCACTGTGGGTCTTCATCTTCGGCATGGGAACCGATCTCCTTACGTATCCGCAGGCTGGGCCTGCAGCTCTATCACGCAGCCGCCCCTTCGGGCAGCGTGCTGGTTGCTGACTGCCGGAGGGATGAACCTCCGGCAGCTGTGGACTAAGTGGTCTTCTTACCGGCCGGCTTGGGCGCTGCCTTGGGGACAGGGCGGGCAGCAGGCTTGGGCGCAGCGGGCCTGGCCACGGGCTTCGGCGGAGCCGGAACCGCTGCCGGCTTCGGCGCAGCAGGTGTGGCTGCAGCAGGCTTGGCGGCTTCTGGCTTCGGGGCGGGAGCAGCCTTGGGCTCTGCGGCCTTTGGTGCAGCCTTTGCCGCGGCTGCCTTTGGAGCTGCCTTCGGCGCCTCCCGCCTGGGTGCTTCGGCAACCTCTGCGGGAGCCTCGGCCGCGGCAGGTTCGACGGCGGCAGCCGGCTCCTGCACCGGCGTTTCCGCTTCTGCAGCAGGCTCCGTGGAGACGGTGAACCCCTCGGGAAGCAGGTCCGCCAGTGACTGGGTCAGGGGGGCCTGGTCATTCCCGGAAGTGTCCACGCGGCCGGACGCCTTGGCTTCGTTCTGCGCTTTTGCCTCAGCACGCTGCGTGGCGCGGCGCGCTTCAGCCTTGGCCTCTGCCTTGTTCTTCAGCGGACCGACCACCATGACCATGTTGCGGCCGTCAATCCGGGGGCTGGACTCCACCACGCCAACTTCGGCAACGTCGTCGGCAAAGCGCTGGAGCAGGCGGATGCCCATTTCCGGACGCTGCTGCTCGCGGCCGCGGAACTGGATCATGGCCTTGACCTTGTCCCCGGCGCCGAGGAAGCGCAGTGCATGCCCGCGCTTGGTCTCGTAGTCGTGGGTGTCGATCTTCAGGCGGAAACGGATTTCCTTCAGAACGGTGTTCGTCTGGTTCTTCCGTGCTTCACGCGCCTTAACCGCAGCCTCGTACTTGTACTTGCCGAAGTCCATCAGCTTGCACACCGGAGGCTTGGCCTGAGGTGCAACTTCAACGAGATCAAGGTCGGACTCGGCAGCCAGACGCAGGGCATCCTCAATACGGACGATTCCTACCTGTTCACCTGCAGGGCCGACCAGCCGCACCTCGGGGACGCGGATACGCTCATTGATTCTTGGCTCGCTAATGTTAAAGCTCCTGTTGTTGTTGTGGAATCCCGGAAACTGGAGAAGGCCCCCAACTGCCGGAGCAATCGAAGGCCTCTAAAAGATTGGGATGCGGGTCCCCGTCAGGGACTGCATGCACGGGATCCGGCCAACGCCGTTTCCATGCCCAACCAGGTACCCGGCAACCTTACGTCCGGAGGTGTTCGTGATGAACGTCCGGAACAGCGGCTGACGCGGGTGGGAGAGAACTCCGCTTGCAAACTGCATGTCATTTTACAGAAAAAATTCCCGTCAACGCAGTAAGCGCCGGTGGGAACCTGATTGTTGGTGCAATCCTGAAATAACGACATCCAGTCGGTCTATGTCAAGCTTACCAGTATGAGCACCCCAGACAGTAATTCACACGTTTTCGAGCCGGCCGGCCCCGCGGATGTCTCCCAGCAAATCCGGGACATCTCCGAGGTGCCCGCCGTGGAGGTCATCACCACCGCTGCCGTCCACCTCATGAGCGCCGCTGCCGTCAAGCTTGGGCTTGCCGCCGAGGACAACGCCGAGGAACTCAAGGACCTGGACGAGGCCCGGAAACTTATCACCGCGCTGGCAGGCCTGGTCACGGCGGCCGCCCCGGAGATTGGGTCCCAGCATGCCGGCCCGTTGCGCGATGGCCTCCGTTCGTTGCAGCTGGCCTTCCGCGAAGAGTCACTGATCCCCGACGCCCCGGGCAAGGGTCCCGGTGAGAAGTACACGGGCGCAGTCAACTAAAGCTTTTTGGCAATCCGCGACGGCGGGCCGGCCTCCAAAGGCCGGCCCGCCGTCGCGCGTTTAACCCCACTCGCAGGAGAACCCTCAAGCCGGCCTACGCTGAAACCCTGCGCCGGCGCCGCTCCTGCAGGACCAGGCCCGCAAAGCAGAGCGCCACGCCGGCCACTCCCACTGAGACAAAACCTCCGGACGGGCCCGTGCTGTCGATGAAGACGCCCGCAAGCGGCGCACCTAAGGCAACCCCGGCGGTCAGCGCGGACCCGTACCAGCCCATGGCCTCCCCGCGCCGTTCCTCAGCCACCAGGTCGGCCACCTTTTCCGAAGCGGAGGACAGCACGGGTGCGCACAGCAGTCCCGGCAGGAGTGAGGCGAAGGCCAGCGTCCAGGTGTCGTGGGCGAATCCCATGGGGATGGTCAGGGCAGCCATGCCCAGCAACAGGACAATGGGCGAGACGGGCCGGTGCATTGCCCCGTATACGAGGCCGCCCACCACGGAGGCGGCGCACCAAAAGACAAAGACAATGCCGATCTCGCGCTGGTGCCCGCCCAGCTCCAAGGCGGCAACAATCCCGACGTCCGTCCCGCTCAACACCATGCCGGCACCTGCTGCAACGGCAAAAACGGCCGCGACCGCGGCAGTGAACCACGCAAAGTTGTGCGCCATCTTGCCCCGGAGGCCGGGCCTTCCACGTGCTTCCGCATGCGCCAGTTCCGCTGCCGGCTCCTGCAGGTGTGCGGGGGCGGCCGTGACCACAGCGGCTTCGGCAGCGTGACGCTCGTCGTCGCCGCATTCCACGGTCTGCGCGGCACTCCGGGTGGGCGGGTTGAACCACATCAGGAACAGCCCGGCCAGTGACGTGGATACCCCCACCACGGTCAGGCCCAGCACCGTGAATCCGCTGGTGGCCACGATGGCACCGGCAGCGGGACCGATCATGAACACCATCTCGGTGGTGATCGCATCCAGGGCGAAGGCGGTGCGCCGCTGGTCTCCGTCGGCCAGCACGCCGAGCGACTGGCGCACCACGCTGAAGATGGGGAGCGTCAGCAGGCCGCCCACAAACACCAGCGGCAGAAGCCATTGGTAGGACACATGGGGAACGATGGACCAGATGACGGTTTCCGAGATCACGGACGGGATCAGGGCGGTGCGCAGTCCGACGGTGTCCACCCGCCGCCCGCGCCAGGGAGCACCAACGGCGATACCGATGGTCATCACAGCGGCCGCAGCGCCTGCTGCGGCATACCCCTGGTCCAGGGTGAGGACGATGTGCAGGGTCAGCAGCACGCCTGCGGCGGAGTGGGGAACCCGGGCAACCATGCCCACCAGCAGCAGCCTGCGGATGGGCCGGACGGCGAGCAACTCCCGGTAGAGAGCGAAATTCACGAAAGTGATCCTTACGTCTGCCGCAGTGGGCCGGGGATCACCCCGCCTTGCTGCCGGCTAGTGGTCGGCGCGCCTCAACTTGATGTCTATCGAGTCGACGCGCTCCCCAAACAATACATTCCGCGACCACTGCGTCTGGAGCCCCGTCACCAGCTCCTGCACCCCGGCGGCGTCCAGTCCGTCCTCAAGGTAAAGCACTACCTGCAGTTCGGGACCTGCGCCGCCGCCGGCCACGACAGATCCGTCAGCTGCCCGCGAGGCCACTCCCCTGCCGGGTACCAGTTCAATGTTCCGCACCGCGGAAAAATCCGCGGCGGCGCGGCCCATTTCGGCAGCGAGTTCCTCGTCTGCGTAGGACGGGATCCAATCATGCTGCTGCGCCAGCGCCCATACTGCCGGACGGCGGACAACAAAGGTGAAGTCCGAGCCGGGGTCCAGGACCAGCAGCTCCGCGCCTTCTGCAACGGCGGAAAGGGCAGCCCGGGCAGCGAAGACGGCGACTGGCCTCGCTTTAGGATGCCAGGCCGTCAACGCGGCGGTGGAAGTGAAGGCGGGCAGTGCAGTCCTGCCGTCGGCCGCCTTGAGCGTGACGAGTGCCATGTCCGCCTGCTTATCGGAGTGCAGCCCATGCAGTCCGTCCGCCTCCTCGGCGAGCTGGGCGACGATGGGGATGAAGACGCGCGCCGTCGCCAGCGAGGCGATCACGCCGGCTTCATTCCCTGTTCCGCCCCGAAGCGCCGCTACCGCGGCGAGGTAGCCGTCGTCGGCCGTTCCGTCGTCGTCGTCAAAGTTATGAATTCTGGCCTGCTCGCCTGCCAGGCTCCGGCCCGCCCAGGGCTGGCCGGCAGAGTCCGCCGGACCGCCCGCACCGGCCAGCGCAGCAGCGATATGCCCGGGAAGCGGGCGCGGGGACGGAGCTGCGGGTTCGTTGCTGGCCATGGCGGTCCTTCGGTCCGGGCGGGAAGCCTAGCGGCGGCCGGCGACGTCGAGTGCTTCGGGCAGCGTGAAAGCGTTGGCGTAGAGTGCCTTGCCCACGATGGCGCCTTCAACGCCCAAGGGAACCAGTGAACGCAGGACCTTGAGGTCGTCGAGGCTGGAGATGCCGCCCGATGCCACCACCGGCTTACCGGTCTTCTCCACCATTTGGCGCAGGAGTTCCACGTTGGGCCCCTGAAGAGTGCCGTCCTTGGTGACGTCCGTGACCACATAACGGCTGCATCCGGCTTCCTCAAGGCGGCCCAAAACATCCCAGAGGTCACCGCCCTCCTTGGTCCAGCCCCGGCCGGCGAGGGTGGTGCCGCGCACATCCAGGCCGACGGCGATTTTGTCGCCAAAGCGCTCGATGGCCCGGCGGGTCCACTCGGGGTTCTCCAAAGCGGCTGTTCCCAGGTTGACGCGGGCGACGCCCAGGTCCAGGGCCGCTTCAAGGGTCTGGTCGTCCCGCAGTCCGCCGGAAAGCTCCACCTTAATGTCCAGCCGGCCCACTACTTCGCGGAGCAGCTCCGCATTGGAGCCGCGGCCGAAAGCGGCGTCAAGGTCCACCAGGTGCACCCATTCTGCGCCCTGCTGCTGCCAGTTCAGCGCGGCTTCCAGCGGGGTTCCATAGCTGGTCTCACTGCCCGCTTCCCCCTGGACCAGCCGGACGGCTTGGCCGTTGACGACATCGACGGCGGGCAGCAGTTCAAGAACCGGCAGTTCGGTGGCGGTGGTCATGTCTATCCTCAGGGTTGGGGGATGTGGGGTAGCGCCGGTCAGGCGGCCGGCAGCGTCAGCAGGTAGGCGGCCAGCAGCGACATGCCCGCCAGGACGTAAAACGAAATCTGGGTCCAGAGCGGCTTGTGCTGCTGCCTAAAGGACAGGGCGCCACCAATGAGCAGTCCGGCGAGCCCCATGAGGAGGATGGACCACATCTACGCTGTGCCGCCGGCCGGTGTCTGTGTGGTGCTGCCCGGTTCCGGGGTGCCTGCCGGCCTGCGCAGGGCCTCGACCCAGTTATGCAGCAGGCGGGCGCCGGCGTCCCCGGATTTCTCCGGGTGGAACTGGGTGGCACACAGCGGACCGTTTTCGACGGCGGCGATGAACGGCGCGCCGTGCTCGGACCAAGTCACCAGGGGCGGAGCCATCCGCGGCTGGACAACGTCGAAGTTCCATTCCTGGACACCATACGAGTGCACAAAGTAGAACCGCTCGCTCTCGACGCCGGCAAACAGCTTGGAGCCCTCCGGCACCTTTACGGTGTTCCAGCCCATGTGCGGCACAACCTCCGCCGGCAGGAGCTCAACCTTCCCGGGCCACTCACCGATGCCTTCCGCCTCAGTGCCGTGTTCGACACCGGCCTCAAAGAGAACCTGGAGGCCTACGCAGATGCCCAGGACGGGCCGTCCGCCTGCAACGCGCCTGCCGATGAGGCGGATGCCGTCCACGGCTTTGAGCTCACGCATCACAGTCTCGAAGGCGCCGACGCCAGGAACCACCAGGCCATCCGCGTTCAGGACGTCCTCCGGCTTTGAGCTGAGGATGACTTCTGCGCCCGCCCGCTCCAGGGCGCGCACGGCCGAGCGGACGTTGCCTGAACCGTAGTCCAGGACGGTGACCGTCGGCTTTCCCTCGGGCGAAGGCAGCTTCCGGGAGGCGGAGGGGTCGATGATGGCGCCGTCCCGAAGGACCTGGCCGCTCACAGTGCACCCTTGGTGGAGGGGATTCCCTCAACGCGGGGGTCCGGTTCCACGGCCGCGCGCAGCGCCCGGGCGAACGCCTTGAACTGGGCCTCGACGATGTGGTGCGGGTCCCGGCCGGCGATGACGTTCATGTGCAGGCAAATTCCTGCGTGCAGCGTGATTGCTTCGAAAACGTGGCGGGTGAGGGACCCGGTGAAGTGTCCGCCGATCAGGTGGTACTCCTGGCCGGCGGGCTCGCCGCCGTGCACCAGATAGGGACGCCCGGAAACATCAACGACGGCGTGGGCCAGAGCTTCATCCAAGGGGACGGTAGCTTCGCCGAAACGGCGGATGCCCGCCTTGTTGCCCAGTGCGGTGCGCAGCACCTCGCCGAAGGTGATGGCGACATCTTCCACTGTGTGGTGGACATCGATGTGGATGTCCCCCGTGGCCTTGACCGTCATGTCAATCAGGGAGTGCTTGCAGAGAGCCGTCAGCATGTGATCGTAGAACGGCACCGACGTGTCGATGTCCGCGCTGCCGGTGCCGTCAAGGTTGATTTCGACAAGCACGGACGACTCGCTGGTGGCGCGTTCCATGCGGGCAGTCCGGGCCGCAGCCACGTTCGATCCGGTGGTACTCATGCTTAGGGTCCTTTTGGGCAGGAAATGGGTTTGTTCGGGCGTCCAGCGCCGTACTTCCAGTCTAGGCGGGAAGCGCGGCCTGGTTTGCAAGGATGTTTTCCAGGGAGGTGAGGAAGGCTGTGGTTTCGGTCTCAGTTCCCGCGGTGACACGCAGATGGCCAGGAATCCCCACATCGCGGATGAGCACACCGGCGTTCAGCAGTTCCTGCCAGACGCGGTGGGGGTCTTCCAAGCCGCCGAAGAAGACATAGTTGGAGTCTGAGGCGGCAGGCTTGAGCCCCATCCGCGTTAGCTCGGCTACGATACGGTCCCGCTGCTTTTTGATGTCTTCCACATCCGCCATCAGCGCCTCACGGTGCTGGAGCGCAGCGAGGGCCGTTGCCTGCGTAATGGCGGAGAGGTGGTATGGAAGCCGGACAAGCCGCAGGGCATCAGTAACTTCGGGGGCCGCCGCCATATAGCCGAGCCGGGCCCCGGCCAGGGCGAACGCCTTGCTCATGGTCCGGGAAACGATCAACCGTTCCCGCCCGGGGAGCAGCGTCAGGGCGCTGGGCGTTCCGTCATGGGCGAACTCGTGGTACGCCTCATCAACGATGACGATGGTCCGGCTGGCTTCGCCGGCCTCGTAGACTGCTTCCACCACATCCAGTCCCAGGCCCGTTCCCGTGGGGTTGTTGGGCGAGCAGAGGAACACAATGTTGGGACGCAGTTCCCCGACCTGCCGTGCAGCAGATTCCGCGCTGAGGTCATATCCTTCAGCCCGCTCCCCCACGATGTATTCGGTGTCCGTTCCGCTGGCGAGCAACGGATACATGGAGTACGTGGGCGGGAAGCCGAGCGCTGTACGCCCCGGGCCACCGAAGGCCTGGAGTATCTGCTGGAGCACCTCATTGGACCCGTTGGCGGCCCAGAGGTTGGACTCATCCAACCCGTGGCCCAGGTATTCCGCCAGCGCTTTCCGCAGCTCGGTGAATTCGCGGTCGGGATAGCGGTTGAGTCCCGCGGCAGCCTCGGAAACAGCCTTCGTGATCGCTGCCCGGACGTCCGCCGGGACACCATGGGTGTTCTCGTTGACGTTGAGGAGAATGGGGACATCCAGCTGCGGTGCACCGTAAGGGGTAAGCCCGCGAAGGTTGCTGCGGAGGGGAAGCCGGTTCAGGCGCTCTAGCTGGTCATTCACCTGAACAGTTTAGTGCCCCTGCAGGACACCCGAAAATGTGACGGCCCCTGTTCGCCTTCAGCGTCGCCTCCCGGCGGCGACTCCAGCAGGCAGAGCATGATGGCCTACGCGGCCGGCACGAACAGCCGCTGGCCAGGGAAGACAGCGCCGGACGAAAGGTTGTTCAGCTGAACGATGTCCGCAACAACGTCGCGCGCATCCCGTTGCGGCGCCACGTTGGCCGCAATGCCCCACAGCGACTCGCCGGACTGGACCGTCACCGGGACCGTGGGCGTGGCGGTGAGATCCTCGGCAGAGTCCGACGCCTTGGCCGGCGCGTTGAAAAAACCTGCCAGTGAGAGCAGCAGGGCTGCCAGCAGGATGAGTGGAATTCCAATCAGCACGATACGCCCGCGGCGGGTGAGCCGCAGGGGCGGAAGGGGCGCCTGGCGCACCTCCGGCCGCATTCCCGATTCGGAGAAGAGGTGCTGCACCGGGTGCAGTTGTTGACGTGGACTCCGCGAAACAGATGTAGCTGACATGACCTTAGCCCTCCTGGACCATACTGTGCTGCCCGGATGTCTTCCCTTTGCCTGCCTTCCAGGGCTGGCTGCCTTCCGGCGCCGACCCCTTTCCGACAACATCTTCGAATTCCTCAGGCATTGAGTAGAACACATATTCGAACTTTGCTTTCTCTGTTTTAGCACTTATCGACGAACAATGTCGAGACTCGCTAGAACAAATGTTTGAAAAAGCCCTGCGGCTGGCCTAGCTTTGAACGAAAGAACAACCACCCGGACAGTCGATCAGCAGGGTCTGACATTGGGGCGGGATCTTCCAGTGCACCGCCGCGGGAAGTCCCGGTGGAAAATGAAAGGCATTGGCGAATATGGCAGCAGCAGCCGCCGGGAGCAGGGGAACCGCGCAACCAAGGAAGACCGCCAAGGGCCTGACGCCACGGCAAAAGAAAATCCTCGAGACCATCCAGCGCTCCGTCAACGAGAATGGATATCCTCCCTCGATGCGGGAAATCGGGGACATCGTTGGCCTGGCGAGCCTTTCCAGCGTCACGCACCAGCTGTCCCAGCTCGAAAAACTCGGCTACCTCCGCCGCGATCCCAAGCGGCCGCGGGCCATGGAAGTGCTGATGCCCCTGACCCTGGACGGCGGTGCCGCAAAGATGCCTGCACAGCCTGACAGCCTGCTTTCAGCGGCCACCGCAACGGTCACGGAACTGCCCACCGCACTGGACACCGCCATGGTTCCCCTGGTGGGCCGGATCGCTGCGGGCGGTCCCATCCTTGCGGACCAGCTCGTGGAAGACGTCATGCCCCTCCCGCGCCAACTGGTGGGCCAGGGCGAGCTGTTCATGCTCAGGGTCGCCGGGGACTCCATGGTGGATGCTGCCATTTGCGATGGTGACTGGGTGGTGGTCCGCAGGCAGGCGGACGCAGCCAACGGTGACATCGTGGCAGCCCTCCTGGATGACGAGGCCACAGTGAAAACGTTCCGGCAGCGGGACGGCCATACCTGGCTGCTCCCCCAGAACACGCAGTACGAGCCCATCCTTGGGGACCATGCCACCATCATGGGCAAGGTCGTTTCAGTGCTCCGTTCCCTGTAGCCGGTAGCCGCCCACTCAGGCGTTTTCCCGGGCCAGCCTCTCCAGCGCCGCCACTGCCGTCTTCCGGTCTGTTGTCGGCCAGAAGGGCGGCAGGGCCGCGCGGAGGAACCCCGCGTAACGCTCGGTGGCAAGCCGCGAGTCAAGCACGGCCACTACTCCCTTGTCCCCCGTGGACCGGATCAGCCGGCCTGCCCCCTGGGCAAGGCGGATGGCGGCATGGGTGGCAGACACGGACATGAAGCCGTTTCCGCCCGCCTGCGCGACAGCCCGTGAGCGGGCTGTCATGAGGGGATCGTCCGGCCTGGGGAACGGGATGCGGTCTATGACCACCAGGCGGCAGGAACCCCCGGGCACGTCAACGCCCTGCCACAGGGACATGGTGCCGAAGAGGCAGGTGTCGGGCTCGTCCGCGAACTGCTTCACCAGGGCCGTCATGGTGGAATCGCCCTGGCACAGGATGGTCATGCCCAGCTTTGGCCGCAGGGCTTCCGCAGCTTCCTCTGCGGCCCGCCGGGACGAAAACAGGCACAATGCACCGCCGTTGGAGGCCCGGATCAAGGATTCCAGTTCCGCCAGCGATTCCGGAGATGCCCCTCTGCCCGGCTTCGGCAGATGGCCGGCGACGTACAGAATGCCCTGTTTCGGATAATCGAAGGGAGACCCCACGTCCACGCCGGTCCAGCTGGGGGCTCCTTCCCCGACAAGACCCAGCCCGCCGGCGGCAGGTTCGAAGGCGGAACCAATAGCCAAGGTTGCCGAGGTAAGCACCACGGTATGCCCGGAAAAAAGGCCCTCCCGCAGCCTGCCTGCTACAGAAAGCGGGGCAACGTTGATCAAGGCCGGCGCCGTGTCATCCGGCTGGGAGTATCCCTGCTGCGGGTCAAAGGAACTGGGCCGGGAAATCCATACCACCTCCCTGTTTTCACGGGCTGCGAGGAGCCTTTCACACAATTCAAGGATGAGCGTCAGCCGGGAGCGGGCAAGCTGCCTCCCGCCGTCGGCTGTTGTGCTGCTGTCCCCCTTTGAATCGGAGAGCGCGGCACGGCAGGCCTCACGCAGCTGGTCCACGCAGTCCAGCTGCCCGTCGTTCAGCCCATTGGGCAGCAGGCCGTTCGGCACTCCGGCAAGGGCAACCTCCAGGTTGGCGGCTGCCGCGTTGAGGGCGTCAACGGTGATGGCTGTGTGTTTCCGGGCACCGGCGGCCGCAGCGTGCACCATGGCCACCGACAGCTGGCCGGAAACCGCTCCGGTGACCCTGTCCTGCAGTTCGTGGGCCTCGTCCACCACCACGACGTCGTACTCGGGAAGGACTGCCAGTCCTTCGAAGGCGCTGACCGCGAGCATGGCATGGTTGGTGACCACCACGTCCGCCTCCGCCGCGTCTTGGCGGGCAAGCTCGCTGAAGCATTCAGCTGCCATGGGGCACTTCTGGGCGCCCAGGCACTCCATCGATGTGACGGAGACCTGACGCCAGGCCCGGTCCGTGACACCGGGCAGGAGTTCATCGCGGTCACCGGTGACAGTCTTTTCCGCCCACTCCCGCAGCCGCACCACCTCCTTGCCGAGCTGGGATGAGGGGCCGCCCGCCGCAGCAGCAAAATGCGGAACGCTGGTGTCCTCGCCCAAGGAGAACAGCTGGCCCTCGGCCGGTTCCTCTGAAGGAAAGCCGCCTTCCAGCTTGTGCAGGCAGACGTAGTTTGACCGTCCCTTGACGAGGGCGACCTTGACGGGCCTGTCCAGGGCCGGGGTGATCGCCTTGAGCAGCCGGGGCAGGTCACGGCCCACGATCTGCGTCTGCAGTGCCAGCGTTGCGGTGGATACCAGGGCGGGCTTGTCGCTTTCCAGAGCGTGGGCGATAAGCGGGATCAGGTAGGCCAAGGACTTTCCGGTTCCCGTGCCGGCCTGGACCAGCAGGTGGTCCCCGCTTTCGATGGCGCGGGCCACCTGCCTGGCCATCTCGTGCTGACCGTCCCTGCTCTGCCCGCCCATGGCGGCGACAGCCCGGTCGAGCAGGTCGATGACGAACTGCTCGCCGGGCGTACCCGTGGCCTGGTCAGCCACGGGGTCAGTCATTGCTGGCGAAGGGTTCCAGTTCAGCCGCGAGGCCTTCCCGGACTTTAACAACGGCCCGGGTACCGGCTTCATCGTGGTCAACGCTGATGATTTCGGCGTCGGATTCGTGCAGTTTGCTGACCAGGTCCCCGCGGTCGTAGGGAATAAGCAGCTCGAGCTTCACGGAAGGCCGCGGAATGGCGTTACTGATGGCCTTGAGCAGTTCCTGGATGCCTTGACCGGTGCGTGCCGACACCACAACGTGGCGCGGTTCGCGCTGCTTGAGCCGCTCCACCACAAAGGGATCGGCGGCATCTGCCTTGTTGAGGACGATGATCTCCGGGACCTTGCGGGCGTCCACCTCGCTGAAGACCTTCCGGACGGCCGCGATCTGGCCTTCAGGGTCCGGGTGCGACACATCCACAACGTGCAGGATCAGGTCCGCGTCCGCAACCTCTTCCAGGGTGGAGCGGAACGCCTCCACCAGCTGGGTGGGCAGGGACCTGACGAAACCCACGGTATCGGCCAGCGTGTAGCCCAAGCCATCGGCAGTCTCCGCCTTGCGCACGGTGGGATCCAGGGTGGCGAACAGCGCGTTCTCCACCAGGACCCCGGCATCGGTGAGGCGGTTCAGCAGCGAGGACTTGCCGGCGTTGGTGTACCCGGCAATTGCCACCGAAGGCACTTCATTACGACGGCGGTTCGCCCGTTTGGTCTCACGCGCGGGCTTCATCCCGGCGATCTCGCGCCGCAGCTTGGCCATGCGCGTACGGATCCGGCGGCGGTCCAGCTCGATCTTGGTTTCACCGGGACCGCGCGAGCCCATGCCGGCGGCGGCGCTGCCCACCTGGCCACCGGCCTGGCGGGACATCGACTCACCCCAGCCGCGGAGGCGCGGCAGGAGGTACTCCAGCTGCGCCAGCTCCACCTGGGCCTTGCCCTCGCGGCTCTTGGCGTGCTGGGCGAAAATGTCCAGGATCAGGGCAGTCCGGTCGATGACCTTGACCTTGACGATGTCCTCCAGGCCACGACGCTGGGAGGGTGCAAGCTCAGCGTCCACCACCACTGTGTCAGCGCCGGTGGACATCACGATGTCCCTAAGTTCAAGGGCCTTGCCTGACCCAAGGAAGGTTCCGGGGTCCGGCTTGTCCCGGCGCTGGACCAGTCCGTCCAGGACCTCGGAGCCGGCTGTTTCGGCGAGGGCGGCGAGTTCCCGTAGGGAGTTCTCGGCATCTGCAAGGGTTCCCTCGGACCACAGCCCCGCCAGGACCACCCGTTCCAGGCGCAGCTGGCGGTACTCAACCTCGGTGACGTCTTCAAGCTCGGTGGAAAGGCCGGCCGTGCGGCGCAGCGCGCGGCGTTCCTCCAGATCCTGCTGGTCGCCGTCATACGTTGTGTGTTCTGCTTCCAGGCTGGATATTGCCTGCGCCTTGCCGAACAACGCCTTGCCGCCCCGGCTTTCCTCACCCCCGCCCGCGGTGCTGAGGTTCCTGGCCGGTACGTCCTTGGAGAGGATCCGGTCGATTACAGCCTGGATTTCCTCAGGGCTCATGTCCTGGGCGGCTGGATCTGATCCGGTGTTGGGCTGGCTGGTCATGGTCTCCTTTGAAGATTCGGCAGTTCCAGAATAGTGCTGATTAATGCTGATTGGGGAAGTATTCGCGCTGGGCTGACGGCCTGCGGTCATTCAAGCCTCCTGGCTTGTTGGGCCGGACGATGCTGAAAGCGTCGACGGCGGACGTGCCACGCCTTTGATGCGTGGCAGATGCGGAAGCAGCCGGAAACGGCGGGAAGTCCAAATAAAAGCTGGTTCTCGAGTGTTGTCCGGCGACCGGATCAAACGGGAGCGTTTGGTCCGGTGCACGCAGCGGAAGGTACAGAAACCTGCGTCGCTGGGTGGGACAGGCTGTCGCTGGAAGGACAGGCTTCGATACGGGCTTTGCCCGTGCCGGTTACTCGAAGATCAGGAACATGCCATTCAGGGTAGCAGAGCAGCCCGGGGCGAATTTTCACTTTAAGCTGCAGGGGGAACTACTCTGGCCAGTTATGGAGTCCGCACATTATTTCAGCGCAACACCCGCCGGCCCGTTCACCCGCAAGCCCCTCATGGTCGAGCTCGCCGGGCAGACGCGCAGGCTGCAGACTTCCAGCGGCATCTTCAGCCCGGACGGCATCGACAAAGGCACAGCCATCCTCCTTGCCGACGTTCCGGCGCCGGCGCCGCAGGGAAACCTCCTGGACATCGGCTGCGGTTGGGGGCCGATTGCCCTGACCATGGCCCTGCGGGCACCCTCCTCCAAGGTCTATGCAGTGGACGTCAACGAGCGCTGCATCACGCTGACCAACGAGAACGCCGCGGCACTGGGACTTACCAACGTCACGGCCAGCACGCCCGAGGCGGTGGACCCGGCGATCCGTTTTGACACCATCTGGTCCAACCCGCCCATCCGCATTGGCAAGGACGAACTGCACTCGCTCCTGATGATGTGGCTGCCGCGCCTGGCGCCGGGGGGAACGGCGTGGCTGGTGGTCCAGAAAAACCTGGGTTCGGACTCGCTTCAGCGCTGGCTCGCTGCTGAGCTGGACGAGTCGTTCAGCGTCAGCCGGGAAGCGACGTCCAAGTCGTTCAGGATCCTGAAGATCAGGAAAGCGTCCCAGTTGCCACAATGACTGCGGGGCCGCTGAGTTCCACATGCTCGTGGCCGCCTGGGCCAGCGAAGAACTTGACGCCCACCACTCCTCCCGGGACGTGGATGCGCCAGGCATCGGGGGCTTCTGCGCCCGCCCAGTGCCGGATGGCAACCGCCGCTGCGCACGCCCCCGTTCCACAGGACTGGGTCTCCCCCACGCCGCGTTCGTGCACGCGCATGGTCACCGAGCCGACGCCGTCATGGACCAAAGGTTCGGCCGGGACCACGAACTCGACATTGGTGCCGTTAGCCGGGACAGGGTCCACGACGGGCGCGGTAAACAGCCTGGTTCCGGCAAGTTCGGAGAGTTCCGCGAGGGCAACAACGGTGTGCGGGTTGCCCATGCTGACGGAAAGTGCGGGGCGCGGAACTTCCAGGCCCTCGGCGGTCACCAGCGAGTCCATCGCCTTGGCGGTCGCTTCGCCGGGGAAGATGAACTGCCAGGGTCCCATGTCCACGGCATAGTCGTCGCCTGTCCGCACGACGGTCTTGACCCCGGCCCGGGTACCGATGGTGAGGGCGCCGCCATCGGGCAGGTCAATGAAGCCCTCCGTGCGGAGGAAATGGACGAAGACGCGGACGCCGTTGCCGCACATCTCGGACAGGGAACCGTCGCCGTTGCGGTAATCCATGAACCACTCGGCGTCGGGGGCCGCGGCCAACAGTTCGCGGCCTTCGGGCAGAAAGCGCGATGGAACCGCGCGGATGAGCCCGTCACCACCGATGCCCCGGTGCCTGTCGCACAGCGCTGCCACTTCCGCGGCCGCGATGGTGTGGACGCCTTCGGGATCCGCCACCAGGACGAAATCGTTGCCGGTACCGTGCCCCTTCGAAAAGCGGAGCCCGCTGAGGGTACGGAAGGCCGGCTCGGTGGTCTTTGCGAGGGTGGTGTCCATGGTTTCTAGGGTACCGGCCGGGCGGAGCGGGTTTAGAACGGCCGGATGCCCTTTACCTGCAGAGCGAGGCGGCGCGGGCAGTCAGTTCAGGGTCCTGCCAGTCCAGCCACTGGATGCGGGGATCTGCGCGGAACCAGGTGAGCTGGCGCCGGGCAAACTGGCGGGTGGCGATGATGGTGTCCTCCGCGGCCTCGGGTATGGTCACCTCCCCGTCGATGACGCGCAGGAACTGCGAGTAGCCAAGGGCCCGGGGAGCGGTCTTCCCTTGCCGCAGTCCTTGGGTGTCGAGGCGTTGGACTTCCGCGAGCAGGCCGCTGTCCACCATGCGGTGGACCCGGCGGGCGAGCCGCTCACGGAGTACGTCGCGGTCCACCGTGAGCCCGATTTGGATGGCCGGCTGGAAGTACTCGCGCTGCGGCATGAAGGAACTGAAAGGGCGGCCGGTCAGTTCGTAAACCTCCAATGCACGGATGATCCGCCTTGCGTCGGAGACCCTTCCCGCGGACTCCGGGTCCACCGCGCGCAGGCGTTCCAGCAGCGCCGGAGCCCCCTTGGCCGCGAGATCGGCTTCCAACTGCTGCCGGAGGGCTGCATCTGTTCCCGGAAACTCGAGGACATCCAAGACTGCCCGCACATAAAGGCCAGAGCCGCCGGCGAGAATTGCTCGCTTGCCTCGGGCGTGGACGTCGGCAATGGTGGCCCTGGCCTGCTGCTGGAATTGCGAAACGCTGGCTTCCTGGGTGACGTCCAGGATGTCGAGCAGATGGTGCGGCACTCCCCTGCGCTCCGCCCAGGTGATCTTGGCCGTGCCGATATCCATGCCGCGATAGAACTGCATGGCATCGGCGTTAATGACCTCGCCGTCGAGCTCCAGGGCAAGGCTGACCGCGAGATCCGATTTCCCTGAACCGGTGGGGCCGACGACGGCGATGACTGGCGGTGCGGGCACCGGTCAGCGGGTGCGCACTGGCAGCGACGGCATTCCGAGCGACACACCCTTTGCGCCTGTGCCTGAATCCGGCGCCGGTGCCCCGCAGGAATCCGCCTGCGACCTGTCCCAGGCGTCACCTGCACGGGAGCGCCTGAGGCGGTATTCCTCAAGGGTGGGGTCCGCTATGAGGTGGAACGAAGCGGCCTCGGTGATGGTGACCGTGACGAGGTCTCCCGGGCGCGGGGCAGGAGCGCCGTCGGGAACCGAGAAGTGGACCAGCCGCTGGTCACGGGAGCGCCCGGAGAGCCGGTGGGTTTCCCCTGCCTTGCGTCCTGACTGTGCCGTCACCATGACCTCAACACTGCGGCCCAGCTGCTTGCGGTTCTCCTCCGCTGCAATCCGGTCCTGCAGGGCGGTGAGCCGTTCAAACCGTTCCTGCACCACGGACTTGGGCAGCTGGTCCGGCAGTTCAGCAGCAGGGGTGCCGGGGCGCTTGGAGTACTGGAAGGTGAAGGCGGTAGCGAAGCGGGACTGCTCCACCACGTCCAGCGTCGCCTGGAAGTCCTCTTCGGTTTCCCCGGGGAAGCCTACGATGATGTCCGTGGAGATTGCTGCGTGCGGAATTTTCTCCCGGACCTTGTCCAGGATGCCGAGGAACTTGGTAGACCGGTAGGACCGTTTCATCGCCCGCAGGATGCTGTCCGATCCCGATTGCAGCGGCATATGCAGCTGCGGCATGACATTGGGGGTCTCGGCCATGGCGTCGATGACGTCGTCGGTGAAGGCGGCGGGGTGCGGGCTGGTGAAACGGACCCGTTCCAGGCCCTGGATGTCGCCGCAGGCCCGAAGCAGCTTCGAGAACGCCTGCCGGTCGCCGAACTCCACGCCATAGGAGTTGACGTTCTGGCCAAGGAGCGTGACCTCGATGGCGCCGTCGTCCACCAGCGCCTGAATCTCCGCGAGGATCTCGCCCGGCCGGCGGTCCTTTTCTTTGCCGCGCAGGGCGGGGACGATGCAGAAGGTGCAGGTGTTGTTGCAGCCTACAGAGATGGACACCCAGCCCGAATAGACCGAGTCGCGTTTGGTGGGAAGGGTGGACGGAAAGACGTCAAGCGACTCCAGGATCTCCAGCTGCGCCTCGTCGTTGTGCCGGGCCCGGTCCAGCAGGGCTGGCAGGGCGCCGACATTGTGGGTGCCGAACACGGCATCCACCCACGGTGCCTTCTTCAGGATGGTTTCCCGGTCCTTCTGCGCCAGGCAACCGCCCACGGCAATCTGCATGCCGGGGTTTGCCGCCTTAACGGGAGCCAGGATCCCCAGGTTGCCGTAGAGCTTGTTGTCGGCATTCTCGCGCACGGCGCAGGTGTTGAACACCACGACGTCGGCCTGGCCGCCCTCCGCCGGTACATATCCTGCGTCCTCAAGCAGGCCGGCCATACGCTCAGAGTCGTGGACGTTCATCTGGCAGCCGAACGTGCGGACTTCATAGGTGCGCGGCTTTGAGGCACCTGACGGTGGGGCGCCGACGGCTTCTGGGGAGGGGCCGGCACCGGAAAGGGAGGAAGGGATGGTCAAACTCACCTGTTAAGGGTACCGGCTTTACGCTTGGCCACTGTCGGAAAAAGCATGCGCTTCCAGGACCTCGTTCACGATCCGGAACGCCTGGGACGGCTGGTAGCCCTTGCGCGCCAGCATGGAGGCAAGCCGCCGGGCCACCTTGTCCCGATCAGCCCGGTCCTGAAGATCCAGGCCCGGGCGGATCTTCCGCTCCACCAGTTGCCGTGCTGCAGCTTCTTCATCGGCGTCCGAAAGCTGTTCCAAGGCTGCAGCGGCAGTTTCCTGGTCGATGCCCTTGTCCGCCAGTTCACGACGAAGGGCGCTTCTCGCCAGTTTCCGCGACTGGGCACGGCTCCGGACCCACATGTCCGCGAACTCGGCGTCGTTGATCAGGCGGGCCTCCTGGAACCTGTCCAGTACTTCCTCAGCAACGTGCCCGGGAATGTTCCGCTCGGCCAGCTTCTGCGCGAGCTGAAGCCTGCTCTTCGCCGAAGCGGTCAGCTGCCGGTAGACAATGGACTGCGCCACGGAAACAGGGTCCGGTTCTGCATCGGCGGCAACCGGGCCGTCCTGGGAGGCCCTGCCAGAGGACGCGCCTTCGAAGGTTGCACCACCCCGCCCGCCGGCCTTCCGCCGGCGGGGGCGGGTGCTGTCAAAGCCTGTCAACGGCTAGAACCCGTCAACGGCCTTCAGCTTCGGGGAGTCCTTGGACTCCGGCTCCGCAGGCTTCACACCTACGCCAAGCTTTTCCTTGATCAGCCGCTCAAGTTCGGCGGCCAGCTCCGGGTTGTCGCGCAGGAACCGGCGGGAGTTCTCCATGCCCTGGCCGAGCTGGTCGCCATCGTAGGTGAACCAGGAGCCGGACTTCTTGATGATGCCGTGCTCCACGCCCATATCGATGATGCCGCCCTCACGGGAAATGCCCTGGCCATAGATGATGTCGAACTCGGCCACCTTGAAGGGCGGGGCCATCTTGTTCTTGACGATCTTGGCCTTGGTGCGGTTACCCACGGAGTCCGCGCCTTCCTTGAGGGTCTGGATGCGCCGGACGTCGATGCGGACAGAGGCATAGAACTTCAGCGCCTTACCACCCGTGGTGGTTTCCGGGGAGCCGAAAAAGACACCGATCTTTTCGCGGAGCTGGTTGATGAAGATTGCGGTGGTCTTGGTCTGGCTGAGGCGGCCGGTAATTTTACGCAGTGCCTGGCTCATGAGCCGTGCCTGGAGGCCGACGTGGCTGTCGCCCATGTCGCCTTCGATTTCCGCGCGCGGCACCAGGGCTGCCACGGAGTCGATAACGATGATGTCCAGCGAGCCGGAGCCGACCAGCATGTCCATGATCTCCAGGGCCTGTTCACCGGTGTCCGGCTGCGAAACGAGGAGGGCGTCCGTGTCCACGCCAAGCTTGGCAGCGTAATCCGGGTCCAGTGCGTGCTCGGCATCAATGAAGGCCGCGATGCCGCCGGCGCGCTGGGCGCTTGCTACCGCATGCAGGGCAACGGTGGTCTTACCGGAGGATTCCGGCCCGTAGATTTCGATGACCCGGCCTCGGGGCAGGCCGCCAATTCCGAGGGCAACGTCGAGGGCTATGGAGCCGGTAGGAATAACCTCGATCGGGGCCCGGACTTCATCGCCGAGCCGCATGACCGACCCTTTACCGAACTGCTTGTCGATCTGGGCAAGGGCTGCTTCGAGCGCTTTTGCACGATCCGGGGCTGCCGCCATGGTTCACACCTCTAATGCTTTCTCGCTGTGGAGTGGCCTCAGCGGCCGTTTATTGGTCATCTCTGACGCTAATGGGACCCACTGACATTCCGGCCGGAAGACGGCGGTTATGTGGATAACCCGCTGGGAAAAGCATAGCTTTACCCGAACAGGTATTCGAACAGGAGCGCGGCGTGTCCGGGGAATCCGGCTAGTCCGTGCGGGGCTTGATGTCCCGGCCAAGCCTGCGCTCAGGGGGTACATCCTGCACGTCGCAAACAGCCAGCCACACCTTGCGCGGCTCGACGCCGGCAGCAAGCGCCTGGTCTGCGGTGCGTCCGCCCACTCCGGCAAGAACAAGGCTGCTGCTGAGGACCCGCGAGTACCCGGCACCAAACTCGTCGTCCATGAGTCGCCAATAGTCGCTGATTCGCACCAGAAAATTCTCTCACGAACGCACGTCCTAGAATTGTTGCCATGAGCAACTCCCCTGATGCCCCCTCCGTGGAAGGCCGCCCGGACGAAGCGGACGTGGACGCAGCCGTGCAGAACGTGGAACACCAGATCAGCCTTTTTTGGCGGCGCGCACGGGCAGTTTCCAACCAGCTCTCCCGGCAGGTCCATCCGGATATGGAGCCGGCAGCCTATGGCCTGCTGGCAGTGATCCGCCGGGAGGGACCCATTCGCCTCACTGATCTCGCCATGAACATCGGCGTGGGGAAACCGTCCGTCAGCCGGCAGATCGCTTTCCTCGAAAGCCTCGGGCTCGTGTCCAAGGAGGCCGACCCGCTGGACGGAAGGGCACAGGCAATCCGCCTGACGCCCAAGGGGGAAGAGAAGATGCATCAGGTCCAGGATGCCCGGCGGCAGGTCTTCCGCGAACGGCTGGGCGAATGGCCGGTGGAGGACCTGCAGGAACTCGCGCGGTACATGGCCAAGCTCAACGCTACCTACGAGCGTGACGGGTTCCCGAGGGATGGCTTGGTGGCTAACCCGGACGGCACGCAGCAGTAGGCATGCTGAAGCCCCCGGCGGGTTGCCAGGGGCTTCAGTCTGATCAGCTTTTGGTGGGTGTTCCCCTGCCTTGCCCTTCGGCGTAACCGCTACCGGGCGCCGGAGAGAAGGCCGGTGGAAAGTTCGTCGTTGAGGTCAGTGTTCAGGTCGCGCTCAAGGTCACGGCCGTAACGCTGGGAGAATTCCTGGGGAACGGTGTCCGGAACCGCAACGCCTTCCGCCACTGCCACCCGGTCGCTCACTTCGCGAAGCATGCTGGACAACGGAACATCCAGTGCCGAGCAAATCGAGGACAGAAGCTCGGACGACGCCTCCTTCTGGCCGCGCTCCACTTCACTGAGGTAACCCAGGGAGACACGGGCGCTGTGCGAAACTTCACGGAGCGTACGCCCCTGGCGCTGGCGGACATCGCGCAGGACATCACCAATTTCGTGACGAAGTACAACCATCTTGCGCTCCTTCTGTTCGCTCTTACCCTGATCGGCGAGGCCCACATCCTTCCAGCGGACAACGCCGTTTACGGATACGGGCTGTTTTACCATCTGTATCGCCTTGCTCCCTCATAGGTCAGGTCCGCCGTGAAGCGAACCGTCGTGGTGATTTCATCCTAGGCGCCTCCACTCTCCGGAAGCGACACAATGTAATAACTAATCGGTACCGGCTTTTGTTCCCGTCAACTTTACGCCCGGTAACATAGTCCGGCCAGCGTCATGCGGACAGGACTTCGAGAAGCCTTTCCAGGGCCGCTCCGCAGGCCTGCGCGCGGATTTCTGCCCTGCCTCCTGAAAACAGGTACTGGAAGCCATTTGTTCCCGCCGCCGTGGCGATGCCGATGTACACAGTTCCCACCGGCTTGCCGTCGTGCGCTTCCGGCCCGGCCACTCCCGTTGTGGCCACGCCGATATCAGCGCCCAGGGCCGTGCGGGCGCCTGCGGCCATGGCGGCGGCCACTCCGCCGTCAACGGATCCGACGTCGGCCAGCAGCTCCTGGGAGACCTTCAGCAGGTTCGCTTTCACCGAGTTCTGGTAAGCCACCACGCCGCCCTGCAGCATCCCGGAGGCGCCCGGCGTATCGGCCAGGACTGCGGACACCATGCCGGCGGTCAGGGATTCCGCCGTCGCTACGGTCCGCCGAAGCTCCAGGGCTTTCCGCACCGCCTGTTCAGACAGCTGGTGCAGAGAAAAATGGTGCTGGTTGCTCACGCCTGCTCCTGTCCATTGCCGGCCTTTGCCTGCAGCTTTCCCTTGGCCCGCAGGCGCATCGCCTCAACAACGTAGTCGACGCCGGTCCAGACGGTGATGACCACCGCAGCAAGCATCACGGCAAACGCCACCCACGCCAGCCATGGGGCGAACGCCGCCAGTGGCAGGAGGTAGAGGAAGATCGCGGCAGTCTGCACTACAGTCTTTAGCTTGCCGCCGCGCGAAGCCGGGATCACCCCGTAGCGGATCACGAAGAAACGCAGCCCGGTAATGCCCCATTCCCGGACCAGGATCACCAGGGTCATCCACCAGGGCAGCTCGCCCAGTACCGACAGCATCACCAGCGCGGAGCCGGTGAGGAGCTTGTCCGCTATGGGGTCGGCGATCTTGCCGAAATCCGTGACGAGGTTCCGGCTCCTGGCGATGTCTCCGTCGAGCTTGTCGGTGTAGATGGCAACGGCGAAGGCCACCACGGCTGCCCAGCGCCAGGGTCCGGACTCGCTCTCCAGCCCGGGAGCATCGGCGATCAGGAACCACACGAAGAACGGCACCAGCGCGATGCGGATCATGGTCAGGATATTGGGAAGGTTCCAGACCCCGGCACGGCCTGGGCCGGCCGCGGTGGCATCGGTGCTAGTCACGTTTCTAGGCTACAGTCTCTGGGCTAGCGGCCGGTGAGGGACCAGGCGTCCTCGGAGCCGTCGTCGTCATCATAGCCGCCAGGCGCGGAATCCGAGCCGTCGTAATATTCGACGTTTTGCTTGCGCTTGTCGAGGTCGGCAGCGACCAGGTCCTCGGCGTAGCCGCCCTGGGCGATGTTGGCGTTGGCGTTGTCGCTCAGTGCGGCCGTCTGGGCGTCCGGCGCGGCGGGGGGCTCCTGGCCCTTCATGGCCGCCAGGACCGGTGCAAGGTCGTCGGGCTTGACCAGCACGTCGCGGGCCTTCGAACCCTCGGACGGACCCACCACTCCCCTGGACTCCAGCAGGTCCATGAGCCGCCCAGCCTTCGCGAAGCCGACCCGCAGTTTGCGCTGGAGCATGGAGGTGGATCCGAACTGCGTGGTGACCACGAGCTCCGTGGCTTGCAGCAGCACCTCGAGGTCGTCCCCGATGTCGTCGTCGATCTGCTTCTTTTCCGCTTCGGGAGCGACGTCGTCACGGTAGACGGCCTGGAGCTGTGTCTTGACGTGCTCCACCACTTTGTGGATCTCGGATTCAGTAACCCATGCGCCCTGGACACGCATGGCCTTGGATGCGCCCATCGGCAGGAACAGCGCGTCACCCTGGCCAATGAGCTTCTCGGCGCCCGGCTGGTCCAGGACCACGCGGGAGTCGGTAACGGAGGACGTGGCAAAGGCCATGCGGGAGGGCACGTTTGCCTTGATCAGTCCGGTGACAACATCCACGGACGGGCGCTGCGTAGCCAGGACCAGGTGGATGCCTGCCGCACGGGCCAGCTGGGTGATGCGGACAATCGAGTCTTCCACGTCCCGCGGCGCCACCATCATGAGGTCGGCTAGCTCGTCCACGATCACCAGCAGGTAGGGGTACGGCCGGATGACGCGCTTCGAGTCCGGCGGCGGCTGGACCTTGCCGGCCCGCACGGCCTTGTTGAAGTCGTCGATGTGCTTGAAGCCGTAATTGGCGAGGTCGTCATAGCGGGCGTCCATCTCCCGCACCACCCACTGCAGGGCTTCCGCCGCCTTCTTGGGATTAGTGATGATGGGGGTGATGAGGTGCGGGACGCCCTCATAGGCAGTCAGTTCCACACGCTTGGGGTCCACCATCACCATGCGCACTTCGTCCGGGGTGGCCCGCATCAGGATGGACGTGATCATCGAGTTCACGAAGGAGGACTTACCGGCGCCCGTGGCGCCGGCCACCAGCAGGTGGGGCATCTTGGCGAGGTTGGCCACCACGTAGCCGCCCTCCACGTCCTTGCCCACGCCCATCACCATGGGGTGGTCCGTCCGCCGGGCGTTCTGGCTGCGGAGGACGTCGCCCAGGGACACAGTCTCGCGGTCCGTGTTGGGGATCTCGATGCCGATGGCCGACTTGCCCGGGATGGGGCTCAGGATGCGGACGTCGCTGGAAGCCACCGCGTAGGAGATGTTCTTGGACAGTGCCGTGACGCGTTCCACCTTGGTGCCCGGCGCCAGTTCGATCTCGTACCGCGTGACGGTGGGACCGCGGCTGAAGCCGGTCACGGTGGCGTCGACATTGAACTGCTGGAGGGTGTCCGTCAGGGCGGCGACGACGGCGTCATTGGCTTCGGTGCGCTCCTTGGGGATGGAGCCGGGGGTGAGGTAGTCCGAGGCAGGCAGCGTGTAGGTGACGTCGCCGGCGAGCGACAGCTGCTCGGTGCGCTGCGGGATGGGCACGGGCGGCGGTGCGGGCGCCACAGGATTGGAGGGCACGGTGGGTGGGGCGGCAGGCTTGGCCGCGGCTGCAGCCACCCCGGGGGTGATCATGGGAATGGCTTCGGTTGCATTTTCCGCGCCTGAAGCAGCCGGGGAGGAAGCGGCAGCCAGGCCCTGGGCCGCTTTGATCTTTTCGACGGCGATCTCGGCCTGGGTGGGGCGGCGCACGCCCGGCGCGGGGCGCGGCTGCTGCGGTTCTTCGTCGTCGATCACTGCGTGCTCGAAGGCTTCGTCGCCCACGTAGCCGTCCAGGCCGGCGTCGCCCTCCTCCTCGTCCCTGCCGAACAGGCGGCGCTTCTTTTTCTTCGGCGTGCTCTTGGCCGGGGCCTGCGCCGTCCGCTCCAGGTAGCTGCGGTCGTGGGTGTTCCGGTCCTGCTCATCCATCAGGTCGAGGCCCATCAGGTGCTCGTAGGCAGCGCGCAGCCGGCGCGGAATCGCGGTGAACGGGGTGGCGGTGATGATCAGCAGTGAAACGAAGGCCAGCAGGGAGTACAGGACGAGCGGAACTGCCGGGTGGATGGCGGCCAACGGCGATGCGGCAAGAAACCCCAGCATGCCGCCCGCCTGCCGGAGCCCGTCGAAGCCCTGGGCGACGGTGGGTTGCCCACCCAGGACGTGGGCCAGCCCGCAGCCGGCGAACGTCATGATGAGGAAACCGATGCCCACCCGGTTGTTGCCGCGGCCGTCTGCGGGCTGGCGGAAGAGCCGGAAGGCGCACGCAAACAGCATCAGGGGAAGCAGCAACGAGACCCAGCCGAAGGTGCCGTTGACTACGGCATAGACGGCGTCCGGGAACCAGCCGGTAAGGCCCCACCAGGCAAAGGTGGCGATGAAGATGCCGAGGGCAAGGTTGAACAGCGCCGCGCCGTCACGGCGCTCGTCGGCGGGCAGGTCGCTGACGTCGTGGCCGATCCGCCGCACTCCTCCGCCCACCAGGTGGCCGAGGCCCAGCCATGCCCCGCCCACCACGCGCAGCAGCCACGGCTGGTGGTGTTCGACGGCGGGAAGCTGGCGGGTGCGGGCAGTGCTGGACGAGCCGCCGGCTCGTCCAGTTTTAGCGGCCGTGGAGCCTGAACCGCGTCCGGAGGAGCGGCCGGTCTTGCTGCCGGCACTGCCCCTGCTGGATCCATTGGGCGCGGAAGTAGTACGTGTGGCCATGTTGGCAACGCTACCGGAGTTCGGCTGGTTTTCCGGGGATTTGGGGCCCTGCGGGCCCTGGTTCCCGCTCTTAATGGGCTGGGGCCGGCATCCCCGCTGGTACAGGAATGCCGGCCCCTTGTCTTGGATGGCCGTCAGGCCTCGAGCACCACGGGAATGATCATGGGCCTGCGTCGCAGCTTGCGGTTGACCCAGGTGCCCACCACGCGGCGGACCACCTGCTGGAGCTGGTGGCTGGTATGGTCCGCGTGGTTCAGGACAGCCTCCTCCAGAGCGGCATTGATCTTGGGGATGATGTCGTCGAACACGGAGTCGTCTTCGGCCACGCCCCGGGCGTGGATCTCGGGCCCGGAGACCACCTTGCCGGTGGCGCGGTGAATGACGGTGATGATCGAGATGAAGCCTTCGTCGCCCAGGATGCGGCGGTCCTTGAGGTCGGCGTCAGTGATCTCGCCCACGCTGGAACCATCCACATAGATGAAGCCGACTTCAACCTGTCCCACCACGTCAGCGCGGTGGTCCTTGAGGTCGATGACTGTGCCGTTGTCGGCGAGGATGACGCTCGCCTCCGGCACGCCGGACTCGATGGCAATTTTTCCGTTGGCGATCAGGTGGCGGGTTTCCCCGTGCACCGGCATGGCGTTGAGCGGCTCCAGGATGTTGTAGCAGTACAGCAGTTCACCGGCGGCGGCGTGGCCGGAAACGTGGACCTTGGCATTGCCCTTGTGGATGACGTCGGCGCCGAGCTTGAGCAGTCCGTTGATGATCCGGAAGACAGCGTTCTCGTTGCCTGGGATCAGGCTCGAGGCCAGGATGACGGTGTCACCTTCGCCCACCACCACACGGTGGTCGCCGTTGGCCATCCGGGACAGCGCGGCCATGGGCTCGCCCTGGGAACCGGTGGACATCAGCACCACGCGGTTGTCCGGCAGGTTGTCGATGTTCTTGATGTCCACGATCAGGCCCGGCGGGACGTCCAGATAACCCAGCTTTTCCGCAATCGCCATGTTCCGGACCATGGAGCGGCCAACGAAGGCCACTTTGCGGTTGTGCTTGGCCGCCGCGTCCAGCACCTGCTGGACCCGGTGCACGTGGGACGAGAACGAAGCGACGATGATCCGCTTGGTCGCCTGGCCGAAGAGCCGTTCCAGCGTGGGGCCGATTTCCTTCTCCGCGGTGGTGAAGCCGGGGATGTCCGCATTGGTGGAGTCGGACATGAAGAGGTCCACGCCCTCCTCGCCGAGTTTGGCGAAGTGGCGGAGGTCCGTGATGCGCCCGTCCAGCGGAAGCTGGTCCATCTTGAAATCGCCCGTGTGCAGGACAGTGCCGCCTGCGGTACGGACGAACACGGCCAGGGCGTCGGGAATCGAGTGGTTGACGGCCACGAATTCGCACTCGAACGGGCCAAACTTTTCCACCTGTCCTTCCTCCACCGTGAGCGTGTACGGCCGGATGCGGTGCTCCTGCAGTTTCGCTTCGATCAGGGCAAGGGTGAGCTGCGAGCCTACCAGCGGGATGTCGTTGCGGCGGCGCAGCAGGTACGGAACGGCTCCGATGTGGTCTTCGTGGCCATGGGTGAGCACCACGGCCACGACGTCGTCCAGGCGGTCCTCGATGTAGGAGAAATCGGGCAGGATCAGGTCGACGCCGGGCTGCGTTTCCTCCGGGAAGAGGACACCGCAGTCAACGATCAGCAGCTTGCCGTCGATTTCGAACACGGCCATGTTCCGGCCGATCTCCCCCAGCCCGCCGAGCGGAACGATCCGCAGCGTGCCCTGGGGCAGGCGGGGAGGGGTGACAAGGCCGGTGAGGGCGGTTTGGGTCATATTGCACTACTTTCCAGGCGGAAGGTGCCGGTCTTAGTCCTCAGGAAAAGACCAGCCCCCCTTCCGCCAAATCCCCGCGGATGGTTTCGATCTCGGCTTCGTCCGGCTCCACGAGGGGCAAACGGACAATCGAGTTGGGCAGGACTTCCTGCCATTTAAGAATCTGCTTGGCCGCCACAGCACCCTGGACCCGCGTCATGGTGGCGCGGACTACAGGCTGGAGTTCAAAGTTGATCTTCCGGGCGGTGCTGAGGTCGTTCGCGTTGACGGCGTCGATGAGTTCACGGAAGCGGCGGGTGGCCACGTGCGTTGTGACGCCCACCAGGCCGACGGCGCCGAGGGCCATCCACGGCAGGGTCAGTCCGTCGTCGCCCGAGTAGAACAGAAGGTCCGTCTCGGCCATGACACGCGTGGCGGCGACGAAGTCAGCCTTGGCGTCCTTGACCGCAACAATGTTCGGGTGCTGCGCAAGCCGGATCATGGTGTCCGGCTCGATGGCAATGGAGGAACGGCCGGGAATGTCGTACAGCATGACGGGGACGTCGACGGCGGAGGCGATCGTCTCGAAGTGTGCGCGGACGCCTGTCTGGCTGGGCTTGTTGTAGTAAGGCGTTACCAGGAGGAGGCCGTCGACGCCGAGGGCTGCTGCCTGCTGGGAGAGGTGGACAGAGTGGGCGGTGTCGTTGGTGCCCGTGCCGGCGATGACCGCTGCCCGGCCGCCCACCGCATCCTTGACGGCGCGGAACATGCCGAGGTTCTCCTCGTCGGTCAGCGTGGACGTTTCGCCGGTGGTGCCGGTGACCACCAGGCCGTCACAGCCGTCGTCGACCAGCTTGCTCGCCAGCGCCGCCGCCTGCTCGTAATCCACTGCGCCGTCCTTCGTGAACGGCGTGACCATTGCGGTCAGAAGAGTACCGAGGGCAGGGAGATGCGCGGATGTGTCAGCCATGGAAAAAACGTTACCCTGTCCGCGGCTGGTTAGGACAATGCCGCGGGCGTGATGCACGTCAAATTACCCCAGGACGCCCGCCGCCAGTCGCACTTCCCCGGCGCCGGAGCCCTCTGCGCCGCGGACGGCTGCGGCAGTCAGGACGCGGGGCGGCTGGCGGGACGGGGCGCTGCCGCGGGTGGGTGGCAGTAGCGGCCTACCGCTGCCTGCCGCAGCCCCTCCGCCCACGAGGCGAGCCGTTGGGCGGCCCGGACGTAGTGGAACAGCTCCACGGGCGTGAGGGCGTCAATGTCCGTCTCGGAAAGCCGGCGCGCAAGTTCGGCACCCTCAGGCTGAGCGTCGAGGCTGATACCCTCCTGTTCCCACTGGACATCCTCCGGCGGACGGCCAGTGACCAACTGGCGGAAAAGGTAGTCAACGACACTTGGGCTCATGGCCTTCAAGAGTCCGCCACTGCCCGGCTCGGAAGCAGAAATTCCTGGCGATGGATTGTTCATGCCGCAATAGTATTCGAACATATATTCGAAGACAAGGAGGATTTCCTGACGACCAGGGCACAGGCAGGTGTGAGACGATCTGGTCATGACGTCCCCTAACGCGGCAAGATCAGCGCGCACAACCGGCAGTCAGCCCGGTGCGGGACGCCTCCATGGAATCGACGCCGCCCGCGGCATCGCTCTGCTGGGCATGATGGCCACGCACCTGCTCCCTACCTTCGAGTCGAACGCCGACCTGACCCCTACGTGGATTGGGCTCACGTTCTCCGGACGGGCGGCGGCCCTGTTCGCCGTCCTGGCGGGCGTGGGGCTGGCCTTGTCCACGGGGAAGCAGAAGCCGCTGGCGGGTCCGGAACTCTCGGCGGCCCGGTGTGGGGTGGCCCTGCGTGCCTTGGTGATTGCCGCCGTCGGACTTACTTTGGGCGGGGTGGAGGTCAACCTGGCCATCATCCTGGTCCATTACGGGGTGCTGTTCCTGTGTGTCCTGCCTTTCCTCGGGATGGGGCTGAAACGGCTGCTCGCCTGGGCCGGCGGCTGGATCCTTGGGTCGCCCGTGCTGGCCTACCTGCTCCGCCCGTGGCTCCTTGCGGCAGAACCGCCGCTCCAGCTGGGACACAACCCGTCATGGGAAGACCTCGCCACACCGTGCCGGCTTGTCGCGGACCTCTTCTTCACCGGTTACTACCCGGTGTTCCAGTGGCTGTCGTACCTGCTGGTGGGGCTCGTCGTCGGCCGGCTGATGCTGGTCAAGGCGATGTTGCCGGCGTTTTTGCTGGTGGCCGGCTCGGTGGCCGCCGTCCTTTCAAAAGCGCTGGGCGTCGCCGCGATGGAAGACTGGGGCGGACGGGCTGCACTGGAAAAGGTGCTCAACTCGCCGGGCTACCCCCTGCACAGCGTCCTGCAGGTCAACCTCACGGGGATTCCACAGGAAGGATCGTGGTGGTGGCTGGCCTCCGCCGCACCCCATTCGGGCACCACCCTAGACCTGCTGCATACCTCTGCAGTGGCGGTCGCGGTGATCGGCGCCTGCCTTCTGCTGGGCCGGCTGGCGGAGTGGGTGGACCTGGACCTGCTGCTGCCGCTGCGTGGTCCCGGCGCCATGACCCTTTCCCTCTACACGGTCCACGTCTGGGTGGTGTCGGGGTTCTACCTCAAGCCGCTCCCCGCGGGCTGGACTGAGGACGGGATGTACTTTGCCCAGGCCGCCACTGCCATCGTGGTGGGCATGGTGTTCGTCCTGCTCAAGTGGCGCGGCCCGCTGGAATGGCTGGGCCATGCCGCCAACCAGGTGGGCCGGGGCCAGGTCAAGAGCCTGCGGTAGCGCCACCACGCTGCCCCCCGGCGCCGCACCCTTCCCTTGGTGCCGCGGCACCAAGGGAAGGTTAGCTAGGCCGGAACCTTGCCGCGGAAGAGCCTGACGGCGTCGCGCATGGAGGCGCGGGCGCGCTTGCGGTCACCTGCGGCGTCGTAGGCGCAGCTCAAACGGAACCAGGAGCGCCAATCGTCCGGAGCCGCCTCCGCCTCGGCGCGGTATTTCTCGAACTCGGCGTCGGCTGCCGCGCGGATAATCCGGCCCGCGGGGGTGCGGGGCAGTTCGTCCACGGGCAGGCCGCCCTCGGCTTCGAGGACCTTTGCCATTTGCTCCGTCCGGGCCCCGAACATCAGTTCACGGATCAGTGCCCAGGCTCCGATGACAGGCAGTACCAGGTAGGCGGCACCGATCGCTACTGCTGCGGGGTTGCTGTCCGTCAGCAGGAGGATGGACCGCTGGAAGGACACCACCAGGTAGAAAACCAGGAGCAGTGTCACTGCCCCTACCCAGATCTTGGTGCGGTTCTTCCCGAGCGCTGCCACCAGTCCGCCCATGGCCTAGAGCCCCAGGTCCAAGTAGCCGTCCAGCCCCACGGTCAGTCCGGGGTGGGTGGCGACGTTGCGCACGCCCAGAAGGACGCCCGGCATGAAGGAGGCACGGTCGAAGGAATCGTGGCGCAGGGTCAGCTGCTCGCCAGCACCGCCAAGCAGGACTTCCTGGTGGGCCACAAGGCCGCGGAGCCGCACGCTGTGGACCCGGATGCCGTCCACCTCGCAGCCGCGGGCACCGGCGAGTTCGCTGGTGGTGGCGTCCGGGCCGGGCGGGACCTGTGCAGCGGCACGTTCGGCTGCGATCAGCTGTGCGGTACGGACGGCGGTTCCCGAGGGCGCGTCCACCTTGTCCGGGTGGTGCAGTTCGATGATTTCCACCGATTCGAAGTACCTGGCTGCCTTGGCAGCGAAGGCCGAGGCGAGCACCGAGCCCAGGGCAAAGTTGGGGGCGATCAGCACTCCGGTTTCCGGGTGGCCTGCCAGCAGGTCCCTCAGGGCCGAGAGCTTTCCTTCGTCCCAGCCGGTGGTGCCAACGACGGCGTGGATGCCGTTTTCGACGGCGAAGCGGACGTTTGCTTCGGTGCTTTCCGGCACGGTCAGGTCCACCACGAATTTTGCGCCGGCGGCAGTCACCTGGTCCAGCGAGTCGCCGCGGCCGAGGGCGGCGACCAGCTTCATGTCGGGCGCGGCTTCAACGGCCTTCACGGCTTCGGCGCCCATGCGCCCGTTAGCGCCCAGCACGGCGACGGGCAAGGGAGCAGAGAGTTGTTCGGTCATGGCTTTAAGCCTACCGGGGGGCGTGCGCCGCGCAGGAAACGGGAAGCGTGCGTTACCTCGCAGGAAGCGCCGCTTCCCCCTGGAAGCGCGAAACCAGCGGACGTCCGTTATTTATCAGATTGCGCCAGGCCGCCTCAGCCGCCCGCGCCGACCCATTCCACGGTTCCGTCGGCAAAGAACTGTTCCTTCCAAATGGGAACCTGCTCCTTGATCCGGTCCACCAATTCGGAGCACACGGCGAAGGCCTGGCCGCGGTGCGCGGCCGACACGGCGCAGACCAGCGCGGGGTCGCCGATCTCGAGCATGCCGATCCGGTGGGCTGCCCAGATGCGCACGGGCTGCGAGGTTCCGCCACCGTCCCCGCTGGCTGCCGCCTGTTCGGCAGCCAGCTGCGCGACGACGTCGGACATCACCTGGTGGGCCGTGGGATGCGCGCTGTAGCTGAGCCGCTCCACCAATTTGCCGCCGTCATGGTTCCGCACGACGCCGCTGAAGCTGACCACCGCGCCAGCAGTATCGCTTTCCACGGCCGCGATAGCCTGGTTGACGGAGATCGGCTCCGCGCTCAGGACGGCGTTGACTACCTCGAATGCCGCTTCAGTGCCCATGTCCGCCTTCCAGCTGGTCGCAAAGATGCCCGATCACCGGGTCAAGGACGCTTAGTCCGTCCATGACTCCCTTTGGTGAGCCGGGCAGGTTGACGATGAAGGTCTTTCCGGCAGCACCCGCGTGTCCGCGGCTAAGGGCCGCCAACGGAGTCTTCGCGGCACCGGCGCGGCGGATCGCTTCCATAATGCCCGGGATCTCGCGGTCCAGGAGCGGCAGGGTAACGTCCGGTGTGCGGTCGTCGGGGCTGAGGCCGGTGCCGCCGCTGGTAATCACGACGGCGGGGCGCTGGGTGAGGAGCGCACGGAGGGCTGCGCCGACGGGCTCGCCGTCGGGAACCACCATGGCAGGAAAGACGTCAAAACCGTGTTCCGTAAGCCAATCGGTGATTACGGGGCCGGTTTCGTCGTCGTAGATACCGGCGGCGGCACGCGTGGAGGCGATCACGACGCCGGCCTTCCGGCCCTGGACGTCGCCGTGGCGGTGCGGTTCGGGGGCGTTATGGGTGCTGGTCACAGTGTCCAGTCCCCGCTCTTGCCACCGCTCTTGGCCAGCACCTTGATGTCGTTCAGTACGGCGTGCTTGTCCACGGCCTTGATCATGTCATAGACGCTCAACGCCGCGACCGAAGCGGCGGTGAGGGCCTCCATTTCCACCCCGGTCACGCCGCGGGTCTTGACCGTGGCGAGAATGGCCACGGACTCCGCTTCGAGCTCAAAGTCCACGGTGACCTTGGACAGCGGCAGCGGGTGGCACAGCGGGATCAGCTCGGGGGTCTTCTTGGCCGCCATGATTCCGGCCACCCGCGCCACGGCCAGGGCATCCCCCTTGGGCAGGCCGCCGGATCCAAGCATGCCCATCACCTCTGCCGTGGTGTGGACGGTGGCTCTGGCGGTGGCCTCGCGGGTGGTTTCGGCCTTGGCGGAAACATCCACCATCTGGGCGCTGCCGTCCTGGCGCAGGTGCGTCAGTGCGGCAGGGGTCTGTTCTGCATTCACAGCATCCATACTTCCACCTCCTCCCCCGCCGCGAGCGCGCCCACTCCTGCCGGGACGTGGACAAGCACGTTGGAACCGGCCAAGGCGTGCATCAGGTGCGAGCTTTCCCCGCCCTGCAATGCCACGGTCCCATCCGGGCCGAGGGTGCCGCGCCGGACCTGGTGTTTGTGTTCCGGGGAGGTGAGGGGCTGGCTCAGGCGCGCGCGCAGTGGCAGGCGCGGTACCGGAGTGCCGAAGAGGCCGGCGAGGACGGGGCGGAGGAACATTTCAAAGGACACCAGGCAGCTGACTGGATTGCCGGGAAAGCCCAGGAAGGGGCGCCCTTCGAAGGTGCCGATTCCCTGCGGACCACCCGGCTGCATCGCTACGTGCAGGAACTCCACCGGCTGGTCCGCCATGGCCTGCCGGACCACCTCGTACGCGCCCTTGCTGACTCCGCCGGTGGTGACGATCAGGTCAACACCCGCGCCTTCGCTTCGCAGCAGCTGTCGAAGTGCTTCCGGATCATCGGTGGCGATTCCTGCGCGCTGGACCTCCATCCCTGCCTGCTTCATGGCAGCTTCCAGGAGCGTGCCGTTGGAGTCGTAGATTTTTCCGGCCGGCAGCTCCTGGCCGGGCTGGACCACCTCGTCACCCGTGGTGACGAGGAGGACTGTCACGGCCCGGTGGACAGTCACCTCCGGGATGCCCAGCGCCGCGAGCAGCCCCAGCTGCGCGGGGCCCAGGAAGGTACCGGTGGCCAGGGCTGTCTCGCCGGCCCGCACATCGCTGCCGGCGTCCCGGACAAAGGTGCCGGGGGTTGCCGGGGGCAACCATACCGTCGTCTCCGTGCCCAGCCCGCCGTGCGGCAGGAATCGGTCCGGGACAGCCCTCTCAATCGGGACGACGGCATCGGCCCCCTCCGGGAGCATGGCGCCGGTCATGATGGGGGCAGCCATCCCGGCCTCCAGTGCTGCGGGACTGGCGCCCGCCGGAACGGCGGGCATGACGCGCAGCCCTGCTCCGCCGTCGGGCACGTCTGCGGAACGGATGGCATAGCCGTCCATCTGCGAGTTGGCGAAAGGCGGAAGGCTGATGGGTGCGCGGATGTCGTCGACCAGGCCGCGGCCCAGCGCTTCCTGCAGGGGCAGCAGTTCAGTACGCTCGGGTGACCGCAACGGCTGGAGGAGCCCAGCGACGGCAGCGGCATGGTCAGCAACGGACCGCGACTGGTGTCCGGCATGGTGCCTGGCTTCAGGGGCGGTTCCGCCGCCGCCGCGGCGCAGCGCGTTCTCCAGTGAGGCTCCGTGCAGTTCCGGGCTGGTCATGGTTCCACCTTCAGTTCAGCCTTTCAGGGTTGCACGTCCACTCTAATCGTGTGCAGGCCTGTTGCTCCGTCGGGGGCCACAGGCCGGCTCTGCTCCTCCTGGACGCGGCCGGCGAGATCGATGGCGCGGACCTGGACCTCGTACTGCCCTTCAGCCATGTCCACCGTCAGCTTCCGTTGATACCAGGTGTCCAGCGAGATGTCCGGCGCCAGATCCGCCTGCTGCCGCGGTTTACGCGCAACTCCACCTTCCCGACCCCCGTTTTCTGGGCCGCCCAGGCGACACCGCCGAAGATCACGGCTCCGGCCCGCACACTGTGCCCTTTCGCGGCACGTCGATCCTTGGGGAGGTCTTGATGGGCCCCGCTCGGACCGGGGAGACCGGTGAACCGGGGGGACCGTCCCGTTTGCAGGTTCTGCTGCTGCCCCTTTCGGCCGTCACGGGTGTGATGCACGCCCCAAGGTGGCGTAGCCTGAATTCATGAGTGTCCAGCTAGGCATGCCGCAGCCCCGGGAGGAAGCAGCCGCTGCCCTGCCGTCGGTACCCGCTGCCCGTCCCGCTGATGCTCCGGCCGGACTGGCTGACCGGTACGGCAGGCGCGCCACGGACATGCGGTTGTCTTTGACTGACAAGTGCAACCTTCGCTGCACCTACTGCATGCCGGCGGAGGGGCTTGAGTGGCTCTCGAAGCAGGCGGTGATGTCTGCGGAGGAGATCGTCCGGATTGTTCGGATCGGCGTTAATCAACTGGGCGTGCGGGAGCTGCGCCTGACCGGCGGCGAACCGCTGGTGCGGCACGACCTGGTGGAGATCATCGCCGCCCTGCGCCGCAACCATCCCAGCCTTCCTGTCTCGATGACCACCAACGGCGTGGGCCTGGCGAAAAAAGCCGCGGCGTTGAAGGCGGCAGGCCTCACCCGCATCAACGTTTCCCTGGACTCCCTGCACGAGGAGACCTTTACCCAGCTCACGCGACGGCCGTTCCTGAACCAGGTGCTGGCGGGTGTTGATGCCGCCTGGGCCGCCGGGCTGGGACCGGTAAAGCTCAACGCCGTCCTGATGCGTGGCATCAACGACGCCGAGGCGCCGTCGTTGCTCGCCTGGGCGCTGGAGCGGGGGTACGAGCTGCGCTTCATCGAGCAAATGCCCCTTGACGCCGACCACGGCTGGACCCGCCGGAACATGATTACGGCCGCCGAGATCCGCGATCTGCTGTCTTCTGATTTTGTCCTGGGCCCGGACCCGCGTGCGCGTGACGGCGCCCCGGCAGAGCGTTTTGAAGTACGACGGCGGGCGGCGGGCTCCGCGGGTGCGTCCGGTCCGCTGCTGGGCACGGTGGGGATCATCGCCTCGGTCACGGAACCCTTCTGCTCGGACTGCCGGAGGACCAGGATCACGGCCGAAGGCAAGATCATGAGCTGCCTCTTCTCCCGGGAAGAGTTTGACCTGCTGGGCCTGCTGCGGTCGGGGGCCAGCGATGAAGCCCTCGCCAAGCGGTGGCAGGACGCGATGTGGCTGAAGCCGAAGGCCCACGGAATGGACCACGTGGGACTCGATGCTCCGGACTTCGTCCAGCCGGACCGCAGCATGAGCGCCATCGGGGGCTGACACTTATGAACGTACGCTACTTTGCTGCCGCACGCGCTGCTGCGGGCCAGGAGGAGGAGAGCTTCGACCTGGCGCCGGATGCCACCGTGGCCGACCTCCTGGAGACCGTCCTGTCCGTAAAGCGGCCGGAGCCTCCTGCCGGAACTCCCCCGTTGCCCCGCATTCTGTCCCGCAGCAGTTTCCTGCTCAACGAGGTGGCAGTTCGGGACCATTCGACGGTCCTGGCTCCCGACGACGTAGTAGACGTGCTGCCTCCCTTTGCCGGGGGCTAGGAGTACCTTTCGACGTTGGTTCGCGCGGCCGAATGGATTGGCAATGCCTGCCTGGATGATGCTCGTCTGAAGCAGATGTTTGCGGGGGCGC
>NZ_VAHO01000002.1 GCF_005796225.1 Pseudarthrobacter sp. NamE5
TCCAACCTCTCTTTGCGCGCATGAATCGGCGCACTCAGGCCAGGCAGGGTGACTGCCCGGCGTATATACGCCGTGTGCGACGTATCGGTTACAACAGCCCGGGCATGTGTGCCGGGCAGGGTCCTAGCGCTCCTATGTCTGCAGAGTTTCAAGGTAGTTGTCCTGCAGGCATAGTTGTCATCAGCCACTCTAGCCCTGACGGCAAGTCGATGCGTAGCCGCAGCCTGGGGACTTCAATTGTATTTCGCAGTCATACTGTTTGTGTGACGAAAAGCCGCCGTGCAGGGGGCTGGCGGATCTTGGTGTGACGCAGAATATGCGCTCCACCGGGGGCGGCAGCTTGAAGCGCGGGCACAAAGGGTGTTGGCTTGGCAGTAATGGAAATCACTATGCGCACTGCATATATGAGGCATTGGAGGAACACGTGAGCGAGGCCGACGCCGCCACTTCGGTAAATGTGGCGGAAAAATTGGGTTTCAAGAACGGGGATCTGATTCAGGAGTTCGGTTACGACGACGATGTCGATTTCGACTTGCGTGACGATATTGAGGACCTCACCGGTTCGGAGCTGCTGGATGAGGACGACCATGAAGTAGCGGACGCCGTCATTTTGTGGTGGCGCGATGGTGACGGCGACCTGGTGGACTCCCTCATGGATTCGCTCACCACGCTCAGCGAGAACGGCGTTGTTTGGGTGCTGACTCCGAAGTCAGGACGGGAAGGGTACTTTTCCCCGTCGGATATCCAGGAAGCAGCGCCCACTGCCGGGCTGCACGTTACTACTTCTGCCGGCGTTTCCAAGGACTGGAGCGCTACGCGGCTGGTGAGCAGGAAGAACAAGTGACGGCAGCGCTTGGCGCTGCCTCTGTTGCTGTCCCCGCGGTCGGCGGGCCGGCGCCTGACTTCGAGCTGGTCAACCAGTACGGTGAGCCGGTCAGGCTGTCCATGTTCCGTGGGCGGAACGTGGTCCTGGTGTTCTTTCCTTTTGCGTTCTCCGGCATTTGTACCGGCGAACTGGGTGCTATCCGGGACAACATGGCCCTGTTCGAAGAGTCGAATAGCGCGGTCCTGGCCGTGTCTGTGGACAGCAAATTCAGCCTCCGCGCCTATGCCGGGCAGGAGGGGTATGCCTTCGAGCTGTTGGCCGACTTCTGGCCGCACGGGGCTGTGGCCGGCCTCTACGGGGTCTTCGATCCGGAGAGCGGCATGGCACGGCGTGGAACCTTCATCATCGACCCCGGCGGGACCATCCGCTACAGCGTGGTGAATCCGCGCGGCGAGGCCAGGGATTTCGATGAATACCGCAAGGCGCTGGCTAGCTTGGGAAGGGCCTGACCGGCGATGGGCGGGCCGCGGCATGGTGTAGGACTGACAGGGTTCGCCAGCATGCCCCCGGTTCCTCCCGCAGTCCCCTCTTCCAAAGAGCTGGAAGTGCTGGTCAGGATCAGGGACCTGCTGACCGGAGGCCGGTTCGCACTCCTCACGGGTGCCGGCCTGAGCACCGACTCCGGCATCCCGGACTACCGTGGACCCGGTTCGCCCCCGCGCTCACCCATGACCTACCAGGAGTTCGTCAAGGCGGCTGAGAACCGCCAGCGTTACTGGGCCAGGAACCACATCGGCTGGTCGCACCTCCGCCACGCTGATCCCAACCAGGGCCACTTCGCGTCGGCGGAGCTTGAGCGCCGGGGCCGCCTTACGGGCCTCATCACGCAAAATGTCGACCGCCTGCACCAGGAGGCCGGCAGCGTTAATGTCGTTGATCTCCATGGCAGGTATGACCAGGTGGTGTGCCTGGCCTGCCGCCGGACATATTCCCGCCGTCTTTTGGCGGGAATGCTGGAGGAACTGAACCCTGATTTCCTCCCCCGGGCGGAAGAGTCAGGGCTGGTGGAGATGGCGCCGGACGCCGATGCCACAGTGGAAGACCAGGCCCTGATCGCCAGCTTCGTTGTTGCGGTGTGCCCGGCCTGCGGTGGAATACTGAAGCCTGACTTCGTGTACTTCGGCGAGAACGTGCCCAAAGACAGGGTTGAAACTTCTTACCGGATGGTTGACGACGCCGCTGCCCTGGTGGTTGCCGGATCGTCGCTGACCGTGATGAGCGGGCTGCGCTTCGTGAGGCACGCGGCCAGGGACGGCAAGCCGGTGGTCATCATCAACAGGGGGACAACGCGCGGAGACGACAAAGCCACCATCAAGTTGGAAGCCGGCGTCAGTGAATCCCTGACCTGGCTGGCAGCTGCGCTTCCGCCCCTGGCGGGAGCTCGGGACGGGGCCGGCTTCTCCGGGCCGATTCGCAATTAGTCCCTGCAATCGGGTAGAGTCTATGTTCGTTGGTCAGGGTACCGCAGTACCTGATCCAGCGATTCAGGGTCTTTAGCTCAGCTGGTAGAGCGCCACGTTTACACCGTGGATGTCATCGGTTCGATCCCGGTAGGACCCACCAGCAAACCCCGCAGATTCCGCCACTCGGCAGAAACTGCGGGGTTTTTTGCTTGCTGGCCCGGCTGGCTACCAGAGGCTGGCGGCTGCGGTTTCGAATGTCTGCCCCCTGCCATAGCTTTCAGGAATGGAACATGTGATGGTGCGGACAGCCGGGGATGGCAGGCCGACGGCGGTGCTCAGCAATGGCAGGGAATGGGAAGTCGGTGCCGAACCAGTCAGATGGTTTGAGCGGATCAACTGGTGGGAGACACACCGAAGAATGCCCAAGGGCCTCAGCCGGATGGACGTGGAGGTTCTGCAGCTCCAGGTGAGGCTGGGAAGGAACACCGGTTCTGCCCTGACCACCATGCTCCTGGAAAGGGACGGGCTGGGAGGGGGCTGGCGGCTGCGGCAGGCTGTTGCTGATGCTGCCTGACGGTCACGGCAGGGTTCAGCTGATCTGACAGGTCATCCCGGGTATTGGAAAACCCTCCGCCGCGACTATTGGGGGATGCCGCGGTGGAGGGCCTGCAGTGAATATACCGTGAACCTGGTTGAAACAAAAAGTTGCCCCCGGCTTTGTGACACCTGCCTTGCGGCAGCACAAGCCAGCGCCGGCAAGAACGGTCAGCGGTGCACGGGAATAAAAACCCGGGGCTGCTCCGTCCAAGTTTCCGACATCTGCGACATGGTCCGCCTCATGATCTTGTCCGAGGCCTCACGCGCGGCGGAGGCATCACCCCTGGCGATCGCTTCCGCCACATCAACATGCCACTGAAGGGCGGCCTCGTGCGGATGATCGGGCATCAGCCCATGGACCGTGCGCCCGGTAAGGGTCTCCGCTACCTGACCCATCAGGTTGGCAAACATTTCGTTTCCGGACCCGGACAGCAGCAGGGAGTGGAACTGGATGTCCAGCTCAAGGAAGCGGGGAACTTCCCCCTTGTTTCCGGCGTCGCGCATGGCATGGGCGACATCCACCAGTTCCAGCCGAAGCGGCGCGGGCGCATTCTGGGCGGCCAGCTCCGCGGCCGCCGGCTCAACTGCTGACCGCAGTTCCGCTAGGGAGCGAAGCTGTGCGCCGCGGGCGTCACTGGCCAGGCGCCACCGGATGACCTGCGGGTCAAAGGGGTTCCAGCGGCTGGGGGGGAGCACGCGGATGCCCACCCGCTTGGTGGTTTCCACCAGTCCGAGGGACTGCAGCACGCGTACGGCCTCGCGGATTACGGACCTGGAAACGCTCAGTTCATCTTCGAGTTTTTCAGCGAGCATAATATGGCCGGCAGGAAGCTCCCCTGAGACGATGCGGGTGCCGAGGTTCTCAATGGCACGGTGGTGCAGGCTGCGGGTCATGCAGCTAAGCCTAGTGTTACCAGGCGTGCAAGGAGGCAGTGCCCGGTCCTGCCGCCGACACATAGGGTTCCACAACGTGGGCGTTACTTTCCTGTGACTTCCCGAATATATATGCTTTATTCAGACCCTTGGTCTGCAAGTGCGCTTCCCGGCAGTGGGAAGCCGCTGCACTTCCATAGCACAGTAACGAATTGGAGTTTTGATGTCTGCACACATCGGTGTCACCGGCCTTGCGGTGATGGGCGCCAACCTGGCCCGCAACCTGGCAAGGAACGGCTTCACGGTTGCCCTGCACAACAGGTCAGTTGAAAAGACGGACGCGCTGCTGGAGCGGTACGGCTCAGAGGGTGATTTTGTCCGGACTGAAACGCTGCAGGAACTGGTCGACTCCCTGGAGAAGCCCCGCCGCGTGCTGATCATGGTCAAGGCCGGGAAGCCGGTGGACTCCGTAATCGAACAGCTTGAGCCGCTTTTGGAGCCGGGCGACATCATCATCGACGCCGGCAACTCGCACTACGAGGACACCCGCCGCCGGGAAGCCGCGCTGGCCAAGAAGGACCTGCACTTCGTGGGCGTCGGCGTATCCGGCGGTGAAGAAGGCGCCCTGAACGGTCCTTCCATCATGCCGGGTGGTTCCAAGGAGTCCTACAAGGCCCTCGGCCCGCTGCTTGAGAAGATTTCCGCCAAGGTGGACGGCGAGCCCTGCTGCGCCTGGGTGGGGACCGACGGTGCCGGACACTTCGTCAAGATGGTCCACAACGGCATTGAATATGCGGACATGCAGGTGATCGGCGAAGCCTTTGACCTGCTGCGCTCCGGAGCGGGCATAGAGCCGGCCGAGCAGGCAAAGATTTTCTCGGAGTGGAACAAAGGCGAGCTGTCCTCCTTCCTGATCGAGATCTCCGCCGAGGTCCTGGGGCACGTCGACGCCAAGACCGGCAAGCCGTTCGTTGACGTCGTCGTGGACGCCGCGGGCCAGAAGGGCACCGGCCGCTGGACTGTCATTTCCGCGCTGGAACTCGGCTCGCCGGTGTCCGGCATTGCCGAATCAGTGTTCGCCCGGGCCCTGTCCTCGCAGACAGCCCAGCGCAAGCTGGGCCAGGAGCTGCTGGAGGGCAACGAGGCCGCCGTGGAGATCCCGGAAACCTTCGTCGAGGATGTCCGGCAGGCGTTGTATGCCTCCAAGCTCGTTTCCTACGCCCAGGGCCTGGACATGCTCACGTCCGCCGCCAAGGAATACGGCTGGGACCTCAAGCTGGACGAAATCGCCTCGCTCTGGCGTGCCGGCTGCATCATCCGCGCTGAACTCCTGAAGGACATCACCAAGGCCTACGCCGCCGACGAGAAGCCGGCAAACCTGCTGTTCGCCCCGGCCTTCACCAAAGCGATCGCCGACGCCCTGCCCGCATGGCGCCGCGTGGTTGCCACTGCCGTCCAGCTGGGCATCCCGGTTCCGGTGTTCTCCTCTTCGCTGGCGTACTACGATGGTCTGCGCCGCAAGCGCGTTGCGGCCGCCCTGATACAGGGCCAGCGCGATCTGTTCGGCGCCCACACCTACGGCCGCGTCGACGCCGAAGGCACCTTCCACACCCTTTGGGGCGAGGACAAGTCCGAGATCGAAGCCGTAGACACGCACTGATCCTGCTGCCAAGACGCGAAAGGCGGGCAGTTCCCGGATAACCGGAAACTGCCCGCCTTTTCGTTATATGGTTTGTTGTACCGGGCCGGGGCGGTGACTCAAGCGTCAGAGATGGTATTCAATCTCGTACTCGGCCGGGTCCACGGCGGGCTTGGTCTCCCGCTGTGCGTCCCGGTGGCGCCACTTGGCAGGTACGCCGGTGACGATCGATTCCGGCGGCGCGTCCTTCACCACTACCGCGTTGGCGCCCACGGCACTGTCATGGCCAATGGTGATCGGGCCCAAAATCTTGGCGCCGGCACCAATGGTGACCCGGTCGCCGATAGTGGGGTGGCGTTTGATCCGCGCGAGCGACCGTCCCCCGAGCGTTACGCCGTGATACATCATGACGTCCTCGCCGATCTCGGCGGTTTCCCCAATGACCACGCCCATGCCGTGGTCGATGAAGAAGCGTCGGCCAATCGTTGCACCGGGATGGATCTCGATGCCGGTCACGAACCTGCCGAACTGCGAGAGCAGCCGGGCCGGAAAGCGCAGGGCCGGGTTCTGCCACAGTCGGTGCGTGAGCCGGTGGATCCAGATGGCGTGCAGGCCGGAGTAAGCGAAAAAGTTTTCGAAAGAACCTCGAGCCGCCGGGTCGTGCGACCGGGCGGCATCGAGATCTTCTTTTAGTCTTGCGAAAAAGCCCACAAAGTTCTTTCTACAGGAAACGGGCGAACGGCGTTCTGATCAGCCGCGGATGTCGTCATAGAGCACGGTGGAGATGTAACGCTCACCGAAGTCGCAGACCACGGCGACGATCAGCTTGCCCGCGTTCTCCGGGCGCTTCGCCAGTTCCAGGGCGCCCCAGACGATTGCGCCGGAGGAGATGCCGCCCAGGATGCCTTCCTTGACGCCGAGGTCGCGGGCTACGCGCACGGAATCCTCAAGGGTGGCGTCCAAAACTTCGTCGTAGATGTTGGTGTCCAGGATCTCGGGGATGAAGTTCGCCCCAATGCCCTGGATCTTGTGGGGCCCGGGCGCGCCGCCGTTGAGGATGGCGGAGTCCTTGGGTTCGATTGCGACGATCTGGACGCCGGGCTTGCGCTCCTTCAGGACCTGGCCGACGCCGGTGACGGTTCCGCCGGTGCCGACGCCTGCCACGAAGATGTCAACGGCACCTTCAGTGTCCGCCCAGATCTCCTCCGCCGTGGTGTTGCGGTGGATTTCGGGGTTTGCTTCGTTGGCGAACTGCTGCGCCCAAATGGAGTTCTCGGTGTTGGCCACGATTTCCTGGGCCTTCTCCACCGCACCCCGCATGCCTTCGGAGCCCGGCGTCAGGACAATCTCGGCACCGAAGGCACGCAGCATGACGCGGCGTTCCGTGGACATGGTCTCCGGCATGGTGAGGATGACTTTGTAACCGCGGGCAGCGCCCACCATGGCCAGGGCGATGCCGGTGTTCCCGGAGGTACCCTCAACAATGGTTCCGCCCGGCTTCAGGGCACCGGACTTCTCGGCGGCGTCGACGATCGCCACGCCAATACGGTCCTTGACGCTGTTGGCCGGGTTGTAGAACTCAAGCTTGACGGCGACGGTGGCGTCCAGGCCCTCGCTGAGCCGGTTGAGCCTGACCAGCGGAGTCCCGCCAACCAGCTGGGTTACATCGTCATAGATCCGTGCCATGTACATACGCCTATCTCTGAAGGGTGAATACTGAGGTCAGCCTAACGAGGCCATGTAACCGTGGCTAAGCGTTAAGCCATGCAGAGTAATATTTCCTGGCCTTGGCGAGCTTGGGGTTGATGATCACCTGGCAGTACCCCTGCTCAGGATGCTTGGCGTAGTAGTTCTGGTGGAATTCCTCCGCGACATGGAACCGGGGGAGGCGGACAACTTCAGTGACGATGGGGTTTGTCCACAACGCCTGGTTCCGTTCGATGGCTTCCTCGAACAGGACCTTCTCTTCGGTCGTCTCATAGAACATTGAGGACCTGTACTGGGTGCCGACGTCGTAGCCCTGGCGGTTCAGCGTAGTGGGGTCGTGCAGGGCGAAGAACATGTCCAGGATGACGTCCTCCGGGATGATGTCCTCGTCGAAGGTCACGGCTACCACTTCGGCATGTCCGGTGGTGCCGCTGCAGACAGAGTAGTAGTCCGGCTCCGGATCGTGGCCTCCCGTATAGCCGGAGATCACCGAGGTGACGCCCTTGGTTTTCTGGTAGACGGCGTCGAGGCACCAGAAGCAGCCTCCGCCCAAAACAAAAGTCTTCATGACCTCTTTAATGGTTCGGGGCGCCGGATGATTCCCGGCCGGCCCCCGGGCCCCGGACGCAGGGCGTGGGGCAGGACGGTGTGATGGGGTAAAACTAAGACTATGGAACCTGTGGACACTGACGTTACCGGCCCTGGGAATACCGGCGGAACGAACGACGACGGCACAAGCCACGGCGGCGCCCCTTCCGAAGAACCCGGTGCGGCCAAGCCGGTCGATGTGCCCACCCTGGCCGACGTTCTCCTGGCTGTCGAGGAACTGTGGCCTGAATCCCTGGCCGAAAGCTGGGACGAAGTGGGACTGGTGGCAGGCCACCCCTCCGCGCCCGTCGCCAAGGTGATGTTCGCCGTCGACCCCACCCTCCAGGTCATCGAAGAGGCAGTCGAATGGGGAGCCGGACTCCTGATCACCCACCATCCGCTGCTGCTCAAGGGCGTCACCACGGTGGCTGCCACCACGCCCAAAGGCCGTGCAGTACACCGGCTCATCGAGTCGGGCACAGCGTTGCTGACGGTGCACACCAACGGTGATTCCGCCGTCGGAGGCGTCTCAGACGTGCTCGCTGACGCGCTGGGGCTCAAGGACGTCGCCCCGCTCACAGTTGCAGCGAACGGGCTCCCGGAAGAGGGCATCGGACGCGTGGGGGATCTGGCAGCGGCCGTGAGCCTGGGGGAATTTGCCGGCCGCTTGTTTGAAATCCTGCCCGCCGTGGCCGGGGGAGTGCGCGTCTCCGGGGACAGGGATGGCCTGGTGCGGAGGATCGCCGTGTGCGGCGGTGCCGGGGACTCGCTGTTCGACGAGGTGCGCGCCAGCAACGCCGACGTCTACGTCACCGCAGACCTGCGCCACCACCCCGCGTCCGAGGCCAGGGAAGCTGCGCTGGATGGCCGGCCCTACCTGGTGGATGTCTCACACTTCGCGAGCGAGTGGCTGTGGCTGCCGGCAGCTGCGGCAGCGCTGGGCAATGTCTTGGGCGACCAGGGACACGACGTGGAGATCCGGGTCAGCACCACCAACAGCGATCCTTGGGACTTCATCCTCACTCCCGGCTAAGCCTGGGGTGCGAAGAGACGCGCTAGAGTCTAGGAAGCGCCGGTTCGGTGCCCGGCCCCGGCCGGTAGGGAGCAAGCGGAGGTAACAGTGGCGAAGGCAGCACCGGGGGAACAGTTGAAGCTACTCGAGCTGCAGGGGCTGGATGCCAAACTGAAGTCGCTTGCCAACCGCCGCCGCTCGCTGGAAACCGACCCCCGCATCAAGGACCTCGAAGCCGCCCTGTCGGTGGCCGGCGGAGAACTGGGCGCTGCGAAGATGGCAGTCCACGATGCCGAGGCTGAGCTGAAGCGTGCCGAGGCGGACGTGGAGCAGGTGGCCTCCCGGATCGGGCGGGACGAGGCCCGGCTGAACAGCGGCACCGGGCTGTCCAAGGACCTGGTGGCCCTGCAGAAGGACATTGCCTCGCTCACCAAGCGGCGCTCTGACCTGGAGGACGTGGAGCTGGAGATCATGGAGCGGCTGGATTCGCTCCGGGCCAGGCAGGCACAACAGCAGGGGATTGTGGACGACATCCAGGCGTCCTTCGGCACCATCCGGGCCGAGCTGGATGCGGCCCTGGCCGAGGTGGAGGCGGAAGCCGTTGAAGTCCGTGCCCGGCGCTCCGCCTTCGCCGCCGCGCTCGACACCGGCATGCTGGCCGTCTACGAAAAAACGCTCGCCAGGCGTGGAGTGGGCGCTGCCCGGCTGTTCCACGGCACGTCCGAGGCCTCCGGCATGAAACTGAGCGCCGGGGACCTGGCCGAGATCAAGGCGGCCGCCGCGGACGACATCGTCTTCTGCCCCGACTCCGGGGCCATCCTGGTCCGTTCCGAAGAGTGGGCCTGACCCGGCAGCAGGCCACCGCTCCGGCAGGTGTCAGTTGGGCAGGATTCAGCCCGGCAGGATGATGTTCAGCGCGTGCGGCTTCCGGGCTGAGCCTTCCACCATTTCTGCAGCCCAGACTTCACCGGCGGCCCTGAGGAGGTCCGACGGCGTGGCGGGCGCCTTCCCGCGCCGGGTCAGCAGGTGCCGTGCCAGTTCGCCGCGGGTGTGCTTTGCGAAGTGGCTTACCACCTTCCGTGCGCCGTTCACCTCGGTGAACACGTTGACTGCCACCGTCTGGGCGGGTGGGGGAGACCAGGCTGCCGCATAGGTGCTGGAACGGCAGTCCACCAACAGGTGGCCGTCCACCGCCGGGGCCAGTGCGCTGGCCAGGTAGGGCTTCCAGAACGCGGCGAGGCGGCCGACGTCGGGCAGTGCAGTGCCCATGGACAGGCGGTAGGCCGGCACGCTGTCCCCAAACCGGAGGGCGCCCCACAGGGCGGAGATCACCAGCACGGATTCATCGGCCTTTCGCCGCTGGGCGGCGGTAAGACTCCGATACCCCAGTGCGTCGTACAGCACTCCGGAGTAGATCCGGTGCGCCGGTGCCGCCGGTTCGGCATGCAGCCGGGTGTTGCGTTCGACGTCATCCTTCAGCGAGGCCCCCACGCCCAGCAGGGCAAGGGCATCCTGGTGTGCGCTCACCGTTCCCAGGGCATCCAGCACCTTGGCCCGGCAGGTGTTCAGGTCCGGAAAACTCAGCAGGGGCCAGTCGATGGCGGGACCGCCCGACGCGGGCGTCTTGCCTTCGGAGGGGGGAAGCAGAATCAGCACCGTCCGATCCTACCGGCGCCAGGAACAGGCCCCGCCCCCGGTAGACTGGATGCGGATGGGACAGCCAGGCGGCCGCGCGTCACGCAAGTGGCTCGAGGAACGTCCGGGCTCCGCAGGGCAGGGTGGTGGGTAACGCCCACTCGGGGTAACCCGCAGGCCAGTGCCACAGAAAACAGACCGCCTGGGTCGCGCCGGTTTGAAAGCGGCACGAAACAGGTAAGGGTGAAACGGTGGTGTAAGAGACCACCAGCTTCCCGGGTGACCGGGAAGGCTAGGTAAACCCCACCCGGAGCAAGGCCAGACAGGGCACGTTTGAGGGCTGCCCGCCCGAGTGCCCGGGTAGGCCGCTGGAGGGTGCCGGCAACGGCACTCGTAGATGGATGGCCGCCGCTCCCATGCCGGTAACGGCAGGGGAGAACAGAACCCGGCGTATCGGCTGTCCCATCCAATCATCAGTTTGACGTTGGAAGCTGTGTTGGGGATGCTGAACCGTGCCCGCAAATACTGATCCGATGTCCGGCTCCGGAACAGCCGGCCGGCAGCTTGCCGGCCCTGCGCGCCAGGCGCTTGCGCTGGCGGGGTTCCTTGCGCTTTCGCTGGCCGCCTGGGCGCTGGCGTCCATCCCCATCATCCTGCATACGGGCGGTTGGTTCGCGGGCTCAATCAAGGCCCCGTGGATGCCGCCGTCCTGGATGTTCAGGACCATGTGGACGCTGCTCTACGCGGGAGTGGCCGTGGCCGCCTGGCTGGTCTGGCGGAAAGGGGAACTCACGGGAAGCAACCTGGCCGGCTATGTCGCCCAGCTGGTACTTAACGCGGCCTGGCCGCTGGCATTCTTTGGACTGTTCCCGGTGTTCGGCACCGCTGCCCTCTGGGCAGCCTTCCTGGTGATCGCCGGACTGGCTGCCTCCCTTGCCTTCCTCATTGTCCGCTTCGGGCCGTTGAGCCCCGCTGCCGGGCTGCTGATGCTGCCCTACTTCTCCTGGATCGTGTTCTCGTCCAGCCTCAACCTCTACTCGGCCATCCACAACTAGGGGTTGCGCCGCAGCGACCTTGCTGTGAGTGATTTCACGCAATTCAGGCCGGTTCGGGACGGCCACCCAACCTAGAATGGAATCGGACGCAGGAGTTCTTCCGCCGGAGTTGCGTTCGCAGCCGGCGGTTTTTCTTTGCATGCGATCCAGGTGCCTGGGGGCCGACCCCTGCAGGCGCGGGTGCCCCTGCACAACATGTGGAGGCCGACATCCGTGTACGAGGACGTACGCGGCTGAACCGAGGAAGGTATTTCTGTGAGCCAGACGTCAGATTCTTGTCTTGATACGTGGATGGGCCGCGAGGCCCTTGCCGAGGCCATGATTCCGGTGATCGGCCGGCTGTACCGCGAAAACAACGTGGTGACCAGCATCCATGGCCGCAGCCTGATCAACAAGTCCACCATGAACATCCTCAAGGCACACCGCTTTGCCCGCCGGATGAGCAAGGACGAGCTGCTTTTGGAGGAGACCGCACCGCTGCTCAACACGCTGGCGGGGCTTGAGCTGGGGGCGGCTGCGATCGACATCGCCCGGCTCAACCAGAAGTTCAAGGAAGAGGGCAACGGCGCCACCCTTGAGGAGTTCCTCCGTGCCGAGCTCGCCGAGATTGTGGGCAAGCGCGGCGGCGATGACCGCACCAGCACCGACGTGGTGCTGTACGGCTTCGGCCGGATCGGCCGGCTCCTGGCCCGCCTCCTGATCGAAAAGGCCGGCGGCGGACACGGCCTGCGGCTGCGCGCCATCGTGGTCCGCAAGGGGGCGGACAACGACCTGTCCAAGCGTGCCAGCCTCCTGCGCCGGGACTCAGTCCACGGCTCCTTCGAAGGCACCATCCGGATCGACGAGGAAGCCAACACCATCACGGCCAACGGCGTCCAGATCCAGGTCATCTACTCGGACAACCCGGCCACCATCGACTACACCGCCTACGGCATCAACAATGCACTGGTGGTGGACAACACCGGACGTTGGAGGGACGCCGAAGGCCTGTCCCAGCACCTGCAGAGCAAGGGCGTTGCCCGCGTATTGCTGACTGCGCCGGGCAAGGGTGAGCTGAAGAACATCGTCCACGGCATCAACCACCGCACCATCGAGGACACGGACCAGATCGTGTCCGCGGCGTCCTGCACCACCAACGCCATCACCCCGGTGCTGAAGGCCATTAATGACAAGTACGGCGTTGTCCACGGCCATGTGGAAACTGTGCACTCCTTCACCAATGACCAGAACCTGATTGACAACTTCCACAAGGGTGACCGCCGCGGCCGCTCGGCGGCGCTGAACATGGTGATCACCGAAACCGGTGCAGCAAAGGCCGTGGCCAAGGCGCTGCCCGAACTGCTGGGCAAGCTCACCGGCAGCTCCATCCGGGTCCCCACTCCGGACGTTTCCCTGGCCATCCTCAACCTGAGCCTGGAGAGCGGCACCACCAAGGATGAGGTCAACAACTACCTGCGCGAGATGTCCCTGCATTCGGACCTGCGCAAGCAGATCGATTACATCGATTCCCCCGAAGTGGTGTCCACCGACTTCGTGGGGTCCCGCCGCGCCGGCATCGTGGATGGACTTGCCACCGTCTCCACGGACAAGAACCTGGTGCTCTACGTCTGGTACGACAACGAGTTCGGCTACAGCTGCCAGGTGGTCCGCGTCATGGAGGAGATGGCAGGCGTAAACCCGCCGTCCTTCCCGGCAAAGGAATCCGCGGCAGCCCTCGCCGCGATCGCCGTCTAGGCTCCGGACACTGCCTCGCGTTTCCCGGCTGATCTGCTCTGTATTCAGCCGGGAAACGGGACCACACTGGTGGCATGGAAAAAGATTCAACGCTCCAGCACGACACCACCCTCGAACACGCCCTCGACGTCGCCAAAGCCAACCACAAAGAGGCTGTCCGGCTGCTGGAGGGCGCACGCGCCGCCTACAAGACGGGCGACGTCGGAGAGGACCGGGTGCGTCAGCTGGAAGGATTGCTGGCGATCGCGGAGGAAGACCTCCGCAGGGTGATGCGCGAGCAATAGCATCGGCCCTGCACCTGTCCTCCACACTGTGGATATCAGCCGGTAGGTCCGGCGGGTGCCCTAGGCTCGTCTGGTGCATGACGACACCAGCGGGATACCTGCCCCATGTCCGTGAGCTGGTCCGCCTATCGCCGGGCGCGCCGCCGCTCCCGGCAGGCGTGGGGCATCCTGATGCTGGCTGCCGTGTCGGTTGCGGCCGGCCTCACCTGGTTCTTCACGGCCGGCCAGTTCCAGGCAGGGGCGCCTGCTGTTGCAGGGCCGAAAGAGGCACCGGTCTTCGACCCGGCATGGATGAAGCCGGTGGTGCCGGTGAACCAGGTGCCCCGCGGTTCTGCCCTCGCCGCGCTGGAGGCCATCGCCGTCAAGGGACGGGCCGCCAAGGATGGCTACCAGCGGGAATCTTTTGGCCAGGCCTGGCAGGACGTTGACAGGAACGGCTGCGACACCCGCAATGACATCCTGCGCAGGGACCTGGCAGAAGTGGTGTTCATGGAGGATTCCACCTGCCGGGTGGCCTCCGGACGCTTCCATGAGCCTTACACGTCACAGTTAGTGGACTTCCGCCGTGGCCCGGAAAGCAGCCGTGCGGTTCAGGTTGACCATGTGGTTGCATTGGGTGATGCCTGGCAGAAGGGCGCCCAGGGACTGACCGCCATGCAGCGCCAGAGCCTGGCCAACGACCCCCTGAATCTCATCGCGGCCGACGGCCCCGCGAATCAACAGAAAAGCGCGGCCGACGCCGCCACCTGGCTTCCGAAGAACAAATCCTTCCGGTGCCACTATGTGGCGCGGCAAATCTCCGTCAAGGCGGCCTATGGCCTGTGGGTGACGGAGGCTGAGAAGGACGCCATGAAGCGGGTGCTGGCAGCCTGCCCGGGACAGGAGACTGTCAGGGCAAACTGATGGCCCTAGTGTCCGAAGGGGTCCGGGTCCACGCCCGGCATCCAGGTGAGGCCGGGAACGCCCCAGCCGTTCTTCTTTGCCTGCTTCATGGCCTTCCGGGAGTAACGGTCCATCAGTCTGTTGACATACAGCTTGCCGTCCAGATGGTCGTACTCATGCTGGATCACCCTTGCGAACCATCCGGTGGCCTCAAACCTCACGGGTTTTCCGTCGCCGTCAAAGCCCTCCACCCGGGCCCATTCGGCCCGCTTGAGCGGATACTGTTCTCCGGGGAAGGACAGGCATCCTTCTTCTTCCTCATCGGGATCGGGAACAGCGCCGGAAATCTTTGACAAAGTCAGGACAGGATTGACCACCACTCCGGCGGGAGGAGCGCCGTCGTCGTTGGCGTACTTGTACACAAAGATGCGCTTGCCCACCCCTACCTGGGGTGCAGCGAGGCCCACTCCGTTCGCGGCATCGTTCGTCTCGAACATGTCCGCTATCAACGTGCGCAGTTCGTTGTCGAAGACGTCCACCTCGGAGGCCCTGCGGTGGAGAACGGGTTCTCCCCAAATGGTAATCGGCAGAACGGTCATCTTCAGCGGTCCTTTGGCTGTCTCTCGTGCGGCTACGTCGGATGCGGGAGCAGTGGTGCAGTACGCAGCGAAAAAAGAAGGAGGCCGCACCGGATATCCGGTGCGGCCTCCTTCTTGGACAGCTGCACATGCCGTCCCGTGAGGGTGAGCGACGGGGGTTGAACCCGCGACCTCCTGGACCACAACCAGGCGCTCTGCCAACTGAGCTACGCCCACCATGTGCCTGCAGATCTACCGGCGAACCGGGCCTCTGGAAAGGCAACTCATATAGCTTACCTGCTCTTCAGGGGTGCTTCGTCCACTTTTGCGGTTTTCCCGGAAAATTTCATCAAAGGTGGCGCAGATTACATTTCCGGCTTTCCGGCTTCCCCCGGGGAAGTGATCCGGCGGGCGATCTGCTGGGCTGTGACGCTGTCCGGTCCAGGTGAAGGCACGAACACAGCTTCCCGGTAATAGCGCAGCTCATCGATGGAGTCCTTGATGTCGCCCAAAGCACGGTGGCCGCCCTTCTTTGCCGGCGACTGGAAATAGGCCCTGGCGAACCAGCGGCGCGAAAGCTCCTTGATGGTGCTGACGTCAATCACCCGGTAGTGCAGGTGCTCAACCACCGCAGGCATGTCCCGCGAGAGGAAGACCCTGTCCGTGCCCACCGAATTTCCGCCCAGCGGCGCTTTCCGCGGGTCCGGCACCCACTCGGAGATGTACCCCATAACGGCGGCCTCGGCCTCGGCCATCGTTTTGCCGTGGGGCAGTTCCTTGAGGAGGCCGGACTTGGTGTGCATGTCCCGGACAAAATCGTTCATCTGCGCCACGGCTGCATCATCGGGTTTGATCACTACATCGACGCCGTCCCCCAGGATGTTCAGTTCCGAATCGGTGACCAGGGCCGCCACTTCGATCAGGGCGTCGTTCTTGATGTCCAGACCCGTCATTTCGCAGTCGATCCAGACGATTCTTTCGTTAGATATAGGCACCGGACCAGACTACCGTTACACCTCCGGGGAGCCTGCCGATGCTAGGATTTCGAAGACGCGGCGGGTCGTGCCGCGCTCCGTTTCGACGCGCTCCGGGCAGCTTTCAACCCAATGGGCGGAACCGCAAACAAGAAAGATTGGACCATCCTGAAATGACGGCGTCTGTGCCAGCGACGGGGGAGATGGCGCCCACCGCCACCGCCGGAGCGGGCGCTGCCGAGGTGGACAATCCCCGTTCGCCGCTCCTGGCCGGATTCGCGGGATCGATGTTCATGCTCATCGGGTCCCTGGGCGTTGGGTGGCTGGCACCGGTTTCCGAACTGCGCCGGATGCCGCTCTTCATCTGGATGCGGGCTGAAGCTGCCGGCGTTGCCCTCTCCATCGTCCTGCTGGCCGTAGGCGGCATGCTGCTGGTTCGGGCCTGGCTGAGGCTGGGGCAGCGGGTGCGGGTCTGGGGTCCGGAAGCGAGCAAGGCCACACTGATGGCAGTGGTCGCCTGGGGCCTGCCCATGATGTTCAGCGTTCCGCTCTTCAGCCGCGACGTTTATGCATATATCGGGCAGGGCCGGCTCATGGTGGAGGGCTTCAACCCTTATGAGAACGGCATCTCGGCGCTGTCCAACTATTTCCAGTTGGGCGCGGACAAGATGTGGACCGAGGCCCCCGTTCCCTACGGGCAGCTGTTCCTGTGGATTGAACAGTTTGTAGTGTGGTCAACCAACATCCACCCGGAGGCAAGCGTGATGCTGTTCCGGGTTGTCGCGCTGGCGGGGGTGGCCCTGTGCATCGTCTATGTGCCAAAGCTTGCCGAACTTCACGGCATCAACCCTCATCGGGCGCTGTGGCTTACCGCCGCGAACCCACTGTTCCTGACGAACTTCATCGCCAGCGTCCACAATGATGCCCTGATGATCGGACTGGCGCTGGCGGGCCTTTACTACTCTGCAACGCGCCGGGTTGTCCGCGGCCTCGTGCTGGTGACTCTTTCCATTGCGGTGAAGCCCATCACCATCGTCTTCCTGCCGTTCATCGGGCTGCTGTGGGCAGGCAAGGACGCCGGCTGGCTGCGCAGGTTCATATTCTGGGGGCTGACCGCTGCCTTGAGCCTTGGCATCCTGGTCCTGATGAGCCTCGTCAACGGGTTTGGCTTCGGCTGGATCAGCGGGCTCTCCGCACCCGGAAGCATCTCCATCTGGTACGCGCCGGTGGGGCTCATTGGCATGGTGGTCGCCTCACTCGGCGATTCGTTCGGTTTGGACGGGGCCGCGTTTGCGGACGTCGTGTTCGACGCCGGGAAGCTGCTTGCCGTGGGCATCGTCGTCTGGCAGATCTTCCGGGGTGACTATGAGCGCATCATGCGCCGCCTCACGCTTGCGCTCGCGGCAGTGGTCCTGCTGGCCCCCATCATCCAGTCCTGGTACGTCGTCTGGCTCATACCGCTGTTCGCTGTCACCGGCATCCGCAATGACTGGCAGGTCAAGGCACTCTACTTCGTCGTTTCCTTCTTCATGATCTACGCCATCTCCGACCAACTGGAAGTGTTCCCGTACCTGCAGACCGAGGACCTCGGTTTTGCGCTCGCACTTGCCCGGGTTGCGGCGGCGGTGACGGGCCTGCTCTTTGGCCTGTACCTCGTCTTTTGGGACCCACGCACCCGCACGCTGTTCCGCAAGAGCCACGAGCCCGTCGTCGAACGCCCCATCATCTAGCCCTGCTGCGGAGCAACAGGGTGGGGGCGTTCCGGGGGCACCCTGCGGGAACTGAAGCATCATGGCCGGGACCTTGTGGTCGGCTTTGGGCCGGAGGGAAGGATTCCCGATTACCGGGGGGTCATCTGTGCGCCCTGGCCCAACCGGCTCGCTGACGGGTACTACACCTATGCCGGCAAGGACTTCCAGGCCCGGGTCAACGAACCGGAGCGTGCCGCGGCACTGCATGGTTTGGGCACCCGAGGAGGTGTGGGAGGTGCGGCAGGCGGTTGAGGACACTGTGGTGCTTTCCCACAGGATCGAAGCGGGCCCCCACTACCCGTCCGACCTTGAGGTGTCCGTCACCTATTCCCTGTCGTCCCACGGCCTGCACAGCACGGTAACCACCGTCAATGTCGGATCCGCCACCCCTACCTCGTGGCCGGGGAGGGGGCACTGGATGATGAACCGATGACCTGTCCGCCGGACGCCTTCAACTCAGGCACTGACATAGTCCACCTCCAGCCGGGGGAGTCGCATTCCGGGGCGTGGACTATCCTGGCCCTGGCTTAGCTGGGGCCGCCGGGACCAGAAGCCGCAGAGGTCCAGCCGGCACGCTCCAGCCAGGCGGCGCACAGCGATGTCCACTGGTCCGGCCCCGGCTCGTCCGCTGCCAGGCCCAGGCCGTGGCGGCCCTGCGGAAACACATGCAGCTCGGCAGCTACGCCCGCGGCCATGAGTGCCCCGGCGTACCCCAGGGAGTGGCCTACAGGAACGGCAGCGTCGTCGGCAGTATGCCAAAGGAAGGCGGGCGGGGTGGCAGTGGTGACATTGCGTTCCGCGGAAAGTTCGGCAAGGACGTCCGGCGGCGGTGCCTCACCGAGGAGGTTATCCACCGACCCTTGGTGGACGGAATCTATACAGGACACTACGGGGTAGCACAGCACGGTCAGGTCAGGTACAGCATCCGGGACGTCGAGGTGCGGGCTGCCGGTGGCGGCGGCAGTGGACAGCGTGGCAGCAAGGTGGCCGCCGGCGGAAAAACCGAGAACACCAACGCGGCCAGGGTCAACCCGCAGTTCGGATGACCCGCTGCGGATGTGCAGCATCGCCTCCTTGGCGTCCTCCAGGGGCGCAGGATGCTTTTCGGGCGCCACGCGGTACCGCAGGACGAAGGCGTGAATGCCCAGCGAGGCCAGCCATTCAGCCACCGGCTCAGCTTCGTGGTCCGCCTGGCGTGCGTAGCCGCCGCCGGGAAGGACCAGGACGGCGGGCCTTTGGCGCCCCGCCAGGTCCCCTGCGTCACTGCGTCCAGAACCGGCATGGGCAGGAACTGGGGTCAGTGCGGACACCATGCTCATGCCGCCTCTGTGCTGCGCCGCAGCGTGACCTCACCGCTGACAGGAGGAACAGTGTCCTCCTCCTGGCCCCCGGAGTTTCCGGCGCCGGGGGCAGTGGCACGGGTGGCCAGCCGTCCGATGTCCTCCAGCGGCAGGCGGACCGTGGAGAGAGCGGGGCGGAAGTCCCGCAGCGTCTCGATGTCGTCAAAGCCGGCGATTGTTGCATCCCTTGGAATACGGAGCCCCTCGGCGCGCAGGGCTGCCGAGGCCCCGATGGCCATGACGTCATTGACGGCGAAGATGCAGAGCTTCCGGCCGGAGCCTCCGCCATCCTCTGCCCGGCCGGCCTTGATCCTGGCGGCCAGCTTGAGGCCCGCCTCGTAGCCGCCGGAGCGGTTGAAGGATGTACGCAGGATTTCGGCGGGCGCACGGCCGGCCTTGGCCAGGCCTTCCTGGAAGCCCCGGACCCGGTCGTCAGAGGTGAGAAGGCCCTCGGGGCCACCCACAATAACGAAGTCGCCGTCCCAATTTTCAGCGAGCCTGGCTGCCAGGGCGCCGGCAAGCTCCTGGTTGGGCACGGCAACCACGTGGTAGCCCTCCATGGCGGTTGCACCCACCACCGGATGTCCCACCACCGCCACCTGTCCGCCGTTGCGGCAGTAACGGTCAAGCTCGGCTGCTAGTTCGGCGTTGTCGTCCCCGTCTTCGGGCCGGGAGGAGCGTGAACCTGCAATCACAATCGAATCGGCCCGGCGGGCGGCGAAGGCGGCAACGGCCTCGCGTTCTTCCGCGGGGGCACCGCCGGTAGTAGCCAGCAGCACCATCTTGCGCTGGTCCCGCGCTGCATCCTGAACCCCGCGGGCAATGGCGGCGAAATAGGGATCCGCGATGTCGTGGACGATCAGGCCAATGAGTCCGGAACTGGACTTTGCGAGCCCTTGGGCCTGGGCATTGGGAATATAGCTCAGGGAGTCTGCCGCCTGCCGTACGCGTTCGGCAATGTCCTTGCCGGGTTTACGGGCTGAGCCGTTCAAGACGCGTGATGCGGTGGCAGGGGAGACGCCGGCGAGCCGGGCCACCTCGGTAAGCGTACTTGCAGCCACAGCATCTCCTGGTCAGTGTTGTAGGGCCAATAGCGGTAACGACATTATGGCAGTTTCAACTTCTTCCGGAAAGCGCTTGCCAACGACGACCGGGCGGTGCATCATTGAAGGCGATGGGAATGCGCTTTCCCAATCCAGCTTTGAGTACAACCGCTCACTCACCGTGGAGGAAACATGGGCTTCGAAACTAAGACGATCCGCATCGCCATGAACGGCATTACCGGACGGATGGGCTACCGGCAGCACCTGCTGCGCTCCATCCTCCCCATCCGTGAGGCCGGCGGCTTCACCCTGGGGGACGGCACCCGCGTCCAGGTCGAACCCATCCTCGTGGGCCGCAACGAGGCCAAAATCCGTGAGCTCGCCGAAAAGCACAAGGTCGCCGAATGGACCACGGACCTGGATTCGGTCATCAACGACCCCACCGTGGACGTCATCTTCGACGCCTCCATGACCAGCCTGCGCGCTGCCACCCTGAAGAAGGCAATGCTGGCAGGCAAACACATCTTCACTGAGAAGCCCACGGCCGAAACCCTCGGGGAAGCCATCGAGCTGGCCCGCATCGGCAAGGAAGCAGGGGTAACCGCGGGCGTCGTCCACGACAAGCTGTACCTGCCCGGCCTCGTCAAGCTCCGCCGCCTGGTGGATGAAGGCTTCTTCGGCCGCATCCTCTCCATCCGCGGCGAATTCGGCTACTGGGTCTTCGAAGGAGACATCCAGGCAGCCCAGCGCCCGTCCTGGAACTACCGCAAGGAAGACGGCGGCGGAATGACCACGGACATGTTCTGCCACTGGAACTACGTCCTGGAAGGCATCATCGGCAAGGTCAAGAGCGTCAACGCCAAAACCGCCACCCACATCCCCACCCGATGGGACGAGGCCGGCAAGGAGTACAAGGCCACTGCCGACGACGCCTCCTACGGCATCTTCGAGCTCGAAACCCCCGCTGGCGAGGAAGTCATTGGCCAAATCAACTCCTCCTGGGCAGTGCGTGTGTACCGCGACGAACTGGTGGAGTTCCAGGTGGACGGCACCCACGGCTCAGCTGTTGCCGGCCTCAACAAGTGCGTCGCACAGCAGCGCGCCCACACCCCCAAGCCGGTCTGGAACCCGGACCTGCCCGTCACCGAGTCCTTCCGCGACCAGTGGCAGGAAGTCCCAGCGAACGCCGACCTGGACAACGGTTTCAAGCTGCAGTGGGAAGAGTTCCTGCGAGACGTCGTTGCCGGCAGGGAGCACCGCTTCGGCCTGCTGTCCGCCGCCCGCGGCGTCCAGCTTGCCGAGCTGGGGCTGCAGTCCAACGACGAACGCCGCACCATCGACATCCCGGAGATCACCCTCTAATGACCTCACTCATCCTTCCATCGCACGACGGCGGCACCCGGGAGTACCGGCTGCAGGGCGGCACCTCATGGGCCCGCCCCACCGCCCCGCTGATCGCCCGGCGCGCATACGCTGCGGCACACGTTATTCCTGAGGTCCTGGCCGACAACACCCCGGGCGCGCCTGCGCGCCTGGACTGGGACGCCACCATGGCCTACCGCCATGAGCTATGGTCCTACGGCCTCGGCGTCGCTGACGCCATGGACACTGCCCAGCGCGGCATGGGCCTTGACTGGGCCGCAACCCAGCAGCTGATTAAACGCACCGGCGTCGAAGCGGCTGCGGTGGTGTCGTCCGGCAGCGCGGCCACGGCCGGCAAGTCCGTCCGGGACCTCGTGTCCTGCGGCGCCGGCACGGACCAGCTGGACATCGGCTCCCTTCCGGTGGGAGAAGCCGGCCTCAAGGCTGTCCTTGAAGCCTACCGCGAGCAGATCGCGGTGATCACAGAAGCCGGGCCCAAGGTCATCCTGATGGCCTCCCGGGCCCTGGCCAAGGTAGCTACCGGCCCTGAGGACTACCTGAAGGTGTACTCCACCCTGCTGCAGGAGGTGGACCAGCCGGTCATCCTGCACTGGCTTGGCACGATGTTCGATCCCGCCCTCGCCGGCTACTGGGGTTCGGACGAGGTGTCTGCAGCTACCGAGACATTCCTCGGCCTCATCAAGGACAACGCGGACAAGGTGGACGGCGTTAAGGTTTCCCTGCTGGACGCCAGCCACGAGGTGGCCCTGCGCGCGGCGCTTCCCGAAGGCGTCCGCCTCTACACCGGTGATGACTTCAACTACCCCGAGCTCATCGACGGCGACGGCAGCCACCACTCGGACGCCCTGCTGGGGATTTTCGCCGCAATCTACCCGGCCGCCTCGGTGGCCCTGCAGAACTACGACGCCGGCAACGGCGCAAAGGCCCGCGAGATCCTGGACTCAACCCGGGAATTGGGCAAGCACATCTTCAGTGCACCCACGTTCTACTACAAGACCGGCATCGCGTTTATGTCCTGGCTCAACGGCAAGCAGCCCGGCTTCCAGATGGTGGGCGGCCTGCACTCGGGACGCTCGGTGTGCCACCTGGCCATGACGTTCGAACTCGCAGACCAGGCCGGCTTGCTGAAGGACCCCGCGCTGGCTGCCTTCCGGATGTCCGATTACCTGCGCATCAACGGGGTGGGGGTATGAGCGACTTCTCAAGGCTGTCCATCAACAGCGCCACCACCAAGAAGTGGACCCTCGCCGAGGTGGTGGAGGGCTGCGTCAAGGCCGGCATTCCGGCCATCGGCCCCTGGCGGGACCGCGTTAAGGAAGCGGGCCTGGACAAGGCAGCGCGCCTTATCAAGGACGCCGGACTGCGCGTTTCGTCCCTGTGCCGGGGCGGCTTCCTGACTGCCCCGGATACAGAGGGCCAGGCAGCGGCCCTCGCGGACAACCGCGCAGCCATCCTGGAAGCCGTTGCCCTGGACACCCGGGAACTGTTCCTGGTGGTCGGCGGGCTAACACCCGGGGAGAAGGACGTGGTGGCCGCACGCCGTCGGGTTGCGGACCGCCTCGCCGACCTGGTTCCGTTCGCCCAGGAGAACGGCGTCCGCCTGGTCCTGGAACCGCTGCACCCGATGTACGCCGCGGACCGGGCTCTGATCTCCACCCTGGGCCAGGCCCTGGACCTCGCGGCGCCCTTCGACGCCTCAACGGTGGGTGTCGCCGTCGACACGTTCCACGTCTGGTGGGACCCCGAACTCAAGGCGCAGATCGAGCGTGCCGGCCGGGAGGACCGCATCGCCTCCTACCAGGTCTGCGACTTCAACATGCCCATCGCCGCAGATCCGCTGTTGTCGCGTGGGTACATGGGGGACGGCGTCGTGGACTTCGCCACCATCGGCACCTGGGTGCGTGATGCCGGCTACACCGGCGACATCGAGGTGGAAATCTTCAACCAGGACATCTGGGACACGGACGGCAACACCGTCCTGGCCGCAGTCAAGGAGCGCTACGCGGACCTCGTCCTGCCGTACGCCTGACCTGATACAGACCGCGGGTTCCTGCTACGTCACGGCAGGAGCCTGCGCCCCACGTGAAAGGACCCGGACCGCTTCTGCGGTCCGGGTCCTTTCCTGTGCCTGGCGACTCTAGCCGTAGAGGGAGGCGCAACGGCGGTACCTGGCCAACACGCCGGCGTCGTCCTTCCTTGCGGAAAGTTCGACGGCGGTCCTCGTCCAGTCCGGGAACTGCCCCGTGAGTGCCGCGGCTGCCTGGCGGGCGGCGCCGTCGGCCACATATTCGCCCGGCTCCGGCACCACCACCTCTATCCCCAGCAGTTGCGGCGCCACCTCCTGCACCGCGGCAGACTGCGCCCCGCCGCCCACCAGGATGACGCGCCGGGCATCAACCCCCTGGTGCTGCAGGGCAGCCAGGCCGTCGGCAAGGGAACAGACCACGCCTTCGACGGCGGCCCTGGCCAGGTTCGCCGGGGTGTAGTTTCCACGGGTGATGCCGTGCAGGGAGCCCGTCGCGTCGGGCAGGTTGGGTGTGCGCTCGCCGTCGAAATATGGGACCAGGGTCAGGCCGCCGGCACCCGGTGCGGCTGAGAGCGCCAACTCATTGAACTCCTGCAGCGTGACGTCCAGCAGGGCTGCGGTGGCATCGAACACCCGGGTGGCGTTGAGCGTACAGACCAGTGGCAGGTAGTGCCCGGCCGCATCGGCGAATCCGGCAACCAGGCCCGAGGGGTCTGCGGCCGGAGTGGCCGACACTGCGAACACCGTTCCCGAGGTGCCGAGGGACATGACCACGTCACCCAAGCCTGCCCCCACTCCCAGCCCTGCCGCCGCATTGTCCCCGGCGCCAGCCGCCAGGACGGCGCCGCCGAATGTTTTCCCGGCGGAGTCCAGCGGACCAAGCACCTCCGGGAGCAGTGGAACGTGACCCAGCGAAGACTTCAGGACGTCCGGCAGATACTCTCCCGTCGCCGTCGAGAAGTAGCCGGTTCCCGATGCGTCCGAGCGGTCAGTCCTCAGGGCGGCCAGTCCCGCCTCGCCGCTCCCGGGACCGTAGCCCATGAGCCGCCACGTCAGCCAGTCGTGGGGGAGGCAGACGGCAGCCACCCTTGCGGCGTTCTCCGGCTCGTTCCCTGCCAGCCAGTGCAGCTTAGTCAGCGTCAGGGACGCCACGGGAACAGTGCCGGTGGCCTGGGCCCAATAGCGGGCGCCGGCGGCAGCATCGCCCTCGCCTGCTGTCTTGATCAGGTCCGCTGCGGCGCCTGCGCTGCGGGTGTCGTTCCAGAGGAGCGCCGGCCGCACAACCTGGCCATCGCTGTCCAGGCAGACCATGCCGTGCTGCTGGCCGCCGACTGATACTGCCGCCACATCGTCCAGGCCGCCCGCCTGGGCGATGGCTTCCTGCAGGGCCGTCCACCAGTGGTCCGGGTGGACTTCACTGCCTTCAGGGTGGGCGGCGCGGCCCTGCCGGACCAGCGCCCCGGTCTCGGCGTCGCGTATCACCACCTTGCAGGACTGGGTGGAGCTGTCGATTCCGGCAACTAATGGCATTGAAGGTTCCTTTTCTGGAAAAGCCGTCGCCGGCCCGCACCTTGAGGAACGGGCCGACGACGGCGGTTGCCTAAGTGGCGTAGGCCCGTTTAGCGGGCGTTGAGCAGGTGTTCGATGGCCAGTTGGTTGAGGCGGACAAACGCGAAGGAGCGCTCGGCGGCCTTGTTGGCGTCGAAGTCCTCGAACGAGGCAGCGTCGGCAAGCAGGTCGGCGGTGCTTTCGCCGGCTGACAGGGTGCTTTCGCCGAGCTCGAAGACGCCGGAGGCAGCCAGGGCCTCCTGGACCTGCGGATCTGCACGGAAGGCCAGGGCGCGTTCCTTCAGGAGCAGGTACATGGCCATGTTTGCCTTGGCGGATTCCCAGACACCGTCGTAACCGTCAGTGCGGGAGGGCTTGTAGTCGAAGTGGCGGGGACCTTCATAGCGGGGGCCGCCGTTGGGGAAGCCGTTTTCGAGCAGGTCCACGGTGAAGAAGGCGCTGGTGAGATCGCCGTGGCCGAAGACGAGGTCCTGGTCGTACTTGATGCCGCGCTGGCCGTTGAGGTCGATGTGGAAGAGCTTGCCTGCCCACAGGGCCTGGGCGATGCCGTGGGTGAAATTCAGCCCTGCCATCTGCTCGTGGCCGGTTTCGGGGTTCAGGCCCACAATGTCCCCGTGTTCGAGCTGGGCGATGAAGGCCAGGCCGTGGCCAACCGTGGGCAGGAATATGTCACCGCGCGGTTCGTTGGGCTTGGGCTCCAGGGCGATCCGCAGGTTGTAGCCCTTTTCCTTGATGTAGCCGGCGGCGGTGTCAACGCCTTCCTTCATTCGGTCCAGGGCAGCTGAGAGGTCCTTGGAGCCGTCGTATTCGCTGCCCTCGCGTCCGCCCCACATGACGAACGTTTCGGCGCCAAACTCCGCGGCGAGGTCGATGTTGCGCAGGACCTTGCTGAGCGCGAAGCGGCGGATGGAGCGGTCGTTGGAGGTGAAGCCGCCGTCCTTGAACACCGGGTGGCTGAAGAGGTTGGTGGTCACCATGGGCACCTTCAGGCCGGTCTCGGCCAGTGCTGCCTTGAAGTTCTTCAGGATCAGGTCCCGCTCGGATGCCGATGCCTCGAAGGGGATGAGGTCGTTGTCGTGGAAGGTGATGCCGTACGCGCCGAGTTCGCTGAGCCGGTGTACTGCCTCGACCGGATCCAGCGCCGCACGGGTGGCGACGCCAAACGGATCGGCGCCCGTCCAGCCAACGGTCCAGAGGCCGAAGGTGAACTTGTCAGCGGGTGTGGGGGAGAGAGCCATGATGCGTCCTTGCAGTCAGTGCCGCGGTTGCGACGATTAGTTTATTGCCTGAACTATATGCGGGAAGTAGGGTGGGGTCAAGACCCCTGGGGCCCCGCGGCCCGAAGTAATGGCAAGGAGAGTTGTGATGGTGATGCCGGCATCTGCGGTGGCGGCCCCTGAGTCCGGAGTGCCCGGCAGTATGGGCGATGTCCGCCGGAGCAATCTCTCCCTGGTGCTGGGCAGGATTGCGGAGGCGCCTGCCGGGGTTCACCTGAGCCGGGCGCAGGTGGCATCTGCGACGGGCCTGACCAAGGCCTCCGTTTCGAGCCTCGTGCTGGACCTGCTGGAGGCTGGACTGGTCCGGGAAGTGGGACTCAGCCAGCAGGGACGCGGCCGGCCCAGCGTGGGACTGGAGTTGCATCCTGCCCGGTCCGTCATGGGCATGGAAATCAACGTCGACTACATTTCGGCCGGGGTTACGGACCTCGCGGGCAACCTGCTGGTGCGCGAGACGCAGGAGAGGGATAACCGGTCAGGTGGCCACGTCCCGGTGCTGGCAGCACTTGCCGGACTGGCAGCAAAGGTGCGGGCCGCGGCGGGAGACGGCGGCGTCCAGGTGCTTGGGGGAGGGCTGGCAGTGCCCGGGCTGGTGGATCCAGCGGCGGCGCGCGTTCTGACCGCCCCCAACCTGGGCTGGACCAACGTGGACCTTGACCTCGGCGCGCTGCTGCCTGATGTGCCGCTGGGCGTTGAGCTGTTTAACGAGGCGAACGCCGCTGCCCTGGCCGAACTCCGGCACCGTCCAGACGGCGCGTCCGACTTCGTTTTCGTCTCGGGCGAGGTGGGCGTCGGCGGCGGGCTGGTTGTTGGTTCCGAACTCTTTACCGGTCCGGGGGGACATGCCGGCGAAGTTGGACACATAGTGGTGGATCCCGAAGGGGTGCGCTGTTCCTGCGGCGGAACGGGCTGCCTTGAAACCTTGTCGGGGCAGGATGCCATTCTTGCTGCTGCCGGTATCGCGGCGGAGTCCCGGACGCGGACCGAATCCATCGAGGCGCTCGTGCGGGCACTTAACGACGGCCAGCCGCGCGCACTGTCGGCGGTGGAGCGCGCCGGGCGGTACCTGGGCGTTGCCCTCGCCTCAACCGCCCGTGTAATGAATATCGGATCGGTCGTGCTCGGCGGCCACTTTGCCGTCCTTGACCCGTGGCTGAGGGTGCCCCTTTTAAACAGCCTGGAGCGGTATGCCCCCGGCAGGTTCGCTCCTGAACAAGTGGGGCTTTCCGCCGTGGGGCAGGCCGGGGCGCTCCTCGGCGCGGCCGGGAGCGTGGTCCGGTCCCTGGTGGACGCGCCGCACCGGCTGCAGTAATAGGCTCCAGGCATCCCCGGTTGCGCTGGCACCGATCGCTTCTTCGCGGACGTTGGCGGCAGCGGCGGCAGCTGATGCATTGAAGGAAAAAGCCGCGCCCCGGTCCATGGACCGGGGCGCCAACCCACGCGGTGCCCCAGGAGGGAATCGAACCCCCGACCGGCGGATTAGAAGGCCGCTGCTCTATCCCCTGAGCTACTGAGGCAGTGGATTCCGGAGTTGAAATCCGGCGCCTCAAAAAGTCTACATTGCCCGCACTGCGGGCGCTGTCATCGACTCCAGGCGGCTACTGATCCTCCACAGTCGGCCACAGCTGCAGGTTGTGCACATAGACCCATTACCGCCTCCCCGCGGGTTTGCTTCGGCGCCAAGCTGGTCTTGCCTGCAAAGGCATCAACCATTGAAGACAGGACGAAGAAGATGAGCGACACCATAACGATCCGGGGCTTTGTTGCCACCGAGATCAAAAGCGCTACGACAACAGGGGGAGTGGCCACCGCCTCCTTCCGGATAGGGTCCACCACCCGGCGCTATGACAGGGAAACCGGCACCTGGGCAGACGGCCACACCAACTGGTTCCTGGTGCAGGGCTACCGCCACCTTGCAGGAAGCATGGGCTGCAGCATCAGGAAGGGCCAGCCCGTCATCGTGCTGGGCAAGCTGAAAATCCGCAGTTGGGAAAGGGACGGCAGGGTCTACTACTCACACACCATTGATGCCGAAGCCGTAGGCCATGATCTCACCTGGGGCACGGCCAACTTCATCCGGTCCTCCACCAAGCCGCTGCTCTCGCTGGTCGAGCAGGAACCCTCCTTCGACGGCGGCCATCAGCCCGGCCCGGACGGAACCTTCGAGGAGCCTGAGGACAGTGAAGAGGAAGGGGCCGACGGCGGCGATCCGGCTGCAGCGTACGTCGAGGACAGAAACGGTGACTTGGTAGCCCTGGACCTGGAAACGGGGGAACTGGCCGAATCCGGAGCCTAGCGCATCTACATCCTTGTCCGGGCTCCTGGCAATCCGGATTAGGAGAGAGGAAAGTCCTGCTGTCAACGCTTACTGTTTCCTGGGCGGGCAGGTCCCGGCACCCCCCGGCCGCAACCTGCCCGCACAGGATGTACCCGGCTGCAGGGCCGCATGGCAGAATGGCACCATGCGGCGCACCCCCGACCACCGGCAGAACAGTACGGCCGGTGCCTCTCCCGCTGCTCCTTACGCTTCGAGAAATCCCTTCGCACCCCGCCTCCTGGCGGTGCTGGCCGGAGCTGTGCTGGTCACCTCCTTGGCCGGCTGCGGCTTCGCGATCCCCGTGCATAACCGGGCAGCGCCTGCTGGGCCGACAACTGCAGCCCCATCTGCTGACGTCCCGGCCACGGATGCTGCTGCCCCCGGAACGCAGCCTGCAGGCCCTCTGGCGAATACCGCCGCCACTGCGCCAGTTTCCGGCGGCTCAGTTTCCAGCGGCGACGCACCCGGTGCAGGCGCTTCGGCCGCTGAAGCCGCCGCTACCGAAGCAGTCCGGCAGAAGGTGATGGAAACACTCGGCAAGCTGGCGGCCGGGACGCCCAAGCCGGCCACGGCACAGGTAAGTGAAGCGCTGGCTGGAGCGGGGATCGCGCCCGGAGTACTTGAAGTGTCGCAGAGCCGGACACCCACCGGCCTGGAGGCCGATGCGATCGAGGCAGCGGTGCTGCAGGGGGACGACTGCGTGATCGGCCAGGTGCGGGACGGCGCCGTGGCAGTGACGGTCCTGCCGGTATTGGCAAGCGGCAAGTGCTTTGTAGGCTCGTGAGCTTGCCGGACGGAATGTGAGATATGCCCGCCAACCCACTAGATTTGGAAGCATGGCGGAATTTATCTACACAATGACCAAGGCCCGCAAAGCCGTTGGCGAAAAACTCATTCTTGATGACGTAAGCATGTCCTTCTTCCCCGGTGCCAAGATCGGCGTCGTGGGCCCGAACGGTGCCGGTAAGTCCACCATCCTCAAAATCATGGCAGGGCTGGACACCCCCTCGAACGGCGAAGCCCGGCTCAGCCCCGGCTACAGCGTCGGCATCTTGCTCCAGGAACCCCCGCTCAACGAAGAAAAGACCGTCCTGGGCAACGTCCAGGAAGGCGTGGGCGAGATTTACGGCAAGATCCAGCGGTTCAACGAGATCTCCGAGGAAATGGCCAGCCCGGACGCTGACTATGACACCCTCCTTGAAGAGATGGGCAAGCTTCAGGAAGCAATCGACGCCGCCGACGCCTGGGACCTCGACTCCCAGCTGGAACAGGCCATGGACGCCCTCCGCTGCCCGCCTGCTGACGCGGATGTCACTAACCTTTCCGGTGGTGAACGCCGCCGCGTCGCGCTCTGCAAGCTCCTCCTGCAGAAGCCGGACCTGCTGCTCCTTGATGAGCCCACCAACCACCTGGACGCGGAAAGTGTGCTGTGGCTCGAACAGCACCTGTCCAGCTACCCCGGCGCAGTCCTTGCCGTGACCCACGACCGGTACTTCCTTGACCACGTGGCGGAATGGATTGCCGAGGTGGACCGCGGCCACCTGTACCCCTATGAAGGCAATTACTCCACCTACCTGGAGAAAAAGCGTGCCCGCCTGGAGATCCAGGGCAAGAAGGACGCCAAGCAGGCCAAGCGCCTCGCCGAGGAACTCGAGTGGGTGCGCTCCAACGCCAAGGGCCGCCAGACCAAGTCCAAGGCCCGCCTGGCCCGGTACGAGGAAATGGCCGCTGAGGCGGACCGCACGCGCAAACTGGACTTCGAAGAAATCCAGATCCCGCCGGGACCCCGCCTGGGCGGTCTGGTCCTGGAGGCCAAAAACCTGCAGAAGGGCTTCGAAGACCGGGTCCTGATCGACGGGCTGTCCTTTAGCCTGCCCCGCAACGGCATCGTGGGCGTCATCGGGCCCAACGGCGTCGGCAAGACCACTCTGTTCAAAACCATCGTTGGCCTGGAACCGCTCGACGGCGGCGACCTGAAGATCGGCGATTCGGTCAAGATCTCCTATGCGGACCAGAGTCGGGGCGGCATCGACCCCAACAAGACCCTCTGGGAGGTCGTGTCCGACGGGCTCGACTTCATCCAGGTGGGCAACGTCGAAATGCCGTCCCGCGCCTACGTTGCCGCCTTCGGCTTCAAGGGCCCGGACCAGCAGAAGAAGGCCGGGGTGCTGTCCGGTGGTGAGCGCAACCGCCTGAACCTCGCCCTGACCCTCAAGCAGGGCGGAAACCTCCTGCTCCTTGACGAACCCACCAACGACCTCGACGTCGAAACCCTCAGCAGCCTGGAAAACGCGCTGCTGGAGTTCCCCGGCTGCGCCGTGGTGGTCTCGCACGACCGCTGGTTCCTGGACCGGGTGGCCACGCACATCCTGGCCTACGAAGGCGACGAGGAAAACCCCTCCAAGTGGTACTGGTTCGAGGGCAACTTCGAATCCTACGAGGAGAACAAGGTGGAGCGGCTGGGACCGGATGCCGCCAAGCCGCACCGGGTAACGCACCGCCGCCTCACCCGCGACTAGGACATAGAGCGGCCCGGAAACAGCGCCGGGAAAACCGGAGGCGGGCACCCATCCATGGGGTGCCCGCCTTCGGCGTATCTGCTAGTTCCGGCCCGCCTTGCGGATTTGGTGCTCCACCACCTTGGACTGGAAGGCGCCCACCACCTTGCTCTTCACATCAGTGGGCACGCGGACCATTCCCTCCTGGGCAACCGACGCAACGTGCTGGCCCGCCTGGTTGAAGATTTTGCCGGTGGCCAGGCCGCGGGCACCCTGGGCGCTGGGCGATTCCTGGACGTACAGCAGCCATTCATCCACCCGGGCGGGACGGTGCCACCACATCGCATGGTCGAGGCTGGCAACGTTCATCCCCGGGGTGATCCAGCTCAGCCCGTGGCGCCGCAGGATGGACTCCAGCAGTGTGTAGTCGCTGGCGTAGGCCAGGGCGGCCCGGTGCAGGTTGGGGTTGTCCGGCATGGGCCCAAAGGTCTTCATCCAGACAGCGTTGCGCGCTTCTTTCGGTCCTTTGGCTGAGACGTACAGCGGCGCATCCACGTGCCGGATGTCGAAGGGCCGCTCGTAGGCCCAGTGCCGCGCCACGGGGTGGTCGAACTTGCCCAAGAGGTCGGCGGTGCTGGGCAGGGACTCCGGGTCGGGAATGCCGGCGGGCATTTCGGACTCATGTTCGATGCCTTCGTCCTCGCCCTGGAACGAGGCGATCATGGACAGGATGGGAACACCCTCCTGGTAGGCGTGCACCCGGCGGGCAGAGAAGGAACGGCCGTCACGCAGGCGCTGGACACCGAAGGTGATGGGTTTGTTCGCATCGCCGGGACGGAGGAAGTATCCGTGCATCGAATGCACAAAGCGCCCGGGGTCCACCGTCCTCATGGAAGCAATCAGTGACTGGGCCAGTACCTGGCCGCCGAAGACCCGATGGTGGGGCTGCTGCTGGGAAGGACCAAGGAAGATGTCCTCGTCCGTCCGGGCTCCCTCAAGCTGGCCGAGGTCAAGGAGCGAGATAAGCGAGGCAGTGGGGTCCGCGCTGGGAAGCGCCAGGAGTTCGGCGTCGGCTTCAGTCATGGTTCGACTCTAGACGGCGCCCCGGCACTGCTCAACAAAGCTCCAGCCGGTAGTGTTCTTGGTGTGACTGACTTACTCACCTCGTCATTCCGGTTCGCCGATCCGCAGGACCTGGCTGATCTTCGAACGTTCGCCACCCGGGCGAAGGCCATCGACGACGGCGCCATCCGGCTTCAGGCCGCGGGTTCCGTTCTCGCCGCTTACGTCTGCGTCCTGAGGCCCAGGCTGCTGGGTGAGTCCACCCCCACCATCCTGGGGCTCCGCACCATGGCACTGGCAAGGCCCTCTGAAACGGACGTGACGGTAGCTCTGTCCGCTGTCTTGGACCGTCTGGCACGCTCGGGCGGGGACGATGTGGAACTGCCCGTACCGCCGTCGACCGTTACCGAATCCTGGACAGGAGTGGGTGCCCCCCGGAGCGGGTGGGAGCTCATGGGCCAGCGGAGCGATGCAGGGCTGCGGAAGGCTGCGGAGGCAGGGATCGCGGAAGTGGCGGGAATCGTGCCGGACAAGCCGGGCGCGCTCATGGTCAACAACGCCCGTGCCGCCGTATGGGGGAGGGAGCTGGACGAGTCAGGCCTGCCGGCCGGAGCCGCTTTCGCCGCCCTGGCTTTGGGTTTCCTGGCCGACGGTGACCAGAAGCTCTACCGCGCCGGCCGCTGGTTCCGGCTCAGCGGCACCCGCGGCCACGTGCTCGCGCGCACCGGGAGCGGGCTGCTTTAAGGCTGGCCGCCATCAGCAGCGGGGTCCAGGGACAGCTGCTGCACCAGCCTTAGGGCGTTGAGGGGCTGTTTACCATCGAGAGCGCTGCGCGCTCCATGTAGTCCCACAGCGTTCCCTCGTAGAGCGGCGGCAATTCCAGGGCGTCGACGGCGGCACGCATGTGGAAGAGCCAGCGTTCCTTCGCCTCGGGCGTCACCTGGAAAGGCATATGCCGCATGCGCAGCCGTGGATGCCCGCGCTCTTCGCCATAGGTGGTGGGCCCGCCCCAGTACTGTTCCAGGAACATCAGGAAGCGGCGCTTCGCCGGCCCCAGGTCCTCTTCGGGGTACATGGGACGCAGCAGCGGGTCTGTTGCAACGCCGTCGTAAAAGACGTCGATCAGCTTCACGAACGTCTCATGACCGCCGACGGCATCGTAGAAGTTGTCGGTGTAGCCGGGCTTGCTGAACGGATCGTTCTGCATCAGCTGCGGGCGCTGCGGCTCAATGGGAAGGGTCATGGTCAGTCTCCGGCCTTCTGCTCGGTCTTCTTGGTTTCAGCGCTTTGGTCACTTGCCTGGTCCGTGGTCCCGTCCGGCAGCTCGTGCCATGGCGTGTAGTTCCCCTGTGAGCGGTTGCCCACCCGCAGGATCTCCCCGTTGCGCAGGTACCAGATGGCGCCGTCGTCGGAGCGTACCCGGGTGATGCGCAGCCCCATGGATTCCACCACGCCCACAACCTCGCTGGTTTCAATGACGTCGCCGATGCCGTACTGGTCTTCAATGGTAATGAAGATCCCGGCCAGGAAGTCGCGGATCAGCTGCTGGGCACCGAAACCGATGGCGACACCTAGGATGCCCACGCTGGTGAGAAGGGGCGCGATGTTGATGTCCAGGTTCTGCAGGACGTACATGCCCGTGATGATGACCACCAGTACGCCGACAACGCTGTTCAGCAGGGAACCGATGGTTTCGGCCCGCTGAACCCGCCGTTCATGGTCCAGGGCACGCAGGGCCGGCGCCACCCACTTGAATGTGGGCCTCTTGAACAGGCTGCTGCCCGAGGCCACCCGACGGGTGATGCGGGAAATGATGAAGGTGGCAACCAGCCAGACCGTGACGCCCACACCGAGGCTGATCACGATGCCCGTGATGCTTACGCCGCCGGGATCACTGGCGGCGGAAGGAAGGACTGACAACATGCTGACCATAAGGGGGAGATGCTCCTGGGTTCTCCGGCCGGTGCCGGGGGTCGTACACCGCCGCGCAGGCTACGCCCGGCGCGGAAGGCTCTGTTCTCTTTTAACCCTAGCGCCGTAGCGTGTTCACATGCGCATCCTGGTCCTGGGCGGCACCGCCTTCCTGTCAGCAGAAATAGTCCGCCAGGCGGTGGCAGCCGGTCACCAGGTCACGTGCCTGGCCCGGGGCTCCGCGGCTGAACCACCGGCAGGGGCGGTGTGGCTCAAGGCCGACCGTGCATCGGGCGGTATTGCCTATGCGGGTGCCGGCGGCGAGTGGGACGAAGTGGTGGATGTCGCCCGGGATCCGGTGCCCGCCATCCAGGCGCTGGAAGCCCTTTCGGACCGGGCGGCCCACTGGACCTTCGTGTCCAGCTGCTCCGTGTACGCCGATGCATCGGTTCCCGGGGCGGCTGAGGAAGCCGCACTCCTTCCGCAGCTTGCCCCCGGGCAGCCGTCAACGCCGGAGAATTACGGCGAGTCGAAGGTTGCGATCGAGGAAGCCACGCTACGGGCTGCAGCCGGGAAGGCACATCTGTGCCGGGCCGGACTCATTGGCGGCCCCGGCGACGGTTCGGACCGCTACGGCTACTGGCCGGGTCGTTTTGCCAGGGACGGCCTGCCGGTCATTGTGCCGGCCATCGACAACAGCCCGGTCCAGGTTATTGATGTACGTGACCTCGCCGCCTGGATCCTGCTGGCAGCTGGGAGGCAGCTTGCCGGGCCGGCGAATGCGCTGGGTGAGCAGGTGGCTTTTGGCGCGTACATCGCGGCTTCCCGCGCTGCCGCCGGCCATGAGGGTGAGGCCCTTCCGGCGGAGGCGGACTGGCTCGCGGACCAGGGCGTCGGCTACTGGGCAGGCCAGGATTCGCTGCCGCTGTGGCTCCCGCCGGCGCACGGCGGCTTCATGGCACGAAGCAACCGGGCCGCCGTCGGCGCCGGCCTGCAGCTCCGGCCGTGGCAGGAAACGCTGGCGGACACCCTGGCGGACGAACGCCGCCGCGGTCTGGACCGGCCCCGAAAAGCCGGGCTGACCCCGGAAACCGAGGCAAAGCTCGTTGCGCTCCTGCGAGCGGGAGCCTAAACGGTGAGCGCTACAGCCCGCCAACCACCGTCTGCGGCTGGTGCTCCACCGGAAAGTTGACGCTGCGGGCAATGAAGCACAGCAGGTTCGCCTCATGGTGCATCTGCCCGGCCAGCTCAAGGTGGTCCGCGTTCGTCACCGTCACCTGCGGGCGCAGCGTCACGCGCTCGAACTGGCCGCTTCCGTCCCGGTTCAGCCTCATGATTCCGGAGGCGTCGTCGCGGTATTCCGTCACCACCACCCCGTGCTTCACGGCCACGTGCAGGAACGAGAGCATGTGGCACTGTGCCAGAGCGGCCAGGAGCAGCTGTTCCGGGTTGTAGCGCTCCTTGTCACCGTGGAAGGTGGGGTCCGCGGAGCCCTTGAGCACCGGCAGTCCGGGAACCAGGATGTCGTGGTCCCGGGAATAGCCGCGGTAGGACAAGGTCCCGGCACCCAGGTTTCCCGTCCACTGGACCGCCAGCGCATACTGATGTTCACCCAGGCCCATGCGTCCCGCCTACGCTTCGCCGGGAAGGACGTCGGCCGCTCGGGCCCGCAAAGCCCGGGCGACGGCGTCGCGGTTTTCCAGCATCATCCGCCGCAGCGCGGCGCTTGCGGGCGGAAGCGCCGCCAGGAAGCCGTCCGTCCGGTCAACGGTCGCCTGGGCGGTCAGCAGCGCGGGGTAAAGCCCGGCGACGATCTGCTGGGCCAGCGCGTGCGTGCGGTTCTCGACGATGCCGGGTACGGCCTCGAAGTACTTTTCGGCGTACGGCTCGAGGAGGGACCGGTCCAGCACCCGCATGAAGCCGGTGACGGCCGAACCCTGCAGGGCGTTGGAGAGCTCGCCCTTGACCACGATGGTCTCCCAAGCGGCCGCTTTCGCCTCCGGGGTGGGGAGGGCGGCTTTGGCCAGGGCAGCGGCGTTCTGCCCGCTGGAGGTGTTGTCGCGGGCGAGTTCGGCGTCGATGCCGTCCTGTCCCATCCGTCCGCCGGCAACCAGGGACGCCACCAGCTCCCACCGCAGGTCCTGGTCCACAGCCAGCCCGTCCAGCGACAGCGAACCATCGAGCAGCCCGGCCACCCTGTCCAGCTGGGACGTGCTGCGCGCCAGCAGCGCGAAGGACTTAACGAACTGCAGCTGGGCGTCAGAGCCGCCGGGAACCGCGGACGCGAGGTCCCAGAGGCTGTCCACTGCCGCCACCGTTGTTGCTTCGCGGTGTTCCTCAGCCACGTAGAAGTTTAGCGCGGTGGCCAGCTGGCGGAGCTGGACCAGGATCACGGAGGAGTCGGACTCTGCGCCCACATTGGCCAGGATCAGTTCCACGTACTTCCGCGCCGGGGTCTCCCCGTCCCTGGCAGCGTCCCACGCTGAGTTCCACACAAGTGTCCTGGGCAGGCTCTGGCCGAAGTCCTTCAGGTGCGCCGTTGCTGTCGCCAGCGATTTTTCGTCCAGCCGCACCTTCGCGTAGGCAAGGTCGTCGTCATTGACCAGGACCAGGTCCGGCTGGGCCATGCCCACCAGCGCAGGCACCTCAGTGCGTCCGCCGTCGACGTCCAGTTCCTCCCGGTGCACCCGCTCAAGCCTGCCGGCGCCGGTGAGATGGTAGAACCCCACCGCAAGGCGGTGCGGACGGATGGTGGGCCACTCGTCCACGGCGGACTGCAGGATCGAAAAGGAAGTGAACCGGCCCCCGCCGTCCACCTCGAACTCCGGCTTGAACGTGTTGACGCCGGCGGTTTCCAGCCACTGCCGACCCCAGCTGTCCAGGTCGCGGCCGCTGGCCTTTTCCAGCTCCACCAGCAGGTCGCTGAGTTCGGTGTTCTGCCAGGAATGCTTGGCGAAGTACTCGCGCACGCCGGCCATGAACTGCTCCGGACCCACCCATGCCACCAGTTGGCGTAGCACCGAAGCGCCCTTGGCGTAGGTGATCCCGTCGAAATTGACCTCCACGTCCTGCAGGTCGTTGATCTCCGCGAAGATCGGATGGGTGGTGGGCAGCTGGTCCTGGCGGTAGGCCCAGGACTTTTCCACGGAGGCGAACGTGGTCCAGGCGCTGGTGAAGGACGTGGCCTCCACCGCGGCGAGGTGTGACATGTACTCGGCGAAGGACTCGTTAAGCCACAGGTCATTCCACCAGCGCATGGTCACCAGGTCGCCGAACCACATGTGCGCCAGCTCGTGCAGCACCGTAATGGCGCGGCGCTCTATCTGGGCATGTGGGACCTTGCTGCGGAAGACGTAGCCTTCCAGGATGGTCACGGCCCCGGCGTTTTCCATGGCGCCGGCGTTGAATTCCGGCACGAAGAGCTGGTCGTATTTCTCGAACGGGTAGGGGCAGCCGAACTGGGCCTCGAAGAATCTAAAGCCCTGCCGGGTCAGCTCGAAGATGTTGTCCGCGTCCAGGTACTGCATCAGCGACCTGCGCGCGAAAACCCCCAGCGGGACGGTCCTGCCGTCCGAACTGGCCACTTCACTGCGCACCGCCTGGTACGGGCCGGCGATCAGGGCGGTGACATAGGAGGAGAGCCGCGGGGTGGGGGAGAAGGTCCAGACGGAGCGCGCGGCGCCGTCGCTGCCCGGCGTGGTTTCCTGCGGCGCCGGGGTGGGGGAGTTGGAGATGACGTCCCAGTGCGAGGGCGCCGTGACGGTGAACGCAAAGGTTGCCTTAAGATCTGGCTGTTCGAAGACGGCGAACATCCGGCGTGAGTCCGGAACCTCGAACTGGGTATAGAGGTAGACCTCGCCGTCCACCGGGTCCACGAAGCGGTGCAGGCCCTCGCCGGTGTTCATGTAGGGCGCATCCGCCACGACGGTCAGCTCGTTATGCTCCGCAAGCTCCGGCAGCTGGATCCTGACGCCGTCCGCCACCGTGGCAGGGTCAAGGCTCCGGCCGTTCAGGGTGACGCTGTGCACCGCCCGCGTCACGGCATCGATGAAAGTGGAGGAGCCTGGCCTGGCGCTGAACTTTACCGTGGTGGTGCTGCCAAAGACGTCCCCGCCGCGGGTGAGGTCCAGGTTGACGTTGTAGGACTCGACGGCGATCGTTTCGGCACGTTCACGGGCTTCGGCGCGCGTCAGATTCATACCTGGCAAAGTGGGGCCTCCAGAAAGCTTGCGTCTGCCGGCTGGCGGTTCCCAGCGGCGGCTCTGATCATTCTTGCATTCCAGCACCCCCTGGCAAGTAGCGCGGCGCACAGTGGGTAGGGGAAAAGGTAGGAATCGAGGGGCAGCGGCGGGAGTAGCGTTAGATCATGGGCAAGTTCATGGAATCGGTGGACAGCAAGGCCCTGCGTTTTGTTGCGGGCTTTCCGGTGGTTGTGGCGGCAGCCTTCGTGGTCTGCGCCTTCCTTCTGCGCCCGGACCTTCCCGAGCCGCTCGCCGTCCGCTGGACGGACGACGGCGGTGCCTCCTTTGCGCCCTTCGGCGCCTATGTCAGCGTGGGCGCCGTGATGATCGTGGCCGCCGGATGGCTGGTCCTCTACCAGGCGGTGCCCATCAACAGGCCTGTCCTGATGCGCCGGATCATGATGGGATCCGGGCTGTTCGTCACCCTTTTCGTCACCACCGTACTCGCTGCAGGCCTCCTGGGGCAGACGGGACTGGCGGACGCCCGGGGATCACGGGTGGACACTACTGTCCTGGCACTGGGCAGCGGTGCGGCTGTGTCGCTGGGGGTGGTCATGTCTTTCGTCTTCAAGGCCGACGAGCAATGGTCGCCGGATGACGACCGGGCGCTCCAGCTCGCAATTGTCAGGGAAGCGGACCCGGACCTGGCGCGGGACAACATCCGGCTTTGGGTCCATGCGCGCAGCTCGGTGTTTGTCATGATCGCCATCGCGTCGCTGTTTCCCTCGGCGCTCATCGCCATTGTGGTGCCGTGGCTCGGCGGGCTGCTCGTCGTCGCTGCCCTCGTGGGGGCGGCGTTCCTGTGCGCCCGCGTCAAGGCCGACCGGGCCGGCCTGAAAGTCCTGCTGGCGGGCCTCGTGCCGGTCATGAACGTCCCCGCAGGTGCCATTTCCGAGGCCACCGCGGCCGACGTCAAGGCTGCAGACTACGGCGGGTGGGGTTACCGGCACCACGACGGAACCGCAGCGATGCTCGTCAGCAGCGGCCCCGCCGTCGTCGTCAGCAAGACGGACGGCCAGCGCCTCGCGGTGAGCGGCGGCAGCCCGGCCTCGGCTGCCAGGCTCGCTGAAGTCCTGACCCGGGTCGCCGCCCGGGCGCGGCGGACGGGTGGCCCATCAGAAGCCCCCGGCCCACCCGAGTCCTAGTATTCTTTACCGTGTTGTCCTGACCCTGCCTGCGCGCTACCGGCCGGCAGCCGGCGCCCCCAACCGAACGGATTCTTCTCGTGACTTCTTCCCCTGCCTTCCCGCGGGTCCACATTGCCACCGACCACGCTGGCATGGAGCTCAGCGCCCACCTGGTATCCCACCTGACTGCCAAGGGGTATGAAGTGGTGGACCACGGGCCCAAGGTTTACGACGCCCAGGACGACTACCCGTCCTTCTGTATCAACGCCGCCTTGGCAGTGGTCGCTGACCAGCAGGCAGGCGTCCACGCCCTGGGCATCGTCCTCGGCGGCTCGGGCAACGGCGAGCAGATCGCGGCCAACAAGGTGAAGGGCGTCCGGGCTGCCTTGGCCTGGAACCACTCCACGGCCACCCTGGCCCGGGAACACAACGACGCGAACGTTGTCGCCGTCGGCGGCCGCCAGCACACGGTGGAGGAAGCCACCGAACTGATCGAAGCCTTCCTGACGGAGCCGTTCAGCAACGACGAGCGCCATGTCCGCAGGATCGGCAAGATCGCCGCCTACGAAACCACCGGTGAGGTCATCGAGTAGTGCCTGAAGGGCATTCCGTCCGGCGCCTGGCGCGGCAGTTCGGCGACGTTTTCACCGGCCGGCAGCTCGCCGTGTCCAGTCCGCAGGGCAGGTTCAGCGCGGGGGCGGCGCTCCTGGACGGACACACGATGGTGGCCGCCGAAGCCCACGGAAAACACCTCTTCCTGCACTTCGACAACGCCCTGGTACTGCACGTCCACCTGGGCCTCTATGGAGCCTGGAGCTTTGGCGGCGACGGCACCTTCACCGGGTCCTCCAGCATTGGCGCGCCGCGGCGGGTGGGGGAGCGGGAGAGCTTTGCGGAGGAGGATGACGGCGGCGCCCCCTACGCCGGACCGCCCGCCCCTGTGGGCGCGGTCCGGGTGCGGCTGGCCTCGGGCAACGGCTGGGCGGACCTCCGCGGCGCCACCACCTGCGAGACGATCACCGGCGCCGAGGCCCAGGCGGTGCTGGCGCGGCTCGGCCCCGACCCCCTGCGGAACCTTCGCGGCGACGCCGGCCGCTTCACCCGGAACTTGCAGCGCCGCAACGTCCCTGTGGCCGCACTGCTGATGGACCAGAAGATCATTGCCGGCGTCGGCAATGTCTACCGCGCAGAGGTTCTCTTTCGCCAGCGCCTTGACCCCTGGCTGCCCGGAACCGCCCTGCCTGACACCTCCGCGCGGAAGCTGTGGCGCGACGTCGTCAGCGTCATGAACGACGGCGTGGCCCACGGCAGGATCATCACCACGCCGCCTAAGTACTGGACGCTCGATGGCACCACGGCCGCCAGGGCGTCTGCCGCCGGACTGCCCGTCCCGCCCATAAGCGAAAGCTTCCCGGCGCGGGATGACGCCCATTACGTGTACAAGCGGCAGGGGCTGCCGTGCCGTGTCTGCCGCACGACTGTACTGACCGCGGAGCTGGCGGGACGCAACCTCTACTGGTGCCCTTACTGCCAGCAGCAGTAGCAGGGCTGCGTGCCTGGGCGGGGCGCTGGCAGGGCACTTCGGCGCTCGCAGGGCACTTCGGCGCTCGCAGGGCACTTCGGCACGGACACGCCGCCCGTCGTCCGGAATTACTGCTGTGGCGCCGCCAAAATCCCCTGGACGGCCTGCTGGGCAGATTAAGCCAAGAAAGCCCCTCAACTGAGGGGCTTTCTTGTTCGTGGAGGGGACGACGGGAATCGAACCCGCGTAATCAGTTTGGAAGACTGAGGCTTTACCATTAAGCTACGTCCCCGGAAGAAGCTGCATCTGCAATATTAGCAGGCCGGCAACTTCGGGCTGGCTGTCCAAGCCGGATACAACTAAACCTAATCCATGGCCTACGTGTCAAATGTGCAAACACGGCGCGTATCACCGTAGACTTGCCTGTGCACTAACGGGGTGTAGCTCAGCTTGGCTAGAGCGCCTGCTTTGGGAGCAGGAAGTCGCAGGTTCAAATCCTGTCACCCCGACTCTGCGGCCCGGACCACTCGGCCCGGACAGAACATTGCGTTTGCAGAAACCCATCCCACAAACCCAGGAGTACTTAGACCGTGAAGAGCGCTGTCGAGAACCTCACCCCCACGCGGGTCAAGCTCAACGTTGAGGTTCCCTTTGAGGAACTGAAGCCCAGCATCGACTCGGCTTACAAGACTGTTGCTTCGCAGATCCAGGTCCCTGGGTTCCGTAAGGGCAAGGTGCCCGCCAAGCTCATCGACCAGCGCGTCGGCCGCGGCTACGTTCTCGAGACCGCCATCAACGATGGCCTCAACGGCTGGTACCAGGCGGCCGTGCAAGAGTCCGGCATCCGCCCGCTCAGCCGTCCCGAGGTTGAGATCACCGAGGTTCCGGACCCCTCCGCCACCGACGGCGGCCTGAAGTTCGCCGCCGAGGTTGACGTCCGCCCCGAGATCGAACTTCCGGACTACGCGGGCATCAAGGTTGAGGTTGCCGCCGCCCAGTCCTCCGAGGAAGACGTGGACAAGGCACTGGACGAACTGCGCGGCCGCTTCGGCACGCTCAAGTCCGTTGACCGTCCGGCCGCCGATGGCGACTTCCTCACCATCGACATCACCGCCACCATTGGCGGCGAAGAGGTTGACTCCGCTTCCGGCCTGTCCTACCAGGTGGGCGCCGGCACCATGCTCGAAGGCATGGACGAGGCCGTCACCGGCCTCAGCGCCGAAGAGGACGCCATCTTCAACACCACCCTGGTGGGTGGAGACCACGCCGGTGAAGCCGCGCAGGTCAAGGTAGTTGTGAAGGCCGTCAAGGAGCGCGAGCTCCCCGAGGCGAACGACGACTTCGCCCAGCTCGCATCCGAATTCGACACCCTTGCCGAACTCCGCGAAGACCTGGCCAAGCAGGCCGCCGACTCCAAAATCGTGGAGCAGGGCGTCGAAGCCCGCGACAAGGTCCTGGACAAGCTCGTTGAGCTGGTAGAGGTCCCCGTGCCGGATTCGGTCGTGGAAGAGCAGCTCGAAGCCCACTTCAAGGAGGGCAACGGCCACGGCGAGGGTGAGCACGACACCGAGGAGCACCGCGAAGAGGTCCGCGCCAACACCGCCCGTGCCTTCCAGAACGAAATCATCCTTGACGCTATCGCCGAGAAGGAAGAAGTCAACGTCAGCCAAAACGAGCTGATCGACTACATCGTCACCACCGCCAGCCAGTACGGCATGGACCCCAACCAGTTCGCCCAGATCATTGATCAGAGCGGCCAGGTTCCCATGATGGTCTCCGAGGTCCGCCGCCGTAAGGCCCTGGCAGTTGTGCTGGGCCAGGCCGAGGTCACCGACACCGAGGGCAACACCGTTGACCTGAGCGACTTCGTACGCCCCGGCGGCGAGGAGGAAGCCCCGGCAGCCGAGCCCGTTGAGGCAGAGGCCGCTGACGCCGCCGCAGTCGAGGCAGAAGGTGCCCAGACCCCTGCCGGGGACGACAAGGCCGAGGCAAAGGCCTAGTCCCTCCGCGTTTGATGAACGGCCCCCGGATCCAATGATCCGGGGGCTGTTTGCGTCTAACAGGGGCCCCGGTCCCTGTGCTTCAGCCGATCGTGCGCCGTCAGCGAACAGCCGCAGGGGTGCGAACAAATTGCCGGTGAAACCGGTTAGTGTCCAAGTAGTGATTTTCAGTGATGTCACCGTCACCAGCGAGAGGTAAGTAAACATGTCACAGCACCCAGAGGCCCCCCGGATGGCGACCGTCGATCCCGCAGCCCAGGACAACTACATTTACAACCGCCTTCTCAAGGAGCGGATCATTTGGCTCGGCTCGGAGGTGCGCGACGACAACGCCAACGCGATCTGCTCGCAGCTGCTGCTCCTGTCGGCGGAAAACCCGGACAAGGACATCTACCTCTACATCAACTCCCCTGGCGGCTCGGTGACCGCCGGCATGGCCATCTACGACACCATGCAGTTCATCCCCAACGACGTCGTCACCGTGGCCACCGGCCTGGCGGCCTCCATGGGCCAGTTCCTGCTGTCTTCCGGCACCAAGGGCAAGCGTTACGCCACACCCAACGCCCGTGTCCTGATGCACCAGCCCTCCGGCGGCATCGGCGGCACCGCCTCGGACATCAAGATCCAGGCTGAACTGATCCTTCACATGAAAAAGGTCATGGCTGAGCTGACTGCCGAGCAGACCGGCCAGACCGTTGAGACCATCCTTAAGGACAACGACCGCGACAAGTGGTTCACCGCCACCGAGGCCCTCGAGTACGGCTTCTTCGACAAGATCGCCGCGCACGCCGGCTCCGTGTCCGGCGGCGGCGGAACGGCCAACGGCACCTCCGGCGAGACTGCCTCGCAGAACTAGACCCGGCATCAAAGAACACTCAGATCAGGAGCAATGAACATGAACTACAACTTCGGGTGGTCCGCCGGTAATCTTCCGTCCAGCCGCTACGTCCTGCCCCAGTTCGAAGAGCGCACCCCTTACGGCTTCAAGCGCCAGGACCCCTACACCAAGCTGTTCGAGGACCGCATCATCTTCCTCGGCGTGCAGGTGGATGACGCATCGGCCGACGACATCATGGCCCAGCTGCTGGTGCTTGAGTCCACGGACCCCGACCGCGACATCACCCTCTACATCAACTCGCCGGGCGGTTCCTTCACCGCCATGACGGCGATCTACGACACCATGCAGTACATCCGGCCAGAGATTCAGACCGTCTGCCTCGGCCAGGCCGCCAGCGCCGCTGCGGTGCTGCTGGCTGCTGGTACACCCGGCAAGCGGCTGGCCCTGCCCAACGCACGCGTCCTGATTCACCAGCCTGCCCTGTCGGGCGGCCAGGGCGGACAGGCCTCGGACCTGGAAATCCAGGCCGCAGAGGTGATGCGCATGCGTTCCTGGCTCGAGGACACCCTGGCCCAGCATTCCGGCCGCACGTCGGAGCAGGTCAACAACGACATCGAGCGCGACAAGATCCTCACCGCCGACGAAGCGCAGGCCTACGGCCTCATCGACCAGGTGCTGGATTCACGCAAGATCAAGCCTCAGGCCATCACGAGGTAGCAGAACGGGAAGCCGGTGCAGGCCAGTTCATTTGGCCGCACCGGCCTTTTCTTTCCACCCTTGGGGGCGAATGTGACCTAGAGTGGAAGATGTCACAAGCCGGGCCTCTCTGGTCGGTGAAGATTTCAGCAACGGTGCAAGGCTGCCTGGCAGCAGGATACTAAGGGGTTCACATATGGCTCGGATTGGCGAGAGCACGGATCTGCTGAAGTGCTCTTTCTGCGGAAAGAGCCAGAAGCAGGTGCGCAAGCTCATTGCCGGGCCCGGTGTCTACATCTGTGATGAATGCATCGAGTTGTGCAACGAAATTATTGAAGAGGAACTGGCGGAGGTAGCTGACCTGGGCAGCTTCGAACTGCCCAAGCCGCGCGAGATCTTCGACTTCCTGCAGGAATACGTCATCGGCCAGGAGCCCGCAAAGCGTTCCCTCGCCGTCGCGGTCTACAACCATTACAAGCGCATCCAGGCGGGCCACGCGCCCAAGTCGGGCAGCCTTGCCGATGGGGGGCACCACGACGACGTCGAGATCGCCAAGTCCAATATTCTCCTGATCGGCCCCACGGGCTGCGGCAAGACCTACCTTGCACAAACGCTCGCCCGGCGCCTGAACGTTCCGTTTGCGGTGGCCGACGCAACAGCCCTCACCGAAGCCGGCTACGTGGGCGAGGACGTGGAGAACATCCTCCTCAAGCTCATTCAGGCCGCTGACTACGACGTCAAGAAGGCCGAGCAGGGCATCATCTACATCGATGAGATCGACAAGATCTCGCGCAAGAGCGAGAACCCCTCCATTACCCGGGACGTCTCGGGCGAAGGTGTCCAGCAGGCGCTCCTGAAAATCCTGGAAGGAACCGTCGCCTCCGTGCCGCCGCAGGGTGGCCGGAAGCACCCGCACCAGGAATTCATCCAGATCGACACCACCAATGTCCTGTTCATCGTGGCGGGGGCCTTCGCCGGGCTCGAGGAGATTATTGGCTCCAGGTCCGGCCGGAAGGGCATCGGGTTCGGGGCACCGCTCAATGAGGCCAGCAAGAAGGTGGACTCCTACGGCGAAGTGATGCCCGAAGACCTGCTGAAGTTCGGGCTGATACCTGAGTTCATCGGCCGTCTTCCCGTCATCACCACTGTCTCGAACCTTGACCGCGATGCGTTGATCCAGATTTTGTCCACGCCGAAGAACGCGCTGGTAAAGCAGTACCAGAAGATGTTCCAGATCGACGGCGTCGAGCTGGTGTTCGACGACACCGCGCTCAATGCCATCGCCGACCAGGCCCTGGAACGAGGCACCGGCGCCCGTGGACTGCGGGCCATCATGGAGGAAGTGCTGCTTCCCGTGATGTTTGATCTTCCCAGCAGGGAAGATGTGGCCAGCGTGGTGATCACCGAGGACGTGGTGCTCAAAGGTGCGGAGCCCACCATGATCCCGCACGTCAGCAAGCGCCGGAAGTCCGCCTGACCGCCAGGATCGTCCTGGCCACCGCCTTGCCTACACGCACGTTGTGGCTGCCCCCTGCGCAGCCGACCATTCGGAAGGATTTTCCATGACTGAAGCCGCCATGACCGGAGCTCCAAAGAACAAGGCAGACTTCTGGTTCGACCCCCTGTGCCCCTTTGCCTGGATCACCTCGCGCTGGATCAGTGAAGTGGAGGACGTCCGCGACATTGAAACGGACTGGCATGTGATGAGCCTGGCCGTCCTCAATGAGGGCCGCGAGCTCGAACCCGCCTACCGCGAATCCATGGACAATGCCTGGGGCATGGTCCGCGTCATTATCGCGGCCCAGCAGCAGCACGGCCAGGAAACGGTCAAGGCGCTGTACGACGCCATGGGCACCCTGATCCACGAGGGCGGCGAAAAGGACCGCGACGTAGTGATCGCCAAAGCTCTCGCCGAATGTGGTCTTCCCGCATCGCTGGCGGAGGCTGCAACCACAGACGCCCATGATGACCAGCTCCGGGCCAGCCACGAGGAGGGCATCTCCCTGGTGGGCCAGGACGTGGGCACACCCGTTGTGGCCTTCAACGGAACGGCGTTCTTTGGCCCGGTCCTCACCCGGATTCCCCGCGGTGAGGAAGCGGGCAGGCTGTGGGATGCCACCACCGCCATCGCCTCCTTCCCGCACTTCTTTGAGCTGAAGCGCAGCCGGACCGAGCGGCCTGAATTCAACTAAGGTCGGCGGGCCGGCAGGTCGCGCCAAGAGCCCCGGCAGAACTACTCACTTGTAGTTCGGCCGGGGCTCTTGCGCTCCAGGATGGGCAGGACAAGAATTGGTTTTACCCACTTCGAAAGAAGCGGGACGCAGAAACCAAAGATTCAGTGACAGGCAACTGGCGCAGCCACCGGCAAAGTCAGTATGCGGCTACCAGTGACGAGGTAGGAAGACCTGAAAGTCTGAGGATTTTGCCAGACCATCAAGGCGTCACCAGATGGCCGAAAAGTCGAAGCCCCACCAACGGCAAAACGCTGATGGGGCTTCCCCTTTTGCCCAAAAACAGGGCAAAGGGCCTACTTTCACTACTCTGGCCGGCTACGCCTTCGCGGGCTCCTCGGTGGCGGCCAGTGCCACGTCGCTGACGCTGAGCTCGCCCTCACCAACCAGCAGGGAGATCTCGCGGGCGTTGGAGGCAGCCTTCAGGTCGGCAAGGCCCGCCTTCAGCTGGCTGATCTGGGCTTCCGGCGCGGTGATGGCCGCGGAAAGCACCTCGGTGCGCTGCTTGACCTTGGCTTCGGACTTGGCCTTGCGGACGCCGCTGAGCGCGACACCTACGGTGGCGAGCATGGTGGTGTCACCGCCGGGAACTTCCAGCGCAGAGGGCCACTGAGCGCGGTGGACCGAGTTCTTGCGCCACCAGCTCCACACCTCTTCAGTAGCAAACGGCAGGAAGGGCGCGAAGAGCCGCAGCAGGGTGTCCAGGGTGGTGGCCAGTGCCGCCAGCACGGATGCCTGCTCTGTTTCACCGGCGGCTCCGTACGCCCTGTCCTTGATGAGCTCCACGTAGTCGTCGGTGAACTGCCAGAAAAAGCTTTCCGTGATTTGCAGTGCCCGCGCGTAGTCGTAGTTTTCAAACGCCTTGGTGGCCTGGGCCACCACCTCGGAGAGTTGCGCCAGCACCGCCCGGTCCAAGGGATTGGCCAGGACTGAAAGGTCAGCAGACACCACCGAGTCTTCCGTGGCGCCCAGGTTCAGCACGAACTTGGAGGCGTTGAGCAGCTTGATGGCCAGGCGGCGGCCGATCTTCATCTGGGCAATTTCGTAGGCCGTGTCTGCGCCGAGCTTTGCGGAGGCCGCCCAGTAGCGCACAGCGTCGGAGCCGTATTCCTCCAGCACGTCGGTGGGGACCACCACGTTGCCCTTGGACTTGGACATTTTCTTGCGGTCCGGGTCCAGGATCCAGCCGGAGATCGCGGCGTGCTTCCACGGCGCGCTGTTCTCCAATGCATCCGCACGCACCACCGATGAGAAGAGCCAGGTCCGGATAATGTCGTGGCCCTGCGGCCGGACGTCAAACGGGAAGACCTTGGCGAAGAGGTCCTCGTCCCGCTTCCAGCCGCCCACGATCTTCGGAGTCAGCGACGACGTGGCCCACGTGTCCAGGATGTCGGCGTCACCGGTAAAACCGCCGGGAACATCGCGCTGGGCTTCCTCGAAGCCGGGTGCGGCGTCAGCTGCCGGGTCCACTGGCAGCTGGTCGTCAGACGGAACGATGGGGGAGTTGTAGTCCGGGTTGCCGTCGGCGTCGAGCGGGTACCAGACTGGAATGGGCACGCCGAAGAAGCGCTGGCGGGAGACCAGCCAGTCGCCGTTGAGGCCGGCAATCCAGTTCTCGTAGCGGGAGCGCATGAACGCGGGGTGGAAGTCGATCTCGTGCCCACGTGCGATGAGCCGTTCCCGGCGGTCCTCGTCACGGCCGCCGTTGCGGATGTACCACTGGCGTGATGTGACGACTTCCAGGGGTTTGTCGCCCTTTTCGTAGAAGTTCACCGGGTGCATGATCTTCTTGGGTTCGCCGTCGAGCAGCTCCGCCGCGGCGAGGAGCTTGACCACCTCTTCCTTCGCGCTGAAGACCGTCTTGCCGGCGATCGCAGCGAAGGCCTCGCGTCCGATGTCCGTGGTGATCCAGGCGGGTGTCTCGCTGACGATCCTGCCGTCCCGGCCTACGATGGCGCGGGTGGGCAGCTGGAGTTCGCGCCACCACGTGACGTCGGTGAGGTCGCCGAAGGTGCACACCATGGCAATGCCCGAACCCTTGTCCGCCTTGGCCAGCGGGTGGGCCTTCACCTCAACCTCGACGCCGAACAACGGGGACGTCACCTTCTTGCCGAACAGCGGCTGGTACCGTTCGTCGTCGGGGTTCGCCACGAGGGCGGCGCAGGCAGCCAGGAGTTCGGGACGGGTGGTCTCGATATAGATCTTCTCGCCGTCCTCCATGAAGAACGGGTAGCGGTAGTAGGCGCCCGGCATCTCACGGTCCTCGAGTTCCGCCTGTGCCACTGCAGTGCGGAACGTGACATCCCACAGGGTGGGCGCCTCAGCCATGTAGGCGTCGCCCGCTGCAAGGTTGGCAAGGAACGCGCGCTGCGAAACCGCACGCGAGTTGTCGTCGATGGTCCGGTAGGTCAGCTCCCAGTCCACGGACAGGCCGAGCGTCTGGAAGAGGTTTTCGAAGACCTTCTCGTCCTCGACCGCCAGCTCTTCGCACAGCTCGATGAAGTTCCGCCGCGAGACGACGTCGAAGTCGCGCTGGTTTTTTGCCGGCTGGGCAGGCGGCTGGTAGTCAGGGTTGTAGGGGATGGACGGGTCGCAGCGGACGCCGTAAAAATTCTGCACCCGGCGTTCGGTCGGCAGGCCGTTGTCGTCCCAGCCCATGGGGTAGAAGACGTTTTTGCCGGTCATCCGCTGGTAGCGTGCCAGCACGTCGGTCTGCGTGTAGGAGAACATGTGCCCCACGTGCAGCGATCCGGAAGCGGTGGGAGGGGGAGTGTCGATCGAGTAGACCTGGTCCCTGGTGGTCGCACGGTCGAACTTGTAGGTCCCCTCGGCAAGCCAACGCTGCGTGAGGGCAGCCTCCAGGCCTTCGAGGGCCGGCTTGTCCGGGACATTGATGGGGGCGGTGGTGGGCGTGTCTGTACCCTGATTGTCTTCAGCCATCTGCCAATTGTTTCATGTCCTGCGGCTTTCCCTGGCCCCGCGGGCCCCAGCGCTGGCTTCGTCCCGGTTCATCAGGGGCCGGCGTACCGCCCACCCCGCTAGGGTGGTGCCATGACTGACGGTTCGCAGAAAAAGGCAGCTTTGGTGACCGGTGCAAGCAGCGGGATCGGGGCGGCGACCGTCCGTGCCCTGGCAGCGGACGGGTGGCATGTTTTCGCCGTGGCGCGCCGTCAAGACAGGCTCGCCGCGCTCGGGAAGGAGACAGGCGCCGTCGCTATGCCTGCCGATATTGCCGAGGACGACGACGTGTCCCGGCTGGCGGCGCAGGTGGCCGAAGCAGGCGGCATCGACACGCTGATCAACATCGCCGGCGGCGCCAGGGGCGCCGACACGGTGGGCTCAGCGAGCACCGACGACTGGGAGTGGATGTACCGGGTGAACGTGCTGGGCACCATGAAACTCACCAGGGCCTTCCTCCCCATGCTCCGGGCAAACGGCGAAGGGACCGTCCTCAACCTGACCTCCACCGCGGGGCTCGCGGCGTACGAAGGAGGGGGCGGCTACAACGCTGCCAAGTTCGCCCAGCACGCCATGACCGTGGCGCTCCGCCTCGAGGAGGCCGAACACAACGTGCGTGTGATCGAGGTGGCCCCCGGACTGGTCCAGACCGAGGAGTTCGCGCTGAACCGGCTCGGCGACCGGCAGGCCGCGGACAAGGTGTACCAGGGCGTGGAGAAGCCGCTCACGGCCGAGGACGTGGCTGATGTTGTCCGCTACGCGGTCAGCGCCCCGCACCACGTCAATCTGGACCAGATCGTGGTCCGGCCGGTGGCCCAGGCAACCAACTACAAGCTCATCCGGAAGGGCTAGCGCTTACCGTGGACCACGCCTACGCCAGCCTGATACTGAGGGTGGCCAGTACTGCGGCGTGGTCCGTTCCCGCCACCCTGCGGACGGCGTAGTCCGAGCCGGTGATGTCCGGACTCGTGACCAGATGGTCCAGCGTCACGCCGGGAAGGCTGTAGCCGCGCATCGGCCAGGTCGGGACCAGCCGGTTTCCCGCTGCCGTGGCCACGTCCACCAGGGGTCGCCTTCCGCTGCCTCCTGCCAGCAGCTCCCGGAATTCCCTGTGGTCGAAGGTGGCATTGAAGTCGCCGGCCAGCAGCAGCGGCCCGGACCCGGCGTCGATCCGGTCCAGCGCTGCGAGGTCATTGCGCCATTGCTCCAAACCGTCTTCCACCGGTGCGAGGGCATGGACAGCGACCACCCGCAGGGAGGCCTCCTGTCCAGCCTGCGGCAAATCCACGCTGACCACAGGCATGCGGAAGGGGGTGTCGGGGACAACTCCCACCTCACGCAGCCCCAAAGAAGAATAGATGGCTGCGCCTCCCGCCCTGCGTTGGGGATGCGCCACCTGGTGGGGGAGCAGAGCCGGCAGCGCCGCGGCGGAAAGCCTGTCAGCCAGTTCCTGCGTATATTCCGCGATGACCAGCAGATCCACCCGCTCTTCGCGGACCAGCTCCACGATCCGTTCGGCGTCCGCTAAGCCCAGCTCCGCATTAATGGCCATGGCCCTCACCTGTACCGCGGGGTGGCCGGCGTGTGCTGCTTCAGGATTGGCTGGGGCCGGGAGGAACAGCCACAACACCTGGAGGCCGAGCAGCGCCGCAGTCACTAGTTGCAGCGGCCTGCTGCGTGCGGGAAGGGACAGCAGGAACGCCGCGATGGCCGGCACGGTAAACCACGGAACAAAGGCCAGCAGCTGCACGCCCAGGACAGGCCAGTCAGCGGGCACAGCGCGCAGAAGGGCGATTCCTGCCACGGGTGCGGCGGCCACGCCCGACAGCCAGCGGAATGCCAGGACCTTCCGTGTCGGAGCTTTGCGGGTATTACGACGGCGGAGGCCGCCCCGCGGGCGGTCGGCTGGATGCATCAGACCTCCCCGGCGCGATGCGGTGCCGACAGGGCCGGGGACCATGCAGTCATGCCTTAGATTCTAGGCAGCGGCGTCTCGAAGTGGGCAGGGCTGAATGGAAACCTGTGCGGGAAAAATAGTAGAATCGAAGCGGCTATGACCCGGCAATCACCGGTGAGCTTCCGGAAGAACACGCGAACTCCCATATCGCACCGGTCCATGGGGTACGCGCCAGTAGAACCGGACGGGTAAGCCCGTCACAGCAGTAATGAGTGGCCGTCGTCGCGCCCGTTCCTCCGGGGACGCGCAACACGGTAAGTGAGGTGGTACCGCGGTGAGCGTGGCGTCCGGCGGACGACACGGAACCGTCCTCGCATCCTGAACGGAACAGAAGGCGCAAGCCGGCAGTTCACCAAGCTCAACCCAGGATGTCGACATGACGTATTACCCGAAGGCCTCAGCCAGTACTTCCACCAGCGCGCCGTCCAGCGGCGGCGCCGCAGTGTCCGCCTCCGTGAAGTTCCCGGAGATCGAAGAGCGCATCCTGAAGTACTGGGACCAGGACGGCACCTTCCAGGCCAGCATCGACCAGCGCAGCCCTGACGCTCCCGGCGGCGAACCCGGCAGCAACGAATTCGTCTTCTACGACGGCCCGCCCTTCGCCAATGGGCTGCCGCACTACGGCCACCTGCTGACCGGCTACGCCAAGGACCTGGTGGGCCGTTACCAGACCCAGCGCGGCAAGCGCGTGGAGCGCCGCTTCGGCTGGGACACCCACGGCCTCCCCGCCGAGCTCGAAGCCATGAAGCAGCTGGGCATGACGGACAAAACCCAGATCGAGGCCATGGGCATCGACAAGTTCAACGACGCGTGCCGTGCCTCCGTGATGAAGTACGCCGATGAGTGGCGGAACTATGTTACGCGGCAGGCACGCTGGGTGGACTTCGACAACGACTACAAAACGCTCAATGTCGAGTACATGGAATCGGTCCTCTGGGCCTTCAAGCAGCTGCACGAGAAGGGCCTGACCTACAACGGCTACCGGGTGCTTCCGTACTGCTGGAAGGACGAGACGCCGCTGTCCAACCATGAGCTGCGGATGGACGACGACGTCTACAAGAACCGCCAGGACCAGACCGTCACCGTGACTTTCCCCATCAAAGCGGGGGAGTCGGAGCTGTCCAGGCAGCTCGCAGGCGTCCAGGCCCTCGCCTGGACCACCACGCCCTGGACCCTGCCCACCAACGCCGCCCTCGCCGTCGGGCCTTCCATCACATACGCCGTGCTGCCAGCGGGGCCGAACGGGATCAAGGCCGCCTCCGCGGACGCACCAGTCGCAGGAAGCTTCCTGCTGGCCGCGGACCTGGTCGGCAACTACGCCAAGGACCTGGGCTACGACGATTTCGAGGCAGCCCAGGCTGCCGTGGTCTCCACGCACACAGGCAGCGAACTTGAGGGCCTGGGCTACGAGCCGCTGTGGCATGACTTTGCCGACAACGAAAAGTACGGCATGGAGAACGCCTGGCGGTTCCTGGTGGCTGACTACGTGACCACCACCGACGGCACCGGCCTCGTCCACCAGGCCCCGGCCTACGGCGAGGACGACCAGAAGGTCTGCGAGGAAGCCGGCATCCCCGTCATCCTTTCCGTCGACGAGGGCGCCAAGTTCCTCCCGCTCTTCAAGCACGGCGACCTGCACGACATCGTGGGCCTGCAGGTCTTCGAAGCGAACAAGCCCATCACGCAGGTGCTGCGCGCGCAGGGCCGGCTGGTGCGCCAGGCCAGCTATGAGCACAGCTACCCGCACTGCTGGCGCTGCCGCAACCCGCTGATCTACCGCGCCGTGTCCTCCTGGTACGTGGAGGTCACCAAGTTCAAGGACCGCATGTCCGAGCTGAACCAGGAGATCAACTGGATCCCCGGCAACGTCAAGGACGGCCAGTTTGGAAAATGGCTGGAGAACGCGCGCGACTGGTCCATCAGCCGCAACCGCTACTGGGGCAGCCCCATCCCCGTGTGGCAGTCCAGCGACCCCGAATACCCGCGCACGGACGTGTACGGATCGCTTGCCGAAATCGAAGCCGACTTCGGCCGGCTGCCGCGGAACAAGGACGGCGAAGTGGACCTGCACCGGCCGTTCATCGATGACCTGACCCGCCCCAACCCGGATGACCCCCGCACCCCGGAAGAGGGCCAGTCTGTCATGCGCCGCGTGGAGGACGTGCTGGACGTCTGGTTCGACTCCGGCTCCATGCCCTACGGCCAGGTGCACTACCCGTTTGAGAATGAAGCCTGGTTCGATACCCACAACCCGGCCGACTTCATCGTGGAGTACATCGGACAGACCCGCGGCTGGTTCTACATGCTGCACATCCTGTCCACCGCACTGTTCGACCGGCCGGCGTTCCGCAACGTCATCAGCCACGGAATCGTGCTGGGCTCGGACGGGCAGAAGATGTCCAAGAGCCTGCGCAACTACCCGGATGTGTCCGAGGTGCTGGACCGTGACGGCTCCGACGCCATGCGCTGGTTCCTGATGTCCAGCCCCATCCTCCGCGGCGGCAACCTCGTGGTGACCGAGCAGGGCATCCGCGACGGCGTCCGCCAGGTCATCCTGCCGCTGTGGAACGTGTACAGCTTCTTCACGCTTTACACGAACGCTGCCAACAGCGGGGCCGGCTACGACGCGCAGCTCCGCTATGACGGCTACGTCGATACCCTTGACCAGTACCTGCTGGCCAACACCGGCGAGCTTGTCAGCACCATGACTGAACGCCTGGACGAGTACGACATCTCGGGAGCCTGCGACGCCCTGCGCAGCTACCTGGACATGCTCACGAACTGGTACGTGCGCCGCAGCCGCCAGCGGTTCTTTGACGAGGACCGGGACGCCTTCGATGCGCTCTTCACGGCGCTGGAGACCGTCTCCCGGGCCGCCGCCTCGCTGCTGCCGCTGGTTTCCGAGGAGATCTGGCGCGGCCTCACCGGCGGCCGTTCCGTCCACCTGGCCGACTGGCCCGACGCGGCGCTGTTCCCCGCCAACGCGGACCTGGTCCAGGCCATGGACAAGGTCCAGCAGATCTGTTCCACCGGGTCCTCACTGCGCAAGGCCGCAAACCTGCGCGTCCGCCTTCCGCTCCGGGAACTGACGGTGGTGGCACCCGGCGCCGACGCGCTGGCAGGATTCGCCGCCGTCGTCGCGGACGAGCTCAACCTGCGCTCCGTCCGGCTGCTGGATGCTGCCACGGCATCACCGGAGGAATTCGGCGTCCAGCAGAAGCTGGTGGTCAATGCCCGTGCCGCCGGCCCGCGGCTCGGCAAGAACGTCCAGCTGGCCATCAAGGGTTCAAAGTCCGGCGACTGGTCAGTGGATGACGACGGGGTGGTCACCGCCGGCGGTCTGCAGCTCGAACCGCAGGAGTACACGCTGGAAATCGTAGTGGCCGAGTCCGAAGGCGGTGCGTCCACCAAGGCCGTCGCGGTCCTGCCCGGCGGCGGCTTCGTGGTCCTGAACACCGAGGTCACCCCCGAACTCGAAGCGGAAGGCCTGGCCAGGGACATGGTCCGCGCCATCCAGCAGGCACGCAAGGACGCCGGGCTCAACGTGAGCGACCGCATTCGGACATCGGTCACTGCCCGGCAGAACGTCGTCGATGCCCTGCTCGCCAACGCCGGCCTGGTGAAGGACGAAACCCTGACCGTGGACCTCGTGGCGGAACCTGCAGACGTCGCCGAGTCCGTCGTCGCCGTGGAAAAAGTGGAGGCGGCAGCATGACCGATCATTTCTCGGTGGAAAGTGTCTACGCCGAACTGCTGGGCAGGGCGCCGGAGAACAAGATGGAGCCGCGGCTCGCGCCGCTGTTCCGGGCCATGGATGTGCTGGGGGAGCCGAACAAGGCGTTCCCGATCATCCACGTGACCGGGACCAACGGCAAGACCTCCACGGCGCGCATGATCGAGTCCGTCCTCCGTGCCCATGGGCTGAGCACCGGCCGGTACACCAGCCCGCATCTGTCCAAGGTCACCGAACGGATCAGCATCGACGGCCACCCGGTCTCCGACGAGACGTTCGTCCGCATCTGGGACGAGATCCGTCCCTACCTGCAGATCGTGGATTCGGAGCTGGAGGCCGAGGGCCAGCCGCGCCTCACCTACTTCGAATGCCTGACCATCCTTGGTTTTGCCATCTTCGCTGACCAGCCGGTGAACGTGGCCGTCATTGAGGTCGGCCTGGGCGGCATCACCGACGCGACCAACGTGGGGGACGGCCAGGTATCCGTGATCACGCCGATCTCCCTGGACCACACCGACCTGCTGGGTGACACCACGGAAGACATCGCGTACGAAAAGGCCGGCATCATCAAGCCCGGCGGCTACCTCATCAGCGCCGCCCAGCCGCTGGACGCCGCCCAGGTCCTGCTGGAGAAGGCCAAGGACGTGGGTGTGCCCTTCCGCTTCGAAGGCGTGGAATTCGGGGTTGAATCGCGGACAGTGGCAGTGGGCGGCCAAATGGTCACCGTCCAGGGTATCGCGGGCCGCTACCCGGACCTGCTGGTGCCGCTGCACGGCGCCCACCAGGCCCAGAACGCCGCCGTGGCAGTCGCTGCCCTTGAAGCCTTCTTCGGCGGCGAAAAGGAACTCGACTTCGAGGTCCTGCAGGAAGGCTTCGCCAACGTGTCATCCCCGGGCCGGCTGGAGGTGGTGCGGACCGCGCCCACCATCATTGTGGATGCCGCCCACAATCCCGACGGCATCAAGGCCTCTGCCGCCGCCCTCCAGGAGGCCTTCACCTTCACCAGGCTGGTCCCGGTGGTGGGCGTGCTGCAGGAAAAAGACGCCGAGGAAATCCTCCGCCAGCTCAAGGAATCCCTGGGAGAAGTGGCAGAAGAGTTCTGCTTCACGCAGTCGAACTCCCCGCGCGCGGTCCCGGCGGCCGAACTCGCCGAACTGGCCGTCGACCTGGGTTTCGGCGAGGACAACGTGCACATCGCCGAAAAGCTCGACGACGCCCTGGAATGGGCGGTGGAACGGGCAGAAGCCAACGACGACCTCTCCGGCGGCGTGCTGGTCACCGGCTCCATCACCCTGGTGGCGGAAGCGCGGATCCTGCTCGGAAAGACGGAGGCGTAGGCAATGGCCAGGCTGACCAAGGCCCAGCGCGAATGGCGCCCGGGCATGCCAAAGAAACGCCGCTCCACCAAGGTCTTGTTCGCTTCCACGGTGCTCCTCCTGGAAGCCTTCGTCATGTTCTTCGCCACCTTGGTGGTTTTCGGACTGCGCCGCGGTGAGTTCCCGCCGTCGCTCATCCTGGGGGTTGGCATTGCGCTGAGTGCGGTGATGGTGGTGGCATGCGCCTTCCTCACCAAACCCTGGGGCATGGGGCTGGGCTGGATCCTGCAGCTCGTCCTGATCCTGACCGGCATCTTCGAACCCGCCATGTTCCTGGTGGGCGCCCTCTTCGCCGCCGCCTGGTGGTACGGGATCCGCACCGGAATCCGGCTGGACTTGGAAGCCGGGGAACGCGCGCGCGAGCAGGCCGAGTGGGAGGCAACGCATCCAGACCAGGCCGCCGGGCCGGGCGAACAGCCACAATCCCCGTAAGGCGAAGTCCCCGTAGACTTGTCCCGAAACCCAACCCAACGCATTGGAGCAGTTGTGACCACTGAGCGCACCCTCGTCCTGATCAAGCCCGACGGCGTCGCCCGTAACCTTACCGGCGCCATTCTGGCCCGCATCGAAGCCAAGGGGTACACCCTGGCCGAGCTGAAAAAGGTTGACGCCTCCCGCGAACTGCTGGAGCAGCACTACGAGGAGCACGTGGGCAAGCCCTTCTACGAGCCGCTGGTGGAGTTCATGCTGAGCGGTCCTGTCGTCGCGGCCATTTTCGAAGGCCACCGCGTCATTGAGGGGTTCCGGTCACTGGCCGGCACTACCGACCCCACCACCGCCGCCCCCGGCACCATCCGCGGCGACTTCGGCCGGGACTGGGGCCAGAAGGTGCAGCAGAACCTGGTCCACGGCTCCGACTCGAGCAATTCCGCTGAGCGCGAGATCAAGATCTGGTTCCAGGAGTCCTGAGCGGAGTCCTGTTGAGGTGACAGATAAGGCCGATGTTCTTCGTGAACATCGGCCTTATCTGTCACCTCGCAGGTTTCGAACTGCGGTCTAGAACCCTGACGTTCCCGCGAACACCTGGATGAACGCGAAGAAGATGGTGGCGATGACCGCGACGTACAGCAGCGCGGTGATGATCCAGCCGGAGTCGGCCAGGACGCGGGCGGCCCTGGCGGGAACCCGGATGACGCCGGCCGTGATGTTGCGGATGGTCACCCAGACGAAGAGCGGAATCATGGCTGCCCAAACGATCATGCAGAACGGGCACAGGATGCGGATGTCGTAGAGTGCCTGGGACCAGAGCCACACGACGAACACGAAGCCAAGCGTGACACCCGTTTGCAGGCCAACCCAGAACCAGCGGGCAAAGGTTGCACCTGACAGCAGCGCCATGCCCACGGTGATGATCACGGCGAAGGCAACGATGCCGATGAACATGTTGGGGAACCCGAACAGCGAACTCTGCCAGGTCTTCATCACGTCGCCGCAGGAGATCCACGGGTTCACGTCGCACACTGTGGTGTGGTTGGGATCCTGGAGTACGGCCAGTTTTTCCAGGACCAGGGTTCCGGAGGCGAGCCAGCCGATGGCGCCGGTAATGACGAGGAGCCAGCCGAAGGGCCGGTTCCGCGTCATCGCCGGGACAGATCCTGCCGCGTCGGCTGCAGGATCGCGGTCCTGGTTCAGGCTCCGTTCCGGGGCCGAAGTGCCGCTGGGTGGGGAAATGCTGGGCATGGGCTAGGCGTCCTTTTCATCGGGTGCTCCTTGCCTGATTGTAACGCCGGCGGCTGGGAAGACCTTCCAGGCAGGGGAACAGGTGCAGCCGCCTCCGCCGCTAGATAGCCCGTGTATGAGAGAATGAACGTGGCTGGAACCCGAACCACACTTCGGACTCCGGTCCGGTGGCTTGTTCGCAAGACCGCCAATGATGAGCAGGGCAGGCATCGGCTTCACCGACGCAGCCTCCCGCACTCCATTGGGCGGCACCTGGTTGTGGCACTTCGAACAACGGGTTTCAGAACATCCCGCCGGCCTCCACGGGCTGCCGCACCCCACTGCCGGTGCGAACCTGGAGGTATCCACTTGACTTCTGTCAAGGCCTGCGGGTTTTGACAATATGTGCCCCAATGGGTGCCGGATGTGGCGGTACGTCAGGGGCAGGAGTGTTGCCACATATGGATAATGAACAAGTTTCAGCCGTTAACGATGAAGCAGCTGCCGCCGAGGCTGCTACCGCGCCGAAGAAGGCCACGAGGACCCGGCGAAAGCCTGCAGGGAAGGCCGACGACGGCCTGACCGCCACAGCAGAAATTGGCACCGGAGCGGACACCCCGGAAGAAAACCTGCCGGCAGGGGAGGGGCCCGCCGACCAGGCCACGGCCGAGAACGCCGAGGCCGCCGCTGCAGAAACGAAAGCCCCTGCACGGCGCACCCGCGCCCGGAAGAAGGCAGAGACCGCCGAGCCGCTGCCCGCCTTTGCGGACGAGTCAGCAGCCGCTGGCGCGGACGTTGCAGCGGAGACAGCGGTCGCAGTTGATGCAGGTGCACCGAACAGCGCCGAGGGTGCGGACCCCGCAGTGGAGCCGGAGCCGGAAACGAAGCCTGTCCGCCGCCGTCGCGTTGCCACCCGGAAGGCCTCAGCCCCGGTTGCCGCTCCCGAGGCCGCAGCGCCGGCCGCAGAGCCGCTGCCGTTGGAACAGCCGGCCCCGGCCGCAGCCGGAGAAGTGGCCGAAACGCCGGCTGCCGGGGAAGAGGCAGCACCGGAAGCACAGGCAACAGGCGAAGCACCTGCACCGTCCGCGGATCAGACGGCCGCGGAGGTATCCGGAACGGTAAACCCAGGGCCCGGGGCAGCAGCAGAAGTTTCGGAGAGCGCCGGCGCGGCGACTGGAGCCGGGCAGGAGCCGTCGGCCCCTGCCACAGCAGCACCTGAAGCGCCCTCCGCTCCCGCCAGCCCCTTCGCATCACTGTTCATGGAGCCCGGTTCGCCCACATCCGTGCTGTTCCAGGCCCCGGACCTCAGCACGGTCGTGCGGCCCGCGCCGGCTGCCGCGGAAGAAGCTGACGAAGACGATACGGAAGATGATTCCGAGGACGCCGGCAGCCGCCGGAGGCGCCGGGGCCGCGGCCGCCGGAGCCGCAGCCGGCTGGGCGAGCGGGACGCTGAGGCCGATGCGGAAAGCAGTGACGCCGCCGATGCCGACGTTACCGAGGAGACTGACGGGGAATCCCTCGGCCAGGCGGACGACGTCGTGACCTCCCGCCGTCGCCGTCGCCGCCGCCGTGGCGACCAGGACCTCGAACTGACGGGCGGGGCTGAGGATGATCCGCCCAACACGGTGACGCGTGTTCGCGCACCGCGCGCAGTCAGTGAGGCGCCTTCCAGCAATCGCGTCACCAGCGTTAAGGGTTCCACCCGCCTGGAGGCAAAGAAGCAGCGCCGCCGCGAATCACGCGACACCGGCCGCCGCCGCACCGTTATCACCGAGGCGGAGTTCCTGGCCCGCAGGGAGTCCGTGGACCGGCAGATGATTGTCCGCCAGCGCGACGACAGAATTCAGATCGCCGTCCTCGAGGATGGCGTCCTGGCCGAGCACTTTGTCTCCAAGACGCAGCAGGACTCGCTGATCGGCAACGTCTACCTGGGCAAGGTGCAGAACGTCCTGCCGTCCATGGAAGCCGCCTTCGTGGACATTGGGCGCGGCCGCAACGCCGTCCTGTACGCCGGCGAAGTCAACTGGGAGGCCGTCAACCTCGAGGGCAAGCAGCGCAGGATCGAAAACGCGCTCAAGTCCGGGGACACCGTCCTGGTCCAGGTCACCAAAGACCCCGTGGGACACAAGGGCGCGCGCCTCACCAGCCAGATTTCGCTGCCCGGCCGCTACCTCGTCTACGTGCCCGGCGGTTCCATGACCGGCATCTCCCGCAAGCTGCCCGACGTCGAACGCAACCGCCTCAAGCGGATCCTCAAGGACCGCCTCCCGGAGCAGGCAGGCGTGATTGTGCGCACCGCCGCCGAAGGCGCATCCGAGGAAGAGTTGACCCACGATATCAACCGGCTGCGCGCGCAGTGGGAGGGCATCGAAAGCCAGTCCAAGTCCACCAAGGTCCTTGCCCCTGAACTGCTCTACGGCGAACCGGACCTCACCATCAAGGTGGTCCGCGACGTTTTCAACGAGGACTTCTCCAAGCTGATCGTTTCCGGCGAGGAAGCCTGGGACACCATCGAGGCCTATGTCACCTACGTGGCCCCGGACCTGGTGGGCCGGCTTGAGAAGTGGACCAAGGACCAGGACATCTTCGCAGCGTGGCGGATCGACGAGCAGATCCACAAGGCCCTGGAGCGGAAGGTCTTCCTCCCCTCCGGCGGCTCATTGGTGATCGACCGCACCGAAGCCATGACCGTGGTGGACGTCAACACGGGCAAGTTCACCGGCAGCGGCGGCAACCTCGAAGAGACGGTAACCAAGAACAACCTTGAGGCCGCCGAGGAAGTGGTGCGGCAGCTTCGCCTGCGCGACATCGGCGGCATCATCGTCATCGACTTCATCGACATGGTCCTCGAATCCAACCGCGACCTGGTGCTGCGCCGCCTGGTGGAATGCCTGGGCCGGGACCGTACCAAGCACCAGGTTGCCGAGGTCACGTCCCTTGGCCTGGTCCAGATGACCCGCAAGCGCATGGGTACCGGGCTCCTGGAAGTGTTCGGTGAGCAGTGTGAAGCCTGCGCCGGCCGCGGGGTGGTGACCCATGACGATCCCGTGGAACACCGCCGTGCCAACATTGTTGCAGCCGAGCACCACGTGCAGCGTTCGGACAGCAGGCCGGAGGTACGCGCCGAAGGTCACCGGAATGAGGGCCAGCGGACGGACAGCAGCCAGCCGGGCAGCCGTCCGGACCGGAAACGGCGCCGCGGCCGCGGCGGCCAGCAGCCCGATGTTGCCCCTGCCCCCGCAGTCCACGTGCACACGGTCCACCCGGACCCGGCAGACGCCGAGCGGCATGCGAAAGCAGAAGCCACCAGGCTGGCCCTTGCCAACATCGCTGCGGCTGCACATGCTGCCCATCTTCATGACGACGAGGTGGCCGCGGCCCGCCAGGCGGCGCCTGCCCAGCCGGCGGCGCCCGCCGAGTTGGCAGCACAGGCGCCTGAGAAGCACGACGGCGAAGCCCCCCGGCCTGCCGCGGTCCTGACCTTCGGCGGGGAGAAAGTGGTCCTGCCGTTTGTGGAACATGCCGAGGAGCAACAGCCGAAACCGGCCCTGACGCTCGACCGGCTCGCCGAAGCCTTCGCCCACCTGGGCGAGCCCCCTGCCGCCGAAGAGAAGGCCGAGCAGACCGCGGAACGGGAACCGGAGCAGGTCCGGGCCACCCCGGCGCAGCAGGACCAGCCGCAGCAGCGGACGGTTCCTGCCGCCGCGGAAAAAGACTATTCCGACCACACCCTGGAGCAGTCCCGCCCGCGCCGGGCACGCCGCAACCGCAGTGCCAGCCGTGCGCAAGGGGCAGCCAACGAGACGTCGGTGGAGCAGCACGAGAATGTTCCGGCAGCGGCAACCGGACATTCCCATTCAGCCAAGGCACCGGAGCCTGACCAGGCGCCCGCCGCCAAGGCAAGCAGCAGCAAGCCCGCCGAGGCGCCCATCATCCTGGGTGTCGGGGTTCCCGCCTCGGAGCTGTAAAGCCACAAATATCCGGAATGCCCGGCCCGCCACGAACAGTGGACGGCCGGGCATTTGGGTTTAAGGGAGCAGGCCAGGGGTGCGGTAGCAATCCGTCACCTTCGCCGTGACCCGGCAAAAAAGCTAGGCTGGGAAACGACACGGGGTGCCGCGCGCAGGGCCGGCTGAGATCCAGACCCGTTGAACCTGTCCGGTTAGCACCGGCGAAGGGATGTCTCTTGTCTTCGACTCTTGAAATGCCCACTGCCACGAATCAGGCAATTGCCACCGTCCAGGGCAAACCTGCACCGGCTCCTTCACCCCGGGATGCCCAGGGCCGGGATGTGCCCCGGGTCCTCTCCATTGCCGGCTCCGATCCTTCCGGCGGTGCCGGCGTGCAGGCAGACCTCAAAAGCATCGCGGCCCACGGCGGCTACGGCATGGCTGCCATCACCGCCCTCACCGCGCAGAACACCTGCGGCGTGCGGGCCGTCCACGTTCCGCCCGCCGCCTTCCTCACCCAGCAGCTTGAGGCCATTAGCGAGGACATCAGCATCGACGCCGTGAAAATCGGGATGCTGGGCGGCACCGAGGTGATCGAAGCTGTCCGGGCATGGCTCGACGAGGTGCGTCCCGGCGTCGTGGTCCTGGACCCCGTCATGGTGGCCACCAGCGGTGACCGGCTCCTCCAGGAGTCTGCGGAGGAGGCACTTCGCGGGCTGCTTCCCCTGGCCCACCTCATCACCCCCAACCTTGCTGAACTTGCCATGCTGGCTGGCGGGAAGATGCAGGAGAGCTGGGAAGGCGCACTGGAACAGGGCCGGCAGCTCGCCGCTGCCACTGGAACCACCGTCCTGGTCAAGGGCGGCCACTTGGCGGGGGAGGAGTGCCCCGATGCGCTGGTGAACACCTCCGGCCTGCTTGGCCAGGAAGTCGTGGTGGTCCCCGGCAAGCGGGTGGCCACGCGGAACAGCCATGGCACGGGCTGTTCCCTTTCCTCGGCCATGGCAACGGTCCAGGCGCGGGTGGGGGACTGGGAGGCAACCCTTCGGGAGGTCAAGCCCTGGCTTGCAGGCGCCCTGGACGCCTCCGGGCGGCTGGACGTGGGACAGGGCAGCGGGCCCGTCCACCACTTCCACCACCTGCACACGGATGCTGGGGAGGGCAGCTTCGCGGCACAGCTGTGGACTGAAGCGGAAAGGGAACTCGCAGCGATTTACGGCCTGGCCTTCATCAAGGACCTGGCCTCGGGCATCCTGCCCGAACGCCAGTTTGCCTACTACCTGGCCCAGGACGCCATCTATCTCAACGGCTATTCCCGCGTCCTGGCGCGGGCAAGCGCGCTCGCCCCGACGGAGGCGGAGCAGCTGTTCTGGGCGCGTTCCGCGCAGCAATGCTTGGAAGTCGAGTCCGAACTCCACCGCACCTGGCTGAGCACCCGCCCTGCCCCGACGGAACTGGGGCCCGTCACCAAGTCCTACGTCGACCATCTGGTGGCGGCTTCGGCGTCGGGCAGCTACGCAGTGCTGGCCGCGGCAGTCCTGCCCTGCTTCTGGCTATATGCCGAAGCGGGCACCACCCTGCATGCGCAGTTCCTCGCAGCCGGCGAGCCGGCGAGCCACCCCTACGCTGACTGGCTGCGCACCTATGCCGATGAAGGTTTCGCCGAGGCAACCCGGACGGCGATTGCCATCGTGGACAGGGCCGGGCGCGCAGCATCGGATGACGAGAGGGCCGCCATGACCACGGCGTTCAGGCAGTCCTGCCGCCTGGAAACGGAATTTTTCGACGCGCCGCGCCTTCATTCCTGACGCCTGGACCAGTGCGCTGCCGGTAATATGGTGGGGCACGCTCCGGGGATGGAAAAGTCCTGTGGTTCCTATCACAGACCACCCGCCGGAACCAGCCTCATTTGCGGCCGAAGACAAAACTAGCGTATTCTAGATCTTCGGTGCTTACGCCAACACTTGGGTTATGACCCCACGGCGTTGAGGCACAGCGAGAGCCCAGCCAATTATTGAGCAGGGTTCCGCACGCAAATTTGTAATAAACGTCGAGAGAAGTGAGTTCCCAAGTGGTGTACGCGATTGTCCGCGCAGGCGGCCGCCAAGAGAAGGTTTCTGTTGGAGACTTCGTTACCCTGAACCGCGTCGCCGGTGGAGCTGGCAGCACCATTCAGCTGCCCGCACTGCTCCTGGTGGATGGTGACAAAGTCACCTCCGCCGCTGCTGACCTGGCCAAGGTGACCGTTACGGCTGAAATCCTCCAGGACCTCCGCGGTCCTAAGATTGTCATCCAGAAGTTCAAGAACAAGACCGGTTACAAGAAGCGCCAGGGTCACCGCCAGGAACTGACCAAGGTCAAGATCACCGGCATTCAGTAACTACCGGTTACTGTTCAGGTTTTTCAGCAAATTCCCCAGAATTTAGAGGCAGGCATTTCAGATGGCACATAAAAAGGGCGCGAGCTCCACTCGCAACGGCCGTGACTCCAACGCTCAGTACCTCGGCGTCAAGCGCTTCGGCGGCCAGGTAGTTTCCGCCGGCGAGATCATCGTCCGCCAGCGCGGCACCCACTTCCACCCAGGTGCCGGCGTTGGCCGTGGCGGAGATGACACCCTGTTCGCACTGACCCCGGGAGCCGTTGAATTCGGCACCCGCCGCGGTCGTCGCGTCGTCAACATCGTTGCTGCTGCGGCTGCAGAGTAACAACCAGTTCTGAAGCGGTGGAGCGGACCTGATGGTCCGCTCCACTGTTCTTTAACCGCACTACAATCGATGTGGCGTCCCTGCACGCCGCGAATAACAGCACTGAGGAGATCCACGTGGCCAGCTTTGTAGACCGGGTAGTACTGCACGTATCCGGCGGTACCGGCGGCCACGGGTGCGTCTCGGTCCACCGGGAAAAGTTCAAGCCGCTGGGCGGTCCCGACGGCGGCAACGGCGGCAATGGCGGCGATGTCATCCTCCGCGTTGATCACCAGACCACCACCCTGCTTGACTACCACCACGCACCGCACCGGCACGCAACGAACGGCGGCCCCGGCATGGGTGACTGGCGCGGCGGCAAGAACGGCGAGACCCTGGTCCTGCCCGTCCCCGACGGTACCGTAGTCAAGTCCAAGGACGGCACGGTCCTGGCCGACCTCGTAGGCGAAGGCGCCGAATACGTTGCCGCCGCCGGCGGCATCGGCGGCCTGGGCAACGCCGCCCTCTCCTCGCAGAAGCGCCGCGCTCCGGGTTTCGCGCTGCTGGGCATCGAAGGTGAATCCAGGGATATCGTCCTGGAACTGAAGTCCATTGCCGATATCGCACTGGTGGGCTTCCCGTCCGCAGGCAAGTCAAGCCTCATTGCCGCCATGTCCGCCGCGCGGCCCAAAATTGCCGACTACCCGTTCACCACGCTGGTCCCCAACCTTGGCGTGGTCCAGGCCGGAGACATCCGGTTCACCATTGCCGATGTGCCCGGCCTCATTGAGGGCGCCAGCGAGGGCAAGGGCCTGGGGCACCACTTCCTGCGGCACGTGGAGCGGTGCGCCGCGCTGGTCCACGTCCTTGACTGCGGAACGCTTGAATCGGACCGTGACCCCCTCTCGGACCTCGCCGTCATCGAGGCCGAGTTGGAGAAGTACGCCGTGGACATGAGCTACGCCGGCCAGGACGGTGAAGTGGTTCCGCTGAACCACCGCCCCCGCCTGGTGGCGCTGAACAAGGTGGACCTGCCCGATGGCAGGGACATGGCCGATTTTGTCCGGCCGGAGCTGGAGTCCCGTGGCTACCGCGTGTTCGAGGTCTCGGCCACCAGCCATGAAGGCCTCCGCCAGCTGGGCTTTGCCATGGCAGAGATCGTCAAGGACGCCCGCGACGCCGTGGCCGCCGCTCCGCCCAAGGTGCAGCCCGCCGTGCTGCGGCCCCGTGCTGTCAACGAGACCGGGTTCAAGATCCGTCGCGAGGAGAAGAGCCTCGAGCCGCTCTTCCGCGTCCTTGGGGAAAAGCCCGAGCGCTGGGTCAAGCAGACAGACTTCACCAACGAGGAAGCCATCGGCTACCTGGCTGACCGCCTGGCCAAGCTGGGGGTTGAAACCGAACTGTTCAAGATGGGAGCCAAGCCCGGCGATACCGTCGTGATCGGCGAAGACGACGGCGTGGTCTTCGACTGGGAGCCCACCATGATGGCCGGTGCCGAACTCCTGGCTTCGCCGCGCGGCACCGACGTCCGCTTCGCCGACATCGGTGACCGGCCGACCCGGAGCCAAAAGCGCGAGGAACAGCAGGAGCGCCGCGATGCCAAGGCTGCCGCCCGTGCCGAGCTCGAGGCTGAGCGGAAAGCCGGCATTTGGACTGAGTCCGTCAGCGGCCGGCGTGCCGCCCAGCCCCTGAAAGAAAGCGGACTGGACGCCGACGATGACTTCTAGGACTCCAGCCGCGGCACCGCTTGCCCGGGGCGTGGACAGGAGCGTCCTTACAGGCGCGCGCCGGATCGTGGTGAAGGTTGGCTCGTCGTCGCTGACCAGCATCAAGGGCGGCATCTCGGAAGAATCGCTGACTGCCCTTGCGGACGCCCTGGCTGCCAAGCGTAACACCGGGACGGAAATCATCCTGGTTTCGTCCGGCGCCATTGCCGCCGGCCTGGCCCCGCTTGGCCTGGCGAAGCGCCCCCGGGACCTTGCCACCCAGCAGGCTGCAGCGAGTGTGGGCCAGGGCCTGCTGATGGCCCGGTACACCCAGGCTTTCGGCGCGCACGGCGTCACCGTGAGCCAGGTGTTACTGACGGCGGAAGACCTGATGCGGCGAAGCCAGCACACTAACGCCTTCCGCGCCCTGGACCGGCTGCTGAACCTCGGCGTGGTCCCTGTGGTCAACGAGAACGACACCGTGGCCACCCACGAGATCCGCTTCGGCGACAACGACCGGCTGGCCGCACTGGTGGCCCACCTGGTCCGCGCCGACGCGCTCGTGCTGCTTTCCGACGTCGACTCCCTTTACGACGGCCCGCCGGCCCAGGGCGCGCAGCGGATACCGCTGGTTGAGGGTCCGCAGGATCTTGAGGGCGTTTCCATCGGAAAAACCGGCAAGGCCGGCGTCGGCACCGGCGGCATGGTCACGAAGGTGGAGGCAGCCACCATGGCAGCCGGCAGCGGCATCCATGCCCTGGTCACCTCCACGCCCAACGCCGCTGCGGCGCTTAACGGGGAGGACGTGGGCACGTGGTTCACCGTCAACGGCGCCCGCAAGCCAGTACGGCTGCTGTGGCTGGCACACGTTGCCTCCGTCCAGGGGCGCCTGGTCCTCGACGACGGTGCCGTCCGGGCTGTGCGGCACCACCGCACTTCACTGCTCCCTGCCGGCATATCGGCCGTTGCCGGCGAGTTTGAAGCGGGCGACGCCGTCGAAATTGCCAGTGCGGACGGTACGGTGGTGGCGCGCGGCCTGGTGAATTACTCGTCCCAGGAACTGCCGCGGATGCTGGGCAGGTCCACCCGCGAGCTTGGCGAGGAACTCGGCACCGGCTATGACCGCGAAGTTGTTCATGTTGACGACCTGGTGCTGGTCTGAGTCCCGCCCTCGCCTAAACTTGAACCATGACTGAGGCCCTGATTCACACAACTGCTGAAAATTCCGGAGACACTGCTGCCGCGCCCGGGGCACAGAAGCCAGCCCCCGCAGCAGTGCCGGGATCAGCAGCCGGCGCCCTGTCCGATGCTGGAATCCAGGACGCGGTCCATGCAATTGCCGACCGTTCCCGGCAGGCAGCGCGGCGTATGGCCATGGCCAACAGGGCCTGGAAGGACCGGGCGCTGCGTGCCGTCGGTGCTGCCCTGCAGGAGAGCACCCAGGCCATCCTGGCTGCCAACGCCAAGGACGTCGCTGCGGGTAAGGCGAACGGTACGTCTGCAGCCTTGCTGGACCGGCTCACGCTGACCGAAGCCCGGATTGACGGGCTGGTGGCGGCCCTGGAAAACCTGGCCAACCTGCCCGACCCCGTCGGCAACGTGGTCCGAGGGCAGACCCTGCCCAACGGCCTGCGCCTCCGGCAGGTCAACGTGCCCATGGGCGTGGTGGCCGCCATCTACGAAGCGCGCCCCAACGTCACCGTGGACATCGCCGGCCTGGCCCTCAAAAGCGGCAACGCTGTGATCCTGCGCGGCGGCAGCGCTGCCGAGGCCACCAATGGTGTATTGGTCAGGGTGCTGCGCGAAGCCCTGGAGTCGGTGGGCCTGCCGGCCGACGCCGTACAGACGGTGGACCAGTACGGCCGCGCCGGCGCCAACGCGCTCATGCGCGCCCGTGGCCGCGTGGACGTGCTCATTCCCCGCGGCGGCCGTGACCTCATCCAGGCCGTGGTCAATAACTCCGCCGTCCCCGTCATCGAAACCGGCGAGGGGAACGTTCATATCTTCATTGACGAGTCCGCAAGCGAGGACATGGCCGTGGAGATCCTCCTCAACGCCAAGACGCAGCGACCAAGTGTCTGCAACACGGTGGAGACGCTCCTGGTCCACTCGGGATCCACGGCGCTCCCTGCCGTGGCAACTGCCCTTGCGAAGGCCGGTGTCAGGCTGCACGTGGACGAACGCATCCGGGTGGCGCTGCCCGCCTCCATCGAGTCCTCGCCTGCCACGGAGCAGGACTGGGGAACCGAGTACATGGACCTCGACCTCGCGGTGGCCATGGTGGACAGCCTGGACGAGGCCGTCAAGCACATCCGCACCTGGACCACAGGCCACACGGAGGCGATCCTCACCAACAATCTCTCGAACGCCGAGCGGTTTATCGCCGAAGTCGATTCCGCAGCTGTCATCGTCAACGCTTCCACACGGTTCACCGACGGCGGGGAGCTTGGCCTGGGCGCCGAAGTAGGTATTTCCACCCAGAAACTTCACGCGCGCGGGCCCATGGGGCTCACCGAACTCACCACCACCAAGTGGATCGTGCAGGGCGAGGGCCAGGTCCGCGGGTAGCGACGCGGTACCATAGACCAGATGCCATAAGCAGCGGGAACTTCCGCTGCCACAATCCTTTCAAACCCTAGGGGAGAACATGCTGTTCCAGCAGATCGCCATGACCGTCGCCGAAGGCGAAGAACACGAACTCGCACCGCTGTGGGCTGAGCCGTGGGTCTTCGGCGTTGTCATTTTCGCCATCCTGCTGGTACTGATGTTCATCACCTTGTCCTACTCCAACCTGGGCAACCGGCACGCGGCAACCGAGGAACACGCAGACCCGCACCGCCAGCACCCGAACAAGCACGATCACGGGCAGGGCCACTAACATTACCCGCGTTCTGCACCGTAACGGTGCCAAAGGTAGGCTGCGGCTTGGCGTGATGGGTGGGACCTTCGATCCCATCCATCACGGCCACCTTGTCGCGGCCAGTGAGGTGGCTGCCGAGTTTGAGCTGGATGAAGTCGTTTTCGTTCCTACTGGGCAGCCGTGGCAGAAGTCACACAAAAAGGTCAGCGAAGCCGAACACCGGTACCTCATGACGGTCATTGCTACGGCCTCCAACCCGCGCTTTACTGTGAGCCGGGTGGACGTTGATCGTCCGGGGCCCACCTACACCATCGACACCCTCCGGGATCTTCGCTCCCAGCGCCCGGACGCGGACCTGTTCTTCATCACCGGTGCGGACGCGCTGGCGCAGATCCTGTCATGGAAGGACATCGACGAATTGTGGTCGCTGGCCCATTTTGTCGGGGTCACCCGGCCCGGCCACGAGCTGGACGGGATGGGGCGTGACGACGTCAGCCTCCTGGAAGTGCCGGCCATGGCCATCTCCTCCAGCGACTGCCGCGCCCGCGTGGCAGCAAATGATCCTGTTTGGTACCTCGTGCCGGACGGCGTGGTCCAGTACATCGCCAAGTACGGCCTTTATACCGAGGCGCCGGCAGCCGGGAATGAAGTACCTTCCGAAGCACGTGAACCAGCCAGTACTGAATGAGTTCTCAATGAGTCAGGAACAGCCCCCCATCCGCAGCCGCCGGGAACTACGGAAGGCCAGGGACGCCCAGCAGGCCACAATGCCCACCGGCGCGGAACAAGTATCCCCTGCCGCAAAGCCGACGGCCACCAGGACTTCCGTCGCAACCACGCCTGCCACAACGCCGCCTGCCACAACGCCGCCTGCCGCAACGCCGCCGGGACCAACGCCGCCTGCCGCAACGCCGCCGGGGCCCCGGGCAGCGGGCGCCGCGGCCGGGCAGGCCGCTGCCCAGCGGTCCTCCCAAATCCGGGCACGCGACCGGGCAGCCCTCCGCACTATCAAGGAGCTGGAGGAAAAGGAGGGCCAGCTTGCTGCCGGAGGGCCGCCTACCCGCCGCCAGCTCCGCCTGCAGCAGCTCAAGGAACAGGCGCTGACTGCCGCCAACCCGATTGTCCCCCCTGCTTCCGGTGCTTCGGATCCCCCGCCGGCTTCAGCTCCCACCGCCCCTGCGGCCTCTGTCGCTCCGGCGGAAGCGGGGAACCGCAAGCCCCGGTCCGGAGGGAAAAAGGGCGACGGCGCGGGGGAGCCCGGGTCCCAGGGCGGCAAGGCTCCCTCCCAGCCTGGAGCGGGTTCCGCGGCGCCCGAGGGCATGACGGTGGAGCAGGCCTTGGCGGCGCGGGCTCTGATCGCGGAGCAGGCCAAGAACCAGCTTGCCAAGATGGAGCACATCGCTTCCCTGGACCCGGAAGCTGTTGACCCGGAGATCCTGGCCGAGCAGATCGCACTGGCCGAACGTGCCGCCGTCATGAACCGGCGTGCCATGGCCAAGCAGAAACTGGCAGAGCAGGCGGGGGCTCCGCTGCCTGCCAAGGATCCTGCCCCGGCCCCTGCGGGTAAGCAGGACCAGCACGGTAAGAAGGACCAGGGCGCCGGTCAGCGGCCGGGTCCCTCCACGGCCAACAACCTGGCCATGGTCACCCCGCTGGAGTTCGTGCAGGTTCCAGGCATTGACCGGCCTGTCATGAAACGTCCTGCCACCTCGCACGTTCCGGTGACTACCCGTCCCGGAACCAAGGTGACGCCGTCCCGCACCAAAAAGCCGCGGCCTGCAGCGCCCCAGCGCCCAGCTCCCACTGATGGCGGGTCGGGCCGTTCCAACGTCATTGCCAGAGCTGAAGCTGCTGCCCGCGCTGCTGCCCGCCCGCAGACAGTGCGGACGGAAGAAAGCCTCGGGGAGGACCTTTTCGAGGAGCTGCCGCGGGTTCCCGCCAGCTCCGCCCATGGGCTGGAACCCCTGGACGCGGCCACTGCAGGACTGGCGCGGGCCAAGCGTAACAGGGTGCTGCAGCTCTGCATCCTGGCCTTCGGAGTCGTGGCCTTGGTTTCGGGGGTCCTCCTGATCATCAGCGGCATGTCCAGCTGACTGCTGCGGCCGGCCATACATTTTGCACCCAACAAGGAGTCACGTGACTGCATCGGAATCATCCCTCGCCATAGCCCGCACCGCCGCCAAGGCAGCTGCGGACAAAATTGCCCAGGACATTGTTGCCCTGGACGTCAGCGAGCGGCTCGCCCTGGCTGACGTCTTCCTGATCGCATCGGCCCCCAGCGAACGCCAGGTGAACGCCATCGTTGACGGGATCGAGGAGGAACTGCTGAAGCAGGACCTGCGGCCCGTCCGCCGGGAAGGCCGTTCCGGCGGCCGCTGGGTACTGCTCGACTACTCGGACATTGTCATCCACGTCCAGCACGAGGAGGACCGTGTGTTCTACGCACTGGAACGCCTGTGGAAGGACTGCCCGGTAGTGGACCTGCAGCTCGGAGACGACGCTTCGGCCAAGGCCGCTGCTGCCTCCGAGAACGAGTAGATCCGCGTCGCCACGGGGAATATGCCGGATTTGGAATTTTCGGAATTGCTGTTCTAAGATGTTTGAGTTGCTTCGGGGAAGCCCGAAAAAAGTTCTTCAAGAGCAGCAATAATCCGGGGCTGTGGCGCAGCTGGTAGCGCACCTGCATGGCATGCAGGGGGTCAGGGGTTCGAGTCCCCTCAGCTCCACCGGGAAGTCCGCCGGAATCCACGATTCCGGCGGACTTTTTTGTTGTGCGGGTATGTGCAGCGGGCGCGACAGGAGGAGTCGGGTTCCGGGAGGACGGGCCGCTGATGCGACAGGGCTGGAGCGCCGATTGGCGCCGCGGGCGAAAGTGCATTAGGCTGGTCAGGTTGCTCCGGGGAGTCAGTCCGGAAGCGGCAAGGTACGGGGCTGTGGCGCAGCTGGTAGCGCACCTGCATGGCATGCAGGGGGTCAGGGGTTCGAGTCCCCTCAGCTCCACCGGAAAATGCTTTGCAAAGAGTACTAAAGGGACGGTCCCCAAAGGACCGTCCCTTTAGTCTTAACTCCGGGCGCCCGTCACAGCCAGGCAGTCCGGCGCAGCGGCGGCTGTTCGCCTCCGGGCCGTTGGACCAGGACCTGGTTGACGCCGGTGAGACCGTGTTCAAAGCCCAGGGCGCTGGAGGCCATGTACAGCCGCCATACCCTTGCCCGCCCCTGGCTGGTCAGCTGGGCGGCCTGGTCCCAGTTGTCCTCCAGCCTGCTGACCCAGGCACGCAGGGTCAGCGCGTAGTGTTGCCGCAGCGCCTCCACGTCAAGGATTTCAAACCCGGCAGCTTCCAGGGCCGACACGGTCTCGCCGAGACTGATCATCTCCCCGTCCGGAAAGACATAGCGGGGAATGAAGGAATCCGGATCAGGCCTGGTGGGGCCGGCATTCCAGGAGACCGCGTGGTTCAGCAGCCGTCCGCCCGGCTTTAGCAGGCTGAACAGTGCGCTGGCGTACCCGGGGGTTTGCTCCCGCCCCACGTGCTCTGACATGCCGATGGAGCTGATGGCATCGAAGGGCCCGTCGAGGACGTCCCGGTAATCCTGCACGCGGATATCCACCCGTTCTGTCAGCCCTGCATTTGCCGCCCGCTTTCGGGCCAGGATCGCCTGCTCCGTGGAAAGTGTCACTCCCACGACGGTTGCACCGTACTTCCCGGCCGCGTGCAGGGCGAAACTGCCCCAGCCGCAGCCTACGTCCAGGACCCGCATCCCCGGCCGAAGGCCCAGCTTGCGGCACACGAGGTCGAGCTTTGCCTCCTGGGCAGCGTCCAGGCCAGCGGCGAGGGGGCGGCTGCCGTCGGTGCGTTCACTGCCGTAGCCGGCTTCCGGCCATACCGCGCAGGAGTAGACCATCGATGGCCCCAGCACCAGGGCGTAGAAGTCATTGCCCACATCGTAATGATGGGAGATGGCCGCCGCGTCACGGCGGCGCGAGTGCAGCCGTCCCTTGCGGACGACCCTGGCCTCCTCCGGCGGAGGTGCGGGATTGGGGCCAAGGGCTCCCAGCCGGACGGCGGTGCGCAGCAGTGTCCAGATTTCGGCGGCCGTCAACGGTCGGAAGGGGCCCGGCTCGGCGAACTTGCCGGCGGAGCTCAAGGCACTGAACGCAGCGAAGATGTTCCCCGGAGAGTCGATGTCCCCGGCGACGTAGGCCCGGCTCAAGCCCAGTTGGCCCGGAGACCACAGGATCCGGCGCAGCGCGCGCCGGGACCGGAACTCCAGGACGGGAGCCCCCTCCGGCCCTGCCTCCGAACCATCCCACGCCCGCAGGCGCAGTGGTATCTCCGGGGTGTCCAGGACAACGGCCAACGCCTTGGCCAACCGCGCTGCGTTCCCTGTGCCTGTACCTGTGCTCTTGCCTCTGCCTATGGCCTTGCCTGCCGTCATGATGCTCCTCCCGTCGCCATGGGCCAAGACTAAGGCCGGAACCCCCGGCACGACTATCATGGTGGAGTGAATCCTGCCCGAACCGACGTCGTGGTCATCGGCGCCGGTCAGGCCGGGCTTTCCGCTGCCTACCACCTCCAGCGCCGGGGCCTGGACTACGTGGTGCTCGACGCCGAGGACGGTCCCGGAGGTGCGTGGCGCCACCGCTGGAAGAGCCTGCGCATGGAGACAGTCAATGGCATCAGCGACCTGCCGGGCATCGCCAAGCCTGCAGTGGATCCCCGGGAGCCCAGCTCGGAATTCCTGACCCGGTATTTTGGCGGCTATGAAGAGGAACTGGGCCTGGCCGTCCAGCGCCCGGTAAAGGTGACGTCCGTCAGCCGCGAGGACGGGGACCCTGGCGGCAGGCTGCTGGTCAGTACGTCGCGCGGGGATTGGACAGCCCGGGCTGTCATCAACGCCACTGGAACGTGGACCCGCCCCTTCTGGCCAATCTATCCCGGCCAGTCAACGTTCCGCGGGCGGCAGCTGCATGTGGCGGACTACGTTTCGGCAGATGAGTTCACAGGCCGGCACGTGATAGTGGTGGGCGGCGGCATCTCCGCCGTAGGCCTCCTCGATGAGATCTCGCGCGTCACGACCATAAGCTGGTTCACCCGCCGGGAACCGGTGTGGCGTGAGGAGGAGTTCGACGCGAAGGCAGGACACGACGCCGTGGCCCTGGTGGAGGAACGGGTCCGCCGGGGACTGCCGCCGCAGAGCGTGGTTTCGGTGACCGGGCTGATCTGGACGCCGACGCTCAGGTCCGCCGCTGCCAGGGGTGTACTCGACCGCAAGCCGATGTTCACGTCCATAGAGCCCCATGGCGTCCGGCTGGCCGATGGCGGCTTCCTGCCGGCGGATGTCATCCTCTGGGCCACCGGATTCCGCCCGGAGCTCGAACACCTCGCACCTTTGCACCTGCGGGGACCTGGTGGCGGCATAGTCATGGACGGAACACAGGTGGCCCAGGAACCTCGCGTCCATCTCGTGGGGTACGGCCCGTCGTCGTCCACCATCGGCGCCAACCGGGCAGGACGCGCGGCGGTGTCTGCCATCCTGAAACTGCCAGGGATCAGTGCGGCAGCGGTACCGGCAACCTGGGGCTGAGCAACGACCGGCGCGACAGCCGCGGGATGCGGCAGCGGCACAATCACAAGCAGAAAAGAAAGCGGCAGGAACAGTTGGCATCAGACACTCTTGAGCACGTCTTCGGCGCCCTCAGGCGGCGGCCCGACGTCGAGGCCCCCAACCTGCAGGCATGGGACGCTACGGACCGCCTCCTGCTGGAAACAGCTGCGCGACTCGTGGGCAGCGGGAGCACAGTGGCCGTCGTCGGGGACCGCTACGGCGCCCTGACCCTCGGCACCCTTTTCACGCTCAACCCCGGCGCGGTGCGTGTGCACCAGGACCTCATAACCGGTGAACGCGCGCTCCGGCTCAACGCGGCCGCGCTGCGGCAGCCCGGCGTCATGCCTGGCACCACAGCAGGCACGGCGGGCAGCGGGACGGGTGCGGAACCGGGCTTCACGCAGCTGCCGTTCGGGCCGGAGCTCCTGGCCGGCGCGCAGACGGTGCTCTTGCAGCTGCCCAAGACCCTGGCGGAACTGGACGAGATCGCCGCCGCGGTGGCCAGGCACGCGGCACCTGACGTAAAACTCCTGGCCGGGGGCCGGGTAAAGCATATGTCCCTTGGCATGAACGCCGTCCTGGGGCGGCACTTCAACTCCGTCCAGCCGCAGCTCGCCAGGCAGAAATCCCGCGTGATCCTGGCCAGCGAAGCGCAGGGGGACAGCAGTCCGGAACAGTACCCGGTGATGGAGTACGTTGCTGAGCTGGACCTGAACGTGGCCGCGCACGGAGCCGTCTTTGCAGGAACCAGGCTGGACATCGGCACCCGGTTCCTGCTGACGTTCCTTCCGGAGATGAAGGAAGCCCGGCACGCCGTGGACCTAGGCTGCGGCACCGGGATCCTCGCCGCCATGTATGCACGCCGGCACCCCGCCTCGGCGGTGACCGCCACCGACCAGTCGGCAGCGGCAGTGGCCTCGGCGCAGGCGACGGCACGTGCCAACGGACTGGAGGAACAGATCGGGGTTCTCCAGGACGACGCCCTGGGTACCATGGCGGACGGCAGCGTGGACCTGGTCCTGCTCAACCCGCCATTCCACGTGGGAGCCGGCGTGCACGCGGGGGCAGGCCTGAAAATGATCGAAGCGGCAGGCCGGGTGCTGGCGCCGCAGGGCGAGCTGTGGACGGTATTCAACAGGCACCTGCCCTACATGCCGGCGCTGGAACGGCACGTGGGACCCACCTCTGTGAAGGGACGGAACCCCAAGTTCACGGTGACCCTTAGCACCCGCCTCAGCCCCGGGTGAATCGGCGTAAGACCGCTGTGGGCAGGCTCCTGCCCCTGCTGCATGGAGCGGAAGGAGTGGCGCCAGTCCTGCGCCGCGCCGTCTTTCCGGCGTATGGGTATGGGCCCCCGCGTAACGTACGATTCAAGCATCACCATAAGTAGCTGGGGGACGACGTTTAGGGGACGCTGTGACTGAGATCCGCCAATCCTCACCGAGGCGCGGAACCAACCTGCCCCGGATGGGCGACTTCAACCTCACGGTGATCCTGGACGCCATCCGCAGGTCCTCCGGGGGATTAAGCCGGGTGGAACTCGCCCAGATCGTGGGCCTGTCGCCGCAGACGATCTCCAACATCTCCCGCCGCCTCCTGGACCAGAACCTCATTGTGGAAGCCGGCAAGGAAGGCAGCGGCCCCGGTAAACCCCGCACCATCCTGCGGCTCAATCCCGGCGGCGTCTTCGCCCTCGGCGTCCACCTCGACCCCGCCGTCACCACCTTTGTAGTCCTTGACCTGGTGGGGGCAGTGGTACGGCACTCCCGGATCAAGACCCCCGGCGGCAATGACCCCTCGGCCGTCATCGCCACCATTGCCGACGAAATTGCCCAGCTCGTGGCGGACTCGGGCGTGGACCACACCAGGATTTCGGGCCTGGGCCTCGCCGCGCCCGGCCCCATCGACCTGGACAACGGCACTGTGGTGGACCCGCCGCTGCTTCCTGGCTGGGACCGGGTGGAACTGCGCACCGCCCTTTCCGAGGCCACCGGATATTCGGTGCTGATGGACAAGGACGTCACCAGTGCAGCCGTTGCCGAGACATGGGCAGGTGGTGCCAGCGGCTCCGGCAGTTTCATCTTCATGTACATGGGCACCGGCATCGGCTGCGGGATAGTGCTCAATGACGAGGTGGTCCGGGGCACCTCCGGGAACGCCGGCGAGATCGGTCACATTGTGGTGGACCCGGACGGGCCCCCATGCGACTGCGGCCTCCGCGGCTGCGTGAAAGCCACCTGCATCCCGCAGGTGCTGGTGGCGCAGGCGAAAGCTGCAGGCATCCTGGACGGCTCGCGTGGGGGCAACAGCGGCGCCGAAATACAGCAGAGTTTTTCGCGGCTGTGTGACCTCGCGGACGAGGGAAACGAGCAGGCGCTCGCCATCATCGACAAATCGGCGGTGCTCGTGGCGCGGGCAGCGTCCGTGGTGACCAACACTTTGGACGTGGAGCGGGTGGTGTTCGGCGGGCCGTTCTGGAGCCGCCTTGCCGGGCGCTACCTGGAGAAAATCCCGGCGCTGCTGGATGCCCACAGCGACACCCGCCTCATCCATCCCATCGACGTGGTGGGCACGGGGGTGGGGGATGACGTTGGCGCCATCGGGGCTGCCTCCCTGGTGCTGGAGCACACGCTGGCCCCACGCGCCCAGCGGCTGCTTTTGGAGAGCTGACCTGCTGATATGGTGTTTCCGGCTTGCCTGCCGCAGGCCGTCCATCTAGGCTTTGCGTATTGCCGCGGCTGGGGACCCGCTGACATAGGGGCGCCGCAGCCATTGACCGAATGGAGCACCATGCGCTGCAGGGCCCTGAAGACCATGTCCCTGATAGCTGCGGCAGCGGTTGTCCTGACGGCGTGCAGCCCGGGCGACCCCGGGGACGCTGCAAAAACCCTGAAAGTGGCCTACCAGAAGACGGACTCCTTCACTGCCGTGGACACCATGCTCCAGGCGGCCAAGCAGGAATTCGAGGCGGCAAACCAGGGCGTCAGCGTAGAGCTGCAGCCCATCCAGGCCAACGATGATGACTACGGCACCAAACTGGCCCTCGCCCTGCGCTCACCATCCACGGCGCCCGACGTTTTTTATGAGGACACCTTCAAGGTCCGCTCGGACGTGGACGCCGGTTACCTCCTGAAGCTGGACAGCCACCTTGAGGGCTGGGAGGACTGGGACAAATTCGACGACGGCGCCAAGGCGGCAGGGCGGGCGGACGACGGCGGCACCTACGCAGTGCCGCTGGGTACCGATACCCGGGCCATCTGGTACAACAAGAAAGTCTTCACGAACGCCGGGATCAGCGTCCCTTGGGAGCCGCGGAGCTGGCAGGACATCCTGGACACGGCGCGGAAAATCAAGGCCAATGACCCCGGGGTTGTGCCGTTCAACATGTATGCCGGCAAGGGCACCGGCGAGGGCACCGTCATGCAGGGCTTCTATGAGCTCTTGTATGGAACCGGCTCCGAGCTATACGACGAAGAGGCCGGGAAATGGGTGGTGGGCTCCGCCGGCTTCACCGACTCGCTGGCTTTCCTGAAGACACTCTATGACGAGCAGCTGGCGGTTTCTCCGGCTGAAGCCCTGGACGCCAACATTTGGAAAAAAGTGTTTGGCGAGTGGTTCCCGAATGCCAAACTCGGAGCCACTGTGGAAGGTTCCTACGCGCCGTCGTTCTGGCAGGAAGGCGGGAGCTACGAATGGCCGGGCTACGAACAGGACATGGGCGTCGCCCCTTTCCCCACGCGTGACGGCCAGGATCCGGGGGCGGTGAGCATGTCTGGCGGCTGGACGCTGGCTGTCGGGGCGGGCACGAAGGACCCGGACCTCGCGTTCAACTTCCTGACCACTGCATTGAACGAGAAGAATTCCCTGGCTTTCACCGTTGAGAGCTCACAGATCGCGGTCCGGCAGGACGTCGCGGCTGATCCCGGCTATCTGGATGGCAATCCCTTCGTCAAGGAAGTTTCAGAGCTCGTATCGGTAACGCGCTACCGTCCTGCAACGTCCGACTATCCCCGGATTTCTGCTGCCGTCCAGGAAGCCACCGAGGCTGTCATCACTGGCAGCCGGTCACCGGAAGAGGCAGCGGCGGATTATGATGTCGCGGTCACGGAGATCGTCGGCAGCGACAAGACCGTCCGGAAGTAACCCATGCCTGTTCCCGCAGCGGCACGGCAACTGATTCGGTACCTGCCGGTCCTTCCCGCTGTCCTGCTCCTGCTCGTCTTCCTGGCCGGTCCGGTGTTCTGGGCCTTCAACGCCTCCTTCACCAATGCCGGCCTTACCGGCCGCAGCGCGCGCGACCCTTCGTGGGTAGGACTGGACAACTACCAGCGGCTGCTGGCCGATCCGGTGTTCCCGCTTTCCCTCCTGCTCACCGTAGTGTTTGTGGCAGGCTCTGCCGTGGTGGGCCAGAACCTGCTGGGGCTGGTCCTTGCCCTGCTGATGCGCCGGGCACGGCCGGTGGTGTCCTCCGTCGTTGGAACAACTGTGGTGGCTGCCTGGGTACTTCCGGAGATCGTTGCTGCCTTTGCCGCCTATGCCTATTTCAGCCGCGACGGCACCCTGAACCAGTTGCTGGGCGTCCTGGGACTCGGCGGGCAGGACTGGCTGTACGCCTTTCCCATGGTGGCCATCATGCTTGCCAACGTGTGGAGGGGGACCGCGTTTTCCATGCTCGTGTACCGGGCGGCACTGCACGATGTCCCGGCCGAGGTAACGGAAGCGGCCCAGATGGACGGGGCACACGGCTGGCAGCGGCTTGCCTTCATTACCCTGCCCATGATCCGGGGGAGCATCACCACCAACCTGATGCTGGTTACGCTGCAGACCCTTGCCGTGTTTACCCTCGTGTGGGTCATGACCGCCGGCGGACCCGCCAACGCCAGCACCACGCTGCCGGTACTCGCCTACCTTGAGGCGTTCAAGTTCGGGGACATCGGCTATGGGACGGCTGTGGCGTCGGTGCTCATCCTTATCGGCGCCGCCTTCGGACTGGTGTACGTCCGGCTGCTGAAGGATGCCAGGCCGTGACCGCCCCTGCGAGGACAGCCCGTCCGCTCCCTGCCGGCACGGCTGCAACAGCCCGGCCCGGCAGGAGGAGCACGCCGGCCGACGCGGTGCTGCTGCTGATCGGCGTCTCCTTCCTGATGCCCCTGCTGTGGCTCATCCTGGCTTCGCTGGACACAAGGGCAGGACATGAGCTCAAGTTCCCTGCCGCGCCCAGCCTGGGCAACTTCGCCGCCATCGCATCTCCGGAACTGCTGCTCCGGCCGCTGTGGAACAGTGCGGTGCTCTCCTTGGGAACGGCTGCGGTGACCCTGGTGGCGGCAGTCCTTGCCGCCTATCCGCTGTCCCGGTACAGCTCCCGGTTCAACCGGCCGTTCATGTACACCATCCTCTTCGGCACCTGCCTGCCCATTACCGCCATCATGGTTCCGGTGTACGGGCTCTTCGTCCAGTTCGAGCTCCTTGATTCGATGCCGGCCACCATCCTGTTCATGGCTACCACCGCCCTGCCCATGGCCATCTGGATGATACGGAACTTCATGGACGGCGTGCCGGTGTCGCTGGAAGAGGCGGCATGGGTGGACGGCGCGTCCAGGATGACGGCACTGCGCACCATTGTCCTGCCGCTGATGAAGCAGGGCCTGGGGGTTGTGTTCATCTTTGTGTTCATCCAGGCCTGGGGGAATTTCTTTGTCCCCTTCGTGCTGCTCCTGTCCGAGGCACGGCAGCCGGCAGCGGTGTCCATCTTCAGTTTCTTTGGACAGCATGGGGCAGTGGCGTACGGCCAGCTGGCCGCGTTCTCGATGGTGTATTCGCTGCCTGTGCTTGCCCTCTACGTCATCGTGGCCAGGGGTGGCGGCAGTTCCTTTGCCCTGTCCGGAGCGGTGCGCGGCTAGTCGATGTCCTCAACCACCACGCCGAAGGGGATGCTGTCGTCCAGGTGGGCCTGGTGGCCGGTGGAGCCGGGGTTGTACACAACCCGGACTCCGTGGAGCTTGTCCGCGGCCGACTGCTGCAGGACAGGCTTCACGGTGCTGATGAACATCTCGCTTTTGCCGGCGAGAAACTCCTTGTAACTGGCTGGAAGCTCGCTCATGGCAAAAGGATAGACCTCGCGCCCCTTCATGGGGAGGGGTGCCTATTGACTGGGGCAGGACACGGGGGGCTGATCGTAAAGGCAGCTCGGGCGAAGAATATTCTGCGCCACTCCAAGACAGCGCGTAAGACTGCGTCTTAATTCGGGGACTGACTTGAATGCTGCCACCGGCGCTCCTAGAGTCATATACAAGTTACCGCGGTAACGTGTCAGCGATCCTCCGGTCTGGAGGGTGTGGGTGCCCCCATGTGGGCCTGACATTTGCTCACGGAGAACTTCGTTCCAGGCGTAACAGTCGCGGCTGCGTCCTGTGGAGTTTCCCTGTGTGTTCCCCAAACTCAAATTCATTGCCGGCAGCCCTCGCCTTCGACGGCCAGCCCACAATGGCCCAAAGCCAAGGACGCAAATGTCACCACCAAGCCTTATTGACACCCATCCCAACCTTTCCGACACCGCTCCCGTCGCGCTCTCCTACGAGCTGTTCCCGCCGCGCTCGCCGGCGGCGGCAGAAACCCTTTGGACCACCATCAGGGAACTGGAAACCACCGAGCCCGACTACGTCTCCGTCACGTACGGTGCCAGCGGCTCAAACCGGGACACCGCCGTCGAACTCATCAACCGGCTGCTGCTCGAAACCACCCTTCGGCCCCTGGCCCACCTGACCTGCGTGGGCAACACGCCGCAGGAACTGGCAGGAATCATCGGCGAACTGCTGGACACGGGCGTGCGTGGCATCCTGGCGCTGCGCGGCGACCTTCCCAAGGACGGCGGTGAACCTGTCCCTGGGGCACTGCGCTACGCCCAGGACCTGATTGAACTCGTCCGCCGGGTAGAGCAGCGCCGCTCGGCCCTGCTGTGTGCCGGAAAGATCGCTGTGGGTGTGGCAGCCTATCCCACCCGGCATCCCGAGTCGCCCAGCGAGGCGCACGACGTCGAGGTGCTGCTGGCCAAGCAGCGTTCCGGCGCCGATTTCGCCATCACCCAGGTGTTCTTCCGCGCAGAACAGTATGCGGACCTGCTGACCCGGGCACGCCGGGCCGGCGTCACCATTCCGATTATTCCCGGTGTCATGCCGCTCACCAGCCTCCGCCGCCTGAAGCGGCTGGGCGAACTCGCAGGTGTGGAACCGGCTCCGGAACTGATGGAACGGCTCGGGGCCGCGGACAGCGATCTGGACCGGCTCCACATCGGCGTCAACGCCACGGTGGACCTGGCCAACGCAGCCCTTGAAGCGGGGGCGCCGGGCATCCACCTCTATACCTTCAATGAACACCAAAGCGCCCTCGAGGTGCTGGACAAGCTGGCGCTCCCTCGGCGCATCCATGCCAGCAGCGGCCGTAATATCGCGGCCCGCCAGCTTGCCGGCTGAGCATCGCCTCAGTCCAACCTTCACAAGACCATATATCCAAGCTCCAACCTTCCGGGAGACCTCCATGCCTGAATTGACCGCGCCCAAAAACACGTCCTTCCCCTCCGCATCCCTGCTGGGCTATCCCCGCATCGGCCGCCGCCGCGAACTCAAGAAGGCCGTTGAAGCCTACTGGGCCGGCAAGATTGACGCCGCTGCCCTGGACACCGCCGCCAAGGACATCCAGCTGAACATCGCCAGGCGTCTGCAGGAACTCGGGCTGACCGAAGCCGCCGCCATTCCCGGCACGTTCTCCTACTACGACCAGGTCCTGGACACCACGGCCTTCCTCGGCGCGGTCCCGGCCCGCTTCGGTGAGCTCCTGGATGCTAAGGGACAGCTGGACATCGATGGCTACTTCACCCTTGCCCGCGGCAACAAGGAACAACAGCCGCTCGAAATGACCAAGTGGTTCGACACCAATTACCACTACCTGGTGCCGGAAATCGGTCCGAAGACCGGGTTTACGCTCGCCTCCACCACAAAGGTGGACGAGTTTGCCTTCGCCCTCGCCAACGGCATCGAGACCCGCCCGTACATTGTTGGCCCGGTCACCTACCTGCTGCTCTCCAAGTCCTCCGACGACGCCCCGGCCGGCTTCACGCCCCTGTCCCGCCTCGAAGACATCCTGCCTGTCTATGTCGAGCTGCTCGGTGAGCTTGCAGCAGCCGGCGCGAGCTGGGTCCAGCTTGACGAGCCTGCCCTCGTGGTGGACCAGGAAACCCCGGCCGCCGAGGTCGAGGCAGCCGTGACGCGTGCCTACGAAGTCCTCACCGGCGCAGCCAACCGCCCCCAGATCCTCGTCTCCACCCCCTACGGGTCCCTCGACAACCAGCTCGGCACCCTCGCCGCCACCAACATCGATGCCCTGCACATCGACGTCTTCAAGGGCGCCGTTCCTTCCGCCGCCGCACTTGCCGGCTTGGGCAACAAGACCCTGGTGGCCGGCGTCGTGGACGGCCACAACATCTGGCGCAACGATCTGGCCGCGTCCGCCGCAAAGCTGGACGCGTTGAAGGAGGCCGCCGGTAAGGTCACCGTTTCCACCTCAACCTCAACCCAGCACGTGCCGCACGATGTTGCCGAGGAAACCCAGCTCTCCGAGCAGCTCCGCAGCTGGCTCGCGTTCTCCGACCAGAAGGCCGTTGAGGTCAAGACCCTGGCTTCTTACCTGGCCGATCCCGCTTCCGCCAAGGGGGCCATCGACGAGGCAACCGCAGTCATCGCCTCCCGTGCCGGCGCCGAAGGTGTGCGCCGCGCTGGGGTAAGGGCCCGCACCGAAGCGTTGACCGCGGCGGACTTCAGCCGCTCCGAGTACTCTGTTCGCGAAGCAGCCCAGGAAGCGGCGCTGCACCTGCCGCCGCTGCCCACCACCACCATCGGTTCGTTCCCGCAGACCTCCGAAATCCGCTCCGCCCGGGCCCGCAACATTAAGGGCGAGCTGAGCGATGAGCAGTACCGGCAGCTGATGAAGGACGAGATCAAGCGCGTCGTGGACCTGCAGGAAGAGCTCGGCTATGACGTCCTGGTGCACGGCGAGCCCGAGCGCAACGACATGGTGCAGTACTTCGCCGAGAACCTCGAAGGCTTCGACGTGACCGTCCACGGCTGGGTCCAGTCCTACGGTTCGCGCTGCACCCGCCCGTCCATTTTGTGGGGCGACGTCACCCGCAGCGCTCCGATCACCGTCGAGTGGGCCAAGTACGCGCAGTCACTCACCAGCAAGCCTATGAAGGGCATGCTCACCGGCCCGGTCACCATCCTGGCCTGGTCCTTCGTCCGCGATGACCAGCCCCTCGCCGAGACCGCCAACCAGGTTGGCCTCGCCCTGCGCGACGAAATCGCCGACCTGGAGGCAGCCGGCATCAAGGTCATCCAGGTGGACGAGCCCGCACTGCGCGAACTCCTCCCGCTGCGCAAGGCCGACCACGAGGACTACCTGAAGTGGTCGGTGGACTCCTTCCGCCTGGCCACCGCCGGCGCTGCGGACGCCACGCAAATCCATACCCACCTCTGCTACTCCGAGTTCGGCGTGATCATCGATGCGATTGACGGACTGGACGCGGATGTCACCTCCATTGAGGCCGCCCGCTCCCGCATGGAGGTGGTCCACGATCTGGAGTCGCACGGCTTCGGCCGCGGCGTTGGCCCGGGCGTCTACGACATCCACTCGCCGCGCGTCCCCGGCGAGCAGGAAGTTACCGAACTCCTGAGCACCGCCGTCAAGCACGTCCCGTCCCGCCAGCTCTGGGTGAACCCGGACTGCGGTCTGAAGACCCGCGGCTACGCAGAGACCGAAGAATCCCTGCGGAACCTGGTCAAGGCAACCCAGACGGTCCGCGCCGGCCTGCTTCAGGCGGCCGAATAACCACTCCATAAGAAAGACTCAAGGTCCGGTGCGCTCAGCGCACCGGACCTTGGGAAGCCGGGCTAACGGCCGGCTGGTAACCTCAGGTGGCCGGCCGGCGTCGTACGTTAAGCAGTCAGTTCAGGACTCCCAGAGGATCTCGTCGTCCACGACGCCATCTTCGTCGGCGGAGGCCACCAGGACTTCGTCCGTGAAGTGTTCGCCCAGAGTGAAATCAAGGACGAAGTAGCGCTCAGGCTGCCCGGGGAAGATGCCCACGTGGCCCAGCTTCAGTGCCTTCATGAAGACCTCGTTGTTGAGCTGGCGGCGGTCGGTCACGCCAAAGACTTTTTGCAGGTGCTCGTCCTTGAGGACGCTGCAATGGAAGTGCAGGTACTCCTGGGGGCTGGTGCCTTCCTGCTCCAGCTCCGCCGCAATCATCTCCCGGACCTCGTCCACGAGCTCCGGCAGGAACCGCAAGCGGTATTCCACCTTGCGCAGCGCGGCTTCGTCGAAGTGGTCGTGCGCGGTGATGTTCAGGTCGAGTTCCAGCGGGTGGCCGCGCAGCTCATGTTTGGCGGCGATGGAGTGTTCCCTGCCGTGGTTGAGCTCGATTTCTCCAAAGTGCCGGCTCGCTACCTTGTTCATAGTTTCAACATAGACCCCAACAGCGGTGCATTCCAGCGTTCGGTCCTAATTCACGGCTGTACGCATTCCGGCCAGTGTTTCGGCCAGGAGGTCAACGAACAGCTGGACCCGGGCGGTTTTCCTGTCATTGATAAGGAGCGCAAAAACGTTCCGGGCCAGGCGGATCTCGGGAACGTCCAGCACCACCACGCCCGCCGGCTTGTGCCGTAGCGCCAGTTCCGGGACCAGGGCAGCTCCGAGCCCGGCTGCCGACATTTCCAGGCTGGCATGGAAGTCATCGCTGTGGGCCACCACGCGCGGGTGCAGGTTGCAGCCGGCGAAGAGCCGCTCGATGACCATGGCGTCACTGGTGCCGGGATGGTGCATGATCCAGGGCATCTCGGAGAGGTGGTCTGCGGCAACGTTGGCGTCGGAGCGGAAGCCCCAGCCGGCGGGCAGCACCACGCGGAAGTCGTCGTCGCCGATCCACTGGCGGTTGATGGTGTTCGGCCACGCGAAACCGGTTTGTCCTACCTGGAACACGACGGCGAGGTCCAGGTCTCCGCCGGTGCGCAGCCCCTGGATGGTTTGTCCCGGTTCGGCCACGGACACTTTGAGGTCGATGCCCAGGTTCTTCCATGCCGGGTTCTTCAGGATGCGCGGCAGGACATAGGTTGCCAGGCTGGGAAAAATCCCCAGCCGCAGTTCCTGGCTGGACGAGTCCTGCGTCCTGGAGGCTGCTGCCATCAGGGCTTCGATGTCCGTGAGCACTTTGGCGGCGTGCCGGGTCATGACGACGGCGGCTTCCGTGGGAACCACTGCGCGTGCAGAGCGGTGAAACAGGACGACGCCCGTGTCGCGTTCCAGCGCGGACATCTGCTGGGAGACGGCCGACGCCGTGTAGCCCAGTGTCGCTGCTGCGGCCGCGAACGAGCCCAGGCGGGTGACCTCCAGGAGGGTCTTCAGGTGTACCGGGTTTACCACCAGCCCACAGTACTCCGCCGGGCGCGGACGATAGAACTGCTCCCCGGCCGCTTCCTCCTGCTGCAGCGCCTGCCCGGCTGGAAGGAGGAATAACGACGGCGGGGCGCGGCGCCGTCGTGCGCTTGGTCACTGGGAGGAGTTCCGAAGGTCCCTCCGGAACCCCTCGGTGGTGCCTGGAACCGCCCGCCGCGGGGCCGCGACACGCCGTCTTTCCGGCGACACGCTGGGCGTTAAATGTGGCTAAGTACTCCACAGGATGTGGATTCCGTCTGCAAAATCGGCGGGATTCCGGACATTTTGAGGGTGCCTGCCTGTGGATTAAAGGTGCATTAAATGACATACTTGTAATACATCATCTTGGGGTTCCAAAGTGGCGTCTGCACTAGATGTAGTATCTAGATACAGCTTGGGCGGGAACACCGGACCAGCAAGTTTTCCAGAAAAGGGGACAGGAACCATGACCGTAACGGTTTACACGAAGCCTGCTTGTGTTCAGTGCAACGCCACCTACCGGGCGCTCGACAAGAAGGGCATCACCTACCAGAGCGTTGACATCTCCCAGGACGCCGAGGCCCTCGAGCGGCTGAAGGCACTGGGCTACATGCAGGCTCCCGTTGTGGTCACCGACCAGGACCACTGGTCAGGCTTCCGCCCGGACAAGATCGAGGAACTGGCGCTCTCCGCCGTTTCCTCCGTGGCTTAGGGATTATTCCTTCCCCTGCCAACCATCAACCAGCTGAGGTGACTCCCACGGCAGCATCAGCAGTCCAGGATTCCCGCGCGGCTCAGCGCGTGGTGATTCCTGAGCAGGCGGCAGCGGTGTCCACCACCAGTCAGCTCATCTATTTCTCCTCGGCATCCAAGAACACCAGCCGCTTCGTGACGAAGCTAGGCCGTGACGCTGCAAGGATCCCGCTCTACGCAAAGGATGCACCCCTCCTCGCCACCCGGCCGTTCGTGCTGGTGGTACCCACCTACGGCGGCACCGGGGGAGAGGGGTCCGTCCCCAAGCAGGTCATCCGGTTCCTGAACAACCCGCAGAACAGGCAGCTGCTCCGCGGGGTCATCGGTGCCGGCAACACAAACTTCGGGGACAACTACTGCCTGGCAGCGGACATCGTTGCCGCCAAATGCCAGGTGCCCCACCTTTATAGATTCGAACTTATGGGAACGCCGGAAGACGTCACCCGGGTCAACCAAGGATTGGACACGTTTTGGACACGACTGTCGCAGACACAGAAGTAACCAGGGCCAAGAAGCCCGAGATGCCCGCCGCCTACAAGGGGCTTGGCTACCACGAGCTGAACGCCATGCTGAACCTGTACGGTCCCAATGGCGAGATCCAGTTCGAGGCGGACCGCGAGGCCGCGCACCAGTACTTCCTGCAGCACGTGAACAACAACACCGTGTTCTTCCATGACCTGGAAGAGAAGCTGGAATACCTGGTCAAGAACGACTACTACGAGCGCGAAACGCTGGACCAGTACACGATGAACTTCATCCGTGAGCTGTTCAACCGTGCCTACAAAAAGAAGTTCCGCTTCGAGACCTTCCTGGGCGCGTTCAAGTTCTACACCTCCTACACGCTGAAGACGTTCGACGGCAAGCGCTTCCTGGAGCGCTACGAGGACCGCGTGTGCATGGTTGCCCTGCACCTGGCGCGCGGCAACGAGCAGCTGGCCACCCAGATGGTGGACGAAATCATCGAGGGCCGCTTCCAGCCTGCAACCCCCACGTTCCTGAACGCCGGCAAGAAGCAGCGCGGCGAGCTCGTCTCCTGCTTCCTGCTCCGCATCGAAGACAACATGGAATCGATCGGCCGCTCCATCAACTCCGCCCTGCAGCTGTCCAAGCGCGGCGGCGGCGTGGCGTTCGCGCTCACCAACATCCGCGAAGTGGGCGCCCCCATCAAGCAGATCGAGAACCAGTCTTCCGGCGTCATCCCCGTGATGAAGCTCCTCGAAGACAGCTTCTCCTACGCCAACCAGCTCGGTGCCCGCCAGGGTGCCGGTGCCGTGTACCTGCACGCACACCACCCGGACATCTACCGCTTCCTGGACACCAAGCGCGAGAACGCGGACGAAAAGATCCGCATCAAGACCCTCTCGCTGGGCGTCGTCATCCCGGACATCACGTTCGAGCTGGCCAAGAAGGACGAGGACATGTACCTGTTCTCCCCGTACGACGTCGAACGCGTCTACGGCATGCCGTTCTCCGACGTCTCGGTCACCGAGAAGTACTACGAGATGGTGGACGATTCCCGGATCAAGAAGACCAAGATCAAGGCCCGCGAGTTCTTCCAGACCCTCGCCGAGATCCAGTTCGAGTCCGGTTACCCGTACATCATGTTCGAGGACACCGTGAACCGGGCCAACCCGATTGACGGCAAGATCATCATGTCCAACCTCTGCTCGGAGATCCTCCAGGTTTCCCAGCCCACCACGTACAACGATGATTTGTCCTACGCGGACACCGGCAAGGACATCTCCTGCAACCTGGGCTCGCTGAACATCGCCAAGACCATGGACTCGCCGGACTTCGGCCTGACCATTGAGACGGCCATCCGCTCACTCTCGGCCGTCTCGGACATGTCCAACATCACCTCGGTGCCGTCCATCGCCAAGGGCAACGACCAGAGCCACGCCATCGGACTGGGCCAGATGAACCTGCACGGCTACCTTGCCCGTGAGCGGGTGCACTACGGTTCCGAAGAGGGCCTGGACTTCACCAACATTTACTTCTATACGGTGGTGTACCACGCCGTCCGGGCCTCCAACCTGCTGGCCATCGAGACCGGGCGGACCTTCGGCGGTTTCGAGAAGTCCAAGTACGCCTCGGGGGAGTACTTCGACAAGTACACGGAGCAGGAGTGGGTGCCGCGGACCGAGAAGGTCCGGGAACTGTTCAAGAACGTGCACATCCCCACGCAGGCTGACTGGCTGGCGCTGAAGGCGTCCGTCATGGAGCACGGCATCTACAACCAGAACCTGCAGGCTGTGCCGCCCACCGGCTCGATCTCCTACATCAACAACTCCACCTCCTCGATCCACCCGGTGGCGTCCAAGATCGAGATCCGCAAGGAAGGCAAGATCGGCCGCGTCTACTACCCGGCGCCGTACCTGACCAACGACAACCTGGAGTACTACCAGGATGCGTACGAGATCGGCTACGAGAAGGTCATCGACACCTACGCCGCTGCCACCCAGCACGTGGACCAGGGCCTGTCCCTGACGCTCTTCTTCAAGGACACCGCCACCACGCGTGACATCAACAAAGCCCAGATCTACGCCTGGAAGAAGGGCATCAAGACCATCTACTACATCCGTCTCCGCCAGCTTGCGCTGGAAGGGACTGAGGTTGAGGGCTGCGTCTCCTGCATGCTGTAGTCCCCGTGGTCGAGCCTGCCGAGACCATGCCTTGACGTACGACGGCGGGTGCCCGCCCGCCGTCGTACGCTTTAACTTAGAGAAACCCACCCAACGTTTAGGGGATGACATGACCGAGAAGGTCAAGCTGCTGAGCCACGTCGAAGCCATCAACTGGAACCGCATCCAGGACGACAAAGACGTGGAGGTCTGGAACCGGCTCGTCAACAACTTCTGGCTGCCGGAGAAGGTGCCGCTGTCCAACGACGTCCAGTCATGGAACACGCTGACGCCGGCAGAACAGCAGCTCACCATGCGCGTGTTCACCGGACTGACCCTGCTGGACACCATCCAGGGCACCGTCGGTGCAGTCTCCCTGATTCCGGACGCGCTCACGCCGCACGAGGAAGCCGTTTACACGAACATTGCGTTCATGGAGTCGGTGCACGCCAAGAGCTACTCCTCGATCTTTTCCACGCTGGCCTCCACGAAGGAGATCGACGAGGCATTCCGCTGGTCCACGGAGAACTCCAACCTTCAGAAGAAGGCCCAGATCGTCATGGACTACTACCAGGGCGACGATCCCCTGAAGCGGAAGGTTGCCTCCACGCTGCTGGAGAGCTTCCTGTTCTACTCGGGCTTCTACCTGCCCATGTACTGGTCCTCGCGCGCCAAGCTTACGAACACGGCCGACCTGATCCGCCTGATCATCCGCGATGAGGCCGTGCACGGCTACTACATCGGCTACAAGTTCCAGCGCGGCCTGGAGACCCTGTCCGAGGAGCGCCGCCAGGAGATCAAGGACTACACGTTCGAACTGCTGTTCGAGCTGTACGAGAACGAGGTCCAGTACACGCACGATCTCTACGACGGCGTGGGCCTGGCCGAGGACGTCAAAAAGTTCCTGCACTACAACGCCAACAAGGCCCTCATGAACCTGGGCTACGAGGCGATGTTCCCGTCTTCCGTCACCGACGTGAACCCGGCAATCCTCTCGGCGCTGTCACCGAACGCCGACGAGAACCACGACTTCTTTAGCGGGTCCGGTTCGTCGTACGTGATCGGCAAGGCTGTCAATACCGAAGACGAGGACTGGGACTTCTAGTCCGACCCTACGTATTGTTCTTCACTTGAAACTACCCCGCGGGCGATAGCATGCGGGGTAGTTCCGTACCGCCCGGCAATTGCCTCGGCCAATGCGGCGGCCGGGCCTTCCCTCTACCCCGGTGGCTGTTCCCCTGCCGGTGCACCAGAGCCTCAAGTGCGTACCTCCGGGGGCGTCCGCGTGCCCGGCAACAACGTGTGTAAGGTGCGTCTCTCCTTTGACGGCTACGCGGGGGAGACCTGGCTAACCAGCCCCAGAGTGTTCCCCTCGCTGTCCCGGATGAACGCCATCCACTCCTCCGTGCCGGCGGGTCCCAGCAGGTCATCTTTGTGGCCGAAGATCAGGTGCGGTTCGGCAACTATCTCAACTCCCCGGCCTCTAAGTTGCTCCACAGTGCGATTTACATCGGGAACGCCGAGGTAGAGAAGTGACTTTGGCGCGCCCCGCTCCAGCAGCAGCCGCACGCCGTCGAGATCGAAGAACAGCAGCCCGGGCGGGTCAAACACGGCGAGGGGTTTTGCCGAGAGCAGCCTGCTGTAGAACTCCGCTGCCCGCTGGAGATCGCTGGCGTGCTGGGCCACCTGAATCAAGCGCATGACCCCGCCTTTCCGGGTATGGTCGAGGCGTCCATCCTGCTCGGGAAGCATACGTACGGGCGAGCGTTCCTGACTCCTTTTCCCGCTTGGGGGCGGATGGGCATTGGGCTGCCAGCGGCCGAAGATCCTGTCAGGCCATCCAGCGCCACCAGCGCGGCCGCTCCGGTTCCGGCGTCGGTTCCGGCTCCGGCTCCTCGCCCAAGGCCCGCGCGGCCTCAACGATGTCGTCCGCGGTGAGCGTCATGACAGCTTCACGATCGAGCTCGTCAAGGCTTTGTTCCTCGTCGCGCGACAGCCGCAGCGCCTGGCGGTTCAGCGCCTGCTCAAACAGCGTGCGGGCGAACCGTGCGTTGCCCGAGTCCTCGCCCGCGTGGAGCCCGGTGAAGATACGGCGCAGCATCTGGTCCGCGCCCGGCTCCAGCGTGTACTCGTGCTGGGCCAGCATTTGGTGGAAGATGGTCTGGAGTGCGTCGACCGAGTAGTCGGGAAAAGTGATCTCGCGAGCGAACCGGGAGCGAAGTCCGGGGTTCGAGAGCAGGAAGGACTCCATCAGCCGCGGGTACCCGGCCACGATCACGACCAGGCGGTGGCGGTGGTCCTCCATCCGCTTGAGCAGGACCTCGATCGCCTCGGGGCCGAAGTCCGTCCGGCCGTCCTCCGGGGCCAGCGCGTAGGCCTCGTCGATGAAGAGGACGCCGTCCAGCGCACGCCGGATTACCCGGTCCGTCTTGATGGCGGTCGTGCCGACGTACTGCCCCACCAAGCCCGAACGGTCAACCTCGACCAGGTGGCCTTTCTGCAGCAGGCCGACCGCGCGGTACATCTCGGCCAGGAGCCGCGCCACGGTGGTCTTGCCCGTGCCCGGGTTTCCGAGGAACACCAGGTGCTGTGATGTGGCCACCTCCGGCAGGCCGTGCGTCTTACGGCGGGCCTGGACCTGGAGCAGTGCGACGAGGGCCCGCACCTGTTCCTTCACGGTCTCCAGCCCGACCAGCGCGTCGAGCTCTGCCTGCACCTCGGACAGCGGCCGGGCCGGCCCGGGCCTTGCACCGATAAGATCGCCGACCAGGTCGTCGACGCGCTCCGAACCGGGCAGCTTGAGCTGATCGGCCAGGTGACCGATGGTTTCGCGCAATTCGTCGAGCGGATGGCGGCTGGGAGCCATACCTCCACTGTAGTACTGGAATTCCCACACGGCTGGGTTCAGCAGTATCAACTCTTTTTGGCCGTGGCATTCACGAGGTACAGGCAGGCTCTGTTGGATAAAACGGCACTGGCTGTGGTTGCCGTGCTGGTTACGCTGAGGCTGTGGAACGTGTGCTGCTGGATCAGGTTATCCAGACCGATTACGGGCAATTGGATCTTTCGTGGGTTGAGGACGGCTTCTTTGACGGCGACTTTGACCGTTCATACCAAGGGCAGGTCAACTGCTTGGCGGGCGCCGCCCATCCGAATGCGGTGCACGTCAACCTTGCCCGACGGCTCCTACCGGCTGCGTGTCAGTGCCAGGGGCCGGGACGAAGGGCACATCGGGGAGTTCGCGGAGGGCACGGTCGATGAGTACCTCCTTCAACTCTGGCCCGCCGCCTGGCAGCCCGATAACATACTCCGGACCGGAAGCGAGAACGCGAGGTACTGGCATCAAGAAGTTGGCAACCGCCGATAAGACAGCATGATTTCGGATCGCAATCTGGGTAACTTGTTGGTACTCGTGGTTGAGCAGTCAGCCGGCACGGCACTCGACGAGGGTCACCGACAATGACATCCGCTGCCTGAAGGGTGTAGCAGCAGGTGAGGGCGGCCCGGCAGAGCGGGCCACCGCCGTAGGCCGGTTTCACGAATGGGGGACCGGCCCACGGTCGAGCTCGCAAGACGTGCCGATCCCCGTCCGCCACGCTTTCCTGGGCACAGACGACCCGAAAGGCTTCTTACCCCTTTCCCGGGCAGGCGCAAGCTGGCCTAAGCCATAACCGATTGCCTCCTCTGCTTTGCACGGGCATTTTGGGGATCACTCCGCCGCAAGTCGCGCACTCAGACCTCAGGAGGAGTGCATACGTGCCCGTCGGCGTCCACGGGGTAACCGCAGAGCGGGCATACGGGACGTCCCGCGCCCACCACCTCACGCGTACGCTTGGTGAACGCACGGGCGGTGCCCACCGGCATCCGTACCAGCAGCATTTCAGGTGCTTCGATGCCGTCCTGGTCAAGAGCTTCGTTGTTGTTACCAGCACCGACATCGGCGATTGGGTAAGCCTCTATGACCACCTGCGCCGTCGTTGGGTCCCAACCTAAGCTCATGGCACCGGTTCGAAACTGCTCCTGAACGGCCTCGAGCTGATCGTTGTCGACCAATTCAATGGGAGTACTGGTGGGAACGCTGAAGGGGTTGCCCTCGAGGGCGACGAGCTGGTCCAGAATGTCGTCGATCTTCTCGGCGAGCAAAGCCGACTGTTGCTTCTCCAGTGCGACACTCACGATTTGGGTGCCTGCGCGTACCTGCAGGTAGAACGTCCGCGCCCCCGGAACTCCGATGGTGCCGATGACGACCCGATCCGGCCAGGAAAACTCATGAACACGTGTAGGCATGCCAGTATCTTAGGCGACCTGGGGTCACTGCTCTGCCGGAGAGGCACCGTAACTTCCGACCGTCGCCAGAGTGGATGCCGTTCAGTCTTTACGCCCCGAACCCCGTGATCTTGTTTAGGGGCGGGGTGCAGTCACCAGAACTTCTCGATAGCGCGCTGGGAGACGCACGATCTTGAATTCGGAAAGGTCAAGAAGGCGCCGGGCTCCAGTCAGTGTGTCAAGGATCCAGAAGACCCCGTCCTCACGAACTGTGCCCGTTACGGGGCCTCGGTGGACCAAGGTGTCCTTGTAGAAGGCCTCGATAGCGTCTCCTGGGAAGAGTTTGTCGCAGGATCCGGTGACAACGTCGTCTTTGCTGATCATGATCTGTCCTTTCGACTTTCGAAGGCTCCCCCGCTCCTATCCTTCCGGCGCAAGGTTGCCTGCAGGTGTCATCCGGATGATCTTTGCCTGACGTCTTTTTAGCATGGCCTTCAGCCTCACATCACCCGTGGCGTCGCCGGCAGCTTCCATGCCTTTACCGCGGCCTTCTTAGCCACGTTGTCAATCAATTCCGAGTCCAGTGCAATCGGCAGGCGCAGAACCCCAGTGCCGATCCTGCATGCTGGCGAAGATAGCCGCGCGGACCGGCAGGAAGGCGGCGACGCAGGTGCGCCTGGCCCAGCCCGGTGAATTCAGTAAAAAGACATAAGCTCTACGAGCTCTCCGACGCGGTCCTCCGGGTAGTTCCTGGCAATGTCTGCCTGGGTAAGGATGCCGACCAGATCATGGCCGTCGATAACGGGCAACCGGCGCACCTGGTGCTCTTCCATTGTCCTGATCGCTTCCTCAATGGAGTCGTCGGCACCAATGGTCACCGGCTTGCCCTGGCCAAAATCTCCCGCCTTTGCCGTGCGCGGGTCCCCTCCCTCGGCGAAGCACTTAATGACAATGTCGCGGTCCGTGATCATGCCTTTGAGCCTGTTGTCCTCGCCGCAGATTGGCAGCGCGCCGACGTTGAGGTCTTTCATCTTCCGGGCCGCCGCCTCCAGCGTTTCGTTCTCACCGATGCATTCAACGCTGCCGGTCATGATTTCACGAGCTGTGGGCATGGTGCTCTCCTTCGGTTCGTTGTTCCGGTATCCAAGTCGCGCCAGCCACGCAACAGTCTCGGTGGGGCACCTAGCACGTCAAGGTCACAAATTAAAGGTAAGTATGCTGAGCGTTAGTGTCCAGACCGAATAAAGGACCTGACAGCGCATAGCTGGCCGGTAAGTCCTGTGTGAATCAGCTGGTGTTTGCTACGGGGGCCTTGTTCACCCTTCAGCCCAGTACTGCTGCACCCCGGCTGCAGCCTCCCGAAGTTGCCTGCCGCCCAGCATTATAGAAGTCTCCTCCAACCCCAAGTCGAGCCACTGGGCAACCAGGCGAAGCTCGCCGGCAGGGGGGAGCGGCCAGAGCCAGAGCAGGCCTGAGCCGGAAAATTCGTCACCACCGCCGCTTCCCCCGCCGTTGTTGAGAACGAGCGTCGGTGGTTCGGGTTGCTGGCCGCCACTTTCCATCAAGCCGTGCGGCCCCATAATGCCGGTGCTGGCTTTTAACCCATCGGGGAACTGCACGCCGAACATAAGTCCTGTCTGCCGATCCTTGCTGCGACGGATGCCCATGCCTGGCTGAAAGAACAGATGCTGCAGGTCAGCCCAGTCCTCGTCACTCTGGTCCCTGCGGCGAAAGAGCCAGGACAGGTTAAAGGAGCAGCCGGTGGAGTGCACAACAGCGCTCTTGACCGCCACAACCATGGTGGGGCTTCGGTGCAGGAACTTACCGAGATGGACTACAACAGGCAGCTCATAGGCCGGCGCAGCCGTCCACGGCGGCGGAACGTATCTCGTTGTCCTTGGCGGCGCCGGCATCGGAGGCGCTGGGAAGTCTTGAAAGAAGGTCATGCTGGTCCTTTGTTCGGTGCCTGCGACCGACCAGCGGAGCAGCGGCACCGCCGCCGCGGATCCCCCAATCCGTCTAGTTGCGCTAGTTTAGCCCTCCTCTTCCCCCGCTTTACAGCAATAGGGTGTAACTGCAGGGCCAGGTCCGTACAGATCCCTATGCAGATGCCGAGGCTAGTGGCTACCGGCCTGGTGGAGTTGCCGCGCGGCAGCTCCGGCAAGAATGGGCGAAGGTTTGAAGCCTTTGAACGTCAGGTACAGCCCCAGGGACAGCTCCCAGAGGAAGATGGGCAGGGTCGCAACCGCGGACAGGACGGAAACCTTGGCTGTTGATGCCGAACATGGTGGTGATGGCCGACACGAGCAGCAGCGGGGCTCCGATCAGTCCCAGGATGGGGATAACGCGCGGTACGAGCCGGGACCGGAATAGAAGGTAGCCGAGCAGCAGCGCGTTGAAAGCCGGAATGGTCCCGAGTCCCAGGAGGAACGTCCAGTCGCGAACTGCGACAAGTGCCTGGCCGGCGCTGACCAGTGTCCCGGGCTCCGCATTGGCAGCTCCGCTCTGCCTCAGGGTTACCACGGCCAACAGGCTGACAACGCCGATCGCGATGACTGCGGCCTCGAGAGTGCGTGCCGTTACAAAGCCGAGCGCCAGGCTATCGTTCTGCCGCCTGACCACTGGGAACAGGGCCACCGCAGTGCCCACGCAGGCAAAGGCGTTGATCAGGTCAAGCAGGCAGCCCCAGACGACACCAGTGTCATCGCCAGGACTGATGATGTAGCTCGCATCGCTCAAGACAGGCCCCAGAAGGAAGACCGCAGGAATGTAACTGGCGGAAATAACGAGGTAGAACACTCCCGCGATGAGCGCGGTCTTCCTGACTGAATCCAAGGCCTTTCTTTCCCGTGTTTGCGGATGGTTCGTGCACTTGGCCACAGCCTAGTCGTCGGCAGGTCAATGCGCCGATGGCCTGATCAGCGATGCCTGGGGTTAATACCGGAACGCAGGTGCGCTCCCTGATCCAGGGACAGAAATGAATGCCGTGGCCAAACGCCAGATGCCGGTTCTGAACACGGTCGACATCGAATTCGGCAGGCCGCTGGAACTGCCCCTCGTCGCGGTTGGCGGAGCCGATCCAATCCACGACCGGTGCGCCGGCGGGAATCACTTGGTTTCCCAAGGTGGTCTCCGTGGCCGTCGACCGGTACATGGACTGGACCGGCGATCAAAAGCGCAGCACTTCCTCGATGGTTTGGGGAAGCAGGGCTGGTTCCCTCAGCAGGCGGTCCATGATGCCCGGGTACTCAGCAAGGCACAGAACAGTATTGCCGATCAGTTTGCTGGTGGTCTCATTGCCTGCGACGAGCAGCAAGGCGCAAAAGCCCAGCAGTTCGGGCACCGTCAGTTTTTGCCGTCAATTTCCGCTGACAGCAGGGTGCTGAGCAGGTCCCGGCCTGGCTGGCTCCTGCGTTCATCGATCAGGGCCAGAAAGTAATCCGTCATCTCCATGTTCGTGGCGTGGTGATCTTGATTGGCCGAGACGGACCGCGTTTGGCTGACAATCACGTCGGACCAGTGTTTGAAGCGCTCGCGGGCCTGCGTAGGGATACCCATGAGTTGGAGATCACTATGACCGGCAATGGGTACGCCACTTCCTCAATCAGGTCTGCGCTGCCGCGGGTCGCAATCCCATCCAGAAGCTCGTCGGTGATCCCGGCGATGCGGGGAGCCAACGCGTCCACGGCTTTGGGTGCGAACGCTTGGGTGACCAGGGAACGCAGTTGCCGGTGCCTCGGGGGATCGGTGGCAATCAGGCTCGAGGCGAACAGTTGATGGACTGACTGAAGTCCATGGCTGGCCTCTCTGCTCGCCGGGTTAGCACCGCGGATTGCGGTTACCTGTGTATCCGCTCCTGCCAGTCTGCGGGTACCTTGTCTGCGGGTGCAGGTGCCGGCTGCTCCACTGGTCGCGATTGGGGATCCGGAAGCCGCGGGCCGCGAAAGAACTTTTTCGTGGTGTGCTCGTAGAACCAGTCCTCCCCGGGCTCAAAGGACCTCATGACGGGGTGACCCTCGGTGCGGGCATGGGCACTGGCGTGCTGCGAGGGTGATGAATCGCAGCACCCGATGTGGCCGCATTGGGCACAGCGGCGAAGATGCAGCCACCATCCTGGACCGTCACCGCTGAGGCACTCCAGGCACCCTGTGCCACTGGGTGCCGCAACGAGGCTGATTCCCAGAACAGCGCGATCCTCCATGCGGTCCTCCATATCCATGGCTCCGGTTCTGCTGAGTTATCCCGCTTGCCCGCCGTCGGGAGCTATTTTGGCAGAATTTCCGGGCACTTGGAATGACAGGCCGGATGCAGGGAGCACCCCTTGTCCCCAATGTTTCGGCGCGAGTATCGTGAGGGCCACCGAACCATTGACCCGGAAAGACGGCGGCCATGGATGTCTCGGTTCCGATTATGCTGATTGTCACCACAGACACGGCATCTCGGCGGATTCTTGAAGATGAGTTACGCCGACGCTACGGCGCCGACTACGAGGTGGTGGCCTGCGCCGACCACGCCCACGGGCGGGCGGTGCTTGAGGGGCTCCGGCGCTGGAAACGCCAGGTCGCCCTCATACTCGGGTGCTACAGTCCGGGTGACCACGGTGGACTCGATTTCCTGCGGCGCGCCTATGGCTTTCATCCTGCCGCCAAGCGTGGTGTTGTGGTGATCTGGGGCGACTTCGCCAGCGCCCCCGCTGTCTTCCACGCTATCGCCCTTGGCCACGCCGAATTGCTGATCATACGTCCCGAACGGTCGCGCGACGAAGAATTTCATGGGGCGATTACCGACGCCCTCGATGACTGGCACCTGGCCCAGGGGGTCGCGTTCGAGGCGGTCCGGCTGATCGGGGAGGTGACCGACGAAAGGACTCACACGCTGCGAGACTCCTTGAGCCGAAACCACATCCCTTCCGTCTTCCACCCTGTGGGATCCGAGACCGCGCAACGGACGCTTGAGAGCCTGGGCCTGCGCAACCCTGCACTGCCGGTCATGGTGCTGCAGTACGCCGCTCCACCCATTGTCCTCGAGAACCCCAGTGACCTGGAGATCGCCCAGGCCATGGGGGTGACGCGACCGCCACCGGGGGACAAGATCTTCGACGTGGTGGTCGTAGGTGCCGGTCCCTCAGGACTTGCGACCGCGGTTTATGCCTCCTCCGAGGGCCTCTCCACCATGGTGGTGGAGGGAGAGGCTGTGGGAGGCCAGGCCGGCACCAGCTCGTTGATCCGGAACTATCCTGGCTTCTCCCGCGGTGTGAGCGGCGCCCACCTGGCCTACCGCTCATTCCACCAGGCCTGGACTTTGGGCACGGACTTCCTCTTCCTGCGGAAGGTAGAGGGGCTCGGCGAGGATGGAGGGCTGTACAGAGTTTCGATTTCCGACGGCACCCTCGTACGGTGCCGCACAGTCGTGGTGGCTACCGGCGTGGACTACCGCCGCCTCGGCATACCTGAGCTGGAAAACCTGCTCGGCAGGGGCGTCTTCTACGGGGCCACAGTGTCCGAGGCTCCGTCGATGGCAGGAAAGCATGTCTGTGTGGTTGGTGGCGGCAACTCGGCCGGACAGGCGGTTCTGCATCTTGCGAGGTACGCGGCGAAGGTAACGCTGCTGGTGCGCGGACCCAGTCTGTCGGTCAGTATGTCGGACTACCTCATCTCTCAACTTGTGGCTACCCGGAACGTTGCTATCCGCTACAGCACCATAATTGTGGGTGGCCGCGATCGGGATGGATTCCTTGCCGCCGTCAAAGTCGCCGCAACCGGAGCCGGCGCAGGCCCGAGTGAGGAGATCGAGGCGGGCGGCTTGTTCGTGCTGATCGGTTCGGTGCCGCGGACAACCTGGCTGCCCGACACTGTGGAGCGTGACCCAGCCGGTTTTCTGCGCACGGGCGCCAGCCGGAACGTCAGGGACGACGGGTCCGGAAGGCCGGACAGGGCGCCGCTGGCGCTGGAAACCAGCATGCCCGGCATTTTCGCGATCGGCGACGTGCGGGCCGGTTCGATAAAACGAGTGGCTACCGCCGTGGGGGACGGCGCCACCGTGGTTTCCATGCTTCACACCTACCTGGCGGAGAACCCCTTGCCTGCCTCGGACCCTGCCCCTGGTGAGGCAACCGCACCTGAGGAGCTGCCCGGTGATGTCCGCTTCAGCTAATGCCACACCCTTGATTGCACCGATGCGGCGGCTGCTCTACGTCGCCGCGTTCCTCGTGTTTCTTGCCGGGCTCGTGCTGTTCGTGTTTCCGCTCCGAACTGCGGAATGGTTCGCCTGGACAGTCAATCCGCCAATGACGGCGGTGTTCCTCGGGGCGGCATACTGGGCGAGTGCGGGCCTGGAGGTGACGGGGGCCCGCTCAGCGGATTGGGATTCAGCGAGGCTGGCCGTCTGGCCCGTGTTCGCCTTCACGACGTTGACCCTCGGAGTCACCCTGCTACATCTCGATCGCTTCCACCTGTCGCCGGACAATGCCCTGCTTGCGCAAGCGGCTGCGTGGGCATGGCTGGCGATTTATGCCATCGTTCCCGTGGCAATGCTCGTCATCAGTCGGATGCAGATCCGGTCCCGGCGCCCTGATCCAGAGTCCAGAACTGAGGGACGGCCAGTGTTGCCCCCTGCGCTTCGGCTGCTGCTTGTGGGAATCGCAGCGGTACTGCTGCTGTATGGCGTGGCGCTCCTGGCAGTACCCGTTCCTGCCGCCACATGGTGGCCATGGCCACTCTCCGAACTCACAGCAAGGGCTGTCGGAGCATGGCTGGTGGGTCTTGGGTGGGCGGCAGCGCAGGGCCAGTTGAGTGACGACCTCCGCCTGGTCCGCCCCGTGGCCCTCACCTCAGTTGCCTTCGTCATCCTGCAGGCGCTTGCCTTGCTGCGGCATGGCGACGCCTTGGCTTGGCCAAGCGCGCCGGCGATCGCGTTCGTAACCGTACTAGTTGCCATTGGAGTGGCTGGCGGATGGGCGCTCGCACTGTCCCGCCGCCACTAGCCGGGCCGGAAAACTCACCCGATCTTCCGCCTGGGCTGGATCCTCCGAATGGTCATCCGCGAACCCTGCGGGGCCGCAGTCGGCGTGAACGCCTTGGGGTCTGTACCATCCGCTGCCGGGTGCGGCGCCATGGCATATGCGGACGGCTGCTGCCAGGTTCGGCGGCAGGGGGAGCGGAAGCCACCAGAGAGGAGCCGTTCCGGCGGCGGCGCAGCCGCAGGATGACGAATACCGTCAAGCCGATCCAGACGAAAGCAGCGCCCAAGATCAGGATTACCAAAGGAATCGCATCCATGGCTCAGTGTAAGCGCGGAAAAGACACTGCGCGTGGCTCTACAGCAAGGGTTACTAACCCGTTATTACAGGAATTCTGACACTGTCGTTACCCTTCCATGATTTTCCAGCCGCTCATGCGCTCCGGCCGCCCGACGCCTTCGGCGCCCTCAACCATGACGGTGGAACTGAGTCTGGGATCTGCCGGGGACTCATCGAAGCTGCTGCCAGTGCTCAGGGCTTGAGATTCAAATGGTTCCGGTCACACGGACACCGCCAACGGCCCCCGTCCAGGGAGTATCGCCCGGAGTGGGCAGCACCAAATGCGCGAAAACGTACCCCTGCTGAAGCGCAATGACCTGGGAAGTGGCGCCGGCGCAATCCAGTGCGAGTTCCACCGGCTGAAAGGTGGCACCGGGGAACTCCTGCCCGATATAGATTCTTGCACCGGAGGCACCAACACAGGCAGCGGTGACGGTGTACTGCCCGGCCGCGGGCACCTCCTCGAATTTGCCAAAGCCCCGCAGCGGGCCATCGAGTGGTCCCACATCGTAAAGGAGGACTGGACCCGGCGACGTCCGGAGGAGCCGCTCGAGCACAGCGTAGTTCTCAGACTCCTTCTTCAGGACCTGCAAATCGTTGTAGGGGTGGACGGATGCTGTTGCGGGCGCGGGGACAGCGGTTGGGGTGCGCTCAGGCTCAGGGTAGTCATAGGAGCAACCCGTCATTCCGCCAACAGGGATCAGGCACAGGGCAAGCGCCAGTAGGGGCGGCCTGTCCTTGATTTTCACCCTTCCATAGTGGGCACACGTGCTGCTCAAAACAACAGCCTTCGCAGCCGGCAAGCTTCCTCAGCCTTGCGGAGTAGCTTCTCCTCGTTTCGCTAGGGCTGCCACCCCAGCCAGGCGACAGCTTCCTGCACCACGGGGCCCGGCACGGTGTGGGGCCCGGCAAACTCGCGGTAAGTGACGTCGTAGCCATCCCGTACAAGGGATGGCACCAGCCGCCGGCTGGTGCGGTCAATAGGCAGGACGCTGTCACTGTCCCCGTGTGAAACGAAAACTCTCGGCTTGCCTGCCTTGGGTGCCAGCGGAACAAAGCCGGGGGAAAACGCAACGACGTCGGAAAACAGGTTTCCGTTTGCCAGGCCCAACCCCAACGCATATGAAGCCCCGTCCGAGAAGCCGCCGATGGCTACGCGGTTCAGGTCCACGGAGACCAGCTGGAAGATCCGCTCCAGCGCTCGGTTAATAACATCCACGTCAGGGCCGAAGGCGCCACGGACGCCGTCCCAGGTGGAGCCCCGTGATGAGGGTGCCGCCATGATGATCCTGTGGGCGTCGGCGAATGCGGAAAGTAAAGCCAATCCTCCTGCTGCCTCTCCTCCGGCACCGTGCAGCAAAAGAATCAGCGGGGCGGGCACGCCCACTTCCAGCCCCGTCGGCACGTAAAGCAGTGTGTCCCTCGCGGATTCAAGACCCAGTCCATGCTGCCCGGGAATGGGCAAGGAGACGGGCGCGCCTTCCGGCCTGGCACTCAGAGCAGCAGGATTCCGCTGTGCTTCCCGATGCTCCATATCTACCTCCGAACAGGTGGAGAGGGCAGCAGCCGCGGCGAGGGCTCCTGCGCAAACCATCAAACATCGTCGTGCTATCACAGGCGTCGGCTTCCGCGCAGGCGGGCAAGCAAGCGCGAGCTCACCCAGGCAAGGGAGTCAGCAGGACCAGCCATGTCCCAGTATCCCCCGGGCATGATGCCTGCCGCGAGAGTAAAAATACCGCGACGTGCGGGAAGATCGCTCCATGACTGACGTTCACCGAAGCGGGCAGCTTGTATGCCGCGACGACGACCTTGCCGCCGTCGTCGAGCATCTTGCCCACCACGTGGCGCTTACCCGTGCCGAAGCCGGCTGTATCTCATTCTCCGTTACCCGCACCGGCGACCCACTGCCCTGAGCGCAGGGCTTAGAAACTGGTCACCAGTTCGCCGAGCACCCCTTCCAGCCTGGTGGGATCGGTGGCGTCGTAGTAGTGGGCCCCGCTGGCCCTGGCTATTTCCTTCAGCGTTGGGACGTCGGCGTCCGGTCCGTAAGCAAGCGTAAACACGAGCACCGGCGTCGAGTGGTTCTGGTGGCTCAACTGTTCGGAGAGCCCGCCCAGGTCGCCCGGGTGGGTGGTGTCGTTCTTGCCGTCGCTCAAAAGCACGATGCTGTTGATGAAGGTGTCCTTGTAGTCCTTGGCCTGATCGCCGGCGAAGCGGCCCACCGCTTCGAAAAGGGGGGTAGCGTCCACTGCCTTGAGGTCATTGAGCTTGGCGATGAGGTCCTCTTTGTTGGTGCTCAACGGGGCAACCGGGCTTACGATGCCCGGCGTCAAGGGACCGTCGCCAACTTGGGAGAAGGCGGCGAGCCCGATCTCGTCCTCACCCACAAAATGGTCCAGCGCTTTGAGCACGGCATCCTTGGCCCGCTGCAGCTTGGTCAGTCCGGGTTCCTGCACCATTGACTCCGAGACGTCCAGCAGGAACAGTGCCCTGGCCCGCTTCCGGACCTCGGGGAAGCTGTCCTGGATGGCAGTAAGAGTTTCTGCCTTGGGCAGCGGGAGCGGCTGGAGCGTTTCAGCGTAGCGTCCGGTTCCCGCCACAGCGGGGTCCAGGTCACCCTGGATGGTGCGGTACCCGGACGCCTTGACCACCTGTTGGCCCTGTTCCGTCACTGCGAACGTGAGGAAATCCTCCGCCGCCAGACGCTGCTGGTTTCCCACCCATTCGCCGTCAAGGATTACCGCCGGGTTGTCCGCCACATGCACGCCGTCAGTGGGATAGATCGGGCGGAGGGGCTCCTTCGGCGCGGGGCCCGACTGCTTCGTCAGCCCGTCCTCGCTGACCACTCCCCGGTTGTAGTCCCAGACAGATTTTTCATCCACGATCACGGCGGAGAGAAATTCTGCGACGTTCCCGGCGTCGTCAGCCTCCCTGGTGTGCCACAGGAAATGCTCGGGGGTGGCCATGTAGTGGCTGGTGCCCAACTCCACACCGCGCACTTTCTCCACCAGGGACGGTGCGTCCACGTCCATGCCATCCACACCGCCCACGCTGCCGCCGGCGGCACCGTAGGAAGCAGCAAGGGCCATCAGACCCGACGTGGAGACGAGCGGACTGGCCTTGCCGAACTTGAACTTCCCCCAGTCACCATGGCCGAGGCGCTCCCAGACATTCTGGTCTTCTGCCATCCGGAAGACCTCTGACCACGACGGCGGTTTGCTGTCCCAGCCGAGGGCACCAGTCATCGTCTCCGGCATGGCAACAACGACGGCGCTCCGGGCGACGCTGGTTCCCTCCCCGGAGACAGGGCTTCCGACGGCGGATCCCCCTGCGATTCTTAGCCACGCGGAGGAGTCCGGCAGCCAGATGGAAGGCCTCTCGGTTGCAGGGACGCCGGGAAACTGCGCGCCAACCTTTCCGGCAGCGGTCCCCGATTTTTCCTGGGTCACTGCCGCGGTTACACACTTGCCGTCCACGCTGCGGGGCTTCGCGGTGTACTCCGCTGCCAAGGCCCGGACCATGTCTGCGTTCTCGAGCGAAGTAAGGATGTTCAGGGATATACAGGGAGCGCTGCCGGCAGCAGCGGCAGGACTGTCCTGCGCCAGGGGTTCGCCCGTTGAAGGTGGGCTGCCGGTCCCATCCTCCCCGGAACCGGCTGGAAAGATGAGCCCCCGCAGCAAAAAGGCGCCGCCCACCACGAGAAGTGCCACGGTGGCCGCCGCAGCGATCCAGACCCAGCGTGGATAAATGGGGTCAGTTGCTGCGCGTCGGCGGCCCATGCTCGTTTCCTTTGACAGCCGCCCGGTTCCCCGTATGAACGGTGTCAGCTCAATTCGGGCGGGACCGGACACCGGTATGGGGAGCCGACGACGGCTGGGGGAGGCGTTCGCGGTCTCAGACGAAAGCCCTCGTCGCCGGCTCCGCTCACCACGCTATAGCCATTGCCTGCATGGCACCCGAGTAATGGGTACCTAATTGGGAACTTGGCACTACGCACCTTCGCTGCCCCATCGCTGCTGGATCTTACGGGCGCACAGCGGGTAATCCGGCAGGTTCAGAATGAACCCGGCCCGGTGGACATCCTCGTGAACTCAATCCAGGGGGATGGACACCAGCTGGGGAGCATGGTCCCCAGCTGGGTGCCGGTCATCGGCAGGATAGCCGACGACGTCGAGCGCCACGAGGTGTCCGCCCTCGCCCTCGGTGAAGAGCGCCAGGGCCGTGCTCGCCTCTGCGGGGAACACGAGGTCCGTGATGGCGGCGAGCCCGCCCTGGGCGAAGACCTCGACGGAGCAGCGGTCGAGGTAGATCCGCATTCGCAGGCGTCCATCCGTCAACGGCACTGCCACAGTTTCAACGGAGGGGAAAGTTTTGCTGAAACCCACGTGGCCCGATCCCCGACGGTCCAGCCGCAGGAATCCCTCTGGAACGTTGTAGCTGACGAGCGTGCACTCGCCTTCCCCTGCCCGAAGCACCAGCCCAACGCTTTTTGCCGCACCAGGTTCAAATTCAACATCGATGCGTGCAACGGCTGCCGCCGCCGGAAGTTCCACAATGCCCGATGCCAATGGCTGCCGCCGGAGGCTGAAAATAGGCGAGCCAGCCGGCAAAAAGGGGTCGATGGCCTGCTGCCGAAGCGCCACGTTGCCGTCCATCCTGGTCAGCGAGACCTCCACTCCCCGGTCGGCGTCTCGCGGGCGTCACTATATGCAAAACGTTTTGCAAAGGTCAAGGGCAGTCCTGATCAATCCGTTCTTCAGGTGTTTGATTCCCGGCGTGAGTAGGAGGACCCCGATGGCGTCCGTTCAAGCAGTCCGAAATCCACCAGGTAGCGGCGGAGCAGTACCACATCGTCCGTATAGCTGATGAGCCGTTCGTTGACCTGCCTTTCTGTCAGGCGTTCGCCCGGCTCCATAGCTTCCTTGGCGATCCAGGAAAGGAGCTCCCGGCGTTCGCTTTTGTTGGCCGGGTACCTTTCGATCCGGCCCAGCCGCATGAAGCGGTCAACGCCAGTTTGTGCCTGCCGTGGTTGCTGGGAGAGCAGATCGCGAAAAACCGATGCCGAGGCCTGCATGCCACCTGAGGCAGTCCGTTCAACCAGCCCGGCATCAAGGAGGGCAGTAAGGGCCCGCTGCCACCGCCGGTCATTCAGGTCAGGATGGGCAGGGGAGTCTGTGGTGCCCAGGACGATCTGTGCGTAAGCCTGCCGGGCGTCATCGTTGGCCAGTGCTGCCATGACGCGCCGCCAATGGGGTCCGCTTTGCCCGCTCCTTCCAGCCACGGTTTGCTCCTCAGTCCGCTTCTGCCTTCCGGCTCCGTCCCTGTGCTTGAGAATCCTAGTCTTGATCCGGCGTGACGGAATCCTTACTGCGGAAAAACTGGGGTCTGGATCAGGACGGCTACCCGGTTTACATTGGTTCTTGGCTTATGCAACGGGCCCACTCATCACTGATACAGGAGGGGACCATGAGCCCCAACCCGAAACAACCCATGACCGATGACAGCATCCAGGTCCGCCAGGTCAATCATTACCAGTTCAGCTGGGTGGCCGGAGAAGCCGGACAGCCTGGCACCTGGACTCTCCAGCTGGTCCTTGACCAAGGGGCGTGGGAAGAAGTTCTCACGCTGGACGCCGAGGATGCCGAGGTTCTCCAGAACCTCCTGAAACGTTCGGCAACCGTCTACTATGATGTGCGGCGGCGGACCCTGATGTTCGGGACAACTCCAGCAGGGCAGTAATCAGCTGGCCAGGGTTCCTGTCATGGCCCTTCCAGGATGCGCCGTGCGTTTTCCTGTGCCTCCAAGGCTTGCTCGGAAACCACCTCGCCCCGCAGGTGGCCTGCGGCGGAGATAGCGGTCCGGAGCTCGGGGACGCTGCGCGGAGCAGTGACGCCCAGGTGCACCATGGCATGGCAGTTGGGGCAGAGCGGAACCAGGTCCGTAACCGGGTCCAGCTCGTAGCCGCTGCCCAGCAGGGACGCCGGTACCGTGTGGTGGACCTGTATGAATCCTTCGCCGATTTCGCCGTAGGCAGCCTCAAAGGAAAAGCCGCAGGCCGCGCATGCCGTGCCGTGGAATGCCACACAGACCCGGCGCGCGTCAGGGTCCCGCTCGTACCTGTTCACCTCTATGCTGCTGACCGCGTCCGGTGGATGGGTTCCGGGAACGAGCTCGGCGGGATCGATGGCAGGAGGGCCCTGCTCCCGCCACAGCCGGCGAAGCGCCTGCTCCGCTGACGGCGGGACGGGCAGGAGGGAGACGTGCAGTGCCCTGTCCCAAGGGATGCCGGGCACTGCTGCAAATAAGGCGTCTGAAGGAATCTGCTCGCCAAACGGCAACAACGCGTCAAAGACGATGCCGGTGTACAGCCCGGAAGCCTCATCACCGTGGAGCTGTTCCGCCGCAAGCGGCTCAGAGACCATCACGCCGTGACCGAGCAGTCCGCTGGCTGCGCCGCCGCTGCCCTGGAAGAGCAGCCAGGCTTCCGTGCCCGGCGGAACGCTGGTCCCGCCTTCGCTTACTTCCCAACGGTCAAGGAACCGGCCAGCCGCCAGGACCTGTTCGAGTACGGCGCGGTAGTTCCAGCGGTTCCACTGCCCGGCATTCCATCCCAGAATCACTGCAGCCACTGCTTACCTCCTGCGCGTTCCGGGACAGGCGCAGGACAGTCAGTTGCGCACATGTGGCTTTGAGGCGGGCGTGCGGTGCGGCACGCAACCTAGATGGGTTCCTTGGCCAGTGCCTTGGTCTTGGCCGGCGTCTCGCGGCCGAGCCGCTCGTCAAGCGTCACGCGAAGCCTGGCGGCCGCCACCTGGACACGGTGCTCGGCAGGGGTAACCTTCTTTTTGGCCGGCTTTGCGGCGGTGGTCCGCGGAGTATGGACAAACCTGTGCTCAGGCGACGTTGCGCTCATGGTCCAACCTCCCTGGTCTTGTCTGCATCCGTTGTTCCATTCTCGCCTATGTTGCCATCCGCGTCCAAGAACGGAACTTCGTGCTCGGCGTCCACGTCCCGTCCGGCGTCGTCCCCGTTCTCGTCACCGGCCACGCTCTTCCATGCGATGTCGAACAACTCAAGCTCCTCATCGCGCGCAAGCTCGCTGCGGGCCAGCACCTCCAACGTGGCAAGTCCCAAGGCCTTCGTTCCTTCATCCGCGTCCAGCGCCCGGTCCAGCGCCCACTGCGTGCGTCGCCACCATTCGGCCCGGCTGTCCGCTTCGGTCTTCTGCCTCAGGGCCTGGGCGTCCGCTTCCCGCTTCTGGTCGAGCGCCGTCTTGTCCGCCGACGTACGCTGCTTGAGCGTACGCCAGTTGATGTAGAAAGCCAGCAGGGCAGCGATCAATACCGCCAAGGGGCCAAGCCCTGCAAGGATCACCCACCAGTCCGCAGGCCCCGAATGGACGACGACGTCAAGCATGCTGGGGGAGGGGGCAGGGGCGGTCACCCGACCAGCATAGGTCCAGGGATGGCTGCCGGCAGGCCTGACACCCCGCTCGCCGGGCCTCTACCGGCTGGTCACGATCTTCTCCGCCGGCAGTTTCTTCTCCGTCGCCGGTGAGAGGTGCTGCCATACAGGATTGATCCGTGTAGCGCCGGCCAGTCAGGCGGAAGTCAGTGCCCTGCTACAGCCTGGTATCGTCAAACTGCTCCTCGGAATCCAGGCTGCTGTTGCCGTGGCGGGAAATGAGGACCGGGCCGCGCGCGTGGTGGAGGACCGCGTGCGCCGTCGAACCGATTGTCTCCCTGAAGAACCCATGGCCCTTGCTTCCCACCACCAGCATCCGTGCCTCCACCGAGGCCTTAAGGATGGCATGGGGGACTGAGGTGTCGGTAAGGACCCTGGCGTCCACAGGAATGCCCGGCGCGAGGGAACGGGCGCGGCGAACTGCGGCGCTGATGACTTCTTCGGCCGCGAACCGGGCGGCTACTGATTCCTGCTGATCGGGCTGACGGTAGCCGGGCGGTGTGTGGCGGATATGGATCACCCTGAGGTTGGCCTGCAAGGTTGCTGCCATTGCACAGGCATCGTCGAGCGCGTTACGGGAACCGGAGACATCGACGGCGACGACGACAGGCCCGCCGGGGTGGACATCGGACCTGATGACCGCAACGGGACAGTCCGCTGTTGCTGCCAGCTCCAGGCTGACCGACCCCACGAGCAGCCCCAGGAACCCGCCCAAGCCGCGGCTTCCGACCACCAGCATCTCCTCGCCGGAAGAAATTCGGGCAAGGTGCGGGGCCGGCAGCCCATGCAGGAGTGTCCCTTCAACGTCCACCTCCGGTGCGCACGTCCTCGCGCAGTTGACGCCCTCTTCGAGGATTGCCTCGGCCGAGCGCTCCAGTCCGCTGTCAGCAACACCCGGAACCGGCCCCAGCTTCCTGGTCAGCAGCGGCCAAATGGAAACGTGCACCACGTGGAGCCGCAGACTCCGGAGCCGCGCTTGTTGTGCCGCCCAGCGGATGGCGGCTGCGGCCTCTTCGGAACCGTCATAACCGGCCACGATCGATCGTGGTCCATGCATAGGTTTCAGCACTCCTTGGGGAGACTTTTGGCCTGTGGGTGCTTTTTCCTGCGCTCCATCCTGATTGGTGCTCTGCTTGCATCACTGCTGATACAAGCAGAGCACTACAAGCCCATGGGAAGCAATAACTGCGCACAACGGCAGGACCGAGACCACCTCAACGAGGAAATCCTGCGGTTCGCCCGGACGGGCAAAAACCAGGACGCGGCAAAGGACCTACTGCGGGACGCACAAACAGCTGCCTTGGGGGCAGCCGCCTGGTGCACGGTCCGGACTGTGGGGGACCGGTAAAGCCCTAGGCGGCACCCCGGGCGCCTGTTGCGCGGGAAAGGAACGGCCTGACCTGGGAACCCCGCCACGGCGCCCTTGCCAGGACCAGGTTTGGAGCAGGAGCGGCGTCGCGGATCAAACCGGTGCCGGCACATTCGCGGACATCCTTGATGGCAGCAGCAGCGTGGTGCTTGTCCGGGTACTGTCCGGACACCGCCAGGACGCTTCCGTCCGGCGCCATCAGCCTGAACCTGATCCGCGAATCCTCGTCGACAAACAGTTCGAACGTTCCCGCCATAAGTCCTGCTCTCCCTTGAGTTCCTTGGCTCCACCCTTTTGGGGAGCACCTGGGGCACCGCCATCCGGTGCAGCAGCCCGGACGCAGTACCCAGCCGTCATGCATCCGCAAGCCTCAATCAACTTTTCCAGAGCACGTGGGTCCTTATTAGGGGCCAAAGTCCCGTCCTCGCCATCCCGTCGGTGCAGCCGGTGTGGGCCCGGGGCCCTTGGGCTCCATCCGGGAACGATGCCCTTGCCTAGCCTCTGGGCAGGAGGGTCAAGCATGGATAAGACAGCAGGGCCGGCAGCAAGTAACGGCCGACGGCGGCGCGGGACGATGTAACAGGTGCTGGCACTTGTGCTGGTCGCCCTGGGACGCGGCATGGCTGCTTCTTCCGTGGTGGGGCCGCTGGGATTCGGACTGATGCGGTACCCCACGTCCGAAACAACGGTCAACCCGTAACGTTCCGGGGCCATCCCGCGGGACCCTTCCTGGGCAGCGGCATCGGTGTTTATCCCATCTACACTGCCCGGGAAGAAGATCCAGACGGCGGCCGGGCAGACCGCCGTCGTCGTGGAGGCCCAAGCGCCACTGGTCAGCCCCTGGTGATTGGAATCTTCGACGAAGCCTCGACCTGCCCCTGGTCCGGCAGGGGAGCCCGGACTTCCAGGACACCGTCCTTGTACGACGCCGTGACGTCGCCCTGCTGGACGCCGCTGGGCAGCGGAAGCCGGCGCATAAAGGAACCGTAGCGGAATTCGGACCTGTAGCTGTCCTTGTCCTTTTGTTCCTTCTTTTCCTGCCGCTCACCCTTAATGGTTAGGACACCGTCGGCAACGGTCACATCAACATCCTTGTCAGGGTCGATCCCGGGCAGCTCCGCCCGTACCACCAGCGTGTTGCCGTCCACCATTTCCTCCACCCGGATGGCGGAAGGCCCTGTTTCCCCCTCAAACAGTCTTTCGATCAGGTCCATGGGGGAGCGGCGGGTGTCAAACCATTTCATCAGGTCAGTCATTCTTACCTCCTGCTCATACTGATCCGGGCCGCGTGTTACCCGGCGCTTCCACGTTGCGCTTCACGGATGGAAGGTTCCAGAGTCCAAGGTCCCAGCCTGGTTTCGGATTCCCTACTCACGGACCCGCAGGACTGCGGAACCGGTGATCCGGTTCGCAGCAAGGTCAGCCAAGGCTGTGTCCGCCGCGTCGAAGGGGTATGGGATGGTGGCGGGGGACAGCGGAATCTCTGCCGCCAGGGCAAACAATTCCTGCCCGTCAGCCCGGGTATTGGCTGTGACGCTGCATACCTGGCGCTCGAAGAACAGATGCGCCTGATAGTTCAGTGAAGGGATGTCGGTGAGGTGGATGCCGGCGATCGCGAGTGTCCCGCCGCGGTTCAATGCGCGGAGTGCCACCGGCACCAGGTCACCCACGGGCGCAAAGAGAATGGCCGAATCGAGCGGCACCGGCGGGTGCTTGTACGCGTCTCCCACGTATTCCGCCCCCAGATCCTGGGCGAGCTCCCGGCCTGCCGCGGAACGGGTCATGACGAAGACGGACGCGCCCTGGTGCATGGCCAACTGGGCTGTTAAGTGGGCTGAACTCCCAAAGCCGTAGATGCCCAGCCGCCCTCCCGCCGGGACGCCGGCCCGTTTCAGGGCGCGGTATCCGATAAGGCCCGAACACAGCAGCGGAGCCGCCTGTTCGTCGCTGAAAATGTCCGGAATTGGGTAGGCAAAATCTTCCGGTACTGTGAGCTGCTGGGCGTAGCCGCCGTCCTTGTCCCATCCCGTGAAGACAGGTGAGGAGCACAGGTTCTCGTCTCCCCGGCGGCAGTAGGCGCACGTGCCGCAGACGCCGCCCAGCCAGGCGACGCCGACCCTGTCGCCCAGGGTGAAGCGGGAGCTGCCCGGTCCGCTGCCAACTACAACCCCCACCGCCTCATGTCCGGGGATGACTGCACGGTGATGCGGCTGGAGGTCCCCCTCGGCAAGATGAAGGTCCGTCCGGCAAATGCCGCAGACGCTCACGTCCACCAGGACTTCCTTGGCCAGAGGCTTTGGGCTGTCACGAAAGCCTTTGACCAGCGGACGGGTAGACACGGGTCCGGGTTGGCCCACCCACCATGCGAGCAATGCTTCCTCCGATTCCCAGCGTCCGACATCGTGTCGCTACCGGCCCTGTCCGTCACTTTTCATGCCGTAATTTCTTCAGCCGGGTGATTACTGTGGGGCACGGCGGCTGGGTCAGCACGCCGTGCGCTGTGGACCCCAAGAGCAGCCTGCTGAAGCGGCCCCTGCCCCGGCTGCCCACCACAAGCATCCTGGCCCCGGCAGCTGCCCGGACCAGGGCATCGGCCGGTTCCATGACAGTTTCCAAAACCGCGTGGACCACCAGCCCGGGGTAATCCTGGCGGAGTCCCGCAACAGTTTCCGACAGGACGACCTGCTCCTCTTCCACCACGTGTTCCGCGAAGCGGCTGGACGGAAGCCCCGCCCTGATCCACCTGTTGGGGCTGGTGAAGGCGTAGAGGACCGTCAGTTCCTCACTTAATGCATCAGCCTCGGAAGCAGCGAAGGCAACGGCCTGCGTCGATTCCTCCGACCCGTCCACGCCAACAACGATGCCGTGCCCGTCCACCTGCGCCGGTCCAACCACTGCCACCGGCGATTCGGCGGTAGCAGCGGCCTGGAGGGCCCGGTCGGTCAGGGCGCCGCGGTTATGCCCGCTGCTGCCCAGCACCAGCATGGAAGCGTTCCTGGAATACTCGCCGAGGGACGCCCCGACGCTGCCTTCCAGCAGTTGGACTGAGATCTGTAGATCCGGTTCAGCGCCGCGGACGCGTTCCGCCGCTTCTTCCAGCATGTCCTGCCCGGATTTCCGCAGGACGTCGATATAGGGAAGTGCCTCCAACGCTTCGCCTGCCATCCAGCGGTCATCGAGGACATGCAGGATAACCAGCGGCAGCTTGAGCCGCCGGGCACGGGCGGTTGCCCACTGCAGGGCGGCCTGGGAAGGGGAGGAATCGGTGATGGCGACGGCGATGGGCTTGCTTGCGTCCATTGGAGCCTTCTTTTGGTTTCTCGGTTTCAGGTCCAGCTGGCAGGCTGCATGAAGGCCAGCCGGCCGAGGGACGTTGACCGCAGGTACCTCCAGCAGTCATGTACGCCCAGGCGTTCCGCTTCCGGTCCGGTTGCAGCTGTTTTCCATGGCCGTAGCTTAGGCCGGGAGATTCCGGCCGGGTAGGGAAGAAGGTCCCGGGGCACCGCTGCCCTGGGACCGCGGGCCCGCACCCGCGATGGGGGACCTGCACCATCGACAGTGCGGCGGGAAAGGGCGCCCGGATCAATTGGTCCGCCTTCCACCAGTAACCGTGGCTCCAGTCAGGGAGTGTCCTGGTTCCGGGTGACGTATACGGCCGCCTGCGTCCGCCGCTCAAATCCCAGTTTGGCCAGGATCGAGGACACGTAGTTCTTGACGGTTTTCTCAGCCAGGAAAAGCTCCTCGCCTATGTGGCGGTTTGTCAGTCCCTGCCCTATGAGGGCCAGGACTTTTTTCTCCTGGGCGCTGAGCCCTTCCAGCCTGGGGTCAACGGGCGTCTTCGAAAGGCCCTCAACGGTCCGTTCTTTCACCCCTGGCTCAAACAGCGATTCACCCGCTGCCGCCTTGCGGATTCGCGCCAGGAGGTCGTCGCTCCTGATTTGCTTCAGGATGTAGCCGGACGCCCCCGCCAGGACTGCCCCGCGGATGGCCTGTTCGTCGTCGTAACTGGTCAGGATCAGGCACTTCAGGCGCGGATCGAACGAGCGCACATCTCGGCAGACCTCGATTCCGGTCCCGTCCGGAAGCCGTCCATCCAGGATGGCGATATCCGGCTTGAGGGCCGGAATCCGCCGCGTGGCCTCCGCCGCCGACCCGCTTTCGCCGACCACCACGAATCCCTCACCTTCCAGGAGGTCCTTCAGTCCCTGCCGGACAAGTTCGTGGTCGTCCAAAATGAACACGCGGAGGGGTCCCTGCGAATCTGCGGCTCCTACCGGGCCTGACTCATGTCTCTGCACCCTACGCTCCCAACGCTCTTCCGACATGTGTGCCAAACGGTATGGTGAACTGCCCGTACCGGAGGCGTCCCTTCATTGTTGCCTGAGCCAGGGCCGGCTGGAAGGGACCTAAGTCGGATTTCCTGGTCCTGCAATGCCTGCCGTGCCAGCCCCGGCCCAGCCTGTGACCTTCGGCCCTATCCCCGGGAGGGAACGTTCTCCAGTCTTGGAGCAGTCCGCCCCCCAAGAATCGGAGCCCTCACCATGGATGCCAGCCAAGGGCGCCCGAGGATCATCGTTGGCGTGGACGGCTCTGATGCTTCCATTGCTGCACTCCGTATAGCTGCTTCCCTGGCGGGGCCGCTGGACGCATCCGTGGAGGCGTGGACCTGCTGGGATGTTCCCCCCGGATTCGGGCTTTACCTGGTAGTTGGGGTTGAGGGTTTTGAGTACGCCGCCAAGCAGTCGCTGGAGCAGGCTCTCGCAGCCGCGTTTGGGGAGGAGCGGCCAATTCAGGTGCGCGGCAGGCCCGTGCGCGGCAAAGCCGCGGATGTGTTGATCGAAGGGAGCCGGTCTGCCTCGCTCCTCATCGTAGGCAGGCGGGGCCGTGGCATCCTGGTCCTGGGGTCCGTGAGCTCCGCCTGCGTCAGCCACGCCCACTGTCCCGTCCTGGTGGTCCATGCTTCGTAGAAAGCCCCGACAGGAATAGCCGGACTGTAGAGGACCGCGCAGGAGAAGAACCCGGCGGCAGCCTTCCATGAGGGCGTGGCGGTCAATCGGTGCCAGCATGGTGGCTCTCTTCCCAACTATCGAGCAGCCACACCTCTCCCAGTCCTTCTTCAGGAGGCCTCGTTCGATGTATGGACCACCAGTACCGGGCAATGGGCATGGGCCACCAGCGCTGAGCTGACCGAGCCCAGCAGCAGCCCGCCAAAGCCGCCGTGTCCGCGCCTTCCCACTACCACCATGTCTGCCTCGCGGCTGGCTTCGATCAGCGCTTCGCGCGGATGCCCGCGTACCAGGCTGGAGATGACGTTCGACGGCGTGTCACCGTCGAACGCGGTTCTGACCGCCTCGTCGAGAATCTCAGCGGCACGTTCCTCGAAGCCCTCGATACCCATCATTACGTAGCCCGCGTAGACCTGCGGGTAATCCCAATAGGCGTTGGCAAGAACCTTTGCCCCTAAGGGGGCTGCAAGGCGTTGAGCCTGCCGCAATGCCGCAATGGAGGCCTCCGACCCATCGACTCCCACGACTATGCGGGTGAATGGTGTTCCAGCAGTACTCATGTCAGCTCCTTCCGGTGGAATCCGGCATGGGCAGGGCCGAAAGTTGCGCCGGGGCTTCACCCGGTCCCTGGTCGAGCCGGAAGGGAGGATACTCATCCCGCATCAGGGCCGTGTAGGCCATCACGCGGTAGATCCAGCGGTTGATGCCCAGTATCAGGTCGAACAGTGGGCGCAGGTATCGGCCGGTGAAGAGCAGGGCCACCACCGCGATCAGGACCAGCAGCCCCAGCAAAGACAGGCCTGTTCCCTGTTCGTACGTGGTGGTTCCCAAATCGTCGGTTTCTGCCTCCCAGGCCCAGGTGGTGCCGGCGAGGGCGGCAACGATGAGCAGGTGCGGGATGGCCAGAAGCCACCACTTGACGAGCACCAGCCCGCGGGAGAGCCGCTCCGGGTAGTCCACCTCGAAGTCAGCGGGATAGTTGGTGCGGCGCAGGGTAAAGGGCGGGTAGAGGTCGGTCCCTGCCGCCGCATATGCGTAGAACGCCACCCTCCAGTTCCAGCGCATGACCCCGACATTGAAATCGAACAGGGCCCGCGGGTACCGGCCGGTGAACAGGATGGCGAACCCTGCAACGATCGTGGTTACCAGGAACGCAAACCACAGGAAGACCAGCAGGATGAAATGCGGAATGGCCAGGAACCACTTCACCAGCCACATCGCCCGTGAAAGGGCCGGGTCCAGCTCGCCGAGGAGGCGGGCCGGGTAGGGCGACCGGTCTGCCGGTTCACCAGTGCTGGGCTGGGCCTGTGGCGGCATTCCTGGTGCTCCCGGTATTCCAGGGGCGTCTGCCCCGGGTGTTCCCGGAACTGCCGTCCCCGGGACTCCTGTTCCCGCCGTTCCTGTTCCCGTCTGGTAACCCTGGTAAGGGGAGTACACCGGGTAGCCGGGCGCAGGGCGGCCCGGGCCGGCCGGCCCAACAGGTCCGCCCGAGGACGGGCCCGCATGCCGTCCGAGTCCCACTGCCCCCAGGATCAGCAGGGGGAGCCCGATGGCGAGCGCTATGGCTCCGCCCACCAGCAGGCCGGTGGCGGCCGGCCTGATCAAGTCGGAGCGGAACCCTGCCTGCACCCTGGTATCAACTCCGGCACTGGCGTCGGCGTTCATGATGACAATCGCCCAGGTGCCGGCGGCGAAGTCCCAGGTGAGCTCCTGCTCACCCGGTCCGAAGGCGGATGCGGTCCAGAATGTCTGCCGTGCGGGAGGGGCGGGAGTGTTGGTGCCGGGAATGTCGCGGTATTCCGCACGGAAGGGGCGGCTCTCCACTTCGAGCAGTTCCGAGTGGTGCGCGCCTGAGAGGTACTGTTCGACGTCGGCCTGCGGGGCGATCCCGATGAAGATTTCCTTGCCGGGATCAACGGAAGAGGCGCGCAGGCGGAGCGTGCCGACGTCGAAAGGCAGGCGGGGTGGAATGCCTTCACCCACGGATTCCAGCCGGGGGGAGGTGAGGGCGTGGGATCCGACCGAGAAGCGGCCGGTACCCGACGTGAGGTATCCGTCCCCCTGGGCAGAACCTGCTGCTGACGCCACGGCGCCGCCCGCCAGGATCCCGGCTCCAACGATCGTGATCAGGATCCCAAGGATGAGCATTACCACTGAGGCTGTCTTTTTCATGAGGCCCAACCCGGGACGTAGGAACAGGGACAGTTGTGCAGCGAGGCAGGAGCGAGGCCTGGTGAACGGACCTGCAGCTTGATGTATAAGAATGGCGGCCAGCCCCGGGCAGTCGTAGGGCCTAAAGTCACGTCGCGCGGGCGGGTGCTCGAATTTCTGCTCTGTGCCGCGTAGCTGCAGGGAAGTTAGCGCCGCGACCAGTTCGTCAGTATGCTTACTATTGTTTGCTCCAGCTGTTCGAGAGAAAGGCATCACCATGACGGAACAGAACCTTCCCGATGACGACCTTGAAGTTGTCCAGGATGACGACGTGCTCCTGGACGAGACTCCCGGTGCGGCTTCCTCTCTTGAGCTTGACCCTGTCAAGGGCGAACCGGACAGCTACCCGGGCGCTGCGGAGAACAACCCGGACCGCTGGCAGGAGGATCCGCTGCTGCAGGACGAGGCAGTATCCGGAGAAGAGGAGGACTTTCTCAGTGATCAGGCCTTCCGGGACGCGACGCCGCAGGCGCGGCAGGAAGCCGGCGGCCCGCAGGACGCGCCCCTTACCCCTACTCTCGGTGAAGCTGTTGCCGATGTGGACTTCGGTGAGAACCCCACAGGTTCCGAGGCTGAGGGAAGTGACGACACGGAAAACTTTGGTGGCTCCCCATTGAGCGAGTTCGACCCCGACGACCTGGAGCGATGAGGGGCCCGCCGGGAGGATATGGATGCTTCGTTCCGGCCTCCCGGCGCGGATCGGCGGCTACATCGCAGCCGCAGTCGGAGTGTTCCTCTGTATTCACCGGTCCTGGTCCTTGTGGTCGCCCTGCTGATTGCTGCAGGCCTGCTGCAGCTGGCGGCCTGGCCTCTCCTCCTCTTCATCCGCAGGCTGCGGCGGAAACCCGAACCGCCTCAGGACGGGTCCTGGCTCCTGCACTGATTCGGACGTTACCCTCGACGTTCCAGCAAACTAGGCTAAAATAATAAGCAGGCTGATGAATATCGGTTGGCAGGATCACTACTTAAGGAGTTTCGCATGAACTTGGGAAGCATGATCAGGAATGCCGCTGGACGATTTTCCGGCAGGACCGGGACCGGCGGAACTGTCCGCAGGCCAGGAATGAACGCCACCGGCCGCACGCCCGGCACCACCGGTGCGGCGGGAGCCAGGTCCGGCGGGGTAGCCAACAGAATCATGGGAATGCTCCGGCGGCGCTGAGCCGCCACAGCATCCACGAAAGCAGGTCCCGGATTCGTCCGGAACCTGCTTTTTGGTGGAACTATGCGGGAACTGGTCATCCTGGGCACTGCCTCCCAAGTGCCCACACGCACCCGGAACCATAACGGCTACCTGCTGCGCTGGGACGGTGAGGGCATCCTCTTTGATCCGGGCGAGGGGACACAGCGGCAGATGATCCACGCGGGGGTGTCGGCCTCCCAGATCACCCGCATCTGCCTCACCCATGTGCACGGCGACCACTGCTTCGGATTGCCCGGCGTGTTATCGCGCATGGCCCTCGACGGAGTGGCCCACCCGGTTCACCTTCACTATCCGGCATCGGGGGAGGAGGTGGTGCGTGCCCTCGTATCCGTCAGCTCGCCCGGCACAGACCTCAGGCTCCACCCGCACGGCGGCAGCGGCAGCGTGGCCGACGGGCTTCAGGTCCGCCCGCTGAAACACCGGATAGAGACATACGGTTATCGCCTGGAGGAACCGGACGGCCGTACCTTGCTGCCGGAACGCCTCGCGGAGACTGGGATAGCCGGTCCGGACATTGGCCGGCTGCAGCGCGACGGCGCCTTTGCAGGCGTCCGCCTTGATGATGTCAGTATCCCGCGCCCCGGCCAGCGCTTTGCCTTCGTGATGGACACGGCACCCTGTCCAGGTGCCGATGAACTCGCTGACGGCGTCGACCTCCTCGTTGCGGAGTCCACCTTCAGCAACGACGACGGCGGGCTGGCGGGTCAGTACCGCCACCTCACCGCCGGCCAGGCAGGGCAACTGGCGGCGGGCGCGGACGCCCGCACCCTGGTGCTGACACACTTCTCGTCACGCTACGGCGAGGACCCCGCACCACTCTTCCTGCAGGCGAGCGAAAAGGCGCCCGGCACTACGGTCCTGGCCGCCCGTGACCTGCAGCGGATCGACTTTCCCCAGCGGCGGCGCTGGCCCCAGGAACGTGCCGCCGCAGCAGACCCGGTTGACACCTTGACGCCACAAAACTCTTCAAGCCGCGGAGGTTCCAGATGAGCACCACGTCCGAAGAAGTCTCCGACGTCAGCCCCCACGGCACGGAGCCCACCCTGAAGCGGGTGCTCGGGCCCAAGCTCCTGCTGCTCTTCATTGTGGGGGACATCCTGGGCGCCGGAGTGTACGCCGTAACCGGAACCATGGCCGGCACTGTGGGCGGCCTGGTCTGGCTGCCGTTCCTGCTGGCGTTCGTGGTGGCCACGCTGACGGCCTTCTCCTACCTGGAACTGGTAACGCAATATCCCCAGGCTGCAGGTGCGGCTCTTTATACCCACAAGGCGTTCGGCATCCACTTCGTCACCTTCCTGGTCGCCTTCGCCGTCGTCTGCTCCGGCATCACCAGCGCCTCGACGTCCGCCAACGTGCTGGCCCAAAACCTCTTTGGGGGCCTGGAAGTCAACGGCTGGATGGGGATGCCGGGGCAGGGGGTCATTACCGCCGTCGCCCTTGCTTTCATGCTCCTCCTGGCCGTCATCAACCTGCGGGGCGTGGGAGAAAGTGTCAAGTTCAATGTCGTACTGACGGTGGTTGAGATGGCCGCGCTCTGCATCGTCATCGGCGTCGGGTTCTTCGTCATGGCCCAGGGAACCGGCAACCCCGGTGAGATCTTCGTGTTCAATGACTACCAGGACAAGGGACTGTTCCTGGCCGTCACGGCCGCCACCTCCATCGCCTTTTTCGCCATGGTGGGCTTCGAGGATTCGGTGAACATGGTGGAAGAGACCCGAAATCCGGAAAAAATCTTTCCCCGCACCATGCTGACCGGCCTGGGCATCGCGGTGCTGCTGTACATGCTCGTGGCGGTTTCAGTGGTAAGCGTCCTGTCGCCCACCGAACTCGAGGGCATCAGGGAAGCCGAAGGTGCTGCGCTGCTCGAAGTCGTCCATAAGGGATCACCTGACTTCCCCATTGACAGAGTCTTTCCGTTCCTGGCGGTGTTCGCGGTTGCCAATACGGCACTCATTAACATGCTGATGGCAAGCAGGCTGATTTACGGAATGGCCCGCCAGCACGTCCTGCCCCGCCCGCTGGGGAAGGTTTTGCGGGTGCGCCGCACCCCATGGGCCGGAATCGCCTTCTCCACTCTCCTGGCACTCGGCCTCATCCTGTATGTCACCAGCGATCCCGAGAGCAACATCGTTGCAAACCTTTCCGGCACCACGGCCTTCCTGCTGCTGTGTGTCTTCACAGTGGTCAATGTGGCCTGCGTGGTCCTGCGCCGCAAGCGGGACCCGCACCGGAAGGTTTTCTTCACCTCCCCGGGACCCCTTCCGCTTGTGGCGGCGCTGCTCTGCGCGTTCCTGGCGGGGCCGTGGGTGGGCCGAAACGTTATCCAGTATCAAATCGCCGGCGGACTAATGGCAATCGGTGTGATCCTGTGGCTCATCACCTGGCTGGTCAACCGGCGGACAAACAACCACGGCGATAGGGTTAATCCATGACTGCTGCAGCAGAATCAACTGTTACTTTCGAAGGCCGTTTTGCCCGTGAGTTGGGCGAACTGGCCGTTCCCTGGCAGGCGGAGGAAGCCCCGGAGCCCCAACTGCTGGTTCTCAACGACGCACTGGCGGACGAGTTGGGACTGGCGCCGGACTACCTCCGAACCCCGGAAGGGGTTCGGCTCCTCCTGGGCAACCACGTGCCGGCCGGGGCCACGCCTGTGGCCCAGGCTTACGCCGGCCACCAGTTTGGCGGCTACTCGCCCCTGCTGGGCGACGGGCGCGCGCTCCTCCTCGGTGAGATCGTCGACGCCGGAGGGCGCCTGCGGGACGTTCACCTCAAGGGTTCCGGACGGACGCCTTTCGCCCGCGCAGGCGACGGCCGCGCCGTCGTAGGGCCAATGCTGCGGGAGTACCTCATCAGCGAGGCGATGCACGCGCTGAACATTCCCACTACGCGTGCCCTCGCCGTCGTTGCCACGGGCCGTCCCGTGCGACGCGACACTATGCTGCCGGGCGCAGTTTTGGCGCGCGTGGCAAGCAGCCACCTCCGGGTGGGCAGCTTCCAGTACGCCCGTGCCACCGAGAACATGGAACTCCTGCGCCGGCTGGCGGACCACGCCATCAGCAGGCATTACCCGGCCAGCGCGAAGGCCGAGCACCCCTACCTCGCACTTTTCGAGGCAGTGGTGGCTGCACAGGCAAAGCTCGTGGCCCAGTGGATGCTGGTGGGTTTTGTGCACGGGGTCATGAATACGGACAATATGACCATCTCCGGGGAAACCATCGACTACGGCCCGTGCGCCTTCATGGACGCCTTCAACCCTGCCGCGGTGTACAGCTCCATCGACGTCGGAGGACGTTACGCCTACGCCAACCAGCCGGTGCTCGCGGAGTGGAACCTTGCCCGGCTTGCCGAGGCCATGCTGCCGCTCTTCAACGAGGACCAGGAACAGGCAGTTGCCCCGGCTGTGGAGGCCCTGGGTAAATTCCGCGGCCAGTACAGCGATGCGTGGTTCGGCGGCATGAAGGCGAAGCTCGGCCTGGCCGCAGGCCCGGCAGAAGGCGCCGAAGCGGACGAGGCCTCCGATCTGGTGGACGGCGTCATCGCACTCCTGAAGGACGGCCCTGTTGATTACACACAGTTCTTCCGGAACCTGGCGCACACCGCACGCGGAAATTCACGTCCTGCCCGTGGAATGGTACTGGACCTTGCAGCCTTCGATGCCTGGGCCGGACGCTGGGCAGCCCTGAAGCCCGATCCGGTGCTGATGGACAGGGTGAACCCCGTGTACATCCCCCGCAACCACCTGGTGGAGGAAGCGCTGGCAGCGGCCACTGAGGGTGACCTGGACCCGTTCAACCGGTTCCTGGATGTTGTGCGGTCCCCGTACGAGGAGCGCGAAGGGCTGGAGCGCTATACCGAGGCGCCGCCGGAGGACTTTGGTAACTACCGGACTTTCTGCGGCACCTGAACGAAGGTGGCGGGACACGGAAAGGGGCGGCAGGCGGGAGAACTCCCGCCTGCCGCCCCTTTCCGTGAAGCGGCTGGCCCTCAACGGGCCGGCTACACCTAATCCGGGGTGACTACGCTACCCGGACGAAGGAGGCCCCGCCGAGCCAGCTGATGGAGTGGACCTCGGTCTTGTAGCCGTCCACGCCGCCGCTGACAACCTGGCCGTCGCCGGCGTACACGCCGACGTGGCCGGCGGTGATGACGAGGTCACCCGGGGCAGGGGTGCCGACAGTCGAGCCGTACTGGTAGAACTGGCCGGGGGCCAGGTCGCCAACGGACTTGCCGACGCTGCGCAGTGCCTGCTCCACCATGGCGGTGCAGTCCTGGGTAGCGCCGAGCTGGCCGTAGGCGGAAGCCAGGATGGCTGCGCCGGTGCCCGTGCCGGTTGCGGCAGGAGCCGGAGCAGGGGCAGGAGCCGGCGCCGCCGTGGTGGAGGCGTAGGAAAGGCCCATGCCGGTGTTTGCCGGTGCGGTGGCGGCAGCAGTCTGGACGGGAGCCGGAGCGGCAGCCGGGGCCTCAGCAACGTAGCCGGCGCCCGGAATGCTGATCTGATCGCCCGGGTAGATGACCGTGGAGATCGAGAGGCCGTTGGCGGACAGGACATCGTTCAGGCTGACGCCGTAGGAGGCCGAGATGGCTCCGAGGGTGTCACCGGAGACCACGGTGTGAACGTTTGCAGCAGGTGCAGCGGGGGCAGCAACGGCGGCAGCGGGAGCCGCAGTGGCCTGGACGTTAGTGGTTTCGGTGGTGTCCGGGCCGGTTACGCCTGCGTGCGCCGGAGCTCCGACGCCAAACGCAATGCCGGATGCAGCTGCAACGGCGAGGGCCGGGCGGCTCAGCGTCCGGGCCTGCGACTTGGCCGAGACAGCCAAGCCCTGGAGCACGATTGAGCGGGCCGGAGTCGCGCGGTGACGGGCGGTGGTGAAATTTTTTGACACAGTTGATCGCCTCTCCCATGCCTGCGGGGTGAGCTGTCGGGTTCGGGTTGGAGATACCCGGCCGGCAGCGGCTCTGTGCGGGACAGAGGCGCTATCGACTTAACCCCAAGGCCTGTTACGGCCGTGGAAACTTGGTTCCCCCGTCCCTGCCAGCTGGAAAGCGATTGGTTCCCGGTTCAGTGGCAGGGCTCGGCATACTGACGGGAATGTCCCGTCTGAGAGGGACACCAGAAGACCATAACCTGCTTCGCACCCAAAAGTCACATTTGGATAACATGCGAGGTGCTTCTCTCGGTTTTAGCAAACGATTGGATTCACGGGCACCCCGCGTGCTGACCTTGCGTGATAAGGATTTACTGTTCCGCGCTGCAGGCTTTCGTAACAAAGTCATAAAGTTGCCCACGCAACACGTCTCCGGCGGCAATCTTCAGCTGGCCTTCCCGCCCGTTCACAATGACCTGAAGGGGCAGGAGGGTACCGACCTTGTCCTCGGCAACAGCGTGTGGATCGCACCGTGCAGGCCTTATGTGCAGCCGCCACTCTGATGGCGGGTCTCCCTGGGAAACGGTGATGTTGCGGGTCCAGGGGTGCTCCGGCGGCTCGGCCAGCAGGGTGGTTCCGTTGACGTGGCCAATGGTCAAGGACTGCGCCGGGCCGGCCGGGCTCTTCGGAGACACAGTCAGGCGGACGACGGCGGTACGGCCTTCGCTGCCGCTCTCAAGAGCGGTGCCGAGTGCGAGGTCGGCCACGGCGGCCACCGCCGCGGCAAAACATAGTTCGGTGTTGTTCCTCACAAGGACTCTGAACGGGTCGGCTGCGACGACCGCTATTTCCTGTCGTGTGGGCTGCCCGGGGCGGGTCACCAGAGCCGAAGCGGTGGCCTGCCGGCCAGGGGGATCCGGTGGAACTGCATCCCCGGTACATTCAGCGGCCGGAAGCTGGACGGGAACGCTCTTGGGCTGGCCGGGAGGCAGCACCAGTGCCGTGCCGGCCGGGTCCCAGCGAATTTCATCGGCGAACATCGGTGACAACAGCTGTGCTGCCTCCACCGTGAGGTCGCTGCCGGACACGTTCGTGAACTGCAGCTGGATGGCCTGCTTGCCGTACTGGTCGCGGGACTGGTTGACTTCCACCGTCACCGGCGGCTGTTCCGTTGCGCGCGGCGGCTCCGGGATGGAACAGGAGCCCAGGCCGGCTGCTCCTGCGAGTGCCAGTAGGGCGGCGCGCTGCCGCCGGCCCCTGGACCGCGGGGGCCCCAGGCAGCTTCCTGGTGCTCCTTGAAGGCGCATAAAAACAGTCTAGGCGCTGCCCTAGTAGGCTTTTACCATGCCTGATTTCGAGAGGTTCCGGATACTCCTTGAGGAGGAACGGGAGCGGAAGGTGGCACTGCTCCCGGCACTGCGCGCTGACATCGCTTCGGCCAATTTTGCACGCCAGGACTCGAATGTGGACGACGAGCACGATCCCGAGGGCTCCACCATCGCGTTTGAGCTTTCCCAGGCGTCGGCCCTGCTCAAGCAAAGCACTGCCGGCCTGGACCACGTGGAGGCAGCCCTGGCGCGGATCGCGGACGGTACGTACGGCACCTGCGCCGTCTGCGGGGAAGACATCGCGGAAGGCAGGCTTGAGGCCAGGCCCTGGACGGCGTTCTGCATCCTGCATGCGGCCTTGGGCCGGGGCTGATGAGCAGCTCCCCGGAATTCATTGCCGGCGCCGCCGGGTTTGTTGACCGCACGCTGCAGAATGAGGGGGCCTGGTACCGCGCGGAGGACGTCGAGTCCCGCCTGGGCGGTAGCCTCGCCTCCTATGGTTCCTCAGTGGGCGCCGTCCGCGGCACGGTCCGGGATGCACTTCGGAAGTTCAAGGAGTTGGACCGTGACGGCGTCGTCCTGCTCGCATCAGCATTGTGGGGCCGGCCGAAACCGGGCGCCAAGCCGGTCTTTGAGCGGCGGCTCGCCGCCGTCGTGCTGCTGCAATCAAGGGTGAAACTCCTGGGCCACTCCGACCTGACGCGGCTTGAGGGGTTCTTGCGCTCGGCCGGAAGCATTGAACTGGCAACACCCCTGCTGGGTGATGTTGTGGCGCCCCTTGTCTCGGGGCTGACGGGCCGCGACCGCCTTAAGGCAGACGTGGTTCTTGCCAGGTGGAGCCAGGATCCGGACGGGCAGCTGCGCGCGGCAGCAGCCTTCCTTGAGCAGCATTCGCGCACTGAAGTCCCGTACAAAAGCGTTGAAGCCCCGCACGAAGGAGAAAAACATGAACGATCCCTATGACCTGGAACGCTTCGTGATCGCCCAAGACAGCGGCGGCACCGGGAAGGGCGGCACCTACGCGCAGGCGCTGGCCGAGCTGCAGCTCGGTAACAAGACAGGGCACTGGATGTGGTTCATCTTTCCGCAGCTGGCCGGCCTCGGCCAAAGCCCTACCTCCCGGAAATACGCCATCACTTCACTTGATGAAGCGCGGGCGTACCTGGACCATGAGGTCCTGGGCCCGCGGCTGCTTGAATGCTGCCAGGCGCTGACCAACCACGCCGGCCGTGCCGCCCAGGAAATCCTGGGCGGCGTCGACGCCCGCAAACTGCATTCGTCCATGACGCTGTTTCTTCGCGCGGCGCCGGGCGAAACCGTGTTCAAGGCCGTCCTGGCCCAGTTCTTTGACGGCCAGCCCGACGAGGCCACGGACGCCCTGCTCGCGCAGCAGGATGGGGACTGACTTTTACGGCGTGGGGCTGCCGCCGTTGACGTTCAGCGTCTCGCCCACCACATAGCTGGATTCCGGCGAAGCGAGGAAGACGTACGCGGGAGCAAGCTCCGCAGGCTGGCCCGCCCGGCCCAGGGGAGTGGACTGCCCGAACTCCGGTAGTTCCTCCTTGGGCTGGCCGCTGCTGACCTGGAGCGGAGTCCAGATGGGTCCCGGGGCCACCGCGTTGACGCGGATGCCCTTGGGTGCCAGCTGCTGGGCCAGGCCCTTGGTGAAGTTGTTGATGCTGGCTTTGGTGGTGGCATAGTCCAGCAGAGTGGGGGACGGGTTGTAGGCCTGGATGGACGTGGTGTTGATGATGGTGGAGCCGGCAGGCATGTGGGGCAGTGCCGCCTTGGTGAGCCAAAACATCGCATACACATTAGTCTTCAGCGTGTGGTCGAACTGCTCGTCCGTGATGTTGGTGAGGTCTTCCTGTGCCACCTGTTTTCCGGCGTTGTTGACCAGGATGTCGATCCCGCCCAGCACGGCAACGGCGGTGTCCACCACGTCCCGGCACACTGAGGCGTCCTTAAGGTCGCCCGGGACCTTCACGGCTTTGCGGCCGGCGGCCTCGATAATGCCCGCGATGCGGGCCGCATCCTCCTCCTCTTCCGGCAGGTAGGACAGCACGACGTCGGCGCCTTCCCGGGCGAACGCGATGGCCGTTGCTGCGCCGATCCCGGAGTCCGCGCCCGTCACAATCGCCTTCCGCCCGTCCAGCCGGCCCGTACCGCGGTAGGTCTCCTCGCCCAGGTCTGCCTTGGGGGTTAGTTCGGCGTCCAGGCCGGGCTCGGGCTGGTGCTGCTCCGGCGGCGAAATCTGCTCATAGGCGGTGACTGGATTTCGGAAGGTGTACTGGTCTGTCATGGCTGTCCTCCTGGTGTTCGGTTGGAACAGGTCGCTTATGGGGTAAACACGAAAAGCTAAGCATGCTTACCGTTCCCAGCCTAGGCAATCAGAAGGCCGCTGCCAACCCTGGTTCAGTCCCGGCTGACCTCCACCAGCCGAACCTCTGCCAACCTGCCCGCATCCACCACCGCCGTCATGTAGGTACAGGCCGGCTGGCGGCGGCGGTCAGTGGGGGATCCCGGGTTCAGCAGCCGCAGGCCCCGCGGCGATTCCGTGTCCCACGGAATATGGCTGTGGCCAAACACCAGGACGTCCGCCTCCGGGTACAGCGCCTCACACCGCGCCTCGCGCCCCTTGGCCTGGCCCGTTTCATGCACAATCGCAAAACGGACGCCTTCCAGCGTGACAGTGGCCGTTTCCGGAAGCCGCCTGCGAAGCTCAGGCCCGTCATTGTTGCCGTAGACGCCCACCAGCGAGCGGCTCCGCTGCTCGAACTCATTCAGGACAGACTCCGCCACCCAGTCACCGGCGTGAAAGACCACGTCGGCACTCTCGACGGCGGCCCACACCTGGGAGGGCAGGCTGCGGGCGCGCTTGGGGACATGTGTATCGGCGACCAGTACGAGGTTCAGCGGCATGCAGGAAATCCTGCCATGTCCGGCCTGCTCCGAGGCCATTTCAGTGGCCGTTTCCCCTGGCCCCGGCGCTGCCCCCTATTCCCTTCCCCCTTTTTTCGTTGCCCCTTTTTCAGTGCAGGCGGCCAGTCGTAATCTGGGCTAGGAGGTGATTGCCATGGAGGCAGCGCAGGGCGACCGCATCATCGTGCATGGCAGGACTGTGGGGGCCACGGACAGGCATGGAGTGATCCTCGAGGTGCGGGGCCAGGGCGGCACGCCGCCATACCTGGTCCGCTTCGACGACGGCCACGAGACCATTATGTATCCCGGCGGTGATTTCGCCGTCGAGCGCGGGCAGCAGAACCGGGCCTGAAAACCGGGGCGGGCAGCGGGTGCGCCGTACCCGCTGCACCTGTCAGACTGGAGCGATGGATTACAACCCGTCGTTCACGGCGTCTTCCGCTCCACCTGTCCGCACCGGTCCCCGCGATCCCGGGGACGCCTGGGTTGAGGGGAACCGGGGCCGCTTCTGGGGGCGCTTCGGCGCGGCCGGGGTGCTGGCCTACGATCCCGGTAAGGGCGTCTTGCTGCAGCACCGTGCCGTCTGGAGCCACAACGGGGGAACCTGGGGCCTGCCCGGCGGCGCTTTGCATGAGGGCGAGGAGCCGGTCACAGGCGCGCTCCGGGAAGCCCATGAGGAAGCCGCCGTCCCTGCGGACAATGTCGATGTCCTCTTCACGGCGCTGCTGGACGTGGGTTACTGGTCCTACACCACGGTGGTGGTCCTCGTGCGGGAGCCGTTCGACCCCGTGATCAGCGATCCGGAAAGCCTGGAGCTGCGGTGGGTGCCGATGCCCGAAGTGGCCGGCCTTGAACTGCACCCCGGCTTTGCCGCCTCCTGGCCGGAGCTCCGAGGCCGGCTGGAGCTGGAATCCTAGTAGTCGGGGCCGTATTCGGCGGTCACCAGGATGGGCAGGTGATCTGAGTTTCCGCGCGGCAGGGTTTCCACGCTTTCGATGTCCAGGCCCAGTGAGGTTGCAAAGTCGAAGTGGCCCTTGAACACCTTGTACCGCGTGTAGGTGCGGCGGTTGCTGAGGGACAGCGCATAGCCGGAGTTCTTCATGTGCATATGCAGGTTCTTCGTGAAGAACGGGTAGTTGAAGTCGCCGACCATCAAAGTCATCAGCCCCCTGCCCATGCTCAGTAGCTCGGCGTGGGCAGCATGGATCTGCTTGCGCCGCAGTGAATTGGAGGCCGTGAGCGGGGCCGCGTGGAACGAGCCGATCACCAGCTCATGCTGCGTCTCGTTGTCCATGACCCGGGTCCCGATCAGCCGCTCATGGGCGGGGGCAAGGACCCGGTCATGCATCGACTTCTTCAGCGCGAAGGACTGGGTATCCAGTGCCGTGAAACGGCTGGTGCGGTAATAGATGGCCAACCCCAGCCGGTTGCCCTTCGTTACATCTGCCAGATGCAGCGGGCCCAGGCTTTCGGGGAGGTCGGCGGCATCCACCTCCTGCAGGCAGAGCGCATCAATGTCATGATTCTTCGCCAGGGCGAGGAGTTCACCGCTCGCTGCGTGTTTGCGGAGGTTGTAGCTGATGACGCGCATGGAACACCTCTTCCGAGGGTTGCTGACAGGACCAGTTCCTGAGTCTAGTCGGATGAATCCCCGCAGGCTCCAACATTTCGCCGCGTCCCTTGAGTCCCCGTGTTGCCCTCCGCAGGCCGGGACGGGCGAGGGGCGCCGGGGGGATACAGTTAAGGCCGATTCACTGGAACTCCGGAAGGACCGCCCGTTGACCGCAGACCTGCCTGAACTGGCGGAAGGAAGCTTCTACTACCTGGACCTCAGCGGGGGACGCTTCCGGTCCACGATCCACGCGCAGGGTGCCTGGAATGCCCACGAGCAGCACATGGCACCGGCCTCCGGCCTGATGGCTGACAGCCTGGAACGGCACCAGCCCCGTTCCGATATGCGCATGGCGCGGATCAGTTACGAGATCCTGGGCCTCATTCCGGGCGGGGAGTTCCGGATTGAAGCCACCATCCTCAGGCCCGGCAAGACCATCGAACTACTCCAGGCGGAACTGGTTGCCGGCGGCCGGACCGCTATCCGGGCCACCGCCTGGCGGATGGTTACCAGCGACACGGCTCCGGTGGCTGCCATTGAAGACAGCCCCATCCCGGGGCCGGAGGACTGCAAGCCATATGATGGTGCCGCCGTTTGGCCAGGCGGTTTTATCCGCTCACTGGAAATGCGGGTGGCCGAAGGGCACCGGCCGGGAGCCGGAAAAGTCTGGCTTCGGACCGGGCACCCCCTGACGGACAAGGCCGACAGCGGCGACCTTGCCCGGCTGACGGGACTGGTGGATACCGCCAACGGCATCGCTGCCAGGGTGCCTCCCGGCAGGGACAGCTACGCCTTTCCCAACCTTGACCTGCAGATCCACATGTACCGCCGCCCGGAGGGGGAGTGGTTGGGCCTGGACAACGCCGTCACCTTCGGGCGGGACGGGATCGGCCTGACGTCCACCGTCCTGCACGATCTCCAGGGGCCGTTCGGCCGTGCCGAGCAGATCCTGACGCTGCGCAGGACCTGATGGTCCGGCAGTCGTTCTGCCGGGGGTACCCTAGGCTTGGTCTGTCCGCGGCCGCTCACGCAGGCCGCCGAAAGGGTGGGCCGCTGTGCCGGGAGCTGCTGCGACAGCGATGCGGCGACAACGAGGATCTGCACGATGACCATAGGGAGCTTGGCAACATGAACGACGGCGGTCCCGGAGTCCGCACGCTGACAGTCGTGCGGCAGGACAGGTCGCTGGGGGCCGGGCGCGACCTCGAATTCGGCCTGGAGCTGCTGTCCAGGGCCAGGAACGGGGAGACTGGTCCCCTGCTGCGGCTTTACAGGCCCGCACCCACTGTCGCCTTCGGCCAGCGGGACACCCGGCTGCCGGGATTCGAGGCCGCGGCGCAGGCCTGCCGCGCCAACGGCTTCGAACCCCTGGTGCGCAGGGCCGGCGGGCGTGCCGCCGCCTACCATCAGGGAACCCTGGTGGTGGACCACATTGAGCCGGACGCGGATGCCATCGCCGGTTCCAAAACACGGTTCGGCTACTTCGCGGACTTGTTCGCGCAGGCGCTGCGCCGCGTCCGGATACAGGCGGCAGTGGGCGAGATCCCCGGTGAATACTGCCCTGGCGAGTTCAGCGTGCACGGCACGGACCCGGTCGACAGTAAGCGCCGGATCAAGCTGGTGGGCACCGCCCAGCGGGTGGTGGCAGGCGGCTGGCTCTTCAGCTCTGTCATCGTGGTGGAAAACTCCGCGCCCATCCGCAAAGTATTGACGGACAGCTATGCTGCCCTGGGACTGGACTGGGACCCTGCCACCGCAGGGGCCGTGGACGATCTTGTGCCCGGGGTGGACGTTGCTGCGGTGGAGGAAGCACTCCTGGCCACCTATGCCGGCCACGCCATCCTCCAGGCCGCCCCCTTCAGCAGCCTGGCGGCCTGACCCAGCCTCGAGGGCCCCCGCGCATGGAGCAAACAGAACGGGACCAGCATCAATCGATGCTGGTCCCGTTCCAAGTGTTCAAGCCGCTGACGCCGGGCCCCACGGAAGGGGCCCGGTTAGTCAGGGGCAGGAGCCCTGCGGCGAGGACTACGCTGCGAGCCTGGTCTTGACCTCGGCAGCGGAAGGGTTGGTGGCAGCGGTCCCGTCCGGGAAGAGGACGGTGGGAACGGTACGGTTGCCGCCGTTCAGCTGCTCCACGAGTTCGGCGGTGCCTTCCACTTCCTCGATGTTGATCTCGGTGTAGCCAATGCCCTGGGCATCAAGCTGCTTCTTCAGGCGGTTGCAGTAGCCGCACCAGGTGGTCGAAAACATGGTGATGCTGCCGGATTCGGGAGTGAAATCCACGAAAGCTCTCCTCTGTGTCGATAACGGTTTTCGTTCCCGTCAACGGTAACGCGGGTCCGCCTATTCCCGGGCACCGCCGGCAGCAGGCGCTTCACATGACATCACTCCCGGCCGATGGCATGCTGGAGCCATGTGTGGACGCTATGTGATGGCACGTGCCGTTGGGGACCTCCTGGCCGAGTTCGACGCCGAGCTTGAGGAGGAGGTGCGCATTCCGCCATCGTGGAATGTAGCGCCAACGGATGATGTCCCGATCGTCCTGGAGCGCCTGGTGGAGGACGGCCAGGCGCCCAAGCAGGTCCGCCAGCTCCACGTGGCCCGGTGGGGCCTGGTCCCGTCATGGGCCAAGGACCCGGGGATCGGCTCCCGGATGATCAACGCCCGCAGTGAATCGGTGCTTGAAAAGCCGGCCTTCCGAAAAGCCATCCAGTCACGCCGCTGCGCCGTACCAGCCGACGGCTACTACGAATGGAAGCAGGGCCCGGGAAAGTCGAAGCAGCCATACTACGTGCATCCGGGTGAGGGCAAGGGCCTGGTTTTCGCCGGACTCTACGAGTGGTGGAAAGACCCGTCGTGGCCCGCCGGGGAGCCCGGCGGCTGGGTGCTCTCCACGTCCATCCTCACCACGGACACCCCGCCTCCCGGCAGCGAATCAACAGTCTTTGGAAAACTGACTGCCCTCCATGACCGGGTACCGCTGCCCATGGACAAGGCAACGATGCAGGCGTGGCTCGACCCCCAGGCCGACGACGCAGCCAGCCTGGTGGACCTTGTGCGGGCCGGGGTCAAAGACGTTGCGGCCGACTGGCACGTGGACTCGGTGGGCAAGGAAGTGGGAAACGTGCGGAACAATGGACCGCAGCTGATCCAGCCTGTGGAAGCGCTCTTCTAGCAACCCGGGCTCCAGCAGCCCGGCGAAAGGGGTGGCGAGCGCGCTAAACGGTGACTGCGCCGTCGTCGTCCACTGCCCAGGTGGGGTTGTAGGCCACTTCCCAGCGGAAGCCGTCCGGGTCCGCGAAGTAGCCGCTGTAACCACCCCAGGGCTGGGTGATGGGTTCGGAGACGATCCCTGCCCCCGCGGCGGCAGCTTCTTCCATGACACGGTCCACGTCCTCCCTGCTGGGAAGGTTGTGGCTGAGCGTAATGCAGGGAACGGCTCCCGGAGGGCTGACCCCGGCGTCTGCCTGCATCTGGCGCACGTCCCACAGGGAGAGCACCAGTCCGTGGTTTACCTGGATGAACACCACGTCGCCGGGAAGCTCGCGGTGGACAGGCCAGCCAAGGCCTTCAACATAGAACGCGCGGGATGCGGCAACGCTGCGGACACCTAACGAGATGAAGTCGACTCTGGGCTGCATGGTTCGATACTGTCAGACGATGGCGACAATTCAAGGGAACGACCGGGATGCTTTGGCCGACAAAGAACAGCTCGCTGCCGTCCGGATTGCTGTGGATGAGGTGGATGACCAGATTGTCACCCTCATTGCCCGCCGCGAGCGGCTGATAAGGATAGCCGGAACCCTGAAGGGCGACGACGCGGAGGTCCGGGCTCCGGGCCGCGTGGAGCGGATCATCGAACACGTCCGCTCAGCCGCCGAAAAGAAGGACATCGATCCGGACATCGTGGAGTCCACGTACCGGGCAATGATCTCCGGCTTTATCGAACTCGAACTGCGGGTCCACAAAGAGACCAAATGACCCGCCGTCCAGGGGGCCCTACAGGGCTTCCTCTACCGGGACCCCCGACTGGTATTCCCGCCCGTCTGCCTCGCTGAAGGCAGACATGACATGGACTTGGCCAAGGCCCTCAATGGCCGTAAGCGGAAAGTGGCCGGTGATCCTGTTCTCCGAGTGGGATACTCCGGAAAGATCATAGTTCTCTTCCGTGCCCTGTTCACGGTTGAACGAGTAGAAGGCGATAGCCTCCCCGTTCATAAACTCAATGCACAGGCGCCGCTGCGTTGAATAGTCAGGCGTGGCGCCGACCAGGCCCACCACATAGGCGCCCGATCCCGGAATGGTGCCGTCAATATCGAACGTTGCCACCAGGGTAGAGTCCTGGGCCTTGATTTGTGCCTGCCTAAGGAGTGCGTCTTGGGTATCCATGGCACAATCCTGCTCCCTGCCTCACTGTCCGTCCACCCCTTTGATCCTTGTCTGGGCTTTACCCGTACAGGCGCGCTAGACTGGAAGCATTCGAACAAGTATTCGAATACTTTGAGGACCAAATCAGGGAGGCGCCATGGGGATGTTCACTGAATCCGTGGATGTCGTCTGCAATCCTGAGGGGCAGCCCCAAAGCCTGGTGTGGGCAGGAATGTCCTATTCAGTCTGCGCTGAACCTGTTAGATGGTATGAACGCCGGCAATGGTGGGCGGAAGAAAGCCGGGCGCCGCTGGGCAGCGGTCCCGGACTTGTTGACCACGAAATCTGGCGCGTCCAGGTTGTCCTGTCCCAGGCCGGGCTGGATGGTGGCGCGGCTGATGAACCCTTGACCCTTGACCTCACCCGGCAAATCCGCAGCGGCCGCTGGCGGCTCCTTCGGATCCATGACGCGCTACGGCCAAAAACAGCATGAGCTTCACCCATCTTCACGTTTCCACTGCCTTCAGCGCCCACTATGGAGTCTCCTGGCCAGAAGAACTGGCCAGGGCAGCAGCCGCCCACGGTTCAACTGCGCTCGCCTGCACTGACAGGGACGGCCTGTATGGAACCATCAAGCACCTGAAGGCCTGCAGGGAGGCGGGTATCGACCCCATTGTGGGGGTTGACCTTGCAGTGTTTGACGACGACGGCGACCACCGCACCCAGTTGGCGGGCAGGGTGGTGGTGCTGGCCCGGGGCAACAACAACGGGGCAGGATACCGTGCCCTCTGCCGCCTGGTCTCCGATGCCCATGCGCGCACCACAGGCAAGTCCGGGGGAGCGGTTCCGGTGGCCGTCACCCGGGCCGAACTTGCGTCACGAACCCTTGACCCGCAAACCCTCAAGCCCGTTTTGACTGTCCTGATCGGGCCGGATTCCGACGTCGGCAGGGCCATGGGAGGTCGCCGCTACCTTCGTCCCCGGACCCTTTTCAAGCGATGGCTGGACTCCATGCCGGCAGGAACGCTGGTAGCCGAGACAGTCTCCCAGCTCAGCGCACCAGGGAAGCCATTAAGCACAGCCCACGCTGTCCGCATGCTGAAGCTGGCCGAAGAGCACCATATTCCGGCCATCCTGACCAACGCCGTCAGGTATTGCGCTGCAGACGGGGCACCCACCGCCGATGTGCTCGATTCAGCCCGCACCCTGAAATCCCTTCCTGAACTTGCCGGTGAACCCCTGCTCCAGCCCACCGGCCAGGGTTGGCTTAAATCCCCCGATGAGATGCTCCGGCTTGGAAAGGAAATCATTGCTGCGGCAGGTTATGGCGCGGCTGACCTCAAACAGCTGATGGCACAGACCGAGGCGCTCGCGGACCTTTGCCGAATCGATCCGGTCTCCGATATGGGGTGGAGGCAGCCGGTGGTGCCTGAAGCTTCCGTCATCGGGATCAGCCAGGATCCGCACCTGGAACTGGTCCAGCGCTGCCAGGCAGGAGTTATTAGGAGGTTCCCGGGGATCAGGGGGGCTGAGGCCACGGCCATGCTTGCCCGGCTGGACCACGAACTCGGCATCATCAGGAAGCTGGGCTTTTCCTCCTACTTCCTGACAGTCGCAGAAGTATCACGCATGATCCAGGACATGGGAGTGCGTGCAGCCGCCCGGGGTTCCGGTGCCTCAAGCCTGGTCAACTATTTGATGGATGTCAGCCATGTGAACCCGCTGCAGCATGACCTGATCTTCGAACGCTTCCTTTCCCAGGACCGTGCAACCCTTCCGGACATCGACATTGACGTCGAAAGCGCTGAGCGGCACAACGTCTACCACCGCATTTTTGAACGTTTCGGTGCCGAACGGGTCACGTTGATGAGCATGCAGAACGGCTACCGTGCCAGGGGAGCCGTCAGGGATGCCGGAATGGCGCTGGGCATGGACGACGGCGAGGTGGGGGAGATTGCCAAGCAGTTGTGGCGGTTTTCGGCGCGGAAATTCCGCGAGGCGCTCCAGGAGAAACCCGAGCTCCGGGAATTTGCCGGCCGGGTGGAACAGCGGGACGTGCACGGGAACCAGCAGCTCGACCTGCTGGTTGACCTGACGGAACGCCTGGACAGGCTGCCCCGCCACATTTCGATGCATCCCTGCGGTGTGATCCTGGGCGATGCAACCCTCCTGGACCGTACACCTGTGCAGCCGAGCGGACTGGGCCTTCCCATGAGCCAGTTCGACAAGCACGATATGGACCCCATGGGCATGCTTAAGCTCGACGTCCTGGGTGTCAGGATGCAAAGCGCCATGGCCTTTGCCGTCCGGGAAATCATCCGCATCCATCCCTCAAAGAAGGAAGTGGTGGCTGCCGGCAGGCATTCGCCCGGCCCTGACAGTGCCGGGCCGGACTACATTGCTGACAACGGACACATCGATCTCAATGCCGTCCCACTGGATGACGAAGCCACCTTCGAACTCATCAGGAGCACCCATACGCTGGGATGCTTCCAGATCGAATCCCCTGGCCAGCGTGAACTGATCGGCAAGATGGCCCCCAGGGAGTTCAACGACCTCATCATCGATATTTCGCTGTTCCGGCCAGGGCCCATGAAGTCGGACATGGTCCGGCCCTTTCTGGAACACCGGCACGGTTTTTCCCCCGAGGTGTACCCGCATCCCCTGCTGAAGCCGGTGCTGAAGGAAACCCACGGGGTGACTGTTTTCCATGAACAGATCCTGAGGACCCTCGACGTCATGACCGGGTGTGGGCTGGCAAAGGCTGATGAGTTCCGCAGGGCTTTGAGCAATGAGGTGGGGGAGTCCCAGGTTGAGGAGTTTTTCAGGCGGGAGGCTAAAGCGAAGGGTTTCCCGCCTGACGTTGTTGACAAGGTCTGGGACACTTTGAAGTCCTTTGCCAGCTTCGGATTCTGCAAAGCGCATGGTGCCGCCTTTGCCGTCCCCACCTACCAGTCCGCCTGGCTGAAGGCGCACCACCCTGAGGCTTTCCTTGCCGGGCTGTGGGAGCACGATCCGGGCATGTACCCCAAACGGCTGCTGGTCGCGGAAGCCCGGCGCCTTGGCATTCCGATCCTGCCGTTGGACATCAACCGCAGCAAGGCGGAATACCGGGTGGAGCGGATCGAGGAAGGCCAGGACACAGGAAAGCTGGGTATAAGGCTGAGTCTGAGCGGCATATACGGATTGTCGGCAACCGAGCTGAAGCGGATTGTTGCGGGCCAGCCCTACGACTCTCTGGCGGACCTCCGGGCACGATCAAGAATCAGCAAGCCCAGTATCAGGCGGCTTGCCCAGCTGGGGGCTTTTGACTCCCTGCACCGGGAAACAGGAGGAACTGCCAACCGGGCCGACCTCGTCCATCACCTGCAGAAGCTCCAGGTTTCCGGCAGTGGGCGGAAGGGAGTGGAGGTCCTTGAGGGTCAGCTGTCCCTGCCGCTGGGTGATGTTGAGCTGCGCAACGTCAAACCCGGGTTGCCGGCGCCTTCGTTGGTGGACAATGTCCGTGCCGAGCTTGACCTGATGGCAGTTGACGTCAGCAGCCACCTGATGGATAGCCACCGGCCCATGCTCAACAGGCTGGGAGTTACCACCGCGGACAAACTCCTGGGCCTGCGCAACGGGACCGAAGTTTTGGTGGCCGGGGTGCGCGTGGCAACCCAAACGCCACCCATGCGCGGCGGCAAAAGGGTGGTTTTCATCAGCATCGACGACGGCACCGGCTGCATCGATTCGGTTTTCTTCCACGAGGCGCAGGAAAAGGCCGGGATGCTCCTGTTTGGCACCCGGCTGCTGCTGATTAGAGGCACTACCCGGCGGACAGGCCCGCGGGGAATCAGCCTGAGCGCGAGCATGGCCTGGGACCTGAGCCAAACAGATACCCTGCCTCTCCAGGATTCCCGGCAGCAGGAACCCACGGGCAGCCATCCACTTGACGGAATCATTAGGAGCCTTGCCATTACCGGGTTCAGCGGCTGATCCCCCCGTGCGCGCGTTGGTCGGGCCTGAACGGAACCGATAGCATTGACGATGGCTGGCTGTGGTCCCCGTACGCCACAAGCTATGAAGCCTAAACTTTGAATAGGAGACACCCGTGTCAGATGCCCAGCAGATCACCCTTCTCGTCGATGGCGAAGAAACCAAGGTGACTACCGGGACAACCGGTGCGGAACTCTTCTTTGAGCGCCGTGAAGTTGTTGTGGCCCGTGTCAACGGCGAGCTGAAGGACCTGGACCAGGAGCTGCCGGAAGGCGCAGAGGTTGAGGGCGTGACCATCGATTCCGCTGACGGACTGAACGTGCTCCGGCACTCAACCGCCCACGTCATGGCCCAGGCTGTGCAGCAGCTGCGCCCGGACGCCAAGCTGGGCATTGGCCCGTACATCACAGACGGTTTCTACTTCGATTTCGACGTTGCCGAGCCCTTCACCCCGGAGGACCTCAAAACCCTCGAAAAGATGATGCAGAAGATCATCAACCAGAACCAGAGGTTCGTCCGCCGCGTGGTGAATGAGGATGAAGCCCGCGAAGCCATGAAGAACGAGCCCTACAAGCTCGAACTCCTGGCCAAGAAGAATGACGCCGCCGAAGCCGGTGAAGGCGTCAATGTCGAGGTCGGTGCCGGCGACATCACCATCTACGACAACGTGGAGCGCAAGGACGGAACCACAGTTTGGTGCGACCTCTGCCGCGGGCCGCACCTGCCCAATACCAAGCTCATCTCCAACGCCTTCGCACTGACCCGCTCATCCTCCGCCTACTGGCTGGGCAACCAGAAAAACCAGCAGCTGCAGCGGATCTACGGTACAGCCTGGCCCACCAAGGAGGCCCTCAAGGCCTACCAGGAGCGAATCGCCGAGGCAGAACGGCGTGACCACCGCAAGCTTGGCTCCGAGCTGGACCTGTTCTCCTTCCCGGACGAGCTCGGCTCAGGCCTGCCCGTGTTCCACCCCAAGGGCGGGATCATCCGCAAGGCGATGGAGGACTACTCCCGCCAGCGCCACGTCCAAGCAGGCTACGAGTTCGTTTACACCCCCCACATCACCAAGGGCCACCTCTACGAGGTTTCAGGCCACCTTGACTGGTACCGGGACGGCATGTTCCCGGCGATGCACGTTGACGCCGAACTCAACGACGACGGCACCGTGCGCAAGCCCGGCCAGGACTACTACCTGAAGCCGATGAACTGCCCGATGCACAACCTGATCTTCCGCTCCCGCGGACGCTCCTACCGCGAACTGCCCCTGCGCCTCTTCGAGTTCGGTTCTGTTTACCGGTATGAGAAGTCGGGCGTGGTGCATGGCCTCACCCGCGTTCGCGGCATGACACAGGACGACGCCCACATCTACTGCACCCGCGAGCAGATGAAGGACGAGCTGACCAAGACGCTGACCTTCGTCCTGGACCTGCTCAAGGACTACGGGCTCAACGACTTCTACCTGGAACTGTCCACCAAGGACCCGGAGAAGTACGTGGGCGACGACGCCACCTGGGAGGAAGCCACCAGGACCCTCGCCGAGGTGGCGCAGGAGTCAGGACTGGAGCTCGTGCCGGATCCGGGCGGAGCAGCCTTCTACGGCCCCAAAATCTCGGTGCAGGCCAAGGACGCGCTGGGGCGCACATGGCAGATGTCCACCATCCAGCTGGACTTCAACCTGCCTGAACGCTTCGAACTGGAGTTCCAGGCCGCCGACGGGAGCCGCCAGCGTCCCGTGATGATCCACCGGGCGCTTTTCGGGTCCGTGGAGCGGTTCATGGGCGTTCTTACAGAGCACTACGCCGGCGCCTTCCCTGCCTGGCTCGCTCCCGTCCAGGTGGTGGGCATCCCGGTGGCGGAAACCTTCAACGAGTACATGTTCGACGTCGTGGACCAGCTGAAGGCAGCCGGTATCCGTGCCGAGGTGGACATCTCCTCAGACAGGTTCCCGAAGAAGATCCGCACCGCCAGCAAGGACAAGATCCCGTTCGTGTTGATCGCCGGAGGTGACGACGCCGAGGCAGGCGCTGTCTCCTTCCGCTTCCGGGATGGAAGCCAGGACAACGGGGTGCCGGTGGCAGAGGCAGTCAAGCGGATAACGGAAGCCGTCCGTAACCGGACCAGCTAGCGGAAACGGAACAGCACCGTGCAGGAGAACACAGGCGCAGGTTATCCAGGGGATGCCGGCGTTACCGACGACTTTGACCTCGCCGGTGTCCCGGACGCCTTCCAGCGCCTGTGGACTCCGCACCGCCTGGCGTACATCAAGGGCGGGCAGCACCAGTTCAAAAATGAAAACGACTGCCCCTTCTGCGTCGGCCCGGCAAGGACGGACGAGGAAGCCCTCATCGTCCACCGCGGAAAGACCTGCTACGTGGTGCTGAACCTGTTTCCCTATAATCCCGGCCACCTCCTGGTGTGCCCGTACCGGCACATTCCCGACTACACCGACCTGACGGCCGATGAAACCCTTGAGTTCGCTGACCTCACGCAGACGGCGATGCGGGTCCTGCGGAAAGTGGCCAACCCGGGCGGCTTCAACCTGGGTATGAACCAGGGCGTGGTGGGTGGGGCAGGCATCGCCGCCCACCTGCACCAGCACATCGTTCCGCGCTGGGGCGGCGACGGGAACTTCTTCCCCATCATCGCCCAAACCAAGGCCATCACGCAGACCCTCGACGAGGTCCGCCAACAGGTGGCCGACGCCTGGCCTGGGGAGACGGATGCTCAATAGGCACGCCCGCGGTTTCTTCACCGCTCTGTTCACCCCGCTGGCCCGCTGGCTCCTCAGGATCGGCGTTTCCCCTGACGCTGTGACGATCATCGGCACCGCCGGAGTCGTGGTGGGTGCCCTGGTTTTCTATCCCGTGGGGCAGTTGCTCTGGGGAACGCTGTTCATCACTGCGTTCATCTTTTCCGACGTGCTCGACGGCATCATGGCCAGGATGCAGGACGTGAAAAGCCGTTGGGGAAACTTCCTCGACTCAACCCTCGACCGGATCGCCGACGGCGCCCTCTTCTCCGGGCTCGCCGTCTGGTTCTTCACCGGCGGTGCCAACGTTCCCATCGCAGTCGCAGCCATGGTCTGCCTGGTGCTGGGCATGCTGGTTTCCTATGCCAGGGCCAAAGCCGAATCCCTGGGCTTCACCGCCAACATCGGCATCGCCGAACGGGCGGAGCGGCTTGTTTCAGTCCTGGTAGTCACAGGACTGACCGGCATGGGGCTTCCGCCGGTGGTGCTCCTGGTGACCCTCGTCCTGCTCGCCCTGGCCAGCCTGGTCACGGTCATGCAGCGCGTCGTGTCCGTGCGGCGGCAGGCCCTGGCGGAGCCGTCGCCGGCCGATTAAGCATGATTAAGCCGGCTGGGCGCGGGGGGACTAGTATTAGGACTGCCCGGTCAATGGATCCGGCAATCCGTGTGTGCACAGTCCGGCATCTGCATGCCGCCTGCACACCCGGCGAAGGTCATCTATCTACCCATAGGGGTTTTTGTGTCTACACCTGATGTAAGCAGCGAGGCCGGTTCGTCCGCGAACAGCGTCACGGGCAGCAGCCGCGTGAAGCGGGGCATGGCTGAGATGCTCAAGGGCGGCGTCATCATGGACGTCGTCAATGTCGAACAGGCCCGCATCGCCGAGGATGCCGGTGCCGTTGCTGTGATGGCGCTGGAACGTGTTCCGGCCGATATCCGCGCGCAGGGCGGCGTGTCCCGGATGTCCGATCCGGACATGATCGACCAGATCATCGATGCCGTGTCCATTCCGGTCATGGCCAAGGCCCGGATTGGCCACTTCGTGGAAGCCCAGGTCCTGCAGTCCCTGGGCGTTGACTACATCGACGAGTCCGAGGTCCTGACCCCGGCCGACTACGTCAACCACATCGACAAGTGGAACTTCACCGTTCCCTTCGTCTGCGGTGCCACCAACCTCGGTGAGGCGTTGCGCCGCATTAACGAAGGCGCTGCGATGATCCGCTCCAAGGGCGAGGCCGGCACCGGCGACGTCTCCAACGCCACCGGGCACATGCGCCAGATCCGCTCGGAGATCGCCAAGCTCTCCGCCCTCCCGGAGGACGAGCTGTACGTTGCGGCCAAGGAACTGCAGGCCCCGTACGAACTGGTGAAGGAAGTCGCCGCTGCCGGCAAGCTTCCGGTGGTGCTGTTCACCGCCGGCGGTATCGCCACCCCCGCTGACGCTGCCATGATGATGCAGCTCGGCGCCGACGGCGTGTTCGTCGGCTCGGGCATCTTCAAGTCCGGCAACCCCGCCCAGCGCGCCGCCGCCGTCGTGAAGGCCACTACCTTCTTCGACGACCCCGACGTCATCGCCAAGGCCTCCCGCGGCCTGGGCGAAGCCATGGTGGGCATCAACGTCGACGAGATCCCCCAGCCGCACCGCCTCGCCGAGCGCGGCTGGTAGTCCTTAGCCTTACGGCAGGTCCTGATCCTCTGCTTGCTATTCCCCACGTCCCGCTAAGGCCGCTTCGCGGCGAGCGGGGACGCAGGGCCCCTTTTACGCAAGCTGCCGGACCAGTACCTGCCTCTAAGTAAGAAACCGCGACGGCGGCGGGTCACGTTTGTGGGGACCTGCCGCCGTCGCTCTTTTAACCCAAGTAGGTAGTGGTAAGTGTCGTTTTGGAGTTCCAAAGCGACACTTACTGCTACCCAGTTGGGGGGGTAAGGAAGCCCTACTCGAGGCCGCGGCGCTTTAGGAGTGGCTCTAGTTGTGCTTCCCGGCCGCGGAGCTTGCGGAAGGACTCCAAGGGATCACGGCTGTTGCCGCGGCTGAGGAGCTCCTGCCGGAACCGTTTTCCATTGCTGCGGGTGAGACCGCCGTTTTCGGTGAACCAGTCGACGGTCTCGGCGTCCAGGACCTCGCTCCAGATATAGGAATAGTAGCCGGCGGCGTACCCCGCGCCGGCGAAGACGTGCTGGAAGTAGCCGGTCCTGTACCGGGGCGGGATCAGGGGATGGGCGATTCCTGCCGCGGCCAAGGCCTTTGCCTCGAACTCATGGGCGTCCTCTGGAACTTGGCTGGGCTCAAGTACGTGCCAGGCAAGATCCAGCAGGGCCGCGCCAAGGTATTCGGTGGTGGCGAAACCCTCGCCCCACAGCCGCGACGCATTCAGTTTCGCGACAACCTCCTGCGGCAGCGGCTCACCGGTGGCATGGTGGCGTGCATAGTTGGCCAGCACTTCTGGCCACATGATCCACATTTCGTTGACCTGGGACGGGTACTCCACGAAATCCCTGGGAACCGACGTACCGGAAAACCGCGGGTAGGTAACGTGGGAGAACAGGCCGTGGAGGGCGTGGCCGAACTCATGGAAGGTTGTGCGCAGCTCGTCCAGTGTCAGGAGGGTGGGTTCGCCTGCAGGCGGCTTGGAGATGTTCAGGTTATTGATGACCACCGGCTTGGTGCCCAGCAGCGCCGACTGCTCCACCAGGGAGTTCATCCAGGCGCCGCCCCGCTTGGACTCCCGGGTGTAATAGTCGCCCAGGAACAGGCCCAGTCCCATGCCGTTCTCGTCCCGGACCTCCCAGACGCGCACGTCGGGATGGTACCCGGCCAGGTCCTGCCGCTCGTGGAACGTAATGCCATAGAGGGAGGTGGCGGCAAAGAAAACCCCGTCCTCCAATACCCGGTCCAGCTCGAAGTAGGGGCGCAGGGCCTGCTCGTCCACGTCGTACTTCTCGCGCCGGACCTTCACAGAGTAGAAAGCCCAGTCCCAGGCCTCCAACGGATGCCCCGCGGCTTCCGCCAAGGCTGCGGCCTCGGCATCTGCGTTGCGGACCGCTGCCGGTGCCATCCGGTTGAGCATTGATTGCACGGACTCGAAGTCAGGAGCAGTCTGCCGGTCCACCACCAGCTCCGCGTAGTTGGCGAAGCCGAGCAGTACTGCCTTTTCCGCGCGGAGCCGGGCCATCGACGTGGCCAGGTCCAGCACATCAAGGCTTCCGCCGCCGCTGCCCCTGGCCACCGACGCTTCGAACAGCCGACGGCGGACTCCCCGGTTTTCCAGGACAGACAGGGCGGGCTGGTTGCTGGGCTGGATGAGCGTCAGCAGGAACTTCCCGTCATGCCCGGCAGCGCGGGCAGCCTCGGCAGCACCGGCAATGTCATCCGGCGTCAGCCCCGCCAGTTCCGCAGCCTCATCCAGCAGCAACGCCGCCGATTTCATCCCTTCCTTGACGCGCTGGCCGAATTCAGTGCCCAGCCGGGCCAGCTCGGCGTTGATCGCCCTGAGCCTTTCCTGGCCCGCTGCGTCGAGCTGGATACCGGACTGCCGGAACTCCTTGAGGTATTCCTGCACCAGGCGCACGGACTCGGCGTCGCACCCTGCAGTATTAATTGAGGAGAAGCGCTCGAAAAGCGCCCGGTTGAGGAACACCTCGTCCTGGTGGGCTGAGAACAGCGGGGAAAGTTTGGTTTCAAGGTCCCTGATGGGGTCGGAAGCATCAGCCGAGACAAGCGTGAAGAACGTGGCCGCTGCCCTGTCCAGCAGCCGGCCGGACCGCTCCATCGCCAGCGCGGTGTTTTCAAAGGTGGCAGGGGCCGGATCATCCACGATGGCCTGGATCTCTCCGAGGTGCGCGGCCAGACCCGCCTCGATGGCTTCTTCGAAGTGTGGGGTCTCAATCTCAGCGAAGGGCGGCAGTCCGTAGGGCAAGGGACTGGGCACCAAAAGAGGGTTGGTCATGACTTACAACCTTCCACAGCGAGCCACGCTTCTCAATGTGCGCCACGCCACGCCGCCCTCTCTAGAATTGCCCCTATGGGGAACAGAACCGGTTCGGGTCGGGCGCATCGCCGCGCCACCATCTCCGCGTTGCTGCTGGCAGCCGCGCTGGCCGGCTGTGGCCTGGCCGCTGAGCAGGATGATGCAGCGCGGCCTCCGACGGCGTCAGTCTCCGCCAGTGCCGCACCCGCCGGCAGCGCGGCTCAGCCTGCCCCTTCCACCCCGGCTCCCGCTCCCACCCCAGGGAAGGGCGCCGCCTGCCCTGTGCTTCGCTGTACCTCGGTGCTGGTTACGGGGGACATGCTCATTCATGCCCAGCTGTGGCAGCAGGCGGAGCAGGACGCGGCAGCCGCGGGCAGGCCGGGGCTGGACTTCGTACCGCTCCTGGAAGGCCAGCGGAGGTACATCGACAAGAGCGACCTGGCCATCTGCCACCAGGAGACTCCGGTGGCGGGACCGGAGGGACCATTCTCGGCCTACCCGTCCTTCAACGTTCCACCTCAGATCATCACCGCATCAAAGGAGGTCGGGTACCAGGCCTGTACAACGGCCAGCAACCACACCATCGACCGCGGGACCGACGGGCTGCTGCGCACCCTCGACCAGTTGGACGCCGCCGGCCTTGAGCACACCGGTTCCTACCGCACTGAAATCGAATCCCAAGGGGTGCTGATCCTGCAGACGCCGGCGGCAAAGGTCGCCCTCATCCAAGCGACCTACGGACTCAACGGTCTGGTGCCGGACCACCCCTGGCAGGTAGACATGCTGGACGCCCCGGCAATGATTGCCAAGGCGCAGAAGGCCCGGTCGCTGGGGGCAGACATCGTGCTGGCTGCCATGCATGCGGGGGACGAATATGCCAGTGCGCCCAACGCCCAGCAGCAGGAGGTGGCGCACGCCCTGGTGGACAGTGGACAGTTCAACCTGGTACATGGCCACCACACCCATTCCGTGCTGCCCATCGAACACTACAAAGGCACCTGGATCGTTTACGGGCTGGGTAACGGTGTCACGGAGCTCTCGCCCTGGCACGTCGTCAACAATGAAGGCCTGCTGGTCCGGGTGCAGTTCGGCCAGGACTCCGCGGGCAGATGGTCCGCCACGGACCTTGCCTGGGCCCCGTCAGTAATGGTCCGGGATCCCTACCGCTGGTGTTCGGTCGCCTCCGACCTGCCGCAGGGAAGCTGCGCCGGCCCGGAAGCCGACGCCGCCACCAGGCAGCGGACCATCGGCGTGCTGGAATCAATGGGTGCAGCTGCCGCGGGCGCCCGTGAACTTTTGGTGACGCGCGAACCCTGACGCGCAGTCCAACTCCGGACTTTCAGCGGGGGCGCCGTGCGGCGTGTTCCCGGGCCAGTTCTGCATAGCGGTCGTCCGGGTTGCCTGGCACGAAGGTGCCGTACTTGCGCTCAGCTGCGGTCCGGATCAGGAAATCCGCGATGGCAGGGTTCTTTGGAAGCAACGATCCGTGCAGGTAGCTCGCCACGATGTTCCGGTACCGCGCTCCTTCGTGGCCGTCACTGCTGTTGTTGCCGGTGCCCTTCGGTACGGTGCCCAGGGGCCGGACCCCACTGCCTAACGTGGTCTGTCCGCTGTGGTTTTCGTAACCCAGGACTTCGCCGAACTCAGGTGTGGAGACTTTGACGTTCCCGATCAGGCGCTCATCCGTGCCGTGCGTCTCCACGTCCAGGACGCCGATGCCCGGGATGATGGCTCCAGTCCGGGTTTTGAAGAAACGTCCGAAAAGCTGGTAAAGGCCGCAGATCAGCAGCATCGGGGCGCCGTCCTCGGCCAGGTCCTTAAGTACCCCTGCCCGCGACTGGAGGTCGTCCTGGATGACGAGCTGGCCGCTGTCCTGGCCGCCGCCGCCCACGATGATGTCCACGTCCTGCGGGAAATCATCGCCCACGTTGTACTCAACCAGCTCAGGGGTATACCCATGCCAGCCGATCCGGCGCTGGAGTACCAGGGCGTTTCCCCAGTCGCCGTAAATGTTCATGTCGCGCGGATACAGCTGGGCCACCTTAATGGTGCCCTTGCTCTCATCCGGGTACCCCGGACCTGCCTGGCTCAAGAGACAACCTCCACCGTGGTGATTTTGGACAGCTCGCGGCGGATGGCCAGCATGGCTGTGTAGGTGCAGAAGATGCGTTTCGGCTTTCCCTGCGCTTCCCTGATGAAGGCGGCCAGTGCCGGGGCGATCTCCGTTTCCACCGCACCGATCCGGACGTCGTCGTACTGCAGGCGCAGTGCCATGTCGTAAGCGCGGGAGCCGGTGAGCTGGTCCACCCCACCCTCGCGCAGGGAGTCGAACTCCACGTCCCAGAGCCAGGACATGTCGCGGCCGTCCGCGTAGTTGTCGTTGATGGCGATCATCGTGGCGTAGCCGCCTGCCGGAAACGACTTCAGTCCCAGCCGGAAGCCGCTGGGGTTCTTGACCAGCACCAGGTCCAGCGGCTGGCCGTCGACGGTGAGGCTTTCGCCGCGGCCGAAGGCGGGCGCCACCTGGGAGAGGGCCTGCAGCAGCGTGGCATGGTCCGCGTCGACGGCACCTCCGCCGCAGATGCTCCGCGCCAGGGTCAGTGCCGCGGCTGCGTTGAAGATGTTGTACACGCCCCGCAGCTTCATCCCGGTGGTGACCCTGCCGCCGTCGTACTCAAACTCGGCGCTGTCAGCGCCCACTTTGCGAAGCACGACGTCGGCTGCGGGCTTTTCCGGAAGGTCCGCCGGGGCGGGGCTGCCGGGAGCGGCGCGCATGTCGTCGTCGTTCGGAAAGGTAGCCAGCAGGGAATCGTCCAGGCCGAAGTACCTGACTTCCTGCCCCGTGAGCGTTTCGGCGATCCGGGCCACCCGCGGGTCTTCGCGGTTCAGGACCACCGTGCCGGTGGTTTTGGCGGCGATGTGCTGGAGCAGCTGGGCCGTCTTGTCGATTTCACCGAACCGGTCAAGCTGGTCCCGCAGGACATTGAGAAGCAGGCAGTAGCGGGGCGGGACACTGTTGACGAAGTGCACGGCATGGGCTTCGTCCAGCTCCAGGACAGCGACATCCGCCTCGAGCCGGCCGCGCCAGTCCACCTCACCGAGCAGGGCAGCTGCAACGCCGCGGGTGAAATTGCTGCCCGTGCGGTTGGTGAAGACCTTGAGCCCCTGGCTTTCCAGCAGTTCAACCACCATTTTGGTGGTGGTGGTCTTCCCGTTGGTGCCGCTGACCACCGCCACCCCGTGGGGGAGGGTGGTGAGCGTCCGCCGCATGAAGCCGGGGTCAATTTTTTCGACCACCAGGCCCGGCAGGGCCGAACCGCCGCCCCGGAGCCGGGACGCCCGGCGGACCAGCTTGCCGAGCGGAACACTGAAGGAAAACATGTTTCGAATATATCCCAGCACGGGCATGGAACCGCCGCCCGGGACGTCACGGCAGGAACGCCGCGGCCTCTCCGGCCCGTATGCTGGATGGATGGCACAATCCCTTTCAGCTGATCCAGCGCGCCCTGGCGCTGGCCTTCGGATCGGCGTCCTGGCGTTTCAGGGCGACTTCCGTGAACACCTCCGCACCATCGAAGCGACCGGCGCCGAGGCAGTGGGCATCCGCCGGCCAAAGGAGCTGGACGGGCTGGACGGGCTTGTCATTCCCGGCGGCGAGTCCACGGCCATCGACAAGCTGGCACGGGCCTTCGAACTGGCGGAGCCGCTGCGTGAACGGATCCGCGAAGGGCTGCCTGTTTACGGCTCCTGCGCCGGCATGATCCTTATGGCCGAGGACATCGCGGATCCCGCCACCGACCTCTCCGGTGCCCCCCAGCAGACGTTCGGCGGGCTGGACATCAGCGTCCGGCGCAACGCCTTCGGCCGCCAGCGCGAGTCCTTCGAGACGGACCTGGAGTTCAAGGGCCTCGAGTTCAGCGCCACCGAAGACGGCGTCCCGCCCGTCCATGCAGTGTTCATCCGCGGCCCGTGGGTGGAACGCGTAGGGTCCGGCGTCGAAGTCCTGGCCCAGGTGGAACCGGCGGACCCGGAGCATGCGTCCCACGCGGCCGAGCTGCCCGGGACGGCTAGAATTGTTGCAGTGCGTTCCGGCCACCTGCTGGCCACCTCCTTCCATCCGGAAGTGACCGGGGAAAAACGCGTACATGAACTTTTTATCCGCATGATCAGAGGAGAAGCGTAAAGCATGTCAGGCCACTCCAAATGGGCGACGACCAAGCACAAGAAGGCGATCATCGACAGCCGCCGCGCCAAGTCGTTCGCCAAACTGATCAAGAACATCGAAGTCGCAGCCCGCATGGGTGGACCGGACCTGGCCGGCAACCCGGGCCTGGAACTGGCAGTCACCAAGGCGAAGAAGACCTCGGTCCCCAACGACAACATCGACCGCGCCATCAAGCGCGGCGCCGGCCTCACCGGTGAAGTGGTCGACTACACCGAAATCATGTACGAAGCCCGCGGCCCCCAGGGTTCCGCACTGCTGATCGAATGCCTCACCGACAACAAGAACCGCGCCGCCTCCGAGGTCCGCCTGGCCATCTCCCGCAACGGCGGCACCATCGCCGATCCCGGCTCCGTCAGCTACCTCTTCACCCGCAAGGGCGTTGTCAACCTGCCCAAGAACGGCCTCAGCGAGGACGACGTCCTGATGGCCGTGCTGGAGGCGGGAGCCGAGGAAGTAAAGGACAACGGCGACACGTTCGAAATCCACTCGGAGCCGGGCGATCTTCCCGCAATCCGGGAGGCGCTCAAGGAAGCCGGCATCGAATACGACACCGACGAGGTGGAGTTCGTTCCGTCCATGCAGGTGGAACTCGACGTCGACGGCGCACGCAAGTTCCTGAAGCTCGCTGACGCCCTCGAAGACCTCGACGACGTCCAGAACGTCTACAGCAACGCCGACCTCAGCGACGACGTCCAGGCTGCCCTGGAAGCTGAGTGACGCTCCGCCTGCCCGCCCAACGCGCACAGCCGTGACGCTGCGCGTCCTCGGGGTGGACCCGGGCCTGACCCGGTGCGGGATTGGCGTGGTGGATGTCGAACGGAACAGGCGGGCCACAATGGTGGCCGTGGGCGTGGTGGGAACGTCGCCCGATGAAACCCTGGACCAGCGGCTGCTGGTCATCGCGTCCTCGATCGATGAATGGCTGGACAGGTACGAACCGCAGGTCCTCGCCGTCGAGCGCGTCTTTTCCCAGCTGAACGTCAGCACCGTCATGGGTGTGGCCCAGGCCTCAGGCGTGGTGATCGCAGCGGCCGCCCGCCGGGGGATCCCGGTGGCTCTCCACACCCCGTCAGAGGTCAAGGCTGCCGTTACGGGCAGTGGATCCTCCAACAAGGATGCAGTAACCAAGCTCGTCACTAAGATCCTTCGCCTGGATGCGCCGCCGCGTCCTGCTGACGCCGCCGATGCCCTCGCCCTGGCCATCACCCACGCCTGGCGGGCCGGCAGCGGTGCCACCGTCGCGACCACCGGCCCCGGGAGTTCATCCCTGACACCTGCCCAGCGGGCATGGGCCGAGGCGGAAGCAAAAGCGCGCCGCGCACGCTGAACGTCCTGGCCCCTTGCTAGGGTGTTCGTAGATATGTTCGGATAGCCGGTCCTGCGCAGGGAGTCGGCAGTACACCAGGAGCCCGGCCTTGATCAGTTTCCTCCGCGGGACGGTAGCCCACGTGGGCCTTTCCACCGCCGTGATCGACCTCAACGGAGCGGGCATGAGCGTCAACGCCACCCCGCAGACTTTGAGCCGGCTGCGCATGGGGGAGGAAGGGCAGCTTTTCACGTCACTGATCGTCCGCGAGGATTCGCTTACGCTTTTTGGTTTCGCGTCCGACGACGAGCGCGAGGTTTTTGACGTTCTGCTCAGTGTCAGCGGGGTTGGCCCGAGGCTGGCGCTGGCGGTCCTCGCCGTCCACGACCCCGAAGCCATCCGGGTTGCAGCGCACACCGGCGACAGCAAAACGTTCACCAAGGTGCCCGGGATCGGCCCCAAAGTGGCAGGGCGGATTGTTCTTGAGCTGGCAGGCAAGCTGGTGCCGCAGGGCACGGCAGGGGCGGCAGGAGCGCCTACTGCGGCGGAGGCAGCCTGGAAACCGCAGGTTGTCGCGGCCATGACAAGCCTTGGCTGGTCCGAAAAGGACGCTTCCTCGAGCATCGACAAGGCGCTGGCCGAGGAACCCGAAGTCTCGTTCCGGGGCAACGTGCCCGAGATCCTGCGGACCACGCTCCGGTGGCTGGGGCAGGACGGTGCCCGGGCCGGCAACCGCGTAGGCAGCCGTGGCTGAACCGTCACTGGTGGCTGCGGGGGAGGAACCCGAAGAAAGGGCCATCGAGGCAGCGCTGCGGCCCAAGAACCTGGATGATTTCGTGGGTCAACACCGGGTGCGGAAACAGCTGTCACTGGTGCTGAAAGCCTCCCGGATGCGGGGGCGCAGTGCGGACCACGTGCTCTTCTCCGGTCCGCCGGGCCTGGGCAAAACCACCCTCGCCATGATCGTGGCCGCCGAGATGAACGCGCCGCTGCGGATCAGCAGCGGGCCGGCCATCCAGCACGCCGGTGACCTGGCCGCCATCCTGTCCTCCCTCTCCGAAGGCGAGGTCCTCTTCCTGGACGAAATCCACAGGATGTCGCGGCCGGCTGAAGAAATGCTCTACATGGCCATGGAGGACTTCCGGGTGGACATCGTGGTGGGCAAGGGAGCCGGTGCCACGGCAATTCCGCTGGAACTGCCGCCTTTCACCCTGGTTGGCGCCACTACCCGGGCCGGCCTGCTTCCCGGGCCCCTGCGCGACCGTTTCGGGTTCACTGGACATTTGGAGTTCTATTCCGTGCCGGAACTCGAACTTGTGCTGCGGCGCTCTGCCGGCCTGCTGGACCTCAAGGTCAACTCGGCCGGCTTCACCGAAATCGCCGGACGGTCCCGCGGTACGCCGCGCATCGCCAACAGGCTGCTGCGGCGGGTACGGGACTGGGCGCTGGTCCACGGGATCGACCAGATCGACGCCCGTGCGGCGTCAGCGGCCCTGGACATGTACGAGGTGGACAAGAAGGGCCTGGACAGGCTTGACCGCGCGGTTTTGGACGCGCTGATCACCAAGTTCGGCGGCGGTCCGGTTGGCCTTTCAACGCTGGCCATCGCGGTGGGGGAGGAAACCGAGACAGTGGAAACAGTGGCCGAGCCCTTCCTGGTCCGGGAGGGGCTGCTGGGACGCACGCCGCGTGGCAGGATAGCCATGGCGCCAGCATGGACCCACCTTGGCTATGCCATCCCTTCCGGTGTCTTTGCGCAGGAGCAGCTGGACCTGTTCGAACCGGCAGAGGGGGATGCCGGACCGGCAGGGGAATGGGCGCCGGAAGGCCGATAACAGCCTCCCTTCAGTTTTTCCCTTTAGACTGGTATGACGCTCGGCACGTTCGGGTCTTTGTTCCCGCAGGCGGCATCAACGGCAGCCCGTGGATGGATGGCAAGCTCCTTCGCCAGCCCACACGTTCAAAGCGGACGGCGCTGTCAATCGGCTTCACGCAAGTACAGAATGGAACTTCCCCGTGTTCGGACATATCACTGCCCAGACCACCACTACCCAGCCCGGCGGCGGCATCGACATCATGTCGATCCTGCTGTTCGCGATGCTCGGCATCTTCATCTTCATGATGTTCCGCCGCAACAAGAAGACCCAGCAGCAGCAGGCACAGCTGCAGTCGCAGTTTGCCCCCGGCGTTGAGGTCATGACGAGTTTCGGCCTGTTTGGCCGCATCGTTGCCATTGACGAGGAGGAGAACAAGGTCACCCTCGAACTTTCCCCGGGAAACCTTGCCACCATCCACCGCCAGGCCGTTACCAAGATCGTGGAACCTGCCGCCGGGCCGTCCTCCGCAGCCGCCGGGTCCGCCGTGCCCGATGATGCCTCTTCCCTCACGGCAACGGAAGGCGGCACCACCGCCACCGCACCCGAGACGACGGACGAGACCCTCAAGCGCCTCAACGATGAGGGCAAGAAGGACAGCTAGTCCCCGCTTTCCCTTTCCAACCTCTACCGCTGCGGACCACCGCCGGTGCAAGCATGGGCACGCACCGGCGGTTCCTCCGTGAATAAGAGAAAGATCGACAATGGCACGAACTGGCCCCAAAAAACCAGGCCTCAGGGTCCTGGTCTGGCTCGGCGTACTCCTCGCCGCGCTCACTGCGGTCCTGGCCGGCGGCACCCTTGCCGGGCAGGCCAGCTGGGCTCCGAAACTGGCCTTGGACCTCGAAGGCGGTACCCAGATGATCCTGGCGCCCAAAGTCGAGGGCGGTTCTGACATCAATGAGGAACAGCTCAACCAGGCCGTGGCGATCATCCGCCAGCGTGTGGACGGCTCCGGCGTCGCCGAAGCCGAAATCAGCACCCAGTCCGGGCGCAACGTGGTGGTCAGCCTTCCCGGCACGCCCTCCAGCCAGACGCGCGACCTGATCCAGGCATCCGCCGACATGAACTTCCGGCCAGTCCTGCTTTCCGCCGCCGGCGCACCGGTACCGGAAGACCAGCGGGCGCCCGAGGACCAGCTGCCCAAGCCGACGGCCGAACCCGCCAACAGCAGCGACACCAACTGGATCACCCCCGAGCTCTACCGCCAGTTTGAAGCACTTGACTGCGACAACCCTGCACAGGACGAGCAGGAACGCTCGGATCCCGCCAAGCCGCTGGTGACCTGCGAGCCTGCCTCGGACACGAACCCTGCCATCAAGTACATCCTTGGTCCCGTAGAGGTTAAGGGCGGCAACATTGTCACCTCCTCCTTCCAGCTCCAGCAGGGTGCACAGGGCGCCGTCACCAACGACTGGGCGGTGAACATCCAGTTCGACGACGAGGGCACGGCGAAGTTCAAAGAGGTCACCGAGCGCCTGAACCAGTTCTACGTGGCAGCCGGCGGTGACTCCGGCAACGACCCCAAGGCCCAGTTCGCGATTGTGCTCGATGACCAGGTCATTTCGGCGCCGCGGTCACTTGCAGTGATCACGGACGGCCGCCCCCAGATCACGGGCGGCTTTACCGAGCAGACCGCAAAAACCCTGTCTGACCAGCTCCGCTTCGGTGCCCTGCCCATCAGCTTCGAGATCCAGAGCGAGCAGCAGATCTCCGCCACCCTTGGCGGCGAGCAGCTGCGGATGGGCCTGCTCGCCGGCATCATCGGCCTCCTGCTGGTGGTGGTCTACTCCCTGTTCCAGTACCGGGCCCTGGGCTTCGTCACTATCGCATCGCTGGTGGTTGCCGGCGTCCTCACGTATCTCGCCATCGCCATTCTGGGCTGGACTGAGAACTACCGGCTGTCCCTGGCAGGTGTGGCCGGCATCATCGTGGCCATCGGCCAGACCGCGGACTCCTTCATCGTCTACTTTGAACGGATCCGTGACGAACTCCGCGAGGGCCGCGGCCTGGTCTCCGCCGTGGAGAACGGCTGGAAGCGGGCCAAGCGGACTGTCCTTGCCTCCAAGGCCGTCAACCTGCTGGCCGCACTGGTGCTGTATTTCGTGGCCGTGGGCAACGTCCGCGGATTCGCCTTCACCCTAGGTTTGACGGCCATCGCGGACCTCATCGTGGTGTTCATGTTCACCCACCCGACACTGCAGCTGCTGGCGCGCACGAGGTTCTTCGGGGAGGGCCACCCGCTGTCCGGCCTTGACCCCAAGCGTCTGGGCGCGGTGCCGCTCTACCGCGGCGCCGGGCGCATCCGTACCCCGGAAGCCAAGCCGGCCGTGGGCCGCGTCAAGAACGCCGGTGCCGCCGCCGAAGCGGAGCGCAGGATGACCATCGCCGAACGCCGCCTGGCGGAGAAGCAGGAGCAGCTCGCGGGCTCCTCGAAGTCCTCAGCGAAGGAGAACAAGTAATGTCAGGCTTCGCCAACTTCGGCAACGAGCTCTACACCGGAAAGCGGTCCTATAACTTCGTAGGCGCTAAGAAGCTCTGGTTCATCATCGCGGCGGTGGCGGTTGCCCTGTCGATCATCATCCCCTTGGCCAAGGGCGGCTTCAACCTTGGCATCGAGTTCCGTGGCGGATCCGAATTCACGGTCTCCAACGTCCAGACCACCGATGCCGCCCTGGGTGAGAAAGCCGTCACGGACGTCGTGCCCGGCAGTGTGCCCCGGGTGGCGAACGTGGCTGGAACCACCATGCGGATCCAGACGGACAAACTCACTGACGATGAGACGCTTCGCATCAAGGAAGGACTCACCAGTGCGTACGGCGTTACCGACAACGAGGTGACCTCAACCTTCGTGGGTCCGACGTGGGGCGCAGACGTCACCAAGCAGGCCCTGATCGGCCTGGTGATCTTCGTGCTCCTCGCAGCCGTGCTGATGGCGCTGTATTTCCGCACCTGGAAAATGTCCCTCTCGGCCATCGCCGGCATGGCGGTGACGATGTTCATCACTGCAGGCGTCTATGCCCTCAGCGACTTCGAGGTCACCCCCTCGGCCATCATCGGGTTCCTGACCGTCCTCAGCTACTCCCTGTATGACACGGTGGTGGTCTTCGACAAGATCCGCGAGAACACTGCGGACCTGGACACATCGACCCGCCGCACTTTCGCGGAGGAAGTAAACCTCGCCGTCAACCAGACCCTGGTCCGCTCGATCAACACCATGATGGTGGCCATCCTCCCCGTCGGTGCCATCCTCTTCATCGGCGCCGGGCTGCTCGGTGCCGGCACCCTGCGCGACCTGTCGCTGGCCCTGTTCGTCGGAATCCTCATCGGCACGGCGGCCACCATTTTCGTGGCAGCTCCGATGTATGCCTGGCTGCGCCAGAACGAGCCTGAGCTCGTGAAGCAGGCAAAGCGCGTCGAGCACAGGCGTGCCGCCGCCGGCCGGACCGCTCCCACGGAGCCTGTTCAGGCCTGAGCGCTGGTGCGGGCCGGGCAACGCCAAAACCTCGGCGTTGCCCGGCCTGTCCGCGGTTAAGGACCCGGTTATAAAAGTCACCGCCGCGGGGAATAGACTGAAGTAATTGAAACTGTGGTGAGGGGTACTTCATTGGAAGAACGTTCGGCGTCAGCGCCAACGGCACAGGGAGACAAGAGTCCTGCCCACGGTAGTCAAACCGGGGTGGCGGCTTCCGCGCGCCCTGGCCCGCTGGTCCCCGTCGACAACTCCGGATCGCGTCCCACGTTCCCCGGGCGCAGGGAGCGGACCCGGTCCCGGCTTGCCCGGCTGACGGGACGCAGCGCGGCCACGTACTCACCAATTCTTGAACCGCTGCTCAGGACCGTCCGGGCCAACAATCCCAAAGAGGACTTTGACCTTATCCAGCGGGCCTTCGACGTCGCTGAGCAGAGCCACCGCGGGCAGAAACGCAAGAGCGGTGATCCCTACATCACCCATCCCGTGGCAGTGGCAACCATCCTTGCTGAGCTGGGCCTTAGCGGCACCACCCTGGCGGCAGCACTCCTGCATGACACAGTGGAGGACACCCCCTACACGCTTGCCGACCTGAAACGGGACTTTGGCCCCGAAGTGGCCATGCTGGTTGACGGCGTGACCAAGCTGGACAAGGTCAGCTTCGGCGAGGCAGCGCAGTCCGAGACGGTCCGCAAGATGGTGGTCGCCATGGCCAAGGACATCCGGGTGCTGATGATCAAGCTGGCTGACCGGCTCCACAATGCCCGCACCTGGCGGTTCGTCTCGGCTGAATCCTCGGCCCGCAAGGCGCGGGAGACCCTGGAAATCTTCGCCCCGCTGGCGCACCGGCTGGGCATGAACACCATCAAATGGGAACTCGAGGATCTTTCCTTCGCGGCGCTCTACCCCAAGGTGTACGAGGAAATCGTGCGCATGGTGGGGGACAGGACGCCCGAGCGGGAAAAGAGCCTGAGCGTCATCCGCGACCAGATCACTGAAGACCTGCGCGCCGCCCGGATCAAGGCCACCATCACCGGACGCCCCAAGCACTACTACTCGATTTACCAGAAGATGATCGTCCGGGACAAGGACTTTGACGACATCAACGACCTGATGGGCGTGCGAGTCCTGGTGGACTCCGTCCGGGACTGTTATGCCGCCCTTGGCACCATGCATTCGCGCTGGAACCCGCTGCCCGGCAGGTTCAAGGACTACATCGCAATGCCGAAATTCAACATGTACCAGTCGCTGCACACCACTGTGATCGGTCCTGGCGGCAAGCCGGTGGAAATCCAGATCCGCACACACGAAATGCACCGCCGGGCCGAATACGGCGTGGCCGCGCACTGGAAGTACAAGGACCAGCCAAACCGCACCGCTGTCGGCCCGGGGAGCCCCCGCGACGGCGACATGGGCTGGCTGCGCTCCCTGGTGGACTGGCAGCAGGAAACTTCGGATCCCGGCGAGTTCCTGGACTCACTGCGCTTCGAGATCAATGCCCGTGAGGTATTCGTCTTCACGCCCAAGGGCGAAGTCATGGCGTTGCCCGCGGGTTCCACGCCGGTGGACTTTGCCTATGCAGTCCACACCGAAGTCGGACACCGGACCATCGGAGCCCGGGTCAACGGCAAGCTGGTGCCGCTCAACAGCGAACTGAACCACGGCGACTGGGTGGAGATCTTTACCTCCAAGGCAGAGGGCGCCGGGCCCAGCCAGGACTGGCAACACTTTGTCAAGAGTGCCAGGGCACGCAACAAGATCCGCCAGTGGTTCAGCAAGGAACGCCGCGAAGAAGCGATCGACCGCGGCAAGGAACTGCTGACCCGCGCCATGCGCAAGCAGAACCTTCCCCTGCAACGCCTGATGACTCACGAAGCCCTTGCAGCAGTTGCCGAGGAGTTCAAGTACGTCGACATCTCCGGACTCTACGCCGGCGTGGGCGACGGGCATACGTCCGCCCAGGCGGTCATGGAAAAGCTGGTTGAAAGCCTCGGCGGCAATGACAGCACCGAAGACGACATTGCCGAAGTCAGCATTCCCACCCAGGTCACCAAGGCCCGCTTCTCCGACTCCGGCGTGGTGGTCCGCGGCGTAGGCGACGTCTGGGTGAAGCTGGCCCGCTGCTGTACCCCGGTCCCGCCCGACCCCATCCTTGGTTTCGTGACGAGGGGTTCGGGAGTTTCGGTCCACCGGACGGACTGCACCAACATTTCGGACCTGAAGGACCAGCCGGACCGGATCGTCGACGTGGACTGGGCCCCCACACAATCGAGCGTGTTCCTGGTGGAAATCCAGGTGGAGGCGCTGGACCGCAAGTCCCTGCTCTCTGACGTTACGCGGGTGCTCTCAGACAACCACGTCAACATCCTGGCCGCCAGCGTCCACACCTCCACGGATCGGGTGGCGATCTCAAAGTTCGCTTTTGAGATGGGCGACCCCAAGTACCTCAGCCACGTCCTGAGTGCTGTCCGGAGGATCGACGGAGTGTTTGATGTCTACCGGACCACCGGCAACAAGCGCCGGAGCTAGCGCGGCGAGCTTCTCCAGCGCAGCCTTCTTGTGGGGCACGCGCGGCGTTGCCTCGACGGCAAGGACCAGCAGGCGCAGGCGTACGTCCTTCTCCGGCCGGGCCAACAGGTTCTCCAGGGCGGGAATGGCCCGCTCGGCGTCCACATGCAGGGCAATATCCAGGGCGGTCCGCAGCGGGCTGGAAACCATCATGCCCCCGATACTGACGACGTCGAACGGGCCAAGCCGCACTTCATGCAGGGTGCAGCCCCTGGTGTTCCGAAGGCTGGAGACCCTTCGTTTGGCATCCACCAGCAGAGCCAGCCTGTCCGGTTCGCCGGCGCAGCCGTAGATCCAGGCGGCCGTCAGGCGGCCGGCCACTACCCGTTGCCGGACTGCGGCTGGGACGGCTCCCGCTGCCGCCCGCGCACGCAGCTGCGGAGAGGCGGGGCTGCCGGGCAGTGTATAGCCGCGGTGGTGGAACCTGTGCAGCAGACCATCCGCGGCGAGGGACTGCAGCTCGGGCAATGCGAAGGGCATCCCCGGGGCGTAGAGCTCGGGAAAACGGGGTGACGCCTCCGCCGGAACTGGATGGTCGGACCCGGCAGGAACGGATGGAATCGCCATGCGTCCATCCTGCCCCCGAAGCCTTTAAGCGACACAGGCCCGGTTCCGGCTATGTGGATAACCGGAACCGGGCCTGCAGAAGGGCGAACCGCAACTATATCGGGCCGCCTGCGTCAGTCAGTGAAGCTCAGGCAAGCTCGCTTGCCGAACGCTGGATCTGGTCCAGCCATGCCTGGCGCGCTTCAAGGGCCTCCCGGGCAGCCTTGATCTTGCGCTGGTCGCCGGTCTTCTCAGCTGCGGCAAGATCTTCCTGCAGGCCGGCAATTGCCGACTCCAGCTGCGAGAGGGCGCTGTTGGTGCGGGCTTTACGCTCCGGGTTGGACCGCTGCCACTGCTCTTCCTCGGCCTGCCGGACGGCATCTTCAACCTTGCGCAGCCCAGCTTCGATGCGGCCCATGTCAGCGCGCGGCACTTTGCCTGCCTCTTCCCACCGGTCACGGACGGACTGCAGTGCCTTCTTCGCTGCTGCCAGGTCCCTGACGGGGAGGATGGTGTTGGCTTCTGCCAGGAGTGCTTCCTTGACCTTGAGGTTGGTGGCGTATTCCTGGTCGATTTCGTCGTTGGCTGCCTGCCGGTTGTTGAAGAAAACGTCCTGGGCCGCACGGAAGCGGGCCCAGAGGGCGTCGTCATCCTTGCGGCTGGCACGCGGTGATGCCTTCCACTGGTCCATCAGCCTGCGGTACTCACCTGCGGCATGGCCCCAGTCGGTGGACGTGGACAGCGCCTCCGCCTCTGCAATCAGTTTTTCCTTGGCCGACTTCGCAGCGGAGTTGCTGCTATCCAGCTGGGAGAAGTAGGCACGGCGGTGGCGGTCGAAGACAGTACGGGCAGCGCGGAACCTCTTCCAGAGTGCGTCTTCGTTGCTGCGCCCCAGGCGGACGCCGCTCTTCTGGGCCGCTTTCCAGTTCTCGAACAGCTCGTTCATCCTGGCGCTGGAGGTCTTCCACTGCGTCTGGGCGGGATCCTGGGCGGAAATCTGCTCTGCTTCGGCAACGATGGCCTCGCGGGCCGCAAGCTCAGAGGCACGAACGGCGTCGTGTTCGGCCTTCTCGGCTTTCTCGAGTTCGTCAATCTGCCCGGAGAGCTTATCCAGACGGGCCTCAGCCGATCGCAGGTCGCCCACCATGTTCCGCTCAGCCAGCTGTTCCCGAAGGTGGGTAACTGTCTTTTGCATGTCCGTGCTGGGGGCCTTGGAGCTGACCCGCTGCTCAAGCAGTACGATCTGCGCTACAACATCGTCATACTTCCGGGCAAAGTAGGCCAGCGCCTCGTCATCACTGACACCGGGATACTGTCCCACGGGGTGCTCAGCGCCGTCGATGGTGAGGAAGACGTGCCCGTCGCCTTCAACCCGGCCCCACTTTGCGGCCTCCGCGGGGGAAGTTGCGGGAGCAGCCGGAGCAGCAGCTGCTGCCGGGGCGGCGGCAGCCGGCTTAGGCCGGGAAGCGAAGGCGGCCGGTGACGGCGCGGCTGGCCGGGCTGAAGGTGCCGGTGCGGGGGCAGCAGCGGAAGCTTCTCCAGTGGAAGCGCCGCCCGCAGGGGATCCGCCTGCAGCTTCGTCCCGGGCAGCAGGAGCGGTTCCAGTCGCTTCTGCTGCGGAGGTGCCGGTTGCCTCAGTCCCTGCGCCGTCAGCCGCGGGGGCCGCCGCGTCGGCCAGGTCTGTTGCTGTTTCGTCGGATTTCTGACTGTCTGTCACCGCTAAAAGTCTTTCGCTTGGAGGGAAATACTCACGTACTGCACCACAGCGCGCCGGCCGGGTCTCCTACTTCAGAGAAAACGAGTCTATCGTGACTGGTTCCACAGGTGCGCCGTCTGTGTCGCTGCTGCCCGGTGTGATCCCGGCAGCAGCTATATTCGACACCACGTCCAGCCCCGATGTCACCCTTCCCACCACCGAATAACCGCCGGCGCTGTCGGCCGGAATGACGGTGTCTTTGTAGACGATGAAGAACTGGGTGCCGTTTCCGTAGGCGTTGTTGGCCGTGCGGGCAACGGCGATGGTACCGGCGGGGTAGGTGTTGTCAGCCGGAGTGTTTTCCAGTGGTCCCCAGGTGTAGTTCGGGTCTCCCTGGCCGTCACCCGTGGGGGAGCCGCACTGAAGGACTCCGAAGGACTCCGCGGTGGTCAGGCGGTGGCAGGTTTTTCCCTTGAAGTAGCCTTCGTCGCTGAGTGACTTGAAGACAGCGGCGGCCTGCGGGGCGCTTGTCCCGTTGAGTTCCAAGCCGAGGGCGCTGCCGTTGAGCACGAGCTGGCCGGTGAAGGTTTTCCCCGCGGCCGTGTCGGCTGCCGGGATGTTGGGACCGTTCGTGGGCTGCACGGAGGGGGTTGCCGAGGGACTGGCAGTCGCCGTCGGGCTGCTCAACCCCGCCTCTGCGGCGGCGAATTCTTCCTCCGTGGGGTTTCCGGAGAAGGCCGTGAGTTGAAGGACGACGGCGAGCACCACTGCCGCTGTTCCGGCACCGGCCGCTACCAGGTTGTCGCGCTTGCGCCGCGCCTCCTGGTCACGCCGCATGGCGCGCTTGGCTTCCATTTGCTGAATGCGCCGTCTGGTGTCCCGGGCATTGCGTGAATTGGCCGCCAAGGGCTCCTCCTTATAGTCGGGCTGCTGTACCCGGGCTTTCGGGCCGCGGAAACAGAAATTGACCGCCGAGCCTGCCGGTCCGCTGCATTAGAGAATGCCGGCGGAAGACGCATAAACTGACTGCCGCACATAGTTTATGCATGACCGGCTGGACTGCCGCCGTCGCAACCCCGTCTGGGGCCATAGCCACGCAGGTCCGGCAGCCTTCACCAAGAGGAGATACTCCACCATGGCACGCAACGCCTCCCTGTCCGGATTCCCCGAGTGGCTTCCCGAGGAACGGCTGGTGGAGCTCCATGTGCTGGATACGCTGCGCAGGGTCTTCGAACTGCATGGATTCTCCTCAATCGAAACGCGTGCCGTTGAAACGGTTGGCCAGCTGCTGCGCAAGGGTGAGATCGACAAGGAAGTGTACGGTCTCAGCCGGCTCCAGGAGGACGAGAGCGAAAAGCTCATCAGGGGCGGCAAAGCGGATCCACATGCGCTTGCCCTGCACTTTGACCTCACCGTCCCGTTCGCCCGTTATGTGGTGGAAAACGCAGGCTACCTGGCGTTCCCCTTCCGGCGGTACCAGATCCAGAAGGTGTGGCGCGGTGAGCGCCCGCAGGAGGGCCGGGCCCGTGAGTTCACCCAGGCGGACATCGACGTGGTGGGCGACGGCGAGTTGCCGTTCCGCTACGACGTTGAAATTGCCCTGGTCATCGCCGAGGCGCTCAGCGCGCTTCCCATTCCGGACTTCCGCCTGCGCATCAACAACAGGAAACTCGCCGAGGGCTTCTACCGCGGCATCGGCATGGACGATACCGCCGGTGTACTCAGGAGCATCGACAAACTCGAAAAGATTGGCCCCGCGAAGGTGGCCGAACTGTTGAAGTCGGAACTGGGCGCCACCGACGAGCAGGCACAAAAAGCTTTGCAGCTGGCGGAAATCCGCGCGGAGGACACATCCTTCGTGGCACAGGTCCGCGCCCTGGGCGTCAGCGACGGACTGCTGGACGAAGGCCTGGACGAGCTGGAGCAGGTTATCGAAGCCGCAGTCCAGCGCGCGCCGGGCAAGGTAATGGCTGACCTCAGCATCGCCCGCGGCCTGGACTATTACACGGGAACTGTCGTGGAGACCGTCCTGGTGGGCCACGAGCAGCTAGGCTCCATTTGCTCCGGCGGACGGTATGACGCGCTGGCGTCCAAGGGGAACCGCAAGTTCCCGGGCGTCGGCTTGTCCATCGGGATTACGCGCCTGGTGTCCCGTATCCTCAGCCAGGACCTTGCCAGGGCGTCCCGGTCCGTCCCCACCGCCGTGCTGGTCGCCCTCACGCACGATGAAAGCTGGGATGCGGCGCAGGATGTGGCCGCACAACTGCGCAGCCGCGGCATCCCCACCGAGGTCGCAGCCAAAGCCGAAAAGTTCGGCAAGCAGATCAAGTTCGCCGACCGGCGCGGTATCCCCTTCGTGTGGTTCACGGACGACGACGGCACGCACCAGGTCAAGGACATCCGTACCGGCGAACAGGTGGTGGCCGCTCCTGAAACCTGGACACCGCCCGCAGAAGACCTGTCAGTACAGGTGTCCACCGCGGAAGAACCCGCGGCCGCCGCCCTTTAGCCGCGGCCGGCCTGCCGGCCGCGGAAGCGCAGCGCAGCCCAGCGGCCTGCCGCACCGGCTCCTAGCACGGCCACCATGGTCAGTACGGAGACCGGCGGCAGGGTGAACGCGAGCAGCAGGCAGGCGAGGAAACCCACCGCGTTCAACCAGCGCGGTGCGTATCCGGGACGGCTGTCCAGGGCATACGCCGACGCGTTCGCTACGGCGTAGTAGATCAGTACGCCGAAGCTCGAGACTCCGACCACCGTCATGACGTCAGTGCTGACCAGAAGCAGAATGACGACGGCGGCCACGGCCAGTTCGGCGACAAAGGGCACCGTGTGCTTCCCGCCCACCTTCGCCAGCGGGCCCGGCAGGTCACGTTCCCTTGCCATCGCGAGGGTGGTGCGTCCCACCCCCGTAATCAGGGCAAGGAGTGCCCCCAGGCAGGCGGCTCCAGCGCCCACCTGGACAAGCGGCGCGCCTGCCTCCAGACGCGACTGCATTACCGCGTCGAGCAGCGGCGTCGTGGTGGCTGCCAGCTGCCCGCCCGGAAGGTGGTTCAGCAGGAGCAGGGCCAACGTGAGGTAGATGGCGAACGCGCCGGCCAGTGCTGCCAGGACGGCACGGGGAATGGCGCGGGCAGGATCCTTGACTTCCTCGCCGAGGGTGGCGATCCGGGCGTAGCCGGCGAAAGCGAAGAACATCAGCCCCGCCGCGGGGAGTACACCCGCCGCTCCGTCCAAGGACTCGGCTGGGCCTCCCGCGGGGTGCGGCCCCACGGCTGCAGCCAGGGCCACAAAGACCAGGGTGGCCAGGACAACGCACAGCAGGATCCGGGTGAGCAGTGCAGTGCGCGTGATGCCCAGCAGATTCACGCCGGTCAAGGCTATAACCGCCGCTACGGCAACCGGTACCGGGTAGTCCGGTGCAATATAGCTGCCGAAAGTGAGCGCCATGGCTGCGCACGACGCCGTCTTTCCGGTCACGAAGCCCCAGCCCGCAAGGAATCCCGGCCACTCGCCGAGCTGCTCCCGCCCGTAGACGTACGTCCCGCCGCTCGTCGGATACTTGGCGGCAAGGGCCGCCGAGGCCACCGCGTTGCAATACGCCACTGCCCCCGCAATCACCACCGACAGGGCCAGCAGTTGGCCCGCCAGCGCCGCCGCCGGCGCGAAGACCACGAACACCCCGGCACCCAGCATCGAACCGAGGCCGATGGCCGTGGCGTCAAGCGTCCCAAGCCGGCGTTGCAGTTGCTGGTGTGCGCTCATGCGGTAACAGTCCCTTTGCAGCGGGTAAACTCGAACGGAATCGTTCCGCAACGATCCTACGAAACTTCTCCATCGACTTCCCGCTGTTACCCCGCAGAAAGGCGTGCTGTGCTGCGCACACATGACCTCGGATCCCTTCGTTCCGAGCACATTGGACAAACCGTAACCCTGGCTGGCTGGGTTGGCCGCCGTCGTGATCACGGTGGCGTGGCCTTCGTTGACCTGCGTGATGCTTCCGGCGTGGCACAGGTTGTGGTCCGCGAGGAAGAAGTCTTCCACGGCCTGCGCAACGAGTACGTCCTGCAAATCATCGGCACCGTCTCGAAGCGGCCCGAGGGCAACGAGAACCCTGCTCTGGCCACCGGCGAGATCGAGGTGATGGCGGAGAAGGTCACAATCCTCAACACCTCGGATCCGCTCCCGTTCCAGATCGACGAGCACGTTGAAGTGGGCGAGGAAGCACGCCTGAAGCACCGCTACCTGGACCTGCGCCGGCCGGGCCCCGCCCGCAACCTCCGCCTGCGTTCGGAGGCCAACCGGGTAGCCCGCGAGCTGCTCCACCAGGACGGTTTCGTGGAGGTCGAGACCCCCACCCTCACCCGTTCAACGCCGGAAGGTGCCCGCGATTTCGTCGTGCCCGCACGCCTGGCGCCGGGCTCCTGGTACGCCCTCCCGCAGTCACCGCAGCTCTTCAAGCAGCTCCTGCAGGTGGGCGGGTTCGAAAAGTACTACCAGATCGCCCGCTGCTACCGTGACGAGGACTTCCGCGCCGACCGCCAGCCGGAGTTCACCCAGCTGGACATTGAGGCCAGCTTCGTGGAGCAGGACGACATCATTGCCCTCGGCGAGAGCATCGTCAAGGCATTGTGGAACCTCATTGACGTGGAGATTCCCACTCCGATCCAACGCATCACCTACAACGACGCCATGGCCCGCTTCGGCTCCGACAAGCCGGACCTGCGCTTCGGCGTGGAGCTCACCGAGCTCACGGAGTTCTTCAAGGACACCAACTTCGGTGTCTTCAAGGCACCCTATGTAGGTGCGGTTGTTATGCCGGGCGGTGCCTCGCAGCCGCGCCGGACGCTGGATGGCTGGCAGGAGTTTGCCAAGCAGCGCGGCCACAAGGGCCTCGCCTACGTCCTGTATAAGGAAGACGGCGAACTCGCCGGCCCCGTCGCGAAGAACCTGACGGAGACCGAACGCACGGGCCTGGCAGATGCCGCGGGCGCCAAGCCCGGCGACTGCATCTTTTTCGCTGCCGGCGAGAAGTCCGCCGCCCGCGCCTTGCTCGGTGCTGCGCGCGTTGAAATCGGTCACCGTACCGGTTTGATCAACCCCAGCGACTGGGCCTTCTGCTGGGTGGTGGACGCTCCTATGTTCGAGCCCGCGGCTACTGCTGTGGCTTCTGGGGACGTCGCCGTCGGCGGCGGAAAGTGGACTGCCGTGCACCACGCGTTCACCTCGCCCAAGCCCGAATTCATGGACAGCTTCGACACCGATCCGGAGTCGGCCCTGGCCTACGCCTACGACATCGTCTGCAACGGCAACGAAATCGGCGGCGGCTCCATCCGTATCCACCAGAGCGACATCCAGGAACGCGTGTTCGAGGTGATGGGCCTTTCGCACGAGGATGCCCAGGAGAAGTTCGGCTTCCTGCTCGAGGGCTTCAAGTACGGCGCACCCCCGCACGGCGGCATTGCCTTCGGCTGGGACCGCGTGGTTGCACTCCTGGCCGGCGTGGACTCGATCCGCGACGTTATCGCGTTCCCCAAGACCGGCAACGGCTACGACCCCCTGACTGCAGCACCGGCGCCCATCACACCCCAGCAGCGCAAGGAAGCCGGGGTGGACTTCAAGCCGGAGGCCAAACCGGCTGAAGCCAAATAGGTTCCCGCCTGAATCCCCGAAGGCCCTCCCGCACGGGAGGGCCTTCAGGTTTATCTGCAGAGGAGGACACGGTGGACAGTCTCCTGGCCCGGCAACCTGGCAGCTACGAGTCCCTGATGGACGTCGCGTGGCCGGCGCCGGAACGCAGTGAGGTGGGGGAGTGGGTCCTTCGCGCCGCGTCCGGTGTCACCCAGCGTGCCAACTCGGTGTGGCCCCGCGGCATCGCCCCCGAGCCCCTGGACGCGCTGCGCCAGTCGGCCCAGTGGTATCGGGACCGGCGCCTGCCGCTGATCTTCCAGGTGACGGACACCGCTGCCAATGCGGGGCTTAACGATGTCCTGGACGCCCAGGGCTTCCCCCGGCAGTCCGGGACCGTCATCATGGCCCGGCATGCAAGCGCCGGTCCTCCCGGTCCAGCAGCTGCCAAGGCGGAAATCCGGGACCAGCCGGATGAGGCATGGCTGGACCTGTGGTGGAGCGTCGACGGCCGGGGCGGCCAGGCGGAGCTGGCGATGGCACGCACTATCCTGACCGGCTGCCCTTCCCTGTATGCCCTGGTGAGGGACGACGACGGCGTCCCCGCCGGGGTCGGACGCCTCGCCTTGGCGGACGGAACCGGCGGAGTCTACTGCATGGCCTCCTCGAAGTCCCACCGCCGGCAGAGCTACGCCTCGGCGGTGCTGCAGGCTTTGCTGCACGCGGGGACAACCAGGAAGCTGGAGCATTTTTGGTTGCTGGTCACTGCAGACAACTACGCTGCCCGGGAGCTTTACCTGCAGGCCGGATTCGAGGAAGTATGCCGCTATTTCTACCGCCAGCAGCGGCCGCAGCGGGCACTGACAGGCTGTTAACCTGTTCCGGCCAGGGGCGGGCCGGGATGGATTAAGGGCGAGGATCCGTCACCTGGATTCGAACCGAACACGCGTCCGCTGCTGCCCTCTTCAGTACGGCGGCTTTGGGATCCGGAACGTCAAGGTACGCCAGGCGGGGAAGCCCGGCATGGCCCTTCAGGGCCGGGTGCTCGAGGACAAGTCCCGCCAACGCCCGGTCACCGCCAGGAACCATATACTCAAAGACCTCACCGCCAAATACCCGCTGCGCCTGCTCTGCGACAGCTTCCACCAGGGCGTCGGCCTGGTTTGACCGGCGGCGCGCAAACCGTTGCTGGGACTGGCCTCCAGCGGCAGTCCGCGACTGGACGTACGCGGAGCCGACCTTGGACCCCAGGACCAGCCCCTCGCTGACCACCGCGACGCCATAGCCACCGCGGCGTACCAGCAACAGGCCAAGCCTGCGCGGCTGCGACGCGAGGGAAGCCAACCTTTCGAGTGGATCCGCGCCGCGGCCGGGCCTGCCGTCAACCGGCCAGGGCGGCTGGAGCAGCGCCTCGGCGCCGTCGTCGGCAATCAGCCGCAGGCCGTCGTCGGTATCAGTCAGCTGATATGCGCCGTGTGCAGCGGCGAACCGCTCCGCCCAGCCGGCCACCCGCCCACCGGGGACGAAAGCGGTCCGGACGGAGGGGCCGTGCTGTCCTGCGGCAGTACGTGCGGACATGCGGCATCCTTCGAACGGCGGCGGATTCCGCGGGCGATATGCGGAGGTGAACTGGAAGTAGCCTATCTATGTGGATGATCTCTTCGGGCACAGGCCCGGCAATGATGACGACGACGGCGGCGGCAACGGTGCGCCGGCCGCCGGACAACCTGCCGGGGGAGGCGGCAACGCTTCCCCGCGCGGTCCGCTTGCCGTCCGAATGCGTCCGCGTACCCTTGATGAGGTGGTGGGCCAGCAGCACCTCCTCGGCCATGGGTCACCCTTGCGCCAGCTGGCGGCCGGGGCGGGAGCGGACACATCGGGCCCTGCGGGACCGACGTCACTCATCCTCTGGGGTCCGCCCGGAACGGGAAAAACCACCCTTGCCCACGTGATCGCCCGCGGTCCCGGGCGGAAGTTTGTGGAGCTTTCCGCCATCACCGCCGGGGTGAAGGACGTGCGGCGGGTCATGGATGACGCGCTGACGGCCAGGGACCTGTACAAGACCACCACCGTCCTGTTTTTGGACGAAATCCACCGGTTCAACAAGGCGCAGCAGGATGCACTGCTGCCGGGGGTCGAGAACCGGTGGGTGGTCCTGGTGGCGGCGACCACCGAAAACCCGTCGTTTTCCGTGGTGTCGCCCCTGCTGTCCCGGTCACTGCTGCTGACGCTTCGTCCGCTTACTGACGGCGATATCGAGGGCCTGCTCCAGCGCGCCATTGCTGATCCGCGGGGACTCGGCGGGAAGGTGGCCGTCAGTGAGGAAGCGCTGGAGCATCTGGTCAGGCTTTCCGGCGGTGACGCGCGGCGCGCCCTGACCGCCCTGGAGGCGGCCGCCGGCGTTGCCTTTGGTGATGCAGACGACGCCAGTGACGGGCCCGTCGCCGTCGAACTTAAGCACACCGAGCGCGCCCTGGACGTCGCCGCCGTTCGCTATGACCGCGCAGGTGACCAGCACTATGACGTGATCAGTGCCTTCATCAAGTCCATCCGTGGCTCGGACGTCGATGCCGCACTGCACTACCTGGCACGGATGCTGGAGGCGGGGGAGGACCCGCGCTTCGTGGCCCGCCGGATCATGATCTCCGCTGCCGAGGATGTGGGCATGGCGGATCCCACCGCCTTGCAGACAGCCGTGGCCGCGGCCCAGGCAGTCCAGCTGATCGGCATGCCCGAAGGCCGGATTATCCTCGCCGAGGCCGTGGTGCACCTGGCCACCGCGCCCAAATCCAATGCGGCCTACATGGGCATCAACAAGGCCGTCGCCGACGTCCGGGCGGGCATGGGCAACGGCATCCCTGCCCACCTCAGGGACGCGCACTACCCGGGATCCAGGCAGCTTGGCCACGGGGTGGGATACAAATACGCCCATGACGCTCCGCATGCGGTGGCCACCCAGCAGTATCCGCCGGATGACCTGGTGGGGAAGGACTACTACCAGCCCACCGCGAACGGTGCCGAGCGCGACATTGCCGTACGGCTGGAGCGGCTCCGGAAGATCGTCCGGGGCAAGTGATCCGACTGGGGAAACGCGGGCGCCGTGGTAGGATGAATGTTTGTCTGGCAAGGCGCGGACGCACAATCTCCCCAATTTCACGTTGAGAAGGTTATGCCTGCGCCCAGTAGCAAAAGGCAGCGGTTGGCCGATGCTCTCCATCGTGGAGGCCAGTAACACTGACACACCGCAGATATTGGAAGGACACAAGTGGCTAACAACACTCGTGCTCGCCGTCAGGCCCGCCTCTCGCGGTCCCTCGGCATTGCTCTGACCCCCAAGGCCGCCAAATACATGGAGCGCCGCCCGTACGGCCCCGGTGAGCATGGCCGTGCCCGCAAGAAGCAGGACTCCGACTACGCCGTACGTCTGCGTGAAAAGCAGCGCCTGCGCGCCCAGTACGGCATCCGCGAAGCACAGATGACCCGTGCCTTCGAAGAAGCCCGCCGCACCAAGGGCCTGACCGGTGAGAACCTCATCGAACTGCTCGAAATGCGTCTCGACGCCCTGGTCCTGCGTGCCGGCTTCGCCCGCACCATCGCCCAGGCCCGCCAGCTGGTTGTGCACCGCCACATCATGGTTGACGGTGTCCGCGTTGACCGTCCGTCGTTCCGCGTCGGCGAGGGCCAGCTGGTCCACGTGCACAGCCGCAGCGAAACCATGGTTCCGCTCCAGGTTGCCGCCGCGGGCGCCCACCGCGATGTCCTGCCTGCCGTTCCGGCTTACCTGGACGTCAAGCTGGAAGCGCTGCAGGCACGCCTGGTCCGCCGCCCCAAGCGCTCCGAGATTCCCGTGACCTGCGAAGAGCAGCTCGTCGTCGAATTCTACGCACGCTAAATTCCGGCAGCGTATCCAAAGAAGCCCGTGGCAAGCGCCACGGGCTTTTTTGTATGTAAGGTACTTGGGGGACATCTGCGGAATGCGCTTGAGTGCGCTCCTTCCGGATGCAACCGAACCACAGAATTTTGAGGAGATGAACGTCTATGTCTGGTGGCGATATTGCCGGCCTGATCGCTGCCGGAGTGTTTGCGCTCCTGGTGCTGCTGCTCGCGGTGCCCATCCTGAAGCTCGGCAAGGTGCTGGACGAGGTGCGCACCACCATCCGTTCCCTGAGCGATGGCGCCACGCCCCTCATGGACGAGGTTACGGCCACTGTGTCCACCACCAACCAGCAGCTGAAGAAGGTGGACGGCATCTCGTCCAACGTCTCCGATGCCTCGGCCAACCTGTCCGCTTTGTCTTCCCTGGTGGCCGCCACCGTTGGATCGCCGCTCATCAAGGTGGCAGCTTTCAGCTATGGTGTCCGCACCGCGCTGACCAACCGCAAGAAACCTGCTGCCGGCCGCCGCAGCCGCTGAATTCCGGAGGATCACACACATGAAACGAATCGTCTGGATGGGAATTGGCGTCGCAATCGGAGTCATTGCCTTCCGCAAGGTCACCGAGGCGCAGGCCAGCGTCCAGTCCACCCTCGGCCCCGAAGGCCTGAACCGGGCGGTGGGGCGTCTCGCTGACGGCGTCTATGACTTCGCTGATGCGCTCCGGGCCGGCATGCGCGAACGCGAAACTGACCTCCGGACGGCTCTCGGGCTGGAGTCGGGAGACCTGGCACGCCGCTGACCTGGACAGCGGCAGCAACAACGTTAGAACCACACCGGGCTGGGACCGTGCACGCGGTACCGGCCACACGAAAGAACCTCCGTGCCGCAGACAATGCGCGGAGCAAGAAGGGTAAGTAGACAGCTCATGAAGTCGCAGGAGATCACAAAGCGCTGGGTGGACTTTTTTGTCAGCAAGGGCCACACCGCGGTTCCCTCCGCGTCGCTGGTCTCCAGCGACCCCTCGCTGCTGTTCACGGTTGCCGGCATGGTGCCGTTCATTCCCTACCTCACCGCCCGCGAAGAAGCTCCCTACTCCCGTGCCACAAGCGTGCAGAAATGCATCCGCACCGGCGATATCGAGGAAGTGGGCAAGACTGCCCGCCACGGCACTTTCTTTCAGATGTGCGGCAACTTCTCCTTCGGCGACTACTTCAAGGAAGACGCCGTCAAGTTCGCCTGGGAGCTGCTCACCAGGAGCGTTGACGACGGCGGTTACGGGCTTGCGCCGGAACGGCTTTGGGTCACCGTCTACGAAGAGGACGACGAAGCCAAGGAACTGTGGCTCAAGAACACCGGCGTGCCTGCAGAGCGCATCCAGAAGATGGGCAAGTCGGACAACTACTGGCACACCGGACAGCCCGGCCCTGCCGGCCCCTGCTCCGAGATCTACTACGACCGCGGCCCTGACTACGGCGTGGAGGGCGGTCCGCTGGCAGACGAGACCCGCTACATCGAGATCTGGAACCTCGTGTTCATGCAGTACCAGATCGAAAACGTCCGCTCGAAGGAAGATTTCGACGTTGTGGGCGAACTGCCCAAGCGCAACATCGACACCGGCCTTGGCATGGAACGCTTGGCCATGATCCTGCAGGGCGTCGAGAACATGTACGAGACGGACCAGGTCCGCCCGGTCATCGACAAGGCTGCCGAACTCTCCGGCAAGGAGTACACCTCCGCAGAGTCCGACGACGACCCCCACCACACAGACGACGTGCGGATGCGCGTGGTCGCCGACCACATCCGCTCGGCTTTGATGCTGATTTCCGACGGCGTGACCCCCTCCAACGAAGGCCGCGGCTACGTCCTGCGCCGCCTGATCCGCCGCGCCGTCCGCTCGATGCGGCTCCTGGGCGTCGAGCAGGCGTGCCTGCCGGAGCTGCTGCCGGCCTCCCGGGACGCCATGAAGGGCGTCTACCCCGTGGTGGACACTGACTTTGCCCGCATCAGCCGCATCGCCTACGCCGAAGAAAAGGCGTTCCTGCGCACCATCGCTTCCGGTACGGCCCGCCTGGAGGACGCCGTCAAGGAGTCCAAGGCTGCGAACAAGCCGCTGTCCGGCGAAGACGCTTTCACCCTGCACGACACCTACGGCTTCCCGATCGACCTCACGCTCGAGATGGCCGAGGAAGCCGGGCTCGAGGTCGATGAGGCTGCTTTCCGCAGCCTCATGCAGGAGCAGCGCCAGCGCGCCCAGGCAGATGCCAAGGGAAAGAAGGGCGGCCATGCCGACCTCAGCGCCTTCCAGGAAATCCTCACCCAGGGTGAGACCGTCTTTACCGGTTACACCGAGCTCGACGCCGAATCGCGCGTCCGCGGCCTCCTGTCCGGAGGCCGGCCGGTGCAGCAGGCCGCCACCGGCGACGAAATCGAGCTTGTCCTGGCGGAAACGCCGTTCTACGCCGAAGCCGGCGGGCAGGCGGCAGATACCGGCCTGATCACCGGGGACGGGTTCGTTGTGGAGGTCCTTGACGTGCAGCGCCCGCTGAAGGGCCTGAGCGTCCACAAGGCCATCGTGCGGGAAGGCGAAATCGGGGCGGACTCTCTGGTCCGCGCCGCCGTCGACCGTGAACGCCGGCATGCTGCCGAGCAGGCCCATACGGGTACGCACATTGTGCACGCGGCACTCCATCAGATCCTTGGGCCGGAGGCTACCCAGCGAGGCTCCTTCAACAAGGCCGGCTACCTGCGCTTCGACTTCGCCTGGGGCGAGGGCCTGAGCACGGCAACCCGCTCGGAAATTGAAGAAGTCTCCAACCTTGCCATCCGCAACAACTATGCGGTGGAGACCAAGGTGATGGCGCTGGCAGAGGCCAAGGCCCTGGGCGCCATGGCGCTCTTCGGCGAGAACTACGGCAACGAAGTGCGCGTGGTGGAGATCGACGGCGCGTGGTCCCGCGAGCTGTGCGGCGGAACGCACGTGTCCAACACCTCGCTGATTGGCAGCCTGTCGCTCCTGGGCGAACAGTCAGTCGGTTCCGGAAACCGCCGCGTGGAGGCCTTCGTCGGCATGGATGCATTCCGCCACCTGGCGGCCGAACGGGCCCTGGTTACCGAGCTGACCGAGATGCTGAAGGTCCCGTCCGGCCAGCTGGCCGGACGGATTGCCGCCACCCTTGCGAAGCTGAAGGCCACCGAGAAGGAACTTGACCGGCTGCGCAAGGAGCAGCTGGCCGCCTCGGCCGCCCAGCTGGTCAACTCTGCCAAGGATGCCGGCGGTGTCAGCGTCATCGCCCATGACGCCGGCCAGGTCAATGGTGCCGACGATATCCGCGGACTCGCCCTGGACCTGAGGAACCGGCTGGGATCGGCACCGGCAACGGTGGCAGTGGCAGGCGTCGCCAATGACCGTCCCGTCATCCTGGTGGCCACGAACGAGGCCGCGCGGGAAGCCGGAGTCAAAGCCGGAGCGTTGGTCCGCCTCGCTGCCGGCATCCTCGGCGGGGGCGGCGGCGGCAAGGACGACGTCGCCCAGGGCGGCGGAACCGACGCCGGCAAGACCGCGCAGGCGCTGGCCGCCGTCGTCGATGCCATCTCACGGCGCTGATCTTCCCATGACCGATCCTGCAGCTGCCGGCGCCTACCCCCAGGGCATCAAATTGGGGGTGGACGTCGGTACCGTCCGGGTGGGGGTTGCCGTGTGCGACCGCGACTCCATCCTTGCCACCCCGTACAAAACCCTGGACCGCAACGCGAAGAAGAACTCGGACATACGGGTGATTGCAAACCTGGTCGAGGAACTTGGCGCGGTGCAGGTCATCGTTGGGCTGCCCCGGACCATGAAGGGTGAAGAACGGTCCTCTGCGGAGATGGCCAGGGACTACGCGCAGCAGTTGGCCGCAGAGCTGGCAGCACGCGCCCTTGCGGTGCCCGTGAACCTCGTGGACGAGCGCCTCAGCAGCGTCACGGCGCACCGGAGCCTGCACGAAGCTGGCATGAGCAGCAGGAACCACCGTAAAGTGGTTGATCAGGTCGCGGCGGCAGGTATCCTTCAGCACGCCATCGACATGCAGAAAGCCAGGGGAGCGGACGTCGGCTCACGCGTGACGCCGCCAGCCCCTTCCGTGGACCTGGGAGGCAGCGGACAGGATGGTTCTGTTCATGCCGCCACAGGTGACACGGCCCGATCTTCAGATAATGGAAGGCAACAGTGAGCCCTGCCAACATTGACGACGCTTCCGGTCCGCTGCACGCCGGGGCAGCCAGACAGCTGACCCGCAAGGAACTCCGTGCCCGGGAAAAGACCCACACCGGGGACCACGACGCCGTTCCCGAGCAGGCCTACGAAACGGGCCATGATGTTCCCCCGCCGCCCGCCGGGGCTCCTTCAACTGCCGGTCAGGAAGACGCTGCCGCAGGCGGGAACGGTGCCCGGGAGGAGCAGTCCATACCGGCAGCGCCTGCTGCCCCACCCTCCATCCAGCAGTCCCGGCCGGACGACGTGGGCCGCGGGGACGCCCTGCAGTACCAGGACCCGCGCCACGGGGACGTGGACGCCGCCTACGCTGCGCCCATGCTGGCGCACCACGGTCACACAGGTGAGACGCCCTACACGGAGGACGTTCACTATGCCGACGCCGGCTATCCGGAGGGTGCGCACCACGACGATGCCTATGAAGAAGCCCAGTACCAGGACAGCGGTCAGCACGGGGATAACCAGCACGAAGACCTCCACCACAGTGAAGCGCATCACGGCAGCTATCAGACCGGCGGGCACCACGATTTCCTTCCAGGCGCCTCCGCGGCAACTGTAGTGGCCAAGCCGTCCAAAAAAGTCCGCCGCCGCCGTCGGCTACTGGCGCTTTTCCTGACCCTCGCCGTCTTCGTCACGGCCGTTGCAGTCGGAGCGCAGTTCCTGAAGCCGCTGCTTGGCAGCAGTAAACCCGAAGACTTCCCGGGACCCGGCACGGGCGAGGTCGTGCTGACCGTTGAAAACGGTGAAGGCGCCCGCTCGGTGGCGTCCAAGCTTGAGAACGAACGTGTGGTAGCGAATGCTGACACCTTCCTGCAGAGCTTCAGCGCATCCGGCGGGACGCTGGCCCCGGGGGATTACAAGTTCAGGAACGAGATGAAGAATTCCGACGCCGTGAACGTCCTGCTCGGCAAGGACCAGGAAAAGGTTATCTACTTCGCCCTGAGCGCCGGACTGCGGATCGGCGAATCGCTGCAGGCGATCTCCCAGGGGTCCGGCATCTCCATCCAGGATTTAAAGGCGCTCAGCGACAAGCCGGCCCAGTTCGGGCTGCCCGCCAGTGCCAAGAACCTGGAAGGGTACCTGGCTCCGGGCGAGCACCGTTTCCCCTTGGGGACGCCGGCAAAGGACATCCTCCAGGCACTGGTCAAGACCACCACGGATGAACTCGTGGCCCAGGGGATCACCGACCCCGCCAAGCAGTACGAGGCCGTGATCGTGGCAAGCATCGTGCAGGCCGAAGGCGGCCAGGCCGAGTACGGGGATGTGGCCGGGGCCATTTACAACAGGCTGAAGCCCAACGACCAGACCGGCGGCTTCCTGCAGGTGGACTCGGCGGTCACCTACGGCCTGGGCACCAAGAGCTACAACTTCACGGATGAACAGCGGCAGGACAAGTCGAACCCGTACAACACCTATGCGAATCCTGGACTGCCGCCAGGACCCATCGGTTCTCCTGGGAAAACGGCAATTGATGCTGCCGCCAAGCCGAAGTCCAACGACTACCTGTACTGGGTGACCATCAACCTGGACACCAAGGAGACCAAGTTCTCCAAGACGCTCGCTGAGCACAACGGCTATGTTGAGCAGTACAACGAGTGGTGCAGGGCCAACGCCGGACGTTGCACGTGAGCCTTCGGGCTGCCGTCCTCGGCCACCCGATCAGCCATTCCAAGTCCCCGGCGCTGCACCTTGCTGCCTACGGCCGGCTGGGAATCGGTATGAGCTACACGGCCATTGACGTAACAGAAAACCTGCTGCCGGCCCTGATGGGGCAGATCCGCGACCAGCCCGGCTGGCGCGGACTGTCCGTCACGATGCCGCTCAAAACGGCGATGCTTGGGCAGGTGGACGAGGTCCGCGGCGTGGCGGGAACCCTGGGTGTGGTCAACACCGTCACGTTCGAAGAACATCCAACCGGTACCCGCACTGTTGGTTCCAACACGGACGTTGCCGGGATCGTCAGTTCGCTCCGCCACGCCGGTGTTGCCGCAGCGCCCTCTGCCGTGGTCCTTGGCGGCGGTGGAACCGCGGCTTCAGCAGTGGCCGCACTCCAGCAACTGGGTGCCGGCCATGTAACGGTCTTCGTCCGGGACACGTCCCGCACCGGGGAAGTCTGCGCGGCTGCCGGAAGCCTGGGCGTTGAACTGGAAGTCCGAAACCTGGCTGACGCTGCCCGCCCCGCCGCGGGAGCCGACGTCGTCATATCCACCCTCCCGCCAAGAGCGGCGGATGGACTGGCCGCCGGGATGGCAGCCCTGAAGACCAGCACTCCGGGTGTGCTGCTGGACGTGGCCTACGACCCCTGGCCAAGCCTTATTGCCTCCGTTTGGCAGGCAGGCAGCGGAACAGTGGTGCCCGGACTCGAAATGCTGCTGTACCAAGCGGTGGAACAGGTACGCCTGTTCACCCGGCTGGATGAGGAAGTTAATGCATCTGTCATAGATGTGATGTGTGACGCAGTCGGGCTTCCCCGACGGGTGTTGTGACCGCCATACGTGGCAGGATGGAAAATATGTTGCGTTGGTTGACTGCCGGTGAATCCCATGGTCCGGCTCTGACGGGAATTATCGAAGGCATCCCCGCCGGTGTTGAAATCACCAGCGGGCACATCGCAGACTCCCTGGCCCGGCGCCGCCTCGGATACGGGCGCGGTGCACGGATGAAGTTCGAGCAGGACGTCGTCACCATCCTGGGGGGCGTCCGGCACGGCCTGACCCAAGGCGGCCCCGTGGCTATCCAGGTGGGCAACACCGAGTGGCCCAAGTGGGAGCAGATCATGTCCGCGGACCCGGTGGATCCGGAACTGCTTGCAGACCAGGCCCGCAACGCACCGCTGACCCGCCCCCGCCCGGGCCACGCAGACTTTACCGGCATGCAGAAGTACGGCTTCAGTGAAGCGCGGCCCGTCCTGGAACGCGCCAGCGCCCGCGAGACTGCTACCCGTGTTGCCATGGGCACTGTGGCAGCGCAGTTCCTGAAGCACCTCGGCATCGAGCTGGTCAGCCACACCGTCAGCATCGCCAGCGTCACCGTACCCGAAGGCCGTCCGCTGCCTGCACCCGGCGACGTCCTGGCCCTGGACGCGGATCCCTTGCGCTGCTTCGACCGCGAAACCTCCGACGCCATGGTTGCGGAGGTGGACGCCGCCCACAAGGAAGGCGAAACCCTGGGTGGGGTGGTTGAGGTACTCGCCTACGGCCTCCCGCCGGGACTGGGCAGCTACGTCCATTGGGACCGCCGGCTTGACTCCCGCCTGGCCGCCGCCCTGATGGGAATCCAGGCCATCAAGGGCGTGGAGGTGGGTGACGGTTTCCTGACCGCCGCGCGCCGTGGTTCCGCCGCCCACGACGAAATTGTCCGGGATGCCGACGGCCGCATCGTGCGCGCCAGCAACCGCGCTGGCGGCATCGAAGGCGGCATGAGCATCGGGGACGTACTGCGGGTCCGCGCGGCCATGAAGCCCATCGCCACGGTGCCCCGCGCATTGAGGACCATCGACGTCAGCACCGGAGAGCCCGCCAAGGCACATCACCAGCGTTCGGATGTCTGCGCCGTCCCGGCTGCCGGGGTGGTGGCCGAGGCAATGGTGGCGCTGGTACTGGCCGAGGCTGTCACCGAAAAGTTCGGCGGCGACTCCATCGCGGAAACAGCGCGGAACATCAAGGGTTACCTGGACAGCATTCCGGAATCCCTGGACTCGATTGGCCAGTAAGTGCCCGCCAGCAGCAAGACCATACCTGTGGGCAGGCCCATCGTCCTGATCGGGCCCATGGCGGTTGGAAAATCGGCTATCGGGCAGCAGCTGGCCCATCAGCTTGGAGTACCGTTCGTGGACACTGACGCCGTGATCGTCGCAGGCCACGGCTCCATCTCCGACATCTTCGCCGGCCGCGGTGAACATGCGTTCCGTGAGATCGAGGCAAGGACTGTAGCCGACGCCGTCGAGGCAGCGGACAACACTGCCACCGTTATCTCCCTGGGCGGGGGAGCGGTGCTGGACTCCGGCACACAGCAGCTCATCAGCCGCTGTACCGTGGTGTACCTCGAGTGTGATGCCCAAACCGTCGCCTCCCGCATTGCCCGGAACTCCGGGCGCCCGCTGCTGGCTGGGGACGCCATGGGACGCTGGACCGCCATGTTCGCCACCCGAAGGCCGGTCTATGAACGGCTGGCAGACATCACCCTGGACGTGCGCCACGGCTCGGTCGCCGAGCTTGGCGCGCGGCTCGAAGCAGCACTGCGCGAGTACGCAGCTGCCCAACAGGAAGTTGAAAAGTGAGCACCGAATCAACAGTCATCAGCATCACCGGCGGTTCCACCGCCGAGAACTACGACGTCGTCGTCGGCCGAGGGCTGCTGGGCGACCTTCCCGGCCTGCTGGGGGAGCGCGTGCGCCGGGTGCTGGTAATCCATCCGCGCGCCCTGCGCATGACCGGTGACACGGTCCGCGATGAGCTGGCCGCTGCAGGGTTCACCTCACTGACGGCTGAAATTCCCGACGCCGAAGAAGGCAAACACATCCAGGTGGCCGCCTTCTGCTGGCAGGTCCTGGGACAGAACGACTTCACCCGCTCTGACGCCATAGTTGCCGTCGGCGGCGGCGCCGTGACCGACCTTGCCGGTTTTGTGGCCGCCACCTGGCTGCGCGGAGTGAAGGTCATCCACATGCCCACCAGCCTCCTGGCCATGGTGGACGCCGCAGTTGGCGGCAAGACCGGGATCAACACCGCCGAAGGCAAGAACCTCGTCGGCGCCTTCCACCCGCCCGCCGGCGTGCTTGCGGATTTGGACACACTCAATACACTGCCCAGGAATGAGCTCATTTCCGGCATGGCGGAAGTCATCAAGTGCGGCTTCATCTCCGACCCCGCCATCCTTGACCTCGTGGAGAAGGACATCGCGGCAGTGCTCGATCCGCAGTCGGCGGTGGTGCGCGAACTGATTGAGCGGGCCATCTCCGTGAAGGCGAAGATAGTCTCCGAGGACCTGAAGGAATCCGGGCTGCGCGAAATCCTCAACTACGGGCATACGCTGGGCCACGCCATCGAGCTGGTGGAGCGCTATTCCTGGCGGCACGGGGCTGCTGTCTCCGTGGGCATGATGTTTGCCGCCGAACTCGCCCGCAGCGTGGGGCGGCTCAGCGATGCCGACGCCGACCGGCACCGCAGCATCCTCGAGGGCCTCGGGCTTCCGGTCACCTACCGGCGGGACCGCTGGCAGGGGCTGCTTGACGGGATGCGCCGGGACAAGAAGTCCCGCGGTGACCTGCTCCGCTTCGTGGTTCTGGACGGTGTCGGCAAGCCGGGGATGCTGGACGTTCCGGACACCTCGCTGCTGTTCGCCGCCTACCAGGAAATTGCCTCCTGATGCACGGCGACATGGAAGGAACAGCCGACTGGCCCGAGGCCGGCTTCCCGGGCATCCGCATCAACCCGGAGTCGCTGCTGCCGGAGATCGTGAACGCTGAAGCCTGCCGGGAGGCGCTGGCGACGTCCACCGATCCCGCAGACCACATCTTCGTGCTGCTGGTGGAAGGTCACGCGTCCGAGGCCGCCGAACTGCTCGCCGAAGCCCGGTTCAAGGACCCGGAATCCTTCCGGCTGCGCACGTTCGAAGCCGAAGTGCTCCGCGTTTCGAACCGCCTGGACCGCGCCGTGGAGCTGTTCCGACAGCTTTTGGCCGAGGTGCAGGGCACGCCCCGGGAGGCCCTGGTGTGGCAGTTCCTCGGCAAGACCCAGTACAGCGCCGGCCAGATGAGCGCGGCGGTGGAATCGTTCGCCCGTGCACTGGACCTGCGGGTGGCCCAGTCCGCGGACGCGGCACAGATCTACTCGTCCACTGTGGCCCTCCAGCGTGCCCGCGACGTCCTGGAACTGGCCTGCTGAGCCTGCCAACAGACATTCCCGCAACCCTGCCTGAGGCCGCTGCAGGATGGCGCTGCCGATTTACCGGTAGAATGGTCTTTGGATTTTTACCCACCCGATTTTTGACAAACACGCGCTGGCAGTCCGTTTGGCCTGTCCGCCGGCATAGCGCCTGACGCGCGACCAGACAGAGAAACCAGAGGAAACAGTGGCAACCACTAACGACATCAAGAACGGAACGGTCCTGAAGCTTGAGGGCCAGCTCTGGAACATCATCGAATTCCAGCACGTCAAGCCGGGCAAGGGTGGTGCCTTCGTGCGCACCAAGATGCGCAACGTCATGTCCGGCAAGGTCGTGGACAAGACCTTCAACGCCGGCCTCAAGATCGAAACCGCCACCGTTGACCGCCGCGACTACCAGTACCTGTACCAGGACGGCGCAGACTTCGTGTTCATGGACACCTCCGACTACGACCAAATTACTGTCTCCGGCGCGACCGTCGGCGACGCCACCAACTTCATGCTCGAGAACCAGATGGTCAACATTGCCATCCACGAGGGCACACCGCTGTACATCGAACTGCCGCCGAGCGTGGTCCTCGAGATCACCTACACCGAGCCGGGCCTGCAGGGCGACCGCTCCTCTGCGGGCACGAAGCCCGCAACCCTCGAGACCGGTTACGAGATCCAGGTCCCGCTGTTCATCGAGAACAACACCAAGGTCAAGGTGGACACCCGTGACGGCAGCTACCTGGGCCGGGTCACCGAGTAGTGAGCGCACGCGGCAAAGCCCGTAACAGGGCACTGGATATTCTTTTCGAAGCCGAGCAGCGCTCGGTTTCGGCCTTTGACGTGCTTCGGGCGCGCCGGGAGAAGACTGACCAGATCATTAATCCCTACACCCTGGAAATCATCGAAGGCGTGCTCTCGCAGCAGGCTGCCATTGATGAGTTCCTGGAGACTTACTCGCAGGGCTGGAGCCTCGAGCGGATGCCGTCCGTGGACCGCATCATCCTGCGCATCGGCACCTGGGAGCTCCTGTACAACGATGAGGTCCCGGACGGCGTAGCGGTCAGTGAGGCCGTTGCTCTGGCCAAGACGCTCTCCACTGACGAGTCACCGCAGTTCATCAACGGCCTTCTGGGCCGCCTGCAGCAGCTGAAGCCTTCGCTGCTCGCGTAATTCCGTAAAGCAGCATGAGGGGCTGGTTCCGACGTGGAACCAGCCCCTCATTGCTTTTAAGTGCACGCCGGGCCGGGAGGTCAGCCGGCGACGGCGGCGCGCAGGGCGAGGATACGCTGCAGTTGCTGGCGCTCCTCGGCCTGGTGCAGTTGGACGTCGCGGCCGCTGAGGATCCGCTGGCGGGTGTTGGCAAGATGGGTTGCAGCCTTGAGGAACTCCTTCATCTGCTTCTTCCGGCCATAGCTTCCGGCCCAGTTCAGCGCGGTCCGGCGACCGCCGATCGTTGCCAGGAGTTCCACCTCGGCCGGCGTGAACCAACCCGATGCCGAATACTCCAGGAGCCGCTGCCGGGTGAGCCTCTTCTCGGCTACCCGGAGCAGGATGATGCCGGCTATGGCAAGGAAGAAGATCGGCACCTGGACCATGATGTAGTCCACCAGGAAGCCCTGGCCCATGCTGTTCCAGCGGTTATGCAGGAACATCGCCGGCAGCAGTCCCACCAGGAAGGCGGCGACGGAGGCGCCCGTATGCCAGCGGCGGGCTGCGTAGCCCATGATCAGCCCGGTGGTGCCGGTGAAAATGGCGTGGGCAAATGGTGACATGACGCCGCGGAGGAGGAAGACCTGGGCGAAGCTGCTGGCGGGATCTGCCGATTCGGCTATAGCCCGGCCAAAGTAGAGGATGTTTTCCGTGAACGCGAAACCCCCGGCGATGGTGAACGCGAAAACCACGCCGTCCACTGGTCCGTCAAAGTGTTTCCTGGCGAGCAGGAGAAGAATCAGCAAGCCTAAGGACTTGGCGAATTCCTCAACGATGGGTGCCTGGACCGTGGCCATGTAGGTCTGCAGGTCCGCCTCATCGGTAAACTGGAACGCCAGGACAAAAAAGGGCTGGATGAGCAGGGTCACCGCAATGGACACTGCCGCGCCCCACGTAAAAGCGAAGTACAGGAGCCGTTTCGGCTCGGGCTCCCACTTGTCAATGATGTACACGGCAAGGAGCACCACCGAAAGGGGAACCAGGGAGGCCAGGAAGCCCACCAGGAAACCCGCAGTCCCCGTAGCGGACAGCAGGAACGGCACCACCAGGAAAAGGCTAAGGAAGGCCAGGGCGCTGCCGCCCAGCGTCAAAACCAGCAGCCCGCTGCGGGACCGCCCGGCCTTGAGCACTGCTCCTTGGACCTGCGGCGGCACCACCGTGTCCACCGGCCTGCCCTGGTGCCCGGGCGCGGGCCGGTAGTTTTCCGGCTGCACGTGCCCCATCCAACTGGGGTTCGCCTCACTGGGCAGGGGCGCGGTTGCCCGCTCCCAGGGATCCTCGGACGGGCCGGACGCGGGGTGGCGCGGATGCATTGACATAACGAAAGCCTAGATGCGGCGTGCCGGGACTCCTAGGATTCAGTCCACGAGCCGCCCCGGTGTGACCAGCACCGCGTCCTTCCGGCTGAAGTGCCAGCGGCCCTGTGTGGTAATTTTGTACCGCACATGATCCTTTTTTAATTCCGTCCTGTGAGGCGGGGAAAGGGGAGACGAGCGTTGACTTCTGTCACCAGCGCACCGGTTCCAGCCAGGGTTGTCCTCAGCCAGGCGGACATTGACCGGGCCCTCACTCGTATCGCCCATGAGATCCTCGAGGCCAACAAGGGTTCCCAGGACCTCGTTCTTTTGGGCATCCCGCGCCGCGGCTATCCGCTTGCACGCAGGCTTGCGGAGAAAATCGCCGCCGCCGACAACACGGTGGACGCTGGCGCCATCGTAGGCCAGCTCGATGTCACCATGTTCCGGGATGACCTTTCCCACCAGGGGACCCGGCCGCCCTACCCCACGAAGCTGCCGAGGACGGGCATCGACAACAAGGTGGTTGTCCTGATAGATGACGTCCTGTACTCCGGCCGCACCATCCGGGCAGCCCTGGACGCCCTCGTGGACCTGGGCCGGCCCCGCATCGTCCGGCTGGCTGTTCTGATCGACCGCGGCCACCGTGAGCTTCCCATCCGGGCGGACCACGTAGGCAAGAACCTGCCCACCTCCTCCGCTGAGAAGGTCCGCGTCCGGCTCGAGGAAACCGACACTGCCCCCGGCGGCGCCCCCGTCAATGAAGTAGTGATCGAGGGCCGCTCGTGAAGCACCTGCTCTCCACCGAGGACCTCAGCCTCGCCAACGCCATCAGCATCCTCGACACCGCGGAGGAAATGGCTGCCGTAGGCGACCGAGAGGTCAAAAAGCTGCCGGCACTCCGCGGTCGCACGGTGGTCAATCTCTTTTTCGAAGACTCCACCCGCACCCGGATCTCCTTCGAAGCCGCCGCCAAGCGCCTCTCGGCAGACGTCATCAACTTCGCCGCCAAGGGATCATCGGTTTCCAAGGGCGAGTCCCTCAAGGACACCGCCCAGACGCTCTCCGCCATGGGCGCCGACGCCGTCGTGATCCGGCACTGGGCGTCGGGCGCACCGCACCGGCTGGCAGCAACCGATTGGATCGACGCCGCCGTCATTAACGCCGGCGACGGTACTCACGAACACCCCACGCAGGCCCTCCTGGACGCGTTCACCATGCGCCGGCACTGGGCGCGGCTCGCGGGCACCGGCTCGGAGGGCACGGACCTCAAAGGCATGCGGGTGGCCATCGCCGGTGACGTCCTGCACTCCCGCGTGGCCCGCTCCAACGTCTGGCTCCTGCGCACCCTGGGCGCCGACGTCACCCTGGTGGCGCCGCCCACGCTGCTGCCGATCGGCGTCGAAAAGTGGCCCTGCAAGGTCAGCTACAACATGGACGAGACCCTTGCGCAGGGAGTCGATGCCGTCATGATGCTCCGGGTCCAGGGCGAACGCATGAACGCCTCCTTCTTTCCCAGTACCCGGGAATACTCCCGCCGCTGGGGCTTCGACGACAACCGGCTGCGGGCACTGGACACCCTGGGCATGAAGGACACGATCATCATGCACCCGGGCCCCATGAACCGGGGCCTGGAAATTTCCGCGGCTGCCGCCGATTCCCCCCGCTCCACCGTGCTGGCCCAGGTCCGCAACGGCGTGTCGGTCCGGATGGCCGCACTCTACCTGCTGCTCTCCGGGGACACCCGCGAACCAGCCGCCGCCCCAGCCCTGGCCTACGCCGGCACCCATCCCACCAAGGAGAGCAATTGATGGCAGCCACCACCGGAACCTACCTGATCCGCGGCGCGTCCATCCTGGGCGGTGAACCGGCGGACCTGCTGATCCGTGACGGCGTCATCGCCGAAACCGGAACAGGCCTTCAGGCTGAGGGCGCCACGGTCATCGACGCCGCGGGCCTGGTGGCGCTGCCCGGCATGGTGGACGTGCACACCCACCTCCGCGAACCCGGCCGCGAGGACGCCGAGACAGTGGAGACCGGAACCCGGGCAGCGGCATTGGGCGGCTACACCGCCGTCCACGCGATGGCCAACAGCACCCCGGTGGCGGACACGGCCGGCGTCGTTGAGCAGGTATTCTCCCTTGGCCGCGCAGCAGGATGGGTGGACGTCCGCCCGGTCGGGGCCGTCACCGTCGGCCTGGCAGGGGAGCAGCTCGCCGAACTGGGTGCAATGGCCGATTCCCGCGCCCGCGTCCGCATGTTCTCCGACGACGGCATCTGCGTCCACGACCCCGTGCTGATGCGACGCGCGCTCGAGTATGTCAAAGCCTTCGACGGCGTGGTGGCCCAGCATGCCCAGGAACCGCGCCTCACGTCCGGCGCCCAGATGAACGAAGGCGACGTGTCGGCCGTCCTGGGCCTTGCGGGGTGGCCGGCAGTGGCGGAGGAGAGCATCATTGCCCGCGACGTCCTGCTGGCCCAGCACGTTGGCTCCCGGCTGCACGTCTGCCACGTCTCCACCGCAGGGTCGGTGGAAATCATCCGCTGGGCCAAGGGACGGGGCATCAACGTCACGGCGGAGGTCACGCCGCACCACCTGCTGCTCACCGACGACCTCGTCCGCAGCTACGATCCAGTCTTCAAGGTCAACCCGCCGCTGCGCACGGATGCAGATGTTGAGGCGTTACGCGCCGGCCTGGCGGACGGCACCATCGACGTCGTGGGCACCGACCATGCTCCGCACCCCAGCGAACACAAGGAATGCGAGTGGGCGCAGGCAGCCATGGGCATGACGGGCCTGGAAACGGCGCTCTCAGTGGTCCAGCACGCCATGATTGAAACGGGTCTCATGACCTGGGCCGATTTCGCCCGGGTCACGTCCACGGCGGCAGCAAGGATCGGCCGCCTCGCCGACCAGGGCCGACCCCTGGAGGCAGGGGAACCTGCCAACGTCATCCTGGTGGACCCCGCCGCGCGCTGGACGGTTGACCCGTTCCGGATGGCCACCATGGGCCGCAACTCACCCTTCAAGGGAAGGGAGCTGCCCGGCAAGGTGGTGGCCACGTTCTTCAAGGGGCACCCCACCGTCCTGAACGGAGAACTCAACACCCCCTACGCGTTCACTGACGCCACTGCGGCAGGCGTTGCCTGATGGACAAAATCCTTCCCGGACTGGCGATGCTGGCGATCGTCGCCGTCGTCTTTGTCCTCCTTGCCATCGGGTGGCGCAACAGGCTGCGCCGCCAGTCCGACGTCGAACAGCTGCCTCCGGTGCCGGAGGCTCCCGGCCAGCCCACCGCCGTCGCAGAGGGGCAGTATGTTGCCACCACCACGGCAGGCGACTGGCTGGACCGGATCGCCGTGCACAGCCTCGGGATCCGCACCAACGCAACGCTAGCGGTGTACCCGCACGGCGTCCTCTTTGACCGTTCCGGGGCTCCCGCCCTCTATATACCCGCCACGTCCCTCACCGATGTCCGGCAGGACAGCGGAATGGCCGGAAAGTTCGTGGAGAAGGACGGCCTGCTGGTGCTGGCCTGGCTTCTCGGCGCCCACGCGCTGGACACCGGCTTCCGCACCCGCCGCGCGGCGGACAAGGACGTCCTCTTCGAAGCATTACGCCAATTGATCTCTTCAGCCCCGGCGGCTGACGCCAACAGTGGAAAGTAAGACAGTGACAACAAACACAGCAACCGCCGCCGCTCCGGCAGCCCCCGCGGCGCTCGTTCTCGAAGACGGCCGCATCTTCCGCGGGACCAGTTACGGCGCCACCGGAACCGCCCTGGGTGAAGCAGTCTTCGCCACCGGCATGACCGGCTACCAGGAGACCATCACGGACCCCTCCTATGCCCGCCAGCTGGTGGTGCAGACGGCGCCGCACATCGGCAACACCGGCGTCAACAATGACGACGCCGAGTCCCGCCGCATCTGGGTGGCCGGCTACATCGTCCGCGACGCAGCCCGCCGCCCGTCCAACTGGCGCTCCGAGCGTTCCCTGGACGAAGAACTCGCTGAGCAGGGCATCGTGGGCATCCAGGGCGTGGACACCCGCGCGATCACCCGCCACCTGCGCGAGCACAAGACCATGCGCGCGGGCATCTTCTCCGGCGACGCCGCCCGGGCAACGGACAAGGAACTCCTCGACGCCGTGCTGGCCAGCGCCCCCATGGAGGGCTCCCGGCTGGCGGAGGAAGTCAGCGTGGACAATGCCTATGTGGTGGAGCCGAAGGACTACGGCTGGGAAGGGGACCCGCGCTTCAGCATCGCCGCAATCGACCTCGGCATCAAGGCCATGACCCCGGTACGGTTCGCCGAGCGCGGCGTCCGCGTCCATGTCCTGCCGGCCACGGCCACGCTCGACGACGTGAAGGCAGTCAATCCCGACGGCTTCTTCATGTCCAACGGCCCCGGCGACCCCGCCACCGCCGATGCGCAGGTCAAGCTGCTCCGGTCAGTCCTGGACGAAAAACTGCCCTACTTCGGTATCTGCTTCGGCAACCAGATCCTGGGCCGCGCCCTCGGCTTTGGCACCTACAAGCTCCGCTACGGCCACCGCGGCATCAACCAGCCCGTGATGGACCGCCGCACGGGCAAGGTGGAAATCACCTCCCAGAACCACGGCTTCGCCGTGGACGCCCCGCTCGACGGCGCCACGCAGGCCCCGGAGGCACGCTACGGGCGCGTCGAAGTCAGCCACGTCAGCCTGAACGATGATGTGGTGGAAGGCCTGGCCTGCCTGGACATCCCCGCCTTCTCCGTCCAGTACCACCCCGAGGCGGCCGCAGGCCCCCACGACGCCGCCTACCTTTTCGACCGTTTCATCGATTTGATGGAGGGGACGCGGGACGGCAGGACCGCGAATCTGTCCAAGGACCCGGTTGACTCTGCCCACTCCGCCGGCGCTGAACACAAAAACGAAAACAAGACTGAGGACAAGAAGTAATGCCCAAGAGAACTGACCTTAAGAGCGTCCTGGTCATCGGTTCCGGCCCGATCGTCATCGGCCAGGCCGCCGAATTCGACTACTCCGGCACGCAGGCGCTTCGCGTCCTCAAGGAGGAGGGCCTGAGGGTCATCCTGGTCAACTCCAACCCGGCCACCATCATGACCGACCCGGAGTTCGCCGACGCCACCTACATCGAACCCATCACCCCCGAGGTGGTGGAAAAGATCATCGCCAAGGAGCGCCCTGACGCGGTCCTGCCCACCCTGGGCGGCCAGACGGCCCTGAACACGGCCATCGCCCTGGACAAGAACGGTGTGCTCGAGAAGTACAACGTGGAGCTGATCGGCGCCAACATCGCCGCCATCGAGCTGGGCGAGGACCGCGAGAAGTTCAAGGGCGTGGTGGAGCGCTGCGGCGCCGAATCTGCCCGCAGCCACATCATCCACAGCATGGACGAGGCACTGAAGGCCGCTGGCGACCTCGGCTACCCCATGGTGGTCCGGCCCTCCTTCACCATGGGCGGCCTGGGCTCGGGCCTCGCCTACAACGAGGATGACCTCCGCCGCATCGTGGGCCAGGGCCTGCAGTACAGCCCCACCAGCGAGGTGCTGCTCGAAGAGAGCATCCTCGGCTGGAAGGAGTACGAGCTCGAGATGATGCGGGACAAAAACGACAACGTCGTGGTGGTCTGCTCCATCGAGAACTTCGACCCCGTGGGCGTCCACACCGGAGATTCGATCACCGTGGCACCGGCCCTCACCCTGACCGACCGCGAGTACCAGCGGCTGCGGGACATCTCCATCGCCGTCATCCGCGAAGTGGGCGTTGACACCGGCGGCTGCAACATCCAGTTCGCGGTCGATCCCGCCACCGGGCGCGTCGTCGTCATCGAGATGAACCCCCGCGTGTCCCGTTCGTCAGCGTTGGCCTCCAAGGCGACCGGCTTCGCCATCGCCAAGATCGCCACGAAGCTCTCCCTGGGCTATACGCTGGACGAGATCCCGAATGACATCACCCAGAAGACCCCGGCCTCCTTCGAGCCCACGCTGGACTACGTTGTGGTGAAGGTGCCGCGCTTCGCGTTCGAGAAGTTCCCGGCGGCAGACAACACCCTGACCACCACCATGAAGTCCGTGGGCGAGGCCATGGCCATGGGCCGCAACTTCACCGAAGCCCTGCAGAAGGCCCTGCGGTCGCTGGAGCAGAAGGGCTCCCAGCTGGACTTCACCTCCGTTCCCGAATGGGAAGTGGCTCAGCTTATTGAAAAGGCAAAGCGCCCCACGACGGAACGCCTCCACCAGGTCCAGCGCGCCCTGCTGGGTGGCGCCACGGTTGAACAGCTCTTCGAGGCCACCAAAATCGACCCCTGGTTCCTTGACCAGCTGCAGCTCCTCAACGAAATCTCCCGCGAAATCCGCCAGGCCGGTGCGCTCACCAAGGAAATGCTGCAGCGTGCAAAGCGCCACGGCTTCTCTGACGAGCAGATTGGTGCCCTCACGCACAACTCCGAGGCTGTGGTCCGCGGAGTCCGCCAGGCGCTGGGCATCCGCCCGGTCTACAAGACCGTTGACACCTGCGCCGCCGAATTCGCCGCCTACACGCCGTACCACTACTCGGCCTACGACGAGGAGGACGAAGTTGCGCTGCACGCCAAGCCCTCCATCCTGATCCTCGGTTCCGGCCCCAACCGCATCGGCCAGGGCATCGAATTCGACTACTCCTGCGTTCATGCCTCCATGGCACTGCGCAAGGCCGGCTATGAGACCGTGATGGTCAATTGCAATCCGGAAACCGTCTCCACCGACTACGACATCTCCACCCGCCTGTACTTCGAGCCGCTGACGCTCGAGGACGTGCTGGAGGTCATCGCGGCAGAGGAGCGCACCGGCGGCGTGATGGGCGTTTTCGTCCAGCTCGGCGGCCAGACGCCCCTGAAGCTTGCCCAGCAGCTGGCAGACGCCGGCGTGCCCATCCTCGGCACCTCCCCGGAGGCCATCGACCTTGCGGAGCACCGCGGCGCGTTCTCCCGCGTCCTGGACAAGGCCGGCCTGACCTCGCCGAAGAACGGCACCGCCGTCTCCTTCGAGGACGCCAAAAAGATCGCTGACGAGATCGGCTACCCGGTCCTGGTCCGGCCCTCATACGTCCTGGGCGGCCGCGGCATGGAAATCGTCTATGACGAGCCCAACCTGTCCCGCTACATCGCCAACGCGACCGAAATCACCCCGGACCACCCGGTGCTCATCGACCGCTTCCTGGAGGACGCCGTCGAAATTGACGTCGACGCCCTCTTCGACGGCACCGAAATGTACCTCGGCGGCATCATGGAGCACATTGAGGAGGCCGGCATCCACTCCGGCGACTCCGCCTGCGTGCTGCCGCCCATCACCCTGGGTACCAACGTCCTTGAGCGCGTACGGACGGCAACCCGGGCCATCGCCGAAGGCGTGGGAGTCCGCGGGCTGATCAATATCCAGTTCGCGCTGGCTTCCGATGTCCTGTACGTCCTTGAAGCCAACCCGCGGGCTTCCCGGACGGTCCCGTTCGTCTCCAAGGCCACCGGCGTCCAGATGGCCAAGGCCGCGGCCCTGATCGGCACCGGCGTGACCATTAACCAGCTCCGCACCGGCTACAAGATGCTGCCGGAAGTGGGGGACGGCTCCTCCCTGCCCCTGGACGCACCCGTATCCGTCAAGGAGGCGGTCCTGCCGTTCAGCCGGTTCCGTACCATTGAAGGCAAGGTGGTGGACTCCCTGCTCGGACCGGAAATGCGCTCCACCGGCGAGGTCATGGGCATCGATAAGCACTTCGATACCGCCTTCGCCAAGAGCCAGGCGGCCGCCAACAATGCCCTGCCCACCGAAGGCAAGATTTTCGTCTCCGTCGCGAACCGGGACAAGCGCTCGGTGATCATGGGCGTCAAGCGGCTCTCCGACCTGGGCTTCGAGATCGTCTCCACCGGCGGCACCGCCGACGTCCTGCGCCGCAACGGCATCCAGGCCACTCCGGTCCGCAAGGTGGCAGAAGGCAGCAGCGCCGAAGGTGAAGGCACCATCGCCGACCTCGTCATCGCCGGCGAGATCGACATGGTCTTCAACACCCCATCCGGCGGCGAAGCACGCAGCGACGGATACGAACTCCGCGCGGCTGCCACGTCCATCGGCATTCCCTGCATCACCACCGTGGCCGAGTTCAACGCGGCAGTCCAGGCGATTGAGGCGATGCGGACCTACGAATGGTCCGTCACCAGCCTCCAGGAGCACGCAGCCGCCTTGGCTGAGTCCCAGAAAGCGGCCCTGCAGCATGCCTGAGCAGGTACCGGGCGCTCAGCAGGTACCAGGCGCCAGCCGGGAGCCCTTCGGCTCCCGGCTTGGCGCGGCCATGGCTGCCCGCGGCCCGCTCTGCGTGGGCATCGACCCGCACCCGGCCCTGCTGAAGGCCTGGGGACTTGACGACGACGCCGCCGGGCTGAGGCGCTTTTCCCTTACAGTTTTGGAGGCGGTGGCTCCGCTCGCTGCCGCCATTAAGCCACAGGTGGCCCTGTACGAACGCCTCGGTTCCGCCGGGATGGCAATCCTGGAGGACCTCCTCGCGGAAGCGAGGGACGAATCGGTGCTCACCATCGCCGACGCCAAGCGCGGGGACATCGGATCCACCATGGCCGCGTACGCTGACGCCTGGCTGCGCGACGATTCCCCGCTTGCGGCAGACTCGGTGACCCTCAGCCCGTACCTCGGCTTCGAGTCGCTGCGGCCGGCGCTGGACCTCGCGGCGGACACCGGACGCGGGGTTTTCGTCCTCGCGCTTACGTCCAACCAGGAGGGCGCCTCCGTCCAGCACGTCGGGGGGGCGGACTCAGTAGCACGGAGGATCGCCCAGGCGGCCGCAGTGGAAAATGGGCGTTACCAGGACAGCATGGGTTCCGTGGGCCTGGTGGTAGGGGCGACCGTGGGCTCGGCAATCGCCGACCTGGACCTCGACCTTTCCGCCGTCCGGGGCCCTCTGCTGGCACCCGGACTCGGGGCCCAGGGCGCCACGCCGGCTGATCTGCGCGCCACGTTCGGTGCTGCATATCCGCAGGTCCTGGGCACATCGAGCCGTGACATCCTCTCCGCTGGACCGGGGCTGCGGGGGCTTCGTGATGCGGCCCTGCGGACACTGGACGGACTCCGCGGCGAATAGCGTCCCGTTTCACCGGATGCATTGATTCGGGCAGCACCAAAGGGTAGTTTCAGGACAGGTCCAAGGGCGGCCGCCCTTGGACGAATCCGCCGAATCCGGGGGTGTCCTCCATGGTCCTGCGACCCTTGTCAGCGTCGGAACGGGCTGAGGCCCTGACCAAGGCAGCAGCAGCCAGGGCGGCCCGCGCAGCGGCCAAGGAAAGCCTGAAGAACGGTGAGAGGTCCGCCGCCGACATCATCAACTCGGCATTGCAGGACGACGCCCTGGCCAGGATGAAGGTTTCGGAACTGCTGGAGGCGCTGCCGGGCATCGGGAAGGTCCGTGCCGCTGCCATCATGGGCCAGTTGGGGATTGCCGCCTCCCGGAGGATCCGTGGCCTGGGCGTCCACCAGCGCCGGGCGCTGGTAGATTTTATAGACGAGAACTAGGACGGGCCGCAGCCCGCCGTACCGCGAACTTCGGCAAAAGGAATACGTGAGCAAGAAACCTGGACTGACAGTCCTCGCTGGTCCGACGGCTGTTGGCAAAGGCACCGTGTCCACCTACATCCGTGACAACTATCCCGAGGTTTGGCTGTCCGTATCGGCCACCACGCGGGCTCCCCGCCCAGGCGAGCAGGACGGCGTCCACTACTTCTTCAAAACGAAGGAGGAGTTCGAGCGACTCATCGCAGATGGTGAACTGCTTGAGTGGGCAGTGGTCCACGGCAAGAACACCTACGGCACCCTGAAGAGCACGGTGAACCAGGCGATCGCCGAGGGACGCTCGGTGCTGCTGGAGATCGACCTGCAGGGGGCCCGGCAGGTGAAGGCGGCCGTTCCGGACGCGCAGTTCGTCTTCCTGGCTCCGCCGAGCTGGGACGAAATGGTGCGCCGGCTGGTGGGGCGCGGCACGGAAACGCCCGCGGAACAGCAGCGACGCCTGGAAACCGCTAAACTGGAACTTGCTGCTGAACCGGAGTTCGACCACACCGTCATCAATGACGACGTCCGCCGGGCAGCGGACGAGCTTGTTTCACTCATGGGGCTGACCCCGCATCCACACCTGCCGGAACCCTCAGCCCGCTAGAAATTTGGAGAATTCGTGTCCACGAACCTTGAAGGCATCATCAACCCGCCCATCGACTCGCTGCTCGAGGCAGCCGATTCCAAGTACGGCCTGGTGATCTTCGGTGCCAAGCGTGCTCGTCAGATCAACGCTTACTACGCCCAGCTGCACGAGGGTCTCTTCGAGTACGTCGGCCCGCTCGTCGACACCAGGCTGAACGAGAAGTCGCTCTCGATCGCCCTTCGTGAGATCAACGAAGGCAAGCTGGTCTCCACGCCGATCGAAGCAGCAGAGTAATCCTGCTGCTGAACCTGACTTGCTGTTGACGGAGGTCACGTGCGCATAGTCCTCGGAGTCGGGGGAGGGATAGCCGCCTACAAGGTGGCATCGCTCCTCCGGCTTTTCACTGAAGCCGGACATCACGTCACGGTCATTCCCACCGAGGCATCCACCCGGTTTGTCGGCACCGCCACCTGGGAGGCCCTGTCCGGGAATCCGGTCAGCAACAGCGTCTTTGACGACGTCCACCAGGTCAACCACGTCCGCCTGGGCCACGAGGCAGACCTCATTGTGGTGGCACCGGCGACCGCCGACCTGCTGGCTAAGGCTGCCACCGGGCAGGCCGGCGACCTCCTCACCAACACCCTGCTGATGGCGCGCGGGCCGGTCCTGTTCGCGCCCGCCATGCACACTGAAATGTGGCAGCACGCGGCAACCCGCGCGAACGTCGAAACCCTCCGGGGCAGGGGGGCTGCCGTGCTGGAACCCGCCACGGGCAGGCTGACCGGGGCCGATTCCGGGCCGGGCAGGCTCCCTGAACCGGAAGCGATCTACGACGCCGCCATGGCGCTTGTGCAGGGTCAGTCGGATTTCCAGCTGCCACTGGCCGGCCGGACCGTCACCATCAGTGCCGGCGGCACCCGCGAGCCGCTCGATCCCGTGCGGTTTCTCGGGAACCGGTCCTCCGGGAAGCAGGGCGTTGCCCTGGCGGTAGCGGCGAGGAACGCCGGTGCAACCGTCCGTCTGCTGGCAGCCCACATGGATGTACCGGCGCCGGCCGGCGTCGAGGTTGTGCCGGTGGAGACTGCCCTGCAGCTGCGGGAGGCAGCGCTGGCAGCGGCAGCTGATTCCGACGTCGTCATCATGTCAGCGGCCGTTGCCGACTTCCGCCCGGCAGAGATCTCGGACACCAAGATCAAGAAACGCGATGACCATGCCGATCCGGTGATCACGCTGGTGCGGAACCCTGACATCCTCCAGGAACTGGTGGAGCTGAGGAACCTGAAGGGCGCCGGAGCGGGGGAGAAGCAGCAGCTCATTGTCGGTTTTGCCGCCGAAACGGGGGACAGCCAGGGGGACGTGCTGGCCTACGCCGAAGCGAAGCTGCACCGCAAAGGCTGTGACCTGCTGGTGGTCAACCATGTGGGAACGGACAGAGTCTTCGGCCAGGACCACAACTCGGTGGTCATTTTGGCGCGGTCCGGTTCCGAGCCGCAGGAGGCGACCGGGACCAAGACCGAGGTTTCGGCGGCCATCATCAGCCGCATCGGCCTTGAACTGAATTCCGTTTCGCCCCGCGCCTGAGTGTTTCAGGACACCTTTGCTTAGCACGGAGACATCTGCCGACGTCTCCGGGCGGGCGCGCATACTTCAACCAGTAAGGTAATTAAGTGACTTTACCGCTGCACCTTCCCCAGACGTCCGGGGCCTCGCCTTCCGCGCTTCGGCTCTTCACCTCCGAGTCGGTCACCGAGGGCCATCCGGACAAGATCTGCGACCAGATCAGCGACGCCATCCTCGACGCGCTGCTGGCCGCGGACCCGGAATCCCGGGTGGCAGTGGAAACCATGGCCACGACCGGCCTGGTCCATGTGGCCGGTGAGGTCACCACGGACGCCTACGTGGAAATCCCGCAGATTGTGCGCGAGACCATCCTGGGGATCGGTTACGACTCTTCCGCCAACGGTTTCGACGGCGCCCGCTGCGGTGTGTCCGTTTCCATCGGCCAGCAGTCCAATGACATCGCCGGCGGCGTGTTCAACTCCCTGGAGGCCCGCGAAGGGCGCCAGGAGGACGACTACGACCTGCAGGGCGCAGGCGACCAAGGCCTGATGTTTGGCTATGCCAGCGACGAAACCCCCTCCTACATGCCGCTGCCCATCTGGCTGGCCCACCGCCTGTCCGAACGGCTTACCGAAGTCCGCAAGACCGGCGAACTGGCCTACCTCCGCCCGGACGGCAAGACCCAGGTGACCGTTGGCTACGACAAGGACCTCCCGGTGTCCGTCGAAACCGTGGTGATCTCCAGCCAGCACGCCGAAGGCGCAAGCCTGGAACAGTTGCGGGCGGACCTCGCATCCGTGGTCATCGGACCTGTCCTGGCCGGCGCCAACCTGGACATCTCCCGGGCCCGGAACATCCTCAACCCTGCCGGCGAATTCGTCATCGGTGGCCCCGTGGGTGATGCCGGCCTGACCGGCCGCAAGATCATTGTGGACACCTACGGCGGGATGGCCCGCCACGGCGGCGGCGCCTTCTCCGGCAAGGACCCGTCCAAGGTGGACCGCTCCGCCGCTTACGCCATGCGCTGGGTAGCCAAGAACGTGGTGGCTGCCGGCCTGGCCAAGCGCGCCGAAATCCAGATCGCCTATGCAATCGGCCAGGCCCGCCCTGTGGGCACCTACGTGGAGACGTTCGGAACCGAAACCGTTGATCCTGCCCGCATCAGCGCTGCGATCGCCGAGATCTTCGACCTGCGCCCGCGGGCCATCATCGATGCACTCGACCTGAAGCGGCCCATCTACGCCAAGACTGCGGCGCACGGCCACTTCGGCCGCGACGAGCCGGACTTCACCTGGGAGCGCCTGGACCGCGTGGACGAGCTGAAAGCTTTCTTCAACGCTTAAAGTTCGGGGCAGCCGGGCTTCCTGCGCCGCCGGCAGCAATGTCAGTGCCCCGTGCTTTGATGGCCATGTCCAGCCGGAAGCCGAACGGAGGTAACTGCCATGGTTGCTGACCGGCCCTTCGCTGCCGGGAAAACCGTCCAGCCGGCACTGGATCTCCCGGGCTCCGTGCAGCCGTCCCTGCTGCAGGGTTTCCCCCCGACGCCACGGGCATCCGGGCCCCGGCTCGCCGAACACTTGCCGGTGGCCAAGGTGCTGGTGGAATCGTCCCTTCCGCACCTGGACAGGCTCTTTAATTACGGCGTTCCGGAGACCCTGGACAGCGCCGCCAGTCCCGGTGTCAGGGTCAAAGTTAAGTTCAACGGCCAGGAGCTCAACGGCTTCATCATGGAGCGCGTAGGGGAGTCCGACGCCGGACACACTTTGGTGCCGCTGGCGAAAGTTGTTTCGCCGGTCCCCGTTCTCACGCCTGCAGTGCAGGAGCTGGTTTCCGCCGTCGCCGCACGGTATGCGGGAACGGTCAGCGATGTGCTCCGCGTCGCCGTCCCGCCGCGGGTCGCACGGCTGGAGAAGGAGTTCGCCGCACCGGCACAGGATGCAGCCGCACCCGCGGAGGGGACTGCAGCGCCGGAAATCATTCCACCGGAGGGGGCGGCCGCGGGTGGAGAGTTGCCCGGTGCCGCCTGGAGGATGTACCGCAATGGCCCTGCCTTCCTGCGCCACGTGGCTGGGGGTGGTTCGCCGAGGGCGGTGGTGAACCCGCTGCAGGGTTACGGTCCGGGCGGGTGGCCGCAGTTGCTGGCAGAAGCAGTGGCCGCTGCCTGCGCTTCGGGCCGCGGCGCCGTGGTGGCGGTGCCCGACTACCGCGACCTGGACCGGCTTGAAGATGCCCTGCGGCCCCTGCTGCCGGAAGGTGCGGTTGCCCGCCTGGCGGCGGACGACGGTCCGACGCCACGGTACCGGAATTTCCTTCGGCTGCTTGCGGGGACAGCCCAGGTGGCCATTGGGACGAGGTCCGCGGCTTTCGCCCCTGTGCGGAACCTGGGCCTGGTCGTCTGCTGGGACGACGGGGACGACCTCCATATCGAGCAGCGTGCCCCCTATGCCCACGCCCGCGAAGTCCTGCTCCTGCGCGCAGAGCAGAAGGGCACCGCTTGTCTCCTGGCAGGCCACGCCCGCAGCACAGAGGCACAGCGGCTGGTGGAAGCCGGCTGGGCGCTGGCGGTGGAGGCCGGCCGCCCGGATGTCCGCCGGACTGTGCCGCGCGTCGTCAGTACTGCGGACAGCTTCGAACAGGAGCGGGATCCGTTGGCCAGGATTGCCCGGCTTCCCGGCGCAGCATGGCGTGCTGCCCAGGAGGGCCTGGAGCGCGGGCCCGTCCTGGTGCAGGTAGCCCGCGCCGGGTATGCACCGTCGTTGGCGTGCGAAACCTGCCGCGAGCCGGCGCGCTGCGGCGCCTGCCAGGGGCCCCTGGCACTGGCAGGCGCCAACGGCACCTCACTGATGCCCCAATGCCGCTGGTGCTCCACGCCTGCGCCTGACTGGCGCTGCGGACACTGCGGCGGACGCCGGCTCCGCAAGGGTGCTACCGGTGTCATCCGCACGGCGGAGGAGCTGGGCCGGGCTTTTCCCGGCACCACCGTCGTCACTTCCTCCGGGGACCAGGTGAAGGCAGAAGTCGGTGCGGGCAGGGCCCTGATCGTCGCCACGGTGGGGGCTGAGCCCGTGGCAGCCGGGGGATATGCTGCCGCCCTGTTGCTGGATGGGGATTCCCTGCTGCGGCGCGAAACACTCCGCGCCGCAGAGGACACCGTGCGGCGATGGTTCAACGCGGCAGCGCTGGTTCGCCCTGCCACAGATGGCGGCCTGGTGGTGGTAACCGCCTCAGACACGGCTGCCGTGGGCGCCCTGCTCCGGTGGGACCCTGCCGGTTACGCCCATCGGGAGCTGGCCCTGCGGGCAGAGTTGCAGCTTCCTCCTGCAGTGCGTATCGCGTCCGTCACCGGGCCACGCGCCGCCGTCGAGCAGTACACCGCCGCGGTCGCGGCCGAACTCGGCTCCGCCGGCATCTCCTTGCGCAGCGCCGGCCCTGCACCCCTGGTGCTCAATGGTCCGCCGTCCGCCCGCCGCTCCGTGGAGGATGTCCGCACCCTGCTGTTTTTCCCTTACGCCCAGGCGTCCGCCGTCACCCGCGTCCTGCGCGTCGCCCGGGCGGCGGCAGCAGCCAAGCGCACCATGGAGCCCTTCCAGCTCCGGCTGGATGGGGTTGACGTGCTTTAGCCTGAGCTGCCGTTGCGTGAGTTGGCCTTGCGTCGCCGCTGCACCACCTCGTGGGCAACCTCCACGAGCTGGCGGGCGGACTCGTCCCAGCTGAATTCCTGCGCCCGGGCAAGGGAACGCCGGGAGAAATCCTGCCAGCGGGTATTGTCCTGCAGCGTTGTCACGGCAGCGGCAAAGTCCCCGGGGGAGGCCGGGTCCACGTAAAGGGCAGCATCTCCGCCGACCTCCCTGAAGATGGGGATGTCGCTTGCTATGACGGGGGTGCCCAAAGCCATGGCCTCCACCAGCGGAAGCCCATATCCCTCCGCCCGGGACAGGCTGACAAGCGCAGTGGCCGACCGCAGGAACGCGTCGTACTCCTCGTCGGTGACGCCGTTGTGGAACACTACGTGGGCACCCTGCGGCACGAGCCGTTCCAGTTCCGCACGACGCTGCGGCGTGATGCGGCTGAGCAGGTGGAGGGTATAGCCCGGGAGTCCGGCCATGCCCGCCACCATGGTTTCCACATTCTTGTATGGCATGAAGGAGCCCATGTACACCAGTGACTGGTCCGCTCCGGCTTCGGCGGAGCGGGGCTCCTGCGCCGGCTGCGGTGCGTTGCTGATGATCCGGACCGGGCGGCGGGTGAGCCGGTACTTTGCCATGAGTGCTTCAGTGGTCCTGCTGATGGTGGCAACTGTATCTGCCCGGTTGAGGAGAAGCCGCTGCGGCCAGTACGCCTTGTGGTAGAGCCGCCAGAGCAGCCGCACGGGCGCCGGCAGGAACCCTGGAGGGGTCGGGTGCTCGTAATAGATGAGGTCATGGAGGGTCAGGACCAGGCCGTACTTGCGGCCCCACGTGCCCATCGTCTGCATGGGGCACACCACCACGTCAGCGTCGAGCCTATTGATGGTGCCCGCCACAAATAGCTCCCGCGGTGACAACGGGCTGCTGATCAGCGTGTAGGGAACGTCCGGCAGCAGGGCGAGTTGCCGGACATCGGAAACCAGCATGGAGACGTCCGCGATTTTGGCTGTGGCGGCGATCAGGCTTGCCCCATAGCGGCTGATGCCGTCGTGGTGGTCGGTCCTGGTGAAACGTGCATCGATCAGGATCTTCACGCGGGATGGTCCTTAAGGAAGCTACGGATGAAGGCGGCTGCCGGTTCGGGTGTTTCGTAATGGATGAGATGGCCGACGCCGGGAATCACCCGGAGTTCGCCGTCGGGGAGCCGCGCGGCCAGTCGGCGCTGGTCGCCGAGGACGGCAATTTCATCCTTTTCGCCCGCTATCAGGAGCACCGGCAGGGTCAGCCGGGGGGCTACTTCTGCCACATGGCTGGTGACGGATGCGGTGAATGCCTGAAGCAGGCTTTCGCGGCTCGCAAAGGCGCTGAAGTAGGCGTGGTGCTGCCGGTGGATGAAACGCCGGAGGCCCCGGTCAGCGGTCTTGGCCATGGTTTCGCTCATCACCCGGACGATCAGCGGACTCCGCAGCAGGGCCAGTCCCAAGGACCGGGGAAGGCGCGCGGACAGTCGGTAGTACAGCACCGCCAGCCGCGTCATCAGGCCTTTTGGCCCTTCAAGCGCCGGTGCTGCGATCGGATTGATGAGGATAAGGGGATAAACGGTTCCTGGGTTGTCGGCAACATAGTGCGCGGCAATGATGGAGCCGAAGGAATGGCCCAGCAGGACGGTATCCGGGCCCAGGCCCAGGGCTGTCATGAACTCCGTGATGAAAGCACCATAACGCTGCACGGAGTGCTCAGCCGACCTGAACGCCTCGGAGTCCCCGAACCCGGGAAGGTCCGGCATGATGATGCGCATGTCGGGAAGCTGGTCTGCTACCCGCAGCAGTCCGTGGTGGTCTCCCCGGAAGCCGTGGATGACCAGGATAGTCCGCGTTTCCGGAGTGGCAGGCAAGGGTTCGTAGGTCCAAAAGGCAACCTTGCCGCCGTCGAGCTCCACTGAGGAGGCAGAGGTGCGGGCGGCGAGGCCAGGGCTGAAGTAGGCAGGCGCGGCTGCTCCGGGGTGCGCTGTGGTCATCTGGTGCAGCCTAGCTGACGTGGTCCGGGTGTGAGCCTGTGCGGTGGCCACGGTCCAGCCCTGCCAGCGCCGCCATGTCCCGTTCGGAAAGCTCGAAATTGAAGAGGTTCAGGTTCTCACGGATGCGGGCTTCCGAGCTGGCCTTGGGGATGGCGATGTTGCCGAGCTGCATATGCCAGCGGAGGATCACCTGTGCGGGTGTCCTGCGGTGTTCGGCGGCGCAGGCCTGGACCACGGGATCGGCGAGGACCTGGCCGCGGCCCAGGGGGCTCCACGCCTCGGTGCGGATGCCGAGTTCGTCATGGATATTGCGGAGCTCTGCCTGCTGCAGCCAGGGGTGGAGCTCAATCTGGTTGACCGCGGGCACCACCTCTGCCGACTGGAGCAGCCGCTCAAGGTGAGCAGGCTGGAAATTGCTGACGCCGATGGCCCGGACTTTTCCTTCCCGGTAGAGGGTTTCCAGGGCGCGGTAGGTCTCCGGAAAAAGGCCCCGCTTCGCGCACGGCCAATGGATCAGGTACAGGTCCACGTAATCCAGGCCGAGGTTGACCATGGAGGTATCGAACGCCCGCAGCGTCGCGTCGTAGCCATGATCGGTGTTCCACACCTTGGTGGTGACGAAGAGGCCCTCCCTGGAGAGTGCCGGAAAAAGTTCACCTGATCCGCCGCGGTCCCCCTCCCCGCCCAGCTGCGAGCTGATCCCGCGGGCCAGCCCGGTTTCGTTGCCGTACATGGCGGCAGTGTCGAAATGGCGGTAGCCGGCGGCGAGCGCGATGGCAACCAGCTTTTCCGCGTCAGCTGCCGGGACCTTGTACAGCCCGAATCCAAGCTGCTGGATCAGCACGCCGTTATTGAGGCTGAGCCGCGGAGAGGTTTTCATAGCCACGACTCTACCCACTCAGTGTGGCGAGGCCCTCGAAGTCGACCAGGCGCCGTGCGGTGGCCTCGTCAAGGATCAGGTCGGTCGCCAGGCCTGCGGCGAGGGCGCCGCGAAGCCCCTTGATCTTCGACACGCCGGAAACCACGCAGATCCTCCGCCTGACCTGGCGCAGGTCAGCAAGGGCAGGCCCTGTGGACCGTTCATTCAGGACAATGCCGTCCGAGGATCCGTCGCCGCGGAAGAAGACCGTGGCCACGTCGCCCACCACATCGGACGTGGCCAGGATATTGAGGTCGGCCTCATCCAGGTATCCGCCGGCGTACACGTGGCTGGGATAGTCGGCATCCACGGAACCCACGCCGAAGATCGCGATGCTCATCTTTGCCTGGAGCTCCAGGATTCTTTGCACACTGCGTTCATTCCACATGGCGGTTTTGGTGGCTGCATGGTCGAAAAATGCAGGCACGGGGAACTGTTCCACCCGTGCTCCGTAGGCGCTTCCAAAGCGGCGCATAATGTCGCTCGCGTAGGTGATGCCTGTGGTGTGCATGTTGCCCGCCCCGTTCAGCTGCACCACGACGCTGTCGTGGGTGATCTTGCGGGTGAGGTGCCGGCTGACGGCGCTGAGGGTTGATCCCCAGGCCACGCCGATGATCGCGTTGGAGTCCACCAGCGGCCCGATGGTCCTGGCTGCCTGCATGGCCACCCGGTCAAGTGTTTCCGCTTCATTCAAGGTCTCCAGGACCGGCACCACATGTACATCCACCCCGAAACGCCGGCGGATCCTGCCCTCCAGTTCCGGTCCCGTGTCCAGCGGATTGCGGATCTGGATTTGCACCAGGCCGGAGTCCCGCGCGGCTGACAGGAGCCGGGAGACAGTGGATCTGGAAGTCCGCAGCTCTCGTGCGATCGCGTCCATCGTCAGGTCCTGCAGGTAGTACATTTGTGCAGCTCGAAGGGCATCTGAGTGCCTTGAAGCGTCCATGCCCGCTCCCTTCTGCACGTTCGTGCATAGTGCTTGACTCCATTTTCCATTAGTCCAAACAATAGTGGAGAACGGCGGCGCACCCCTGCGGTGCCCGCGCCATACAAAGCCCCAAGGGAGTTATTTTGGGACCCAAGGATGCAAATAACCCGCTTGTTGCGCCGGCGGCGAAGCCGGGCGCCGAGCGGAGCTCCGTCCATCATCTCCGCCGCAGGCCGCACGCGAAGGTCCTGGTGGTTGGAGGAGGCATCAACGGCGTGGGGACGTTCCGTGACCTGGCACTGCAGGGCGTGGATGTGGCCCTCGTGGAACGCGGAGATTACTGCCAAGGTGCCAGCGGCGCCTCCTCCCACATGATCCACGGCGGCATCCGCTACCTTGAAAACGGCGAGTTCCGCCTGGTCCGGGAATCAGTAGTGGAGCGCAACCGTCTCCTCCGGATCGCCCCGCACTATGTCAAGCCGCTGCAGACCACCATCCCCATCTTCAGCACGTTCTCCGGAGTGCTCTCTGCGCCTCTCCGCTTCCTGGCGCACAAGCAGCACGGAAAGCCCAAGGAACGCGGCGCCTTCCTGATCAAGCTCGGCCTCAGCCTGTACGACTCCTTCTCGCGGGACGGCGGCACCGTGCCCCGGCACCACTTCCGCAGCGGCGAACGTGCCCGCGCTGAACTTCCCAGCCTGCGCTCCGACGTCAAATACACTGCCACCTACTTTGATGCCTCGGTCCACAACCCGGAGCGGCTTACGCTCGATGTCCTCCAGGACGGTGAGAAGGCCGGGCACGCGGCAGCGGGCGAAGGCAATGCCCAAGGCAACACCGCCCGGGCCAGCAACTACGTCTCGCTGCAGTCCATGACCGGGCAACCCAACCCGGGGACCGGCAGGGGCAGCACTGTCCGGTTGCGGGATGAGCTGACGGGTGAGGAATTCGACTTCACTGCAGATGTCATCGTTAACACCACCGGTGCCTGGGTGGACCTGACCAATGAAGCGATGGGGGCCGCCTCCACGTTCATGGGCGGCACCAAGGGTTCGCATATCGTTCTTGACAACCCTGAGCTCCTCGCCGCCTGCCGCGGCCGGGAGATTTTCTTCGAGCACACGGACGGCCGGATCGTCCTGATCTACCCGATGGGGGACCGGGTCCTGGTGGGTACCACCGACGTGGATGCGGACATGGCGGAAGCCGCGGTCTGCACCGACGAGGAGATCGCCTACTTCTTCGATCTGATTAACCACGTCTTCCCCGACATCGCCGTAACGCGCGAACAGATCGTCTACACGTTTTCGGGAGTGCGGCCCCTGCCCCGCCATGACGCCACTCAGCCCGGGTTTGTCTCCCGGGACTACCGCATCGAGCGCCGCGGCCCTGCCAAGGGAACGGAGGGAACCGGCGCAGTGGTGCTCAGCCTGGTAGGCGGCAAATGGACCACTTTCCGGGCGTTGGCTGAGCATCTGGCCAACGACGTCCTGGCCGAAATCGGCATGGAACGCAAAGTCTCCACGGCGCAGCTTCCCATCGGCGGCGGCGCAGGCTTCCCTGCTGATGAAGCCGGGGTGCAGAAGTGGATCAAGGCGCACATGGGGGCCGGCCGGGACGCTGACCGGACCGTCGGCCTGCTGACCCGTTACGGCACCCGCGCGGAGGCCGTGATGGAGTACCTGGACGGTGCGCGGGACAGGCTGCTGCACTCAACCCGGGAGCTGAGCGTCCGGGAACTGGAATTCATGGCGGCGAACGAGCAGGTGGGACACCTCGTGGATGTCCTCATCCGCCGGACCTCGCTGGCCTTCCGTGGCCTGGTGACCGGCGAACTGCTGAATGAAGTAGCGGACGTGCTGTCAGGTCCGCTGGGTTGGGATGCTGCTGCCCGCGCAGCAGAAATCACGCACGCCCAGGAAGTGCTGCAGCGGTTCCACCGCGTAGAGATCCACAGCCTGGTCACCTAGGGCCCGGCTGCAGGCCGCGGCGGCAGCCCGCCCCGGTCACCGGTCCTTCAACCCGCGAAGGGCCTCCATCAGAAAATAAAAAAGGAGTCAAAGATGTCTCTTGGAATAGTTTTCTTATCTGAAGTATTTGGAACGGCAATGCTGACCCTCCTGGGCTGCGGCGTCGTCGCCAACGTCGCCCTGAGGGGAACAAAGGGCAACAGCGGCGGGTTCCTGATGGTCACCTGGGGATGGGGTGTTGCCGTCTTCGCGGGCGTTTATGTTGCCGCACAGTCCGGGGCCCACCTGAACCCTGCGGTGACCCTGGGTCTGCTCCTTAACGGAAAGACCGAATACGCGCCAAACGTCCCGGTGGACGCCATCACCACGCTGACATACTTCGGTGGCGAACTGCTGGGGGCATTCCTGGGCGCCGTGGTCTGCTGGCTCGCCTACAAGCAGCATTTTGACGCAGAAGAAGAAGTTGCCAGCAAACTGGGCGTCTTCTCCACCGGACCCGCCATCCGCTCCACGCCGTGGAACCTGGTCACCGAGATCATTGGCACCTTTGTCCTGGTCTTCGTGATCCTCACCTTCGGCGGGACCCCGTCAGGGCTTGGACCGCTTGCCGTTGCGCTGCTCGTCGTCGGCATTGGCGTGTCCCTCGGCGGCCCCACGGGTTACGCCATCAATCCGGCCCGCGACCTCGGCCCCCGCATTGCCCATGCAGTGCTTCCCATCAAGGGCAAAGGCTCCAGCGACTGGGGCTATTCCTGGATCCCGGTGGTGGGCCCGCTGGTTGGGGGCGCCCTTGGCGGCCTCGTTGCCAGGCTCGTTCCCATCATCGCCACCGCCGCCGCCTGACTTTTCCCAGCACCACAAATTCACTGCTCAAAGCCGCAACAAAGACAAGGACGTCACCATGAACCAGTACGTGATCGCCATCGACCAGGGCACCACCAGCACCCGCGCCATCATTTTTGACCACAGCGGCGCAATTGTCTCCTCGGGCCAGATGGAACACGAACAGATCTTCCCCCAGGCAGGCTGGGTGGAGCACGACGCGACGGAGATCTGGAACAACACCCGCGAAGTCATCGGTTCCGCCCTCTCGAAGGCGAACCTGACACGGCACGACATCGCCGCCGTCGGCATCACCAACCAGCGCGAAACCGCCGTGGTGTGGGACAAGACCACCGGCAAGCCCGTCTACAACGCCCTCGTGTGGCAGGATACCCGCACCCAGGACATCGTGGACGAACTGGCCAGGGACGGCGGCTCGGACCGCTTCAAACAGAAAGTGGGCCTGCCGCTGGCCACCTACTTCTCCGGCACCAAGATCAAATGGATTCTGGACAACGTGGACGGTGCCCGTGAGAAGGCAGAGGCCGGGGACCTGGTCTTTGGAAACACCGACGCCTGGGTGCTGTGGAACCTGACCGGCGGCGTGGACGGCGGCGTCCACGTCACCGACGTCACCAACGCCTCCCGGACCCTGTTCATGGACCTCGAAACGCTGCAGTGGGACGACGAAATCCTCGGCATCTTCGGCGTACCACGCAGCATGATGCCGGCAATCAAATCCTCCTCGGAGGTATATGGCACCGTGCACAGCTCCCAGCTGCTCCGTGAGACCCCCGTGGCAGGCATCCTGGGCGACCAGCAGGCCGCCACGTTCGGACAGGCCGCCTTTGAAACCGGTGAAGCCAAGAACACCTACGGCACAGGCTGCTTCCTGATCTTCAACACCGGCGAAGAGATCGTCCACTCCAAGAACGGTCTGCTGACCACGGTGGGCTACAAGCTGGGCGACGCCAGGCCGCACTACGCCCTGGAGGGATCCATCGCGGTCACAGGCTCGCTCATCCAGTGGCTGCGGGACAACCTGGGCATGATCAGCAGCGCCCCCGAGGTGGAAACCCTGGCGGCATCGGTAAAAGACAACGGCGGCGTCTACATCGTCCCGGCCTTCTCCGGCCTCTTTGCCCCCTACTGGCGCTCGGATGCCCGCGGCGCCATCGTGGGCCTCACCCGGTTCGTGAACAAGAACCACATTGCCCGGGCAGCGCTTGAGGCCACCGCCTTCCAGACCCGCGAGGTGCTGGACGCCGTCAATGCGGACTCCGGCGTGCCGCTGAGTGAGCTGAAGGTCGACGGCGGCATGGTCGCCAACGACGCGCTGATGCAGTTCCAGGCGGACATCCTGGGCGTTCCCGTCATCCGGCCCAAGGTGGTGGAAACCACTTCGTTGGGAGCTGCTTATGCGGCAGGCCTGGCCGTCGGGTTCTGGAAGGACCTGGGCGAGTGCTCCGCCAACTGGTCCGAGGACAAGCGCTGGGAACCGCAGATGGACAAGTCCGAGCAGGAACGCCAGATGCGGCTCTGGAAGAAGGCCGTCACCAAATCCATGGACTGGGTCGACGAGGACGTGAGGTAGCCCAGGAAAGCCATGCCTTCGCTGTGAAGGGGGCCCCGCCCGCTTCGCGGACGCCCGAAGCCGCTCCCGGGCCCCCTTTCACAGCCTCGGCATGTTCAGTCACTGCTACTCCAGCCGCTCGTTTGCGACTGGAGACTTTCGAGGTGCGCTAAAGTGGGTTTATGCGTGCGATCCTTCTGCTTACTTAGCCGCCCGGTATCCCGAAGAGCGGATAGCGTGCGGCAGCCCCTCCATGGCGAGGGGCTTTTGTGTGTCCGGGCCAGTTCCCGGGCCGGCAGCAGCAGGATCAGGCCGTTATGGCAGCACAGATGCCGTAACAGAACAGAAGAGGGCAGCAGTGGGCGTTCAGCCGGAGACAGAGACCGGAACAGCAGCATCAGTGTCGGCGGAAGTGCCTGAGGAGGGCACCTACAGTTTTACCGCCATGGAGGCCAAGTGGCCGCAGGTGTGGGAAGACCTCAAGGTCTTCACCCCCCTCGACGACGGGTCCCGCGACCGCCGCTATGTGCTGGACATGTTTCCCTACCCGTCAGGCGACCTGCACATGGGCCACGCCGAAGCGTTCGCCATGGGCGATGTCGTGGCCCGCTACCTGCGCCAGAAGGGCTATGACGTCCTGCACCCGATTGGCTGGGACTCCTTTGGCCTGCCCGCGGAGAACGCAGCGATCAAGCGCAACGCCCACCCCAGCGAGTGGACCTACGCCAACATCGACACGCAGGCTGCCTCCTTCAAGCGGTACGCCATCTCGGCTGACTGGTCACGCCGGCTGCACACCTCGGACCCCGAGTACTACCGCTGGACGCAGTGGCTGTTCAAGCGCTTTTACGAGCGGGGCCTGGCCTACCGCAAGAATTCTCCGGTCAACTGGTGCCCCAAGGACCAGACGGTGCTGGCGAACGAACAGGTAGTCAACGGTGCCTGTGAACGCTGCGGCACCACCGTGACCAAGAAGTCGCTCAACCAGTGGTACTTCAAGATCACCGACTATGCGGACCGGCTGCTGGACGACATGGAACAGCTCCGCGGCCACTGGCCCGAGCGCGTCCTGGCGATGCAGAAGAACTGGATCGGCCGCTCCGAGGGTGCCCACGTCAACTTCGTGATCGAGGCCGACGCCGGCAAGCCCGCCAGGGAGGTCACCGTCTTCACCACCCGCCCGGACACCCTCTATGGTGCAACGTTCTTTGTGGTGGCCGCCGACGCGCCGCTCGCCGTCGAACTCGTCACGGATGAGCACGCTGCCGCGCTGGACGAATACCGGGAAAAGGTCAAGGCCCTCACCGAGATCGAGCGCCAGTCCACCGAGCGGGAGAAGACCGGCGTCTTCACCGGCCGCTACGCCATCAACCCGCTGAACGGGGAGAAGCTGCCGGTCTGGGCGGCGGACTACGTCCTGGCCGACTACGGCACCGGCGCCATCATGGCTGTCCCCGCCCACGACCAGCGCGACCTTGACTTCGCCAGGACCTTCGACCTGCCCGTGCGGGCAGTCCTCGACACCGGCGAGGAGGATCCCGCAGTCTCGGGCGTGGCCACGGCGGGGGAGGGCACCCTGATCAACTCCGGCGAGCTGGATGGCCTGCCCAAGGCCGAGGCCATCCCGGCCGCGATCGCCATGCTTGAGCGCCAGGGGACCGGCGAGAAGTTCGTAAACTTCCGGCTGCGTGACTGGCTGCTCAGCCGCCAGCGGTTTTGGGGCACCCCTATCCCCATCATCCACTGCCCGTCCTGCGGGGAGGTTCCGGTGCCTGACGAGCACCTGCCCGTCACCCTGCCCTCCGACCTGCGCGGAGAGGATCTGGCACCCAAGGGCACTTCGCCCCTGGCCGCTGCCGAAGCCTGGGTCAACGTGGAGTGCCCCTCCTGCCACGGCCCCGCCAAGCGGGATACGGACACCATGGACACTTTCGTGGACTCGTCGTGGTACTTCCTGCGCTTTGTCTCCCCGCACTACACCGAAGGCCCGTTTGATCCGGAAAAGATCAACGACTGGATGCCCGTGGGCCAGTACGTGGGCGGCGTTGAACACGCCATCCTGCACCTGCTCTACGCGCGGTTCTTCACCAAGGTCATTAACGACCTCGGAATGATTGAAGCCAACGAACCCTTCAGCGCGCTCCTTAACCAGGGCCAGGTGCTCAACGGCGGCAAAGCCATGAGCAAGTCCCTGGGCAACGGCGTGGACCTGGGCGAGCAGCTGGACAAGTACGGGGTGGACGCTGTCCGCCTCACCATGGTCTTCGCTTCCCCGCCCGAGGACGACGTGGACTGGGCCGACGTCTCTCCCTCCGGTTCGGCGAAGTTCCTGGCCCGCGCCTGGCGCCTCGCCCAGGACGTATCCAGCGAGACTGGCGTTGACTTCACCAAGGGTGACCGCGCACTGCGTTCCGTCACGCACCGGACTGTTGCCGACGCCGCCGAACTGCTCGACGCCAACAAGTTCAACGTGGTGGTGGCCAAGCTGATGGAGCTGGTCAACGCCACCCGCAAAGCCATCGACTCGGGTGTCGGCGGCTCGGACCCAGCCGTCCGTGAAGCTGCCGAAGCTGTTGCCGTTATCCTGAGCCTCTTCGCGCCGTACACCGCGGAGGACATGTGGAACGTCCTGGGCCACCCCGCCTCTGTTGCCAATGCAGGATGGCCCACGCACGACGAAGGGCTGCTTGTCCAAGAAACCGTCACCGCCGTGGTGCAGGTCCAGGGCAAGGTTCGGGATCGCTTGGAAGTTTCTCCCTCGGTGTCCGAGGACCAGCTGCGTGAGCTGGCAATGGCCTCGGAGAACGTGCAGCGCGCCCTCGACGGCCGTGGCATCCGCAATGTGATCGTCCGCGCGCCTAAACTGGTCAACATCGTCCCGGCCTAGCGGTAAGCAGCCACGGCCGGACCCGGCCGCCGGAACAGCTTCGGCGGCCCCCATGACCTTCAGGAGGCCGCGTGCAGGACGCCAATGCCGCAGCCTGGGCCTGGTTCCGTGCTCGGATGGCGGGACTTCGCCCCGCTGCCAAGCCTGGAGCCGCCGTCGTCCGTACCGCAGTGGTGACCGATTCCGCTGCTGCCCTGCCCCCGGAATGGGTGGCTGAGCTTTCCGGAGAGGGCGTCCTTACGGTGATTCCCATGCCCGTGATGGTGGGGGAGGAGATTTACGGTGAGGGCGAGGATGACATTTCTGAAACCATCGCACTGGCCCTGGCCAGCGGAACATCGGTGAAGACGTCCCGGCCGTCACCGGGACAGTTTGAGCAGGCCTACCGGTCCGCCCGGCAAAGGGGCTTCGAGGCTGTGGTGTCGGTCCATATCTCCGGTGAACTCTCGGGAACGGCAGACGCAGCCCGACTGGCCGCAGCGCGGGTGGACATCCCGGTGAAGGTTGTTGACTCCCGTACGGTGGGGATGGCACAGGGCTTGGCCGTCCAGGCGGGCGTCCGTGCAGCTGCCGACGGCAGTGGCGCTGCAGCGGTTGCCGCTGCCGCTGCCAGCCAGGCAGCTCACACCAGGGTGTACTTCTATGTGCCCAGCCTCGAACAGCTGCGCCGCGGCGGCCGCATCGGCGCGGCGGCATCGCTGCTGGGGACGATGCTGTCCATCAAGCCCATCCTGGCCCTCGATGGCGGCCGGATTATGCCGTTGGAGAAGGTGCGGTCTACCGCCAGGGCGGTGTCCCGGCTTGAGGAGATCGCCGCCGCTGACGCTTCGGCCCGCCCGGCTTCGGCAGTCCGCCTCGCGGTCCACCATTTCGGCAATCCAGAGGAAGCGGCAGGCCTGGCCGAACGGCTGGCGGCAGCTTTGCCGGGCTGCCCCCCGGCCCAAACGAGTCCACTTCCCGCGGTCCTTGCCGCCCATGCGGGGCTGGGGGTCCTGGCCGTCATCGTCGGGGAGGAACCGACTCCTGCCGGCGATCTCTCGGACGGGCTTTCCACATAGCAGCCAGGTGGCCTGTCGGCGCCGTCGGGGTGTTTCTAGCCTGTAGCTATGGCACGCCGGGACGCTGGAGCAGCAGGTTCTTTGGCGCGCCACGCCAGGAACCGCCTCCATGCCGCGCTCGGCGAACCAGCCCCTGGCCTGCTGCTGGAGGGCGACGGGAACGAACTCTTCGTATACCGGGGCCAGGCGGGTGATGGAGCGGACAGTGCACGGGACGCACCAGCCATACCTGGGCGGGACACTGATCGCGCCACTCCTGCCGCAGCGGGTCCGGTCCTTCGGTGGCGGGTAGGGCTGCGCCTGGCCGTCTTCCTGGGCATCCTTGCCGTTCTTGCCGGGGCGTGGTTTTGGTGGCAGGCGGCTTCGGCGCGGCCCGAAATCCTGCCGCTTAGCGGCATCAGCACCGGCGGCACGGCACCTGCCGAGCCGGTGGGAACCGCAGTTGCGGAAAGCGCCGAAACCGGTGACCAGGCCGGGACCGATGAACCCTCAGGGAATGCTGTACCCGCCGGGGCTGTCGTTGTCCATGTCGCCGGGGCGGTTGCCAGCCCGGGCGTGGTGAGGCTGGCGGCAGAAAGCCGGGTCCATGACGCTATTTCTGCAGCCGGAGGGGGTGTCCCCGGCGCCGACCTGAACCGGCTGAACCTCGCCCTTGTTGTGCAGGACGGGCAGAAGATCCATGTTCCGCGGGAAGGGGAGGAAGAAACCGCGATCCGGCCCGGCGCCGCCGGTCAGGACGGGTCAACACAGGGTGTGGCAGGTCTGGGTGGCGAGGGCGGCGGGACACCGGGAGAGGCGAAAGTGAACCTCAATACGGCGGGCGTGGAGGAGCTGGATGCCTTGCCGAAGGTTGGCCCGGTGCTCGCCCAGCGCATCGTGGACTGGCGGAAGGAACACGGTAAGTTCAGCAGCGTTGAGGAGCTGGATGCGGTGGACGGCGTGGGACCCAAGATGCTCGAAGCGCTGCTGCCGCTGGTGACGGTGTGAGCAGGGATCCGGCGGGCTGCTCCAATGGGTAGCGGCAGCGGAACGTCCCGCACGAGTCCCTGGAACCGTTATGTGGAGGCGGCGGCCAAAGGCGGGGCAGTTGCGCCCCAGACTGCGGTGGAGCAGGAACCTGCCGCCGGCCTCCTCCCCGATGCTGTCGGCGTCCCGCAGGTCCGCCCCGCAACTGCGGCAGGCCGCCGTCGAACCCTGACGTTGCCTGCTGCCTCCCGGCACCGGCACCGGACTCAGTGGAACCGGCCGCTGGAAAGCGTATGGAAAGCAGCGGTGGCGGAATTGGCGGGGAACAGGGCCGCCGCAGGCAAGGACACACTGCGCCGTCGTACGGACGTGCGGCTCGCCCTGCCCGCGGCAGCGGTCTGGGGCGCGTCGATCGCGGGGCTCTGGCTGCAGCCGGCCGCGTTGGCCGGACTGTGCTGTGCACTGATCGCCCTTGCCGTGCTCTTGCTTTGCCGTGCACGCCGGCAGCCCTCACCCGGCTGTCGCCGGCGGCCGGGTGCAGGGATGACGGGCCGAGCTTCGGCCCGGAGGAGCTTCCTCGCCACGGCGGCGGCAGCGTTCTTCCTTGCAGCGGCCGCGGCAGCGCACTCAGCGGTGGCGTCCACCCAGCGCTTCGAAGGCCCGCTGTCAGAGGCGGTTGCGGCAGGAAAATCAGTGGTGGCCGTAGTTGAGGTCGGCGGGATCCCCCGTGCCTTGACTGCTCCGAACCAGGCTGGTCCGCCAGCCCGCTGGTCTGTACCCGTCTGGACCCGGGAGATCAGCACCGGCGGCGTGCAGCTCCGCACCCGGGCGCAGATGGTGGTCATGGGCAGCGGCGGTTGGGCCTCGCTGGTGCCGGGCCAGCTGGTCCGTGTCACGGGGAAGCTGCGGCCCCCTGATCCCGGGAGGGAGGAGGCAGCGGTCCTCGCTGCCTCTTCCGGGCCTCTGTCCGCTGCGGCAGGACCGCCCGATTCATCAGCGATGCTGCAGCGGGCAGCCAAGGAGTTCCGGGAACGTTTCGTCGCCGCCGCATCTTTCCTCGCCCCCGATCCCCGCGGGCTGCTCCCGGGTATGGTCACGGGAGATACCAGCGCCTTGGATGAGGGGTTGAACGGTGCCATGAAAAGCGTGGGCATGACTCACTTAACGGCTGTCAGCGGGGCAAACTGCAGCCTGGTCCTCGGAGCACTTCTGTTGGGGTGCCGGAGCTTGCGGCTGCCACGAGTGCCGGCAGCCGTGCTGGCGGGAACTGGGCTGTGCCTGTTCGTGGTTCTTGTGGGGCCGGATGCCAGCGTCCTGCGCGCAGCCCTCATGGGAGTGGTGTCCGTTATCTCGCTGGCCGGCGGTCGGTCCGGGCGTGGACTGAGCTTTTTGTGCCTTGCTGTGATCGGCCTGCTGCTGGCCGATCCCGCGCTGGGATCCAGTTTTGGATTTCTTCTGTCCGTCCTCGCTACCTTGGGGATCATCATCCTGGGCCGGCAGATCATCGACTGGGTGCCGCTGGTCATTCCGCGTTGGGTGGCCGCGGCCGTGGCTGTCCCGTTGTCCGCGCAACTGCTGTGCGGGCCGGTCACCGTGCTGCTGCAGCCCCAGTTCTCCACGTACTCCCTGCTGGCGAATGTCATTGCTTCACCGCTGGTCGCCCCCGTGACACTGCTGGGAACCGCTGCGGTGCCGATGATGGTTTTCGCCCCTTGGGCAGCAACAGCCCTCATAGGTGTTGCTGGAACCTTCAGTGCCGGAGTGGCCGCCACCGCCAGGTTCACCTCGCAGCTTCCGGGCGCGTCCCTCCCATGGCCCGAGGGGGTTCCAGGCCTGCTGACCATGCTGCTGCTGTCGGTGCTCACGTTTGCGGTTGTCTGGGCTGGGGCGCGTCCAGGACGGCTTGCCGCAGCTGTTCTTGCCTTGCACGGGCGCGTAGTCATGCTCCTGGAAGTCATGGACTCACGGCTCGAAAAACCGGCGGCGCGTCTCGGCTTCCGGCCCACCGCCTCAGCACTGGCGCATCCTTGCACCCTGGGCCGTGCCGGTGCGGAGCGGACGGCCCGACGAGGGAGGCTGGGATCATCTACAAACCTTTCGGGCATGCACCGTAACCGGAACCGGGAGGAGCGCGCATAGACGCGAGGCTGTTTGTGTTGCGGGACAGTTCAAAGCCCCCAAAAACCTGGTAACACGCTGCTTATAGTACGGGGGACAGGTTGGCACGCTCTTGTTTGCCATTGACCGGCCGCTGGCGAGCCAGTAGGTTATCGGCAGTCGTTATTAACGAATGCCGATAAGTGGGGGAAAAGTGAAACTGACGCGCGGGTCAGCCGAAACCGGACAAAAGAGGGTTGTATCGAGAAGCGATGGGATCTTCCTGATGGTCGCTTCAGCGATTGCGGCGATTGCTACAACGGCCGCGACTGTATCCGGTACCGTCGCGCTCTTTACCGGGCCGGTGACGCTCGTACTTCCGGTGGCCACGCCACATCAGCCGGCGACCCGCCTTTCACTGGGGGCGGCCGGGCACTTCACGTCAGTGGAAGCGACCATTCCCGTTCTGCCTTCCGGCCCGGCTTTGAGCTTGGCCTTGGCGGGCTTTCTGAACCAGGTCGGGATTCTGGCAATCCTGGCGCTGGTCTTCCTGCTGGCCTACCGCCTTCAAGGCAATATCCTCTTTACTGCCAAGTCCGCCCACCTGGTCGGGGCAGCCGGAGTTGTCCTGGCCGTGTCCGGTATCGTCGGCCAGGTCCTCGACGCTGTGGGGCGCAGCAGGCTCGCCGAAATGATCGGGGCAAACGCCCGTCTTTCGGGCGAGTCGCAGGTCTTTTCGGCGGAATTCGACACCGCCCCGTTGATGCTGGGCATCGCCCTGCTCCTGGTTGCAGCGGTCTTCGAGTACGGCCGCCGGCTACAGAAAGAGACCGAGGGGCTGGTCTGATGCCGGCTGAGGAGCCGTCGAACATCCAGTGCCACCTGGACGAGCTGCTGGCGGACCGCGGCATGACCCTGACAGAGTTGAGCAAGCGCGTGGGAGTCAGCCTGGTGAATCTGTCTGTGCTCAAGAATGATCGGGCAAAGGCGGTCCGGTTCTCGACCCTGACTGCGATCTGCGAGGTGCTCGATTGCCAGGTCGGTGATCTGCTGACCATCGCGCGCGACCCGTGAAGGATCTTCCCTGTTCCGGCTGACCGGGACCTAAAGCAGCAGGTCCTTGCAATGCCAGCGAAGAACATGCGGCAGTAGTCGGCACGCCAACAACGCCTGCGAGGGCACGGGTTCAGGAGCAGATGACGCAACAAGCCGGAGCTGCTCCGGAGGTGAGCCGCCCCGGCCGGCCTATCTCGACCCTGTCTGTCCTCGTCAGCGCAGCGGGTCGCTCTTCGGTGGCGCGGACCGCTTCAGTTCGGCGATCCGCAGCCGCAGGAAGACGATGGTCAGCATCAGGGCGTACACCGCCAAACTGGCCATCACGATCATGAAGATCGCGTACAGGATTCCGATGATGCCAAAGGCTGGTGTCAGAGTCATTACTACCCCCAAATAGTCGATGCCCCTAGGCTACGCGCGCCCCTGCGGTAGGGCATCGCACCGGTAGCGCCCTTATGTCTAACCGGCCCTTTCATCGGTGCTTTGCAGCTCAACGCCCTGAACCGCGCGCCTGACCTGGGCTGGCGGCTGGTGCCGGGCTTTGACCAGAACAATCAGCATGGTCAGGATGGTAACCATCCAGGCAACCGCGGCGAGGAACACCAGGCCGATTGCCACCAAGGGGTGCATGCCGAAAGTCTAGGACGGTAAAACCTCAAGACCCGGGCGAAACTCCGTATCGAAGGGACCGCGCCTGAATCGACTTTGAGGCTTCAGCCTTCGCTGGGCCCCCCGGCCGTCCCAGCTCCATACCCTGCCCTCGGGGCCGGTGGTCGACACTCCCGTGCAGGAGCGAACCTCAAGATAGAAACAATAAGTCCCTATGACGGACGAAGATCCTTCCGCCTGCTCCACGGCCTTCCTAGAGTGTTCCTATGACACGGCCCGGGGGCACTGGACAAGGCGATCAGGTCAAGGGGGACGTATGAGCGCTAGCATTCGGGCGTCTAAGGAAACACGTAGCACGGCATTGCCCAAAGACCGAATTCCTGTTCCCGGGCCACCCAAGAGGCCTTTGGAGCGGCCCCGGGCGGCACAACAAATTCCGACTGCCAGCCGGCGTGAACATGAGGTGCGGCGGTTGATCCGCGACCTCGCCGCCCTTGCGGCCTCTCATCGTCAACAGATTTCACGAGGTGCTTCGCGGGATGACGGCTGCCTGTGATCGTGGGAGTCGTGGGTATCCCTTGCGAACAATTTTCGTGTCTCGGTTCCAAAGACCCTGTTACGGTACTTCTGCCATCCCTAGTCTGGCATCATCCATCACATCAAGGAGGCATCCATGCGCACAACAGAATCAATGACAGAAACTGAGCGGCTCCATCGTCTCTCCGAAAACCTCATGAGTCAGCTGGGCAAGGGCAGGGAGTGGGCTACGCCCGGCGTCCAGGCTGCGCTCCAGAGAGCCGTGGCCGGACTGGATACAGGGATTGAGACCGCCTCCCCGCGCCTCCAGGCTCTATTGCGCAGGCTGGCCAACGAGCTTGCTGGCAGTGTGGAGACGCTCACTCCCCAGGTCCAGGAACGGTTGCGGCGTGTAGGTCCGAAAGCTGCCCCCGTCCCGGTCCCGCCTGTCCGGTCGGCATCCAAAGCCTGGTGGTTGATCCTTGGGCTGGTAGCCCTGGCAGCCGGGGCAGCAATGTGGCGCTCCGCGCAGTCGTCCACAGAAAAGTCAGCGCCATCGGTGAGTGGGGAGGAAGCCAGCAGCGCGGATCCGAATCTCGACGCAGACCTTGCCGCCGGCCGAATTTAGAAGCGACGACCGGGGAGGCGGTAGGAGGAGGTGCAGCTCCGAGTTCCGTTGCAACCAGTCGCAGTCCTTTGAGGCTGCTCTGGCGAGCCCAGCGTGTATTCCCGAAGCTCTGCCCAGCTTTCGTGCCAAGTCATCTGTCAGTTCAATCATGCGATCCCCCAACTTCGTTATATACCTAGACCCTACAGATGGATACGCTCGGTAAGGCTCCCAAGGCGACGGCTGCGGCCCTGTATCGCAGACTGGTGAGGTCCAGGACCTCTGCTTATGTTCTTCCGGGCCCTTCCGTTCTGACGCCCGAGCCATGCGGACCAGGGACCCCCAGCCTTGCCCCTAAGCAGTCCCGCCGCCGACACCCTTGCCCGAGCACCCCGAGCCGGGGAACCGCACCTTCGATCCCTGCCGCCGTTCCAGCTTTGAGCAGAAGGCCGGACATGGCAGGCTGGGATACTCCACAAAGCTTCCCGGAAGGAACCCGCGATGGCCGCTGCACAGAAGCGAGCAACCCGTTCCACGGCCTCGAATCCGGCCTCCTGGCGGGACGCCAGTCCCGCATCAGTTGTCCTGATTAGCGGCCCGGAGGAGTACCTGGGGATCAGGGCGATGGACAGCATCCGGACCAAGGTACGGGCAGCGGCGCCGGACGTGGAGTTGAGCCGCATCAACGCCGCCACCTATGAAGCGGGGACCCTCCTCATGCAGGTTAGTCCGTCCCTTTTTGGTGAAAGCAAGCTCATTGAAGTTGAAGCCGTCGAGGCCATGAACGATGCCTTCCTGGCAGAAGCGCTGGACTATCTGGGGCATCCTGAGTCCGACGTTGTCGTGGTCCTCCGGCACAGCGGAGGAGCCCGGGGAAAAAAGCTCCTGGACACGGTAAAAAAGGCGGGCTGGCCCGTGGTGGACTGCCAGCCGCTGAAAAAGGACGCTGAAAAGGCAGCCTTCGTGGCGGCGGAATTCAAGGCGGGCGGCCGGCGCATCGAACCGGAAGCAGTCCAGGCCCTAGTGAACGCCGTGGGAGCCAATCTGTCAGAACTCGCGGCGGCTTGCAGCCAGCTGATCGCCGACGCGGGTACCACTGTCACCACCGACATCGTGGACCAGTACTACGGGGGCCGCATTGAAGCGACGGCTTTTAAGGTGGCGGACGCGGCAATGGCGGGCAACGCCCCCTTGGCGCTCTCAACACTTCGCCACGCCCTGGCTACTGGAGCGGACCCCGTTCCTCTGGTAGCTGCGCTGGCGGCCAAGCTCCGCACTGTGGCAAGGGTTGCCGGTGCTTCCGGATCCTCAGCGCAAATAGCCGCAGAACTGGGGATGCAGCCCTGGCTGGTGGAGCAGGCGCAGCGCGAAGTCCGCCGATGGACGCCGGAGGGCCTGGTCCGGTCGATTCAGGCCACAGCCGAGGCCGACGCCCAAGTTAAGGGACTTTCCCGCGACCCGGTTTATGCCGTGGAGCATGCGGTGACGGTGATTGCCATGTCCGTCCAGGGCCGGTAGCGCTGCCGTTGCATCCTGCCGGGTTTTAAAGACGCGTGGCCGGCACCCGAGGGTACCGGCCACAGCCTTCAGTCCAAACGAACTGGAAACCTTACAGTGCGTTGACCTTCTTGGAGATCGCCGACTTGCGGTTCGCTGCGTTGTTCTTGTGCAGAACACCCTTGCTGACAGCCTTGTCCAGCTTGCGGCTGGCAACCTTCAGGGCAGCAGCAGCTGCATCCTTGTCCGTGGACTCAACGGCGGTGTTGACGGCGCGGATGGCCGTCTTCAGCTCGGACTTGACTGCGTTGTTGCGCAGGCGTGCCTTCTCATTGGTGAGGATGCGCTTCTTCTGGGACTTGATATTCGCCACGTGTGAACTCTCTTTTTAATGCGGAAATGGTCTAGAGGGCTTTCAGATTGGCCATTGACTGAGCGGCGTGGGGATACCTATGGCGGCCAACCATCAGTGGCCGTCGACCTGCACGGACACACAGCTGATAATAATAGCAGGTCAGCGGCATTACTGGCCATTTTCAGGGCTTCGTCGCCCTTCAGTGCTTACGTCCAGCCATGGAGCCGCCGCAGCCCCGCCGCAACATCCTCGAACCGGGCTGGGTCCAGCACTGCCCCTTCCCGCCGGATATTCTCTTCCCGCAACTGCAGGATCCGGTCGATCCGGGCCTCGCTGGGGCGGTTTTGCCGGTCCCACCCGCCCGCACCGAGGTCCACATAATCTCCAGAGGAAGAAGATGCCGGAACACGGTCGCGACTCGTGAGCATCAGTCCCAGGAGATACTCCCCGCTGCGCCCGACCAGCAGGACCGGGCGGTCCTTCCCGCGTGAGTGGTCCTCCTCATAGGGGACCCACGCCCACACCACTTCACCGGGATCCGGGTCTCCGTCCGGCTGCGGGGCATACCGAATGGCAGCGCGGCCCCGGAAATCACCGGGATATCCAACTCCGGGGGAGCGGGGTGCAGCGGCAGGCGTTCCGGCAGATGTCTTGCCATAAGTCTTCCCGGGAGCCTTGCCGGAGACCGGGCGGGGTCCCTGACGTGCTCCAGGGGCAGGCGGGCGCGAATTTTGGAGCAACCTGAGCCCCGCTTGGACGGCGGACGTCAACGAACGAAGATTGAAAGCCATGCGCACACCCTATCTCCGGTCACCGCATACTCCCTCGCAGGAAACGAAACCGCAGCCCCCGTCCGGATGCGGTGCGGCGGGCCGGGACGTGGGACACTGGAGGTTGAAGAAGTGCGGCATAACCGCGGGTGCCCTTGGTGCGCCCTGTGGCTTCGCCGCGAGAATGCCAACAGTAAGGATTCTGCGTGTCTCCCATGGCCCGCACCGCCCCGGTGCCCGCCGCGACAGATCCGGCCATCATCCGGAATTTCTGCATCATCGCGCACATTGACCACGGTAAGTCCACCCTGGCCGACCGCATGCTGCAGTCCACCGGCGTGGTGCAGGCGAGGGACATGAAGGCCCAGTACCTGGACCGCATGGATATCGAACGTGAACGCGGCATCACCATCAAGTCCCAGGCCGTCCGCATGCCCTGGGAAGTGGATGGCGTCAGTTACGCCCTGAACATGATCGACACCCCGGGCCACGTCGACTTCACCTACGAAGTATCCAGGTCCCTCGCGGCCTGCGAAGGCGCAGTCCTGCTGGTGGATGCAGCCCAGGGCATTGAGGCTCAGACCCTGGCCAACCTGTACCTGGCCATGGAAAACGACCTCACCATCATTCCGGTCCTGAACAAGATCGACCTTCCCGCCGCCCAGCCGGAGAAGTATGCAGCGGAACTGGCCAACCTGATCGGCGGCGATCCCGAGGATGTCCTCCTGGTCTCCGGCAAGACGGGTGTTGGAGTCGAAGCACTGTTGGACAAGATCGTCGCAGATATTCCCGCACCAGTGGGTAACGCTGACGCGCCGGCCCGTGCCATGATCTTCGACTCCGTCTATGACACCTACCGCGGCGTGGTGACCTACGTCCGCGTGGTGGACGGCATGCTGCACCCGCGTGAACGCATCCAGATGATGTCCACAAGAGCTTCGCATGAACTCCTGGAGATCGGCGTCAGCTCACCGGAGCCCACGCCTTCCAAGGGTCTCGGGGTGGGCGAAGTGGGCTACCTCATCACCGGCGTGAAGGACGTCCGCCAGTCCAAGGTCGGTGACACGGTCACCAACCTTGCGAAGCCGGCGTCGGAATCCCTCAGCGGGTACGCGGATCCCAAGCCCATGGTGTTCTCCGGCCTTTACCCGCTGGACGGCACTGACTACCCTGTGCTCCGCGATGCGCTGGACAAGCTCAAGCTCAACGACGCGGCGCTGGTCTATGAACCCGAGACCTCCGCCGCGCTGGGCTTCGGCTTCCGCGTCGGTTTCCTGGGGCTGCTGCACCTGGAGATCGTCCGCGAACGCCTGGAACGCGAATTCAACCTGGACCTCATTTCCACCGCGCCGAACGTGGTGTACGAGGTCACCCTCGAAGACAAGAGCGTCCTCACGGTGACCAACCCGAGCGAATTCCCGGCCGGCAAGATCAGGGAAGTCAGGGAACCGATGGTGTCCGCCACCATTCTTGCTCCGAACGAATTTGTCGGAGCCATCATGGAGTTGTGCCAGGGCCGCCGCGGGCAGATGAAGGGCATGGACTACCTCTCCGAGGACCGGGTGGAGCTGCGCTACTGGATCCCGCTGGCCGAGATCGTCTTCGACTTCTTTGACATCCTCAAATCCAAGACGCGCGGCTACGCCTCGCTGGACTGGAAGGCCGACGGCGAACAGGTCGCCGATCTGGTCAAGGTGGACATCCTGCTCCAAGGCGAACAGGTGGACGCTTTCAGCGCCATCACCCACAAGGACAAGGCCTACGCCTACGGCGTGATGATGACCGGCAAGCTCCGCGAGCTCATTCCAAGGCAGCAGTTCGAGGTGCCCATCCAGGCCGCTATCGGCTCACGGATCATTGCCCGCGAAAGCATCCGGGCCATCCGCAAGGACGTGTTGGCCAAGTGCTACGGCGGCGACATCTCCCGGAAGCGCAAGCTGCTGGAGAAGCAAAAAGAAGGCAAGAAGCGCATGAAGATGGTGGGCCGCGTGGAGGTTCCCCAGGAAGCCTTCATCGCCGCCCTCACCACCGACGAGTCCAAGGACAAGGCCAAGAAGTAGTGAACACAGCGTCCGGCAACACCGGAGGCCCCTGCAATGCCTAGCACCCTTCCCCTTGGCGACCCTGCGCCGTCGGACGGCCTGCTGCCCGGACAGGCTACAGACGGTGCGGCGGACCGCTCGTTCGGGCTGTATGTTCACATCCCGTTTTGCGCAGTCCGCTGCGGTTACTGCGATTTCAACACGTACACTGCCACCGAACTCGGGGGCGGTGCCTCACAGGACGCCTATGCGGCCACCGCGTCATCAGAAGTGGCGTTCGCGGCAAAGGTCCTTGCCCAGTCGGGCCTTCCCCAGCGGAAGCTGGGGACAGTGTTCTTCGGCGGGGGAACCCCCACGCTGCTCCCCGCCGGTGACCTGGCCGTGATCCTTCGCACGGCCATTGGACAATGGGGGCTTGAGGAGGGCGCAGAGGTCACTACCGAAGCCAACCCGGATTCCGTTACCCCTGAGTCGCTTGCGGTCCTCAAGGAGGCGGGCTTTACCCGGGTCTCGTTCGGCATGCAGTCCGCCGTCCCGCACGTCCTCAAGGTCCTGGACCGTACGCACACCCCAAGCCGGGTTCCCCAAGTGGTCCGGTGGGCACGGGAAGCCGGCCTGGACGTGAGCCTGGACCTGATTTACGGCACGCCGGGGGAGTCCCTCGCCGACTGGCGGCTTTCGTTGGAAACCGCGCTGTCCTACCAACCTGACCACATCAGTGCCTACGCCCTGATCGTGGAGGACGGCACCAAGCTGGCGGCCCAGATCCGCCGTGGCGAAGTCCCCGGAATCGACGACGACGACCACGCCGACAAGTACGAACTCGCCGACCAGCTGATCACCGAAGCCGGCCTGGGCTGGTATGAGGTCAGCAACTGGGCACGGACGCCGGAGCACGCCTGCCGGCACAACCTCGCCTATTGGCGCGGCGAGGACTGGTGGGGGATCGGACCAGGCGCCCATTCCCACGTCGGGGGCGTCCGCTGGTGGAACGTCAAACACCCCACAGCCTATGCCGGGCGCCTGGCACAGGGCCTTTCACCGGCAGCAGGCAGGGAGACCCTGGACCAGGAAACGCGGAACGTTGAACGCGTGTTGCTTGAGGTGCGCCTCCGGTCCGGCCTCGATATTTCGACGCTGAGTTCGCCGGGGCGGCACGAGGTTGCCGGGCTGATCGCGGACGGGCTGGTGGATCCCGCAGCAGCGTTTCGGGGCAAGCTGGTCCTCACGCTTCAGGGCAGGCTGCTGGCAGATGCGGTGGTCCGCAGAGTCCTGCCGGACTGACGCGGAGATCCCTTCCCAGCACTCGCAAGCTGCCGGGGAGCCCTGCGGGCGTGACCCCGAAATGTTGCCTTCGCTACTTGATCCAGCGGAGGTTGTACTGGTACCGGTGCGGCTGACCGCGGTTGACGTGGATGCCGGCCGCAACCGAGTAGCAGGTCAGCGCGATCCAGATGAGGGTGGCAATCACGGCAAACACATTGCCGATCACCGGAACAAAAACCAGGATGTTGGCCACCACTGCCGCTATGGTGGGCGGCAGGCTGAAGTTCAGCGCCTCTTTGGACTCCTGCGCCGTAAAGGGCCCCCGGTCGCGGAAGATCAGGTAGATCAGCAGCGCGGGAACGCAGCCCAGGATGCCGCCGAAATGTGCCATGGTGGCCCATTGCCGGTCTTCGCTGGCTGTCAGGGGCAGCGCATTCGCCGGAACGCCATGGTATTCCGAACGGCCCTGGCCGCCCTGGCTGTCCCTGTGATCGCGTGCGTTTTCTGCCACAGTCTGTTCCTTCTGAAGTGCAAATGGTGCTGACTAAGAGTGCTCGTGCAATGCGCCCGGCCTGCAACTGTCACAGGATCCGCAGTACCAAGAATACTGGCTGCCGGCCCCCTTCTGCCGCCGGGCACGGCAAGGCCGGCGAAACGCGGCCGCTACGGAACCGTCAGGAAGTCGATGACTTCCTCAACCCTTCCCAGCAGGGAGGCTTCCAGATCGGCGTACGTCCGGACCGCGCCCAGCAGCTTCTGCCATCCCAGGCCGATGTCTTCCTTTGTTTCATGCGGCCAGCCAAAGGCTGCAAGGATTCCGGTTTTCCAGTCCTGCCCGCGAGGCACCACCGGCCACTTCTCAATGCCCAGGACAGCAGGGCGGATAGCCTGCCAAACGTCCACGTAGGGGTGCCCCACAATGAGCACGTTGCCGGCGGCACCGGGGGAGGCCATCACAGCGTCGGCAATGCGGGACTCCTTGGAGTCGGGCACCAGGTGGTCCACCAGTACGCCCAGCCGCCGGCCCGGGCCGGGCCTGAACCCGGCCACCGCTGCCGCGAGGTCATCAATGCCATGCAGCGGTTCGACGACGATGCCTTCCACCCGCAGGTCATCTCCCCAAACCTTCTCCACCAGTTCGGCGTCGTGCTTTCCCTCCACCCAGATGCGGCTTGCCTTGGCTACCTGGGCACGCTGGCCGGCCACACGGACGGAGCCGGAGGCGGTCCTGCCGGCAGCGACGGAGGCGCCCGACGCCTGGCGCGGGGCGGGAGGCAACAGTTCAATGGGCTGGCCTTCAAGGAGGAACCCAAATCCCAACCGGAAAGACCTGGACTTGCCGCGGCGGTCCTCCAGGGCCACCACGTGCATCCCGCCCGACTTTTCCACCCGGGTCACGGCACCTACCCAGCCGGACTGGACGTCCTCCAGCACCATCCCCCGTTCAACGGGCACCTCAGGCAGTTTGGCCTTTTGCGGGGCGGACATGTCCTGGGGTCCCCAGTTCTGGTACTGCATGGATTCACTCCGCCTAGCGCTAGATCACCGTCCGGAATTTCGCCCGGAGCGGTACCAATGCTAGCAACGGGGCGAGTCATAATAGACTGTTAGCACTGAGGCATGTCGAGTGCTAACCGTGGTGGTGGCACAGTGCGGGCGGCGCGGCCGCCCGAACCCTGGATGGAGGTGGAGTGTGAGCGAGCCACGCAAACTGGAAGTACTGCGGGCCATCGTGGAGGACTACGTCCACTCCCGCGAGCCTGTTGGGTCGAAGGCCCTGGTGGAGCGCCATCATCTTGGCGTGTCCAGCGCAACGATCCGGAATGATATGGCCGCCTTGGAGGAAGAGGGCCTGATTACAGCTCCGCACACCAGCGCCGGCCGGATCCCCACGGACAAAGGCTACCGGCTGTTCGTGGACCAGATTTCGGCAGTCAAGCCGCTGTCCCAGGCAGAACGCCGGGCCATCCAGTCGCTGCTGGAAGGATCGGATGACCTTGACGATGTGCTGGACCGCACTGTCCGCCTGCTGTCCCAGCTGACCAACCAGGTTGCGGTGGTCCAGTACCCGCACCTGAGCCGTGCGCTCGTGCGCCATATCGAGTTCGTCCTCCTCGCTCCGCGGAAGGTGCTGGTGGTGCTGATCGCCAACAGCGGCAAGGTCGAACAGCGGGTCATCGACGTCGGCCAGGACTTGGGGGATGAGGCACTCGCGGCCCTGCGCTCACTCTTCCTGGGATCCCTTACCGGTACCCCGCTCAGCCAGCTCGCCCAGTCCCTCCCTGCAGTGGTGGCCACGGCGGGCCCGGGGCAAAGGCAGGCTGCGCAGGCGCTGGCGCGCGGGCTTGAAGGCCTTGCCCACAGCAGCCGCGAGGAGCGGATGGTGATGGCCGGCACGGCAAACCTGGCGCGGTCCAACGTCGACTTCCCGCTGAGCATAGGCCCGGTGCTGGAGGCGCTCGAGGAGCAGGTAGTCATGCTGCGCCTGTTGAGTGAGATGGCGCAGGACCATCGCGGAATAGCTGTCAGCATTGGACGCGAAAACCCCTACGACGGGCTTGCCGAGGCATCCGTCGTTGCCACGGGGTACGGCCCGGACAGCGCAGCGAAAATCGGCGTGCTGGGCCCCACCCGGATGGACTATCCGACCACCATGGCCGCTGTCAGGGCAGTGGCCCGCTACCTTTCACGAATCCTGGGGCCCTGACACCACAACCCGGCACCCGGACAGGCAGAGCATTTCCCGCAGTCCAACTGCAGGCAGTACAACAAGGAAGAGATACGAACTTTGAGCAGCCACTATGACGTCCTTGGAGTCTCACCGGAGGCCACGGGAGAAGAGATCAAAAAGGCCTACCGGAAACTGGCCAGGAACCTCCACCCGGACGTTAATCCCGGGGAAGAGGCAGCCGACCGTTTCAAAGCAGTGACCCACGCCTACGAAGTTCTATCGGATCCCCAGAAGCGCCGGGTGTATGACACCACCGGCAACGAGAACGGCACCGACAACGGTTTTGGGGGCGGCGCCTACGCCGGCCAGGGATTTGCGTTCCAGGACATTTTCGACACCTTCTTTGGTGCGGGCGGCACGTCCGGCCCGGCCTCCCGGGTCCGGCGCGGCCAGGACGCGCTTATCAGCGTCCGGATCGAACTCCGCGACGCTGTGTTCGGCGTCAATAAGAAGCTGGAAGTGGATACTGCCGTCACCTGCCCCACCTGTGAGGGTTCGTGCTGCCGCCCGGGGACCCATCCCGAACGCTGTGACATTTGCGGAGGCAGCGGACAGGTCCAGCGTGCCGTCCGCTCCATCCTGGGACAGGTCATGACCGCCGCACCCTGCGGAACCTGCGAGGGCTTCGGTACTGTCATCAAAGATCCCTGCAACGAGTGCAGCGGCCAGGGACGGATCCGCAGCCGCCGTTCGCTCACCATCAAGGTTCCTGCCGGTGTGGCCACCGGAACCCGCATCCAGCTTGCCGGCCAGGGCGAGGCCGGGCCTGCAGGCGGACCCGCGGGGGACCTCTACGTAGAGATCCGCGTCAACAACGACCCCACATACGTCCGGGACAACGACGACCTTCACGCAACCCTGCATATCCCTATGACGGCAGCTGCCCTGGGCACCGAGGTGAGCCTTGAAACCTTCGACGGACCCCAGGAAATCGACGTCAAGCCCGGCACCCAGTCGGGAGAAATCATCACTCTGCGCGGACTCGGAGTGACCCATTTGCGCGGCTACGGCCGCGGGGACCTCAAAGTGCATCTTCAGGTTGAGACGCCGGCCAAGCTTGACGCCGCCCAGGAAGAGCTCCTGCGGCAGCTGGCCAAGATGCGTGGAGAGCAGATCACGGAGGGCAAGCTGGCGGCCAGCGGAGGCATGTTTGCCAAGCTCCGTGACCGGCTCGGTAACCTGTAGCGGTGAGCAACCCCGTCTTTTTCGCCCCTCCCGGGACATTGGGGCAGGTGGCACCAGGCGGAATCTTCCTCCTGGAAGGGCCCGAGGCCCGGCACGCCGTCACAGTGAAACGGCTCGCACCCCATGAGTACGTCGACATCGTGGATGGCGCCGGAACGCGGATGAGCGGAAGGGTGCTCACGGCGTCGGCCGGCAGCCTCGAAGTTGAGTGCACGTCCCTGGCCATTGAGGAAAGGCCCCGCATCAGGCTGGTGCTGGTTCAGGCCCTGGCAAAAGGTGACAGGGACGAACTGGCCATCGAGACGGCCACCGAACTCGGGATTGACGCCGTCATACCGTGGCAGTCCGAAAGATCCATTGTCCGCTGGAAGGGCGACCGGGCAGCCAAGGCGCACGCCAAGTGGCAGTCCGTCGTCACCGCAGCTGCAAAGCAGGCGCGGCGGTCGTGGGTGCCGGAGGTCCGGCCAGCGGTGGACACTGCCGGGCTGGCGGGACTTGTGGAGGCCGGGGAGCTTGCCGTCATCCTGCATGAGGACGCCGTGCGGCCTTTGCGCACCGTGCTGGAAGCCTGGAAGTTTCCAAACGGATCGGAACCCCGGGAAGTGCTGCTGATCGTGGGACCGGAAGGTGGCATCAGTCCGCGCGAGGTAACCCGCCTCTGCGGGAAGGGCGCCGTCACGGCACTGCTGGGGCACCATGTGTTGCGCTCATCCACCGCCGGACCTGCCGCCGTCGTCCTTGCCAGCGACGTGCTGGGCCGCTGGGCTGCTCCTGACCGCTAGCCGTATCAACCGCGGACCTGCCCGCTAGCGGACTTTGAAACTCCGTGAGTCTTCATTCGGGTCAGGCTGGTCCGCGGTATCGGCCTGGGCCACCCGCAGTTCGTACTCGCCGGCCGGCAGCGTAAGGGCCAGGGTGAAAACCCCCGCTTGGGCAGCCTCAGCGGCTGCTGCTGCTTCTCCGGTGACGAACGGAGCCTTGGTGCCGTTTTCTTCAGCCCGCAGGACCTGCCAGCGGACTTTCCCGCCCGGCGAGGTACTGCGCCCCGTGACCTTGACACTTCCGGCAGGGAGCTCGGAGTCTTCCTGGGGATCGATAATCCACACGGGGGCCACCATGCCGGCACCCCTTGCCATCAGATCGCCCAGCTGGACATGGCCAAAAGCAAGGTAATCCGTGTGTCCGTCCACCAGGATCCGCACCCGCATCTGTTGCCCGGAGTCGATAAGCCCTGAACTGGCAGCCGCGGCAGTGGCTGTGTACACGAGCTGCTGGATGGCACGCGCCGCCATGCCGGCGTCGAGGTTGCTGTTGAAGGCGTCCTCGGAAACATCCACCGTGATGACATCCTTGCCTGAAATGGAAGTGGCCAGCTTGCTGGGGTTCTGCCACGGGGTGAAGAAGTCCGGGTCCAGGGGCTTCTCGGACATCATGGCCCGCAATGCCCGCGTCACAGGGTTCTCCTGGTCGGGAACATCCCTGAACTCCCGGAACAGGAAAACGTTGCTGCTGGTGCGGCCAATCCAGTACACCGGCGCCTTGTTGGATGACTGGGTCGTTTCCAGGGGCGCGCTGGTGGAGGGCGCCGTGCCGGTGACTGCTGGACTCGACGTAAGGGCCTCAGTGGGGGAAGGATCCGGGTCAACAAGGCAGCCCGACAGCAGCGGGACTACGGCCAGAACTGCAGCCAGGAGGGCCGGGCGCACGCGGCCGCCATCCCGTCCTGCCCTTCGGGGCGCAGCAGTTTCCGCCACTTTTGTTGCCCAATCCTTTCGTGCATCGCGGGCCGCTCCCCAAAGCGGCGGTTCCCAGCGCAAGCTGGATTTCCAGCATGGCACAGGGTGCTGTGCCAGTTTGCAGTTCAGCGCCTCCCGGCGTTGAACTGCAACGCGAACGATATGAGGACGATATGAAGTTGATACCTAACCACAGATGCTGCCCTTCCTGAAGCAGCATCCTTCACCGCTGCTGCGCTTCCGGGTATCAAGTGTTGACGTTGTCCTGGCGTAAGATAGAAGGATCGTTGGGGAAGGCGAACCGGACGGCTCGCCGGCTCCCGGCGGTGTCATTGTTTTCGGACTTGAGGGGATTACGGGCCTGCGGGCCAACACCATGACTGAATCAGCGAATGGAAAGCGTCGGCTCAACACGGGAGAAGGCGCTGCGGGGGAATTTCCCCATTCCCTCCCCGGCAGCCGTACCGAGGTAGTCCTTTTCGACAACTCCGATCAGATGGTCCAGTCCCTGGGCAGCCACGATGAAGCCTTGCGTTTCATCGAGGAGCAATTTCCGGACGTGAACTTCCATGTCCGCGGCAACGAGCTTTCCATTACGGGGCCGGCCAGCGACGTGCCCCGGATCATGCGGCTCCTCCACGAGGTCCGCGGACTCGTCGCACGCGGGACCGTGATCAGTCCGGCCGTGCTGCAGCAACTCGTGGCACTCCTGCGGACCCAGTCGCTTCAGAACCCGGTGGATGTGCTCACGCACGACATTCTTTCGAGCCGCGGAAAAACCATCCGGCCCAAGACGCTCAACCAAAAGAACTACGTTGACGCCATCGACGACAATACGGTGATTTTCGGCATCGGCCCGGCGGGAACAGGCAAGACCTACCTGGCGATGGCAAAAGCAGTCCAGGCCCTGCAGCAGAAAGAGGTCAGCCGCATCATCCTGACGCGCCCGGCGGTGGAAGCGGGGGAGCGGCTGGGATTCCTTCCCGGAACCCTGAGCGACAAGATCGATCCCTACCTGCGCCCGCTGTACGATGCCCTGCACGACATGATGGACCCCGAGTCCATCCCCAGGCTGATGGCTGCCGGGACCATCGAGGTTGCTCCCCTTGCCTACATGCGTGGACGGACCCTGAACGACGCCTTCATCATCCTTGATGAGGCACAGAACACCACCCCTGAACAGATGAAGATGTTCCTGACAAGGCTTGGGTTCGGTTCCAAGATGGTGGTCACCGGCGACGTCACCCAGGTTGACCTGCCATTCGGAACCCGCTCGGGGCTCCGCATTGTGGAGGAGATCCTGCAGGGCATCGAGGGAGTCAACTTCTCGGTACTGGACGCTGCCGACGTCGTCCGGCACCGGCTCGTAGGGGACATCGTCCACGCCTACAGTGTTTGGGATGACGTCCAGCGCAGCCGGGTGAAGCACTCGGCGGGCAGCGGCAAACGGGGGGAACACGCGTGAGCATCGAGGTCAACAATGAGTCCGGCGTCCAGGTGGATGAAGCAGAACTCGTAGCGTTGTCCCGGTACATTTTCGAACAGCTCTACATCCATCCGCAGGCCGAGCTGTCCATCCTCCTGGTGGATGAGCCGGCCATGGAGAAGCTCCACATCGAACTCATGGATGAGCCAGGTTCCACTGACGTCCTGTCCGTGCCCATGGATGAACTCACTCCCGGCACTCCCGACCGGCCAACGCCCCAAGGCATGCTCGGCGACATCGCCATTTGTCCGCAGGTGGCCAGGGTGCAGGCCCGGAACGCCGGCCATCCCCTGCAGGAGGAGATGCTCCTGCTGACGACGCACGGCATCCTGCACCTGCTCGGTTACGACCATGCCGAACCCGAGGAAAAGGCAGAGATGTTCGGGCTCCAGCGCGAGTTGCTGTCCGGCTTCACGGGTAAAGAAGCTCCTGCCGAGACCACCCAGTGACGCCACTGCTCCTCGTCGCCATGGCCTTGGCTTTCCTGGCTGTGGCGGCCGTGCTGACCGCGGCCGAGGCCGCCTTCAACTTCATTCCGCGCCACGACGCCGAGGAAGCACTGCTCAAAAGCCGCGGCAACGCACTGCGGCGGATCCTCGCCCAGCCTGTGGCGCACATTCGTGCCCTGCGTTTCTGGCGAATTTGGTTTGAGATGGCTTCCGCCGTTGCCGTTGCCGTCCTGCTGTACAGCCTGCTGGACAATGCGTGGCTCGCCGGCCTGGCTGCCACCGGCATCATGGCTCTGCTGGGCTTTGTCATCGTGGGAGTGTCCCCACGGCAGCTTGGCAGGCTCCACTCGGCCGCCGTCGTCCGCTTCACCGCACCGTTGATCCGTTTCCTCACCTGGGTCCTGGGCCCCATCCCGGCCTGGCTTGTGAGGCTTGGAAGCTCGGCCGCCCCCGGCGCCCCCGGTGGAGACGAAGCCTTTTTCAGCGAGCAGGAGTTTCGCGAGCTCGTGGAGCGCGCCAGCGAGTCGGACATGATCGAGGACACCGAAGCGGAAATGATCCAGTCGGTCTTCGACTTCGGAGACACACTGGTCCGGGCTGTCATGGTGCCCAGGACGGACATCCTCACCATTGAAGCGGGATCGAGCCTGCGCCAGGCCATGTCCCTTTTCCTTCGCTCCGGCTATTCCAGGATCCCGGTCATCGGTGAAAGTACCGACCAGATTCTTGGCATCATCTACCTCAAGGATGTTGCAGCGGCCATCCACGAGCTGGGACCGAACGAGGAACCCCCGCTGGTGGATTCCCTCGCCCGGGAAGTACGGTACGTACCCGAATCGAAACCCGTAAGCGACCTCCTCCGCGAGCTCCAGAAAGAGTCGACGCACGTGGCCATCGTTATCGACGAATACGGTGGGACTGCCGGCCTGGTCACCCTCGAGGACCTCATAGAGGAAATCGTCGGCGAGATTGTCGACGAATACGACACGGAAAGCGCCGAGGCCGTTGAACTTGGCGACGGCTCTTACCGGGTCAGTGCCCGCATGGGCATAGATGACCTGGGTGAACTTTTCGACGTTGAGCTGGACGACGACGAAGTGGACACCGTCGGCGGTCTGCTCGCCAAAGCACTCGGCCGGGTTCCGATCGTGGGCAGCACCGTGGAAGTCCAGGGTGTGTCGCTGCGGGCGGACAGGCTGGAAGGCCGCCGCAACCGCGTCAGCCACATCATTGCGGCGCCGCTGGCAAAAGAAGACACTGACCTTGAAGACCTCTTCGAAGAGGCGGAAGCAACCCAGCAGGGAGTTTCACGTGAGCAAGAAAAATAGGGCCGAAAACCAGGACGATTTCGGCGGTTTCCGGGCTGGCTTCTCCGTCCTGGTGGGCCGCCCCAACGCCGGCAAGTCCACCCTGACCAATGCGCTGGTGGGCAAGAAAGTGGCCATCACTTCCGCCAAACCGCAAACCACGCGCCACACCATCCGTGGCATCGTCCACCGGGAGGATGCCCAGCTGATCCTGGTGGACACGCCCGGGCTCCACCGCCCGCGCACGCTCCTGGGCAAGCGGCTGAACGAGCTCGTTGCCGACACGCTGGCCGAGGTGGACGCGATCGGGTTCTGCCTGCCGGCGAATGAAAGAATCGGCCCGGGGGACAAATTCATTGCCGCCCAGCTGGCCGCTGTCGGCCGCAAGCCTGTTATCGCCATCGTCACCAAAGCCGACCTGGTGGACCGGCAGGCCCTGACCGGGCAGTTGCTGGCCGTGGCTGAACTCGGCCGGGAAGTAATGGGGGAGGAGGGCTGGAAGGACATCGTTCCTGTCTCCGCCAGCGATGGGTTCCAGGTGGATACCGTGGCAGAGGTCCTCATTAGCCACATGCCGCCGTCGCCTCCGCTGTATCCGGACGGTGAACTCACCGACGAGCCGGAGGCTGTGATGGTGGCGGAACTCATCCGCGAAGCGGCGCTGGAAGGCGTCCGGGATGAGCTGCCCCACTCGCTGGCCGTAGTGGTGGAGGAGATTGTTCCCCGCGAGGACCGGCCTGAGGACAACCCGCTCCTGGATGTCCGGGTCAACCTGTACGTGGAACGCCCGTCACAGAAGGCAATCATCATCGGCAAGGGTGGCAGCAGGCTCCGGGAAGTAGGCACCAACGCCCGCAAGGGCATCGAAGCGCTTTTGGGTACGCGCATCTATCTTGACCTGCATGTGAAGGTGGCAAAGGACTGGCAGCGGGACCCGAAACAGCTGGTGAAGCTGGGCTTCTGATCCACTCCTACCGGGTACTGGCACGTGCCACCCGGCGTTTTCCCAGCCTGGACCACTAAAATGGACCGGATTTCGTATTTAGAGGAAGGTTCTGCACGTGGGGTTAGGCCGCGATAGACGCGACAACGGGTCCGATGTGCCAAACGGGAGGGGCCCCGTGTCCCGCCACACCGGGGACGGTGCCGTTGGAGCAGCCCGTCATCTTGGCCCCCTCCGGGGTAAGCCCGTTTGGCTCAAGGCCGTCACTGCCTTCCTCGCACTCGTCCTCGTGGGCGGCCTGGCGTTCGCAGGCTTCTGGTACCTGCGCCTTCAGAACAACATCTCCAAAGCCCCGCTGAATGCAGGCGGCAGCAACACCGAGTCGGTCAGCGATGCCACCGGACGCATGCAGATCCTGATCCTTGGCTCGGATACGCGCGACGGTAAGAACGCCGAGTACGGAACAGCGGACGATTCCAGGGGCTATGGCAAATCGGATGTCATGATGCTGATGGACATCTCCGAGGACAACGAGCGCGTGAGCGTGATCAGCTTTCCCCGGGACCTGTTGGTGGACATTCCGGAGTGCAGGGATGAGGAAACCGACCGGGTGTATCCGGCCCGCAGCGGCGTAATGATCAACGAAGCCATGGCTGAGGCAGGCATCGGTTGCGCCGTGGACACCGTCAACCAGCTCACCGGGCTGGAGGTGGACCACTTCATGATGGCCGACTTCAATGCGGTCAAGGAGTTGTCCAATGCCGTCGGAGGCGTGGAAGTGTGCATCAGTGATGCCGTCTACGACCCTGATTCGCGGCTCCGGCTGCCTGCCGGTACCTCCGCCGTGCAAGGCGAGATGGCCCTGGCCTTCCTGCGGACACGCCACGCTTTCGCTGACGGCGGTGACCTGGGCCGGATCAAGGCCCAGCAGGGCTTCCTGTCAGCCTTGACCCGTAAGATCAAGGACGACGGCACGCTGTCCGATCCCGGCAAGATGCTGAAGATTGCTGACGTGGTGACTCAAAACCTGACCGTGGATGAGGGCTTGGCATCCGTGCCCACCCTGATGACCATCGGCAACCGGCTCAAGGACATTGACATCAGCAAGGTCGCTTTTGTCGCCGTACCTACCATGCCGGCAGTTGCCGACATCAACCGGCTCCAGATCGCCGAGCCGGCTGGCTCGCAGCTCTTTGCCGCCCTGCGCGAGGACGTGGATCTGACCGATCCGACCGCCCCTGCCACCCCCGCTCCAACGGAAACGGCGGCTCCGCCGTCAGCCGCGCCGACAGAGACGGCTCCACCCCTGCCGCCTTACGACAAGGCGCTGCAACCGGTGACGGTGGCCAACGGGTCCGGTGTCCCTGGCCGGGCGCAGGAAATTGTGCAGGCGCTGGTTTCTGGGGGATTCAGCCTGGCAGCCCAGTACGAGGCGGCCGCGGTTGAGCAGTCTGTGGTCTATTACGGTCCTGACTATGCCGCTGTCGCAGCGGACGTTGCCGCCCTGCTGGGCATCCCAGCCGGGCAGATGGTCCAGGCACCTGCGGTATCCGGCGTGCAGGTTTATCTTGGCACGGACTTCGCCACGGGCACTGCCTACGGAGCGGCACCGGCACTGCCTGAGAACATCGTCAACCAGACCGCCGGCGATGCCTCCTGCCAGCAGGCGAATCCGGCGCTTATCGTCCAGGGTTAGCTTCCCGGCCCGGCCAGCGGGAGACCGGCCACACTGGCCCGGTTAAAGACAGTGGGGCCCGCCAGACGGCGGGCCCCACTGCGGGTCCTGCTACCAGATGCTCACGCGCTCCGCGGGCGGCATCCACATACCGTCCTGCTCGGTGACATCGAACGCTTCGTGGAAGGCGTCCAGGTTCTTTGCGATGGCGTTGGTGCGGAACTCATTGGGGGAGTGCGGGTCCGTCGCCAGGCGCCGGATGGCCTCCTCCGGCCTGATGACCTGGCGCCAGCCAGCCGCCCACGAAGCAAAGAAACGCTGCTCCCCGGTCAGGCCGTCCAGCACCTCCGGTTCCTCCCCGTCCAGGCTGATCCGGTAGGCCTTGTAGGCGATGGTCAATCCTGCAAGGTCGCCGATGTTTTCGCCCAAGGTGAGGCGGCCGTTGACGTTGTGGCCAGGAGCTGCCGAAGGTGACAACACTTCGAACTGGGCCACCAGCTGCGCGGTGAGCTTTTCGAACGCCTGGCGGTCCTCCTCCGACCACCAGTTCCGCAGTGCCCCGCCGCCGTCGAACTGCGACCCCTGGTCGTCGAAGCCGTGGCCGATCTCATGACCGATCACGGCACCGATACCGCCATAGTTCACGGCGTCGTCGGCATCGGCGGTGAAGAACGGTGGCTGCAGGATCGCCGCCGGGAACACTATCTCGTTCATCATCGGGTGGTAGTAAGCGTTCACGGTCTGTGGCGTCATCAGCCATTTGCTGCGGTCCACCGGCTTGCCCACTTCGTCAAGGTGGCGCTCTACATCAGCGTTGTGCGCCCGCTCTACGTTGCCCAGCAGGTCGGCGGGGTCGATCGCAACGGCAGAGTAGTCAATCCACTTCTCCGGGTAGCCGATCTTCGCCCGGAATCCCTCCAGTTTGCGGAGTGCCTCCGCCTTCGTGGCCTCACCCATCCAGCCAACAGCAGTGATGCTCTGGCGGTAAGCCTCGATGAGGTTGGTAACGAGCGTCTGCATCCGCGCTTTATGTGACTCGGGAAAGTGCCGGGAGACATAGATCTGGCCAACAGCCTCGCCCAGGGCCGCCTCGACGACGGCTACGCCCCGCTTCCAGCGGTCCTTGTTCCGGGGTGTGCCGCTGATAGTCGTTCCGTAGAACGCGAAATTTGCACTCACGAAGGCTGAGGAGAGGTACGGAGCCGCTGCACTTACCACCCGCATGGCAAGCCATTCCTGCCAGTGCTCGAGCGGTTCTGAATCCAGGAGGGCGGCTGCGCCGTCAAAGAACGGCGGAGTGCTCACCACAATCTCCTGCCGCTTTTCCTTGTCGATCCCTGCAGCATCGAACCAAGTGCCCAGCAGCGGGAACAGTTCGGACGCCTCCTCCGCCGTTCTCAGGTTGTAGGTCTTTTGCGGGTTGCGCAGGGTGACGTTGTCCCAGTGGTGGGACGCCAGCTTGGTTTCCAGCTGCACCACACGCTTTGCAGCGGCACCCGCATCGGCAACCCCCGCCAGACCCAGCATTGTCTGCACGTGCCCGGTATAGGCCGTGACCATCGGGACGAACTTTTCTTCCCGGTAGTAGGACTCATCCGGAAGTCCGAGGCCGCCCTGCCCGGTATACAGCAGCACCCGGTCCGGGTTGCCGGCGTCCGGCGCCGGGTAGATGTAGAAGAGTCCGCCAACATCGGCCCGGAACAGCCGCCCGGCCAGGGCGACGAGTTCCGCCACTGAGGTGGTGGCAAAAACCTCCGCGAGGCGCCCACGGATCGGTTCCATACCCTTGGCTTCCACTGCGGCCTCGTCCATGAAGCTGGTGTACAGGTCGCCGATCTTGCGCTCGATCCCGGTGGCGGCGTCACCCTTGGCGGCTGCTTCCTCAATGATGTCGCGGACCGCGATCTCGGAACCGTCGCGGAGGGCCGTGAAGGTCCCCTCGAGCGGCCGGTCATCGGGGATCTCCGTGGCCTTCAGCCATGCTCCGTTGACGTGCTGGTAAAGGTCATCCTGCGGTCGGACCGTGTGGTCGATGGTGGACAGGTCGATCCCCGAAATGGGCACTGAAACTCCTTTTGATGAAGAGCCATGCAGGGAAAATTCCCCGCGCAGCGTCTGCATGGTGGACTTTGCTGACGGTAGTGCCCTTTCATCTTACGCACCCGTGTTACCCTCAAAAGGTGCGTGCAGAGCTCCTTCTTCTTAGCTGCCGCGGCGAGGCCTCAGACGCGATCTAGCGCAAGGCCCACCCTCGCTGCGGAGTTTGTGTTGCCCGGCCACCCTTTCAACGTAGAACCACAGAAAAGGCCCCGATAGTAATGCGAAACGCACAGAAGCCCTCCGGAATGCCGGTCCACCGGTACATGCCCTTCCAGGACCTGATCAAGGTTGAGATGCCGGACCGCACTTGGCCGGACAAGGTCATCACCAAGGCCCCGCGCTGGTGCGCGGTTGACCTCCGTGACGGCAACCAGGCCCTGATTGACCCCATGAGCCCGGCCCGCAAGATGAAGATGTTCGATCTGCTGGTCCGCATGGGATACAAGGAGATCGAGGTTGGCTTCCCGTCCGCGTCGCAGACCGACTTCGACTTTGTCCGCCAGCTGATTGAGGGCAACCACATCCCGGACGACGTCACCATCCAGGTGCTGACCCAGGCCCGCGAACACCTGATCGAGCGGACTTACGAATCCCTGGTGGGCGCCAAGCAGGCTATCGTGCACCTCTACAACTCCACCTCCGTGCTGCAGCGCCGCGTGGTCTTTAACCAGGACGAGGACGGTATCCTCGACATCGCGCTGCAAGGTGCGCGGCTGTGCCGGAAGTACGAGGAAACCCTCGTGGACACCCACGTGACGTACGAATATTCTCCGGAATCCTTCACTGGTACTGAACTGGAATACGCGGTGCGCGTGTGCAACGCCGTCGCTGATGTTTTCGAAGCCTCAGCGGACCGCCAGGTGATAATCAATCTGCCGGCGACCGTAGAAATGGCCACCCCCAACGTCTATGCCGACTCGATCGAGTGGATGAGCCGGCACCTGCATCCGCGGGAAGGCATCATCCTCTCACTGCACCCGCACAACGACCGGGGTACGGGCGTGGCGGCGGCAGAACTGGGCTACATGGCCGGTGCGGACCGGATCGAAGGCTGCCTGTTCGGCAACGGCGAACGTACCGGCAACGTTGACCTGGTCACCCTGGGCCTGAACCTCTTCGTCCAGGGGATCGACCCCATGATCGATTTTTCCAACATCGACGAGGTCCGCCGGACAGTCGAATACTGCAACCAGCTGCCCGTCCCTGAGCGTTCGCCGTACGGCGGGGACCTGGTGTTCACTGCTTTCTCCGGCTCCCACCAGGACGCCATTAAGAAGGGCTTCGAGGCGCTGGAGCGCGACGCTGCCGCCGCCGGCAAGGCTGTGGAGGACTTTACCTGGCAGGTGCCGTACCTGCCGGTGGACCCCAAGGACCTGGGCCGCAGCTACGAAGCCGTCATCCGGGTCAACTCCCAGTCCGGCAAGGGCGGCGTGGCCTACCTGCTCAAGAACGAGCACAGTCTGGACCTTCCCCGCCGAGCCCAGATTGAATTCTCTGGCGTGATCCAGCGCCGCACAGACACTGTGGGCGGCGAAGTCAGCGGTGCCCAGCTCTGGCAGATCTTCCAGGACGAGTACTTGCCGTCAGGTGCAAGCGACGGACAGTGGGGACGCTACTCCCTGGGTGCGGTCAAGACCGAGACGGACGACGACGGCGGCACGACTCTTCACGCCTCGCTCACCGTGGATGGGGTGCAGGTTCAGCGTACGGGCGCCGGGAACGGCCCCATCGCCGCGCTGCTGGGCATCCTGCGGGAAGACGGCGTGGACGTCCGCGTCCTGGACTACAGCGAGCATGCACTCTCCGAAGGCGGCAATGCGATGGCAGCCGCGTACGTCGAGTGTGCGGTAGGGGAGCGGGTCCTCTGGGGCGTCGGCATCGACGCCAACACCAGCATGTCGTCCCTGAAGGCCGTTATCTCCGCCGTAAACCGCGCCATCCGGGACGCCCAGGCCTGACCGCTGCCCTGTTGGGCCACCGCGGGTCCCGCCGCGGCGGCCCAACAGGCACGCCGGAAGCCGTATCCGCAAAGGATGGGAAGATAAAGGCGTGGCCCAACACTCTTTCGCCTCCCGCGCGTACCGGGACGACGCCGTCGTGCTCCGAACCCACAAGCTGGGCGAGGCGGACCGCATCATTACGCTGCTGACCAAGCACCACGGCCAGGTGCGTGCCGTCGCCAAAGGTGTCCGGCGCACCAGCAGCCGGTTCGGGGCGCGGCTTGAACCCTTCATGGTGGCCGACCTCCAGCTGGTGTCCGGACGGAACCTGGACATTGTCACCCAGGCCGTGGCCAAGGGCGCGTATGGCGGCAGCATCGCGGCCGATTACGCCCGGTACACGGTGGCGGCGGCAATGACCGAGACTGCGGAGAAGCTCACCGATGTGGACGGTGAGGCCGGAACGGCGCAGTACAACCTGCTGGTGGGTGCACTTGCCGCATTGAGCCGGGATGAGCACGCTGCGGGCCTGATCCTCGATTCGTACCTCCTGCGGGCCCTGGCCACCGGCGGTTGGGCGCCCAGCTTCACCGGCTGCGCCCGCTGCGGGGTGCCAGGTCCGCACTCCGCTTTCTCCGCGCCGTTGGGAGGAATGGTCTGCAGTGGCTGCAGGCCCCCCGGGTCCCCGGCCCCAGCGCCCGAAACGGTCGCCCTGCTCGCGGCCCTGCTGTCCGGCGACTGGGCCACGGCGGACCAGTCCCATCCGGTCCACCGGAAGGAGGCCGCCGGCCTGGTGGCGGCCTACCTGCAATGGCACCTCGAACGAGTCCTGAAGTCCCTTAAACATGTGGAGCGAAGCTGACAGTGGCCCTCGGCAAGAAGAACACCGCGTCCCGTAAGCGCACCCACCCTGTGGTTGCACCATATCCGCACCCCTCCGGAGCGCTGCCGCCCTCCATCCCGGCAGAATTCATCCCCCGCCACGTCGCCATTGTGATGGACGGCAACGGCCGCTGGGCCAACCAGCGCGGCCTGCCAAGGATCGAAGGGCACAAGGCAGGGGAACCTGCGCTGCTCGATGTGATGGCAGGGGCCATTGAGCTGGGAATCGAGTACGTCAGCGTCTACGCCTTCTCCACCGAGAACTGGCGCCGGTCACCCGAGGAAGTCCGGTTCCTGATGGGATTTAACAAGGACGTGCTGCGCCGACAAAGAAACCAGCTCGACGAATGGGGCGTGCGTGTGCGCTGGGCCGGCCGGCGTCCGCGGCTGTGGGGTTCAGTCATCAAGGAGCTGGAGGAGGCGGAGGAATTCACGGCCGGCAACAGCACCTGCACATTGACCATGTGTGTTAATTACGGCGGCCGCGCGGAAATTACCGATGCCGTGTCCGCCATCGCCGCCGAAGTGGCCGCCGGCAGGCTCAAGCCGGGGGCCATTACCGAGCGCACCATCCAAAAATATCTTGACGAGCCCGACCTGCCCGACGTGGATCTCTTCCTGCGCAGCTCGGGCGAGCAGCGGCTGTCCAACTTCCTGCTCTGGCAGTCCGCCTACGCCGAGTTCGTCTTCATGGATACCCTGTGGCCCGACGTGGACCGCCGGACGCTCTGGGCTGCCGTTGAAGAGTACGCGCAACGCGACCGCCGCTATGGCGGGGCAGTGGATGCGGCACCGGCAGGCACCTCCGCCCCAGGCACGTCCGGGGCAGCGGCTCAGGCGGGGTAGCACCTCAGCCACGCGGCCAGGTCCCGCTAAGCTTCCTCCCGCACCCCGCACCCCGCGGCCCGGAACCGTGTCCCGGCCGGTGCGGGCGGTCATCGCGTCTCCCTTCCCATTCCTTCGTACCCTCCCGGTGGCTGCGGTCCGAAGTCGCCATACGCCTTTAGCCAGCGCGCCAGGCGGGCGTACGCGTCGGCACGCACCGCAGCGGGGGAGAGGAACACATCATGCAGCGCGCCGTCGATCCGCTCCACAGTCACTGTGCGGCCAAGGGTGAGTGCCCGCGCAGCAATCACATTGACGTCAAGGACGGCATCCCTCCGCCGCATCTCCTCGGACCAGAAAAGCCCGTTGGCGCTTCCGCGGGAGAGCAGGACAAGGATGGGAACGTCAATGTTCAACCCGCGCGCCACCTTCGTGTGCCCGGCCAGCACGGCACTGAGCCAGCCCGCCCGCACGGGAAACGCCATCGGCGGGCGGTAACGGTCATCCAGGGACCACTCGCCGTCTGCCGAACTGCTGATGGTCCGCCAATAGAAGCCCCGCTCCGGAAGCCGGAGTACGGCCTCCGGACGGAACCGGGCAACGGGCCCCACCATGCTGGACGCCGCCCGCCGGACCAGTGAACTGCCATGCATCTCAAGCCAGGGGCTATTCAGCACGAGCCGCGACACCTCGCCCGGATGTCTGCTGGCCCACAGGACCGCCACCAGCCCCCCGGTCGAATGGCCCATGACGGTCAATGACGGGTCACCGCTCTCCCGGCCGATCAGCTTGCAGGCGGCGTTGATTTCTGCGTCGTAGTCCTCGAGGTTGGCCACGTAGCCCCCCGGGAAGTCCGGACGCAGGCTGCGGCCGTGGTTGTGCATGTCGAGTGCGTAAAAGTCATAACCTGCCGAGGACCAGAATCGGGCCAGGTCGACATTGAAGAAGTAGTCGCTCCAACCGTGAAGAAAAAGGACCGCCCTGCGCGGCGGGGAAGGCAGTGAGACGGTGGCCGGACGGAACCGGACCAGGGTGGCGGTGCGCTCCACGCCGTCCGGCCCGGCGGCGAGGAAGGCATGGGACTCGAATTCATCACCCAAAATGTCCTGCTGCCATTCCATGGCATTATGCTAATCCGCTCCCGTTTTGGCCGGGTCCGTTTGGCCTGCCGGCTCCAAGGCGGAAAACTAGAGGCATGCGCATCTACCCCACTTTTTTCAGGCTGGCCTTTTCATGGATGGACGCCGAGCGCGCCCACAAAATCGGGTTCATGGGTATCAGACTTGCGCATCGCTCCGGCGCGGGAAAGGTTCTGGAGAAGCTGACGGCACCCGACCAGTCACTGCGGACAACGGCTTTCGGCATCACCTTTCCGTCGCCCTTCGGGCTTGCTGCCGGCTTTGACAAGGAAGGGCACGGTATCGAGGCCCTGACGGAGCTCGGGTTCGGTCATGTGGAAGTGGGCACCATCACCGGACAGGCCCAGCCGGGCAACGAGAAGCCGCGGCTGTTCCGCCTGGTCCAGGACCGCGCCGTCATCAACCGGATGGGCTTCAACAACGACGGCGCCGCCGCCGTCGCCCCCCGGCTCAGGGCCGCCCGTGCTGCGCTCCAGCGCCGGCACCCGGGCGTCCGCCCGATCATCGGTGTCAATATCGGCAAGACCAAGGCAGTGGAACTGGCAGACGCTGTGGAGGACTACCTGGTCAGCGCCCGCAGCCTTGCACCCGCTGCGGACTACCTGGTGGTCAATGTGAGCTCGCCCAATACCCCCGGGCTGCGTCTGCTGCAGGACGTGGAGTCGCTCCGCCCCCTGCTCAGCGCCGTGGGCGGGGAAGCCGACAGGGCAGCGGGACGGCACGTCCCCCTGCTCGTCAAGATAGCCCCCGATCTCGCCGACGAGGATATCGACGACGTCGCGCGCCTTGCGCTGGACCTCAAGCTGGACGGCATCATTGCCACCAACACCACCATCTCCCGGACGGGGCTGACGTCATCCAGGGAGCAGGTGGAGAAATGCGGCGCGGGCGGGCTTTCCGGTGCTCCGCTGAAGAAGCGGTCGCTGGAGGTACTGCGCCGGCTCAGGAAGACCACGGGAAACGCGCTCACCCTGGTTGCCGTCGGTGGTGTCGAAACAGCGCAGGACGTGCAGGACAGGCTTGACGCCGGGGCAACCCTGGTCCAGGGCTACACGGCATTCCTCTACGAGGGGCCCTTTTGGGCAGCCCGCATCAACCGGGAGCTGGCGAAAAACCGGCGGTCCTGAATTTTTCTGGCGGTACTGGAACCGCTCAAAGCGAAAACCCCGGCGGGCGTCCGCCGGGGTTTTACTGATTTTTGTGGTGTCCAGTCTTCTTCCTGAGCCGGACATGGTGGGGTTCAGGAAGGGTACTGCCCGCGTTTGACCTGCGGCTTGGGCAGCCGGAGCTTGCGGAACTGCAGGGAACGCATGGAGCCGTACCAGACGGTCCCGCGTTCGACCTCGCCAAACTTCGCGGTCAGCCGTTTGCGGAGCTGGCGGGACAGGATAAAGACATCCACGAAGACAGCCAGGAACATCACCCAGAATCCGCCCAGCACGTAGATCATCAGGTCACTGGACGCCGGCACCACCAGTGATACGAGGACGAAGACCAGGGCACCGAACATCAGGTACTCCCCGAGGCTGAACCGGGCGTCCACGAAATCGCGGGCGAAGCGTTTCTGCGGGCCCTTGTCCCGGAGGGGGAGGAACCTTTCGTCCCCGGTGTCCAGGGCCTGGCGCATCTTAAGTCGCTGCTCCTGGACGGCCTGGCGCTCGGCGGCCTTGGATGCTTTGCGGTCCTCCGGGACGAGCGGCCGCCTGCGGGCTGCCTCCTGTGCCTTCCGGGTAGGCGTGGGGGCACCCTTGCCGCTCACGCGGGATGCCTCCGCCGCGGCTTCTGCAGCCTGTTGGTCTACTGTTTGCTGCGCCGAGGGCGCTTCCTTCTTACGTCCGAACACCTGACCAGAATACCTTGCGGAGGCTGACGGAATTCATCCCGCACCCGCCCTCTCCGGCGCAAGCTGATGTGGCGCAGGTAATGTTTCGGCCATGACTTCATCGCCAACGGCCATGCCGCAGAATCCCAAAGGCACCGCATCCCCGGGCCTCGCCGAAAACAGCTGGACGGAAGAACTCCGCAGCTCGATCGACCAGGCCTTCGGGCAAACGCTGGAACGCCTGAAAAACCTCGTTGCCATTCCAGGCATAGCCTGGCCCAGCTTCGAACGCGCACCCCTGGAACGCAGTGCGGAAGCAGTTGCGGACCTGCTCCGGGAAGCTGGCCTTGGCAATGTGCAGATCCTGGGCTGCGACAAGCCGGACGGCACGCCGGGAGGTCCCGCCGTCGTCGCCTCCCGACCTGCCGCGAAGGGTAAGCCGACCATCCTCCTGTACGCCCACCACGACGTCCAGCCCACCGGCGATGAAAGGTTATGGGAAACAGAGCCGTTCCAGGCAGTGGAAAAGGATGGGCGGCTGTACGGCCGCGGCGCCGCTGACGACAAAGCCGGGATCATGGCTCACATAGCCGCCTATGCGGCAGTTTCGGAAGTGCTTGGCAGCACATTCGGCCTGGGCGTGACGTTCTTTTTTGAAGGCGAAGAAGAAGCCGGCTCACCCACGTTCCGTTCCTTCCTGGAGGCCAACCGTGAGCTGCTCCGGGCTGACGTCATCGTCGTGGCGGACTCGAGCAACTGGAAGGTGGGCATCCCCGCCCTCACCACCAGCCTGAGGGGCCTCGTAGACGGCACGATTGGGGTCCAGGTCCTTGAGCACGCCGTTCATTCGGGCATGTACGGCGGGCCCGTACTGGATGCGCCCACGCTGCTGTCCAGGCTCATTGCCACCCTGCACGATGACGAGGGAAATGTTGCCATCGAGGGACTCGTGGCAAAGGATACGGCCACGGTGGAACTTCCCGAAGCGGACTACCGGGCCGACGCATCAGTGCTCGACGGCGTCCGGCTGGCGGGCTCGGGCAGCATCGCCTCGCGGCTTTGGACCAAGCCTGCCCTGTCCATCATCGGGTTCGATGCTCCCTCCGTGGAGGCGGCCTCGAATACTTTGTTGCCCACCGCACGTGCGAAGTTCAGCCTGCGCCTGGCGCCGGGGCAGAATCCCGGCGGGGCCATGGATGCCGTTCGCCGGCATGTGGAGGCGAATGCGCCGTTCGGGGCGAAGGTGATGTTCACCCCGGGGGAGAGCGGCAACCCGTTCCAGACTGATACTTCTTCCCCCGCCGCTTCAGTGGCCATGTGGGCCCTGGGAGAGGCATGGGGGGTGCCGGCGGTGGAAACAGGAATTGGCGGTTCCATCCCCTTCATTGCCGACCTCACCGAGATGTATCCGGATGTGCAGATCCTGGTGACCGGGGTGGAGGATCCCGACTCACGCGCCCACAGCGCCAACGAGTCCCTGCACCTTGGGGACTTCCGTAAGGCGATCCTTGCCGAAGCGCTGCTTCTGGCACGGATCAACGCCGAGGGCCTGTAGGGGGAGGAGTCCGGAGGGAACAACCGGGACGCGTACATGGTTACGTCTGGAGTTAGAGCTACAGGTGCGCCCCGCGTAGCATGTAGCTATAGCCCATACCGTATCCGTAGGGGCAGGCACCGCCAGCGCGGGGCCGCCAGACCGTCCTAAGAAGGTAGGCCAATGAGCACCGCAACCAATGAGAACAGCACCGGTACCACCAGCACGGCCAGTGATGAACTGCCCGTCCACGAGGTCAATCTGACTGACGTCGCAGCAGGCAAGGTACGCAGTCTTCTCGAACAGGAAGGCCGTACCGATCTGCGCCTCCGGGTTGCCGTGCAGCCCGGCGGCTGCTCGGGGCTGATCTACCAGCTCTACTTTGATGAGCGGCTCCTGGACGGAGACGCAGTCCGTGACTTTGACGGCGTTGAAGTGGTGGTGGACAAGATGAGCGTGCCTTACCTCAGCGGCGCAAGCATCGACTTTGAGGACACCATTTCCAAGCAGGGCTTCACCATCGACAACCCGAACGCCGGCGGCTCCTGCGCCTGCGGGGACTCGTTCCACTAAGCCGGTTATTTCGCCCGGTGTCGGCGCCGTGCCACCTGCCGTGAACAACGGCCAGGGGGCACGGCGCCGACATGTGGGCGAAACTCCCGGCGGAGCGGTAAGCTCTACACCAAGTAGTAAAACTTTTCGTGTGCCCGGGGCGGCCAAGTCTGCCCGGACAACAGCAACAAGTAGGAAGGGCCGTCTGTGAGTTCGCAGAACCGAACCGGCAGCCGACGCAAAACGATCACCACGATCTCAAGCTTGGCGATTGCCGGCGCGTTGGTTTTGACCGGATGTTCGCCAGAGGTAGAGAAGGGGTGGCTGCCCACTGAACGTGGCACCACCAGCAACACCGACCGCATCATGGACCTCTGGGTCAACTCATGGATTGCCGCCCTGGTTGTGGGCATCATTACCTGGGGCCTGATCGTCTGGTGCCTGGTCGCGTACCGCCGCCGCAAGGGCACTGTCGGGTTCCCGCGGCAGACCAGCTTCAACCTCCCGCTGGAGGTCTTCTACCTGACCATCCCGCTGTTCATGGTGGTGGTGTTCTTCTACTTCACCGACCGCGACCAGCAGGCGATCGATGACCGTTCGCAGCCTGCCGACGTCGTTGTTGACGTCCGCGGCAAGCAGTGGGCCTGGGACTTCAACTACAAAGCAGGCGACGTCATCGAAGAGGACGTCCACGAGGCAGGCGTTCAGACCAGCCTGACCGGCAACCCCATCGACAAGGAACAGATGCCAACGCTGTACCTGCCGGTGAACAGGTCCGTTGACCTCGAGCTCAACGCCCGCGACGTCATTCACTCCTTCTGGGTTCCCGCCTTCCTTCAGAAGCGCGACATGATCCCGGGCAAGACCAACTACATCAGGTTCACCCCCACTAAAGAGGGCACCTACGACGGCAAGTGCGCCGAACTTTGCGGTGAGTACCACTCCGAAATGCTGTTCCGCGTCAAGGTGGTGCCGGAAGCTGAATTCCAGGCCCACATGGACGATCTGCGCGAAGCAGGCAACACGGGCCTGCTCGGCGTGGAGTATGACCGCAACCCGAACGTGAACGACATTAAGTAAGGGGAGCGACGTGGCTACGTACACTCAATCCGCACCCACCGGAGTCCTGGCGGCTCCCGTGGTTCCGAAATCCAAGGGGCGCATCGTCGTCAACTGGATTACCTCCACTGACCACAAGACCATCGGGTACATGTACCTGATCGCGTCCTTCGTCTTCTTCTGCCTGGGCGGCGTAATGGCGCTGCTCATCCGTGCCGAACTCTTTGAGCCGGGCATGCAGATCCTGCAGACCAAGGAGCAGTACAACCAGCTGTTCACCATGCACGGCACCGTGATGCTGCTGATGTTCGCTACCCCGCTCTTCGCCGGCTTCGCGAATGTCATCATGCCGCTGCAGATCGGTGCTCCCGATGTCGCCTTCCCGCGACTGAACGCATTGGCTTTCTGGTTCTTCCTGTTCGGCTCCACCATCGCCGTGTCCGGCTTCATCACCCCGCAGGGAGCAGCGTCCTTTGGCTGGTTCGCCTACGCGCCGCTGTCCAACACCACCTTCAGTCCCGGCATCGGTGGTGACCTGTGGGTCTTCGGCCTGGCGTTGTCCGGCTTCGGTACCATCCTGGGCGCAGTCAACTTCATCACCACCATCATCTGCATGCGTGCTCCCGGCATGACCATGTGGCGGATGCCGATCTTCACCTGGAACACCCTGGTGACCGCAATCCTGGTGCTGATGGCGTTCCCGCCGCTGGCCGCCGCACTGTTCGCACTCGGCGCCGACCGTCGCTTCGGGGCGCACATCTTCGACCCGGAGAACGGCGGTGCGGTCCTCTGGCAGCACCTGTTCTGGTTCTTCGGCCACCCCGAGGTGTACATCATCGCGCTGCCGTTCTTCGGCATCGTGTCCGAGATCTTCCCGGTGTTCAGCCGCAAGCCGATCTTCGGCTACAAGGGCCTGGTCTACGCCACGATCGCCATCGCGGCCCTGTCGGTGACGGTATGGGCGCACCACATGTATGTCACCGGCGCTGTGCTGCTGCCGTTCTTCGCCTTCATGACCATGCTGATCGCAGTGCCTACGGGTGTGAAGTTCTTCAACTGGATCGGCACCATGTGGCGCGGATCGCTGACCTTTGAAACCCCCATGCTGTGGAGCATCGGCTTCCTGATCACGTTCCTCTTTGGCGGACTGACGGGCATTATCCTGGCTTCACCGCCGCTGGACTTCCACGTCTCCGATTCCTACTTCGTGGTGGCGCACTTCCACTACGTGGTGTTCGGCACCGTGGTATTCGCGATGTTCGCCGGTTTCTACTTCTGGTGGCCCAAGTTCACCGGAAAGATGCTGAACGAACGCCTGGGCAAGATCCACTTCTGGCTGCTCTTCCTGGGCTTCCACGGCACCTTCCTCATCCAGCACTGGCTGGGCGTCGAAGGCATGCCGCGCCGATACGCAGACTACCTGGTGGAGGACAACTTCACCTGGATGAACCAGTTCTCCACCGTCGCATCATTCGTCCTGGGCGCATCGCTGATCCCCTTCTTCTGGAACGTCTACATCACGTGGCGCAGCGCCGAGAAGGTCCAAGTGGATGACCCGTGGGGCTTCGGCGCTTCCCTGGAGTGGGCCACGTCCTGCCCGCCGCCGCGGCACAACTTCACCTCGTTGCCCCGAATCCGTTCGGAGCGTCCCGCCCTGGACCTGCACCACCCGGAGCTGCGCCAGGTACACACCGTTGAATCACCGGCTCCTGCAGCCCAGGCACTCGGAAACGCCGACCAGAAGGACAACTAACGATGAAAATTGAATCTTGGATCTTTGGTGCAGGAGTTTTCTTCTTCGTTCCCGTCTCCCTGATTTACGGGTTCCTCACCAACTGGGGTGAGTGGGTGGGCATCCTCGGGATCCTGCTCGTGGGCGGCCTTGCCGGCATGATCGGGGGATACCTCGGCTTCACCGGAAAGCGCGTTGGCCTGCGTCCTGAGGACCGCAGCGACGCTGAAATCCATGAGGGCGCCGGCGAGCAGGGTCACTTCAGCCCCTGGAGCTGGTGGCCGCTGGTTCTTGGCATCTCCTGCGCAACAGGCTTCCTGGGCCTGGCAGTAGGTTTCTGGATTGTTTACATCGCTGCGGGCCTGGCAGTTGTTGCCCTTGTGGGCTGGGTGTATGAATACAGCCGCGGAGACCACGCGCACTAGAAGAGCAGTACATATATAAACGACGTCGGGCCCCATCAGATCTGGTGGGGCCCGACGTCGTTTATGTCCGTCTTAGCAGCGGCTTAGACGGTGCCCTGTGACTCCAAAAGCTCACCCAGCGTCCGGAGGGCCTCCTTAGCTTTTTCGCGGCTCAGGCGACCGTCGAGGGCCGTTTCGCTGATCCCCAGTTCCACTTCACAGCCCTGGGGAAAGTCAGCCGTCATCACCTGCAGCAGGGACCTGGCGTCGACACCCGCGCTGCCTTCCTTGGTGATGGTGACCGGAAGTCCGGTCTCGTTAACAGCCCGTACAAAAATGGCGGCAGGTCGTGCGTGCAGCCCGATGGCTGCTGTGACCACGGCCTTGTGTGTTGGCAAAGGGACTCCTTCATGGCGACGGCCCCCAACCGCCGGTTCGAATTTTCCTGACAAATATAGCTGTCCGGCCTACTGCCCCGCCAAACGGGCAGAGGGGGGAGAAAACGTGGTCTAGACCTGCACTAAAATTCAGGTGTGGATTTCAAAGCAGGAGAGATGACCCATGGCTGCTAGTGCCGCAGCCATCACTGGCAACATCGACCGTGCAAGCGGCGTAGCCATCTATATCCAGCTGCGCGAGATACTCCGTTCCTACATTGCAGAGTCGTGCCCGCCGGGGTCGGCTTTGCCCTCAGAACGTGATCTCGCCGAACGTTTCGGCCTTGCCCGGATGACAGTGCGCCAGGCGATTGATGCCTTGGTCGGCGAAGAGGTTATTGAGCGGGTCGTAGGCCTGGGCACCTTCGTCCGCCGGCCCAAATTGGATCTCCAGGTAAAGCTCACTTCCTACAGTGAGGAAATGCAGCGCCGCGGGATGGTCCCCGCGGCGAAGGTCCTTAGCTTTGAGCAGATTGGCGCGAGTGCCTTCCTGGCCCGTGAACTGCAGCTGGACGAGGGGACACCCTTGGTGCGTTTCCGGCGCCTGCTGCTGGCCGACGGTGAGCCCATGAGCGTTGACGAAAACTTCATTCCCGCCCATCGCGTGCCGGGCCTGCTGGACGGTGAACCGCCAACGTCCCTGTACAACGTTCTTAGCGAGCAGTTCGGGCTGGTGATGGAATGGGGCGAGGACATGATTGAGGCTACTGCAGCATCCCCGTCCACCGCGCGGCTGCTGAACGTGGAGGTTGGCTCACCGCTCTTGAAGATCCAGCGGCACGCCTTTGTTGCACGGGCTATGGTGGATTATTCCGTGTCGTACTACCGGGCAGACAGATACAAGCTGTGGGTGCCGCTGCAGCGGCCGGGCGCACGCAGGGCGCGCAATCACTGAACATGCCGCGCACGTGCCGAGGCGCCCGGTAGCTGCAGCAACAACTTAGCGGTTTATACGGAAAGAGGAAGGCCCGGTCCAGTGGACCGGGCCTTCCTTGTATGCACTGTTCGAACCTAGTGGGACAGGCTCTTTGCTTCCTCTGGCGCCTCAACTGCTGCATGGCCGTGACCGTGGGCAGCTTCCAGCTCAGCGGGAGTGGCAGGGGCAACGCGGTCCTCGAAGAACCACTTGGAGAGGAATGCGCGGCGCTTTTCCTTGCGCGTCACCACGCCGTGCTCGTTCGGGACTGCAGGCAGGACCTCGGGTGATTCAAAGCCCACCAGTTTGTACCGCTTGTATTCGTCCAGCGGCGCGTGCACCTCGATGAACTCACCGTGCGGAAGGCGTACGATCCGTCCGGTCTCCCGTCCGTGAAGGGCGATCTCGCGGTCCTTGCGCTGAAGGGCCAGGGCCACACGCTTGGTGACGATGAACGCGATGATCGGGCCAACGAAGAACAGGGTCCGCAGCCAGTAGGTCACGTCGTTCAGCGATACACCGAAGTGCGTTGCGATGAGGTCGGAACCTGCGGCTGCCCACATTACGCAGTACCAAACGAAACCGGCCATGCCTATGGCGGTACGGGTCGGAGCGTTGCGGGGACGGTCCAGGACGTGGTGCTCACGGTCGTCCTTGGTGATCCAACGTTCGATCCACGGGTACATGAACATGACCGTGAACAGGATTCCGGCAGGCACGAGGGCCGGCAGCAGGACGTTGAAGCTGAAGACGTAGCCGAACCAGTCCTGCTCTACCTGCCAGTCACCCAAGGTGCCTGGCATCAGGCGCAAGGCGCCATCGACGAAACCGATGTACCAGTCGGGCTGGGTACCGGCCGAGACGGGGGAGGGGTCGTAGGGACCGTAGTTCCAGATCGGGTTGATGGTGAAGAAGCCTGCCATGAGGGCAAGTACACCGAAGACGATGAAGAAGAATCCACCGGCCTTGGCAGCGTAGACGGGGCCAAGCGGGTAACCCACGACGTTGTTGTCGTTGCGGCCGGGGCCGGGGTACTGGGTGTGCTTGTGGATGACCACCATAAAGAGGTGCAGGACGATCATCAGGAGGATCAGCGCCGGCACCAACAGGATGTGCAGCACGTACAGGCGGCCGATGATGGCCGTACCCGGGAACTCCCCGCCGAAGAGGAAGAACGAGATGTAGGTGCCAATGACCGGAATCGACTTGATAACGCCGTCGATGATGCGCAGGCCGTTGCCGGACAGCAGGTCATCGGGGAGGGAGTAACCGGTGAAGCCGGCAGCCATGGCCAGGATGAGCAGGACGCCGCCCACAACCCAGTTCATTTCACGGGGCCGGCGGAAAGCGCCGGTGAAGAACACGCGCAGCATGTGTACCGCGATGGAAGCCACGAACAGCAGGGCTGCCCAGTGGTGGACCTGCCTCATGAAGAGCCCGCCGCGGACATCGAAGGAGATGTCCAGTGACGAGTTGTAGGCCACCGACATCTCCACGCCCTTGAGGGGAACGTACGAGCCGTCGTAGTGGGTTTCCGCCATGGACGGATCAAAGAAGAATGTCAGGAATGTTCCGGACAGCAACAGGATGACGAAGGAGTAGAGGGCTACTTCACCAAACATGAAGGACCAGTGGTCCGGAAAGACCTTGCGGCCGAACTCCCTGAGGATTCCGGAACCGCCAACACGTGAATCGACGAAGTCGGTGAACCGGCCTGTCTTGGTTTTGGCGGCGAAAGCGGGCTCAGCTGTTGACGCTGCGCTCATGCATATCACGCTCCCAGTAACTTGGTCCTACAGGTTCTTTGAAGTCGCTGGTTGCGACCAGGTAGCCCTCGTCATCAACTGCGATGGGCAGCTGGGGGAGGGGCCGGCTGGCGGGGCCGAAGATCACCTTGCACTCTTGAGTCAGGTCAAAGGTGGACTGGTGGCACGGGCACAGCAGGTGGTGCGTCTGCTGCTCGTAAAGAGCAACCGGGCAACCGACGTGGGTGCAGATCTTGGAGTAGGCAACGATGCCGTTGTAGCCCCAGTCCTCGCGGCCCTCGGAAGGGTTCAGGGAATCGGGGTCCAGGCGCATCAGCAGGACAACCGCTTTTGCCTTTTCGTTGAGCTTGCCTTCGTGAAGTTCGTTGAGTCCTTCGGGAATGACGTGGAAAGCTGAGCCGATGGTGACGTCTGCCGCCCTGATGGGCGTACCGTCGGGGTCGCGGGCGAGGCGCTTCAGCTTGCCGTCCTGGGGAGCCCACATGGTGTGGGCCAGTTTCTCGTCCGGCCGCGGTCCGAGGTCGCCGAAGATTGCGACGGCGGGCAGCGGAGCGAGTGCCACTGCACCCAGCAGGGTGTTCCGGATCAGGGGACGGCGCTTGATGCCCGTCTCTTCAACGATGTCGTCGACAATACGGACAGCTGCCTGCCGGTCCTCTTCGTAGCGGATTGCGTGCCGCTCTTCCGAGACTTCGTGGTCCGGCATCAGGGCCTTGGCCCAGTGCACGATTCCTGTGCCGATGCCGAGCATCGCAAACGCAGTTCCCAGGCCCAGGAGCATGTTCTGCAGCCTGATGGTGCCAATGGTGGACTCTCCGCTTCCAAGATCGATGGCGAAGTACGCCACCAGGAAGATCAGGGTTCCAACAACAGAAATGCCAAACAGTAAGGCGACCTGCCGTTCTGCCCGCTTTGCGGCCTTCGGGTCCGTGTCAGCCAGGCGCAAACGGTGCGGAGGAATTCCAGGATCCTGGAATTTCTCCACCTCATTCTGACCAGCCGTAGCTACGGTGCCCGAGTGGTTCGGACTGCCGTCACTATGGTTGCCCATAATTCGCCTCATCCTTCTCTCGTCCCGGCTGTTGCCGGGTTAGTTTCTAATATCAAGCTGCTGACTGCTCAGCAGAAGTGCGGTGGTTCGCGGAGGTCAGGACGTCCGGGAAGTCAGCCAGATGGTGAAGGCGATGATCACGCCAAGACCTGCGACCCATACGAAGAGGCCTTCTGCAACCGGACCCAGAGATCCTAGGTCGGCGCCGCCGGGCGAACCCGTGGTTTCGATCTGCTTGAGGAAGGTGATGATGTCGCGCTTGCCTTCGGGGGTGATGTTGGAGTCGCTGAAGACCGGCATGTTCTGCGGGCCGGTCACCATGGCTTCGTAGATGTGCTTGCCGGAGACATCTGCCAAGGCAGGTGCGAACTTGCCGCGCGTCAGTGCGCCGCCTGCTGCTGCTGCGTTGTGGCACATGGCGCAGTTGGTGCGGAAGAGCTCGCCGCCGGCCGCTGCGTCACCGCCTTCGTCCAGCAGGCTTTCTTCAGGAACTGCCGGGCCTGCGCCCAGGGAAGCCACATAGGCTGCAAGCTGGCGGGTCTGCTCGTCGTTGAACTGCACCGGCTTCTCAAGGGCCTGGGGACCGTTCATCTGCATCGGCATACGGCCGGTGCCCACTTGGAAGTCAACAGCGGCTGCGCCGACGCCGACCAGCGACGGGCCTGCCCCGCTTCCGCTTGCACCCATGCCGTGGCACGTGGCGCAGTTGGCGGCGAACAGTTTGCCGCCTTCTTCGACGTCGTTGGCGCTGTAGGAAGTCGTGGAAGCCTTGGCCTCGTTGACGGTGGTAGCCGCGGCATAGAGCCCACCCGTGATGAGGAGCCCCATCAGGAGCAGCGCTATTGCTGCAAGTGGGTGACGCCGCTTTTGTGAGAGTGCCTTCACGTGGTGGTTCCTTTATTCGTTCCTGCGCCGGCTCCGCGAGCCGCTACCTGAAATTCTGCCTCTTGTAGAAAAAGAATCAAAGCTGGCTACTTGAGTACGTAGATGACCAGGAAGAGGCCGATCCACACGACGTCCACGAAGTGCCAGTAGTAAGAGGTGACAATTGCGGAAGTGGCTTCAAAATGCCCGAACTTCTTGGCGGCGAACGCGCGTCCCATGATGAGGAGGAACGCGATGAGCCCGCCGATGACGTGGAGGCCGTGGAAGCCGGTGGTCATGTAGAAAGCGGAGCCGTAGGCATTGGAGTTGAGCGATACGTGCTCCGAAACCAGCATTGCGTACTCGGTTGCCTGGCCGGCAACGAAGAACGCACCCATGAGGAACGTCAGGGTGAACCATTCATTCATGCCCCAGCGGGCGAACTGGAACACCCCGCCGGTCCGGCGCGGTTGGAGCCGTTCGGCCGCGAAAACGCCCATCTGGCAAGTGAAGGAACTGGCCACGAGGACGATCGTGTTGGCGAGCGCAAAGGGGAAGTTGAGCTTTGCCGTCTCGTCCGCCCACATCTGTGCACTCGTCGAGCGCAGCGTGAAGTACATGGCGAAGAGACCGGCGAAGAACATCAACTCGCTGGACAGCCAAACAACGGTTCCAACGGAAACCATGTTGGGGCGGTTCAGCGTGGGGTGCGCCGGGGTACTGGGGGCATGGGTCGCAGATGTCACATAGACATTATGTCTGTAAAAGTCCGTGCTGCCCAACGCAAACCGCCTTTTCGGGGGACTTTTTCTACAAAGACGCGAAATCACGCCGGAAAGTTCCCGTGGGGGTTCATATTGGTCAGTCTCCTGCCACGATGGATAGCATCAGGAGGTGACTTCACAGGCTTCTGCACCGTCCGGCAACACTTGGCCCCGCCTGATCTCGGCTTTGATCGGAGGCTCGGACCTCACCGCGCACAACACTTCCTGGGCGATGGACGCCATCATGTCCGGTGAGGCTACGCCGGCCCAGATCGCCGGCTTCCTGGTGGCGCTCAGCGCAAAGGGTGAAACGGTAGAGGAACTTTCCGGCCTGGTGGATGCGATGCTTGCACACGCCAAGCCGATTTCCATCTCCGGTGAAAAGCTGGACATCGTGGGAACCGGGGGCGACCAGCTGAATACGGTGAACATCTCCACCATGGCGGCTCTTGTTGCTGCCGGCGCGGGCGCCAAAGTGGTCAAGCACGGCAACCGGGCTGCGTCGTCGTCGTCGGGTTCCGCGGACGTGCTGGAAGCGCTGGGAGTCCGGCTGGACCTGACCATCGAGGAGGTGGCCAGAAATGCGGAGGAAGCGGGCATCACCTTCTGCTTCGCGCAGGTTTTCCACCCGTCGTTCCGCCACACCGCCGTTCCCCGCCGCGAGCTGGCTGTTCCCACGGCCTTCAACTTCCTTGGCCCGCTCACTAACCCGGCCAATGTGCAGGCCTCGGCAGTCGGCGTCGCAAATGCGCGGATGGCTCCGCTGGTTGCCGGCGTCCTGGCCCAGCGGGGGAGCAGAGGACTGGTTTTCCGCGGCAACGACGGCCTTGATGAACTGACCACCACCGGGCCCTCTACTGTGTGGGAAATCCGCGAGGGCAGGGTGGCAGAGCTGACCTTCTCCCCGCAGGACCTCGGCATCGGCCTGGCCACGGTGGAGCAGCTTCGTGGTGGAGACGCCACTGTGAATGCCGCTGTTGTCCGTGACGTCCTCGCAGGCAAGGAAGGCCCGGCCCGGGACGCCGTCCTGGTCAATGCAGCCGCCGGGCTGGTGGCCTTTGACACCTTGGCCGAGGGACCTTTCCTGGAACGGATGCAGAACGCTTTCGCCCGTGCTGCCGAGTCCGTTGATTCCGGAGCCGCCGCAGCCGTCCTCGAGAAGTGGGTTTCGCTGACCGCTCGATGACAGCGGCCGTGCCACCCTGCCTACTGTTCGAAGCCCAGCGAAAAAGCCGCGTCCAGGTCATGCTGGGAATACGCACGGAAAGCGATGTGTGTGGTGGTGTGGACCACGGCAGGTACTTTGGAGAGCCGGTCCGCAATGACGTCCGCCAGGTCCTCGTGCCGGTGCACCCGGGCAACGGCAATAAGGTCCCATTCCCCGGTCACCGAGTACACCTCGCTGATCCCTTCGAGGGCGGAAATCTCCTCAGCAGTCTCGGGGATGCGGGCAGCGTCGGTCTTGATCAGAACGAATGCGGTGATCACGTTAAACCCTTCCGGATCTGTTGCGCCGAAGCAGTGGCCCGGCAAGCTTTTCACTGCTGTCAGCCTATTACACCAGCTACTTGCTGGGCGGCGGCTCCTGTTCAGGCGCGGCGCCGCCGGTTTAGGAACGCAAGCACAAGACGGTAGCCGAGCAGCAGGACTCCCAGACTGAGCAAGGCCACAATGACGAACGGGAGCACTACCGTCTGCCCGGTCAGGGCACGGAGCGCCATGCCTCCAGCCACGCTGCCCAGCCATACTGCCAGCCCGGCCCGGCGCACCGAGAGCGGGTGGCGCCATGCCCTGGCCGCCGTCCAGCCTAGTGCTGCTCCGGCAAGGAAAGGCCAGGCGGTCAGCAGCACGCCGGTCAGGACATCACCCCGCTGGTGGGCATCACGTCCGATGCCGGCAAACACCAGGATCAGGATGACGTCGGCCGCCGCCACGGCCGCAACTGGCAGGCCCCGGGTTGGCGGTTTTGCTGGCTGCACATCGCGGAAACTCATGCCTCCGAGCTTAATGCCCGCCAGCGCGCCGGCCTTATTCGCCGCCGCACACGGGCAGCACGAGGCAGTCCTGTCCCATCTGGAACCGTTGTGCAGCCTGAAGCTCCGCACTAGGCTCAACCCGGAAGGGAGCATCAATGCCACGCAAAATCGGGACCTGCCTCTGGTTCGACCACCAGGCGGAAGAAGCTGCCCAGTTCTACACATCGGTCTTTGATGACGCAAAGATCCTGAACATATCGCGGTTCGGCGAGGGCGGCCCTGGTCCGGCTGGAGCGGCGATCGCCGTCGACTTCGAACTGGAGGGGCGCGGCTTCACTGCCCTTAACGGCGCCAGGGGCTCCAGTTTTACGGATGCGGTCTCCTTCGTTGTTGAGTGCGAGGACCAGGCAGCCGTGGACAGGTACTGGACTGCGCTGACAGACGGCGGCACCGAAAGCCAGTGCGGGTGGCTGAAGGACCGCTTCGGGGTCGCCTGGCAGATCGTTCCGGCAGTCCTGCCGCAGTTGATCGCCGGTCCTGACCCGCACGGCGCGCAGCGCGCCATGGAGGCGATGCTGGGCATGCGCAAGCTGGATATAGCGGAACTGGAGAGGGCGTACGCCGGCTGAACAGAATGCAGCCGGTAGCTGCCGGCCCCGGTGCCCCACGAGCACTGGCGAAATCTAGGGCTGGGGCGGCATGCAGTACTCTCTGAAGGACTGGAAAGATGACGTTATCCGCAGCGGGAGGAACTGTGAACAAGCCGCTCTGGATTTCCTGCCTCCTTGGCGCGGCAGTAGGCATCACCCTTGGCCTGGCGGTCTTCGACAGCCCGTTCCTCGGGTTTGCCCTGGGGCTGGGTATCGGCGCGGTGGTGGGCGCCGCAATCGGTCCCAGGCGCTAGGGCCCAGCTCGAGGCCCTAATTCCGGCCATTCACTCCCGGCTGGCCGGCCAGCCAGCGCTTGACCACTGTTAGGACCTCCGCAGGGTCGGCCGTAACTATTGTGCTTGAATCGCTGCCTGGAGGCTCCCCGTAAGTAATCCTCGCTCGGAAACCCTGAGGGTGCCCCGGCTCATGCCATGCACGGATGACTATCGTGTCCGAAACCGGATTCTCCGGGACCGCCCCGGGGTCACCGACGGCTTCAGACCATTGGTGATCTCTCATTGTGCGGCCACCCCTTTCCGGTCTGCACTCCATGTCAAGGTGAAGCCCCAGGCTTCCGCCCTGTCGACCCCTTCCGGAATGCGGGAGGTGCGCCTTCGGGTGAATGGCGGGCTGCAATCCTCGGTTGCTCCGATCTTGGTGCAGGAAAATCAGGAGTTAGCTCACATTCCCGCAATATTGGCCAAAGATTAGCGGGGTGCTTTGCATCAGGAAGGACTCCACGGCCCGGACACGACTGCCGCTGTCCGTTTTCGCCAGAACATCGGCTTCACCAGTACATGAGGGCTCTCTGCCCTGCTTCAGCCGCCCGGTAGAGCCCCATCGATCGGCCCCACGGCAACACCGCGCAGGCACGCCTCGGTCCTTGAAAACGGGGGAGAGGTCCGCTCAAACGCTCCACCCCGGCCCCCTTTGCGGAAAACCGATGCCGGCAGACCTGCCGGCAAGGGCCGGCAAAAAAGCGGCATATCGGGCATGGACGCCGTCGACAAGCAGGTTTCAGCAATCAGTGCCAAGCCTTCGCGGGCTTTGTAGCGCTCGGTCCAATGGAAAGAAGACAACGAGCGCGGCGTATTTCAGCCGACCTGCTTCAGACCCCATGAAGCAAACTGCCTCAGCAGCCAGCAGCGTGCGTCGGAAGGCTGCTTACAGGAGAGGACCCTTTCTAGGCTACTTGACATAATGTAGATTATCGGCGTTTCGGAGGGGCTCCTGTGAGCGGCCGCCAGCAGCGCCAATAGCGGGTCCATGCGCAGCAACTGCGCAGGTCAGCACGTTGCCTTTATCCGGAGCCTCGTTAAGAATGAGTCAATGACGGTCTACGTGCGCTCACTCGAAACTGCAGTTCCGAAAACAAGGCTGGTCCAGTCTGAAGCCCGGGACGTATTCGCGGCCCAACCTGGCTTGTCCAGGCTTGGCGCCAGACTGGTCAGCACCTGTTTTGATTCAGCTGCCATTGAGACCCGGTTTACAGCCGTTGACGAACTGACCAACGAATCGCGCTCCGACGACCCGCAATTCTATGACCCTGCCACCGGCCTCCTCCTGAACCCCAGCACCAAGGTCCGCAACGACATCTTTGGGCGGGAAGCCACCAAACTGTTCGTCCAGGCTGCCCGCTCCGCGATGGAGGCCTGCCCGGAACTCGATTTACTTGACATAACTCATCTCGTGACAGTTTCCTGCACCGGTTTCTTCAACCCCGGCCCGGACTACAAGATTGTCAGGGAACTCGGGCTGAACCCGGCCGTCCAGCGGTACCACCTTGGGTTCATGGGCTGTTACGCGGCATTCCCGGCCCTGCGTGCGGGCAAGGCTTTCTGTGATGCCGACCCCAACGCCGTGGTTCTCGTTGTCTGCGCAGAACTCTGCTCCCTCCACGTACGCACCTCCAACGATCCGGACACCATCATGGGGTCTGCCCTTTTCGCGGACGGCGCCGCGGCCGCCGTCATCACGGCACGGCCCGGCAGCGAGGAAACCGCACTGCTGCAGCTCGACCACTTCGAAACCGTCCTCACTCCTGTCGGCGAGGATTCGATGGCCTGGAACATCGGCGACCACGGATTCGAAATGGTCCTTGGAAACTACGTGCCGCACATCATTGATGACCATATCGTGGGCGCCCTGGAGCCATTGCTTGCGCGGGAACCGGAACTGGCGGCACTCCCCTACTCCTCCATCAGGCACTGGGCCATCCACCCCGGCGGCCGGAGCATCCTGGATAAGGTCGAGTCACGGCTTGGCCTGACGGAAGAGCAACTGGTTCCGGCCCGTGAGATCCTCCGCAATTACGGCAACATGAGCAGTGCGACTGTGCTGTTTGTCATCAGGCGCATCCTTGAACAGGCGCCGGAGCCCGGTGATGAGCGGATTTGCTCCATGGCGTTCGGCCCTGGGCTGACGGTGGAGACAGCACTGTTCACCAAGCTCCGCCAGGCACCGCCCGCACTCCGGCCGGGGCAGGGCAGCAAGGCGGACCAGGTCCGGGAGCTCGTGGCGGCGGAAGCACCCGTAGCCTGAGCGCCGTGGATCTCCTGCTGCGGCGGCGTGCCGCCAGTGCCGTGGAAATCATGGACCTGCCGGACTGCGACCCGCAGGCCCTGGACAACACCTATCGCCAGTTCGCTGTAGTGAACCGGGTACTGTCCGGCTGGCGGAGGCTGTACACCCGTGAGCTGCGGCCCTTTCTTTCAGCCAGCCCGCGGCCGGCAACAATCCTGGACATCGGCTCCGGCGGCGGCGACCTCGCACTCATGCTGGCCCGCTGGGCCGCGCGCGACCACCTGGCCCTGCACATCACGGGCATCGACCCTGACGCCCGGGCGGCCGCCTTCGCCCAGGGGCAGCCGGCAGTGCCCGCGGTCAGCTTCAGGCAGGCCCACAGCAGTGATCTTGTCAGCGAAGGCCGGCAGTACGATTTCGTGATCTCGAACCATGTCCTGCACCATCTGGGCGCCGACCAACTGCAGGAACTGCTGGCGCATTCGGAACTGTTGGCGGGAGAGGCAGCCCTGCACAACGATCTCCGCCGCAGCCCCATCGCGTTTGCCCTCTTCAGCGCCGCCGCTCTTCCCTTCCGCCGTTCCTTCATCCGTGCGGACGGGCTCACCTCCATCCGGCGCAGCTACACACCCCGGGAACTGACGGCCCTCGCTCCCCCTGGCTGGACCGTCCGGCCGGGCAGCGCCTTCCACCAGCTTCTCGCGTGGCGCAAGGAGTAGCGTGGCCGCAGACGTCGTGATCGTGGGCGGCGGGCCGGTGGGCCTGTACCTGGCCGCTTCGCTCCTTCAGGAGGGCGTCTCCGTGCGTGTGCTGGAGCAGAGGACGGAACGCAGCCCGCACAGCCGCGCCATTGGGATCCATCCGCCCGCTCTGGCAGCGCTCAACCAGGTGCACGTGGCGGGTGCCATGGTGCGCGAAGGAGTTTCGATCCGCACAGGAAAGGCGATCAGCGGCGGGAAAACGGTGGGCACCTTGTCCTTCGCGGGCGTTTCGGAAGACTTTCCATTCGTCCTCGCCCTCCCCCAGTCCCGTACCGAGCAGCTCCTGGAGGAGCGCGTCCGTGCCCTTTCGGCCGACGCCATCGTCCGGGGAGTACGGGTGACGGGAGTCACGGACGACGGCGAAACGGCCGCCGTCGCCGTCGAACCTTTGGCCGGGGCTGGGACACGCCGGAAAGAGATTGAGGCGTCAATAGTTGTTGCGGCCGACGGGGCGCGGTCAAATCTGCGCACGGCTCTTGGCGTGCCCGTCAAGGCCAAGGAGTATCCGGACCACTACCTGATGGGCGACTTCGCTGATGCCGGCGAGTACGGCCAGATGGCTGTCCTGTTCCTCGAAGCCGAGGGTATCGTCGAGTCCTTTCCACTCCCGGGCGGGGTGCGGCGGTGGGTGGTGCGGCTGAGCAGGCCCCCGAAAGATGCAGGTGCGGGGCAACTAGCTGGCCTGGTCATGCGCCGGACCGGCGTCCTGCCGGACCTCCAAACCAACACGATGATGAGCGCCTTCAGCGTCCGATCGACGCTGGCCCGCCGCATGGTGTCCGGACGGGTGGTGCTTATCGGGGATGCCGCACACGAGGTCAGCCCCATCGGCGGACAGGGCATGAACCTAGGCTGGCTTGATGCCCAGGCGCTTTCGCCACTGATTCGGGTTGCTTTGGCCGACGGGCCGGTGGACCTGCAGCTGAAGAGATTCGAGGCTGACCGACAGCGTGCCGCGGTCACCGCCCGCCGCCAGTCTGAAGTCAACATGATGCTGGGACGTCCGCTGCCGGCGCCGTTCCTGAAGCTTCGCAACCTGGCCATCGGCGCCGCCGCATCTGCTCCGGCCATCAACCTCTGGACTGCAAGGCGCTTCACCATGCAGTAGCAGGCCCATTCCCGGGACAGCTTGCAGGCTAGGAACCGTCCCTGAAGTAACAGTCATAGCTGTCCTGGCTCACAATCCTGCCGTTGCGGACCTCAAAGACGGAAGAGGTCCTGGCGCGGATGGTCTCTCCCCGGTCCCAGTAACGGAGGTCCACCAGGGCAGTTGCCGACCAGTCTGCTTCCACAGCTACCCTGCCGCCCTCACAGGTAGTACGCCTGATAACAAACTTCTGGTCCGCCACCACCTCGGCGCTTTGGTCGGCACCGTCCAGGACTGCCGCCAGGGTACGGGTGGAACCCTCAGGCGCCAGGAGGTGGGGCGCTTCCGCCAGCACGAAGGAATCCGCCAGGAAAGGCCTGATGTCGTCGCCTCCTCCGCCCGCTTCCAGCACGCGGATGAAGCGAAGCACGCAGTCCAGGGGGTCGTGAGAAAGGGAGGGTTGGTCAGCCATGGAAAAGACACTAGCCCAGCCCGGGCGTGGTGGTGCCGCCAGTAGGCTTTCCCCATGAGCCACATCCCGCCGGAAACTGCAGCCAATGCCGAACAGATCAGCGAAACCGTAGAGCGGATATTGTCGGCCGGGACGATGCCGCCCATTGTGCAGGCTGGCCATCCCGCGCTGCGCCGGCGCGCCGCTCGCTTCGACGGGCAGCTGTCCGGCGACCAGCTTGACCGCCTGATCGCCCTGATGCGGCAGGTGATGCATGAAGCGCCGGGGGTTGGACTGGCAGCACCGCAGCTCGGCATCCCCCTGCAGGTCGCCGTCGTCGAGGACCAGTTCGACGTCGATCCTGAAGCCGCTGCCCTGCGCAAACGGAGCCCCCTGGAGTTCCTGGCCCTCCTGAACCCGCGGTACAGTGCGTTGGGTTCGGAGCTGGCCTCTTTCTACGAGGGGTGCCTCTCGCTGAGCGGGCTGCAGGCAGTGGTGGCCCGGCCGGAAAGAGTCCTGCTCGAATACCAGGCCCCTGATGGTTCAGCTGTCCGTCGTGAGTTCAGCGGCTGGCAGGCCCGGATAGTGCAGCACGAAACAGACCACCTTAACGGCATTCTCTACGTTGATCGCGCCCAGCTGCGGTCGCTCAGCAGCAACGCGGAGTATGCCGCGCACTGGGCTGAACCCGGGATCGGAAAGGCAAGTGCCGGACTCGGTTTCGACGCCGGACCCGTGACGCCCGCCGGTCACTGACCGGCTCCAGGCCATGGCGCGACCTGGGGCAGGCGCGACGGGAGTGCGCCGGCAGGCCTGGCACGCAGCCCTAAAATGGTGCCTATGCCTCTTCACGCCGACCTCCCGCTGCTGTGTCCGGTGTGCTCCCAACCGGTGGAACTCGTGGGACAGCATCCTGCAGGGCAAAGCCGCCTCATCTGCGGCTCCGGCCACAGTTTCGACGCAGCAAGGCAAGGCTATTTCAACCTGCTGGTTGGAAAGGGCACGGCCTTCGAGGCAGACACCGCAGAGATGGTGGATGCCCGCTTCACTTTTCTGGGGAACGGGCATTACCGGCCCCTCGCAGAGGCAGTGGCCGCCGCCGTCGTCCCCTCCCTGGCCGCGGAAGCCGCCGTCGTCCTGGACTCCGGTACGGGAACAGGGCACTACCTGCGTGTGCTGCTCGATGCCGCCGCCGCACAAGGACGGAAAGTCGCGGCACTGGGGCTGGACATCTCCAAGTTCGCCCTGCGGCGCGCCGCGCGGCTCAATCCGGAGGCGGTCAACCTGGTCTGGGACATCTGGCAGCCCTTGCCGATGGCCGCAGATTCGGTGGACGCCGTTACGGTCGTCTTTGCGCCGCGGAACGCCGCGGAGTTCGCCCGGGTCCTGAAACCAACGGGCCGGCTGGTGGTGGTGACACCCCGCCCCGGGCACCTCTCCTCCGTCGCTGCCGTCACGGGCATGCTCGGAATCGAAGAAGGCAAGGACACCCGCCTTATTTCTGCAATGGCTGCCCGTTTCACGGTCGAAAGTACCCGGGACATCGACTTCCCACTGTCGCTTTCCCGGCTGGAGGCAGCCCACCTTGCCATCATGGGCCCGGCGGGACACCACCTGGACCGCGCCGCTGTCGCAGCCCGGCTGGAGGACCACCCGCAGAACATTGAGTCCGAGGCGCGCTTCAGGCTCACTGTCTTCCGCCCCGCCCAACCCCAAATGCCGTAACGACTTGGACACTATCCCCCGGGAACCGCACCCGCACCGCCCACTGTATGACCGGCAGCACTAGGATTAGAGGACAGTTACTGGAGGGTCCGCGGGCGCGGCTCCCCGTAGCGAAGGGGGAGCAATTGTTCGAGTGGTTGGGTGAAAACTGGTGGGCACTATGGCTCACGGCTTTCCTCGCTTTTGCAGTGGTCGAGATGATCACCCTCGACCTTTTCTTCATCATGCTCGGCGGAGGAACGCTCGCTGCGCTGGCGGCCGACTTCGCCGGCGCAGACCCGTGGCTGCAGATTGTTGTTTTTTGCGTGGTGTCCCTGCTGATGATCGCCTTTGTCCGGCCCGTGGCCCTGGCCCACCTGAAAAAGGGCCCTTCGGAGCAGCGGACCAACGTGGACCGGCTGATCGGCGAACGCGCCGTTGTCATGGAGCCCGTCACGGCCGACGGCGGCCTGGTCAAGATCGGCGGGGATATCTGGAGCGCCCGGTCGGCGGCGGGGGTCCTCCCTGCCGGACAAAAAGTAGTGGTGGCCGCCATCGACGGGGCCACTGCCGTGGTCTCGGCGGCGTCGGACACCGACGGCAAGTCCTGATACAGCCTGAACACATGGGGAAGAAGGAAATGTATGGATAACGCAGGAGGAACCGCACTGGCGATCGTGCTGGTGGTCCTGATCGTGTTTGTGATTATCGTCCTGGTCCGGGCCATCCGGATCATTCCACAGGCACGGGCAGGTGTGGTTGAACGGCTGGGCAAATACCAGCGGACCCTGAACCCGGGGCTGACCATCCTGATTCCTTTCGTGGACCGGCTCCTGCCACTGCTGGACCTCCGCGAGCAGGTGGTCTCCTTCCCTCCACAGCCCGTCATCACCGAGGACAACCTGGTAGTGTCCATCGACACCGTGGTGTACTTCCAGGTCACGGACCCGCGGGCCGCCACCTATGAGATCGCCAACTACATCCAGGCGGTGGAGCAGCTGACCACCACCACGCTGCGCAATGTGGTGGGTGGGCTGAACCTGGAGGAAGCGCTGACCTCCCGCGACCAGATCAACGGCCAGCTCCGCGGCGTCCTGGACGAGGCCACCGGCCGCTGGGGGATCCGGGTTTCCCGCGTCGAACTGAAGGCCATTGACCCGCCCCACTCGATCCAGGACTCGATGGAGAAACAGATGCGCGCCGAGCGGGACCGCCGCGCCGCGATCCTGACGGCGGAGGGAACCAAGCAGTCCGCGATCCTGACGGCTGAAGGGCAGCGGCAGGCCGCAATCCTCCAAGCGGAAGGCGACGCCAAAGCTGCCATCCTCCGCGCCGACGGTGAAGCGCAGGCTATCCAAAAGGTCTTCGACGCCATCCACCGCGGCAACCCGGACCAGAAGCTGCTGGCCTACCAGTACCTGCAGACGCTTCCCAAGCTGGCGGAGGGTTCCTCCAACAAGCTGTGGATTATTCCCAGTGAAGTTGGCGAGGCGCTCAAAGGGATTGGCAACGCATTGGGTGGAACGACCTCCGAAACTGTCGGCGGACTGTTTGATGAGATCGGGGCCAAAAGCTCCGAACCCTGACGGGCGCTGCCAAGGCAGAGTAAGGGGATCCGCAGCTGCCGCGGATCCCCTTCTATTTTGGCCGGGACGGCATGATACCGGTATAGTTGGGTATTTGTCTGGCAGGAGCAGATCCGCTGGAACAACAAGACTTAGCAATGCGTTGAATCTAAAGATGCAGCACAGAGCACACAGTAGTCCGGCGGTGCTTGACGGCCACCGGCTAGCGCGGTGTTGTACACCGCGAACCGACCAGAGGGAGAAATCATGAGCGATCGCAGCCTGCGGGGCATGCGCCTTGGTGCGCAGAGCATGGAGACCGAGTCCGGCGTCGAGCCGGCTCCGCGCCAGCGCGTCGAATACCGTTGCGAGGACGGCGAGCAGGTCTTCGTCACCTTCTCCTCAGAGGCGGAAATCCCCCCTGTCTGGGTTTCCAAAACCGGCAAGGAAGCGCTCCTGGTTGATGGCGAACGCCCCGATACCAGCAATGACAAAGCCGTCCGCACCCACTGGGACATGCTTCTGGAACGCCGCTCGCTTCCTGAGCTGGAGCAGATCCTCGAGGACCGGCTGACCATCCTGCGCGAACGCCGCGGAGAACGTCGCTCCGCCTAAAGAGTTTCCTGCACTGAAAAAGGGGCCGCCCCCGCACCACAGGTGCGGGGGCGGCCCCTTTCGTCCCAGCCGGGCGCTGCTAGGGCTGTCCGCTTGCCTTACGGGTCAGTGTGTTCCAGCGGGCCTGCAGGCCCCACTTGGTGACGTTGACCATGGCTTCGAGCACAATGTTGCCGCTCATTTTGGAAGCACCGAGTTCCCGCTCAACAAAGGTGATGGGCCGTTCCTCGATGCGGAGCCCCATGCGCGCCACCCGGAAAGCGAGGTCCACCTGGAAGCCGTAACCTACGGAGTCCACCTGGTCCAGGTTGAGCTTCTCCAGGGTGGTCCTGCGGAATGCGCGGTAGCCGCCCGTGACATCCTTGATCTTCAGTCCCAGCATGAGCCTGGCGTAGGTGCTTCCCACCCGGGAGATCGCCTGGCGGTAGAGCGGCCAGTTGACGACGCTTCCGCCAGGGACCCAGCGCGAGCCCATGGCAAGGTCCGCCCCCTGCTCAACTGCTTCCAGGAGCTGGGGAAGCTGTTCCGGCTGGTGGGACCCATCCGCATCCATCTCCACCAGGACGTCGTACCCGGCGTCCAGTCCCCATCTGAAGCCGGCGATGTATGCCGCGCCGAGCCCTTCTTTGCCCTTCCGGTGCAGGACATGAACCTGGGAGTCCTCGGCGGCGAAGCCGTCGGCAAGCTTGCCGGTGCCATCGGGGCTGTTGTCATCCACCACCAGCACGTCCGAGGCCGGAACTGCCGCGCGAAGCCGCTGAAGGGTCTTCGGCAGTGATTCCAGCTCGTTGTAGGTGGGAATGATGGTGAGGACGCGCACAGAGGGCCTTTCCTGGGGGAAATGGTCAGTGCGTCCGGCGGCGAACAGGTCGGCGGCGGGCGCAACTACCAATTATAGGGCGGTGAAAACCTGGTCAGGACCGCAGCGCGGGACTGGCGAAAAGTTCGACGCCGCCCCGCACCGTCTGGAGGCATACCGGGTCACTGCCCGTGTCCAGTGCAGGGAGCAGCGGAGTCCTGGCCCTCGGGTCGGTGCTCCAGGACTGGACGCGGCCGTCGGCCACCTGGACCATCAGTTCCTCGACCTCCCATACGGCGAAACTCGCGGGAGCTCCAGGCACGAGTTGCCCAGCCATGGGATTGGGGTACTTGGCTGCCCGCCAACCAGCCCGCGTGTGGCCCAGGAAGGCAGCACGGGCGGAAATGCGCTCTTCCTGGTTGTGGTGCTCCAGGCAGGCCCGGACGCTGGACCACGGCCGCAGCGGGGTGACGGGGCTGTCGCTGCCAAAGCAGACCGGCACGCCTGCCGAATACAGGCCTGCGAAGGGGTTCATAAACCGGCTCCGTTCCCCCAGCCTCTGCTCGTAGAGTCCCCCGGGCCCACCCCAGGCGGCATCGAAGGACGGCTGCGCGCTGACCGTCACGGCGTAACGTGCCAGGGTTTCCACCGCCGCGGCATCCACCATTTCCACGTGCTCGAACCGGTGGCCGGCTGCCCGCACCCGCTGCTCCCCTACTTCGCTGGCCGCAAGCTCAAGGGCCTCCAGGGCGGCATCCAGCCCGGCATCACCGATCACGTGGAACCCGCCCTGTACACCGGCCAGGGAACAGGCTGCCAGATGCGCTGCTGCCTCATCAACGCTCAGGTACAGCGTGCCCCGCTCCCCCGCCGCGTCCGTATAGCCGGTCCTCAGGGCTGCTGTCCTGGACCCCACAGAGCCGTCGATGTTGAGATCCCCGGCGAGCCCGCGCACAGCGAAGCCGAACTGGTCAAGGATGCTGCGGGCGTGCTCTTCGGACGAGGCCAGCTCGCCCCAGTACGGCAGGACCTCAGGTACCGCCGCGCCTTCCTGACCGGCATTGTTCCATGCGCCCGCTAACCTCAGGTCCTCTGCTCCGCCGATATGGGGAGCCCCCATTTCCGCCACTGCCACATAACCGTTGGCAGCCGCTTCGGACAGCGCACGTGACTGGTGCCGCTGCAGCACGGACTCCGGCAGCCGCCGGGTGGCCTGCCTGGCTGCCGTGTGCGCCGCCCTGCAAACCCGTGCGCCACCGTCGAACCCATCCATCTCCCGCAGCCCCGCCGCCTGGGCGAGTGTCGTGGAAACGAGTGCAGAGTGGACGTCCACCCGGGAGAGGTACACCGGACGTCCCCCTGCCGCCCGTTCGAGTTCCTCCGCACTGGGCAGGGTGCCGTCAGCCCAAGCGGTCTCATCCCAGCCGTGGCCCAGGACAGGACCGTCACCGGGGGCGGCAGCTACGGCGTCAAGCAGCTCCTGCGCGGACCGTATCCCGGCCAACTTCAAGGATTCCAGGGCGATGCCCGTTTCTGTGAGATGCAGGTGGGAGTCGACAAAACCGGGAGCAACCAGCGCGCCCCGAAGGTCGATGATCTCCATGGAACTGTCTGCGATGGAAGACGCCGCCTGTTCCGACCCCACCCACGCCACAGTGTCACCGTCCACCACCATGGCTGTGGCGAACGGGTCCGCGGCAGTGTAGACGGACCCGTTGCGGTACAGGACCGTTTTGGGACGGGGGGCGGGCAGCGGTTCAGGCTCGGACATACGGGCAGTACTCCTGGTAGGGCAGGCCTGCGGACAGCAGGCAGGATCGGCAGAGTTGTCAGAAAACCGCGCAGTCAGAGGACGGAGGAATAGGCCACGACGCCGCGGCGGATCAGGGAGATTGCCTCGGCGCAGAGACGGGCAAGGCGGGGATCCAGGCCCGGGATCTTGGCAAGCTGATCAAGAAGGTCAACCACCTGCTTCACCCAACGGACGAAATCTCCGGCTGCCAGATCCGTTCCAGTGAGGACATCCTGCAGGTGCCGTCCACGGGCCCACTTGTAAACCGGCCAGACAAGCCCGAGTTCAGGTTCACCTGTCAGCGGAAGCTTCTTTTCCTCTTCCACATCCTCCAGGGCAGACCATTCGCGGATGACGATGTCCACCGACGTCTCCAGGGAGACACTCGGCATCCGGGGCCGCAGCCCCCGGTCCTCCCGTTTCGCCTGGTACACCAGCACACTGGCGAGGGCGGCGATTTCCGCGGCATCCAAATCTTCGAACGCACCCAGCCGTAAAGACTGGGAAATGAGGAGGTCCTTCTCGCCATAGATCCTGCGCAGCCGCTGGCCGTCAGGACTGATGGCCAGCCTTCCGTCCCCGGCCGGTTCAAGGTAGCCGTAGGAGGACAGGACGTCACAGACGCGGTCGAAAGTCTTGGCGATGGTGTTGGTCCGCCCCTGGATCTGCCGCACCAGTCCGTCCGTTTCCCGCCGCAGCTTCCACCAGCGTTCGGACCATCGTGCGTGGTCCTCCCGCTCGTTGCAGCCATGGCAGGGGTGGGCGCGGAGGGCACGGCGCAGGTCCGCTATACGCTTTTCCTGGTTGGGCAGGGCGGTTGCGAGGCCGAAGTCGTTGTTACGGTTGTTGCCGGGCGCGGGCGGCCGGTTTTCCCGAAGCGCGTTCCGGGCCGAGGACGCAAGGTCCCGCCGGGACTTGGGCACCTTCGCATTGAAAGACTTTGGGATCCGGATGCGTGTTACGGGCGCTATCGGGCCTTCCAAATCGTCGGTCCCAATCCTGCGCAGCTGGTTGTCAAGCGTAAGGACGGCGGGCCGTGGCTCCCGGCTGGTGTGGTCCGAGCTGAGCACGATGGCCGGGCCGGGTGCCCTGCCGCCGGGAACATCCACCACATCACCGGGCAGGAGCCTCGCCAGCGAATCGTCGCTCAAAGACTTCCGGGCGCGCGACTTGGTGCGCGAGGTCAGATTTTCGGCGTCGGACAGTTCCCGGCGCAGGCGGGCGTACTCAGTGAAGTCCCCCAAGTGGCAGGTCATTGCCTTGGCGAAGCCGGCCAGGGACTCCTCCCGGCTGCGCACCTGCTTGGCGAGGCCCACCACGGAGCGGTCCGCCTGGAACTGCGCAAAGGAGGACTCAAGGATTTCCCGGGCCCTTGCCCGTCCGAACTGGGCCAGGAGGTTGATGCTCATGTTGTACGTGGGCCGGAAGCTCGAGTTCAAGGGGTAGGTGCGCCGCGAGGCCAAGCCGGCGACCGCCGTCGGATCCGTCCCCGGCTGCCACAGCACCACGGCGTGGCCTTCGACGTCGATGCCCCGCCGCCCGGCGCGGCCGGTCAGCTGGGTGTACTCCCCCGCGGTAATGTCCACGTGGGCCTCGCCGTTGAACTTGTCAAGCTTCTCCAGGACTACTGACCGGGCAGGCATGTTAACGCCCAGCGCAAGCGTTTCCGTCGCGAAGACTGCCTTCACCAGGCCGTCGGCAAAGAGCTTCTCCACCACTTCCTTGAACGTTGGCAGCATACCGGCGTGGTGCGCGGCAAAGCCCCGCAGCAGTCCGTCCCGCCAGGTCCAAAAGCCCAGCACATCCAGGTCGTCCGGCGGGATCTCGAACCCGGCTTCATCAACACGTTCAGCGATGATCCGCTGCTCTTTTTCGGTGGTCAGCCACAGCCCGGATCTGACGCACTGTGCCACGGCTGCGTCGCAGCCTGCCCTGGAAAAAATGAAGGTGATGGCCGGGAGCAGGTCCATGCGGTCGAGGCTGGCGATAACCTGGGGACGGCTGGCCGGACGTACTCCCCGTTCTTCCCTGCCCGGCCTGTCGTTCCCGCGCCTTCCCCGCTGGCCGCGTCCGCCGGGACCTGGCCGGCTGCGGAAGCTCTGCTGGCTCTCGCTTTGGGCAACGGTCAGGAGATCGGGATTGACCTCGAAGCCCCGCCCCTTGGCCGAGTCCTTTACGGAGGACGGCCGCGTGTCCTCCTCGTCCACGGGCGGCGCAATCTCATCGAACGTGGTTTCGCCGGCGAACAGGTCCATGATTTGGCGCCCCACCATGACATGCTGCCACAGCGGCACCGGCCGGTGCTCGGAGACGATGATGTCCGTGTCACCGCGGACGGTATCCAGCCAGGCGCCGAACTCCTCGGCATTCGAGACGGTGGCGCTGAGGGAGACCACCTGCACCTCGCTCGGAAGGTGGATGATCACTTCCTCCCACACGGCCCCGCGGAAGCGGTCGGCAAGATAGTGCACTTCGTCCATCACCACATAGCCGAGGTCGTCCAGGGTAGCCGAGTCGGCGTACAGCATGTTCCGGAGCACTTCGGTGGTCATGACGACGACGGGGGCGTCACCATTGATGCTTGTGTCGCCGGTCAGCAGGCCTACCTTATCGGCACCGTACTTCTCGGAGAGCTCCGTGAACTTCTGGTTGCTCAGGGCCTTGATCGGAGTTGTATAAAAGGCTTTGAGGCCCCGCTGCAGCGCCAGGTATATGGCGAATTCGCCAACGATCGTTTTTCCGGCCCCCGTCGGCGCGGCCACAAGAACTCCCCGGCCCTCCTGCAGGGAACGGCACGACTGGCGCTGGAAATCGTCAAGCCCGAAGTCCAGGGTGCGGACAAAGGCGCCCAGGTAAGTCGCTGCTTCGGCCCTGCGCTCGGCGCTGGCCCGGTAACGCTCGGCCGGGGAGAGCTCTTCGTAGTCGGTGGGCCCGGTGTTGGAGGACATACCCCAAGCCTAACGGGCGCCTAGAGGTTCTTCAGCTCACTGCCCGGGGTGGCGATGTCCGCTGTTGCCTCTGTCTCGGCCATTCGCTTGGCCTGGCGGCGCTCCCGGCGCTTGTCGTTCATCAGGCAGATACCGATGGCTGCGAAGAAGAGCACAAGCAAGGGGCCGGCCAGCATGAACATCGAAATGGCATCCGCCCCTGGCGCGGCAATGGCGGCCAGGACAAACACCAGGAAAACGGTGATCCGCCAGGCTTTGAGGATGGCGCGTCCCGAGATGACGCCGGCCATGTTGATGCCCACGAGTACCACCGGCACCAGGAAGGCGATGCCGAGCACCAGGACCATCCGCGTCACGAATTCGATGTAGGTGCGGGCATCAATGACGCTTGAGGAGCCGTCCGGTGTGAACTGGGTCAGTGCCCGGACAACCTGCGGGACCACAAGCCAGCCCGCCCAGATGCCGGCCAGGAACAACGGGACTGCTGCCGCCATGTAGCCCAGCGTGTACTTGCGCTCCTTTGAAGTGAGTCCGGGCGTGATGAATGCCCACAGCTGGTAGATCCAGATGGGACTGGAAATTACCACGCCTATGAGCAGCGACATCTGGAGCTTGAAGTCAAACGGGGACGCGATGGTTCCGAAGTTGATCGCCGAAAGCCCACCGGTCTGCTGCGAGATGCGGTTGACAGGGTCGGCCAGCGCCTTCAACAGCGGATCGTAAAGTATCCAGCCCCCAATGCCGCCAATGACGACGCCGATCGCCGACTTGATCAGCCGGTTCTTCAGCTCTTTGAGGTGGTCCCAAAGAGCCATCCGCCCTTCTGGGTTGGCTTTACGGGCCCGCGACAGTGCCACTGGGGGTCAGGCGCGGTTTGACGGCGGAACGTCAGTGCCGTCTGTCGGCTCACCGGGCTTCGCCTTGGGGTGGTTCACAATGGTGCCCTCAACCGGGCCTGAGGCGTCCGTGGAGTCGGTCTTGCCGTCGTTCTTCATTTCCTTGACCTCGGACTTGATGATCCGCATGGACTGTCCAAGGCTGCGTGCCATGGCCGGAAGTTTGGGCGCGGCGAAGAGAAGCAGGGCAACAACGATGATGATTACGATGGGCCAGGGGCCATCAAAGAGTCTTCCCATGGGAAATCCTTTCGTCTTACTTCATTTTACTTCTATGTGAAGTCGAGATCGCCGAGTGCCAGCGGCTGGCCCCGGTCCTTCCTGCGCTGCACTCGCCGCAGTCGGCGTTCTTCCCGTCGGGATGACTTGGATGCCTCGTAATCATGTCGCATCGCAGCAGGTGAGGCAAAAACCGCGGATCCCGGGCGGGGCCGTCCCGGATCCGCCTGTTGCTCCCCGTCCAGCCCGACCGGGTTCAGGTGCCCCAGCTTCTCACCTGCTGCGCCGAGATCCTGCATGGTCGCCATGAACTGGCGGAAGAGGCGGATGCCCAAAAGGACATAGAACAGCAGCGAAAGCGCAACGAGCGCCACCCATATCAGGATCCAGGACCACCAAGGCATGCTGAGAAGTCTATCCGTCGTACCTGGCCAAGGCTGCCGCCAACCAGGTGCTGGCTGCCTCCGCGTGTTCGGCCGGCGCCAGAATCCGGACAAAGCCGCCGTGCTGGGCCACGAACATGGGGAGCCAGTCGGTGTTGCCGAAACGGATGTCGGCCACCAGCCCGCCGTCGTTCAGTTCGGCCGTGCGTTCGGCGTAGTAGTCATCAGCCAGCCCCCTTCCCTGCCGGGTGAGCTGGACGGTGACTGTGGTGTCATCGTCCCTGGCGGTGAAGAGTTTGGCAGGAACCCCCTGGGCGGGTGTGGCGCGGGGCGCTGCCGGTCGCCCGTTGGCGTGAACCTCCTGGATCCGGTCCAGCCGGAAATTCCTGAGCCCTTCCACGGAGTGGCAGTACGCCTCGAGGTACCACGTGTTGTCCAGCGAGTACAGTCGCAACGGGTCCACGTCGCGCACTGAGACGCTGTCCCGCTGCGGGGAGAAGTACGTGAGGTTGAGCTGGGCCCGCGACTCGATGGCCTGCCGCACCAGCGCGTGGGTTGCAGCGTCCGCCGGCGCCACTTCCGGGCCGGCCACCGAGGCCGCATGTAGCCCCTCCTCGCCGGCTGCGGCAAGGAGCTTGAGCGTCACTGATTCCAGCGCACCCCCTTCAGCCACGTCCGGAAGGCCGTTCAGGGTTTCCAGCCCCGTGAGGAGCGCGGACGCTTCCTCGACAGTAAAACGGACCGGCTTGGTCAGGTCCAGGTCCTGGGTGATGTACACGTGGTCGTCGTCCCACTGGATATCCAGGAGGTCATCCGGGTAGCCTTCCGGAAGTCCGGAACAAATGAGGATTTGCAGGTCATTTTCCAGTTCCTTCCTGCTGATACCGAACCGGTCCGCCACGTCCTGGATGTGCAGGCCCTGGTTGTGCACCAGGAAGGGAACGAGCTGGAGCATCCGCTTCAGCTGGTCCTCCGAGGTGCGCGGGCGGACCGGCCGGGCAGCAGCATCCGAGAACCGGTATTCCGGCACAGGCGCGGCGGAAAAGTCAGCTGCGGCGCGCAGCCTCCGCCGCGCGGCGTCGACCAGTTCGGGGGGAGCAACGGCCAGGGCGTCCGGGCCGTACGAGGCGAGCTCCTCAGCGAGGACCTCCGGGTCCCGGTACTGCAGGATGAGCCGGTCAGAGCCTGCCTCCGGCTCCGGGACGCTGTCCTGGCCAGCCTCGTCTTGGGCGACCGCACGGCGCCGCAGTGCCAGCAGGCGTCCTGCCCGGACATCCACGACGGCGGTGCGCAGCGGCAGTTCCGGCAGACGTTCCAGTTCCTGCCGGACATTGAAGTCGCGCGGCGGGGTGAATTGGTCGCGCTCCTGGACGGAAACCGCACTGGTGAACCGCGAGAGACGGAAATGGCGCGTTTCCTTCCGGATGCGGTCATAACCCACCAGGTACCAGTGGCCGAAACGGCTGCCCAGGCCCCAGGGCTCCACTGACCGCTGTTCTTCATTTCCCGTGCTGCCCGCAAGGTAGGTGAAGATGACCGGGTGCTTGGCATGGATCGCGGCAACGAGGTCATCGAAGGTCTGGCCGGCAGGCCTGATCCGGGGCTGGACTCCGGCCGGCAGTTGGACGTCCGTCATGCCGCCTGTTGCCTGCAGTTTGCGCAGCGCGCTTTGGGCGGCTGTGCCCAGGGCTGCCCGTTCCCAGAGCTGGGAGGCGAGCAGGAGCACCGTCCACTCTTCAGGCCCCAGCTGGACGTCCGGCAGGCGGTTGGATTCTTTGCCGATCCGGTACCGGGTGGTGGCGGGGTCATCCTCGCTCCAGCCCAGGTCCGTCAGCGTTTCGACCTCGAATCCGAACTTCCGCAGATCGGTTTTGTCCCGTTCGAACATGCGGCCGAAGGAGGCTTCGTTACCGTAGGCATCGCGGTAGACCGTTTTTCGGAGCTCGCTGCGGCGCAGGCCGTACTTGGTGTTCAGCAGTGCGATGAGCAGGTTGAGGAGTCGTTCAGTACGGGATGCGGGCACTCTCGTTACGTTACTAAAATCCTCGCCGGAACGCAGGAAACGCGGCAGCAGCAGGAAAGATTGCTCCTGCTGCTGCCGCGTTTCCGGCAGCTCGTGACAGGCGGTTTAGCGGATGCCGACGAGGTCCACTACGAAGATCAGGGCCTCGTTGGGAGCGATCGCTCCGCCGGCACCGCGGGATCCGTACGCCAGCTCCGAGGGGATCTCCAGCCGACGGCGGCCGCCCACCTTCATGCCCAGCAGGCCCTGGTCCCAGCCTTGGATGACCTGGCCAACGCCCACCCGGAAGTCAAGGGGTGCCCCGCGGCCCCAGGAGGCGTCGAATTCTTCACCAGTGGACCAGGCAACCCCAACGTAGTGGGTGGAAACAGTGTCCCCGGGCTTGGCTTCCCGGCCCTCGCCCTCAATGAGGTCCGTAATCACCAGTTCAGTGGGTACGTCTCCCTCGGGAAAATCGATCTCGGGCTTCGTGCGGTCGAATTCACGCTGGCCAAATGACATGGTTGCTCCTTCGGTGTGGATGTGCTGGTAGGTGTGACGCCGGTGGATGCCGCCGCAGGGAAGCCGCGGCCCGACTGTAAGTGTTGCTACTTGGCCCCGAGGATGTCCACTACGAAGACAAGATCGCCCTTGGCTTCGCCCTGGCCTGCGTCGCCATACGCAAGATCCTTGGGGATGACCAGCAGCACGCGGGATCCAACAGTCTTGCCGGCGAGGCCCTGGGTCCAGCCCTTGATCACGCCGGTGAGGGGGAAGCTTGCGGGTTCGCCGCGGTCGAAGCTGGAATCGAACTTGGTGCCGCCTGCAAGGGTGACACCGACGTAGTTCACGGTCAGGGTGTCGGTCTCCTTCACGGTGGCCCCGTTACCCTTGATGAGGTCCTGCGAGACCAGTTCCGTGGGAGCGGCTACGCCCTCGACGTTGATCTCGGGGATGCCCTCGCCGTTCTCGGTCACCTTGGGGAGACCTGGCGGCGGGGTGACGGCTTCACCTTCAGGCTTTTCGAGGACAGGAGCAACGTCCTCCGCGGAGATCACCTTGATGACCAGCAGCTGCGTAGGTTGTGCTTCACCGCCTGCGGCGGCAGCCTGTCCGGGCACGGCAAGCGCCAGGCTGGAGCCGACCTTGGCACCAACAAAGGCGTTGTAGATGACCTCGCTGCCTGTCTTGAGCTCCTCGTTAAGTTCCAGGGCCTCCGGCTCGTTGGGGAACGTGTCCTCGAGCGTGCTGCCGTCCGTACCGTTGAGCGCCAGGACGGAGATGTTTGCCACCTGGTTCGCTTTGACTGTTTCGCCGCTGCCCTCGGTGATCACCTTGACAGTAGGCTCTGACACTTCCAGCGGCTTGGTGAATTCCACACCGGGGGCTTTCTTGTCCCCGTTGTCGGTCAGTTTGAGGGAGTCGAACTTGGCAGTCTCACCGGCGGACATGCTGGTGGGCTCCGGCTCGGCGGTTGGGCCGCCGCAGGCGGTCAGCAGCAACAGACCGGGAAGAAGGATTGCTAGTAGTCGGCGCACGTAAGAGAACTTTCGTCGGGGCAGGGTGGATGCGATGGTCCGCATGGCAACGGCTCAACGCGGCAGGCCGATATAAAGGGCCTTATCCAGAATAGACCCTGAAGCTGGGTCAGCCCATAGAGTCCAGGAGCGCATTCACCCGCTCATCGATGCTGCGGAAGGGATCTTTGCACAGGATGGTCTGGTGCGCCCTGTCGTTCAGCTTGAGGTGGACCCAGTCAACGGTGTAGTCCCGGCCCAGCTCCTGAGCCCGGCGCACGAAGTCGCCGCGGAGCTTGGCGCGGGTGGTCTGGGGTGGGACGTCAACGGCGTCCTTGATGACTGTGTCATCCACGATGCGCCGCACCGCACCTCGTGATTGGAGCAGGTAAAACAAGCCGCGGCCGCGGGAGATGTCATGGTACGTGAGGTCCAGCTGGGCAATCCGCGCATTGTCCAGGCCGAGCCCGTGGCGTTCACGGTAATTGTCCATGAGCTTCTTCTTGATGGCCCAGTCGATTTCGGTGTCGATGCCCCTGAAGTCTGCGGTTTCGATCGCCTTGAGTGTCCGCTCCCAGAGATCGAGGATTAGCGGAACATACGGGTTGTGGGCTCCGTGCTCCTTGACGAAAGCTGTCACTTTCGTCAAGTACTCCTGCTGGATTTCGAGGGCAGTGAGCTGGCGCCCGTTGGCCAGGCGAACCAATGCCCGGCCGCTGAGGTCATGGGAGATTTCACGGATGCTGCGGATGGGGTTTTCCATCCTCATGTCCCGCATGATCACACCTGCTTCAATCATGCGCAAGACGAGGTCGACGGTGCCGATTTTCATGAGGGCAGTGGCCTCAGACATGTTCGAGTCGCCCACAATGACATGGAGGCGCCGATAGAATTCCGCATCGGCATGGGGCTCATCGCGGGTGTTGATGATGGGGCGCGACCGGGTGGTGGCGGAGGAAACCCCTTCCCAGATATGGTCAGCCCGCTGGGAAAAGGCGTAGGTGGCCCCATGGGGTGTCTTGAGGATCTTGCCCGCACCGGCAATCAACTGGCGGGTAACCAGGAACGGGATCAGGATCTCCGCAAGGCGCGAAAATTCGCCACGGCGGGGAATGAGGTAATTTTCGTGGCTGCCGTATGAGTTTCCTGCAGAGTCGGTGTTGTTCTTGAACAGGTAGACGGTCCCGTTGAAACCTTCTGCCGCGAGCCGCGCCTGCGCTTCGTCCACGAGGTCATCAAGGATCAGCTCCCCTGCACGGTCGTGGGCGATTAGCTGCGCCAGGTCATCGCACTCAGCAGTCGCGTATTCCGGGTGGGACCCGACATCAAGGTAGAGCCGTGATCCGTTGGTCAGGAAGACGTTGGATGAGCGCCCCCAGCTAACCACTTTGCGGAAGAGGTACCGGGCCACCTCCTCGGGAGCAAGAGGCCTTGAATCGGGGCTCGAATACGAGATCCCGAACTCGGTTTCAATGCCGAAGATTCTCTTGTCCATCTGTACTGTCCTCCTAGGCCAGCAGTGCAGTGATTTCCGCGTCGTTGAGCCGGCGGAAGGCCCGCCTGGATCCGCGGCCGGCCTCCGAATCCCGGTCAAGAACCGCCACTTCCAGGGCACCCGGGGGCAGTGTCTTCGGCTGTTCGTCCGCCTCCGCCGGTGGGACCAGGCCTGACACGGCGAGGCGCACGGCCTCTGCGAGGCTCAGCGAACTGCGCCAGCCCTGCCCAATGACTGAGGAGACCTTGTCCGCCTGGCCACCCATGACAACGAAGGAGTGCTCGTCGGCGATGGAGCCGTCAAAGGTAAGTCGGTACAGGTGGTCCTCGGCCTGCGTGGGGCCAACTTCAGCGACTGCGAGTTCCACCTCGAACGGCTTCTGTTCGGCCGTGAACACCGCTCCCAGGCTCTGGGCATAAACACTTGCGAGACCTCTGGCCGTGACATCCTCGCGGTCGTAGGAGTAGCCGCGTACGTCTGCGTACCGGACCCCCGCCTGGCGAAGGCTTTCAAACTCGTTGTATTTCCCGACGGCGGCGAACGCGATCTTGTCGTAGATCTCGCCGACCTTGTGAAGGGAAGGTGAAGGATTCTCGGCTACGAGGGCGATGCCGTCCTGGCCGCTGATGACGACGACGGACCGGCCCCTGGCTATGCCCTTCCGCGCGAAGTCCGCGCGGTCCTTCATCAGTTGCTCGGGCGATACATAGAATTGCTGCGTCATATCAGGCCTCCCGTCCTGCGATGGTACGGGCTTCTATGATGTTCCTCGATACAGCTGCGAGTTCGTTCTCGGGCACGCGCCGCGCACCGGAACTGTCCACTGTGTAGACGATGGGCCATAGCTTGCGGACGGTATCGGGACCGCCGGTTGCTGAGTCGTCGTCGGCGGCATCGTAAAGGGATTCCACTGCGACGGCGATGGCCTCGGCGGCGGCGAGGTTGGGCCGCCAGAGCTTTTTCAGGGCACCGCGGGCAAAGACCGATCCGGACCCTACGGTGTGGTGTTCATGTTCTTCGTACCGGCCGCCGGTGACGTCGTAGGAAAAGAGCCGGCCCACACCTGCGCTGGTGTCAAAGCCGGCGAAGAGCGGCACCACGGCCAGGCCCTGCAGTGCCAGCGGGAGGTTCCCCCGGATCATGGCGCCCAGCCGGTTGGCTTTGCCTTCAAGGCTGAGGAGCGTGCCCTCGATTTTTTCGTAGTGCTCAAGTTCAACCTGGAACAACCGGGTCAGGTCGATGGCTATGCCGGCAGTCCCCGCGATTCCCAGAACCGAGTAACGGTCTGCCGGGAAGACTTTCTCGATGTGCCGGCTGGCTATGACGTTGCCCATGGTCGCGCGCCTGTCCCCTGCCATCAGCACGCCACCGTCGTAGGCCATGGCAACTATGGTGGTGGCGTGCGGAACCTGCAGTGGGGCGGCGGGAGACGCACCTGCCTGGAGGGACCGGTTGTAGGGCAGAAGCTCAGGCCGGTCCCGTTGCAGGTGTTCCGTAAAGGACGAGGTGGCGTTGGCGGCTACCTGGTTGGCGGTTGATTCCAGCACTCATGCACTCCTTGAACGTAGTTCTTCAACGTCGGTACAGATTCCGGCCGACCGCGGCTTCCGCCACCTACCGGGTCCGGGTTACTGACCGCCCTTTTGGACGAACGCCCGGACGAACTCTTCGGCGTTGGATTCGAGGACGCCGTCGATCTCGTCGAGGAGATCATCTACGCCTTCTGTTGATGCTGAAGCCTGCGCCTCAGGCGGTGCGGGCGGCGCCTCGGGAATGTCTTCATCGACCTGGCTGTCCCGTGATTGCGGATGCTGCTGTTCCTGGCCTGCCATTGGTACCCCTCCTTATATCAGTCATCGGATCCGGCGGATCCTCCGATATGCCCATCCTGCCACGGTATGGGCTTCCTGGGGCGGTTTACGCCGCAGGCGGAGCGATATGTCCCAGAAGCTCCGCAAGAAACGGGCCCGCCTCCCGGTAGCGTTCAAACAACGCTCCGGTCAGGGCTTTCGTTCCCCGCAGCGGTTCCCTGGTGGGCACCCGCTGAAGCCGCCCGTATCCCGGAACGTCGAAGATGACCGAGTCCCAACTGGCTCCCACCACGTCCTTGCCGAAGCTGCTGATGCACTTGCCCCGGAAGAAGGCACGGGTATCTGAAGGAGGCTCCGAGACGGCTGAAGCAATGGCTGCGTCCTCGAGGATCCTTTGCATCCGGTTCCTCGCCAGGAGCCGGTAGTAGAGTCCCTTTTCGGGCCTTATGTCGGCCCACTGCAGGTCGACGAGTCCCATCCTGGCGTCGTTCCATTCAAGTCCGTCACGCTCGCGGTACCCCTCGAGCAGTGACAGTTTGGCGAGCCACTCGACAGAGGAGGCAGCGGCTTTGCGGTCATTGTCCAGTTGGGTGAGGACAGTGGCCCAGTGCTCAAGGACCGCGTGCGTATGCCCGTCGCCGTCCAAGGCATCCCCTACGCCGGTATCCTGTGCCAGTTTGGCAGCGGCCTCGTGGTACATCCACTGGAGGTCGAGGGCGGTGACCCGCCGTCCGTCCGTCAGGCGGAGGGGGGCGGTAAGGGAGGTGTCGTGGCTGACGGCCTGGAGTGCGGCCACCGGTTCGTGGACTTCTACCTTTGGGGCAAGCCCGGCCTCAATGAGGCTGAGCACCATGGCGGTCGTTCCGAACTTCAGATAGTTGGACACCTGGCTGAGGTTGGCGTCCCCGATAATCACGTGCAGCCGCCGGTACTTGTCAGCGGTGGCGTGGGGCTCGTCCCTGGTGTTGATGATTGGCCGCCGTATGGTAGTTTCCAGCCCGACTTCGGCTTCGAAGAAGTCAGCCCGCTGGCTGATCTGGTATCCCGGGGTGGAGCTGTCCTGCCCGATCCCCACCCGGCCCGTGCCGCACAGGATCTGGCGGGTGACGAAAAAAGGCGTCAGGCCCCGCACGATGTCCCCAAAGGGGACGGATCGCGGCATGAGGTAGTTCTCATGGGAGCCGTAGGACACGGATTTGTTGTCCGTGTTGTTCTTGTACAGGTTGACGGGCGGCAGGTCCGGATCAGCTGCCAGCCGGCGCACGGTGGCCAGCGCTACGAGGTCTCCCGCGGCGTCCCACTTGACGGCGTCGCGGGGGTTAGTGACCTCGGGGCTGGAATATTCAGGATGGGCGTGGTCCACGTAGAGCCGTGCTCCGTTGCCCAGGACCATGTTCATCAGGAGGGTGCCGGACTCGTCCTGCCCGTCAAGCTCGAGCTCCTCCCGTCCGTAGGCGAGGGCCACCGCTTCCGCATCCAGAACCGGCGGCTGGTCGGTCAGCTGACTCGGATGGGCGGTGGCGCGGTCCACCGTCCAGCCGCGGGCGTCGTGCAGCGGCTCCTCGTCTGTGTAGTCCCAGCGCGTCTCCGCTCCCCCGGCGGCGCGCTGCCGCGTGACCTGCGCGTAGGCCTGCACCACCCTGGCACTCATCATGGTGGCATTGGCGGAGGGCGCGGACGGGGCATGGATGCCATATTCCGTTTCCGCACCCATAACCCGCATGGCCCCGCCGGCGGGCAGTGCTCCGCCGCCGGCAGGTTCCGAAGCAGCCGTCATAGATACTGCCCTGTGGCCGGCATCGTTTCGATGGACTTGCCGGGCTCCTGGCCGGCCTTGCCCTGGACGATGGTCCGGATATAGGTGATGCGTTCGCCCTTCTTGCCCGAGATCCTTGCCCAGTCGTCCGGATTGGTGGTGTTGGGCATGTCCTCGTGCTCGCGGAACTCATCCACCACGGCGCGGAGCAGGTGCTCGATCCGCAGCCCCTTCTGGTGGGTGGTCAGGAGGTCCTTGATGGCGTATTTCTTGGCCCGGTCCACGACATTTTGCACCACCGCACCTGAGTTGAAGTCCTTGAAGTACAGCATCTCCGTGTCGCCGTTGGCGTACGTGACCTCCAGGAACTCGTTGGACTTGTCCGTTGAGTACATGGCCTCCACCGTCCGCTGCACCATGGCGTCGACGGTTGCCTGGACGTCTCCGTTGTGCTCGGCGAGGTCCGACTCATGGAAGGGAAGGTCAGTAGTGATGTACTTGTTGAAGATATCGGCGGCGGCCTCGGCGTCCGGACGGTGGATCTTGACCTTTACGTCCAGGCGGCCGGGCCGGAGGATGGCGGGGTCGATCATGTCCTCGCGGTTTGACGCGCCAATTACGATCACATTGTCCAGCCGCTCCACACCGTCGATCTCGCTGAGCAGCTGGGGCACAATTGTTGTTTCGACGTCGGACGAGATGCCGGTGCCGCGGGTGCGGAACAGCGAGTCCATTTCGTCGAAGAACACCACCACCGGGCTGCCGTCGGACGCCTTTTCGCGCGCCCTGGAGAAGATCAGCCGGATGTGGCGCTCAGTTTCACCGACGTACTTGTCCAGGAGTTCCGGGCCCTTGATGTTCAGGAAGTAGCTCTTGAGGTCCACGTTGCCGGACCGCTCTGCTGCGCGGGCCGCGAGGGAATTGGCCACTGCCTTGGCGATGAGGGTCTTTCCGCAGCCCGGCGGACCGTACAGCAGGATGCCCTTAGGGGCCTTGAGCCCGTGTTCCCGGTAGAGGTCAGGGTGCAGGAACGGCAACTCGACGGCATCACGAATCTGCTCGATCTGCGGTCCGAGGCCACCGATGTCCTCGTAGGTGATGTCCGGAACTTCCTCCAGCACCAGGTTCTCCACCTCGGAGCGGGGGACTTTCTCGAGGGCATACCCGGTCCTCGAGTCAACGGACAGGGCATCGCCCACACGCAGCTTTTCGGTCATGAGCGCGCCGGAGAGCCGGACGACGCGTTCTTCATCCGCACGCCCCACCACAAGGGCACGGTCGGCTCCGAGCATCTCCTTCAGCGTGGCCAGTTCACCTGCGCGCTCGTACCCCAAACCGGCGACGATGAGGAGCGCCTCGTTCAAGAGGACCTCCTGGCCCACCGCCAACTGGTTGATGTTCACCAGCGGGCTGATGCCCACGCGCATTTTGCGGCCCGCGTTGAAGATGTCCACGGATTCCTCTGTTGCTGCCTGCCCGCTGCTGCCCGGTGCTGGCTGCCGCTTGGGATTCAGTTGGAGGATGGTGCCGAAGCTGTACGGCGGCTGCCCTTCCTGGTCCAAGGCGTTCTTCAGCCGAAGAATTTCGGCCTTCGCGGTCTCAAGCATGCTGACCAGCTTGGCGTTGTTCTGCGTCGCCGCCGCCAACTGACGGTCAATGTGTCTGAGCTTGTCCCGGAGGATGTTGACCTGGCGGTCGGCAACCGAGAGGTCATTTGCGGCAGACTGCTCTGCCGGTGTACGCCCGGAGTCCTGGTTTGGTGTCTCCATGATGTATCAGCCCCTTCCTGCGCTTCTATTAAGACATTAGCCCCAAGATGGCAGGTACGGAGGGAGACTCCCGAAATGTGGACTAGTTCGTGACCTCGGGATCGTCCTTGACGTTGGTCCCGGCGATGGCGTCCCGCGCGGCACGCCGGAGTTTCTTATCCGAAACCTGCCGCTCCCCCACGGCCCCGGGCGTCCACGCGTTGACGTCGCTTTCGTTGAAGTCCGTTTTGGACGGGCGGCGCTTTACGGAAATGCCGATAACGCCGTCGGCCAGCCGCCGCGTGACCAGCAGGAACCCGGTGTGCGCCACCATCCGGTGGTCCGGCCGGACTGCAAGTCCCTCAAGGTGCCAGCCGCGGACCAGCGATTCCCAGGCGTCGGGCTCTGTGAAGCGGCCGTCGGCCCGGATTGCTTCCGCAGTGCGGGAGAGCTGGGTGACAGTGGCAACGTAATTGATCCAGACGCCGCCGGGTGCCAGGACAGTGGCCACGGCGTCAAGGCATTCCCAGGGCGCGAGCATGTCCAGGACCACCCGGTCCACGGAGCCTGGCGCCTCCGTGCGGACAACTTCTTCCTGGAAGTCGCCCAACGTGATCTGCCAGGCGGGGTGCGGTCCGCCGAAGATGGTTTCAACGTTGCCGCGCGCAATGTCGGCGAACTCCTCACGGCGTTCAAAGGAGTGCAGGTACCCGTCGTCGCCCACTGCCCGGAGCAGGGAGATGGACAGGGCGCCCGAGCCTACGCCTGCTTCCACCACCCGTGCACCCGGGAAGATGTCTGCCATCGTGACGATCTGGCCGGCGTCCTTGGGATAAACCACGGCTGCGCCGCGCGGCATGGAGAGTACAAAGTCGGAGAGGAGGGGACGCAGGGTCTGGTACTGCTGGCCAACGTTGTTCACCACCACCGAGCCATCCACCTTGCCGATGATGTCGTCGTGGTTCAGGAAGCCCCGGTGCGTATGGAAGGCACCGCCGCTTTCGAGAGTGATGGTGTTCATACGGCCGCGCTCGTCGGTCAGCTGGACACGTTCGCCTTCCCGGAAGGGGCCACGGCGGCGCGCCGCGCCCACCGGCTGCGAGCCGCCGGCGGCAGCACCGGTGGGACCGGCTGCTGTGGCTTCGTTGACGGCAGTTTCGCTGCTCATGACTTTCCTCGCTCCTGTAAAACTGTGGCGCCCGAATGTCCTGTTATGAACATTGTGGCTTCTGCGGCGGCAATGCACGGCCGGCAGGTAACTCTACCGGTTTTGGCCTTGCCGGCGTGTATCGGGCCGCCGGGGTTTGCCGGTGATGGCGGCCAGCACGGCGTCCTGGGAGAGCAGGCCGGTCACCTTGCCGTTGTGGTCCACCACTGCGTAGTAACGCCCTTCGAGCTGCGACAGGAACTGAATTAACTCCTGCCCCTTCGACCATTCGGGGACATACGCGCCAGGCGCCAACGCGTAGGAAACCGCCGTGATGGGTGTCGAGGCCGCGGCGTGAGCAGGGACCGAGGCCAAGGCTGCGGCATCCACAACCGCTTCGGGGCGCCCGTTCGGCCCGCAAACCACCAGGGAAACAGCACCGCCATGCCGAAGGGCGTCCTCCACTGTCGCGGTAGCAGGAAGCCCGGTGGCCGGCGTCGAAAGCCCTGCTGCGCTGACAAGGTGGAGCCGCCCCCGGAGGGTGCCTTGCTGGATGGATGCGGAAGCACCCATCCACAGGAAGCTGCCCACCAGAACTGTAATCAGCAGGAGGCTGAAATCCGGGGAGTCCCCGGCCAGCAAGGGCCTGAGGATGAACCAGTAGCAGATGGCGACGACGATGACCCGGCCGCCCCAGCCTGCAGCTATGGTTCCCTTTGCCTGGCTGCCCGTGGCCTTCCAGACCACGGACTCAACCAGGCGCCCGCCGTCAAGCGGAAGCCCCGGGAGTACGTTGAAGACCGCAATCAGGAAGTTCGCCCACATGAAGATGTTGGTGAGGATTTCCGCCACGCTGCCCATGCTTACCGAGCTGAGCACCAACCAGGCGCCTCCTGCCAGCGCAAAGTTGGCTGCCGGGCCGGCGAATGCCACCACAACCGACCGTCCCGGTGACGCCGTGAAGCTCTCGAATTGGGTATGTCCGCCCCACAGGTTGAGCACGATCTTCTGCGTGGGCCAGCCATAGATCTTGGCCGTCAGGGCATGGGCGAGCTCGTGGACCAGGACGGAAATGAGGAGCAGGATGGCGTAGGCGAAGGCCACGATGTAAGCGCTGATGCCGAGGGCCGGGTTCTGCCGGCCGAGGACCGGTCCGTACACAATGACGGTGAAGGCGGCGATGATGAACCAGGAATAGGCAAGAACCACCGGAACGCCGGCGATCCTTCCCAGGGGAATGCCTTCACGCCGGAGAGGGGCGCTGGTTTCACTCACCGGCGATCCCGAAAGCCTGCACCGGCGAACCGGTGGTGCTGCCGAATGCATTGCCGGCCAGGACCAGGGCCTCGAGATCAGTGACGGAGCGGCCGGACAGGGAATCCCAAAGCGTGTAGCGGTGATCCTCGGGCAGCGGCACGATATGCGGAATGGCTACGGTCGCCACGCCGGACGCCACAGCTGCAGCCACACCCGGAGCAGAATCCTCCAGCGCTACGCAGTGGTGGAGGGCCAGGTCCGGGTCGGCGGCCTGCAGCCATTCGACTGCCGTCAGATACGCCTCCGGGTGGGGCTTTCCCCGGGCCACCGTGTCCCCGGTTACCAGAACCTCAAAGTATGGCCGTGGGAGGCTCTCCACCACCTGCCGGGCCAGCGGGCCCTCCGACATGGTGACCAGGGCGCACCGCACGCCCGCAAGGTGAAGCTCTTCCAGGAGCTCGCGGGCACCCGGCCGCCACGGCACCTGGCGCTGTACGCTTGCCACCACGGCCGCGGTGAGCGTGTCGATGATCTGCCGGACTTCCAGGTCCACGCCCGCCTGCTGCAGGAGCCCGGCGGAAAAAGTCAGCGACTGGCCCACCAGCTGCATGGCCTGCTCATGGGACCAGGTCCCGCCGTGGGCCTCCACCAGCGCACGTTCCGCCGCAATCCAGTAGGGCTCCGTGTCAACGATCGTCCCGTCCATGTCCCAGAGGACGGCTTTGAGCGGGGAACTGTCGGCTGGCAATCGCATGGCTTCAGTCTACGGGGACGGCCTGGGCACCCGCTGTGGGCTACGCCCTTGGCGAATATCGGCGCCCGACCTGCTCCGTGCCCTGCCCCCGGAGGATTTCCGGCGCTTCATTCAATGCATGACGGCGCTCCTTGGACGTAGGGTGAAGAAATGAATAGCTTCGAGGGAGACACCACCGATCCGGGTGCCGGACCCGAACGGGAGCGGTTCCTGCAGCCTGTGGCTGACGGACAGCGCGTGACAGTGATGCTTGCCGCCTTTGAAGGCTGGAACGACGCCGGGGAAGCGGCCAGCGACTCTTTGCGGTACCTGAACAAACTGTGGGGCGGCAAGAAGGTGGCGTCCATTGACGCTGACGAGTACTACGACTTCCAGTTCACCCGCCCCACCGTCCGCCGGAACGCTGCCGGGGAACGGAAGATCAAGTGGCCCTCAACGCGGATCTACAAGGCCAGCGCACCCAACTCGAATGTCGACGTCATCTTCGTGCAGGGCACTGAGCCGTCCTACAAGTGGCGGGCCTACACGGCTGAACTGCTGGTGCACGCCGAAGCCCTGAACGTCGATTACGTAATCCTGGTGGGCGCGCTGCTGGCGGACGTACCGCACAGCAGGCCGATTCCGGTCAGCACTTCTTCGGACGACGCACCGCTGCGCGAACGCATGAACCTGGAAGCGTCGCAGTATGAGGGCCCGGTTGGAATTGTGGGTGTGCTGTCCGAGGTGGCACTGCTGGCGGGAATCCCCACCGTCTCCCTCTGGGCTGCCGTTCCGCACTATGTCGCGCAGGCGCCGTCGCCGAAAGCCCAGCTTGCGCTCCTGCACCGGATCGAGGAACTCCTGCAGGTCCCGCTGGACACCCATGAGCTTGCGGAGGAAGCGGACGCCTGGGAGCGGGGCGTGGACGAGCTGGCGACCGAGGACCCCGAGATTGCCGCCTACGTCCGGCAGCTTGAGGAAGCGAAGGACACGGCAGATCTTCCCGAGGCCACCGGTGAGTCGATTGCCCGGGAATTTGAGCGTTACCTCAAGCGCCGGGGCCAGGACCGGCCCTGACCGCTCATTTAGAGAACCACGCCCAGCAGGGCGTCCACCGCGTCCCTGACCAGGCCCTGGTCTGCCGGACTTGCCGGACCGCCGTCGGGGTTTACCTGCTCCGCCCAGCGGGAAACGGCGGCGACGGCGGCGGGCGCGTTCAGGTCCGCTGCCAGTGCTGCCCGCATCTCTGCAAGCAGGGGGACGGCTGACCCTTCCGGAGCATGCTCCAGGGCCCGGCGCCACGTTGCCAGCGTTGCCTTCGCAGCCTCGAACGCGTCATCTGTCCAGGACCAGTCCGAGCGGTAGTGGTGGGCAAGGATGCCAAGCCGGATGGCTGCAGGGTCCTCCCCTGCCGCACGGAGTTTTGAGACCAGCACCAGGTTGCCTTTGGACTTGCTCATCTTCTCGCCGTCCAGGCCCACCATGCCCGCGTGGGCGTAGTGCTTGGCCAGCGGAACTCCGGCCAGCGAGTACGCGTGCCCTGCACCCATTTCATGGTGCGGGAAGATCAGGTCCGAACCTCCGCCCTGCACGGTGAAGGGCGACGGCAGGTACTTCTGGGCAATGACGGTGCACTCGATGTGCCATCCCGGCCGGCCTGCTCCCAGGCTGCCGCCGGGCCAGCTTGGCTCCCCGTCGCGCTCCACCCGCCACAGCAGCGGGTCCAGGGCCTGCCGCTTCCCGGCCCGGCCAGGGTCGCCGCCGCGTTCAGCGAAAAGCTCAAGCATGTCGCTTTCTGGAAGCCCTGATATGCATCCAAGCGACCACACATCCGGCGCGACGGACTGCTTGCCGGCCGCTTCGACGTCGTAATAGACATCCCCGTCCGGCTCGCCGTTGCTGCCCCGGACCCTGTAAGCCAGCCCAAGGCTGACGAGCCGCTCAACCTCGGGAACTATCAGATTGATGGACTCCACCGCTCCCACATAGTGGTCCGGCGGCAGGACATTGAGGGCTTCCATGTCCGTCTGGAAGAGCTCGATCTGGCCCGCTGCCAGGTCCCTCCAGTCAACGCCCGTAGCGGTGGCGCGTTCCAGCAGCGGGTCGTCCACGTCGGTGACGTTCTGAACGTAGGCAACTTCGTGGCCGGCGTCCCGCCAGGCCCTGTTGAGGAGGTCGAAGGCGACGTAGCTGGAGGCGTGGCCCATGTGGGTGGCGTCGTACGGCGTGATGCCGCAGACATACATGGACGGGTGGCTCTCGTTCCCCAGGACAACCTCGCGGCGCGCCGCCGTATCGAACAAGCTGATCGGAGGCATGCTCCCGGGCAGGGCGGGAACAGGGCGGGAAGTCCAGGATTTCACACACCAAGCCTAGTGCTAGGCGCTGATGACACCGAAACCGAGGAGCAGGTACAGGGCGAGGCCCAGGAAAATCCGGTACCAGACGAACAAGCGGTAGCTGCGGGTGGAAACGAACTTCAGGAACCAGCCGATAATGACGTACCCCACCACGAAGGCAATGGCAGTGGCCAGGGCCGTCTCCGGCAATCCGTAGGGGCCGGTGATGCCTTCGTTGGTGACGGTCTTGTAGAGCTGGTAGAGCCCGCTGCCAAACACAGCCGGGATGGCGAGCAGGAAGGAGTAGCGGGCCGCGGCCTCGCGGGTGTAACCCATCAGGAGGCCGGCAGTGATGGTGCCGCCGGAGCGCGAAACGCCGGGGATGAGGGCCATGGCCTGTGCAAGGCCGAACAGGATGCCGTGCTTGTAGGTCAGCCGGCTCAGGTCCCGTTCCTGCCTGCCCACTGCATCCGCCACGGCGAGGAACAGCCCGAACACGATCAGCATGGTTGCCACAAGCCACATGCTGCGCAGCACAGACTCGATCTGATCCTGGAACAGCAGGCCCAGGACCACAATCGGGAGGCTGCCCAGGATGACAAGCCAGCCCATCCGGACGTCCGGATGCTGGCGTGACACTTTCCCGGCGAGGGACCCGAACCAGGCTTTGACGATGCGGACAATATCCCGCCAAAAAAACACCAGGACCGCGGTCTCGGTGCCCAGCTGGGTGATGGCGGTGAAAGCGGCTCCAGGGTCTGCGGCGTTCGGCAGGAACTGCCCCACAATCCGCAAGTGTGCACTTGATGAAATCGGTAGAAATTCGGTCAGTCCCTGCACTAGGCCCAGCAGGGCCGCTTCAAACCAGTTCACGCTAAGACCCTACGGCATGGGCAGTGCCTGTTCTGGCCGTAAGCTTGCTGCTATGCAGCAGCGTTACGTCGGCAACAGTGGATTGCGTGTGTCCGCCCTTTCCCTCGGTACCCGGGGCTGGGCCGGCGAAACCGACGAACAGGACGCATCGGAACTCCTGCGCACTTTCCTGGATGCGGGCGGAAAGCATCTTGATACCGCCGCATCCTACTCGGACGGACAGTCCGAGGCGATGATCGGTTCGCTGTTGGGCGATGTGGTGGCCCGGACCGAAGTTTCCATCTCCACAAAGGCAGGCATGACGACGCCCGATGGGCGGCGCGGCGTCGATACCTCGCGTAACGCGATGCTCACCGGGCTGGAAGCCAGCCTTGCCAGGCTGGGGACCGATTACATCGACCTTTGGTTCGCGGAGACCTGGGACGGGAACGTGCCGCTGGAGGAGACGTTGTCAGCCCTTGAGTATGCTGTCCGGACAGGACGGGCACGGTACGCCGGCGTGTCCAACTTCACAGGGTGGCAGACGGCGAAGGCGGCCGCCACAGCGGGCTTCCCCCTCGTGGCGGCGCAGGCAGAGTATTCCTTCCTGCAGCGGAAGGCGGAAGCGGAGCTCATCCCCGCCGTGGAGGATGCCGGACTGGGCCTCATGGCCTGGGCACCGCTGGGCCGTGGTGTTCTGACCGGCAAGTACCGCGGCACCGTTCCGTCCGGGTCAAGGGCAGCGACCGCGTCTGAAGCCGGCTACGTCGAGCCTTATCTTGAGGAAAAACCGTCCAGGACGGTGGAGGCCGTATGCATGGCTGCCAAAGGCCTGGGACGGACCCCACAGGACGTTTCGCTCAGCTGGCTCCTGTCCCAGGTTGGGGTGGCCACCGCGATCGTGGGAGCGCGGACGCCGGCGCAGCTCAAGGAACTGCTGGATGCCCAGCTCACACCACTGCCGCCCGAAATAGCCCGTGCGCTCGAGGATGTGTCAGGAGCTTAGGGGCTCCCGGCCCGATAGGTCCTATTCCTCGACGATCTCCAGGTCCTCGTCGTCCACGGCGCTCTCTTCGTCCTCTTCATCCTCGTCGTCGAAGACCTGCAGCGGGGTTACCTCGTTGTAGGCCTCGTAGAGGGCGTCCTCGTAAACTTCGAAGGCGTCTGCCACTGCAAAAAAAGCTGCCTCCACGGAGGGGTCACCATCTCCGCGGCGGTTGGATGCTGCTATAAGGTGTTCTTCCAAAGCGGTGGTCAGGGACTGAAGCGCGACACGCGGATCGATGCTCATGACTTCACGTTAGCCGGAAAAGGACGAAAATGGAGAGCAATGAAGGAACAATTTCTCACCAGCTCAGTCCAGCGGGAACGGGACTATTTGAGGCAGTACGAGTACCTCGTACTGACGGTGAGCCCCGACGATTCACTGCATGAGGCACGCCGGCGACTGGTGGAACACTCCGAGTATGGGAAGTGGGAGCTGGAACGCAGCAAGCTATACGTGGGTGGAGGCCGGCGCTTTTGGCTCCGCCGCCGGGTGCTGCAGGTTCAGCGGACCGTCTGAAAGCACTGTCCCGCGGACTGTTCAATCCGCCAAGGGTCCCAGCCACGCGTTGGCCACTGTGTTGTGGGCTGATTCGTCATCTGACGGGTGGAACATTCCCGCCAGGACATCCCGGTACAGACGTTCCAGCTCGGAGCCCCGGAAGTAGCTCGATCCCCCGCTGACCCGGATGGCAAGATCCACCACGCGGCGGGCGGTTTCGGTGGCGTTAACCTTGAGGCCGACGAGTTTCGGGAACCACTGCGGGCCATGGTCCACCAGGGAGTCGACGTCGGATGCGACGGATCCCAGCTGGGGGTACAGGTTGTCCATGGCCATGGCGGCGTCGGCGACTTTCCAGCGGATGTCCGGGTCCTGCGCATAGCTGCGTCCGCCGTTCTTGAAGGAAGTGCGGCGCTTGACAGTCTCGACACCCACAGCCAGGGCGCGCTCCCCCAGACCGGTGTAAACGGCTGCCAGCAGGGTCTCGAAGCAGGCGAAAATTGCGAAAATCAGCGGGTCGCGGTTCGGCCCCACAGGAAGTTTCCGGAAGATCCTTTCCGCCGGGACACACGCGCCTTCCAGGACTGTTGTGCCGGACTGGCTGGCGCGCATGCCCAGGGTGTCCCAGTCGTCAAGGGTGCGGTAGCCGGCTGTATCCCGGGTGATGAAGCCGTGGACCAGTTCGCCGCCGCCGTCCCTGGCGTGCGGGTCCTTGCCGAAGATCCCCAGCCTGGTCCAGGCCGGGGAGAGGCTGGTGAAGATTTTCGTTCCCGTGAAGGAGTAGCCGCCGTCGGGCATCGGCTCGGCGGTGGTTCGGGAATCGAACAGCACGGAGTCGTTTCCAGCTTCTGAGTTGCCGAAGGCAAAAATTTCGCCCGCTGCCGCCTCCTTCAGGACAAAGTCCAGTGAGGCGTCCCCGCGCGACTTAAGGACCTGCGCGACGCCGGTCCACACCAAATGCATGTTCACGGCCAGTGCGGTGGCCGGGGCGGCCGTTGCGAGCCTTCGCTGGCACTGCGCCGCCGCTTCGAGGCCAAAGCCGAGTCCGCCGTCGTCCGCTGGCACAAAAAGCTTCAGATAACCGGCCTCAACGAGCTCTGACAGGTCCTCGTGGAAGAACGCGTTGTCCCGGTCGTAGCTGGCGGCGCGGCCGCGGAACCGTTCCAGGAGGATATCCGGCAACAACTCTTCGGGCGTCACGTTGCTGGCCTGTCAGTAGTTGGTCAGCAGGGTGTTCAGGACCCGGGCACCAAACTTGAGGGAGTCCGCCGGGACCCGCTCGTCAACCCCGTGGAACATGCCCGTGAAGTCCAGCTCGTCCGGCAGCATGAGGGGCGCGAATCCGTAGCCGGTGATTCCGAGCCTGCTGAGAGACTTGTTGTCCGTCCCGCCCGAGAGCGTGTACGGCAGCACCTTTGCGCCCGGGTCCTCCTTGTGCAGGGCATCGATCATGGAGTCCACCAGGTTGCCGGCGAACGGGACCTCCAGCGAGACGTCATTGTGGACGTAACTGACCTCTACACCGCTGCCGGCCAGTTCGCGGACGATTTCCAGGACCTGCTGTTCCTGGCCCGGCAGGGTGCGGCAGTCAACCAGGGCTTCGGCGGACTCGGGAATCACGTTGTGCTTGTAGCCGCCCTTGAGGAGCGTGGGGTTGGTGGTGTTCTGCAAGGTGGCACCGACGAACCGTGCCACAGTGCCGAGCTGGTTGAGCAGGAGGTCCGGATTGTCGGCGTCGAACTCCACGCCGGTGAGTTCGGTCACTCCGTCCAGGAACTGCCGGGTGGTGGGGGTGAGCTCGATGGGCCATTTGTATTCGCCGATGCGCGTGACGGCCGCGGCGAGGCGGGTGACGGCGTTGTCCTTGTTGATCTGGGAGCCGTGGCCGGCCCTTCCGTGAGCCACAAGACGGAGCCAGGAGATGCCCTTCTCCGCAGTCTGCAGCAGGTAGGTCCGCTGCCCGCCGATGGTGGCCGAAAAGCCACCAACCTCGGAAATGGCCTCAGTGGCGCCCTCGAAGAGTTCGGGGCGGTTGTCCACGGCGTAGCGGGCTCCGAGGGCACCGCCGGCCTCCTCGTCAGCGAAGAACGCGAAGATAATGTCCCGCTTGGGCTTCTTGCCGGAGCGGGCAAAGCTGCGCAGGACGGAGAGGATCATGGCATCCATGTCCTTCATGTCGACGGCGCCGCGGCCCCAGATGAGCCCATCCTTGAGTTCGGCTCCAAAGGGGTCCACAGACCATTGGTCGCGAAGGGCGGGGACGACGTCCAGGTGTCCGTGCACGACGAGGGCGCTGGCGGAGGGGTCCCCGCCCGCCATGCGCGTGACGACGTTGGCGCGGCCTGGAGCGGATTCAAAGATTTCTGCTTCCAGTCCCACTTCCTCGATCAGCCCGGCCGCATATTCGGCCGCCGCGCGCTCTCCCGGGCCGGAACCGTCGCCGTAGTTGGAGGTGTCGATGCGGATAAGTTCCTGGCAGATCCGGACAACTTCATCCTCAGGCAGGACGTCAGGCATTAAGGGCTCCTCAGTGGAAATGGCCGGTTGGCACGCGCTCAATCGATGCCCTCAGCCTACCCACTTGGCCCGATTCGTTGTTCCCGGAAAGTTCGTGTTAGAGTTTTTCTCGCTGCTTCGGAGAGGCGCGAAACGCCGGAAGGTGTGAACGTCTCCCGAAATACCACCTGCGCGGGTGGCGGAATGGCAGACGCGCTAGCTTGAGGTGCTAGTCCTCGAAAGGGGGTGGGGGTTCAAGTCCCCCTCCGCGCACAAAGAAAGCCCCGGGAAACCGGGGCTTTTTTGTGCTTTAATCCACGTGAGCTGGGTTCCTAATCACGCCGAAATGAATGTGCGGCCCCCCGTCCTCCACCACGGCCAACTGGCCGCCACCGGTTACATCGTGGACGAAGCACCCAACTGGATGACGTGCCGGAGATCCTGCGGCCGGGAATCACCGTGGCGGGAACTCCACTGCCTCGAAGACCTGGACCTGGACTTCGACCTCGACGAGTGATCGGCTGGTTCTGTCAATTTGCTTGCCCGGCCAGCGGTGTTCAGTGCCGCCATTTTGCGGATCCTCCGCATGAGAAGATTTAGTGCATCTCGCCGGGAGTGCGACAAAAATGAGACTTGATGCTGAACTACCTTCACGAGCGGCACAAAGCTCTTGACGCTACTCCCGGCCGACGCATCTACAACTATCTCTCGGGTCTCCTGGTCCTTGCAGCCATGGCAGCGGTTTCGCCGGCATCGCCCCGATCTTGGCTGCCTGGGCGGTCCTGGTCGCATCCTGCCTTCGGTTGCGGCAGCTGCAATGGATGTCGATGGACGCATCCACCGGGCGGTGAACGTCTACCATTTCAATGGTGGCCCGTGTGCAGAACTGGTCGCCCTTGGGGTTGCAGCGACCGCAGGCGCGAGCAGCTTTTAACTATTGCCGCAGCCGGTGATGGAGGGCAGGGTCTTATCCCTCCGTGTGGCCGTTGCCGGCAGGTGCTGCTTGATCACCATCCTGACATTCTCGTCGCTGTGCCCTCAGAGTCCGGTCCGGTTGTTCGTCCTGTTCGCAACCTTTTGCCCGATACCTACTTTTTTCCGGACGCCCAGGGACGCCGCATCGTCCACTTTAACAAGCGGTACCACGACGCCGTAATGTCGGGTGAGAAGACCACGACGGTCCGATGGGATGACCCAATTGCAGTGGGAACTGCAACGTTCGTTTTCGAGGGTCATCCAAATTTTGCTCATGTTGAGGGCGAGGTCCTCTCTACCGAGCCATTACGGCTGCAGGATCTCGACGCCGAGCACGCAGCCGGCCTCAAAAACCACTATCCAACGATGCCCGGTGATGCTGAGGTTTCGCGCGTGACGTTCCGCATCCGCTCGAGCTGATCGGTGAAGATGCATAGGGGCTTGCTCCGAATCGCCTCGAATCCCTAGGGATTCGAGGCGACACGGCTTTTCAAACACATCGCCTTAGTTCTTGAGCAAGGTTCCGCTGCCCATGACGGGATCTCCCAACGGCATTGGCATGGAGCTCGTTCCGTGCGGCCACTCATTTCGCCGCCCAGAGCAGTTCACGTATGAGTCGATGCAACACTTGGCGGTCAACTTCGGGATGGGTATCCGCCCAGGTAGCAAGGGCGTTGGAGTAGTTGCCCAGAGGTCCGCCTGGATCGGGTACACGCTGCGCTTCGGCGTGTAGTGCGTGAATGGTGGGCAAAAACGACTGACCTCGCTCGGTGCCGAAATTCGCTAAGAATAAATCTTCTGGTGTGGGCATCTCACCAGGTCGGTGTGGCGGTTGTTTTTTGCACTGTTCCCAGGCATCTCGGTAAGCCGCCAGCGCTGCGCTGAGTTCTTCATCAATCATCCGTTGTGGCCTATCGGTGGTCGATGATCAGTTTGTCGAGGATATGTCTGTTCATTTCCATCGAGTCGATATCGGGATGGTTGGCCGCCGCCCATGCGTACAATGCAGCACTGTAATTGGTGAGCGGTCCGCCGGGGTCCGGCACGGCGCGATCCGCTTCGGCACGCAGCTTATTGATGGCTGCCCGCGCCTGCGCGGGGAGCGCCGGTTCTTCGCCCTGCCTCACGGCGGGAGGCGACATGTACCTTCTCCAGGCATCGCTGGAGCGTTTCAGCACCGCATTCAGTTCCTGGTCGTCCATGGATCAATTATTAGGGCAGGAGGATGCAAGAAGGGCCGGAGGCTATAGCGTCGTTTTTGGGACGCTCCAGTCGGCAAGGGCCGGTTTTCGAAGCCATCCCGTTAGCCGGTCCTTTCCCGGCCGCTGGCACTGTCGCAGACAAGCTGCTTCGAAACCCTAGGGTTTCGAAGCGCAGAGGTTACGAGCCACGTTAGTGCTTCTTAGACCCAGTATTTTCTGAAACTAACCGTCGTAGCCGAAATGCCAGCGGGTGAGCAGTTCGTCATTGAGCATGACTCTTACCTGCTCCTGGGGGTACTTGAACCCGTTGTAGTCCCTGCCGAATACCAAAAGTGCCTCAGCGGCAATGCGCCGCCACCTGCGTGCTTCCTCATCGTTGCCAAAAGCATAATCCGGGACGTCCCTGTCACCTTTAAGATAAATGCTGGTACCGAACGACACGATCTCTGACGCGAAATACCAATCCCCTGTTTTCGGGTCTGTTCCATCCCACTCCGCTGTATGGAACGGAACGGTCATGTCACCATGCGTCAACACGAAAGCCTTACCAGGAGCCCGGCCCGTCAGGTTTTTCAGCTGCACAACGATGTCGCGCTCCGCGTCAACCGCCCGCCGATCCGGCGAATACCATGGCTCACCCTCAGGAATGAAAATAGAAAACACGACTCCCCCTCAACGCTCACGCGACGTTACCCGCATCCAAAACGACACGCACCACACATCATGCCGCACCCCAAACCGTCAACCACACCTCACAGAGCCACAGGATTAGCTTCGGCTCAACCAAGTGGGCAGCTTCGGTATGCATTGGGCCAGAACGTGTCCAACGTCTCATATCCCTTGGGAAACGAGACGTCTCGCCGGCTCTGCCCGGCAGGATCCTGATTCCTTTGAAATCTCACGGCTTTCTCTTCATCCGGCGATTCTCATAACTATGTCTCGAAACCTTCTGCTTGAATCGGAGTAGGAATCGTTAGTTATGAGACACAGGAGGCCTCCGTGTCGAAACTTATTGGCTATGCACGAGTTTCGACGCGGCAGCAGTCCACGGACCGGCAACGGGCGGACCTGCTCGCCACCGGCGTTCGACCCGATGACCTCTACGTCGACCAGGGCGTCTCCGGAGCGCGCTCGTCGCGACCCCAATTTGATAAGGCACTCGACGCGCTCATGGAGGGTGACACCCTCGTCATCACGACGTTGGACCGCCTCGGGCGATCCCCAAAACATGCTTGCCTTCGCCGACGAACTCCGAAGCAGGGGCGCCGGCCGGCGCGTCCTGAACTTAGGCGGAGGCGACGCCGACACAGCAACGCCGATGGGCTCTATGTTGTTCACGATCATGGCCGCCCTGGCGCAAATGGAACACGGAATAAAGCGCGAACGCGTCACCGACTTCATTAACAAGCGACGAGAGTCTGATCTGAACCTTGGGGGCCGACCCCGCAGGGTCACTGATAGCCAGATTCAGAACGCGGTCCGACTGGTCAAAAGTGGAGAGCCAGCGGCCCAGGTTTCCAGGGACCTGGAATGTCCCGGGCAACCTTCTACAGACGATCACGAGTCCTCACAGACCAATAGGGAACCATTCAGCACCGCCACGCCGACGACCAAATGGTGGTTTGTGCAGGCGGGTACGGAAACCAAATGTCCATACCCGCCTGCACAACCCACGTACTTTCAGGGCAGGATGCGCAGACGACTTCGGAAAATGACAGAAGGCAGGGCTCAGAAAATTTGGACGAGCGGGCTCCTCCCATCTTGGTAAAGTATCCATAGATGAGACAGTGCGCGTCCCCTACAAAACTTTCCAGCCCGGATGCTGGCGCTGTGAAGCGCAGCGATGAATGGCGGCCTTTTCGCAGCGCTAAATGTCGCCCCTAGCGTCCATTTGCCGATGCGTTCACGCACCCAAAAATGTCGTCTCTATAATTGCCCTATGAGCACTAAGCCGCGCACCGTCGAAGCCGCTCGGACTGAGATCCTTTCCGCGATTGCCGAGGTCCGCGCAGCCGCTCGGTTGGGCCGGGATGAGCAGCGGGCCCATACCGCTGACTGGCTCGACGGGTTGTTCGCCGACGTCTCTGATCGGCGTGGTCTGCGCGAGGCCTCGGCCCAGGGCCTTACCCTGTATCGCGGCGGGATGGGCTCATTCAGGGACGTGGGTTATGCAGCTGCAGGACACGCCGTTGACCGTCTGTATGCTGCCCTGCGGCGCGGCCGGTCCTGGTTTCTGCGCAACTCCTGACCAACACATTCTGGCCTGCGGAGGCCTATCCCTGCCAGCCGCGGCACCGTCACAGACAAGTTGCCTCGAAACCCTAGCGTTTTGAGGCGTGTGGGTGTGTAGCGTTTAGGGCACCTTCACCGGGCATTTTTGCGGGCAGGGTATACGGGACACCCTGAACATCGGCTTCGCGTGTGACTTTCGACGATAGATGGCGGCCTTTTCACGGCGCTATTTGTCGCTTGGTGCAGCCCGGCTGTCGCCGTTATCAGCTGGTCCCGCAGGTGAAGGACCGGATTTAGCGGATAGGGGTCCCCTCATCGCAGTCAGGAAGAAACGTCGGGTGGAGAAGCCATGGAAAAATCCAGTAGCTAGTTCACATACGGGGCTTCCGGTCCCGTCCGGCGCGCAGGCACCACGGGATGTAGAAGATGCAGAACAGCCCCAAGGCCGCGATGCAGGCCCCGAGCAGGACGCTGTGAGTGTTCACGTAGCTTTGCCTGCCGAAGTATTCAGGATGCCCGTATCCGACCTCACCCGACAGCAAGGGCCCGGCCGCATCCACCAGGATGATCGCGAAGTAGGTTCCCAGACATACCACCGGAAAGATGAAAAGGACCGACCAAAGGGTCGATATAACGTGGTAGCGCCTACGGCGGGCTTTCCACGCGCCCATGCGCTCCTCGACGGGCTGCTGCAAGTTCGGCGTCGTCACTAAATTTTCGTCCCCCTATGTAACGGCTCGTGGGCTACCACCCAGCAAACTCGATTTACTTCTGGTCCAGCGTTGGAATGCCGAGCCGCGCGCAGACCTCGGCGGGTCCCGGAATGACCGCGACGGTGTTGTCCACGACGCATGCGGTCAGGAACGGTATGTAGTTTCCGGACGCCCTGATAGCGGGGTCCGGGAAAAGGGGCTCGCCGTTCTGGTCTCTAACTCCCTCTACAGTGGGCATAGCACCTGGAGTCGGGGACACGAAACCCTCGGGAATGAGGTCATCGTTGACACCTGTCTGGAGCATATTCCCCATGTCCCATACGCGGCTGCACTGGTTTATGGGGTCCGCGGTCTGTTGCATTCCAGCGTTTTTGTCGTCCGGGTTGGGGTTGCTCTTGGCGTCGAATCCAGTGATAAAGGTTCCGGTGGTTATGTATGGGTTCTTTGTCTCCCCGGGCACTCCCACAACAGGTGGCCTGGTGGTGAGGTCGGCGCGGTAATAGCAGCGGATGTCACGTTTGTCCTCCACTGGTGCCAAAGCTACGTAGACGCCGGCGGCTGTGGTTCCGGCCAATGCGAGCCCCGCAACGGTCAGCAATGCCGGTTTACGCCAGCGTGGGGCTGGTTTTGCCTTCCGGCGGGCTTCCTGTACGAGGAGGTTCTGGACACGGTTTTCCGTGTCTTTCGGATAGGTCACTTCAGACAAGTTCATGAAATTCTCGCTTCAACTATCGTCGGGTCGAGTGGTTCATCGGGCTCTAGTGTTTGGTTCATCGCCGCCAGTTTGGCGCGGGCGCGATGGAGTCTCGATTTCACTGTTCCGGTTCGGACGCCGAGGGTTTTAGCTGCTTCTTCTTGACCGATTCCATTCATCAGGCAGAGGACGACGTCCCGTTCCCCGTCACTTAGGCCGGCGGTCGTGTCCAGCAATTCGCGGACGGACCGTTCTGCATCAAGCCTCGAGGCGACCGACTCCGCGTGGTCTGCTTCAGGTTGGCCATGCCGGGGGTCCGAGAGCGGCAGCCTGGCCAGGAATTCGGCGTGCCTTCGAGATCCCCTGGCCCGGTTGCGATTCGCGTTCGTTGCCACACCTAGCAGCCACGGCAGCAAAGTGTCCTTCTCCGGCTGGAGTCTGGTCCGCTTCCGCCAGCCCTCCAAGAAGGTGACTGAAACGAGTTCCTCCGCGTCGTGCCAGGAACCGCAGCGGGACAAGCAGTACCGGAAAACTGCATCGGCGTGCCTGTCGAACAGGACCCCGAATGCGTCAGCGTTGCCTCCAATGCACTCACGCCACAGGTCTTCGTCGGTTTCCCCCATTAGCCTCATGCCTTGTAGTGTCCGCGGGAAGCCAAAAGGTTCCCGTCCCGCCAAAGTGTGCGCGAAGCCGGGCGGATAGTTCTGATCCTAGGGTTACGGTACGGGATCCTTGTTACCGGGCCCGCGTTGGGAGCCGGGGGTTAGGACTCATTGAGGAGTGCTCGTCCCGTCTTAGTAAAGGAAGGGTTTCGAGACAAATTTGCGTGTAGCGTTTAGGGCACCTTCACCGGGCATTTTTGCGGGCGAGGTATACGGGACACCCTGATCATCGGCTTCGCGAAGCCTCAGGTCAGCACCGGGTTGTCGCAGTAGAGGACCGGCTTACGGGCACATGTCGATTGCGCCTTCATCCGCCGATCAAACCACGAGGGCGAGCGGTAAGGAAGGATGTAGGAATGAGTTCACAAATGCCTGTTGCCATCCGCGCCACTGCCACATGGAAGAGGCGCCGCTGGTTAAAGAGTCGTTACCGCAGCATCCAGTATGACGTCCGATTCGCCGACGGACGCGAGGAACACGGCGTCGATCTGAACGCCGTTCTTCAGGGAGCCCGCTTCCCAGCTGATTACTCGTCCAGGCGAAAGGGCGCCGACCTGGCATGCCCAGAAGACGGCACCGGGCTATGGGTGGACTATCCCTACGGTCGTCCGCTCTAACTAGCCAAAAAAGAACCACTGCCCGGGGAAGGATCGCCCTGCGGGCGCAGCAGCAGGAAAGTAGGTCTTCCGGCCCCGTGCCTCTACCCAAGGCCCGTTTGGGCGAGGGGCTACGAGTGAATCGGGGTGGTTCTGCCGTCCGGGCGCTCGAGGACGTAGATGACCGCGGATAGGTCTGGCCAAGCGTCGAGGAGATCATCAACAGAGTCCGGATATTCCGGGTCAACGGCGTCGATGGCCAGATGGTCGATCTTGCCGTCGAAGACCTGCAACAAAACCTGGAGCGGGAGTCCGTTCGGCGCGGTGTACAGGGCGCGGACCGGGAAGACCTGGTTGTGCGGCACTGCGCGCGGCAGTTCGTCCGGAACCCTGAACTGCGCCGTCGAGGAGAATCCGTCATCCCAATAGATCTCCTGCGCAACATCCAGTTGCGCGAGTAGGGCGCCGGCGCCCGCAACGTCGGTAGCCCGCAGAATGCTTTCGGTCAGGTTGTGGACCGCCGGCCCGACAGGCTGCAACCGCTCCAGACCCGATACGGCCTCGTACTCTTCTTTCCGGGCCGCGGCACGGTCGGCCAGGAATGCGGCAAAGGTAAGGGCGGCGGAGCCCGCTGCCATCCAACGGCGCGGGTATTTCACCCCGGCTGAACGCAGCTTCTGCACCATGCGGGAATCAAGCGCATCGCCGGCGTCGGCGAAACGCAGGGCGACAGCCGTAGCCGCGAGTCCTGCCACCGCTCTGAACGGGACGAGTGTTGTGCTGTTCCGGTCCACCGTGACCGCCGTATATATCCCGGTTGCTGCAGCCGTTGCGGCGTGCAGAGCGCGGCGCGTGGTGCTGTTCAGCTTGAACGGATCAATGAGCGGCAGTGCACCCATCACAGCCGTGGCGACGAAGCCGAAGACCGGCGACGCCGGATCGGTCAACGAAGCCTGCTCCTTGGAGACCACAATTGTTCCTTTCTACGGACGGCAGCTCCAACCCCTTGACGGTTCCGCCGACTTTGACTCTACTGCTAGAGCCGAAGAGCTGGACCCGGGGTATAAAAAACATCCGAAAGAGGCCCGTCCGCATAACGTCCCGAAAGAGGGTGGCCTACCGGGCGCCCGTTGGGGGATCCCCGATCGAACGCGGAAGTGTGTCTGTTAACCCACCGGCTTACGTGCACATAAGCTTGGCCCGCTGGTTGGTTACCATTGACGAGCATTGTTGCGGCTGAGTAGCTTTCGTTGCCCGATGCACGGCAGGATCAACAAGAATCGTGCTCGTCGACGCATCGGGCGTCGTTCAAAAATTTGCTACAGGTGTTCCCAGGTCAATCCAGTACCGGCGGAAAAGCCGGCCATCTTCACCCGTTCGCACATCTTCGAGCCGCCCGTCGCAACGCTCGATGGTTCTAATCGACGCCGAATTTTCGTCATCACAGGTCAGCAGAACACGATCCGGCTCTCCCCGTGCGGCCAAACGGACCAGCAATTCCCGCAAAGCCCAGGTTGCCGCCCCCCTCCTGCGATCGGAGGGGCGAATCCCATAGCCGATGTGCCCTCCCGAGTTCAGGAGAGCCGACGTCAGATGGTGCCGGAATGCAATCGCCCCTACGTAGCGTGAGCCCTCCGTGATCCAAAGGTACGTGCACGGAACAATGCCACCTTCTCGGGCGCGCTTTCAGCGTCCAACAACTTGCCAACCCAATCCGCGAAGCCCTCGGAGCTGGTGACGTCCTTCGCCATGAAGACGGCGGCACCGTCCTGATGAACGCCAGCCCACTCACGGTGAGACTCAAGGAATGACTGGTGGAAGGCAACATTCGGCGGGACGAGTTCAAACATCCCCTCGACTCTATACCGCAAACGCCCTAACGGGGACGCCCCGAAGTGCCCCGCGGAGAAGATCCGGAGTCGGCGTATCTGTGCGAATCTGCAGGTCCACTTTCCCCTCGGCACCGTGCAGAACAGCTAGTGCCAACATGCTGGAGGTTGGCACTCGTTTCGCAATTCAGGAACCTTCGGGGCATCTTCGGTTTGCAGCCTGGAGGGCTTCGATCTAAAGCAGAACAGGCGGTTTACTTCCGGAACCTGCTTGTTCTGCTTATAGCTACTATTGCTGGATTCCTGAAGGCTGCGGAGAATGCACCTTGGTGATGCCCGTAGTTTGCGCGGACCTGGGGCGTAAAAGGGCATCTATGGTCAAAGTTGCGAGCAGGACAAAATACGGCAGGTAGAGATACAAGTACCGGGGGCGGGTTTCGAAGAACAGAAGGAACAGCGTAAGGGCGAGCAGTGACCAACGCATGATGGCTGCGTTGGACGTGAGCAACCGCGGGGACCGCACCTTGAGAGGAAGCGCCACCAGGAAAAGCAACGCCAGCCAGACCGACTGCCACACGGTGGTTGTAACGCTGTAATGGGCGCCATTACCAAACATATGGTCCTGAATCTCATTGCTGAGCGCATCGTTGATGGGGAACGGATCCTGTTGGGTCATCAGGAGGCCTTCACCCCAGGAATGGAAGCTGCCGTCACCGAACGTCCAAACGGCCTTGCGATCAAGGAACTGCAGGTACCCGGGGTACCCCATCTCGGCAACGCGCTGACCGTATACCTCAAGTCCGTGCCGGTAGCGCTCGGCCGGATCCTCGATGGCAGCCGTTGCAAACACGTCGTCCTGGCTGAACGAACCGGTTCCAGTTGCACCCATCATCAGGAAGTGCGTCAAGGGAAAGGCCCTGGTGTTTGAATCAATATCGAACCCGATATAGGGCTGTGACTTGATTTCATGCCAAAGGGCTGTGTGCGTGGCCCCGAAGCCCAGACCGGTGGCAACTACAACTACGACGACGGCACGCAGTTTCTGCAGCGAGCGTTCCGGGCGCAGTAAGTACTCGAGAGCGTAAACGCCCACTATGGCCGCAGTCGCGAAAACGGCTGTGGGTTTAAGGTTGAAACCCACGGCAGTAACCGTTCCCAGCAGGATCCACAGCACCATCTTCATCTGCCAGGCGCGGGCGCGCACGGCTTTGAGGTGCAGGTACAGGAGCAGTACAGGGAACACGATTCCCAAACTGTCGGAATAAACCACTGAAATGTAGGGGGAAAACATGATGTAGAGCGCCGAAGGAAACAGGGTGAAAACGGCGGCGCCCTCGCTGATGAGATGGCGGGCGCAAAGGTAAGTCAGCAGGATCGCTGTGCACAGCACCACGCAGTTCAGGGCTATGGCTCCAAAGAGGAATCCGCTGGAGGGAATCCCGATCGCCATCAGGAATTGCGAATACTTGGTTAGGCCAACAGTGATTGCAAGATTGTTCGGATACGTCTGGAAGTAGTCGTAAAAAGTCGCCATGCTGCCGTCGGCGATGCCGAAGGCGCTCTCCGCGACGGCCCCTGCGTCCCAGCCCGGGAGGACCTGCAGGGCATAACCGATGCGCAACTGAACCAGCAGGAACAGGGACAGGATCACCGCAAGAAAAGCAGGGCGGACCCACGGGAGAGCAGTTTGCAGCTTGCGCCCTGTCAGGAAGGCTGCGCTATACAGGGGCGGAAGTACAAGCAGGGCAAGAAGTGCGCCCAGCCCCGTGCGCACTGAGTCATAAGCGGCGACCTGCCGCAACGGCCAAAACAACACGCCCAGAAGGATGAAGGCAAGGGCGCCGCAAAAGATTAGTCCTGGCGCTGCAGTTAGTTTGTGGTGCCTTACCGGCTCGTCCCGCCACCCGCGGATCCGGTCCCGCAGTGCGACGTAAAAGCTGAGGGTGGTGGGGGCTCCGAAGACGGCGACAAACACTGCGGCAGCAAGAACAACCTGGAACGCCCTGGACGGCATCACCGACGGCGCGATGAGCCCGGCGGCTACCGCAAGGAAGCAGGCTATAGCAATTCGGCGTATCGGGGTGGTTCTCGGCGCTGCGTGCGCTGCCTCCGTCTTAGTTTGTTCAGGTGCTTCCGTTGTTTCGGAGACCTTCGAATCAATCATTGGTGGCCGCCGTCTCGTGCTTGAATACCCACAGACGCATTAAGGTGAACGTCAGTACGGCTACACACCCGATAGCAACAGCCTGTACGGCAAGCTGCGGGAATCCCAGGTGCTCCACGAAGTACCACAGAAGTGCAGCGTTAAGGGTGTAGCCCGCCGCGTTGACCACAAGGAACTTCACGACAGATGACCCTGCCCGTCCGGTGTGCTTGAAGGTGAACGTCCGATTGCCGAAGTAGCTGATGAACATGCCGAGGCAGTAACTGGCGGTCATCGCCGGGATAGCGGCAACGGACAGGAGCGTCAGAACGGCGAATAAGGCATAACCGATGAGATTGTTCGCTATACCTACAATCGCAAATCTGCCTGTCGACGCTGCCAGCCCGGTGGGCGCCGTCGTCATCGTACGTCGACTTTAGCGCGGACGGACGTTTCGTGACTGCCGAGGCTTCCATAGATGGCCCGTACACCATAGAGCGGCCGGTTCTGCACCTCGGTATAGATCCGGCCGACATAGCCTCCCAGGATGCCCAACATCATCAGCTGCAGAGCCCCCACAAAAAGGACTGATATAACGATGAACGTCCAACCTTCGACTACTGCGCTGGGCACAAACAACTTCATTGCGACGGCATAAACAATGCCGAGCACGCTCAACAGGGCAGTAATCGCTCCAATTCGGGAAATCAGCGTCAGCGGGAAGGTGGAGAAGCCGAAAATCCCGTCGGCAGCCAGCTTGAGCATTTTGCTCAGCGGGTAGCCGGACTTTCCTGCCAACCGCTCATCACGATCGAATTGAACGGCTGTCTGCTCAAACCCTACGAAGCTGATCATGCCCCGGAGGAAACGATCGTGCTCACGGTACTTCTTGACCTCGTCCACCACTGCGCGGTCCAGTAAGCGGAAATCTCCCGTGTTGGCAGGTATTTCAATGGAGGCGACTTTCTTGAGCATCACGTAGAACGCCCAAGCGGTGAACTTCTTGAAGGCACTGTCTTTGCGGGTCCGGCGCTGGGCATACACAACATCGAAGCCGTTTTCCCACTGCGTGATCAGCTCTAGACTGACACCGGGCGGGTCCTGAAGGTCACTGTCCATGATGATGACCGCGTCACCTCTGGCGGCATCAAGACCCGCGGTCACGGCCACCTGGTGACCGTAGTTCCGTGCAAAATCGATGACAACTACCCGAGGATCTTCCGCCTGCAGGTCCCGGAGCAGTTGCAGGGAGTTGTCCCGGCTGCCGTCGTTGACAAAAACGAATTCCAAACCGAAGTCCAGATCGGCAGTGACAATTAAAACTTCCTCGTACAGCCGCTTGATGTTTCCGGACTCGTTATAAATTGGAAAGACATAGGTAATCGTCTTCGGACTGGCGGGAGACCCCATAATGTGCCGTCAGCTTTCATATGTGCAGGCATGACTGACCGCCTGCGGAAGTGGATTTACTCCCAGAATAACGCACCGGCGGCGCGGCCCTTGTCCCGCCTGCAGCGTGACGCCCTGCTGACTGAACAGTGGCTAACGCCGGCTTATACCCGTACTGGCTGTCCAGAAAATTGTTTGGTGCTGGAGCGGGCGCGAAACGGCCAGGACCTACTCTGCCAGCTAATCCCAGACCAGCCATGGCTATCCTCACAGCTCATGAGGCTCCCTGACGCGGTTGTAGTGAAGCTGCCGCACTGGAAGGGCCATTGTGCTGACGGCCCACCGCCTGCCGTGGCGAACACACAATTTAAGGATGGGCCTCGTCGGCACTGTCCGAAAGGGCCTCAACCCCCTAGTTTCCAGACCGTGGGCCGGTCCCCCAACGGTGGCACCGGCCCACGGCGGCGGCCCGCCCTACCCGAGCCGCCTTCACCTGATGCCGCGTCGTTGGGGCGTCAGGTGGTCTTAATCAACGTGCTTCGGGAGACTCCAGCGTGCTCTTCGAACTGGTGTTCCACCCTTCTTGCGCGCACGGTTCCCAAGGGCATGCTTAGGGAGATGCGCAGGCAGGGTTTGAAGGAGTTGCAGCGGCGAGAGCGCTTAAGCGCGCGATTCCCGGGCAGGTAACTGTCGGCATTGAGATTCAGGAGACTCTCTATGAGTGCCTTGCCGGCTGACTGCTCAACCACGAGTACCTACAAGTTACCCAAACAGCACACAAAAATCACGGCATCGGGGTTTCAATATCGTTGTCCCCACGCCAGCGCGGCAGGCTGCCGGAGGCCTGGACTGGGCATGGCGGCGGCAACCACGGTGCTGGACGCATGCAGCGCGCGTAAGAACTAGCAGGAGGACAAGGTCCGGGCGATGGCATCGCGTTCAGTTTGGGTAACCCAAAGCTGATACTTCACCTTGACTGCTGTTTGGCGGGCAACATACTCACAGCGGAACGCCCTGTTCGGAGGCAGCCAGGTGGCAGCATCCTTGTCCCCCTTGGCCCCATTCGTGGGACCGTCGGTCGCCATCAGGTTCAGGGGGTCGTTGGCGAACTGCTTGCGCTGGTCGTCGCTGAGCTGCCGGGCGCCCTTCTGCCACGCGTCGCTGAGCGGAACAAGATGGTCGATCTGGACTGCCGAGCTGGTGTCTTCGCCACGGACGAAGTCAATAGTGGCTGCTGTGTATTTGTCAGCGAGGACTCCCGTGGCCACAACGCAGTCCCGCGTGCCTGGCTTGAACGTCTCCGCCTCCAGGTCCCGGGCAAGGATGTCATTGCGGGTGTCGCAGCCGTTCCGGTCAACGTCCGCCCAGGCCGGCCCAAACTCCTCCCTCGCATACCCGGTCTTAGGGGCGCGGCCCTTGACAGGCAGAGTTTCCAGCTGCGAGAGCGCCTCAGCGACCTCGGAGGGCCCGAGGGGTGTCGCTGAAGCTCCAACGGCGGTGCCTTGCCCGCCGCGCATGGCCTCCGAAAGCGCATTCCCTGCCCTTTCAGCTGTATCGCAGCCGGCGAGCGCGCCTGCCAGGAGGATTCCCGTAAGAAGGGTGGCGGATGTGATGGCCCTGGACTTGCTGATGGTCATCTTCCTTCAGGTGTTGGGTCATGCGTTCCTGAACACGCTAGCGGTGCCGCATGCCCGTCCGCGGGAGGCGTTGGCATTGCGCCTGTCACACTTGGGCACTGGCAGCCACCCGCAAAGGGGTGCAGTATGTGCTGATGGAAGAACTTTCGACGGCGGCAGCCGGCAAGGGGCATGTCGTCCTGCTGGGCGACTCCATCTTCGACAACGGTGCCTACGTTGGCGGCAGCCCCGACGTCGTGGCCCAGCTCAGGGGCGAGCTGCCGGATTGGCGGTGCACGCTGCTGGCATTGGACGGTGACGTTACCGCAGGTGTCCTCCGCCAACTCGCTTCCCTGCCGGCAGATGCGACCCATCTTGTGGTCAGTGTTGGCGGCAACGATGCTTTGGGATACGCGCCCCTGCTTCAGCAGAGAACATTCTCGGTGGGTGAGGCGCTCTCAGTACTCGGGGCAGCCGCGGAAAGGTTCGCGGCTGAGTACGAAGCCATGCTGGACGCGCTGAAGGCGAGAGGCCTGCCCTGCGCCGTTTGTACCATCTATGACACTCCCCCCTCGGAGCCGGGCCAGAAGGTCATCAAAGCCGCCCTTTGCCTTTTCAACGATGCCATCACCAGGGCCGCGTTTTCCCGCGGCGCCGGCCTGATTGACCTGCGATTGATCTGCAGCGAGGACGGCGACTACGCCAACCCGATTGAACCCTCGGCACAGGGCGGGCAAAAGATTGCCCGTGCCATCGCGTGCTTTGCGGGGGCAGCACAGCCGGCAGCCGCGGACCTGCCAGAGCTGGCCTCGATCGTAATATCAGGCTGAAAAAGGCCAGCGTCAGGGGGGCACAGTCAGTGCGGGCGGAGCTTCCGCGGCCGACGTTGCCCTGGCTTACCTTCAAGCCGGGAGCCCTGGACAACCGGGCGGTATAGGACCCGGCCTTGGCTCTTCCGGCCGGCTCTACGCTCCTGGCGCCGGGCTTTCCTCTCGGGCCGGTCAATGGCGGACAGGATGGCGAATGTTCCCCCTAGCCAGAGGAACGCTGTGATCAATACCAAGGCAATTACCATGTCAGCGCCCATACCAAATTCTAGGACTTTCCCGGCGCCCGGAGGAGTCCTCAGGCGCCTGTCCGGGTGCCGGCCGAAGCGTTAAAGGACGTTTAGTTCCCGCACCGCAGCCAGGACGTCCTGCACGCTGACGGCCAGCAGAGCCGGGTCCGGCTGGTCAGCAAATGTTTCACCCCGCCTCAGTTCCGCCCGCGTGAGGACAATGTGCGGTCCTGGCGGCGGACCCCAGATTTCGGGCGGAGCCGGCCCGAACAGCACCACCGACGGTGTCCCGTATGCCGACGCCAGATGGGCAGCGCCGGTATCGGCGGATACTACAAGGCGTGCGGCCGCGATGGTGGCAGCGAACTCCCCCAGGCCCAGCCTTCCGGCGAGCACCGCTCCGTCGCCAAGCCCCGCGCGTCGGGAAACATCGAGGGCCCTCTCGCGTTCGCTGCCGCCGCCAGTGAAGACCACATGGTGCCCGGCCTGGTCCAAGGCGGCGGCAACGGCAGCGAAACGTTCCGCCGGCCAAAGGCGGCTGCCGTACGCAGCCCCCACGTGGAGGACGGCAGCGCCGGGAACGGGACTCGGGACGTGGGGCTTGTTCAGCTGCACGTCAAGAGGGTCAGCGGCTATCCCGTGCCACTCAAGGAGGCGCACCCACCGTTCACGCTCATGCAGTTCGTCGCGCCAGGGCGGCCCCTCCCGATACTTGCTCCGGTGTCCGATGGTGTGCCGCGCCTGAAGCGCTTCGATCCGGCCCTGGCTCTCCGGGCCGCTGCCGTGGAGGTTGACCGCCACGTCCACTACTCCCGCTTCCACCGCCAGGGGTTCGTCCAGGCCGTGGGTGGGCAAAAGTTCGTATCCGCCCACCAGTCCCAGCGCTTCCGAAAGCCACCCTTGGGCGGCATACCGCAGCCGGTGCTCCGGATATGCCCGGCGAAGCGCCTTCAGCGCCGGGACCGCCACCAGCAGGTCTCCGAGCTTCAGTGCCCTGAGGACCAGCAGTTCGGGCTTATCATCCTGCCCGGTGGCCGGCTGAATGGCGTCGAGCGTGTTTCCGCCGCTCATGAATCCTGCCGACCGGTATCAGTAGCCACCAGGCTCCGGACATCCTCATATACCTCCTGGACACCCACGCTGGCCACCACCGAGTCGTCATGCTCGCACCGCGGCGCGGTCCAGCCCACCTGCGTCACATCGATGCCGCAGGCGGGGCACACAGTCACCCAAGCCGCATGGATGCGGTGCAGGCTCCTGCCCAACGCCCCGGCGTTAATCACGTTGCCAGCCCAGAAGATCCCCACGGTGGGTACACCGAGTGCCTGGGCCAAATGGCGGGGACCGCTGTCGTTCCCAACCACCACTGCAGCCGCCGCCAGAAGGGACACCAGCCCTCCCATGTCCAATTTGCCGGCGAGTGAACGGACCTGGCTGGAAGCTGCCAGCCGGACAATCTCTTCGGCGAGCTGATGCTCGCTGCTGTCCCCCACCACGTCCACGCGGAAGCCGTCGGCAGCACAGGCTGCGGCAAGTTCAGCAAACCGCTCCACTGGCCACCGACGACGGGGATCAGTCGCGCCGGGATGCATCACCACCAAAGGCTGCCCGCCGCCGTCGTCCATAACGACGGCGGGAGGAACCACGCCCTTTACGGGCGCCAGCCGGGCCTCCAGGTCAACAGGGAAGGCCCCGGCCAACCCTGCAACTTCCAGCGCTCTCAACGGCTCATGCTGGTAATAGATATACGGCACGGTCCGTTCCAGGCTCGCGGCGTCCGCCGTTCGGGTCCCGACAGTGTGGCGCGCCCCCAGGCGAAGAAGGAAAGGATTTGAGTACCGGCCCCCACCATGGACCTGGACGGCCAGGTCGAACCGCCGGCTGCGCATGTCCGCAAAGAACGCGTCGAGTTCCGCAGCGTTTTCCTCCCCGGGGCGGACGCCTTCAGCGAAAGGCAGGACGCACACCTCGTCCACGGGACTTTCTGTTGCGGCAAGAAGTGCCTTATGGGCGGGAGTGCCCAGCAAAGTAAGAGTCGCCCCCGGGTAGGCGGCCTTCAGCGCGGCCATGGCGGGGATGGCGAAAATCAAGTCTCCCAGGCCTCCGCCGCGCAGGACGACGATCCTCGATACCTCCTGGAACTTTTCCAGGACAGGACCAACACCAATACCTACTTGCCGTGAACCGCCGAACTCTGCCGTGAGCTGCTCCACATGCACCCCTTCAAATAGTGCGAAGTGGCGCCGTCTCCGGCGCCCTCCGCTGCCCATGCAGCCACTCTGCGGTCAAGAACCGCCGGCTGCCTCCTTTTGACCTTTACCCAAGGGATGGCCAATATACTCTCCGGCTATTGGGGAATAGCCGGAGTATGCTGTACGTTTCATACGCGACAGGCGAACGAAAGAAAAGAGAAGCACCTAAAGTGGCAACCGATTACGATGAACTGCGCTCCGACGTCAAGGAGTCGCAGGACAACTCCCTCGAGCAGCTCCAGTCTGCTAATGCTCCCGACGCACGCAGCGTTGTGCTTGAGCTTGATGAGGCGGACGGGCTCGACGGCGCCGGCGTGCCCGGAGGCGAGTTTGTGGCCGAAGAGCTCGTGGTGCAGGTCATTCCCCAGGCGGAGGATGAGTTTACCTGCTACTCCTGTTTCCTTGTCCGGCACCGGTCGCAGATTGCGCTCCAGAAGGACGGGCACAGCTACTGCATCGAGTGCGAAGGCTAAATTAACAGTCAAGGGCCACGGAAACCCGGCCCTGTGGATCCAGAGGCACGCCTGACTGTTGGCGTGCCTTTCGGTTTTAAGGCCGCATACAGCCGGGCCCGGTAGCGTGGGGGCCATGGCACGTGATGACCGATGCGGCAGGAGGGCATGATGACCCTGCCCGTGGATTTTTGGGAAAAACTGTCGGACGCCTTCACCCGGGCAGACGCTCCCGATGTGACCTTCACGGAACTGCTCCTGACGCTTGTGATAGCCGCCGGCCTGTCCGTGCCACGCCGTTCCTGGCGGTACTTCGGTCTGCTGGCGACGGCCACGCATGAGATGGGGCACGCCGTGGCCGCCGTGCTGAGCGGTCAACGTCTCTCCGGCATCCGGCTCCGGCTCGACCATTCCGGCACCACCACCACCTACAGCCGCAGCAAGCGCGCCTCCGCATGGTCCTGCTTTTGGGGATACCCCGTCCCTGCGATTGTGGGTGCCACGTTTGTGTGGTGCGGCTTCAGCGGGTGGGGGCCGGCGGCGGTCGTCAGTGGCGGGTTTGCGCTGGCAGCGTCACTGCTGTTTCTTCGAAACCTCGCCGGCCTTCTTATTACGTCCGCCGGGATTGCCTGCATCCTGCTCCTGGTGCTCCTGGTACCGGAGGCCTTCCTCGGCCACGTTTCCGTCATTCTCGGCCTGGCCCTGCTGGTGGCTGCCGTGCGTGACCTCGTGAAGCTGGCCCATGTGCACCTTCGGCGGAGGGAACGGCTGGCGAGTTCGGACGCCTACCTGCTGTGGCGAGCCACGGCAGTCCCCTCCGCCGTCTGGATTGTCCTCTTCGCCGCCCTGGTGGCCGGCTCCTGGCTTTGGGCGTGGCAACCAATCTCAACGGTCCTGTCCAGGGGCGCATAGGCTGGTGCCATGAGCCAGGACACTGAGAGCATCAAGCAGACCTCCGACGGAAAGAGCACAGAGCACAGCACCCGCGGCGCCTACGTCACCGGTGGAGCGGAATTCAACCGCGACACCAACTACATCGAGGACCGCATCACCAGGGACGCCGCCCCCGGCCCCAACGGGGAGCCCGGGTGGCCCGTGGAACCGGGACGCTACCGGCTGATTGCCGCCCGCGCCTGCCCTTGGGCAAACAGGACTGTGATAGTCCGGCGCCTTTTGGGCCTGGAGGACGCCATGTCCCTGGGCCAGCCCGGCCCGACTCATGATGCCCGCTCCTGGACCTTTGATCTTGACCCAGGCGGAGTGGATCCGGTGCTGGGCATCGAACGCCTGCAGGAGGCCTACTTCAGGCGCTTCCCGGATTACCCGCGGGGCATCACCGTTCCGGCGGTCGTGGACGTTGCAAGCGGTGCCGTGGTCACGAACAACTTCCCCCAGATCACCCTGGACTTCTCCACGGAGTGGAAGGAATTTCACCGCCCTGGGGCGCCGGACCTCTACCCGGATAACCTTCGCGAAGAGATAGACAAGGTCAATAAACGCGTGTTCACCGAGGTCAATAACGGGGTATACCGTTGCGGGTTCGCCGGTTCACAGAAGGCGTACGACGCCGCCTACTCTCGGCTGTGGACGGCCATGGACTGGCTTGAAGAGCGGCTTTCCGGCCAGCGCTTCCTGGTGGGGGACACCATCACGGAAGCCGATGTGCGGCTTTTCACCACGCTGGCCCGCTTCGACGCCGTGTATCACGGGCACTTCAAGTGCAACCGCCAGAAGCTCTCGGAAATGCCCGCCCTGTGGGGGTACGCCCGGGACCTCTTCCAGACTCCGGGCTTCGGGGACACCACGGACTTCGTGCAGATCAAGCAGCACTACTACATCGTCCACGAGGACATAAACCCCACCGGGATCGTCCCTGCCGGACCGGACCTCGGCGGCTGGCTGGAGCCCCACGGCCGGGAATCGCTGGGAGGACGGCCCTTTGGGGAGGGGACCCCGCCGGGCCCTGTCCGGAAAGGCGAGGAAGTAGCGCCAGGGCACGGAGCTGAAGCCGAGGGATAGTAAGCGCTTTCTGGATAGACTGGGCCGCATGCATGCACCCGAAGGCTTTGTAGCGCCAGGCTACGAGAACGTCCAGGATCTGTTCGCATCATTCCTGCAGGAGGACCCGCAGTACAGCGCACAGCTGGCCGCCTACCAGGATGGTGTCCAGGTGGTGCGGCTGGCAGGCGGTCCGGAAATGGCACCGGACAGCCTGACAGGCGCCTACTCCTGCTCCAAGGGCGTAGCCGCCATGGTGGTTGCGCTGCTGGTGCAGGACGGTCTGCTGGACCTCGACCAGACCGTTGCGCATTACTGGCCGGAGTTCGGGGTGCACGGAAAGGACCAGTTGCTGGTCCGGCAGGCGTTGTCCCACCAGGCCGGCGTCATCGGCGTGGAAGGCGGCTTCGACCTGGCGGAATTCACCAGCCCGGCCGCCGCGGCCCGGCTTGCCGCGGCGGTCCCCGCCTGGCAGCCTGGCCGCCAGTTTGGCTACCACGCGCTCACCATCGGCATCATTATGGAGGAGCTGTGCCGCCGCGTCGCGGGAGAAACGCTGCAGGAGGCTTATGAACGGCGGATCCGTGCCCCGTACGGAGTTGACTTCTTCCTTGGGTTGCCCGAGGAAGAGGAAGCCCGGTACCGGGACGTCATCTATGCGGGCATCCCGGAGCAGCCCTGGGTGGACCCCCTGAGCCTCGAAGGGCTGAACAGCAATGCCCCTGTCAGCACCATCATGGAGCTTCCCAACATCCGTGCCGTCCGTGCCGCAGGGATGTCGGCAGCAGGCGGCGTGGGCACAGCCGACGGCCTGGCCCGCCTGTACGCTGCCTGCACCACCGGTGCGGACGGCGGAACCCCCTTTCTCAAGCCTGCCACCGTTGACCTGATGTCCCGGGAACAGGTGTGGGGCCTGGACCGCTCTTCGGGGCTGGACAACGCGTTCGCCGTCGTTTTCATGAAACCGCACCCGTCACGGAACTTCGGCAGCCACCGGGCGTTCGGCCACGAGGGCGCGAATGCCGCGCTGGGTTTCGCGGACCCAGTGTATGGCCTCGGATTTGGCTACATCCCCCAGCGTGCAGAGGACGGGCGCACGCCCGGCAAGGCCCACCGGCTCGCCGCCGAAGTCCGCCGCTCGGCCGCTGCCTTGTCCTGACGGCCTTTCCAGTGCCCGCGGCGCCCCTCTGACCAGCAGTGTTGTTGCATTCACCGGCGGGCCCATACTGTGGGGCGGATGGGTAAAGCTACAGCACGTCCGAATATCCGGTGGGCAAGGGGGACCCGTCTTCTAAACCGGGCTGTGGCGGGACTCTCGTCAGCATTCGCCGCCCAGAGGCTCCAATTGGCGGCAAAGGCGGCGCTCGCTGCCGGCATCGCTTTCTTCATCGCGCCGCTGATGCCCAGTGCCGCCGCCAACTATCCCTACTACGCTCCCCTGGGCGCGCTCGTGGCGATGTACCACAATGTTGCCGGCTCCATGCGCCAGGGTTTGCAGGCCCTTGCCGGCCTGGCCCTTGGCATCGGCCTTGCGGTCGTGCTGGTCAACCTCGCCGGGCCTTCGCCCCTGACGGTGGCAATATTCATGGGCCTGGGGGTGCTGCTGGGCGGCCTGCCCTGGATCGGCTCAGGAAGTGATTGGATTCCGACGGCGGCGCTGCTGGTTTTGCTGGTGGGCGGCAGTAATCCTGACGACTTTTCCTTCGGTTACCTGCTGCAGATGGGAGTCGGGGTTGGCGTTGGGATAGCTGTGAACTTCCTGGTTTTTCCGCCGCTGCACCTGAGCGCCGCAGCGTCCAGTCTGGATGAGCTGCGGCGTGTCCTGGGCACGCAGCTTACAGACATGGGGGCCGCGCTCAAGGAAGAGTGGCCGCCGAAGCACGAGGACTGGTCCAGCCGTTCCGATGAACTTGCCGAGGCCGCCCGCTCAGTCCGGCACCTTGTGAAGGAAGCCGACGCCAGCCGCAGGGCGAACCCCAGGCGAAAGCTGTATCCCCGCGACATCGACCGGGACTACCGGAACCTGCGCGGGCTGGAACGGGTTACCTTCCACATCCAGGACATCACTGATGTGCTGTCCGACGTTATCTGGAAGGGCGACCTACCGTACAGCGTGCCGCTTCCGGAGAGCGGACCGCTGGCAAATGCACTGACCGCCACAGGGGACCTTCTACGCTCCTTCAGCGACGCTGACGGGGAAGCGCAGGAGGGACAGCTCGAAACGGCCAAGGCGGCGGTGGAGGCGTGCATGGCCGCCACCGCCGTGCGGCAGACTGACCGGGGCATCGTCCTGGCGTCCGAATCCGTCCTCCTGAGCCTCCACAGGATCCTGCGTGCTGTGCGGGAAACCGGTTAAAGTGCGCTGACTGATCCGCTGAAGTGGCGGCGTCCGGACCTCGGGTTCCAGGCGGCAAAGTCGGAACGCCTCCATCCGCCGCCGGGCTCGTCCTGCACCGTGTTGATGTCCAGGGCGACCCTGCAGGGAAGGAAGACCGGCGCGTCGAAGTCCACCTCCCAGCTGAAAGCGTCACCGCGGGAAGGGCCGACGTCGGCGAGCGCCCTGGCGGCCAGGTACATGCCGTGGGCTATGGATCGCCGCATGCCCAACGCCTTGGCGGAGAGCACGCTGAGGTGGATCGGGTTGAAGTCACCGGAAACCGCGGCATAGGCGCGGCCGGTATCAACCCCAAGCTGCCAGATGGCGGTAGGGTCGGGCGCCTTGAAGTCTGCCCGGGCAGGGGCAGGGGATGGCTTGTCGATGCCCGGCAGGAACACCCCCTTGGCGAGGTAAGTCGATACCCCGCGCCAGCAGATGTCGGCCGAGTCCGCCTTCCGCACCTCCGCCACGACATCCACCTGGGTGCCCGCACGGTGCCCGCGAAGGTTCTGCACCCTGGCAGTTACATCCAGCATGTCCGAGAAGAGGACCGGGACCAACTGCTGTACGGCGTTGCGGAGGTGGATCATGCCGAGCAGGGGCAACGGGAAATCGTCCCTGTTCATCACACTCATGGCCAAGGGGAAGGCCAGCGCGTGGATGAACCCCGCGGGCAGCACGTCGCTGGCCGTCTCGCCAATGAGGTGCTGGTACGCGGTGAGGGTGGCGACGTCCACGGTGACCCCGCGGACTTCATGGCGTTCGGCAGGAAGGCCCGAGCCATCATGGGTACCTAACAGCCTGCGGCGGGCCGCCTGGGCAGCGGCGTTCACATAGAGCTTCGACAGCGACGGCATCTCCCCCAGGATCACCGGCTGGGCCGGCGTCACGCGCCCACCATGTTCTGTCCGCAGACCCGCAGCACCTCACCGTTAATGCCGGCGGCTGCATCACTTACCAGGAAAGCGATGGCTTCGGCGACGTCGCCGGGCCGGCCGCCCTGCTGGAGGGAATTCGCGCGGCGGGCGATCTCACGCAGTGCGAACGGGATGCGCTCCGTCATTTCCGTCTCAATAAAGCCCGGCGCAACGGCGTTGATGGATCCGCCGACAGCGGCCAGCAGCGGTGCGCTGGCACGGACCATTCCCATCACTCCCCCCTTGGACGCCGCATAGTTGGTTTGCCCCCGGTTGCCGGCGATGCCGCTGGTGGAGGCGACGGAAACAATACGCGGTGCTCCCCGAAAATGCTCGGAACCGAGGAGTGCTTCATTGATCCGCAGCTGCGCGACGATGTTGATGTTGATTACCGAGCTCCAGCGGGACTGGTCCATGTTAGCGAGCAGTTTGTCCCGGGTGATCCCGGCGTTGTGGACCACAATGTTTAGGCGTCCGTGCCGCTGCATAGCATGCTCCAATATCCTCTGGCCGGCGTCCTCCCTGGTGATGTCCAATTGGAGGGCTGTGCCTTTCACCTCGTTGGCCACCGCTGCCAGATGCTCGCCGGCGGCCGGGAGGTCCACCAGGACTACGGTGGCTCCGTCACGGTGGAGCGTCCGGGCAATCTGCGCGCCAATCCCCCGTGCAGCCCCGGTCACTACGGCAACTTTGCCGGCCAAAGGTTGTTCGGGGTTGTGGGATAGCTCGCCCGCGGGGCTGGAGATCTTCAGGAACTGCCCGTCGACGAAGGCTGAGCGGCCGGACAGGAAAAACCGGACGGCGGCCAGTGCGCCGGGGCTGGTCACCTGGACACCCTCCGCCAAGAGAATCCCGTTACCGGTCGCCCCGGCGCGGAGCTCTTTCGCCAGTGAACGCAGGAACCCGTCCACACCCTGCCTGGCAGCAGCCGCGGCCGGCGAATCCGCCTCCGGGGCCGGCCGGGATACGGTAAGTACCCGACCGCCAGGGGCGAGATCGCGCAGGGACGCTCCAGCCACGAGGATGGGCTTTTCCAGATCTTCCGGGCGCTCCACCTCATCGAGTACCAGGATGATGGCGCCGAGTTTTTCGCGCGGCACCGCGTGCCGCCTGACGTCCAGGTCCCAGGAGAGCAGTTCGGTGGCCAGGGTGTCTGCTCCTGCAGAGCTTCCCTGTACCAAAACGGGTCCGGTGATTAACGGCTGTCCGGGCTGGTACCGGCGCAGGGCCGCTGGCTGGGGAAGGCCCAGCTTCCTTGCGACGTTGCGGCCCAGGCCGTGGTTCACGAGTTGTGCGTACTTGTCTGTCATCCGTTTCCCCTACAGTGATTCGAGAACTGCGACGACGCCCTGGCCGCCGGCGGCGCAGACGGAAACCAGTCCGCGGGCGGGCCGGCCGTCGGTGCTGCCCCTGGCGTGAAGCTGCTTGGCGAGCGAGGCAACGATGCGGCCGCCAGTGGCCGCGAACGGATGACCTGCCGCCAGGGATGAGCCGTTGACATTCAGCCGCGCCGGGTCGACTTTACCGAAGGCACCGTCCAGGCCCAGGCGGGTGCGACCGAATTCCTCGTCCTCCCAGGCGGCGAGAGTGCTGAGGACCGTGGCAGCGAAGGCTTCGTGGATCTCGAAGAAGTCGATGTCCGCAAGGGTGAGGTTGTGCCGGGCCAGCAGGCGTGGAACGGCAAACACGGGAGCCATCAGCAGTCCGTCCTTGCCATGCACAAAGTCCACAGCAGCAGCCTCGGCATCCACCACGGCCGCCAGCTTTGGCAGGTCGTGGGCGTCCGCCCAGGCGTCGGACGCCAGCAGGACAGTGGAGGCGCCGTCGGTCAGGGGCGTCGAGTTGCCGGCAGTCATGGTGGCGTCAGCGCCGAGGTTCCTGCCGAACACCGGCTTAAGGGCGGCCAGTTTCTCCTGGGATGTGTCGGGGCGGAGGTTGCCGTCGCGGGACAATCCCCTGTAGGGGGTGATGAGGTCATCGAAGAAGCCCGACTCGTAGGCGGCCGCCAGGTTCCGGTGGCTGTTGTACGCCAATTCATCCTGGGCCTGCCGGGAAATCTTCCACTGGGCTGTGGTCAGGGCCTGGTGCTCACCCATGGAAAGGCCCGTCCTGGGCTCGGCGGTGCCGGGCGCCAGAGGGGCAAGGTCCTTCGGCCGCAGCCGGCTGAGGATCTGCAGCCGCTGCGGAAGGGTTTTGGCGCGGTTGAGGTCGAGGATCACTTCCCGCAGGCCTTCGCTGACCACCACCGGGGCATCTGAAGCGGAATCGACCCCGCCTGCGATGGCGGACTCTATCTGCCCCAGCTTGATCTTGTTTGCCAGGCCCACCACGGTCTCAAGGCCGGTGGCACATGCCTGCTGGAGGTCATAGGCGGGAGTCTCTGCAGAAAGCGCCGAACCCAGCACGGCCTCGCGTGTCAGGTTGAAATCCCTGGAGTGCTTCAGCACCGCGCCGGCAGCCACTTCCCCGACGCGCTCGTCCTGCAGGCCGAACCGGGCAATGAGCCCGTCCAGCGCGGCGGTCAGCATGTCCAGGTTGGACGACTTCGCGTAGGCCCCGCCGGCGCGGGCGAAGGGGATGCGGTTTCCCCCAACGATGACTGCCCTTCGCGTGGAGGGGGTGCTGGCAGGACGGGTGCCCTGTTCTTCGGGTCCGGCGGTGGGCTGTCCCTCAATGGACATGGCTAACTCCTCGGGTCAGGTGTGGTTACCGATACCCAGCGTACCTGATACGCTGGGTATCGTGAACAGCCCCGCGCCCGGCATAGTCGTGCCTTCCCCTGCCGCCAGCCCTGACGGCCGCTCCTCGCGCTGGCAAAGCCACCGGGAAGAGCGGCGGAGGGAGCTGATCAAGTCCGCACGCCGGGCGGTCCACGCGCTGGGCAGCGATGCCTCCATGGAGGAGATCGCAGCCGCCGCCGGAACATCAAAATCTGTGTTTTACCGCTACTTCGGCGACAAGGCCGGGCTCCAGCAGGCGGTGGGTGAAGTGGTCCTGAGCCAGATGCAGCGCCGGATCCAGGAAGCGGCACAAAGTGCCCAGACGCCGCGCGAAGGGCTGCTGGCCATGGTGTCGGCCTACCTGCAGATGGCGGACACCAGCCCGAACGTCTACACCTTCGTTACCCGCTCCGGCAGCGGTGACGCCGAGGGCACGGCGGCATCGGCGGCAGCTTCAGGCGCGCTGGGCCATTTCTTCGATGCCGTGGCCGAGATGATCGCCGCCCCTATGAGGATGCACCTGGGTGATGGCAAGCGGGCTGTCATCGGCTACTGGCCCAAGGCCGCGATCGGCCTGGTGCGGAACGCCGGCGAACAGTGGCTGGGCACCCCCGATTCCCCCGACAAACCCGGCCAGGAAGCCATGGCACGACAGATCACAGCATGGCTGTGCGTCGGCATAGCCCCAGAACTGGGCCCTTCCAGCACCACCAAGCCACCTGTCAGCACCAACGAAGGACATTGACATGACTGAAGTAGTGGACCGCCCTGCCGGCAAGGGTCAGGGCACCGCAGCCCCCGGCAAACCCGCAACCGGCCCCACCCGCCCCGCCCGGCCCGAACCCGCCGTCGACGTCGAAGCGCTGGGCCGTCAGCTGCTGGGCAAGTGGGCAGCGGTCCGGCTCCAGGCCCGCGACCTTGCAGCACGTCCCGAGCTGCACAAGATCGAGGGCCTGACCCACAGCGAGCACCGAAAAAGGGTGTTCGGCCAGCTGAAGTACCTCGTGGAAAATGAGGCAGTCCACCGCGCCTTCCCGGCAGCGCTGGGCGGTTCCGACGACCACGGCGGAAACATCGCCGGCTTCGAGGAACTCGTGGTGGCCGATCCCTCACTCCAGATCAAAGCGGGGGTGCAATGGGGCCTCTTCGGTTCCGCAGTCATGCATCTGGGCACCGCCGAGCACCACGCCAAGTGGCTTCCCGGCATCATGAACCTGGACATCCCGGGATGTTTTGCCATGACCGAGACGGGACACGGTTCCGATGTGGCAAGCATCGCCACCACGGCCACCTACGATCCCGACACGGAGGAGTTCGTGGTGCACACCCCGTTCCGCGCGGCGTGGAAGGACTACATCGGCAACGCCGCCATCGACGGACTCGGGGCGGTCGTGTTCGCCCAGCTGGTGACGCGGGGGATCAACCATGGTGTCCACGCCTTTTACGTTGATCTGCGGGATCCCGCCACCAGGGAGTTCCTGCCCGGCATCGGCGGCGAGGACGACGGCATCAAGGGCGGACTGAACGGCATCGACAACGGCCGCCTGCATTTTACCCAGGTCCGCATTCCGCGGACGAACCTCCTGAACCGCTACGGCGATGTCGCCCCGGACGGAACGTACACCTCCCCCATCGCCAGCCCCGGCCGGCGGTTCTTCACCATGCTCGGAACCCTCGTGCAGGGCCGGGTGTCCCTGGACGGAGCCGCCGTGGCAGCCTCCAAGGTGGCACTGCAGGCCGCCATCCGCTACGCCACCGAACGCCGCCAGTTCAACGCCTCCTCCCACACCGAAGAGGAAGTCCTGCTTGACTACCAGCGGCACCAGCGGCGCCTGTTCACCCGGCTGGCCACTACTTACGCCGCCGGTTTTGCCCATGAACAGCTGCTGCAGAAATTCGACGACGTTTTCTCGGGCGCGCACCACACCGACGAGGACCGCCAGGACCTGGAAACCCTCGCCGCCGCGCTCAAGGCCCTCAGCACCTGGCATGCGCTGGACACCCTGCAGGAATGCCGCGAGGCCTGCGGCGGCGCCGGGTTCCTGATCGAGAACCGCTTTGCGTCCCTGCGGGCGGACCTGGACGTCTACGCCACCTTCGAGGGCGACAACACCGTGCTGCTGCAACTGGTGGCCAAACGCCTCCTTGCGGACTACGCGAAGGAGTTCCGGAACGTGGACTTTGGAGTGCTCGCCCGCTACGTGGTGGGCCAGGCAACCGGCGCCGCGATCCACCGCACCGGCCTCCGCCAGGTTGCCCAGTTCATGGCGGACACGGGATCTGTCCAAAGGGCAGCCATTGCCCTGCGTGACGAGGACGGCCAGCGCGCGCTCCTCACCGACCGGGTGCAGACGATGGTGGCGGAAGCAGCAGGCTCGCTCAGGGGCAGCAGCCGCCTCTCGCAGGAGAAGGGGGCCGCCCTGTTCAACCGGCACCAGAACGAACTTATCGACGCCGCCCAGGCGCACGCTGAGCTGCTGCAGTGGGAGGCCTTCACCGAGGCACTCCGCGACGTTACTGACCCCGGTACCAGGACCGTGCTCACCTGGCTGCGGGACCTTTTCGGCCTGTCGCTGATCGAGAAGAACCTCGCCTGGTACCTCATGAACGGCCGGCTCTCGATGCAGCGGGCCCGCACCGTTGGCGAGTACATCAACCGGCTGCTGGTGAAGATCCGCCCGCATGCGCTGAACCTCGTGGAAGCCTTCGGCTACAGCCCGGACCATGTGCGCTCCGCCATCGCCACCGGCGCGGAAAAGGAGCGGCAGGACGAGGCGCGCGCCTACTTCCGCAGCCAGCGTGCCAGCGGCGCGGCTCCGGTCGAGGAGAAGTTCCTGCTGGCCAGAACTGCTCCGGGCAAGCACAGCTGACGTCCCCCGCTGCCAGTACGACGACGGCGCCGTTCCCCTCGCGGGGGAAGCGGCGCCGTCGTCGTACTTGCTGTAAGGGACGGTCAGCTGGAAGCGGGCAGCACCGACCGGTACACCTCAAGGGTGGTTTCGGTAATGGATTCCCAGGAGAAGTGCTGTTCTGCGCGCAGGCGGCCGGCCTGGCCCATGGCGCGGGCCCGCTCAGGATCTGAGACCACTTCAGTGAGGGCGGCGGCGAATTCGGTGACAAACTTCTCCGGGTCAAGGGGCGTCCCGGTGCCGTCCGTGACCTGTTCAAGGTCCACGAGAAGTCCAGTCTGTCCGTGGTCCACCACCTCGGGAATGCCGCCGGTGGCGCTGGCCACCACTGCGGCTCCGCAGGCCATGGCCTCCAGGTTCACAATGCCCAGCGGCTCGTAGATCGAAGGGCAGGCGAAGGCGGTGGCGTGGCTCAGGACCTGGATGAGCTCGTTGCGGGGCAGCATGCGCTCGATCAGCACAACCCCGGTGCGCTCCCGCTGCAGGTCCTCGATAAGGCGCGCAGTCTCGGCAGCCAATTCGGGCGTGTCCGCTGCACCCAGGCACAGAACCAGCTGGACGTCGGCGGGCAGCTTGGCTGCCGCCCGGAGGAGGTAGGGGACGCCCTTCTGGCGCGTGTTCCTACCCACAAAAACGACGCTCGGCTTGGCGGGATCGATGCCCAGGGCACGGACGGCGTCATCGTTTTCATCACGCTGCCAAAGCGCTACGTCGATACCGTTGTGGACCACCCGGACCTTTGCGGGGTCCACGTTGGGGTAGCTGCGCAGGATGTCCTGGCGCATGCCCTCTGACACTGCGATGATCGCTGCGGCAGCCTCGTACGCCGTTTTCTCCACCCAGGAGGAAAGTGCGTAGCCGCCGCCAAGCTGCTCCGCCTTCCACGGGCGCAGCGGCTCCAGGCTGTGGGCGCTCAGGACATGCGGGATGCCGTGGAGCAGGGAGGCGAGGTGCCCTGCCATGTTGGCGTACCAGGTATGCGAATGGACCAGGTCCGCGCCTTCGACGTCCGGGACAATCCGAAGGTCCACCCCGAGGGTCTGTACCGCCGCGTTCGCTCCGCCCAGGTCCTCCGGGACCTGGTAGGAGGTTACGGTGGCGCCATGGTAGTCGGCGTCGCGGGGAGCGCCAAAAGCACGAACCTGCAGGTCAACATGCTTACTAAGCACCCTGCTCAATTCTGCTACGTGGACTCCGGCGCCACCGTAGATCTCCGGCGGGAACTCTTTGGTCACAATGTCTATTCGCACAAGACCCAAGGTAGTCCCTCACGCTTAAGTGTTCTAGTGTGAAGGAGTCCGGGCATGCCGGACTGTCTTGGGGAGTTACGAAGGCGTACAGGAGCGACCATCATGCCGTTGAACAAAAAAGTCCTGGCCATTGTCCTCGCAGGTGGCGAGGGAAACAGACTTATGCCACTGACGGCGGACCGGGCCAAACCTGCTGTGCCCTTCGCCGGGAGCTACCGCCTGATCGACTTCGCGCTGTCCAACCTGGTGAATTCGCGCTACCTGCAGATCGTGGTCCTGACCCAGTACAAATCCCACAGCCTTGACCGCCATATTTCCGAGACCTGGCGCATGTCCACGCAGCTGGGCAACTACGTCGCCTCGGTGCCCGCCCAGCAGCGCGTGGGCAAGAGCTGGTTCCTCGGCAGCGCCAATGCCATCTACCAGTCACTGAACCTGATCCATGACGCCAGCCCGGACATCGTGGTGGTGGTGGGCGCTGACCACGTATACCGGATGGATTTTGCCCAGATGGTGGCGCAGCACGTGAACAGCGGCGCCAAGGCAACCGTGGCTGCCGTGCGCCAGCCGCTGCACATGGCCAACCAGTTCGGCGTCATCGAGGTGGACCAGAACGATCCCCAGAAGATTGCCGCCTTCGTGGAAAAGCCTGCCACCACGCCCGGCCTGGCAGCCGATCCCTCGCAGTTCCTCGCTTCCATGGGCAACTACGTCTTTGACGCCGACGCCCTGGTGGCGGCGCTGCACGTGGACGCCGAACGCCTGGACACCAAGCACGACATGGGCGGGGACATCATTCCCTACTTCGTCAACCAGGGTGAGGCGGGCGTCTACGACTTCACGCTGAACGAGATTCCCGGTTCCACGGAACGGGACCGCACCTACTGGCGCGACGTCGGCACCATCGACTCCTTCTACGACGCCCACATGGACCTCATTTCCCCGCTGCCGGTCTTCAACCTGTACAACTCCGAATGGCCCATCTACACCCGGCAGAGCATCTCCCCGCCGGCCAAGTTTGTCCGCGGCCTGAACAACACGGTGGGAACGGCGCTGGACTCGATCGTCTCCAGCGGCGTGGTGATTTCCGGCGGCGTGGTGGAAGGCTCGGTCCTCTCCAACGACGTCTATGTGGCAACCAGCAGCCGGGTGATCGACTCGGTCCTGATGGACAAGGTGCAGGTGGGCGAAGGTGCCGTCATCAACCGGGCGATCATCGACAAGAACGTCAGGATACCCGCGGGAGCGGCCATCGGGCTGGACGCCGACCTTGACCGGGCACGCGGCTTCAAGGTCACGGATTCCGGCATCACCGTGCTGTCCAAGGGCCAGGAAGTCCCGGAACCGGGCGATGAGGAACGCCAGCTCGCCGCCAAGAACCTGCACCTCGTCCCGAATGCCGTCAAGGCTGCAGCGGAACAATACCCGGAGCTGCGGGAATCCGTGGACAAGGTAGCTGAAACGCACGCTGCGGCTGCTGCGGACTCCGCCAGCGGGGCCAGGGTCTCCTAGTCCTGTTGGCCTGCGCCGGCGGTCTTGAAGGCACCGCCGGCCGCGCTTAACCCTGCACCGGCAGCCTGTAAAATTGGGCTAATGAGCTCCCCCGATCTGACCCCCGAGGAAATTCAGGCCTGCCTCAAGGTCCTGAATACGATCCACGCCTATGACGAGGAGCACCCGGACTACATCTCGGTGCGGCGCGCCACCGGCAAAATGTTCAAGGCCGTCAAGAGGCACCGCAGGGTCACCAAGCGTGACCTGATCTCGGAGGCCGACAGGGCCGTGCTGGCCATGACGGCCACCGCCGCCCCGGACCGCATTGACGACGAGACCCGCGGCAATAAGCTGGCGCCGTCCGTCACGGGCAAGGTGGCCGGACACCTCATCCGGTCCCGTCCCTGCTACATCTGCAAGCAGCACTACACCCAGGTGGACGCTTTTTACCACCAGCTGTGCCCCGAGTGCGCAGCCTTCAGCCACAGCAAGCGGGACGCCCGGACCGATCTGACCGGCCGCCGCGCGCTGCTCACCGGGGGCCGCGCGAAAATCGGGATGTACATCGCCCTCCGCCTGCTCCGGGACGGCGCCCACACCACCATCACCACACGGTTCCCCAAGGACGCCGCCCGCCGGTTCGCTGCCATGGAGGACAGCGCCGACTGGCTGCACCGGCTCCGGATCGTGGGCATTGACCTGCGGGACCCCGCCCAGGTCATGGCCCTCACTGACTCGCTCAACGAGGCCGGCACGTTGGACATCATCATCAACAACGCCGCCCAGACCGTCCGCCGCTCAGGGAACGCCTACAAGCCCCTGGTGGACGCGGAGGACGAGCCCCTCCCGGCCGCCCTGGAGCAGGACAACGGCGGGCCTGAGCTGCTGACGTTCGGCCATGCACACGACAAGCACCCCCTGGCCCTGGCCGGGAGCGTCACCGAGCACCCGGTCCTTGCCGGAGACGCCATCACGTCGCTGGCGCTTTCCACGGGTTCCGCATCCCTGGAGCGCATCGCAGCCGGCACCGCCATCGACGCCGGCGGGCTGGTCCCGGACCTGGCAACCATCAACAGCTGGACGCAGGTGGTTGACGAGGTGGACCCGCTGGAAATGCTCGAAGTCCAGCTGTGCAACGTGACCGCGCCGTTCCTCCTGGTGAGCCGGCTGCGCGGTGCCATGAAGCGCTCTACTGCCCGGCGGAAGTACATCGTGAACGTCTCCGCCATGGAGGGCCAGTTCTCCCGCGCCTACAAGGGCCCTGGCCACCCGCACACCAACATGGCCAAGGCAGCGCTCAACATGATGACGCGCACCAGCGCCCAGGAGATGCTGGAGAGCGACGGCATCCTCATGACTGCAGTGGACACGGGCTGGATCACTGACGAGCGGCCGCACTTCACCAAGGTCAGGCTGATGGAGGAAGGCTTCCACGCACCCCTGGACCTGGTGGACGGGGCCGCCCGGGTCTACGACCCCATCGTGATGGGCGAGAACGGCGAGGACCAGTACGGGGTGTTCCTCAAGGACTACAAACCAAGTCCCTGGTGAGGGTAAGCTCGCGGCATAAGCGCGGAACCGACAGCTGAAGTTCAGAATCTTGAACACCATGAGTGCTGGGCCATGCTCCGGACCGTCCCAGTCGGCAGGCTGGCAGTGCTGGCCGGCGGGCGCCCGGACATCTTCCCCATCAACTACACGGTGGATGCCGGCACCCTGGTGTTCCGCACCAGCGAGGGAACCAAGCTGACCGGCGCCTCCGAGGACGCCCCCGTGGCAGTGGAGGCGGACAGCGTCACCGGCCGCCGCTTCAAGGTGACCGAACCGATGACCTGGTGGACCCGGCTCAGCGGCGCCGTCAGGACCGCCCCGAAGTAAGCGGGGCCAAAAAGCGGCGGGCACAGGCACACCGGCTAGGCGAGCTGGGTGATCTCCACACTCACGTTCAGCGCCGATCCGCCGCCGCCGGACAGGATGCCCTTGAGCGGAGAAACATCCCGGTAGTCCCGGCCGCGGGCCACCGTTACATGGAAATCCCCGGCCGGCTTGTGGTTGGTGGGGTCCCAGCTGCGCCAGTTCCCGTCCCACCACTCCAGCCACGCATGCGACTGCCCCGCCACGGTTTCCCCAACCCCCGCGCTGGAGCGGGGGTGCAGGTATCCGGACACGTACCGCGCCGGGATGCCGCAGCTGCGCAGCGCGCCGATGGCGAGGTGCGCCAGGTCCTGGCACACACCCTGGCGCTGGCTCCAGGCTTCTTCGGCGTTGGTGGTCACGGCGGTGGAGCCTGACATGTAGGTCATTTCCCCGCGCATCCACGCAAACACGGCCATGGCTGCCTCATGCGGGTTCTTTCCGGACACGACGTCGGGGATGATGCCCAGGACTTCCCCACCGGGGCCGCTGAGCCTCGACTGCGGCAGCCAGTCACTGAACGTGTTGAGCGTCTCCGGCGAGGCGAGGACGTCCCAGGCCACGATGTCGGACTCGGCGGGGATCTTTTCCGCGCGGTGCACCTCCACCGTGATGTTGGAAACCACTTCGAGGTGGTCGTGGGGCATCTGCATGTCGAAGGCCGTGACCCTGGTCCCCCAGTAGTCGCGGTAGGTGCTCACGGCCGCCTGCGACGGCGAAACCTTGACCACCGACTCCAGCACCACCTGCTGGGAATCCGTCAACGGCGTCATCCTGGCCTCGTTGTAGGACAGGGTGACCCGCTTGTTGTACTTGTACGCCGTTCTGTGGATGATGCTCAGCCGGGTCATGAAACCTCTCCCACCCAGGCCAGCTCGTCCGCCTGATTGAAGTACTTGCGTGAAATGGCGTCGGAAGCCTGGGACACTGCCTTCTGCACCCGCTCCATGTGTTCCGGAAGTTCGGACATGAGGTCGTCCGTCCGGTGGAACTCAAGGAAGGTGCGGGCCTGCCCCACAATCCGGCGCGCGTCATTGATGAACCCCACCCGCTGGGCGGAAGGATCCAGCTTGGCCAGGCATTCGTCTGCATCCCGCAGCGCGTAGACGATGGACCGCGGGAACAGGCGGTCCAACAGCAGGAACTCGGCAGCGTGCTGGTCCCCGAAGGCGGCGCGGCGGGTGCGGAGGAAGGACTCGTAAGCGCCGGCGCAGCGGAGCATGTTGACCCAGGACATACCGGCGGACAGCACGTCCCGGGTGGACAGCATCCTGGCCGTCATGTCAGCCCGTTCCAGCGAACGGCCCAGGACCAGGAAGAGCCAGCTTTCGTCATGGCTCACGGTGGTATCGGCGAGGCCGCTGACCATGGCCGTGCGTTCCAGCGTCCAGTTGCAGAACCGGTAGGTGCCCACCACATCCTTGCGGTGCTGGCTCAGTCCGTAGTACGTGGTGTTCAGGCTTTCCCAGAGGCCGGAGGAGACAGTCTCCCGGGCCCGCCGGGCGTTCTCCCGGGCGGCGCCCAGCGAGCCTGCAATCGAGGTGGCGCTGGTTTTGTCGTAGGCCAGGGCATGGAGCAGCTCAGGAAGCCCGAAGTCCTCGCTCTGCGGCCGGGCGCCCATAACGGCCAGGAGCTCCTGGGCCACGCTTTTGCGTTCCTCCATGGGCAGGTGGTTGAGCCGTTCCAGGTGGACGTCCAGGATGCGGGCCGTGCCATCCGCACGCTCCACATACCGGCCAATCCAGAAAAGGGACTCAGCAATACGGCTAAGCATCCGCGGCTACCTCCTGCGCACCCGAAATTTTACAAGACTGATGATCGACGGCGGGACGGGTCACTGCTGCTGCTCCGACTGGCGGTCCCGCCAGCTGCTCTCCACCGGCCAGACCGAGACGCGCTCCCGCACCGAAATAGAGGACCGGGGAACGGTTTCCACCGGCATCTGGGGGGAATCGGCAAGGACCCAAGTGTCCTTTGACCCGCCGCCCTGGCTCGAATTCACAATCAGCGAGCCCTCCTTCAGCGCCACGCGCGTAAGTCCGCCGGGGAGCACCCAGACGTTGTCGCCGTCGTTAACTGCAAAGGGCCGCAGGTCCACGTGGCGGGGGCCGAACTTGTCCCCGCTCAGCGTAGGCACCGTGGACAGCTGCAGCACAGGCTGGGCGATCCACCCGCGGGGGTCGGCGGTGACCCGCTGGCGCAGGGCATCCAGTTCGTCATTGGAGGCGTCCGGGCCAATGACCAGGCCCTTGCCGCCGGAGCCGTCCACGGGCTTGACCACCAGTTCGGACAGGTTGTCCAGCGTGTATTCGCGGGCTTCCTTCTCCTCCAGGCGGTACGTGTCCACGTTGGCGATGATGGGCTCCTCGCTCAGGTAGTACCGGATCAGGTCAGGGACGTAACTGTAGACCAGTTTGTCGTCCGCGACGCCGTTGCCGACGGCGTTGGCGATGGTCACCCCGCCTGCCCGCGCGGCATTGACCAGTCCGGGGCAGCCGAGCATGGAATCGGCGCGGAACTGCAATGGGTCCAGGAAGTCGTCGTCGATGCGCTTGTAAATGACGTCCACGCGCTGCTCGCCCGCGGTGGTGCGCATGTACACGCGGTTGCCGCGGCAGATGAGGTCGCGGCCTTCCACCAATTCCACGCCCATCAGGCCGGCCAGCAGAGTGTGCTCGAAGTAGGCGCTGTTGAAAACGCCGGGAGTGAGGACGACGACGGTGGGATCGTCCACGCCGGCAGGCGCGGTTTTGCGCAGGGCCGAGAGCAGCCGGCGGGGGTATTCCTCTACCGGCCGGATGAGCTGCTGGCCGAAGGCCTCCGGCAGCCCCTTGGCCATGGCGCGGCGGTTTTCCAGCACGTAGCTCACCCCCGAGGGGACACGGACGTTGTCCTCCAGCACGCGGAAGGTCCCGGCAGCATCACGGACCACGTCGATGCCGGAAATGTGCACCCGGACGCCGCCGGCCGGTTCAAAGCCGTGGACTTGCCGGTGGAAGTGCGCACTGGTGGTCACCAGCTGCCGGGGGATCACGCCGTCGGACACCACGGTCATCTTGTCGTACACATCGTTGAGGAAGGCTTCGAGCGCCTGCACGCGCTGGGCTACCCCGCACTCCAGCACGTCCCATTCAGCAGCCGGAATGACCCTGGGAACGATGTCCAGCGGAAAGGGACGCTCCTCGCCCGCAAAGTCGAAGGTGACGCCGCGGTCCAGGAAGGTGCGGGCCATCGAGTCGGCGCGTGCGCTGACGTCGGACAGCGAGAGCCTGCGCAGGGCCTCCGCCACCTGCCCGTACGAGTCCCGGGCCTGCTGCCCGGGAGCGAACATCTCGTCGTACGCTCCGGTCCGGCCCGCGGCCACGGAGTAATCCTGGAAAAGGTCTGACATGCCCACAAGCCAACCATCTTTTTGTTTCGAATTCATAAACCGGCATCCATTGTGGCGTGTTGGCGGGAGCAGGCCTATTCGTGAATCGCGGGGCTTTTCCGGCACAGTAGGTGGGTGCCAGTCAGCAGAACCTTCCGCGAGGAGCCCGGCCGGGGCGGTCCCGGACCAGCCGCCAGGCTGCTCCCGGGTCTTCTCACAGCCGCCGCTGCACTGACCGCGGCCTTCCTGGTGCACAGCCTCGTCCCGGTACTGCCGGCCATGACGCTGGCAGTCGTGCTGGGCATCCTGGCCGCCAACCTGCCCGGCGCCGGCGTGTGGACCGCCGGCAGGGCAAGGCCGGGACTGGACTTCGCCGGAAAACACCTGATGCGCGGCGGCATCGTGCTCCTCGGCCTGAAGGTCAGCATTATGGATGTGTTGGGCCTGGGCTGGCTTGCGCTGGTCCTGATCGTCGCCGTGGTGGCAGTGAGCTTTGGCGGAACCTACCTGGTATCGCGGCTGTTCCGGCTGCCGCCGGTGACGTCCCTCCTGGTGGCGACCGGGTTTTCGATCTGCGGCGCCTCAGCGATTGGCGCCATGGCTGCAGTACGGCGCATCCGGCACGTGGACACCGTCCTGCCAGTGGCGCTGGTGACCCTGTGCGGCACACTGGCCATCGGCGTACTGCCCCTGTTCGTCCATCCCCTCCAGCTCACCGCACCGGTTTTTGGCGCCTGGACGGGTGCCTCGGTACACGACGTGGGCCAGGTAGTGGCCACCGCGCAGACTGCCGGGACAGCGGCGCTGGGCATCGCCGTCGTGGTCAAGCTGACCCGGGTGCTGCTCCTGGCACCGGTGGCAGCACTTGCCGGCGCGCACCAGCGGCTCGCACCTCAGGCCGCGGGCACGGCGGACGGCACCCACGCCAGCCTCCCGCCGGTGGTGCCCCTGTTTGTCCTGGGCTTCGTGGCCATGGTGGGCCTGCGTTCCACCGGCTGGCTGGCGCCGGGCTGGCTGGAGGCAGGAGGCGTGATGCAGGACATCCTGCTGGGTGCGGCCCTGTTCGGGCTGGGGTCCGCGGTGCGCATCCGCACGCTCCTGCACACCGGCGCCCGGGCGCTCCTGGCAGCGCTCGTGTCGTGGCTCCTGATAGCCCTTCTGGGACTGGGGGCTGCCCTGCTGATCGCCGCGTGATTTTGGGCACCGGCCCCATGATTAGATAGCTGGGTGTCACATGAGAACCTGCAGCGCGATGAAGCCGCCGAACGATCAGCACTGATCCAAACCACCAGCTATGACGTATCGCTGGATGTGCGGCAGGCAGCAAACCCGAACGTGGCCGGCTACCCGACCCGCAGCATCATCACCTTCACCGCGGAGCCGGGCAGTTCCACCTTCCTGGACTTCATCGGCACCGTGCACAGAGTCCTGCTCAACGGCCGGGAACTCAGGGTGGAGGACGTGGTGGACGGAGCCAGGATCCGGCTGGACAACCTGCAGGCGGAGAACCAGGTGACCGTCAACGGAACGGCCGTGTACAGCCGCTCCGGCGAGGGCATGCACCGGTTCGTGGATCCCGCGGACGGCCAGTGCTACCTGTACACGCAGTACGAGCCGGCCGACGCCCGCCGGGTGTTCGCCAACTTTGAACAGCCGGACCTCAAGGCCGTATACACCTTCCACGTGATGGCTCCCGCCCACTGGCAGGTTGCCTCCAACGGCGCAGAAACGGCGCGGACCCTGCTCACCAGCGATCCCGCCACTGCCCGGTGGGACTTCGCCCCCACAGACCCCATGTCCACCTACATCACCGCCGTTCTGGCCGGACCCTACTTCAAGGCCAAGGATCACTGGCAGGCAATGCTCGACGACGGCACCCCCCTGGACGTCCCGCTCGCCCTCTACTGCCGGGCCTCCATGGCGGAATCCTTTGACACCGACGAGCTGTTCACGCTGACCAAGAAGGGTCTGGACTTCTTCAACCGGCTCTTCGACTACCCCTACCCCTGGGGCAAGTACGACCAGGCCTTTGTTCCGGAATACAACCTCGGCGCCATGGAGAACCCAGGCCTGGTGACGTTCACGGAGAGCTACGTGTTCACCTCCCGCGCCACGGACTCCCAGTACCAGGGGCGCGCCAACACCCTAATGCACGAGATGGCGCACATGTGGTTCGGCGACCTGGTAACCATGCAGTGGTGGGACGACCTGTGGCTCAAGGAATCGTTCGCGGACTACATGGGCACCCTCGGCGTGGACCGGGCGACGGACTGGGACACCGCCTGGGTGAACTTCGCCAACAAGCGCAAGGCCTGGGCCTACGTCCAGGACCAGCTGCCCACCACCCACCCGATCGTGGCGGATATCCCGGACCTTGAGGCGGCCAAGCAGAACTTTGACGGCATCACTTACGCCAAGGGGGCCTCGGTACTGAGGCAGCTGGTGGCCTATGTTGGCTTTGACGCCTTCATCGCCGGCTCCCGTGCATACTTCCGCAAGCATGCATACGGCAACACCTCCATTGCGGACCTGCTGGACGCACTAAGTGCAGCATCGGGACGGGACCTGGCAGGCTGGGCGCAGCAGTGGCTGCAAACCTCCGGCATCTCCACGCTGTCGCTGGACTTCGCGTCCACTGGTGCATCGGACGACGGCGGCCTGCCGGGCGGGGTGGCCATCGTCCAGCAGGCTACGGATCCGGTAACGGGGCGGGAGGAGCTGCGCCCGCACCGGCTGCGCGTGGGGGCCTACAACTTCGACGGCGACGGCGCCCTGGTGCGGACGGACAGCTACGAAACGGACATCGTAGGCGCCCGCACAGAACTCCCCCAGCTCGCCGGAAAGCCCCGGCCCGCGCTCCTGCTCCTCAACGACGAGGACCTCACTTATGCGAAGGTCCGGCTCGACCCTGCCTCGGAAGCCACCGTGCGTTCCTCGCTGGACCGGATCACCGATCCCATGGCCCGAGCCCTCTGCTGGACAGCGCTGTGGAACTCCGCGCGCGACGGCGAAAGCCCTGCCGCGACGTACGTGGACGCAGTAGCCGCGTACGGACCGTCAGAAACAGGGATCGGAGTGCTGCTGAACATCCTCGACAACGCCGTCACCGCCGTCGAACGCTACACACCGGCGGCCCGCCGCCCCGCGGTGCGGACCTCCTTCCTCTCAACGGCTGCAGCGGAAATGGACCGGGCGCAGCCCGGCTCTGACCAGCAGCTTGCCTGGGCCAGAACCCTGGGCACGCTCAGCAGGCACGATGACGCCCTGCTGCCCCGGCTCAAGAGCCTGCTGGAGGGTACCGCGCCGGTGGCAGGCCTGGCGGTGGACGCGGAACTTCGCTGGCACTTCTGGCATGCCCTGGCGGCCAACGGCCAGGCGGCCGAAGCGGAGCTGGACGCGGAGCTCGCGCGCGACACCACGGCTTCGGGACGCGCCGGGCACGCTACGGCCCTGGCGGCCAGGCCGGATCCGCAGGTCAAGGTCGCAGCGTGGAAAGCGGCAGTGCACGGAAATGAACTTTCCAACCAACTGCTGACCGCCACCATTAGCGGGTTCACCACTGCTCCGGCCCGGTTGCTGGAACCCTATATCGAGCCCTACTTCGCCTGCCTGCGCGGGGTCTGGGAGACCCGCAGCATCGAGATCGCAAGCCGGATCGTCCGCGGCCTCTATCCGCTCGCCCAGGACCTGGCTGAGGGCGTGAACCCGGCGGACCATCCGGTGATCAGGCGGACGGACGAGTGGCTGGCAGCCAATGCCGACGCGCCCCGGGCGCTGCGCCGAATCATCGTTGAGCAGCGCAGCCACCTGCTGCGGGCACTCAAGGCGCAGGCCGCCGTCGTCCCCTCACCTGTGCCTTAAGGCGATTCCTGCCACTGCTCAAGGGACGCGGTGGAGCCATTCCGCCGTGCCGAACTTGCTGCCCACGCGCTCGCGGGCGGCTTCCAGTTCGGCCTCGCTCACCTGGGAGGGGCTGGCGCCGTAGCGGTCGGTGAAGACTTCCGTCATGGCCTGGATGATCGCTGTGCGGGCGAGTCCGGTCTGGCGGCGCAAAGGGTCGACGCGTTTCTTGGCGCTGCGGGTCCCCTTGTCCGAAAGCTTTTCCTTGCCGATCCTCAGCACTTCGACCATCTTGTCGGCGTCGATGTCGTAGCTCATGGTGACGTGATGCAGCATGCCCCCGTTGGCCAGCCGTTTCTGTGCCGCCCCGCCGATCTTGCCCTGGGCCGTGGCGATATCGTTCAGCGGCACGTAAAAGGCGTTGATGCCAAGCTTCTCCAGCGCTGCCATCACCCAGGAGTCAAGGAAGGGGTAGGAGTCGGCAAAGCTGATGCCGTCCACGAGGGTCTGCGGAAGATAAAGGGAGTACGTGATGCAGTTGCCCGCTTCCATGAACATCGCTCCCCCGCCGCTGATGCGCCGGACTACCGTGATCCCGTGCTTCTCCACGCCGTCCGGGTCCACCTCGTTGCGGACCGACTGGAAACTTCCGATGACCACTGAGGGTTCCTGCCAGTCCCAGAAGCGGAGGGTGGGGTTGCGGCGGCCTGCACCCACCTCCTCGGTGAGCACCTCGTCCAGCGCCACATTGATTTCGGTGGGCAGGACAGTTGGCGGGATTACATGCCAGTCGTGGTCCGTCCAGGACGTTGCCTTTGCCAGGGCGCGTCGGACGGTGACGGCAACCGCGTCGGCGGAGAAGCCGAACAGGGCCGCGCCAGGCGGCAGCGAGGCCTTGACGACGGCGGCAAGCTCACCGGCCGTTGCGGTGTCCGGCAGCCCCGTCAGGGCCTGGTTGATGTCCAGGAGGGCCTCGTCCGGCTCCAGGAAGAAGTCCCCGCTGAGGCTCACGTTGGCCAGCCGGCCGTCTGCCACGTCCAGGTCCACCACCACGAGCTTGCCGCCCGGCACCTTGTATTCACCGTGGCGGCGGGAGGCGGGATCATAACGTGGAGACTGTAAGTCGGTCATGCCTTCCATCCTGCCCCAGAATGTGCCGGCCCACCTATCGGCCTGGAGAAACGCGGAAGGCCCGCACCGTTTCCGGTGCGGGCCTTTGCAAAAGAACCTTTGGAGGAAGTGAATTACTTCTTGCCGCCGAAGCCCTTGAAGCGAGCGTTGAAGCGCTCGACGCGGCCTGCGGAGTCCATGATGCGCTGCTTGCCGGTGTAGAACGGGTGGGACTCGGAGGAGATTTCGACGTCGATGACCGGGTAGGTGTTGCCGTCTTCCCACTCGATGGTTTTGGAGGAAGACACGGTGGAGCGGGTCAGGAACTTCGTGCCGGAAGCCAGGTCGTTGAAGACAACAGCCTGGTACTTCGGGTGGATCTCAGACTTCATAATGGGACCTTTGTTCGCGCAACTGGATTTTGCCAGTTGCCAGGTATGAATGGGATGGCTGGGTTCCGCTTCGCAAGAAGCAGGACGGCCAGCTGTCAATCATAGCGGATAACAGCGGTGCCCGCGAACCGGCGGTTGCCCTATTCCCGCGCCCGGAGTTCCCAGAATGCCACGGCCGAAGCCGCGGCCACGTTGAGCGAATCCACGCCGTTGCGCATGGGAATCTTCACGGCGAGGTCGACGGCCGCAAGGGTCTCCGCGCTCATGCCGGCGCCTTCGGTGCCGAGTACCAGGGCGAGCTTCTCCGGGTTCCGCGCGGCAACCTTGTCCACGTCCTGCGCGTCCTCCGTGAGCTCGAGCGCCGCAACAGTGAAGCCGTGGTTCTTGAGCAGGTGGAGGTCCTGCGGCCAGTTGGTCAGCCTTGCCCACGGGACTTGGAAGACGGTGCCCATGCTCACCCTGACGCTCCGGCGGTACAGGGGGTCACCGCAACGGGGTGAGACGAGGACGGCGTCGATGTCCAGGGCGGCGGCAGACCGGAAGATGGCGCCCACGTTGGTGTGGTCCACGATGTCCTCCAGCACGGCCACCCGCCGCGCACCGGCGAGCAGTTCCGGAAGCGGCACCGGTGCCGGACGCTGCATGGCGGCCATTGCACCGCGGTGGAGGTGGAAACCGGTGATCTCCTCCAGGAGGGCTGCTCTGCCGATGAAAGCGGGCACGTCGGGGTAGGCGCCGAGGATGTCCTGGAGGTCGTCGAGCCATTTCTCGGCCAGGAAGAAGGACCGGGGCTGGTGCCCTGCGGCGAGGGCCCGGCGCAGCACCCGGGATGACTCTGCGATGTACATGCCTTCGGCGGGTTCGCGGAGCTTGCGCAGGTGGACGTCCGTGAGCTGGGTGTAGTCGGATACGCGCGGGTCGGCGGCGGATTCGAGGTAATGGATTGTCACCGGGTGATTATTGCAGCAGATCGGCGATCATGAAGCCCAGAGCCACGAGCCCCAGGACAAGGATGACCGACCGCAGCACTGTGGGTGAAAGCCGGCGGCCCACCTTGGCTCCCAAAACCCCGCCGATGCTGGAGCTGATGGCGATCAGCAGCACCACCAGCCAGTTGATCCGGTCGAACGCGAAGAGCGTGTAGGACACCGCTGCCACCAGGTTCACGCCCAGGACCAGGATGTTCTTCATGGCGTTGGCATTCTGGATGGTGCCGGTGAGGAAGACGCCGAGGATGCCCACCAGCAGGATCCCCTGGGCAGCCACGAAGTAGCCGCCGTACACTCCTGCAAGATACACCAGCACCACCAGGAGGATTCCGTGGCGTTTGTCGCGCACGGCGTGCTCCGGATTTTCCTCGCGGGTACGCACCCACGTTTGCAGCCGGGGCTGGAACACCACCATGAGGAGGGCCAGGACAATGAGGAGTGGGGCGACGTAGTGGAAGACCTCTTCCGGCAGGTGCAGGAGCAGCCAGGCGCCGGAAACACCGCCCAGCAGCGAGGCCGGCAGCAGCCGCAGGAGCTGGCGGCCGCGGCCCTTGAGTTCCCGGCGGTAGCCGAAGGCACCTGCCGCGCCGCCGGCCACCAGCCCCATGGCGTTGCTCATCGACGCAACCACCGGAGTGACGCCCAGGGCGATGAGCACGGGAAACGTCACCAGGGTGCCGGAGCCCACTACTGCGTTGATCATGCCGGCCCACAGTCCGGCAACGGACACAAAAGTGCTGCTGAGAAGATCCAAGATGCTGCGCTGCCGCCTTAGCGGCGGGCGACGGCGGTGTACCGGCCGGCGTTGACGGTGACGTCAAGGTCCAGCCCGAACGTCTTGCTCAGGTTGTCCGCTGTCAGGACCTCCGTGATCGGTCCTGCTGCCACCACGCCGCCGTCGCGCAGCAGCATGGCGTGGGTGAAGCCCGGCGGGACTTCCTCAAGGTGGTGCGTCACCAGGACCATGGCAGGGGCTGCCTCGTCCTGGGCAAGTTCCCCGAGTTTATGGACCAGTTCCTCGCGGCCGCCAAGATCCAGGCCGGCTGCGGGCTCGTCCAGCAGCAGCAGTTCGGGGTCGGTCATGAGGGCCCGGGCAATCTGGACACGCTTGCGCTCCCCCTCGGACAGCGTGGCGAAGGTTCTGTTCAGGAGCGGACCCATGCCCCAGTCATTGAGCAGGCGGAAAGCCCGCCGCTCGTCGTCGCGCTCGTATCCCTCGCGCCAGCGGCCGGTGACGCCGTACGCGGCGGTGACCACGACGTTGAGGACGTTCTCCTGCTCCGGGATCTGGGTGGCCAGCGCGGCGGAGGAAAGTCCGATGCGCGGGCGGAGTTCGAAGACGTCGGTGCGCCCCAGGGTTTCGTCCAGGATGCCGGCTTTGCCGCTGCTGGGGTGAAGCCGGGCGGCGGCGATCTGCAGGAGTGTTGTCTTACCGGCACCGTTGGGCCCGAGGATTACCCAGCGCTCGCCTTCATTGACTTCCCAGTCAACCTTGTCCAGCAGGGTCTTTTTACCTCGGACAACGCTGACGGAAGCCAATTCCAGAACATCACTCATAGGAGTAGACACTAGGACAAAAAAGAGGCCGATTGATAACCGGCGTTTACAGCCCTGTCATGCACCGGCGACAGGCAGCACCAGCAGGTAGCCGGTGGGCAGATCGCTGCTCCAGCGCCGCGGTTCACGGACCACGAACTGCGTGGCCAACTCCTCCGGGGAGAGGAGGCTGTTCGGCGCGGGCGAGGGCCCCCATTGCCCGCTGCCGTGCGGGTAGAGCGGATCCAGGACGCGGACGCCGGTAACCGAGAACTCCTGGAACTGGGCAGGATTACCGACTGATTCGAACCCGTTCATCACCCAGGCATGGCGGCCCCTCCACATGACCAGGCCCACGGGACGGCCCGTCTCGGAAATGGCGCGCGCCGCGGTCTGCAGGGCGTCCCCGTAGTCCGGGATACTGACCACCTTGTACGGCCCCATGCCGGCCTCGGTCAGCACCTGCGCCCACCCCAGCGGGTTGGCTCCGTTGAACGAGTTGGACGACCGCGCCCTGGCCATCTCCCACAGTTCGCTTTGCTGGGCGGGATCGGCCCAGGTGGCGCCGCCGGTATCGTCGATGAGATTATGGGCCATCTGGATGCTCGCCGCCACGCACCAGTCGAAGGTGTACTGCGGAACGAAGTCCCCCTCCTGGTAGAGGTTGAGGGCAAAGGGCTGGGGCACCGGAGGTGGCGCGGGTGCCGGCGGCGTAGGAACGGGTGTGGCGGTGAGCGCCGGAGCCGGCGTCGGGATATGTGTTGGAACGGTGGCCGGGACGGACGTGGCCTTCCCGGAAGCAGCCGGGGCAGAAGACGCGGGGCTTACCTGGCCGGTGGCAGTCGGGCCGTTGGCAGCCTGGTCCAGGCCCACCACCGGCGAACAGCCGGTAAGGAGGGCCGCCAGGACTGCGAGCGAAGCCTGAACACGTCGGGGGGCACCGGGCATGCTTCAGTCTAGCGCGGCGGGGTGGCCGGTCCTCCAGCGTCAGTGCCCCGCAATGAATTAAGGGGACCCCTCCCCCGCTGACTAAGATTGCAGGCATGACTTCGAACGTGACTGCGGTCAGCTACGGCCTGAACATAACTCCTTCCGGGCTGGAGCGGCTGCGTTCCGTTCTCACCGGGAACGGCGCCGAACTGCTGTCCGAGACCAGCCACGGTGACAGCCGCTACCAGGTGCAGGTTGCACAGGTCAGCCTCCCGGACGCGACTGCCGCCGGCCTCGCAGGCCTGCGCCGCGCGGTCGCGCATGCATCCATCAGCGGTTTCGACACCGCACTCGTCCCCGCCGAGCTCCGTTCCGCCGGGCGGAAAATGCTGATCATGGACGTCGACTCCACGCTGATCCAGCAGGAAGTCATCGAACTTCTCGCTGCGTATGCCGGGAAGTTCGAAGAAGTAGCGGCCGTCACTGAGGCCGCCATGCGCGGTGAACTGGACTTCACCCAAAGCCTCCACGCACGTGTTGCGGTGCTGGCGGGGCTGCCGGCCGACGTCGTCCGTTCCGTGCGTGAGGAAGTGAAGCTGAGCCTGGGCGCGGCGGACCTGGTGGCCGCCTTCAAGGCAGCGGGACACGTGGTGGCCGTGGTGTCCGGCGGGTTCAACCAGATCCTGGAGCCGATTGCCGATGAGCTGGGCCTGGACCACTGGCAGGCCAACGAACTGGAGATTGTGGACGGCGTGTTGACCGGCAAGGTCCTGGGGGCAGTGGTTGACCGGGCAGCTAAAGAGAAGTTCCTGCGGGAATGGGCGGCCGCCGAGGGGATCGCTTTGGAGCACACCGTTGCCGTGGGCGACGGCGCCAATGACCTTGACATGCTCGGTGCCGCCGGGATCGGCGTGGCGTTCAATGCCAAGCCGGCGGTGCGGGCAGTGGCCGACGCCGCCATCAACATGCCGTACCTGGACGCCGTCCGGCACATCGCCGGCGTCTGAGGCTCTGACTCTTTAACTGCGAAATGACAGTTCGCGGCAGGCTCCGTAGGGAACACTGCCGCGAACTGCCACCCCGGGTGGGAGCCTAGCTCGCCGGCTGGCCCGCGCCTTTGCCGAAGTAGTCTGCGCCGCCGGCGTACTCAGTGTGGCCGGATTCGACGTCGGCGGTGACCATACTGGACACCACCTCAGCGAACTCCTCCACCGAGTACAGCTTTCCGGCTTCAGCCCGGCGCGCCTCGATGGCACCGGGGGCTGAGCGGTCCAGCAGCGTTGCGGTGACGGTGCCCTCGATCATGTCGCCGGACACGACCACCAGGGTGATGCCCTTTTCGGCGAGGCTGGGGATAAGTTCGCGCAGTGCGTCTTCCCCGGCACGCTTGCTGCGGGCCACGGGCTCGTAGGCCTCCATGGTGGGTACGGTGTTGATGAAGTGTGCTTGGTGGCTGGTCACGAACACCACGCGGGAGCCTTCCTGCATCAGGGGCACGGCCGCGTTGAGCATGTTGATCTGGGCGTCGCGGTTCAGCTTGAGGGCGTAGTCCTCGCCCATGCCGGTCTCCATGCCGCCGGAGGCGTTCAGCACCAGGATGTCCAGGGAACCGAAGTTTTCCATCGCGGCACTGGCCAGGGCCTGCACGCCTTCCTGGCTGGTGAGGTCGGCGCCCACGGCCACTGCCCGGCCGCCGTCGGCCTCGATGCCCTGTACCACCTTGTTGGCACGCGGAGCCTTCTGGCGGTAGTTGACTACGACGGCGGCGCCCTCCTTGGCGAGGTTCTTCGCCACCTCCGCGCCGATGCCGCGCGAAGATCCTGTCACGATGGCGGTCTTGTTATCCAGCAGTCCCATGCGGGCTCCTTTTGTCTGAAACGTCTAAATCGCTGATGCTCTGCAGTCCATCATGCCAGCGGCGCCGGGCATTTCCCTTGTGTGACCTACACAAAGAAGCGGCCCCCTGCTAGTTTGCCGGCGGGGTCAGTGCCCCATGCCCAGACCGCCGTCGACGGGGATGACGGCGCCGGAGATGTAGGCTGCCTCGTCGCTGGCGATCCAGCGGACCACGTTGGCAACCTCGGAAGCCTCAGCGAAACGGCCGGCCGGAATGCTGTCCAGGTAGTCCTTCTGCGTGGCTTCGGGCAGTTCGGCAGTCATGTCCGTGTTGATGAAGCCGGGGGCCACCACATTGGCCGTGATTCCGCGGGAACCGAGTTCGCGGGTGAGGGACCGGGCGATGCCTACCAGGCCTGCCTTTGACGCTGAGTAGTTGATCTGGCCTGGGGCACCGTAGAGGCCGGACACGGAGGAGATCAGGACGACGCGGCCTTTGCGCAGGCGGATCATGCCTTTGGAGGCGCGCTTGATGACACGGAAGGCGCCGGTCAGGTTGGTGTCGATCACGGATGTGAAGTCGTCCTCGCTCATCCGCAGCAGCAGCGTGTCCTTGGTGATGCCGGCGTTGGCCACCAGTACCTCCACCGGGCCGTGAGCAGCTTCCACCTCTTTGAAAGCCGCGTCCACGGAGGCCTCGTCCGTGACATCGGCCTTGACGCCCAGTATTCCCTCCGGCAGCTTGGACTCGCTGCGGTAGGTCACCGCCACCTTGTCACCGTTGGCGAGGAACGCTTCGGCGATGGCCAGGCCGATGCCGCGGTTGCCGCCGGTAACCAGGACGCTGCGGGGGGCGGTGGCTGCTTCAGTCATGGAAAGGCTCCGGAATTCTGCGGCGTGCTGCAGCCGCGGTAGGAAAGGGTGATTTGGCTGACTTCGATCTTAGCCGCAGGGCCCGGCCGGGTTTGGGTGCCACTGCCGATGGTGAGAGAATTAACGTAAGCCTTTGGAGCGTGATCAATCACCGTGACCCTTGAAAACCATGCGGGACAGTCCGCGCCTGGAGAACCCGGCCGGTTCTCCGGCGATCCGGAAGTCCACAGCATCACGGATGCTGCGGGAGCGCATTCCGAGGATATGCGCCAGCGCATGATCAAGTACGCGCTGGCCATGGGAATCCGCATGGTGTGCCTGGTGCTGATTTTTGTGGTGGACGGGTGGTTCAAGATCATCGCGGTGGCCGGAGCGGTTTTCCTGCCCTGGATTGCGGTGGTCATAGCCAACGGGAATGACAAGGCTGAGGGACACAGCGACGCCCTGTTGGATTCTGCGCCCCTGGCGGAGATTGAGAGTCCCCCGGCTCCTTCCGCCGAGGAGGAAGTCGGCAGCGAGATTCTTCAGGGCGAGCTGGTACTTGAGGACGACGACGAAACACCGGGACAGGAGCGGAGGGCATCTTGAGCATTTTTGACTTCGCTGCGGGCACTGACCCAGCGATGGCTGAGGACGCGGCGGTCTGCTCCCGCAAAGCTTGTCGTGCCCGGGCGTCCTGGCAGGTCCTCTGGAACAATCCGAAGATCCACTCCCCCGAGCGCCGCAAAATCTGGCTGGCCTGCGCCGACCACCGTGAGTGGCTGGAGGATTACCTGCAGACCCGCGGGCTGTGGAAGGAAACACTGCCCCTTGAGGACCGCGCGGCGGGCGTTTTGGAGCAGGACAGCTGAATGTACCGTTTCCTCTTTTCCAGCAAGTGGCTGGGTTATCTCCTGCTGGCTGCCATCTTCGCCTCCGCCTGCGTGTTCCTGGGCCGCTGGCAGATGGACCGGCGCGCGGAGACGCTCGCTGAAATTAACCGGGTGGTCACCAACTACTCGGCAACACCCATCGCGTTCACTGATGCCAGGGAGCAGTTCGACAGGCTGGACCCGGCCATGGAGTGGACGCAGGTGGAGCTAAAGGGCTCGTATCTGGTGGACGGCCAGCGGGTTGTACGGAACCGCCCCATGAATGGCCAGCCGGGCTACGAAGTGGTGGTCCCGTTCCGCCTGACCACCGGGGAGACCGTAGTCATCGACCGCGGCTGGCTGCCCATCGGCAACAAGAACCCGGGCAGCCCGGATTCGGTGCCGGAACCGCCCCCAGGCGAGGTCACCGCCGTCGTCCGTCTGAAGCATCCCGAACCCGAACTGCAGCGAAGCGCACCCGAAGGACAGCTGGCGTCCATCGACCTCGCCGCCTACTCCGCACAGCTCGGGTACCCCCTGCTGACAGGGGCCTACGGCCAGCTTGCATCGGAGACGCCCCCGGCGGCCGAGATGCCGTTCCCCTTCCCGAAGCCCTCCACGGAGGAGGGAACGCACCTGTCCTACTCGCTGCAGTGGTTCGCCTTCGGCGTCCTGATGTTCGTGGGGTTCGGATACGCTGCGCGGCAGCAGGCGCGCAACGCCGCCATCGATGCCGAGGACGAGAACGACGACGACCCGGCAGAGGGTGCGGGCCATTCCGCTGCCGCGGCAGCACGCCGCCGTCCGCCCGCCCCGCGGAAGCGCAGGAAGGCGACGTCCGAGGAAGAGGAAGACGCCCTCCTGGACGCGCAGGGCTACTGAGCCTTGACGGGATACGACGGCGGCCCTGTGGGGCGCGTGCGTTCTGCGGAGGCAACCCAGCCGGCTCCGTAGGTTGCCAGCTAAGCCAGCGTGATCAGGTCCAGGTAGTCCTCGTTCCACAGGTCCTCGACGCCGTCGGGCAGCAGGACGACGCGCTCGGGGTTGAGGGCCTCGACGGCGCCTTCGTCGTGGCTGACCAGGACGACGGCGCCCGTGTAGTTCCGCAGGGCGCCGAGGATTTCCGCGCGGCTGGCGGGGTCCAGGTTGTTGGTGGGCTCATCCAGTAGCAGGACGTTGGCGCTGGACGCCACGATGGTGGCCAGGGCGAGGCGGGTCTTCTCGCCGCCGGAGAGCACGCCGGCGGGCTTGTCCACGTCGTCACCGGAAAACAGGAACGAGCCCAGGATGCCGCGCACCTCCGCGTCCTTCATGTCCGGCGCGGCGGAGCGCATGTTCTCAAGAACTGTACGGTCAACGTCGAGCGTTTCGTGTTCCTGCGCGTAGTAGCCCACCTTCAGGCCGTGGCCGGCAATGACGTCACCGGTGTCAGGCTGGTCCACGCCTGCGAGCATCCGCAAAAGGGTGGTTTTGCCGGCGCCGTTGAGGCCGAGGATGACCACCTTGGAGCCGCGGTCGATAGCCAGATCCACGTCCGTGAAGATTTCCAGCGAGCCGTAGGACTTGCTGAGGCCTTCCGCGGTGAGCGGGGTCTTGCCGCAGGGAGACGGATCCGGGAAACGGAGCGCGGCCACGCGGTCCTGCTCACGGACGGCTTCAAGTCCGCTGAGCAGGCGTTCAGCGCGCTTGGCCATGTTCTGCGCTGCGACGGCCTTGGTGGCCTTGGCGCGCATCTTGTTCGCTTGGTCGAACAGGACCTGGGCCTTCTTTTCGGCGTTGGCACGTTCCCGCTTCCTGGCCCGCTCGTCGGTCTCGCGCTGCGTGAGGTAACGCTTCCAGTCCATATTGTAGAAGTCGATTTGGGCGCGGTTGGCGTCCAACAGGAACACCTTGTTCACGGTGGCTTCGAGCAGCTCGGTGTCGTGGCTGATTACGATCAGGCCGCCCTGGTGGTTTTTCAGGAAGTCCCGCAACCAGGCGATCGAGTCGGCGTCGAGGTGGTTGGTGGGTTCGTCGAGGAGCATCGTTTCGGCATCTGAGTAAAGGATGCGGGCCAGCTCGACGCGGCGCCGCTGTCCGCCGGACAGGGTCTTGAGCGGCTGGTTCAGCAGACGGTCCGGCAGTGCGAGGTTGGAGCAGATCGCTGCGGCCTCGGCCTCGGCAGCGTAACCGCCGGCGGCGAGGAACTCCGACTCAAGCCGGTCATAGCGGTTCATCGCTTTGCGCTGGACAGCAGCATCCTCGCTGGCCATTTCTTCATGGGCCACGCGGAGTTTCCCGACAGCGATGTCCAGGCCCCGGACGGACAGGATCCGGTCCCGTGCCAACTGCTCCATGTCCGGAGTGCGCGGGTCCTGGGGCAGGTAGCCGATCTCGCCGCTGCGGGTCACCTTGCCGGCGGCGGGCAGGCCCTCCCCTGCCAGGACGCGGGTCAGGGTGGTCTTGCCGGCGCCGTTGCGGCCCACGAGACCGATTTTGTCTCCCTTATCGATGCGGAAACTCACCTGATCCATCAGGAGCCGGGCGCCGGCACGCAGTTCTAGATCCTGGACAGTAATCACAGCAGGTAAGGCCTTTCACAACAGGGAACGCCGCAGCCCGCACACGAGGTTGGGAGGGAGCCGGGGCAGAGATGGCCGGAGAACGGCCCATACAAGTCTACCGGCTGGGACCATCCGCGGATAACCGTCGGGTTCAGGATGCGGGCGGTGGGCGGACATCTGCCCCTCGACTACGCGGGATCCGCGACGTGTTCCGTTAGCGTGGGGACATGACGGTGACCCACGGCCCTGCGCGCAGTTTTCTCATCCAAACCGGGCCCGAAGTCACGATCAACTGCTATGCACTGGGACCAGCTGAAGCATCTCCCGTCGTCATTTTGCACGGGCTGGCCGGAAGCGCACGGGAATTCATCGAGACTGCGCGCGCCTTGCCGGAATTCCAGACCGTCCTCGTCGAGCTTCGCGGCCACGGCGGAAGCACCACCCGCCCGGGTGACCTTTCCCGCGAAGCCTTCGTTGCCGACGTCGTTCGCGTCACTGAGACAGTCGTGAGCGCGCCCGTAACACTGGTTGGACAATCCATGGGCGGCCACACTGCCATGCTCGTGGCGGCAGCGCGTCCTGACCTCGTCTCCAGGCTGGTCCTGCTCGAATCCGGCGCCGGAGGCGGCAACGAAGCTGGGAACGATCGTATGGGTGACTACTTCCGGTCCTGGCCCCTGCCCTTTCCAGACCGCGCGGCCGCCCGGGCTTTCCTGGGAGATGCTCCTCTGGAACGGGCGTGGGTGGAGGACCTGGAGGAAAGACCGGACGGACTGTGGCCACGGTTTGAGCCCGACATCATGGTCGCCACAATGAATGCCATGGTTCCGTCCCGGTGGGATGAATGGGAGCGCATCACCGCCCCGGCGCTGGTGGTCTACGGAGAACACGGTATGTTCGCTGACGGGGACAGGTCCGAGTTCTGCGAGCGCGGCGTCGATGTCCAACGGGTGGACCTGGCGGGCGGCTCCCACGACAGCCATCTTGACGCTTTCGACTCCTGGATTGCCGCTCTACGAGGTTTCCTGCTGCCATGACCCGCCAACCGGATTCATACTGTCCCTTGAGCTCCGCGCCGCCGGATATCCCCGCCGCACGCCGACGGGCTGAAGCTCCGGTACCCGTACTTCGGCGACGGCGAGGCGCAACTATGGGACGACGAGTTGACATATGCCGGAGAAGGCACAGTGCTCCGTACCCGGACGTACCAGTGGGCGCACCCCTTGTCGGAACCATCAACTCCGGAAACAGGAATCCTAGCTGTAATCAGCAGTGACTGTTCCGGTGGCTCCGTCAAGACGAATGAATCCACCATGAGGGAGAATCCACTGGGGCCTGGTGTGCCCGAACGGTACCCCGACGCAGACAACCGCATCCGGATTGTAGGCAGCGATCTGTTCCACGATCACCTTGCCCTGTTCCGCGCGTAACTGGGCGCGCTCATCCGCTTCGGGCACCGCTTGCGCCAGGCTGCTCACAGGTGGCCGGGCCACCAACACGCCAGCCGCCGCTGCAAGGACCCCTCGCTCGCCCAAAGCCCGCACCCATCGCCTTACTTCCTCCGCCGTTGGGAGCTCCTCACTTGTTTCAAACAGCAGAACGGCCCCGTCGAGGGCGGTGACCGAAGGCATTCGGCCGGCCATGGCAATCTGGTCAATCACTTCCAGGCACCCGCCCCACGACCGGCCTTCGACAATCTTTTCCGGCCCGGACCACGTCCACGCTTCCGTCCTTTCGCGGACTCCGAACTCGTTCAGCGCCCGGGGGTCAGTCCAAGAGATGCCAAAATCCTCCGACTCTCCCGGATCAGTCACCTTAACGACTCCGCCCTCCAGCAGTGCGGCGCGCAGGGACGCCAGATGTACGCCGTCCACATGCGGCCCCGCTCCGAGGTGGACCTGGGTGGACCCGCCGTAGTAGCTCGGTACCCCGAGACCCCACAGGAAGTTGTGCAAATTAGTGTTGTCGCTGTACCCAAGGAACGGTTTTGGATTCTCGGCAAGCACTTCGTCGTCAAGGTGCTTAATCACTGTGACCTGGTCATCACCGCCGATTGTTGCCAGCACTGCCCGAATGCCCGGATCAGCAAACGCCGCAGTGATATCAGCAGCCCGGGCCTGGGCGCTTGCGCCGAGTTGTCGCGTCGTTGGGTACTCGACCGGAACTAACCCAGTAGTTTCCATCAGGCGCTTCATCGCCTGCTCGTGAACAGCCGGTGAAACTGCCGGTGCCGCGAATGCCGGGACAGGACCGCAACCCGGTCTCCGGCGATAGCCTTCGGCAGGACAGTGAATGTCTGTGACGTCATCACCTCATTAGACCAGCCTTGGTGCCCTGCCCTTGCTCGAATCCAGAGCAGTGGCGGCTCAGTTGCCCAGAAGGCGTCGCTCGTGGGCGAAGGCGACCAGCTGGAGCCGGGTCCGCACTTGCAGTTTGTCCAACACGCGGCGCAGGTGGGTTTTGATGGTGGCTTCGGAGACGAACAGGCTTCCCGCCATTTCGCCGTTGCTCAGTCCTTTGGCAGCCAGCAAAAAGACGTCCCGCTCACGTACGGACAGGACGTCGAGCACGGACAGGTCCGGGCCGGCAGCTGGGGCATTGCGGGCATTGCGGGCAGCGTGTGCAAAGAGCGAGTGGACTGATCCTGGCGCGATTACGGAGTATCCGGAGTGGACGGTGCGGATCGCTGCCAGCAGGAATTCGGGTTCCGCGCTCTTGAGCAGGTATCCGTTGGCCCCCGCCTGCACCGCCTGGACCACCGCCTGATCCCGGTTGAAGGTGGTCAGTGCAATGATTTTGGGTTTCTCCGCGCCAGCGGCCGCGGCATGCCGAACGATCCGCCGGGTCGCTTCCACCCCATCCATCATCGGCATCCGCAGGTCCATCAGCATGACGTCCGGACTCCGCTCGATGGCCAGGGCTACCGCCGGTTCCCCGTCGCCTGCCTCACCGGAAAGTTCCATATCCTCCTGGCTCTCTATCAGCATGCGCAGTCCGGCGCGGAACAAGGGTTGGTCGTCCACCAAGGCAACGGTGATGCGTGCCCCGGCGTCAGCCACGGTAGTCGTCTTCCAAGGAAGCTGCCCCTGGCCGCGGTCTGCCGGCCGCGGCCAGCACCGGCTGAGCTCCGGCAACCTGCATCCCACCAGAAGCTGCCCCGTCCTCAGGTCCCGCCGTGTCTCCTGCTGCCCTTGCGTCGCGGGTCCTGTAGGGGATGAAGACCGTCACCCGGAACTGTCCGCAGTCCGGGCCAGCGGTTAGCCAGCCGCCCGCCATATGGGCACGTTCGCGCATCCCTGGCAGTCCCCGTCCGGCACGGGATGAGGTCGCTTCGCCTTCACCTTCGTCCGGGACACGCGGCATTGCGGAGGCCACGTGCAAGGTCAGGCCCGGTCCGCTCCAGTCCAGGTGGACCTGCACCCCGGTCCCGCGCCCGCCATGTTTAAGTGCATTGGTCAGGCACTCCTGGACGATCCTGAACACCGCCACTTGCTGGCCGCCCGAGAGCTCCACTGGCGTCCCCGACTCACTGGGGTAAATTTCCAGACTTCCCCGCCGCATGCTCTCAATCAGCGGGGTGATGTCGCTCAGGCGCGGTTGTGGTGTTTCCAAGCCGTCGTCACGGACTCCCTCGATCACACGCTGGGCATCCAGCAGGGCGCTGCGGGCGGAAACCGCGATAGTGTCCAAGGCATTGAGGACAGCCTTGGGCTGGTCCTTGCTCAGGTAGCGCGTTCCATCAGCCTGGGCGGCGATGACCGCCAGGGAATGGGCCAGGACGTCGTGGAGATCGCGGGCGATGCGGGTCCGTTCCTGCTCGACGATCAAGTCGATTTCCGTTTCCTTCAGGCTGCTTTGGGCCAGCTCCCGGGCCCGGAACAGGCTGCCTCGCTCCTGATAAAGAGCCAGGAGAAGACCAACGGCGGCGCAGGCGCCTGCGATGACCAGGAGCAGTGCGAACAACTGCCAGCCGTACCTCATGAACATGGGCCTGTCACCAAAATTGATTGGCATGAACCACCCGACGCCGCCGCTGTACCTCCAGGAGAGCATCAGGACAGTCATGAGTGCCACGAAGATGAGATTCGCGCCGCCCGCGATGTACCGCGTCCGTGGTGCTGCGGTCCAGAGAATGAAGCCGAGTGCGATAAAGGAGCCCAGATAGATGGCCCAATGGTTGGCAGCCATCGGCGGGAGGGAGAAACTCAACTGACCGAAGAGAAGCGCTGCGGTGAATGCCAAGGAGACCAAAGGTTTCCACGAGGCTGTGGCAATAGCCAGCGTCATCAACACCAGCGGCCACCGCCCGGACCAGGTCAGCCAGGAGTCACCCATCCTGCCGGCCTCAGCCACGCACCATAACGAATAGAAGATCACGGCCGCCACCAGCGGACCCCAGCGCCGCGCACATTTCAAGACTGCTTCCATGCCTGCCACCATATCCGCGGCAACAGCCCGATTTTCTCCGTATCGCTGCGATCTCAACCTGAAAGCCAACTGATTCAACCTCGGGGCCAGCCCCCCCCTGCCGCCCGGCAGACGGCCAGAAAGTCAGCGGACGGCCGCGTACCAGATCAGCAGCATCGTGACGAAGAATCCGGTCACGTAGTTCAGCCACAGGAAGCGTTCCCAGCCGCGGTGGGCCAGCTCGGCATCGTCGTCTTTCAAGGAAGCAAACGGCACGATGTTCACCAGGTACGGCAGCGCCAGGAGGGCTGCCAGCGGACCCGGCCACGGGGTGAACAGCATGAGCGCGCCCCCGACCAGGTAGGTGGCGATGGCGAACCGGACGGTAGTGGAAGCACCGGTGACGGTGGCAACCGAGGCGATGCCGCCGTCGCGGTCGGCCATGACGTCCTGTACCGCCCCAAAAGCCTGGCTCGCGATGCCCCACAGGAAAAACGAGCCCAGCACGGCCCACAGCGCGGGCGTGAAGTCGGCCTGCGCCAGGACCAGACCGTAGAGCGCAGGGCTTACGAAGTGGGTGCTGGACGTGGCCGAGTCGAGGAAGGGGCGTTCCTTGAAGCGCAGCCCCGGCGCGCTGTACGCGATCACCGCGAAGATGCTGACGGCCAGCACCAGCCACGACAGCGGCCCGCCGAGCAGCACCAGCACGGCAAGGAACGGCACGTTGGTGGCAGCCGCGGCGCGGAGGGTGGTCCTGTGCATGGACCGCTCGAGCACGGCACCTTCCACGCCCCCCTTGCGCGGGTTCCGGAGGTCCGATTCGTAGTCGAACACGTCGTTGATCCCGTACATCGCCAGGTTGTATGGAACCAGGAAGTACAGGGTCCCCACGATCCAGGCAAGGTCGAGCTGCCCGGCCGTGAGCAGGTACGCCGCCGCAAACGGGTAGGCGGTGTTCACCCAGGACAGCGGACGCGAGGACACCAACAGGGTGCGGAGGGTCTTCATGGCCGCCGCTTCCGGGAACGTTCGCCGAGGACAATCCACAGCGAGGGCAGCAGCAGCACCGCGGCCACCGGGTAGGCAAAGTCCTCCAGCGGCGCCAGTCCGACGGAGACGCCTGAAATCCGGTCGGACGAGTAGCTGAAGAGTCCTGCTGCGATCATCAGGTTGTCGAACACGGCCGTCAGCACCAGGACGACGACGGCGGCGCCACCTGCCGCGGCCAGCACCGCTTTGCGCCGGGCAGCAGTCAGCACCCGCATCGCGGCGATGGCCACGGCGAGTGCCACCGTGAGGAACACGGCATTAAGTGCCCAGTACGTCACGAGCGTTCCTTCGCGTGCTCAGGCCGGCGTGCCCGCATCGCAAGGCCCCGGCGGAACAGCAGGAACAGGTTCATGACCAGATAGCTGAGGAAGACCAGGAAGATGGGCTCCTCCACGGGCAGTTCGGGGGCGAGTTCGATGCCGATCGTCTCATTGTGTCCGCGAAAGAAAATGCCGAGCCCGATGCCGCCCAGGTCCCAGGCGAGGAAAAACGCCAGCCCTGCAGCCAGGACGGCGGCCGCGCGGCGGGCATCATGCCAAAAAAAGAGGCGCAGCCGCTGGTCGAGCAGCACCATGCAGCCCAGGGAGACCAGGAGCAACGACAAGTAGGCTGCAGCAATCACGTGACGCTGTCCTCCCGCACCCTGTTCGGGCGCAGCGGGACCGGCAGCGGTCCGGTGCTCAGGTCACGGCGCAGCCGCTTGATGACGAGCTCCGCGCTGATCAGGCACATGGGAATGCCGATGCCCGGAATCGTAGAACCGCCCGAGTAGTAAAGACCCTGGACTTTCCGGCTGGCATTGCCGGCGCGGAAGAAGGCGCTCTGCCGCAATGTATGAGCCGGTCCCAGCGAAGTGCCTTTCCACGAGTGATAGTCGCGTTCGAAATCGGCAGGCCCGTAGCTGCGCCGCAGGACGATACGCTCCGCAAGGTCCGGGATGCCGGCCCAGTCACTGAGTTGTTGGATCACGGCGTCGGCCACGCGTTCGATCTGCTCTTCTCCGCTGCCGCCGAGGCCCGGATCCGCCGGAATGGGCACCAGGACGAAGACGTTCTCATGTCCGTCCGGGGCCACGGTGGGATCTGTGGCGCTGGGTTTGCACACGTACATTGAGGCGGGCTCAGGGATGAACGTCTTCCGGCCGAAAATGGCCCGGAAGTTTTCCTCCCAGCCGCAGGTGAAGAGGAGGGTGTGGTGCTCCAGTTGGGGCAGTTCGCCCCGCACGCCCAAATACAGGAGCAGGGCACTGGGCCCCGCGGTGCTGCGCGACCAGTAACGCTGCGGGTAGGTCTGCAGGTTCCGCGGCAGGAGCGTGGTCTCCGTGTGGTGCAGGTCGGCCGCCGAAACAACGGCGTCGGCCGCCACAGTATGTTCGGCCCCGTCACCTGTGCGGTAACGCACCCCCCGCACCGCCGCGGGACGCCGCCGGGACAGCGTGGAAGAGGCCTCGATGGCCAGCACTTCGGCACCTGCCACGATGGTGGCTCCGGAGTCCCGGGCAAGCCGCTCCAAGGCGTCCACAAGCCGGGCGAAGCCGCCCATCGGATAGAGGACGCCGTCGTCAAGGTCCAGGTGGCTCATCAGGTGGTACATGCTCGGCGCGGTGAAAGGCGAGGTTCCCAGGAACACCGCGGGGTACTCGAGGATCTGCTGCAGGCGCGGGTTGGACACGTGGCGCCGGACGTAGCTGTGCAGCGGCTGCAGCAGCAGGCGGCCAAGGCGGGGCAGGCGGCCCAGCACGTCCGGCGTCAGCAGCGGGGCGAACGACTCGAACGTGGAGTACAGGAAGCGCCGGGTGGCCATGGTGTATGTCTCGGCGGCGGAATCAAGATACCTCTCCAGCCGAGCGCCCGCGCCGGGTTCCAGCCGCTCGAAGAGCTCCACCACGCGGCGGCGCTCGGCCGGCACGTCCACGGGCTCATTGAAGCCCTCCGAGAGGAGCCGGTAGCCCGGATCAAGTTTCACCAGGTCCAGCTGCTCATCCGCAGAGGTTCCGAGCAGCCGGAAGTAGTGGTCAATCACCTCGGGCATCAGGTACCAGGAGGGACCGGCGTCGAACCGGAAACCGTCCTGGCTCCAGGAATGGGCACGCCCGCCCACCCTGTCCTGTTTCTCAAGCACCGTGACGTGGTGCCCTTCTGCGGAGAGCAGCGCGGCGGTGGCCAGGCCACTGATGCCGCCACCAATCACGACGGCGGTGCGTCCGGACGGGACGGGCGGCTTCACTGTGCCTGCATCCGGGCTGGGTCCGGGCTGGGGGGCGCCATTCCCCGCCTCCCGGTCAGGACCGCGGCGGCAATCTGCACTTTCACCGGGTTCGGCACGCTGATCCGGGTGCGGATAAGCTCCGGCGCCGGGGTCTCCCGGATGCGCTCAGCAAGTTCAGCGAAGAGCTCCTGGGCCAGGGCGACGGCCAGCCGGCTGGAGCGCGGGAGACGGCGCAGCACAGCGCGGGACTCCTGCAGGTCATGGTCGATGTCTGCCAGCAGCCGGTTCTTGTGGGCCTCGTCGAAGTTGGCAGGCGAAACGCCCGGGAAGTAGCTGCGTCCAAGGGAGGTGAAGTCCTCCGCCAGGTCCCGGAGGAAGTTGACCTTTTGGAAGGCTGCGCCGAGGTGGCGGGCGCCGCGCTCCAGCCGGAGCATTTCCTCCGCGCCTACTGAATGTTCGTAGAGGAAGCACTTGAGGCACATCAGGCCCACCACTTCCGCTGAGCCGTAGACGTATTCGGCAAAGGACTTCGGGGTATGTTCCACCTGGTCGAGGTCTGCCCGCATCGAGGAAAAGAATGGACGGGTGAGGTCTGTTCCGATGCCCGTGCGGCGGGCGGTGTCGGCGAACGCGTGGATCACCAGGTTGGTGCTGTAACCGGTGGCCATGGCCTGCTCGGTCTCGCGCTCGAAGCCGTCGAGCCGGCGCCGGCTCTCGTCGGGCTCCAGGCCAGCGGCGGAGGCCACGCCGTCAACAATTTCGTCTGCAACCCGCACCAGCGCGTAAACAGATTCCACCTGCCGGCGCACGCTGGCCTCGAACAGCCATGACGCCAGTCCGAACGAGGTGGAGTAGGACCGAAGGACAACAGCGGAGGACTTGAGGGCAGCACTTGTGTAGTGGGCAAGGGCGTCACGTTCCCGGCTCATGCAGGAATCCGCTCAGTGACGACGTCGGAAATGGGCGCCAGGCCGTCACGGATGGCCTGTGGCACGAAAGGCTGGTCGAGGGCCTGCAGCGCGCGTTCGGTAAGGTCGGCGGCGAGCTGCATGGTCCGGTTGCGGGCACCGGCTTCAATCAGCAGTTCCCGGACTTCCGCTGCCTCCGCTGCGGTGAGGTCCGGAGCGGACAGCAGCTCAGCGATCCTTGGCCACTGCGGCTGGGCTGCCGCGTGGCAGATGAGGGCAGTGCGCTTGCCCTCGCGGAGGTCGCCCCAGCCGACTTTACCGGTCCGGGACTCATCACCGAAGACGCCGATCAGGTCATCAGCCACCTGGTAGGCAATCCCGATGCAGCGGCCAAACTCCCCCAGCGCCGTCACTAGTCTTTCGTCGGCCCCGGCAAGGACAGCGGCGGACAGCAGCGGCGCCTCGAAGGAGTAAACGGCTGTCTTCAGCCGGGCCATGGTGAGGACTTCGGCAACGGACTGGGGCGTGGGGTGGAGGGGGGCAAGCACGTCAAGCAGTTCCCCGGCCGCGGAGGCAAAGACAGCTTCGTCCAGAATCTGGCCGAGCCGCTGCCGGGTGAGGAGGTCAACGTCGAGCTCCCCCATGAGCCGGTGGGCGTTGGAGAGCGCCAGATCACCGGCAATCACGCCAACCGACATTCCCGTGTGTTCGGCACGTTCAGGGCTGCTTCCCTGGGCTGTGGCGACGTTGCGGTAGGTTCCTGCAATGTTGGGCACGCCGCGGCGGGCGAAGTCCCGGTCCACCACGTCGTCGTGCACAATCAGTGCCGTGTGCAGCAGTTCGAAGGAGGCGGCGACGGTGGCCGCCGTCGCCATATCCTTTCCACCCAGCAGCCGGTAGACAGTCATGAGCAGGCGGGGGCGGAAGCGCTTCCCACCCACGGTGGAGGCTTCAAGGTGTTCCCACAGGGCATGGTAGTCGGGGTGCATGGCTGCGGCCCGGGCCTTTGACCTGGCGAAAAAGGACGTCAGGACATCGTTCACCAGCGGGCTGTCGGTCGAACCCGCCAATGTGGTCTCCTTGTCCATAGGTAAAGTAAACACGGGCTAGCTATTGGAGGGAAATGAACCGCGGCGCAGAGCTGGTTGTCCTGGCGGCGGACGACGGAACACCTGTCGGTGCCGAGGACAAGGCAACGGTTCACTCCACGTCCACGCCCCTGCATCTGGCCTTTTCGGCGCATGTGTACGACGACGAAGGCCGCCTCCTCGTCACCCGCCGCGCCCTGTCAAAGCGGACGTGGCCCGGAGTGTGGACCAACTCCTTCTGCGGCCACCCCTGCCCTGGCGAGGCAACAGAAGACGCCGTGACACGCCGGGCATCGTACGAGCTTGGGCTACGCCTGGACCGCGTGGAGCTCCGCCTTCCGGACTTCCGGTACCGAGCCGTGGATGCCTCGGGAGTGGTCGAAAATGAAATCTGCCCCGTTTACACTGCCCGCGCTGCTTCGCCTCTGGATCCCCGCGATGACGAGGTGATGGAGTGGCAGTGGGTGGATCCACTCGAGATCACTGCCGTCGTCGCTGCCGCCCCCTGGGCCTTCAGCCCGTGGCTGACCCTGCAGCTGCCGCTGCTCTATCCCGAAAAGTTTGGGACCGCCGCTCTGTGATTTTCATGGGTTATCGAGGGTGAATTGCCCGACGGCGGTCCCGGCCCACGCCAAGGGTCCGCCGCCAGCGCTCCCACGGCGGCGCCTCGCGCCAATGGAGGACCAGGGTATGGAACGCTCGGCGCAGACGACGGCGGCCGGCGGCGCCTCCTGCCAGGGACCGGGCCGAAATGCCGACCCGCAGCCGGCGGTCGTAAATAGTGCGTTGAGTGGGGTCGAGGACGAAGCCGAGGTCGACGTCGTCGTGCACGACCGGATCGTGGCGGTGAATCCGGTGGCGGACCCTTTCCCAGTCCGCGCGCCGGAAGGCGCAGTTTGAGCCGAAGGGTGGCCAGTGGCCCATGGCGGCGGCCATGAACACGAAGTAGGCCTGCATGTAGCCGAGCCCGGCGAGCCGCGCCCGGACCGGCCCGGCGTCGTAAAAGTCACCCGGCCCGGTCAGGAGCGCCAGGTCGGATTCGAGGGTGAAGCGGTTGGCGATGCGTTCCAGCCAGTCGCGCCGCGGAACGGTGTCCGCGTCGCAGCGGACAATCACTTCTCCGAGGGCGGCGTCGTAGCCGGTGGCGGCAGCGGCAGCGATCCCGGCTTCTGTCTCGCTCAGTACCCGGGCACCATGCCGTTCGGCCACGCGTGCGGTGTCATCAGCCGAGTTGTTGTCCACCACGATGATCTCCAGCGGAGCCAGCGTTTGGGCCTTAAGTGCTCCGAGGCACCGGGACAGTGGGCCGGCGTCGTCCTTGCAGGGGATCACGACGGAGAGGGACGGATTCACGGGACGAGCCTGACGTTTTCGCCCCGGAGGTTGGCACGGAAACCGTCGTCCTGGACCGTGACTGCCTGCAGCACGAGGCCCTCAGGCAAACCATCAATGTCATGTTCGATGGTTACGAAGCTGCGGACGAGGGCGGCATTGGTCTCGGAGAGGAAGCCTGGCCCACCGATATCGATTGAGCGCGGCTCGAGAACCAGCCTGCCGTCCTCGACCTCGACGGTACCGGTGGCGGTGACCGGAAGCTTGCGCCCCAGCGCCTCGACGGTGCGGAGCACCGTGGCCTGACCGCCGTCGGCAGCGCGGACCACGGCCCCGTCACCCAGCTCACTGGCAACAACGTCGAAGGGCACTGTCGCGTCCACGGTGAGCCGCGCGGCCAGCAGCCCGTCCGGGCCGGCGACCACGTCCTGCCCAACGGCCCGGACGTCACGGAGTGTCGAGCCTTCGGCAACTACGGTGCCGGCGTCGAGCCCAAGGTCGGCGAGCCAAACCGCGTCCCGGGGCAGGTCGGCGGGAGGCTGTGTCCCCGGCGGGGGCTCTGCTCCCGCCGTCGGCGCTGGCCTTGCCTCTCCCCCGCTGGCGGGGTCGCTTAGCACCCACCAGAGGATGACAACCGAGATCACCAGAACGAGGACCATTGCACCGGCGCCGATCAACCAGTCCTTCGCACGCGTCCACTTCACTAAGACAGTCTGAACGCTCCCGGCGGAGGACGCTAACCAAGGAGCCCGTGCTTCGCTACAAGACAGCCCCGTTGTTGAGGCGGGGCCTTGCATCGCAGCGGGGAATGCCCTGGGCCCAAAAGGCCAGTATCAGTCCTGCGGCAGCGGCTCCGCCCGCATGTGTGAGCGGTGAAGACTACGGTCCTTTCGGGGCGGGCAGCATAAGCGCCAGGACGACGGCGGCGACGGACAGCAGAACTTCCACGCCCGCCTGGGCACCGTGGGCATGAAAGTCAGGGTACGTGAGGCCAATGGGTATCAGCGGAAGCAGGAAAATCGCGAAACTGAGTACGAAAAGGATGCCAATGACCCCGTTGAGCATAAAGATCGCCAGGCCCAGGACCAGCAGTGCCAGAAACAGACATGACCATGAGGGACACCGCTGCGAGCGTCCACGGACGGCGGCGATCAGTGGGGGACACAGCCCAAACCTACTCTCGTAGTGAGCCTCAACACCGAGTGGTAGCTTCAACGCATGGCCATCAAATTCGAGAACGTTGGCATCGCCGTTCGGGACCTTGAAGCAACCATTGCCTTCTTCACCGATCTCGGTCTTACGTTGGTGGGTCGTGACACAGTCAGCGGGGAGTGGACAGACACCGCCGTAGGACTGGATGGCAACCACGCAAAGATTGCCGTGCTCAAGACCCCGGACGGTCAGGGCCGGCTTGAGCTCTTCGAATACATCCACCCCATGGCGATTGACTCAGGTCCAACCCGTCCGAATGAAATCGGCATGCACCGCGTGGCCTTCTCGGTGGACGACATCGACCAGGCCCTAGAAATAGCTGCGAAGCACGGCTGCCATCCGCTGCGAGGCGTCGCGACCTACAGCGACCTCTACAAACTCACCTACCTTCGCGGTCCCAGCGGAATAGTCGTGATGCTCGCCCAAAAACTCAAGGAAGACTGACGCCGGTCTTTATCCAGGGCAGGTGCTTCGGGGGTGGCTGGCATCAGTTCCGGCTATGCGCCAATGGCGTATGCGCCGTTCAGTTCGTTTCCCAGGGGTTCGATGTTTACGGCAGGGGGTACCTGGGACGGGACACTATTGCGAGAGGTCCCCCTGATCCAGATTGTATCCAGCCCTCAGCAACCGGGGCCCGCGTTAGTAGGCCCCCTACAAAATGGGCCGGTTTCCACGGCGGTACCGTCGGAACTACCCTAGATTCCGCTTGTACACACTCGACAGGACCGCCATGAGCAAAACAGACGCCGCCGTCACACCAACAACGCAAACCGGCCGCCGCCGCTGGAACGCCACCGATCTTGGCCTCATCGCCGTCTTCGCCGCCCTGGTGGCCGGCGCAGCACTGGTACCCGGACTCGCCGTCAACGGCTTCGGCGTCCCCATCACCTTCCAAACCCTGGCCGTCATGCTCACCGGCCTGGTTCTGGGCCCGGGCAGGGGCTTCGCCGCCGTCGGCCTCTACGTCCTGCTGGGTCTCGCCGGCCTTCCCATCTTCAGCCAGGGCCGCAGCGGCCTCGGCATCCTGGCAGGCCCCTCTGCCGGCTACATCATCGCCTTCCCCATCGCCGCAGGCATTGTCGGATGGCTCGCCACCGTAGTGATCCGCCGGACCACCAAAGCACGTGCCCTTTGGTTCTTCCTCTCGGCCATGGTCACCAGCATTGTGGTGGTGCACTCGCTGGGTGTGGCCGGCATCGCCCTCAACACCAAGGCCACCCTTGGCCAGGCCTTCCTGAGCGACCTTGTCTTCTACCCCGGTGACATCGTCAAGAACGTCCTCGCTGCCCTCATCGCCGTGGCCCTCCACCGAGCCTTCCCGGACATCCTGGTGCGCCGCGTCCGCCGCAGCACCCCCCAGCCCGCCGCCCAAGCCTAGGGCACCCAGCCATGCCCGCCGTGACCTTTGACCACGTAACAGTCGCCGTCGAAACGGACCACTCCCCCGAGCCCAAGGTCCTCCTGGACCGCATCCGCCTGGAGTTGTCCGAGCAGCGGATTGGCGTCATCGGTGCCAATGGCTCCGGAAAGTCCACACTGCTGCGCCTGGTCAACGGGCTGGTCCAGCCCACCGCAGGCAGGGTTATGGTCGAAGGCGAGGACACAGTGCGTGCCGTGCGGAAGATCCGGCGCATTGTCGGCTTTGTCTTCACCGATCCCCTGTCCCAGCTGGTCATGCCCACCGGGCGGGAGGACGTGGAGCTGTCCCTGCGACGCACCGTCAGGAACGGCGCGGAGCGGCGCAGGCAGGCAGAAGCAGCATTGGACCGGCTGGGGCTGCTGCACCTGGCGGACCAGAGCATCTACGAACTGTCCGGCGGTGAGCGGCAACTGATGGCCCTCGCAGCGGTACTTGCAGTGGATCCGAATGTACTGGTGCTGGATGAACCGTCCACCCTTTTGGACCTCCGCAACCGCGAACTCCTGCGCGCAACACTCGCCGGGCTGGAGCAGCAGGTCATCATGTCCACCCACGACCTGGAGTTGGCCCTGGACATGGACCGGGTGCTGGTCATCGAACAGGGGCAGGTGGCCTTTGACGGCGACCCTGCCGACGCCGTGGCAGCCTACCGTTCCCTGTGCCTGGAGGGCGCACAGACCAGGCCGCCGCGATGAGGGGCCACGGCTTCCTGCTCGCCAACTATGTCCCCGGAAAGTCGATCATCCACCGGGCACCGCTGGCCCTGAAATTCCTGTTGGTCTTTGGCTGCGGCCTCGCCTCATTCATCATCGTGGACTGGCGTATCTCGGCAGCGGTGCTGGCGATCCTCAGCGGCCTTTTCCTCCTCAGCGGCGCAGGCCTGAAGCTGTGGGGCGCCATCCGGCCGCTGGCGGCCGTCCTGCTGGTCATCGGACTTTTCCAGTGGTGGATGCTGGGCGCACCAACGGCGGCCAGGATTGTCCTGAACATCCTCGTCTGCGTGGTGGCCGCATCGCTGCTGACCGCCACCACCCCCGTGCAGCGGCTCCTCGACGGCGTGGTCAGGGCCGCCGCGCCTTTCAAGAGATTCGGCGCCGACCCGGAGCGCTTCGCCCTGACCATCGGCATCATGCTGCGCAGCATCCCCTACATCGCCGGAACCTTCGCCGACGTTCGGGACTCCGCCAGGGCACGGGGCCTGGAACGCAACCCCCGCGCGTTGGTCCTGCCGGTGTTCATCACCTCGGTGGCCTTCGCCCGCCAGACGGGCGAGGCACTCGCCGCCCGCGGGCTCGGCGAAGCGGAAGACTGAACGGGCTACAACCGCCGGTATTCCACCAGCGCCGCCGTCCCCATGCCGCCGGCGCTGCTGATCATCGCCAGCGCCAGGCTTCCCGGAGTCCCGGCCCGGCGCGCCTGGGCCAGCAGGCGGGTCACCAGGACCGCCCCGGATGCTCCATAGGCGTGGCCCAAAGCCAGCGCCCCGCCGTCGAGGTTCACCCGCTCCACATCAATATCCAGCCCGTCAAGGCACGCAAGCGTCTGCGACGCGAAAGCCTCGTTGAATTCCACCAGGTCCAGCGCCTCGGCCGGTACCTCCGCTGCGGCAAGGGCGTCCCGCGCCGCGGCGGCCGCACCGACTCCCAGCACCTCCGGCTCGACTCCCGCCGTCCCGGCGCCCCGCACCAGCAAGCCGTCAGCCGCACCGATATCCAGCGCGCGCTGCAGGGAAGTGATGACGACGGCGGAGGCCGCGTCCGCGTCGAAGCAGGAGTTGCCCGCGGTGACAGTTCCCCCGGACACGAAGGCGGGCGGAAACCGCGCCATGACTGCGGTGTTGAGGCCACGGCGCGGGCCGTCATCCGCGGCAATAGTCCCCGTGCCCGTGTCCAGCGGAACCAGTTCGTCGTCGAAACGGCCCGCTGTGGCGGCGGCCAGGGCCAGGCGGTGGCTGCGCAGGGCAAAGGCATCCTGCCTGTCCCTGCTGATCCCGAACTTCTGCGCAACGGTCTCCGCAGCGGTGCCCATGTCCGGGTCGCCGAAGCTGTGCGGCACAAACTGGGCTCGCCGGTAGAACTCCGGCCCGCCGTCGTCATTGCGGTGGGCACGCAGAGGCGCGGTGCTGGTGCTCTCCACTCCCCCGGCCAGATACAGCGGGTTTCCGCCCGCGGCAACCAGCCGGGAGGCGAGGACGATGGCGTCAAGGCCGGAGCCGCACTGGCGGTCCACAGTGACCCCGGGAACGGTCACCGGCAGGCCAGCCTCCAGCAACGCAAGCCGCGCAACGTTACCGCCTCCGCCCACGGCGTTGCCTATCACCACATCGCTGACAGCACCCGGTTCAACACCGGCCCCGGCAACCAGCTCCCGGAGCACCGGCGCCAGCAGTTCATGCGCCCGAAGGCTTCGTAAAACGCCGTTGGTGCGGCAGACAGGAGTGCGCCGCGCGGCGATGATCACGGGCTGCCGGTCGGCCGGGAGGAGCTCAGGCGTCAAGGGCGCGTACCCTTCGGTCCCGGGAACCAATCCACTCCAGCAGCAGGTTCCGGCTGACTTTGCCGCGCTCCGTGACGGGAAGCTCCGACAGCAGGTAATACTGAAGCGGCCGCTTGTCCCGGGGAAGGATGTCCTCAAGTCCGGCCCGTAGCTGGGTTGCTGTCAGTGCCCCGTGCGAGGGAAGCACGCCGGCCACCACCCGCTGGCCCCGCAGGTCATCCGGCATTCCGGCGGCAACGGCGGCGGACACGCCGGGCACCGCTGCAAGGGCCAGTTCCACCTCGTGGGGATAGACGTTCTTGCCGGACGTCAGGATCATGTCCGAGCGGCGGCCCAGAATGTGCAACTCCCCCTCCGCGAGGTACCCCTGGTCCCCCACGGTGTACCAGCCGTCGAAGGACTTCAGCGCCTGGCCGTCGTCACCCCAGAGGTAGCCGTTGCTGACCATGGCGCTGCGGACGCAGATGTTTCCCGCGTCGCCGTCCGGCAGGGGCAGGCCCGAGTCGTCAAGGATCCGCACCTCCACACCGGGAAAGGCCCGCCCGATCCCCGTTCCGCCAAGAACTGCCGGCTGCCGCGCCGGCAGGCCCGCCCCGGATACGAAGCTGAGCTCGGACGCGCCGTAGTACTCGAAGATGGTGGCATTGGGGGCCCAGCGGCGGGCAGCTTCGAGGGTGCGCACGTCCAGTTTTGAGCCGGCACAGATGATGCTGCGGACTCCTGAAGCGTCCACGCAGCCGGCCAGTCCGCGCTCGCTGAGCATCCTCAGCATGGTTGGCACCAGCACCAGCCGGGTCACGCGGTCGTGAGTGATGGCGGCATGGCTGTCGCCGACGTCGAAGTTCTCAAGGGTCTGGAACTCGGAGCCGGCGTAAAGGCATTCCGCCAAAGCGTAAAGGTTGAGGCTGGCAGCCAAGGGTCCCGGCGCCAGCGTCACGTCATCCTGGTGAAGCCCGAAGAACTCGATGGAGGCCTCGAACGACTCCTGCCAAGAACGACGGGACCGGGTAAAGGCCTTCGGGACGGAGGTGGTGCCGGAGGTAAGTCCGACCAGGAAGGCCGCCTCCGGTGCGCCGTCGGCAAGCCCATCATCCGGGGACACCGCCGCCGGCTGCGCAGAGGCGTCAACCCGCCGCCCGATGTCCTCCTGCAGCTGGATTGGCCACGCCGGGTCAAGGACGGCGCATTGCCGGCCTCCCGCCACCGCAGCTGCAAACCGTGCTGCGAACTCCACAGAATTGGCCTCGCAGAGTGACGATACCGATTTCGTATGGGGTACCAGCGCCGCAGCGGAGTCCCGGAGGTCGGCCCAGGACAGCCGGCGGCCGGCCACCACGACGGCGGTGTCGTGCGGCCGTTCGTCGGCCCAGCGCTGGATACGGTTGAGGAAAGGCATCGGATCAACTTTACCGGCCGGCACGGGTTGAGCCGCGGGGCCGCGGGTAATGTGACCCTATGAGTTTCAATGACAACGTGCAGCTGGACCCATCGCAGGTCCAGGACAGACGCGGCATGGGCCGCGGAGCGAAGGTAGGCGGCGGCATCGGCGGCGGGCTCATCCTGCTCATCGCCACGCTCCTGGGCGTAAACCCGCAACTGCTGGAAGGGCTGGCCGGCGCCGGGCAGCCACCGCAGGGCCAGGGTACGGCGCCCGCCTGCGAAACCGGAGCCGACGCCGATGCACGAGTCGACTGCAGGATCACCGGAACGGTGAACAGCCTCAACGCCTTCTGGCCGGCCTATCTGCAGCAGTACAACGTCCGGTACCCGCAGCCGGAAACCGTCATTTTCGATCAGGCTGTCAGCACCGGCTGCGGCACTGCGTCGAGCGCGGTCGGCCCCTTCTATTGCCCGGCCGACACCACCGCCTACTTCGACCCCGGATTCTTCACCGAACTTGTCAACCGCTTCGGCTCCTCCGGCGGTCCCTTGGCGCAGGAATATGTGGTGGCCCACGAGTTCGGGCACCACATCCAGAACGTGCTGGGCAATCTGGACCAGGCGCAGCAGGACCCGCAGGGCCCTGAGTCCGGCGCTGTGCGGGTTGAACTGCAGGCCGACTGCTACGCCGGGCTGTGGGCAAAACACGCTTCAACGCAGCCCGGGCCCGACGGCCAGCCGTTCCTGGAGGCCCTCACCCAGCAGGACCTCAATGACGCACTGTCCGCCGCGTCCGCCGTAGGCGATGACCGGATCCAGGAGGCAGCCACCGGACGGGTGAGCCCGGAAGCGTGGACCCACGGCTCGAGCGAGCAGCGCCAGCGGTGGTTCTACACCGGGTACGAGACCGGCGACATCAACCAGTGCGACACGTTCAGCGCGCCAGCCCTGTAGCGCTCGATGGCTGGGCCCACTCCGGCAGGGTTCCCTGGCCGAGCTAAGCGAGGTCGGGGAGCCGGTGGGGACGACGACGGCCGGTTGCCTTCCGCGGGGAAGGCAACCGGCCGTCGTCGTAATTTTTTCAGATGTTGAAGCCGAGGGCCCGCATCTGGTCCTTGCCGTCGTCGGTGATCCGTTCCGGACCCCATGGCGGCATCCAGACCCAGTTGAGGCGCCAGTCATCCACCACGCCGTCCAGGGCCTGGCCCACCTGCTCCTCGAGGACATCGGTGAGCGGGCACGCGGCGGTGGTCAGGGTCATGTCGATCAGCAGCGCGCCGTCGTCGTCGGAGTACTTCAGGCCATAGAGCAGGCCGAGGTCCACCACGTTGACGCCGAGCTCGGGGTCGATCACGTCCTTGAGCGCCTCTTCGACGTCCTCAAGGCTCGTGCGGGACGCGTTGATTTCGGTCATGGCTAGTGTCCTTTGTTACTGGGCCGGTGCCGCAACGGGGGCGGCGACGGCGGAACCGGCGCCCTTGGCGTAGCGGTCGTAGCCTTCTTCTTCCAGGCGGTCCGCCAGCTCCGGACCGCCCTCTTCAACAACCTGGCCGTCCACGAACACGTGCACGAAGTCAGGCTTGATGTAGCGCAGAATGCGGGTGTAGTGCGTAATCAGCAGGGTACCCATGTTGCCCTCGGCGTGGGCGCGGTTGACACCCTCGGAGACAACCTTCAGCGCGTCAACGTCCAGGCCGGAGTCGGTCTCGTCCAGCACGGCAAACTTCGGCTTGAAAAGTTCCAGCTGCAGGATCTCGACGCGCTTTTTCTCGCCGCCGGAGAAGCCCTCGTTGACGTTGCGCTGGGCGAAGTCGGCGTCGATGCGCAGCTGCTCCATGGCAGCCTTGACGTCCTTGGTCCAGGTGCGCAGGGCCGGAGCCTGGCCGTCGATGGCAGTCTTGGCGGTGCGCAGGAAGTTGGTCATGGTCACACCGGGGACCTCCACCGGGTACTGCATGGCCAGGAAGACGCCGGCACGGGCGCGCTCGTCCACGCTCATCTCCAGGACGTCCTCGCCGTCCAGGGTGATGGAGCCGCTGGTGACGGTGTAGCGGGGGTGGCCCGCGATGGTGGAAGCCAGGGTGGACTTGCCGGAGCCGTTCGGGCCCATGATGGCGTGGGTTTCGCCGGTCCGGATGGTCAGGCTGACGCCCTTCAGGATCTCCTTGGTGCCCTGCTCGGTGTCAATGCTGACGTGCAGGTCCTTGATCTCAAGAGTAGACATGCTCTTCTTTCTGTTCGTTCGTAAGTCTGGTGCTGCAGGGCGCTCAGTTGTTGACTGCGGCGCCGTTCAAAACGTTGGTGACATCCACGTAGACGTCGTCGCCGTCCAGTTCGACGGCGAACACCGGAACGGGGTCGTAGGCGGGAAGCTGGAGCGGCTGGCCGCTGCGCAGATCGAACTGGGAGCCGTGGCCCCAGCATTCGATGGCACAGCCTTCCACATCCCCTTCGGAAAGGGAGATGTCAGCGTGCGAGCAGGTGTCCCCGATGGCGTGGATCTCGCCCATCGAATCGCGGACAACTGCTACCGGGTAGTCATCGATCAGGATGCGCAGCGCCTGCTTGACCTGGATGTCGTTGGCGCTGCAAACCAGCTCGCCCTTGGGCTTCCCGCTCATACGTTCCTGCCGTTCCTAGTTGTCGCCTGCGGCGAGTTCGCGTTCCACAGCTTCAGTGAGGCGCTCCTCGAGGGCCGGCACCTTGATCTGCTGGATGATTTCGTTCAGGAAGCCACGGACCACCAGGCGGCGGGCCACGTCTTCCGGAATGCCGCGTGCCATCAGGTAGAACAGGTGCTGGTCATCGAAGCGGCCGGTGGCGCTGGCGTGGCCGGCACCTTCAATCAGGCCGGTCTCGATCTCCAGGTTCGGAACGGAGTCCGCGCGGCAGCCGTCAGTCAGGACCAGGTTCTGGTTCTTCTCATAGGAGTCGGTGCCTTCAGCCTGCTTTTGAATCAGGACGTCGCCCACCCAGACGGTGTGCGCACCCTTGCCCTGCAGAGCGCCCTTGTACAGCACGTTGGACTTGCAGTTGGCCACGTTGTGGTCAACGAACGAACGGTGCTCGAGGTGCTGCCCGGCGTCGGCGAAGTACAGGCCGAGGAGTTCCGCCTCTGCCCCTTCACCGGCGAAACGGACGTTGGAGTTCATGCGGATGATCTTGCCGCCGAGCGTCACTGCGATGTGCTTGTAGACGGCGTCCTTGGCAACCTCGGCGTCGTGCTGGGCCAGGTGCTTGGCGTCGTCTTCCCAGAGCTGGACGGAAACCACCGTCAGCTGGGCGCCGCCGCGGACGAAGACCTCAACGTTGCCGTTGTGGTCTGCGGAGCCGTCGTGCTCGAGGATGACCACGGCGCGGCTGTTCTCGCCGGCTTCGATGACGTGGTGGGAGTTGGAGCGCCGACCGGCGCCCTTGCCCGTCAGCACCACGCGCACGGGCTCATCCAGCTCGGCGTTCGCCGGGATCTGGATGAACAGCGCCTCCTCGGTGTTGGCGGAAGCCACGACGGCGGCACGGTCGGCCGGGACCAGGGTGGCACCGCGTGGGGCCTCGCCTGCATGCAGGGTGCGAAGCACGAAAGCCTCGGGGGCCTCCACGGAAACGGTGAGCACGTCGCCGTCGGTGGGCGCGTCGGAGAGCAGGTTGGCGAGCTCCCGGACGGGGGTGAAGCGCCATTCCTCTTCACGCCCGTTGGGAAATGCGAAGTCCGCGACGTCGTGGCTGGTGAGCCGTTCCGCGCGGGAGGCCATGACCTGCACGCCGTGGCTGTGGTGGCGGTCCACCTTGGAGGCGACGAGCTGTTCGCCCTCCTCAGTGAAACCGGCGATCGACGGTGCGCCGATGCGCGCCTTTTCGGTAGTTGCTTCGGCAGTCATTAACCGACGGATCCTTCCATCTGGAGTTCGATGAGGCGGTTCAGCTCGAGGGCGTATTCCATGGGCAGCTCACGGGCGATCGGCTCGATAAAGCCGCGCACGATCATCGCCATGGCCTCGTCCTCGGGCATTCCGCGGGACATGAGGTAGAACAGCTGCTCTTCGCTGACGCGGGAGACAGTTGCCTCGTGTCCCAGCTGCACATCGTCTTCACGGATGTCGATGTACGGGTAGGTGTCCGAGCGGCTGATGGTGTCCACCAGGAGCGCGTCGCAGCGGACGGTGTTGGCGGAGTGCTTTGCGCCTTCACGGACCTGGACCAGGCCGCGGTAGGCTGCACGTCCGCCGCCGCGTGCCACGGACTTGGAAATGATGGAGCTCTTGGTGTTCGGGGCGATGTGCACCATCTTCGAACCGGTGTCCTGGTGCTGGCCCTCGCCGGCGAAGGCGATGGAGAGCGTCTCACCCTTGGCGTGCTCACCTACGAGGTAAACGGCCGGGTACTTCATGGTGACCTTGGAGCCGATGTTGCCGTCGACCCATTCCATGGTGGCGCCCTCTTCGCACACGGCGCGCTTGGTCACCAGGTTGTACACGTTGTTGGACCAGTTCTGGATGGTGGTGTACCGGACGCGGGCGCCCTTCTTCACCACGATCTCCACCACCGCGGAGTGCAGCGAGTCCGAGGTGTAGATCGGCGCGGTGCAGCCTTCGATGTAGTGGACGTACGAGTCCTCGTCGGCGATGATCAGGGTCCGCTCGAACTGGCCCATGTTTTCCGTGTTGATGCGGAAGTATGCCTGCAGCGGGATGTCAACGTGGACGCCCTTGGGCACGTACACGAACGAACCGCCGGACCACACCGCCGTGTTCAGCGAGGCGAACTTGTTGTCGCCCACGGGGATGACGGTGCCGAAGTACTCCTGGAAGATCTCCGGGTGCTCCTTCAGCGCGGTGTCGGTGTCCAGGAAGATGACGCCCTGGGCCTCAAGGTCCTCGCGGATCTGATGGTAGACCACCTCGGACTCGTACTGCGCGGCAACACCGGAAACAAGGCGGCTGCGCTCGGCTTCCGGGATACCCAGCTTCTCGTAGGTGTTGCGGATGTCCTCGGGCAGGTCCTCCCAGCTGGCTGCCTGCTTCTCCGTGGAGCGGACGAAGTACTTGATGTTGTCGAAGTCGATGCCGGAAAGGTCCGCGCCCCAGGTGGGCATGGGCTTGCGGTCGAAGTACTTGAGGCCCTTGAGGCGGAGGTCAAGCATCCATTCCGGCTCGCTCTTCTTGGCCGAAATGTCCCGGACAACCTCTTCGTCCAGCCCACGGCGTGCGTTCGCGCCGACGTCGTTCTTGTCGGCCCAGCCGTACTCGTAGTTGCCGATGCCGTGCAGCTCGGGATTCTTCTCCAGAATCTCCGAGATCACAGTGTTTTCGGCGACTGCTTTCTCTGATAGTTGGTCCGTCATCACGGCCTTTCTTGCTGATGGTTGATTTCTTCATCCAGGCCGGCGGGGGCTGCTGAAGGCCTCATGGGCCGCTGGGCAGACAGCCTGCCTGTAGGAATGTGGGTGGTGCAGACGTGCCCGCCGCGGGCCAGCGTGGAGAGCCGGCGCACGTCCACGCCCACCAGCCTTGCGAACACCTCGGTCTCCACGTCGCAGAACACGGGGAAACGGGCGGCGAGCTGCTGGATGGGGCAATGGCCTTGGCAGAGCTGCACGCTGGAAAGGGCCGCGGGCAGCGGTGCTTTGGCCTCGATGGAAGCGGCGGAGGACACGAAGTTGTCCCGGCTTAGGGCCGTTGCCAGCGCCTTTGCCCGGTCGGCAATCTCGGGGCCGGCCTTCTCGATTTCCGGCGCGTACCGGCGTTCCATGTCCGCGAAACGCTCGACGGCGAAGGCGCGGACCGCGTCAGGGCCCGCAACTTTCTGGAGCTGCTGGAGTGCAAGGGCCGCGATGTCCAGGTAATCGTTGCCAAGGCTGGACTGGCCCTGTGAGCTGAGGACATACCGCCGCGCGGGACGGCCGGCACCGGCACCGGACTTGGCGACCCGCTTGACCTCGATAACGCCTGCGCGGGACAGATGGTCCAAGTGGCGCCGGACTGCGGCGGGCGTGAATCCCAGCAGGTCGCCTAGTTCAGCGGCACTCACCGGGCCATGCTCCAGGACTGCGGAAAGAACGCGGTCCCGCGTGCGCTCATCCGCATCGCCAACCGGACCGGCGGCCACAGGACCGCGGTCTGCGGGAGCCTTGGCGGCTCCGTGCCCGGCAATAGGCACAGCAGTAGCATTGCTCATGGAATACACAACACAATGTTGTCGTAATTTAGTCCCGCGATCCAGTAAGGCGAGGCTGACCTGACCTGCCTCCCGCCCTGGGGACGGACGAAAATACTACATCCCGTAGAATACTGGGGTGCGATCGCCCCAGTCCCCTGTCCTGTCCATTAACGGGCTCGTTAAGGACGTGGGTCCGCTGTCCAGTATGGACGGCAAGATGCTTCGGGTGGTAAGCGGCATCTCACTCATTGCCGAGCGCGGGCAGGTCACGGCCCTGCTGGGAGCAAACGGCGCTGGCAAAACCACCACCCTCGAATGCGCGCAGGGCCTGCAGAAAAGCAGCGGCGGCAGCATCTCCCTGCTCGGCCACGACCCCGCAACGGCAGGGGCTGGCTTGCGCTCCCGCGTCGGCGTGATGCTGCAGGACGGCGGGCTCCCGCCGTCGGCCCGGCCCCTTCCGCTGCTGCGGCACATCGCCGGCCTCTACGCCCGGCCCTGGAACGTGGACGAGCTGGCGGGGCGCCTTGGCATCGACACCTTCGGCAGGACCACCGTACGCAGGCTCTCCGGAGGCCAGAAGCAACGGCTCGCGCTGGCTGCGGCCCTGATCGGCAAACCCGAAGTCCTTTTCCTGGACGAGCCGAGCGCCGGCCTGGACCCCCAGTCCCGCCAGCTGGTCTTCGACCTGATCTCCGAGCTCCGTGACGACGGAATGGGGATCATCCTCACTACGCACCTCATGGATGACGCGCAGCGCCTGGCGGACTATGTCTACATCATCGACGGCGGCCGGAACGTTGCCGAGGGCACGGTGCCGGAACTGCTGCAGCGCGCCCCGGAGGTAGAAGCCGGGGCGGAGCACATCAGGACGCTGGTGTTCGAGGCACCGGCCGGGCTCGACCTTTCCAGGGTGCTCCCGGACGGCGTCGACGTCGCCGAAACCCGGGCCGGCAGTTACGAAGTCACAGGTCCACTGACGCCTGCCCACCTCGCAACCCTGGCGGCATGGTGGGAAGCCCACAACATCATGCCCGGCTCAATGAGCCTGCAGGCGCGTAGCCTTGAAGACGTCTTTCTGGATATTTCGGGAAAGGACATTCGATGACCCGGACACCTGCGGGCGCTGCCGCCGCTGCAGCATCCGGCCACGCCGGAACAGCCGGACAGCAGCCTGCCGCGCTGCTGAAGCGCGTACTGCTGCAGGGCAGGTACGAGGCCCTCGCAATGTTGCGCAACGGCGAGCAATTGATTCTTGCCGTTGTTCTACCCTTGCTTGCACTCGTCGGCCTGACAGTGACGCCGTTCCTGGATGGAATGGGAGCCAGCCGGATCAACGTGGCGGTGCCCGGCATCCTTGCCCTGTGCGCCATGTCGACGGCGTTCACCGGGCAGGGCATCGCCACCGGTTTCGATCGCCGCTACGGCGTGCTCCGCTTCCTTTCAACCACTCCCCTGGGCCGCGGCGGGCTTATCGCCGGCAAGGTGATCTCGGTCCTGGCTGTCCTCTGCATCCAGGTGGCAGTGGTCTCCGCTGTTGCGCTTGCCCTGGGCTGGCAGCCGACAGCGGCGGGCTGGCTTCCCGGCCTGGCCTTCCTGGTGCTGGGCGCAGCCGCCTTCACTGCCCTTGGGCTGCTGGTGGCCGGCACCGTCCGGCCGGAGGCCACGCTTGCCATCACTAACCTCCTGTGGATCCTCCTTGGCGCGCTCGGAGGCATCGTGATCCCCGCTGACAAGCTGCCCGCAGCTGCGCAGCCGGCAGTGGGCTTCCTGCCCTCGGGTGCGTTGGGCGGGTCCCTGCGCGAAGCATTCCTTAACGGTGCCGTCGATTTCGGCGCCGCCTTCATCCTGCTGCTCTGGGCCCTCCTGGCCGGAGCGGCAGCCATCCGTTGGTTCAAGTGGAATTGAGAGAATCGTGAGCACGGCGTCACGCCTTCCCCAGCTGGCCGGCCGCCTGGTTTCCAGGCTGCCTCGGACCGTGGACACCAGGATCCGGCGGCTCGCTGTCGCGTCCCTGATTGGCCAGACCGTGCTGGTGGTCACTGGCGGGGCCGTCCGCCTGACCTCGTCCGGCCTGGGCTGCCCCACGTGGCCGCGCTGCACCGACACGTCGCTGGTCAACACGCCGGAGATGGGAATCCACGGCTTCATCGAGTTCGGCAACAGGCTGCTTACCTTTGCCCTGGCCGCGGTGGCCGCCCTCATGCTGGTGTACCTGTGGAACCTCCGCAGGGAGCGCAGGGACCTCTTCCTTCTTGCGCTTGGGCTCCTGGCGAGCATCCCGGCCCAGGCCGTCATTGGCGGCATCACGGTCCTGACCAACCTCAACCCGTGGGTGGTGGGGCTGCACTTCCTGGTGTCCATGTCCCTGGTGGTGTTCGCCACGCTCCTCGTGAACCGGGCCTTCGGCAGGACAGGCCGGTTTATGGCTGTCCGGCACCCCGCCCTGCCGGGCGTCATGCGTCCGGTGACCGCCGCCGTCGCGCTTTTTTCTGTCCTTGCGGTGATGCTGGGTGTAGTGGTCACCGGTGCCGGTCCGCACGCCGGCGACGCGGACGCCCCCCGGAATGGCCTGGACTGGGACCTCTTCTCCCACATCCATGCAGTGCCTGCGTACCTCATAACGGCAGGAACGGCGGTGGCCTTGGCACTGGTGCTCCTGCGCCGTATTACCGGTCCCATCCGCACCGCCGTCCTGGGATTGCTCGGCGTGACGGTACTGCAGGCTGTCATCGGTTTCACCCAGTACTACAACGGCATTCCTGCCCTGCTGGTGGCTGCGCACATGCTTGGGGCCGCGCTGCTGATGGTAGCTGCAACCAATGCCTGGGACATCGCCCGGTCGAGCCCCACGGAGTAGTCCAGACCATGTGGGGCAGCCTGCACGCGGCCAGCCCACCCCAGTCCCTACAGCACAAAGCGCCCCGGTTCATCTGTGAATCGGAGCGCTTTGTGCTGCAGCAGCAGTTTCTGCTCAGCCTGCCGTCGCAGGAGCGGAAGCGCCAGAGCGTGCTGCGGCGTGTTCCGGATCCAGGAAGTCGATCCCCGAGGAATGCACCAGCACCACGCGCGCCGTGGCGATGTCATAGAAAAGGCCGGTTGCCTGGATGCTGCCCGAGGCAAGTGCCGGGCCCACCACCGGGTGGGCTTCCAGCTTGCCAAGCTGCACGGCGACGTTGACCATGCTGAGCTGGTCCACCCTGCAGAAGCCGGCGTCCGCTGCCGCCTGGGCCACCGGATGTCCGGCCAGCAGCTCGCGGTAGCTGGGCCGGGCGTGGTCCAGCCACGCGTCGAAGCCCGGCCCCAAGGCGCCATGGCCCTTGCCGTCCGCATCATCCAGGAGGACCTTCATGGCACCGCAGTTGGAGTGCCCGCAGATCACTATCGATTCCACCTCCAGTCCCTTCACGGCGAAGGAGAGGGCGGAGTCGATCGAGGCGTCCTGTCCGTCGTGGCACACCACGTTGCCTATGTTGCGTAAGGTCAGCATGTCGCCTGGGCCACTGCTGGTGATCAGGTTGGGATTAACGCGGGAATCCACGCACGCTACGAACAGGGCATCCGGATTTTGGCCGTTCGCCAGGTCGTGCACCAGCGGACGCACCTGCTCGGCGAAGCGCCGGTGGTACTTGTCGATGCCCAGCAGGACCGGCTGCAGCGGGGCCCCGTCCTTTTCTGCCTGGCCGCCTGCAGGTTCCGGCGCTTCCGCCGGGGGAAGCCAGGAGGTCCTGGGCGGTAGCGGAAGTTCCCGGGCCTCCTGCCGTTTCGGTGCCTGGTGGGCTGCAAGCCGGAAGAGGGTGTTTCCGTGTTCTTCGAGGCAGACCCTGCCGCCGGCCGCCTCATACTGGTGCTGCCAGGCCAGCAACGCTTCTCGGAAGGCATGGTCCAGGTAGTCGGCGTTCAGCTCCACCACCGTGCGCATGCCGTCCGGGACCGAGTGCAGAACGCGGTTAAGCCGGGGCAGGGCGAAGAAGCTGCAGGAGCCGGCGATGGTCACCCGCCAGGGGTCCGACGGCGAGACGGGCGGATGTGCCTGCATCGCCGCCCGCAACACGCGCCACAGCACGCTGGCCGCGGCCAGCGCCAGCCCGATCACCACGCCTTCGAGCAGGTTGAGGAACACCACGCAGAGCAGCGTGGCGGCGTAGATCAGCAGATCCCCGGTGCGCAGGCTCGTCCTGATGTCCGCGATCTTGATGAGCCTCGCTCCGATGACCACGAGGAGCCCTGCCAGGACGGACAGCGGAATGAGCTGGATCAGGCCCGCGAAGAGGGCGGAGAAGGCAAGGACCCAGATGCCGTGCAGGACAGCTGATGCCCTGGTGGCTGCCCCCGCCTCCACGTTGGTGGCGCTGCGGACAATGACGCCGGTTACGGGCAGCCCGCCCAGGGAACCGGAGACGATGTTGGCTGCCCCCTGCCCCACGAGCTCGCGGTTGAGGTTGGTGCGGGGGCCGTTCTGCATCTTGTCCACGGCGACGGCGGAAAGCAGGGATTCGATGCTGGCGATCAGTGCCATCGACAGCACGGCGAAGGCGGCCGCCTGCCAGTTTCCGTCAGGCAGTTGCGGCAGGGCAACGGCGTCGAAAATCGACCCGCTGAAGGAAATCCGCTCAACCGCCGGAGCAAATGCCACGGACAAGCCGGTGCCCGCGGCCACGGCGGCCAGCGGACCCGGGATCCGTCGCACAGCGGCAGGCAGGTGCTTCCAGCCGAGCAGGATGGCGACGACGGCAAGCCCCAACAAAGCGGCATGCAGTTCGACGTTGGTGATGGCCGCCGGAAGTGCAGCGATATTTTCAAGCGCGGAACCGGAAGGGCTGGCGCCCAGCAGGACCTGGAGCTGCTGCAGGATGATGGTGATGCCGATGCCGGCCAACATCGCCTTGACCACCACCGGCGAGACGGCCAAAGCTGCCCGCCCCACGCGGCTGATCCCGAGCAGGAGCTGGACGACGCCCGCCGCCGCGGTGATCAGGCAGGTCACCTGCCAGCCAAATTCATCCACCAGTCCTGCCACGATGACGGTCAGTCCGGCAGCGGGCCCGCTGACCTGGAGCGACGAACCGCCCAGGCTTCCTGCCACGATGCCGCCTACTGCAGCGGCGATCAGGCCGGCCATAATGGGGGCACCCGAAGCGGCAGCAATGCCCAGCGACAGGGGCAGCGCTACCAGGAAGACGACCAGTGAGGCGGGGACGTCCTGCCCCAAGTGTCGCAGGACCGCTGGGCGGCGGAATCTCAAGGAGCGTTCTTTAGGGCCCCGCTGCGGCGGCGGGCTGTGGCTGGGGAACTGTACGGTGGCTGGATCGTGTGCCTGGGCCATGGGTTTCCTTTTGCTTGCGGGCAGGATCGGTCCCAGAATAACGGGCTGGTCACGAGCAGTGACGGGTTAAGTGACTGATATGACACTATTTGTCATGTCCGCAGTCGTGAGAGGTGCCTGCGGACAGCAATAAGCCCCTCCCGGGCAGGCCGGGAGGGGCTGTTTAGAACGATCGGAAGCTAGCCCGGCATGATGGCTGATCCGACGAACGGGTCAACAGCCAAGGCAATGAACAGCAGTGTGAGGTAGCTGATGGAGCCGTGGAAGACCTTCATGGCCCGCTTGTCCGGAACATCCTCACGCTGCGCACGGTTGTACAGCGCGTGCGACTCATAGAGGAACCAGGCACCTGCAAGAACTGCGGTGACGGTGTAGACCCAACCCGCTCCGCCTGCGGGAACCATCAGCAGCGAGCACGCCACCATGGCCCACGCGTAGAGCACCACCTGAACGGAAACAACCTTGGCTCCTGCAATGGCACCGAGCATCGGAACCTTGGCGTTGCGGTAATCCTCGCCGTACCGCATGGACAACGGCCAGTAGTGCGGCGGCGTCCAGAGGAAGATCACCATGAACAGGATGATTGCCGGCCATTCCACCGAGTTGGTGACAGCGGCCCAGGCGATCAGGACGGGGAAGCAACCTGCCGCGCCGCCCCACACGATGTTCTGCGCAGTGCGCCGCTTCAGGATGATCGTGTAGATCACCACATAGAAGAAGATCGCGCCGAGTCCCAGCCAGGCAGACAGGGGGTTGGCCCCGAACCAAAGGATGGCAATGGCCGCTGCCCCCAAAAGCCAGGAGAAGACCAGCGCTTCGCGCGGCGTGACCTCGCCGGTAACAAGCGGACGGTTTTCGGTCCGATGCATCAGCTTGTCGATGTCGCGGTCAATGTAACAGTTGAAGGCTCCGGCACTGCCGGCCGCGAACGCGCCGCCAATCAGCGTGGCCAGGATGAGCCCGATCGAGGGAAAGCCGCGCTCCGCATAGATCATGGTGGGCAGCGTGCTGACCAGAAGCAGTTCGATGACGCGTGGCTTGGTGAGGGCGAGATACGCCTTTGCCTTACGGGCAAACCCGGGCCGTGGTGCCCGGGATGCTTTCAGCGGCATATCTGTTGTGCTCACGGTGGCAGTCATCCGTTCTGTCGGCAGTTGTGTCTGGCTGTCCAGCTGTGTCAATACGGCTCCGTCCCAACCGGGCGCCGGCGAAGCAGTGATCCACGCAACAGCCGGGAGTTCCGGGTGGCTATGAGGACTCCGCACCCGGCGCTGGCCTCCGAATATCATACCGCGCCCAACCCCTCCCACCTTCCGCCGTTTTGGTGCTCATGATCGCTCGCGCGCCGATTCGAGCAGATTAACTCAGCCTCACTTCAGACCCGTTCACAAAAGCGGAAATTGCGTCCACAACGTGAGATTTGCGCCGCCCGAAACATGGAATAGAGCTAAGCTGTCACCAGATCAGCACGCAGCAAGAACGCATTGGAAAACGCATTCCAGTTGGCTCGTGGCTGAGTGACAAAGATCAACGTTTCGATGGTGAACGGCTGGTACACACCGCAGCGGGCGCCACACAGCGTGCCTTTACACGGACCCGGTGTGCCGCCTGCCATCAGCACAGAGAGGGGCCCGGTTTTCGTGCCACATTTGGAAGAGCAAGAACTGTCCTGGACCAGCCTTGACCAGCGCGCGGTGGACACCATCCGCGTCCTGGCAGCGGATGCTGTGGAGAAGGTGGGCAACGGGCACCCGGGAACGGCGATGAGCCTGGCCCCGGCCGCGTACCTTCTGTTCCAGAAGCTGATGCGCCATGACCCCCGTGATCCTGAGTGGCTGGGCCGTGACCGGTTCGTCCTCTCCCCCGGGCACACGTCGCTGACCCTTTACATCCAGCTGTTCCTCGCGGGCTACGGCCTGGAGCTGAAGGACCTGGAGGCGCTGCGCACGTGGGGCTCGCTGACTCCGGGCCACCCGGAGTACAAGCACACCGCCGGCGTCGAGATCACCACCGGCCCCCTCGGCCAGGGCCTGGCCTCCTCGGTGGGCTTTGCGTATTCGCAGCGCCGCATGCGCGGCCTGTTCGACGCCGATGCTGCCGCCGGTGAGAGCCCGTTCGACCACACCATCTGGGTCATCGCGTCCGACGGCGACCTCCAGGAAGGTGTCACGGCCGAAGCTTCGTCGCTGGCCGGCCACCAGGAGCTGGGCAACCTTGTTGTTGTCTACGATGAGAACCACATCTCCATCGAGGACGACACCGACATTGCCTTCACCGAGGATGTCCTTAAGCGCTACGAGGCGTACGGCTGGCACGTCCAGCGCGTGGACTGGACCAAGACCGGTGAATACAAGGAAGACGTCCAGGAGCTGTACTCGGCCCTGCTCGCGGCCAAGGCCGAGACGTCCAAGCCCTCCATCGTCTCGCTGCGCACCATCATCGGCTACCCGGCCCCGAAGAAGCAGAACACCGGCAAGATCCACGGTTCCGCCCTCGGTGCCGAGGAAGTGGCAGCACTGAAGGAAGTTCTGGGCTTCGATCCGGCCAAGTCCTTCGAGGTGGACCAGGAAGTCCTGGCCCACGCCCGCTCCGTGGTGGACCGCGGCGCTGCCGCCCGGAAGGAATGGGAAGAGGCCTTCAACGCCTGGCAGGCCGCTAACCCCGAAGGCGCGGCCCTGCTGCAGCGCATCGAGGCCAAGGAACTGCCCGAGGGCGTCGAGGCTGCCCTTCCGGTGTTCCCCGCCGGCAAGGACGTCTCCACCCGCGCCGCCTCCGGCAAGGTCCTGAACGCCCTCGGCCCGGTCCTTCCCGAACTGTGGGGCGGTTCCGCTGACCTCGCAGAATCGAACAACACCACGATCGAAGGATCGCCGTCGTTTGTTCCGGCCTCCAAGCAGACCGATGCCTGGTCCGGCAACCCGTACGGCCGGGTGCTGCACTTCGGCATCCGCGAGCACGCCGCCGCGTCGATCGTGAACGGCATCGCCCTGCACGGCCGGACCCGGGCCTTCTCCGGTACGTTCCTGATCTTCTCCGACTACCAGCGCCCGGCCATCCGCCTTGGCGCGCTGATGGGTGTTCCGTCCCTGTACGTGTGGACGCACGACTCCATCGGCCTGGGCGAGGACGGCCCCACCCACCAGCCGGTGGAACAGCTCGCCTCGCTGCGCGCCATCGTTGGCCTGGACGTGGTTCGTCCCGGTGACGCCAACGAAGTCGCGGCGGCCTGGAAGACCATGCTGGAAAACCACGCCAACCCGGCCGGTATCGTCCTGACCCGCCAGAACATCCCCACCTGGGAGCGCGGCAACGGCGAAGCCAGCGGCGACACGTTCGCCTCCACCGCCGGTGTGGCCAAGGGCGGCTACGTGCTGGCCGAGGCCTCCAAGGACGGCGCGACCGTCCCGGCCGACATCATCCTGATCGCCACCGGCTCCGAGGTCCAGCTGGCCGTGAAGGCCCGCGAAACCCTGCAGGCCGAAGGCATCGCCGCCCGCGTCGTCTCCATGCCCTGCGTCGAATGGTTCAACAAGCAGGACGCCGCATACCGCGAGTCCGTCCTGCCCGCCGCCGTCAAGGCACGTGTGTCGGTAGAGGCCGGACTGGCCCTGGGCTGGAGGGAATTCGTCGGCGATGCCGGCCGCTCCGTCAGCCTCGAGCACTACGGCGCTTCCGCTGACTACAAGCGCCTCTTCCAGGAGTTCGGCATCACCGCAGAAGCAGTAGCAGCGGCCGCCAAGGACTCCCTCGCAGGCCTCCAGGCCTAACCACCAAAATTTCCCAGGAGATAAAAACAATGACTACTCCCACCCAGCAGCTCTCCGACGCCGGAGTTTCCATCTGGCTTGATGACCTTTCCCGCGGACGCCTGGAAACTGGCACCCTGGCCAAGCTCATCGAAGAGAAGAACGTGGTCGGTGTGACCACCAACCCGTCGATCTTCCACGCCGCTATCACCGCCGGCACGGACTACGACGCCACCATCGCGAAGCAGGCCGCCGCTGGTGCCAGCATCGAGGACACCATCTTCGAGATCACCACCACCGACGTCGCCGACGCCTGCGACCTGTTCGCCCCCGTGGCAGCAGCCACCAACGGCGTGGACGGGCGTGTGTCCATCGAGGTGGACCCGCGCCTGGCCTGGGACACCGCCGGCACCATCGCCGAAGCCAAGCACCTGTACAAGCGGGTCAACAAGGACAACGTCCTGATCAAGATCCCGGCGACCCTCGAGGGCCTTGAGGCGATAACAGCAACCCTGGCAGAGGGCATCAGCGTCAACGTGACCCTGATCTTTTCCCTCCAGCGCTACCGCGCGGTCATCAACGCCTTCCAGTCCGGACTGGAGCAGGCCAAGGAAAACGGCCACGACCTCTCGAAGATCCACTCCGTGGCCTCCTTCTTCGTCTCCCGCGTGGACTCCGAGATCGACAAGCGCCTGACCGCGATCGGCACCGACGAGGCCCTCGCCCTCAAGGGCAAGGCCGGCCTGGCCAACGCCCGCCTGGCCTACCAGGTGTACGAAGAGCTCTTCGCCACCGAACGCTGGGCATTGCTGGCCGAGTCCGGCGCACTCCCCCAGCGCCCCCTGTGGGCCTCCACCGGCGTGAAGGACCCCGCCTACCCGGACACCCTCTACGTCACCGAGCTCGTCGCCCGCGGCGTGGTCAACACCATGCCCGAGAAGACGCTGGACGCCACCTTCGACCACGGCGTGGTCACCGGTGACACCATCACCGGCACCTACACCGAAGCCAACAGCACCCTGGACGCCCTGGAAAAGCTGGGCGTCTCCTACAACGAGGTCGTCGCACTCCTCGAAACCGAAGGCCTGGACAAGTTCGTGGCCAGCTGGAAGGAGCTGCTGGGCGACGTCGAAGGTGCCCTTGCCGCCGCACGGAAGGCTTCCTAACCAACCATGAGCACACTCAGCTACGACGCCACAGGAGCCGCACAGCAGGCCCTGGAACAGCACCTCCCCTCACTGGTGGAGGACCGCATTGCCACCCGGATCTTCGCCAAGGACCACACCCTGTGGGGTTCCGATGCCGCGGCCGAGTCCGCCATCCGCCTCGGCTGGGTGGAAGCTGCCACGGTCTCCCAGCCCCTGGTCAAGGACATCCTGGAACTCCGCGACGCCCTGAGGGCTGAAGGCGTTACCCGTATCGTCCTGTGCGGCATGGGCGGATCCTCGCTGGCTCCGGAGGTTATTGCAGGTACCGCCGGCGTCGAGCTGACTGTGCTGGACAGCACGGACCCTGACCAGGTCCGTGCTGCCCTGGCGGACCGGCTTGCGGAGACCGCCATTGTTGTCTCGTCCAAGTCCGGCTCCACCGTGGAAACGGACTCCCAGCGGAGGGTCTTCGAAAAGGCATTCGCTGACGCCGGCATCGATGCCGCAAGCCGGATCATCATTGTCACCGATCCGGGCTCCCCGCTGGACAAAGCCTCCCGCGATTCCGGATACCGCGCCGTCTTCAACGCCGATCCTAACGTCGGCGGCCGCTTCTCGGCCCTGACCGCCTTCGGCCTGGTGCCTTCCGGCCTGGCGGGCGTGGACATCCAGGCTTTCCTCGACGAGGCCGAGGAAGCAGCGGAAATCCTTAACGATGACGCACCCGAGAACATCGGGCTTGCACTGGGAACCGCACTGGGCGGAACAAATCCCCTGCGCAACAAGATCATCATTGCCGAGGACGGCTCGGGGATCGTCGGCTTTGCCGACTGGGCCGAGCAGCTCATCGCCGAGTCCACCGGCAAGCTGGGAACCGGTGTTCTGCCGGTGGTCGCCGGTCCGGCCGCCCCGGAAGTCACGTCCGGAGCCCCGGACGTCCTGGTGGTGCGCCTGGTTGCCGCGGACGCCGACGTCGAGCTCGGTGAAAACGAGGTTGCGGTCGCCGGCGGACTGCCCACCCAGATGATGGTATGGGAATTCGCCACTGCCGTGGCCGGACGCCTGCTGGGGATCAACCCCTTTGACCAGCCCGACGTAGAGGCCGCAAAGGTGGCCGCCCGCGGACTTCTGGACGCCCGGCCCGAGCCCACCCCGGCGGCGTTCGTCGATGGAGCCATTGAGGTCCGCGGCGGCGACTGGCTGGGCGAAGCCGCCACCGCCGAAGAGGCTATCCGTGCCCTGCTGGGGACCCTCCTGCCGGACAGCTACCTCAGCGTCCAGGCCTACTTCGACCGGCTTGCCTTTGCGCAGCTCGAAAGCGTCCGTGACGAGCTGGCAGCTGTCACCGGTCGTCCGGTGACGTTCGGCTGGGGCCCCCGCTTCCTGCACTCCACTGGCCAGTTCCACAAGGGCGGGCCCGCGATTGGTGTGTTCCTGCAGGTCACTGCCGACGCGGCGGAAGACCTTGCCATCCCGGACCGTCCCTTCACCTTTGGGCAGCTGATCGCCGCACAGGCTGCCGGCGACGCGCAGGTCCTGAGCGAGCACGGCCGGCCCGTGCTGCGCCTGCACCTGACCGACCGGGCCGCCGGTGTGGCACAGTTGCAGGACATCATCGCTGCCCTGTCCGCCAGGTCAGCCACCGTTACCGAAAGCTAGGGCACAGAGCACCATGCCAGAAACTGAATACGGCAGGTCTGCCGGGACGCGTTCCGGCCAACGCCGGAATCCGCTCCGGGACCCGCGTGACCGCCGCCTGAACCGGATTGCCGGCCCGTCGTCGCTGGTGCTCTTCGGAGTCACCGGCGACCTCGCCCGGAAGAAACTCATGCCGGCCGTGTACGATCTCGCCAACCGCGGCCTCCTGCCGCCCAGCTTTGCCTTGGTGGGCTTCGGGCGCCGGCCGTGGAGTGATGAAGACTTTGCCGCGCAGGTGAAATCGTCGGTGCAGTCGTACGCGCGGACGCCCTTTGATGAGGCTGTCTGGAACCAGCTGTCCGAGGGCATCCGTTTTGTCCAGGGAGAGTTCGACGACGACGGCGCCTTTGAGCGGCTCGGCGAAACCATTAAGGAACTCGACGACGTCCGGGGCACCCGGGGGAACCACGCGTTCTACCTGTCCATTCCGCCCAAGGCGTTTGAGCAGGTCTGCCGGCAGCTGTCCAAGCACGGCCTGGCGCAGGCCGAGGGTGAGAAGTGGCGCCGCGTGGTGATCGAAAAGCCGTTCGGGCACGACCTCGAGTCCGCCCGGAAGCTGAACGACATTGTGGAGTCGGTGTTTCCGCAGGATGCGGTGTTCCGCATCGACCACTACCTGGGCAAGGAAACGGTCCAGAACATCCTGGCACTGCGGTTCGCGAACCAGCTGTTTGAGCCGCTATGGAACGCGAACTACGTGGACCACGTCCAGATCACCATGGCCGAGGACATCGGCACCGGCGGCCGGGCGGGGTATTACGACGGCGTGGGCGCGGCCCGCGACGTGATCCAGAACCATCTGCTTCAGTTGCTGGCGCTGACGGCGATGGAGGAGCCAATCTCCTTCAATGCCGACCACCTGCGTGCGGAGAAGGAAAAGGTCCTCGCCGCCGTCAAGCTTCCGGAGGACTTGTCCACGCATTCGGCGCGGGGCCAGTTCACTGGCGGCTGGCAGGGCGGGGAACAGGTCCAGGGCTACCTGGAGGAAGAAGGCATCCCGGCTGATTCCACGACGGAAACCTTCGCCGCGATCCGGGTGGACATCCACACCCGCCGCTGGTCCGGTGTGCCGTTCTACCTGCGCGCCGGCAAGCGGCTGGGCCGCCGCGTCACCGAGATCGCGGTGGTGTTCAAGCGTGCACCAAACCTGCTGTTCCGTGACCACGCCGAGGATGACTTCGGCCAGAACGCGGTAGTAATCCGCGTCCAGCCCGATGAGGGCGTGACTATAAGGTTCGGCTCGAAGGTTCCGGGCACGCAGATGGAAGTCCGGGACGTGACCATGGACTTCGGGTACGGCCATTCCTTCACCGAATCCAGCCCGGAGGCCTACGAGCGGCTGATCCTGGACGTGCTCCTGGGCGAGCCGCCGCTGTTCCCGCGGCATGAGGAGGTGGAGCTGTCCTGGAAGATCCTTGACCCGTTCGAGGAGTACTGGGCCACCCTGAACGAACAGCCCGAGCCCTACGCCCCGGGCTCCTGGGGACCTGCCTCTGCCGACGAGCTGCTGGCCCGCGACGGACGAACCTGGAGAAGGCCATGATTGTGGATTTGCCGGACACCACCACCTCGAGCGTTTCAAAAAAACTGATGGCTCTGCGCGAGCAGGGCGGCGTCATCGCCCTGGGCCGGGTTCTTACCCTCGTGGTGGTCACCAAGTCCGGGCTTGAGGAAGAAGCTATCGAGGCGGCCAACGATGCCAGCCGGGAGCACCCCTGCCGGATCATTGTCCTCGCCGACGCGGGAGCAGACGCCGAGGACCGGCTGGACGCCCAGATCCGGGTGGGCGGTGACGCGGGTGCGTCCGAGGTGATCGTGCTGCGCGGTTACGGCCAGCTTTCGCATGAAAGCGAGTCGCTGGTCGCTGCCCTGCTGCTCCCGGACGCCCCGATCGTGGCTTGGTGGCCGCACGGCGCCCCGCAAAACGCCTGCGAAACCTCCATCGGCCGCATCGCGCACCGCCGCATCACCGATTCGGCGAACGAACCGGATCCGCAGGCGGCGCTGGAGAATATCCACAAAACCTACCGGGCCGGCGACACGGACCTGGCGTGGACACGCCTCACGAACTGGCGGATTCAACTCGCCGCCGCTTTGGACGAGGTTGACCCCTCACCGGTCACCGCCGTCGCCGTCGAGGGTGCCTCGGATTCGCCGAGCACCATTCTCCTGGCGGCTTGGCTCACCCTCGCGCTCGAAGCACCCGTGACCATCGTGGCCGACCCCGCCGGAACGGGCATTCGCCGCGTCCGGCTCACACGGCCCGGCGGGGACGTCCAGCTCTTCCGCCCGGGACTTTCCGTGGCCGAACTGACCCAGCCGGGTCAGCCTGCCCAGCGCATCTCGCTGCCACGCCGCAGCCTCCGGGACTGCCTGGCCGAGGAACTGCGCCGCCTTGACCCGGACGAAGTCTTCGGTGAAGTGATTACTATGGGACTGCCACGAACCAATCTAAGGAGCGTCCGACCCAGTGAGCGTTGAGCCAAGAGTAAGCATCCATCCTGATTCGTCCGTGTTGATGGCGGCCATCGCGGCCCGCCTGATTACCAAGCTTGTGGATGTCCAGGACAAGCATGGTGAAGCCACCGTGGTCCTGACGGGCGGTACGGTGGGCATTGGCACGCTCAAGGCTGTTGTTGACTCTCCGGCGGCACCCGCCGTCGACTGGTCAAAGGTGAACTTCTGGTGGGGAGATGAAAGGTTCGTTCCGTCCGACGATCCGGACCGGAACACGAAGCAGGCCTTCGATGCACTGCTGTCGCATATTCCGGTTGACCCCGAGCGGGTGCACATCCCCGGGTCGGCGGACGACTTCGGCAGCCCTGAGGAAGCCGCGGAGGACTATGCCCGCCGGTTTCGGGAGGCTGCTGCAGCCGAACATGCCGCCGACATGTCCGACGACCGGCCGGATGAGCCTGCTGCGCTCCCCCGGCTCGATGTTGTCCTGCTGGGGGTTGGACCGGACGCGCATGTTGCATCGCTGTTCCCTGAGCAGGCCGGGATCCGTGAAAAGCAGCTGACGGTGGTGGGAGTCCGAAACTCCCCCAAGCCGCCTCCGCTGCGGGTATCCCTCACCCTGCCCGCCATCAACACTGCCTCGGAGGTGTGGATGGTTGTGGCGGGAGAGGACAAGGCCGGCGCTGTGGGACTGGCCCTCGCCGGCGCCAACCCGGTGCAGGTACCGGCTGCGGGGCCGCGGGGAACATCGCGGACGCTGTGGCTCATTGACGAAAATGCTGCTTCACGTGTCCCGCATCAGCTCGTCCGGAAGGACGCCGCGGGCGCGTAGCTTTGCCAGCGCTCCGGCCAGCACGTCTTCGGCGTCCTGGCTGGAGCGCCGTTCTTTAACATACTCAAGGTGGCTCTTGAAACCTTCGTCCATGACGTCCGCCGCAGCTGCCTGCCCGTCCCGGGAGGCCGGGGCGCCACACCGCCGGCAATCCCAGACGAGCGGAATCTGGTCCTCGGGGAGCTTGAGGAACACCGGCCTGGTTTCATGGCCATTGGCGCACCAGTACGAGACCTGAATGCGCGGCACGGCCTGTCCGTGGTCCTCTGACTCGAAGCTGAAACCCGTTCCTTCCGTGACTCCCGCGCGGGTGCCGCGGAAGCCGGATGCCGGATGAATCATCGGGACTCCTGCCTGGTTAAACAGAACTGTGGCTGTCGGGAACCGACAGCCACAGTTTAGTTGGCAGACCTGCCCGCCGGGAGTGTCACCGCGGCAGTTTCTGTTATCAGGGGTGACCGGCTTAGGAATCTCCACCGGCAGTAAACCGCATGATCAGCCCGAGCGCGATGATCACGATGCCCCAGGTGACGCCGAGGATCACAGTAAACCGGTTGAGGTTGCGTTCGGCCACGCCCGAGGAGCTTAGGCCGGAGCTCATGCCGCCGCCGAACATGTCGGACAGACCGCCGCCCCGTCCCTTGTGAAGGAGGATGAGCAGTGTCAGCAGGAGGCTGGTGATGCCCAGGAGGATCTGCAGAATGACATGAAGAACGTCCACGACGGCCTTTCAGAAAGTTGGATTTGCGGGAGTGTGCGCAGTGGGACGGACTAGTCCGCCACCAGGTGACTCTCGAACCTGACAATATTAGCAAACTCGGCCGCGTCGAGACTTGCGCCACCCACCAGCAGGCCGTCCACGTCGCGTTCCTTGAGGATGGCGGCGGCGTTGTTGGCCTTGACCGAACCGCCGTAGAGCAGGCGGGTCTTCCCAGCCGCTTCCGGGCCGAACAGGGAGTCGAGCTCTGCGCGGATGTCGGCGCACATCTCCTGGGCGTCCTCCGGCCCGGCAACTTCGCCGGTACCAATGGCCCAGACCGGCTCGTAGGCTACCACGAGCTCCGCCGCCTGGTCCGGGGTAAGGCCAGCGACACCGGCGCGCAGCTGCTCCAATGTGTGGTTGACGTGCGTGCCGGCCTGGCGGATTTCCAGTCCTTCGCCAACGCATAGTACGGGAACGAGGCCGTGCTTGAAGGCTGCCTTGACCTTGGCATTGAGGACGTCGTCGGACTCGTTGTGGATGGTGCGGCGTTCGCTGTGGCCCACCAGGACGTATTTGCAGCCCAGCTTGCTCAGGAACTGGCCCGAGATGTCCCCGGTATATGCTCCGGAATCGAACTGGGACAGGTCCTGCCCGCCGTAGGCAATGTCCAGGTCGTCACCCTGCACCAGGGTCTGCACACCGCGGAGGTCGGTGAACGGCGGGAAGACTGCCACTTCAACCCGGCTGTAGTCGTGCTTGGCATCCGAAAGGGTCCAGGCAAGCTTCTGCAGGAGGGTGATGCCCTGCACGTGGTCCATGTTCATTTTCCAGTTGCCGGCGATGAAGGGTTTGCGGTCGAAAGCGCCGTTCGTTGAAGTAGTCACATATTCTCCAAAAGAGGTTCTGATAAGTGTTGGGCCGGCAGGCTGCGGACGCAGCCTGCCGGCCCCGGGGACTGGACACAAGTCCGGTACGGCTACCGGACACTGTTCCTAGCGGTCGAGGACGCTGAGCCCCGGAAGTTCCTTGCCTTCAAGGTATTCCAGGCTGGCACCGCCGCCGGTGGAAATGTGTCCGAACTGGTCGTCAGCGAAGCCGAGCGTGCGAACGGCGGCAGCGGAATCCCCGCCGCCCACGACGGTGAACGCGTCCGTTTCGGTGAGGGCCTGGGCAATGGCGCGGGTGCCGGCGGAGAAGGCTTCGAATTCGAAGACCCCCATCGGACCGTTCCAGAAGACCGTTTTGGCACCCTTGATCCTGTCAGCGAAGGCGGCTGCGGATTCCGGCCCGATGTCCAGGCCGATCCCCTTGGCGCCGAAGCTGCTGCCCTCGATGGCGTCGGCCGCAACGGTCTCGTGGGCGGCGTCGGCGGCGAACTTCTCAGCCACCACCACGTCCGTGGGGATGACGAATTCCGTGCCGGCGTCCGCAGCGCGCTTGAGGTAGTCCTGGACCACGGGGATCTGGTCCTCCTCGAGCAGGCTGGAGGCTACTTTATGCCCCGCTGCTGCGAGGAACGTAAACAGCATGCCGCCGCCCACCAGGATGGTGTCAGCCTTGCCCATCAGGTTCTCAATGACCGCCAGCTTGTCCGAGACCTTGGATCCGCCCAGCACCACCACATAAGGACGCTGCGTGTCCGTGGTGAGCTTGCGGAGCACTTCCACCTCGGTGTGCACCAGGTCGCCCTGGTAGGACGGCAGCCGGGTAGCGACGTCGTAAACGCTGGCGTGCTTGCGGTGGACGGCGCCGAAGGCGTCATCCACGTAGGCGCCGTTGCCGCCGGTAAGTGCCACGAGCTCGTCAGCAAAGGCGCCGCGCTCGGCGTCGTCCTTGCTGGTTTCGCGGGCATCGAAGCGGACGTTTTCCAGCACGAGCACTTCACCGTCCTGGAGTGCGGCTGCGGCTTCCTTGGCTGCGCTGCCCACGGTATCCCCGGCCAGGGAGACCTTGAAGCCCGCCAGTTCGGCCAGGCGGTCCACCGCGGGCCGGAGGGAGTACTTGTCCTCGGGGGCGCCCTTGGGGCGTCCGAGATGGGCTGTTACCAGCACGCGGGCACCGGCGTCCGTGAGCTTTGACAGCACTGGAAGGGAGGCCTTGATGCGGCCGTCGTCAGTGACTGTAGAGCCGTCGAGCGGCACATTCAGGTCACTTCGAACCAGAATGTACCGCCCGCGGACACCTTCAGCGATCAGTTCGTTGAGGGTGTGAGATGTCATGTGTCTAACCCTAGCCCAGCTTGGATGCCACGAGCTCCGTGAGGTCGACGAGACGGTTGGAGTAGCCCCACTCGTTGTCATACCAGGAAACAACCTTGACCTGGTTCCCGATGACCTTGGTGAGGCCGGCGTCGAAGATGGAGGATGCGGGGTCACCCACGATGTCGGAGGAAACGATGGGTTCCTCCGTGTAGGTCAGGAAGCCCTGCAGCTCCTCGGACTCGGCTGCACGCTTGAGGGCGGCGTTGACTTCCTCCACGGTGGTCTCGCGGGAGACGGTGACGGTGAGGTCGGTGGCGGAACCGGTGGGGACGGGAACGCGGATGGCGTAGCCGTCCAGCTTGCCCTTGAGCTCGGGCAGGACCAGGCCAATGGCCTTTGCTGCGCCGGTGGACGTGGGGACCATGTTGACGGCTGCGGCGCGGGCGCGGCGCAGGTCCTTGTGCGGGCCGTCCTGCAGGTTCTGGTCTGCGGTGTAGGCGTGGACGGTGGTCATGAGGCCGCGCTCGATGCCGAATTCATCGTTGACCACCTTGGCCAGCGGGCCCAGGCAGTTGGTGGTGCAGGATGCGTTCGAAATGATGTTGTGGGTGGCGTTGTCGTAGAGGTCGTGGTTAACACCCATCACGATGGTGATGTCCTCATCCGATGCCGGGGCGGAGATCAGGACCTTCTTGGCGCCGGCGTCAATGTGCTTCTGCGCATCGGCGGCCTTGGTGAAGAAGCCGGTGGACTCGATGACGATGTCAACGCCCAGTTCGCCCCAGGGAAGGTTGGCGGGGTCACGCTCCGCCAGGACCTTGATGACGTTGCCGTTGACGACGATGTTGCCGTCCTTGACCTCGATGGTTTCCTTCAGGCGGCCGCCGACGGAGTCGTACTTGAACAGGTGAGCCAGGGCCTCCGGGCTGGTGAGGTCGTTGACTGCAACGATCTCCAGGTCCGCGCCTTGTGCAAGCGCTGCGCGGAAGTAGTTGCGGCCGATACGGCCAAAGCCGTTGATACCAATACGGGTCGTCACTTTTTCAGTCTCCTTGGTGCTTTGTGAAGCACAACTAGTTGAGCGGGCGTTCAAGCCAACTAACAGATCCCGCACGCCATTGGGCAGAGATGATTTACAGACGGAGGGCGACCAGCCTCATTGCTGAAGGCTAACCGCCTTCCGTGACCTATCTTACGTTTAACTTGGTCCGCCCCCGCAAGTGCGGGGGCGGACCGTCCACATCGCGACCGGTTTAAGTCCGAATGTGAAGTTTGTTACAGGGGACTATAACGGGGCGCACTACGGGAGGGTGATGAGTCCCGTGGCGTTGGTGCGTGCCGCCTCGAACCGCTGGGCGACGTCGGCCCAGTTCACAATGTTCCAGAAGGCCTTGACGTAGTCCGCCTTCACGTTGACGTAGTCCAGGTAGAAGGCGTGCTCCCACATGTCGAGCATCAGCAGCGGGGTGGTGCCCAGCGCTGTATTGCCCTGCTGGTCGTACAGCTGCTCGATGACCAGGTTGCCGCCGATGGGCTCGTAGGCCAGGAAGCCCCAGCCCGAGCCCTGCAGGCCGAGTGCGGCTGCCGAGAACTGGGCGCGGAAGGCATCGAAGGAGCCGAAGGCGTCATCGATGGCGGCAGCCAGCTCACCTTCGGGCTTGTCGCCGCCGTCCGGGGAGAGGTTGTTCCAAAATACGGAGTGGTTGACGTGCCCGCCGGTGTGGAAGGCGAGGTCCTTGGAGAGCCGGTTGATGTTGGCGAAGTCGCCCTTCTCCCGGGCTTCAGCCATCTGGGCCAGGGCGTTGTTGGCGCCGGCAACGTAGGTGGCGTGGTGCTTGCTGTGGTGCAGCTCCATGATCCGCGCTGAGATGTGCGGTTCGAGGGCGGCGTAGTCGTACTTGAGTTCGGGCAATACGTACTCAGTCACAAAATCCTCCAATATCGTGGACACGCGGTCCGGTTGGTGACTCTCGGATTGTGCATCCGGACGGCAGGCGCCCGGAATCTTTTTGATTCTATGGGCCTGTTACTCGTCCAGCATTTCGGGCGTCACATTGGCGTCAGTTCCCGGGATGCCCAGGTCCAGCGCCCGCTTGTCGGCCATGGCCAGCAGCCGGCGGATCCTTCCGGCGATCGCGTCCTTTGTCATCACCGGATCGGCAAGGCGGCCCAGTTCGTCCAGGCTTGCCTGTTTATGCGCCACGCGCAGCTCCCCCGCGTACTTCAGGTGGTCGGGGACGTCGTCGCCGAGGATCTCCAGGGCACGTTCCACCCGCGCGCCCGCCGCGACCGCCGCCTGGGCTGAGCGGCGCAGATTGGCGTCGTCGAAGTTGGCAAGCCGGTTGGCGGTGGCGCGGACTTCCTTGCGCATCCGGCGTTCCTCCCACACCATCAGCGCGTCGTGGGCGCCCATGCGGGTGAGCAGGGCGGCGATGGTGTCGCCGTCGCGGATGACCACGCGGTCCACTCCCCTGACCTCGCGTGCCTTCGCCTGGATATCCAGCCTGCGCGCCGCCCCCACCAGGGCCAGCGCCGATTCCGGCCCTGGGCAGGTGACCTCAAGGGACGATGAACGGCCGGGTTCAGTCAGCGAACCATGTGCCAGGAAGGCGCCGCGCCACACCGCCTCAGCGTCCGCCGCTGAACCGTTTACGACGGCGGACGGCAGCCCCCGCACGGGACGTCCCCGGCCGTCGAGGAGACCTGTCTGGCGGGCGAGGGCCTCGCCGTCGCGCACCACCCTGACGACGTAGCGGCTGGCGCGCCGCAGTCCCCCGGCGGAGACCACGATGATCTCGCTTTGGTGCCCATAGACTTCCGCGATGGCGGCACGGAGGCGGCGGGCGGTGGAGGCCAGGTCCACTTCGGCCTCGATGACGATCCGGCCGGAGATGATGTGCAGCCCGCCGGCAAAGCGCAGCATGGCTGACACTTCCGCCTTCCGCACTGATGACTTCTTGATATCCAGACGGGAAAGTTCTTCCTTGACTGATGCTGTCAGTGCCATGGCACCTTCCTAACTGTTCCCGAAAATGTCGTGGTACGCCGTGGCCAGACGCAGCGGGTCATGGACGGGACGGCGCCCCGACGCCCCTACTTTACCCAAGACCACCTCGGCGCCGATCATTGCGGCGGCCTTCTCGAACTCGTGCAGGTCGGGAACTGATGCGGGGTCCGCAAGGACTACGTCCACCGTGAACTCGGGGGCGTAGCGCCGCAGGACATGGAGGTGGTCCGCGGCCGTCATCCCAGAGGTTTCCTTGGTGTCCGTGGCCAGGTTCATGGTGAGGCAGCGCTTCGCCGGGGTGTGGCAGAGGGCCTGGCGCATCTCCGGCAGCAGCAGGTGCGGCAGCACCGAGGTGTACCACGAGCCCGGGCCCAGGATGACCCAGTCGGCCAGCTCAATCGCCGTGAGGGCCTCGACGCACGCCGGTGCCGCTTCCGGAAGGAGGCGGACCTGCTCCAGTTTGCCGGCCACGGCACAGCGTGCCTGCCCCCGGATGGTCTGCAGTTCGGAACTGCCGTCGGGGGCGGTCACCCGGACGTCGCCTTCGATCGTCAACGGTTCGGTGGACATGGGCAAAACCTGGCCGCGGGCACCCAGCAGCGCCCCGGCCCACCGGAGCCCGGCGACGGCGTCGCCGAGCAGCTCCCACAGGGTGACGATCAGCAGGTTGCCGGTGGCATGGTCGTCCAGCGAGCCGCCCGGACCTTTCCCGGGGCGGAAACGGTGCTGCATGACGTCGCGCCAGGTACGTCCCCAGTCGGTGTCGTCACACAGGGCGGAGAGGGCCATCCGCAGGTCCCCCGGCGGGAGGACGCCGTACTCGTCGCGCAGGCGCCCGGACGAGCCGCCGTCGTCTGCCACCGTCACGATGGCGGTGAGCTCGGAGGTAAGCAGGCGCAGCGCCGAAAGGGACGCGGACAGGCCGTGCCCGCCGCCCAGTGCCACCACGTTCCGCCCTTTATCCTGCTGGTTGGCCGCCGCGCCGGCAGGAGGAACCAGCGGCAGCGCCCCGGTGAACAGCGACATTATTCGCGGCCCAGGTCCCGGTGCGTGGTGGTCACCGTCACCCTGGGATACTGGGCCAGCTTCTTGGAGAGTTCGACGGCGACAGCCACCGAGCGGTGCTTCCCGCCCGTGCAGCCCACGGCGATGGTGGCGTAGTGCTTGTTCTCCCGGCGGTAGCCGTCCAGGACGGGCTCCAGCGCCATGACATAGCGGTCAACGAAGTTCTTGACGCCCTCGGCCTCCAGGACGTATTCGCTGACGTCCTTGTCCAGCCCGGTGTGCGGGCGAAGCTGCGGCACCCAGTGCGGGTTGGGGATGAAGCGGACATCCGCGACGTAGTTGGCGTCCACGGGCAGGCCGTACTTGAAGCCGAAGCTCATGATGTTCAGCCGCAGGGCCACGGGCCCTGTTTCGCTGAAAAGTTCGGTAATGGCGGTGGCGAGGCCGTGGACGTTGTAGCCGGAGGTGTCCAGGACGACGTCGGAGCTGTCGCGCAGTTCCTGGAGCAGCTCGCGTTCGGCAGCAATTCCGTCGAGGATGCGGCCGCCGCCCTGAAGCGGGTGCGGCCGCCGTCCCTGTTCAAAGCGCCGGACCAGGACATCGTCGCCGGCGTCGAGGAAAAGCACGCGGAAAGTGACGCCACTGGCCGCCAGGGCTCCCAGAGCCGCGCGGATGTCCGCGAACAGGCCCTTGCTGCGCACGTCAATCACCACGGCCAGCCGGGGAATGGACTGTGGGGCGTGGGATACCAGTTCTGCCAGGGTACCCAGCATCTGGGGCGGCAGGTTCTCCACGACGTACCAACCGTGGTCCTCAAGCGCGTCCGCGGCTGTGCTCCGGCCCGCTCCCGACATTCCCGTGACCACCAGCAGTTCCGCTTCGAGCGGCTTGACGGGCTGCATGCCGTCCTGCCCTGCTCCGGATTCCGCCGTTGTGTCTGCCATCAGGTCCGCCCCGTTTCTGTTGTTGTCCCGCAGGCCGCCGCATCAGCGGAACCCCGTCCTTTACCCTAGCCAAGTTTGGCGGGCCACCGTTAAGTTTCGATGATTTCTCCGGTGGTCATGTTGATGGCGGGAACCGCAGCGGCTTCCGGCCCTTCGGGGGCGAAGTGGTGCACGATGGCGCTGGCGAGGGCAGGCCCGATGCCCTTCGCTTCGGAGAGTTCCTGCACGGATGCCGCCTTGACGCTCTTGACGGAGCCAAAATGGGCCAGGAGCGCCTTGCGCTTTGAAGCACCTAGGCCTGGCACCCCGTCAAGGGCGGAAACCGTCATGGCCTTCCCCCGCTTCTGCCGATGGAAGGAGATGGCGAACCGATGGGCCTCGTCTCGAATCCGTTGCAGGAGGTACAGGCCCTGGGATGTCCTGGGAAGGATTACCGGGAAGTCGCTGTCCGGCAGCCACACTTCCTCCAGGCGCTTGGCCAGTCCCACCACGTATACGTCGTCGATGCCCAGGTCCGCAAGGGCTCGGGCGGCAGCGTTGACCTGGGGCTTGCCGCCGTCCACCACCACCAAGTTGGGCGGGTAGGCGAACTTGGCCCGCGGCGCCGGTGTAGTGGTGTCCAGCAGGTTGCTTTCCTGGTCCTGGTCGTGTTGCTGTTCCTGTCCGGCCGCTTCACCGGTAAGGGCAGTTTCGTCCACCTGCGCGGACTTGTCCTGCAGGTAGTGGCGGAAACGGCGGGTCAGGACGTCATGCATGGCAGCGGTGTCGTCCGCCGCTGCGGGGCCCGTTACTGAAAACTTCCGGTAGTCCGACTTCTTGGGGAGGCCGTCCTCCACCACCACCATCGAGGCAACCACATTGGTGCCCTGGACGTGCGAAACGTCGAAGCATTCGATGCGCAGCAGCGGCACCGGCAGGTCCAGCGCGTCCTGGAGCTCCTGCAGCGCCTGCGACCTGACCGTTAGGTCCCCCGCGCGCCGGGTCTTGTGCAGCTTCAGGGCGTGCTCGGCATTCTCCCTCACGGTGGACATCAGGGCTGCCTTGTCGCCCCGCTGCGGCACCCGTACATCGACTTTCGCGCCACGGATCCCGCTAAGCCATTGGGTCAGTTCAGCCAGGTTGCTGGGAGCCACGGGGACCAGCACCTCGCGGGGCAGGCGGCCGTGGCTGTCCCCGTCCTCGCCGTACACCTGCTGCAGGAGATGCTCCACCAGGTCCGGGGTGGTGAAATCCTCCACCTTCTCCACCACCCAGCCGCGTTGCCCCCGGATGCGCCCGCCGCGGACGTGGAACACCTGCACGGCGGCTTCCAGTTCGTCTTCGTGCAGGGCAAAGACGTCGGCATCCGTGTCCTCGGCGAGCACCACGGCGTTTCGCTCAAACACTTTCCGCATGGCTGTGATGTCGTCGCGGAGCCGCGCCGCGCGCTCGTAGTCCAGTTCCGCCACGGCTTCGGCCATCTGCTTTTCCAGCCTGGAAATGAAACGCTTGGCCTCGCCGCCCATGAAGGCGCAGAAATCATCGGCGAGGGCGCGGTGGTCCTCCGGGGAAATCCGGCCGACACAGGGTGCGGAGCACTTGTCGATGTAGCCCAGGAGGCAGGGCCGGCCACTGGCTTCAGCCCGCTTGAAGACACCCGCGCTGCAGCTGCGCACCGGAAAAACGCGCAGCAGCGTGTCCATGGTTTCTCGGATGGCACCGGCGGTGTACGGTCCGAAATAGCGGGTGCCCTTTTTCTTGTCCCCGCGCATCACCTGGACCCGGGGATATTTTTCGCCCACGGTCACGGCCAGGTAGGGGTAGGTCTTGTCGTCGCGGAACACCACATTAAAGCGCGGCTTGAATTCCTTGATCCACGTGTATTCCAGCTGCAGCGACTCAAGCTCGCTGTTCACCACGGTCCACTCGACGCTGCTGGCCGCATGGACCATGGCGTAGGTCTTGGGCAGCAATCCGGCCGGGTTGGCGAAGTAGGAGTTCAGGCGCGAGCGGAGGCTTTTGGCCTTGCCCACGTAGATGACCCGGCCGTGCTGGTCGCGGAACCGGTAGACGCCAGGGTTGGTGGGAATCTCACCGGTCCGGGGCCTGTAACTTGCTGGATTTGCCACCTATACAGTCTACTGAGCGCACCGGGCTCTCTTGGCCGCGCCTGGCAACCGAAGCCGGCATTGCAAGCTGGGGCAGCGGCAGGGTGCTGCCTACTCCGTGGCTTTACTCTGGTTGTAGCTGGTGGAACGCTGCTGGCCGCTCAACCCGGCTATCGCGTCCATGATCCGGTCCGTTACTTCACGCCGCGCGGGCAGGGAATGGTCCGGTCCGGTTTTGTCGAAATACAGAGGCTCCCCTACCTTCATGGTGAAGTGCTGGGGCTTGACGCCCTTCTCGCCGGCGCGCTGAAGGTTTTCGGTGCCGATCAGGCCCACCGGGATCACGGGGGCTCCGGTGGTGAGTGCCAGCCAGCCCACGCCCGTCCGGCCCCGGTAGAGGATACCGTCCCGCGACCGCGTCCCCTCCGGGTAGATGCCGATGCCCTTGCCCGATTCAAGGATGTCCAGCAGCGTTTTCAGTGCCTGCACGCTGGCGGCCTGCTCGCCGCGTTCCACCGGAATGGACCCCACTGATTCAAAGAAAGCCTTCATGGCTTTGCCCTTGACGCCGCCGGTGGTGAAGTATTCGGCCTTCGCGAAGAAGGCTACGGGGCGGGGCATCAGCGCCTGGACAATAACGCTGTCAAAGAATGACAGGTGGTTGGGGGCAACGATGAACGGACCGTCGGCCGGAACGTTTTCAAGGCCGACGACGGTGGGCCGGCACGTGCTGGCGATCAGGCTTCGGGTGGTCCAGCGGACGGCTTCAAACATTGCCATCGTTGGTCACCTCGCCCATGGCCGCCGCGTGGACGTCCTGCATTCGTCCGATCAGCCCTGCCAGGGCTTCCGCAGTGTCCACAACTGCAACCGCCCCAGCTTCCTCCAGTTCGCCGTCGGGCGCAAAACCCCAGGCGACGCCGATGCAATCCAGGCCGTTGGCGATGGCACCTGAGACGTCCTGCGCCCGGTCCCCCACCATCACGGCATGCTGCGTGTCCAAGTCCTTCAGTGTCGCGGCGATGATCCCGGTCTTCCCCAACGGAACCCCCTCCACGGCGCTTTCGTCGTCGGCTGAGCCGTGGATGCCGTGGAACAACCCGTCGATCCCATGGTGTTCCAGGACGGTGCGCGCAAGCCCCTGCGGCTTCTGGGTGGCCACGGCCAAGGGGCGCCCGGCAGCCGCGAAGGATCCGAGGACTTCACGGACACCGGGGTAAATCCTGCTCTGGGCGATACCGGTGGACACATAGTGCTCCCGGTACAGGCGGATGACGTCGTCCAACAGGTCCGCCGGCACCTTTGCCACGTTGAGCAGGGAATCGCTGAGCTTCGGGCCGATCATGGCGTGCAGCAGGTCCTGATCGGGAACCGGCAGGCCAAAGGCGCGCAGGGCATGGGAGATTCCGTCTGTTATTCCACCGGCGGGATCGACAAGAGTGCCGTCCAGGTCAAAGATCACGGGCACTGTTGTTTGAGTCACCGGGTTAGTTTCTCACGACAGCACTCATGCCTGAAACTCGTATACGGGCAGCGGAATACTTCCGCCGCGTCAGCCGAGGATTTCGGCCAGGAACGTGCCCGTATGGCTGGCTGCCGACTTCGCGACGTCCTCCGGCGTTCCCGTGGCAACGACCTGGCCGCCGCCCGATCCGCCGTCCGGGCCGAGGTCCACGATCCAGTCCGCACTCTTGATCACGTCCAGATTGTGCTCGATGGTGATCACCGTGTTGCCCTTGTCCACCAGGCCCTGCAGGACCATCAGCAGCTTACGGATGTCTTCGAAGTGAAGGCCCGTGGTGGGCTCATCCAGGACGTAGATGCTCCGGCCGTTGGAACGCTTTTGGAGTTCCGCGGCCAGCTTCACGCGCTGCGCCTCGCCGCCGGACAGTGTGGTGGCTGGCTGCCCCAGGCGGACATAGCCCAAACCGACGTCCACCAGCGTGTTGAGGTGCCGGGCGATGGGCGAGAATGCAGCGAAAAACTCCGCGCCTTCCTCAATGGGCATGTTAAGGACATCGGCAATGGTCTTGCCCTTGTAGTGCACCTCAAGGGTTTCCCGGTTGTACCGGGCACCGTGGCATACCTCACAGGGCACGTAAACGTCAGGCAGGAAGTTCATCTCGATCTTCAGGGTGCCGTCGCCGGAGCAGGCTTCGCAGCGGCCGCCCTTGACGTTGAAGGAGAACCGGCCCGGAAGGTAACCGCGCACCTTGGCCTCGGTGGTTTCGGCGAACAGCTTGCGGATGTTGTCGAACACCCCCGTGTACGTGGCCGGGTTGGAGCGCGGGGTGCGGCCGATGGGGCTCTGGTCCACGTGGACCACCTTGTCAAGGTGCTCCAGGCCCTGCACGGTCTTGTGCCGCCCGGCAACCTGCTTGGCACCATTAAGCTTGTTGGCCAGGACCTTGTACAGGATCTCGTTAACCAGTGTGGACTTGCCGGAGCCGCTCACGCCCGTGACGGCGGTGAAGAGGCCCAGCGGGAACGCGGCATTCACATCAACGAGGTTGTTCTCCCGGGCGCCAACGACCTTCAGCTCACGCTTCTTGTCGTACTTGCGGCGTTTCGCGGGGACTTCAATCTTCCTGCGGCCGGACAGGTAGTCACCGGTCAGGGAGTCCGTGTTGTTCAGCAGTTCCTTGTAGGAGCCCGAGTGGACCACCTGCCCGCCGTGCTCACCGGCGCCGGGTCCGATGTCCACGACCCAGTCCGCGACGTGGATCGTATCCTCGTCGTGCTCCACCACGATCAGCGTGTTGCCCATGTCCCGGAGCCGGGTGAGGGTGTCGATCAGCCGCCGGTTGTCCCGCTGGTGCAAACCGATGGACGGCTCGTCCAGGACGTAGAGGACACCCACCAGGCCGGAACCGATCTGGGTGGCAAGTCTGATCCGCTGCGCTTCACCCCCGGAGAGCGTGGCGGAGGCGCGTTCGAGGTTGAGGTACTCCAGGCCGACGTCGAGCAGGAACGTGAGCCGCGCCTGAATTTCTTTCAGCACCTGGTGGGCAATCTGCGCTTCCCTGCCTGTCAGGACCAGGTTGTTCAGGAAAGCCGCACACTCGCGCATGGGAAGGGCCGCCACCTCGGCAATGGACTTGCCGTTGATCAGGACCGAGAGTGAGGCCGGGTTGAGGCGGGCACCGTTGCAGGCAGGGCAGGGAATCTGCCGCATGTACTCTTCGTAGCGGTCACGGGCCCAGTCGGAGTCCGTCTCGCCATGTTTGCGGTGGACATACTGGATGGCGCCTTCGAACCCGGTGCTGTACTTGCGTTCCCGGCCGAAGCGGTTGCGGTACTGCACCACAACCTTGTGGTCCTTGCCGTGCAGGATGGTCTGGCGCACATCCTTGCCGAGCTTCTCCCAGGGCGTGCTCATGGAGAAGCCTAGTTCCTTCGCGAGGCCTTCGAGGAGCCGGTTCCAGTACTCGGTGGTGGCTGTACCCAGCGACCACGGGGCTACGGCGCCCTCGGCCAGGGACAGTTCCGGATTGGGAATGATCAGTTCCTCGTCCACTTCCAGTTTGGTGCCGATGCCGCTGCAGGCGGCGCAGGCGCCAAAGGGGTTGTTGAACGAGAAGGAGCGGGGCTCGATTTCGTCAATCGCCAGCGGATGCTCGTTGGGGCACGCCAGGTTTTCCGAGAATGCCCGGAGCCGGCCGGGATCGTCCGCGTCAAGGTCGACAAATTCCGCCAGGACGCGGCCCTCCGCCAGGCCCAGTGCGGTTTCGATGGAGTCGGTGAGTCGCTGGCTGATGCCTTCCTTGACCACCAGGCGGTCCACCACCACCTCGATGGTGTGCTTGAACTGCTTGCCCAGCTTGGGCGGATCACTTAGCTGGACCAGGTTCCCGTCAACGCGGGCACGGGAGTAGCCCTTCGCGGTCAGCTCCTTGAAGAGGTCAACGAACTCGCCCTTGCGGCCGCGCACCACCGGGGCCAGGACCTGGAAGCGGGTGCCCTCGTCGAGTTCAAGCAGCTGGTCGACGATCTGCTGGGGCGTCTGCTTGGCCACGGGCTCGCCGCACACCGGGCAGTGCGGCCGGCCCACGCGGGCCCAGAGCAGGCGCATGTAGTCGTAAATTTCGGTGATGGTGCCCACCGTGGACCGCGGGTTCTTGCTGGTGGACTTCTGGTCGATGGAAACCGCCGGCGACAGTCCCTCGATGAAATCGACGTCGGGTTTGTCCACCTGGCCCAGGAACTGGCGTGCGTAGGCGGACAGCGATTCCACGTAGCGCCGCTGGCCCTCGGCGAAGATGGTGTCGAACGCCAGGGAGGACTTTCCGGAGCCTGACAGCCCGGTGAAGACGATCATGGCGTCGCGCGGCAGGTCCAGGTCCACGTTGCGCAGGTTGTGTTCCCGCGCTCCCTTGACGACGAGGCGGGAGAGGTCCGGGCGGTGTGGCGTGGCGGCGGGGGCTACTGCGACGGAAACGGGGTGGACGGCTGTTTCTTCGGCTACGGCTTTAGGCACCCCCTTATGCTAATCGAAAACTTCTTCGAACCTCCACGCGGGGTAGTCTCAGGCTGCGTCGTAGGCGGCGGCGAGGAGCTTGACGGCTTCAGCGAACGTGGCCCCCTGTGCTTTCGCCGCAGCGGCATAAGCTGCGGCAGCGGCAGAGAGCCCGCCGAGACGTTCATCACGGGGGCAAACTATCGTTCCGTTCCTGCCCCGCGTGGCCACCACGCCGGCCGCCTCGAGCTCCTTGTAGGCTCGGGCTACTGTGTGCGGAGCCAAATCAAGGCGTTCGGCCAGCACCCTGACCGCGGGCAGCCTGGTCCCGGGCGGCAGGATCCCATTGTCCACAGCGTGGATGACCTGGAGCCGGAGCTGCTCGAACAGCGGCACCGAGCTGGCGGAATTGGGCTTCCAGGTTCCGGGGAACCCCGGCTGGGAGCTCAAATGCCGGCCTCGAGGGCGTCGGCCTGGCCCGCCGGGTCCGAAAACTGGGCGTTGTGAAGCCGGGCGTAGTAACTGTTGGCAGCCAGCAGCGTAAGGTGCGTGCCCTGCTCGACGATGCGTCCGTGGTCCATGACCAGAATTAGATCAGCGTTGCGGACGGTGGACAAACGGTGGGCAATGACGAAACTGGTGCGGCCCTGCCGCAGTCGCTGCATCGCCTGGCGGATCAGGAGTTCGGTCCTGGAATCAACCGAGCTCGTGGCCTCGTCCAGGATCAGGACCGCCCTGCCGGACAGTTGGGCCCGGGCAATGGTAAGGAGCTGTCGCTGGCCCTGGCTGAGCGGCTCCCCGCCGTTTTCCAGCACCGTGTCGTAACCGCCGGGAAGTGCCCTGACGAACCGGTCCACATAGGTGGCCTCTGCTGCCGCAATAATGCAGGTGTCCGTGGCTCCCGGCCTGCCGTAGGCAATGTTTTCCCTGATGGTTCCGGCGAAGAGCCATGCGTCCTGCAGCACCACACCGAACTGCTCCCGCAGGCGGTCCCGGGGAATCTGAGCGATGTCCGTCCCTCCCATGGTGATCCGGCCGGAACCCGGCTCGTAAAACCGCATCAGCAGGTTCACCACGGTGGTCTTCCCCGCCCCCGTGTGGCCAACGATGGCAACTGTCTGCCCAGGTTCCACCGAAAATGAGATGTTGCGCACGGCCGGGGCGGACTCCGGGTAGCCGAAGGTGACGTCCTCGAAGACGATCCGGCCGGCTACCGGGGTGGAGCCGGCGGCAGCCGGCTCGGCGGAATCTTCCCCGGCATCCAGGAGTGCAAAAACACGCGACGCGGACGCCACGCATGACTGGATGAGGTTAAGCATGCCGCCGATCTGTCCCACTGGCTGGGTGAAGAGCCTGCTGAACTGGACGAAGGCCTGGATTCCGCCGATGGTCATGGCTCCGGCTATAACCTGGAGCGCGCCTACCACTGCGACGGCGATGTAGTTAAGGTTGGACATCAGCACCATCAGGGGCTGGACCACACCGGCGGAGTACTGGGCCTTGGTGGCGGCGCGCGCGAGCTTGTCGTTGCTCTGCGCAAAGACCTCCGCCGCCTTTGCCTGGTGTCCAAAGGCCTTGATGACTTCGTGGCCACTGACGAACTCCTCCACATGGGCATTCAGCCCGCCGGTCTCGGTCCATTGCCGCGCGAAATGGGCCTGTGAACGGCGGGCTACGACCACGGTCAGGAGCGTGGACAGCGGAACAGTGACAATGGCGATCCCCGCCAGCAGCGGCGAGATCCACAGCATCATGGCCAGCGACCCGCACAGCATCAGGAGAGACATGATCAGCTGGGTCAGGAGCTGGTTCATTGCCTGGGCCACGTTGTCGATGTCATTGGTTGCACGGCTGAGGACGTCGCCGCGGGACCGTTCCTGGAAGTAGGTGGACGGCAGCCGGTGCAGCTTGTCCTCCAGGGACGCCCGGAGGCCGTACATCAGGCCCTGCACCGACCGGGCGGTGAGTGCGCCCTGAACCCAGTTGAACACCGAGGCGAGGACGTACATCAATGCCACCGCGGCGAGCAGGAAGCCGAACCGGCCCTGGTCCAGGGCACCGCTGAACACGCCGTCAACCACGACGTCGGTGGCGTCGCCGAGGTACTTCGGTGCCGCAACGTTCAGCCCGACGAAGGCGCAGGTGGCCGCGACGGCGCCGAGCATGAACCGCCTGAACGGCTGCAGCAGGCCCAGGAGACGCCCGGCTGTTGGCCAGAACCTTTCGGCCGGGGCCGGGGCCACCAGCGGGGCGGTCAAAGGGTGCCGTCCAGCGCCAGCTGCGCATCCGCAATGAGCCGGTAGGTGGGGGAACCCTCGAGCAGTTCAGCGTGGGTTCCCTGCGCCACCACGTGACCGTCGTCTAAAACGAGGATCAGGTCCGCATTTTCAACGGCGGAGATCCGCTCCGCCACGAGGATCACCGTGGCCGGGGCGAGGGCTGTTGCAAGGGCCTGCCGCAGCCTGGTGTCCGTGTCGTAGTCCAGGGCCGAGAAGCTGTCATCGAAAAGGTAGAGCGGGCTTTTGCGAAGCAGGGCCCGCGCGATGCATAGCCGCTGCCGCTGCCCCCCGGAAAGGTTCGTTCCGCCCTGACCCACGGGAGTGGCGAGACCGAGCGGCAGCACGCGCATGAACCGCATGGTCTGTGCCGTCTCCAGGGCCGCCCAGAGTTCCGAGTCCGTGGCGGCCGGCGCAGCAATCCGGAGATTATCCGCTATGGTCCCCGAGAACAGGTGGGAGTGCTGGGGAACGATGGACATGGCAGAACGGAGGGTTTGGAGCGGAAGATGTTTGGTGTCCACGCCGTCGAGGCTGATGGTCCCCGAAGTGGAGTCGAGGAAGCGCGGGATCAGGTTCAGCAACGTGGATTTTCCGCTGCCGGTGGATCCTACGATGGCGGTAGTGGTGGCCGGAGCGGCAGTGAAGGTGATGTCGGCGAGGACCGGAGCTTCGGCGCCTGGATAGGAAAATCCCACGCTGCTGAACTCCAGCCGGCAGGACGGAGCCGGCAGGTCCTGCGAAAGCCGGCCTGCCGCGGGCACTGCCGCCACCGTGGCTGCCTCCGGGTCACGGACTGTGGGTTCCAGCGAGAGCACTGCGTCGATGCGCTCTGCACAGACCGACGCCCGCGGGGCTGTCGTAAGGACGTACATCGCCATCATAATGGCGAGCAGGATCTGCAGGATGTAAGCGATGAACGCAGCCAGTGCCCCGATGTTCATCAGGCCGGCCTGGATCCGGTGCCCGCCGAACCACACCACGGCCACGGAGGACATGTTGACCACCAGCATGATCATCGGCAGCATTCCTGCCACCAGCAGTGCCGACTGGAGGTTGTTAGCTGTCAGTGCGCTGTTGGTTCGCGCAAAGCGCCGGACCTCATGGTCTTGGCGGACAAATGCCCGGATCACGCTGGCGCCGATGATCTGTTCGCGAAGGATGCTCCCCGCCCGGTCCAAAAGGTCCTGCCCCTCGAGGTAGAGGGGGATGAGCCGCCGCACGATGCGGTACATGATCAGGAGGAGCAGGGGCACGATCACGATCACCACTGCGGACAGCGCCAAGTCCTGCTGCAGGGCGAGGACGATACCTCCCAGGCCCATCGCCGGCCCCGCCACCAGCATGGTGAACACCAGCACCGCAAAGGCTTGGATCTGCTGGACGTCATTGGTGGCCCGGGTGGTCAGGCTTTGGGTTCCGAAGACAGCCACTTCCTGTGAGGAGAGCGACTGGATCCTGGTGAAGATGTCCGCCCGCAACTGGTGCCCGATCTTCATGGCCACTAAGGCAGCGAGATAACCCGCCGCGATGGCCGTGGCAGCCTGTACCACGGCGATTGCGGCCATTGCTACGCCGAGACCGGGAATGAGTGCGTTGTTCCCCGCAACGATGCCCTCGTCAATGATGGCGGCGTTGACCGTGGGCAGCATGAGGGTGGCGGCCGCCTGCACCAACTGGAGAACAACAATGGCGGCAACATGGCCCTTATGGGCTCCCAGCACCCGCCTCATCAATCCGATCAGCAACTTACCTCCAGTAGGTCAGTCAGCCGATGGGGCGCCGGCGGTAGCCTCTCCCCCATCAGCCACCCCGCTATTGTAAGCCACATCACATTTAAGTTTTGTCAAAGCGATGACCAGCCTGTAGAGGACATCTAACAAGTTGACAAATCAGTCCCTTTTCCGTCCTACCGCGAAGGTCCTTCGGAACGGAAACACGGCGCCGTGACCTGTTCGGGGATATGCCTCCCTTAAGGCTGCTGCATAGGCCGCTTCAAACTCCTCGCCCTCCTCCGCCGTCAAAACAGCAAGTACCGGGCGGAGCGCAGTACCCCGCACCCACTCCAGCACCGCATCCCTGCCCGGCAGGACCTGCTGATAGGTGGTCTCCCACGCGTCCGCGGCATAGCCGGCGTCGAGCAGGATGTGGAGGTAGTCCGCCGGCTCCCCCACCGATTCTCCCCCGCGCAGCACTTGCCCGAGCTTCGGTGCCCACCGCTGCGAAGCTGCCAGGTCGCGCATCAGCGCATGGGAAGGGGCGTTAAAGTTTCCCGGGACCTGAAGGGCGAACCAAGCGCCGGGACGGAGGTCCTGCAGCCAGCTCCGCATCATGTCCTGGTGGCCAGGCACCCACTGCAAGGCAGCATTGCTCACCACCACATCCGTCTCCGCAGACGGTTTCCAGCCGGCGATGTCCGCCAGTTCGAAGCGCAGGGAAGGGTTGCCCTCCGCGAGGTGCGCCGCTTTGGCGAGCATCTCCTGCGAAGAATCAACGCCCACCACCTCCGCGCCGGGCCAGCGCTCCGCAAGTGTTGCCGTCAGGTTCCCCGGACCGCAGCCCAGGTCCACCACCTGGACCGGCCGGTCCGCATGGATCCTGCCAGTGAGGTCGAAGAACGGCCGGTCCCGATGATCACCGAACTGGACGTACTGTGCCGGATCCCATTTCATGTCCATCTCCAGTCTCAATTGCCTTCCCGTGCACGGCGAAGCCTAACGCGGCGGCGGCGGAATGAGGGGCCCGGCAGGGCACTAAGCTGGAAATCAATGAAACTCGTTGACCAGCTGACCTGCCTGCCCGCTCCCACCCCGCCTGCCGGCGTCGACCCCGATGACCTCTACACGCCGTTCGTTGAGTGGACGGAAAGCCGCGGACTGGCCCTCTACCCGGCGCAGGATGAGGCCATCATGGAGCTGGCAACCGGGGCAAACGTCATCCTGGCAACGCCCACCGGGTCCGGTAAGTCGCTGGTGGCCATCGCCGCGCACTTCCAGGCGATGGCCCAGGGCCGGCGGAGCTATTACACCGCTCCCATCAAGGCACTGGTATCCGAAAAGTTCTTTGCCCTGTGCGAGATCTTCGGCGCGGAGAACGTGGGGATGATCACGGGCGATTCCGGCGTTAACCAGGATGCGCCCATCATCTGCTGCACGGCAGAAATTTTGGCGAACACCGCTTTGCGCGAGGGGTCCGCGGCAGAACTGGGCACCGTGATCATGGATGAGTTCCATTTCTACTCGGACCCCCAGCGTGGCTGGGCGTGGCAGGTTCCCCTGCTGGAGCTTCCGCAGGCACAGTTCCTCCTGATGTCGGCCACGCTGGGCGACGTCAGCAGGTTCGAGGAAGGGCTGACTGCGCTGACCGGACGCGCCACCACCACGGTGAGCTCGGCCGAGCGCCCCATTCCGCTGCACCACTACTACCACGAGACCCCGGTCCACGAGACCCTGGAGGAGCTGCTTTCCACCAGGCAGGTGCCCGTCTATGTGGTGCACTTCAGCCAGATCGAGGCTATAGACCGCGCGCAGACCCTGATGAGCATCAATGTCTGCACCCGCGAGGAAAAGGACAGCATCGCGGAGCTGATTGCGAACTTCCGTTTTGCCGCCGGTTTCGGCAAGACACTCAACCGGCTGGTGCGGCACGGGATCGGTGTGCACCATGCCGGCATGCTGCCCAAATACCGCCGGCTGGTGGAGCAGTTGGCCCAGGCCGGCCTGCTCAAGGTCATCTGCGGCACCGACACCCTCGGCGTGGGCATCAACGTGCCCATCCGCACGGTTCTGCTAACCGCACTAAGCAAATACGACGGCGTCCGCACCCGGCTGCTCAACTCACGCGAGTTCCACCAGATTGCCGGCCGGGCAGGCCGCGCCGGTTACGACACCGCCGGAACTGTGGTGGTACAAGCCCCCGAACATGTGACGGAAAACGTCAAAGCCATGGCGAAGGCAGTGGCCAAGTTCGGCGACGACCAGAAGAAGCTGCGCCAGGTGGTCAAAAAGAAGCCGCCGGAAGGGTTCGTGAGTTGGGGGGAACCGACCTTCAAACGGCTCGTCGAATCCGTGCCGGAGCCGCTGAACTCAAGCTTCACCGTGACGCACGCGATGCTGATGAACCTGATGGAACGGCCGGGCGACCCCTTCGCCGCCGCCCGCCGCCTCCTGACCGAAAACCATGAGCCCCGGTCCTCGCAGCTGCAGCTCATGAAGAAAGCCTTGGGCATCTACCGGGAGCTGCTGGCCGCGGAAGTCGTGGAGCGGATCCCTCCTGAAGAGCAGGGCGCTGACGGCCGCACGGTCCGGCTGACTGTCCACCTCCAGCCGAATTTCGCGCTCAACCAGCCGCTGTCCCCCTTCGCACTCGCCGCATTGGAGCTCCTGGACCCGGAGTCGCCGTCGTACGCCCTGGACGTGGTGTCAGTGATTGAGGCGACGCTGGAGAAACCGCGCCAGATTCTTTCCGCGCAGCAGAAGAAGGCCCGCGGCGAGGCTGTGGCAGCCATGAAGGCGGACGGCATCGACTACGACCAGCGGATGGCCATGCTGGACGAGGTATCCTACCCGCAGCCGCTGGCGGAGATCCTCGGCGAAGCGTTCGAGGTGTACCGGAAGGCCGCACCGTGGGTGGGAGACTTCGAGCTGGCGCCCAAGTCAGTGGTCCGCGACATGTACGAACGGGCCATGAACTTCGGCGAATTCGTCCAGTTTTACGGACTGGCCCGCTCCGAGGGCATCGTCCTGCGCTACCTCGCCGACGCCTTCAAAGCGCTGCGGCAGACCGTGCCGCAGGACATGCTGCGCGAAGACCTCGAGGACCTCGTTGCCTGGCTCGGCGAACTGGTCCGCCAGGTCGACTCGAGCCTCCTGGATGAGTGGGAGGAACTGGCTTCCGGCGCCGCGCCCACCCCGCACGACGCACCCCCGCCGCCCCCGCCGTCGCTGACCTCCAACATCCGCGCCTTCCGGGTGATGGTCCGCAACGAGATGTTCCGGCGGGTGGAGCTGTTTGCGGACGAGGACGCTGCAGCGCTGGGCGAACTCGACGGCCCTGCCGGCTGGAATGCAGACCGGTGGGAGGACGCCCTGGACGACTACTTCGACGAACACGACGACATTGGCACCGGGCCGGACGCCCGCGGCCCGGGACTTCTGTTGATTACGGAAGAAAAGGACCAGTGGAAGGTCCGGCAAATCTTCGACGATCCTGCCGGCAATCACGATTGGGGCATCTCAGCCGAGGTGGACCTGGCGGCATCCGACGTAACGGGAACGGCAGTCATCAGGGTAACGGACGTCAACCGGCTCTGACTCGTGCCCTTGCCCGGGGCGGGCCGGTAAGCTCGAACAATGAGTGTAATCCGCCCCGCAAACCCCCATGACGTCCCCGCAATCCTTCGGATGATCCACGAACTGGCGCACTACGAGAAAGAACCGGACGCCGTCCGGAACACTCCGGAGAGGCTGCAGCAGGTGCTGTTCGGGGAGAACCCGCGGGTGTTCGCTGCCATGGCGGAAAACGGGGCAGGGGAAGTCCAGGGGTTTGCTTTGTGGTTCCTGAACTATTCCACCTGGGAAGGCGTGCACGGGATATACCTGGAGGACCTGTACGTCAGCCCGGAGGCCCGTGGCGAAGGGCACGGAAAGGCGCTGCTCCAGCACCTGGCCGCCATCGCCGTGGAGAGCGGCTACGCCCGGGTGGAGTGGAGCGTCCTTGACTGGAACGAGCCGTCCATCAACTTTTACCGCCGCCTGGGGGCCAGGCCGATGGACGGCTGGTCCACCTTCCGGCTCACCGGCGAAGCCCTTGCCGCGTTCGGCAGCGATAAGTCCGGCAGCACCATCCCCGCCGTCGCCCATGGCTGAGGAAGGCACACCGGCCGGGGCAAGGGTCCGGGCGCAGCATGAGGTCAGGGCCAGGCACGAGTTCCGGGGCATGCGCACCGCTGAGCATCTCTTCACCGTCCCGCTGGACCACTCCGCGCCCTCCGGCGAGACCATCACCGTCTTCGCCCGGGAGTACGTTTCGGCGGCGCACAGCGAGGACAAGGCGGCGCAGCTTCCCTGGCTGCTGTTCCTTCAGGGCGGCCCGGGCGGGCGCGGCAACAGGTTTGGCTCGCTGGGCGGCTGGAGCAAAGCCGCTGCCAGGGACTTCCGCATCCTGATGCTTGACCAGCGGGGCACCGGCCTGTCGTCACCGATAGACCGCAACACCCTGCCGCTGCGGGGGCCGGCTGGCAGCCAGGCCGCCTACCTGGCGCACTTCCGCGCCGACTCGATCGTGGCCGACGCCGAGCTGATCCGGGACGCGCTCGGCTCCGGGCCCTGGACGGTGTACGGCCAAAGCTACGGCGGCTTCTGCGCGCTGTCCTACCTGTCGTTTGCCCCGGAGGGCCTGCGCGAGGTCCTGGTAACCGGTGGCCTCCCGCCCCTGTCCGGCCCCGCGGACGACGTCTACCGGGCCACGTTCCAGCGGGTGGCCGCCCGGAACGCTGAGTACTTCGGCTGGTATCCGGAGGACCGTGCCACGGTGGAACGCATCGCCCGGCACCTGCGCAGCACGCCGGAATTCCTGCCCGACGGCGGCCCCCTCACTGTGGAGCGCTTCCAGATGTTGGGTGCCTACCTGGGCGGCAACACCAGGGTGGACAGCCTGCACTACCTGCTGGAGGATGCCTTCACCGAAGCCGACGGCGGCGCGAGGCTTTCCGACGTGTTCCTGGACCAGGTGCAGAGCATCGTGTCGCGCCGTGCCAACCCGCTTTACGCCCTGATGCACGAATCCATTTACGGGCAGGGACAGGCCACCGGCTGGTCCGCCTGGCGGGTGCTGGACGAGTACCCTGAATTCCGGCCGGATGCGGAACCGCTGCTGCTGACGGGCGAGATGGTCTATCCCTGGTACTTCGAGCAGGATCCGGCGCTTCGGCCCCTGAAAGAGGTGGCAGGGCTGCTGGCTGCCAAAGAGGACTGGCGGCCGCTCTACGACCCCCACAGGCTGGCCGCCAATACCGTTCCTGTGGCTGCCGCCGTCTACTCCGACGACATCTATGTGGACCGCAAGCTCTCCCTTGAGACAGCCTCCGCAGTCCGCGGACTCCAGGTTTGGGAGACCGCCGACTTCCACCATGACGGCATCGCGGATGACGGCGAAGGCATATTCGGCCGGCTGCTGGGTATGGTTCGGTCAGGCGGCCGCTGACTGGCGCCGCCGGGCCCTGACGGTGCGGAAGGCACCGGCGAGGACGGTTGCGCCCACCACGCCGCCCAGCAGGTTCAGCCCGAGGTAGCCGGCCCAGCTGAGGACCAGGCCTGAGACGGCCCCGCCCACCGCACCGGCGGCCCCCATCAGCATGTCAGAAACGCCCTGAACCACCACGCGGGACTCCTGCCCCACGCTTTCGGCCAGCAGGGTGGAACCGGACACCGTGACGGCCGACCAACCAAGGCCCAGCAGGACCAGCCCCACTGCGACCGCACCCGTGGACGACCCGCCGAACCCGGCCACTGCCACGGCTGTGATCAGGAGGGTGAAGCCGATCATGATTGTCTGGGCCCGGCCCGCTTTGTCGGTCAGCCAACCCATGACCGGCGACAAGGCAAACATCCCGGCGATGTGCAGGGAGATGGTGAATCCGATGATCACCAGCACTTCACCGGACGCAGTGTGGCCGGTGTGGCCGGCACCCGGGCCCTCCACCAGTTCCTGCAGGTGGAGGGGCGTCATGGACATCACACCCACCATCACCGCATGCGCTCCGACGACGGCAGCCACCGCCAGAAGCGCTGTCCGGGAGCCGCGGATGGCGCGCAGCCCGCGGACCAGTGAGCCGCCGTCGCGCTTCGCTGGTCCAACTGCCTGCCCCGGGGTTCTGGGCCGGCCCGCTGGTGGCTGCCCCTTCGCTGCAGTGCCCCTGGACCGCCGCCAACACCTGTTCCTTGCCCTGCCCGCCTCCGCCCGCCTCCCGGGATGCGATCTCCCTGGCCAGCAGCAGTGGGTCCGGCCGCAGCCCGGCGAACACCAGGACGTTCGCCACGAGGAGCCCTGCCCCTGCGATCACGAAGGGCCCCGCAACGGGCGGAAGGCCGAGGGCTTCGCCGACGACCGTGCCCGGCTGGATGAGGTTGGGTCCGGCCACCGCCCCGACAGTCACGGCCCACACGACGGCGGACAGTGCCCTGCCGCGGTGTTCCGTGTCGGCAAGGTCGACGGCGGCGAAGCGGGCCTGGAGGCTGGCGGCGGTGCCCACGCCTATGCCGGCGGCCCCCAGCACCAGGAGGATGAAAAGGCCGGAAACCACTGCGAGCACCATCAGCGTGGCACCCGCCAGGGCGGCGGAGAGTCCGGTGACCTGTCCGGCGCGGCGGCCGCGGCGGTCTGCCAGCGAGGCGAGGGGCAGCGCTGCCAGTGCCGCGCCCAGTGTCATGACAGTGGCGACGGCGCCGGCCCAGGCACTGGAAACCGAAAGCTCCACGGCAAGGATGGAGCCGATCGACACGGTGGCGCCGGTGCCGATTCCACCGAACACCTGGGCTGCGCTCAGCAGCACCACGGTGCGCCGCTGCACCCGGCGCACTCCTTGTTCCGAAGGCAGGGCGGGTTGTTCAGGCGTCAGGGCGGAAGCCATGCTCCGAGCATAGTCCCGCTCCCGCCGCACCTACAGAGCCACTTTTTGCCGGCTCGGAGAACCGACTTTAAACGGGAAAACCCGGCCGCAGGACGGCCGGGTTTTCCAGGAAATTACAGGAAAGAGGCGCTTACTCGACGTCGCTGTGGCTCCGCCGCACATCTTCCTCGAGCCGCGGATCCAGGTGCGCTTCCTTGGCCTTGGAGCTCACCAGGCTGGCGACCACGGCGATAACGATGGTACCGACGATGACGCCCAGGGACACGAACGTGGGGATTTCGGGAGCCCATTCGATGTGCTGCCCGCCGTTAATGAAGGGAAGCTCGTTGACGTGCATCGCGTGCAGGACCAGCTTGACGCCGATGAAAGCGAGGATGAAGGACAGAGCGTGCTTCAGGTAGATCAGGCGATTCATGAGGCCGCCCAGCAGGAAGTACAGCTGGCGCAGGCCCATCAGGGCGAACAGGTTGGCCGTGAACACAATGAAGGGGCTCTGGGTGAGTCCGAAGATTGCGGGGATGGAGTCGACGGCGAACAGCAGGTCCGTGAGGCCGATGGTGATGAACACGATCAGCATGGGGGTGAAGACCTTCTTGCCGTTCACCGTGGTGCGCAGCTTGCCGCCGTCGAACTTCTCGGACATGGGGATCACCTTGCGGATCTTGGCGATCAGCGGGTTCTCACGGTCTTCCTCGTCTTCACCCTCGTCCTGGGCCTGCTTCCAGGCTGTCCACAGGAGGAACGCGCCAAAGATGTAGAACACCCAGCTGAACTGCTCGATCACGATGGCCCCCAGCAGGATGAAGATGCCGCGCAGGATCAGCGCGATGATGATGCCCACCATCAGCACTTCCTGCTGGTACTTCCGGGGCACCGAGAAGCGGGCCATGATGATGATGAAGACGAACAGGTTGTCGATGCTGAGGCTGTATTCGGTGACCCAGCCGGCAACGAACTGGCCGCCGTATTCCGGGCCGGTGAAAGCGAACATGGCTCCGGCGAACACCAGCGCAAGGCTGACGTAGAACGCTACCCAGAGGCCGGCTTCCTTCATGGAGGGTTCGTGGGGCCGGCGGACCACCAGGAGAAGGTCGATCAGGAGGATAAGGCCGAGGACGACAAAAGAGCCGACCTCGAACCACACGGGCAATTCGAGCACAGGGTAGCCTTTCGCAGGGTACAGAGATGCGGTGTAAGTCTCTCCGGCCTGCCTGCGCACTTGGTGCTGAAATGGCGGCCCGCTACGCCCGGCTGGGCATCCATGCCCTGCGTGTTGACGATCGTAGCGCTTGGGATACTCCCCTACGTGACCTTAACTGTACCGCAGGCAGCCAGCCGGGCTGTCCGCAGCTGCGTTTGTGTCAGGCGTGACCGGCTGCCTGCATCTGCCGCAGCTCCTTTTTCAGCTCACTGACCTCGTCCCGAATCCGGGCTGCGACTTCGAACTGCAGTTCGGCTGCGGCACCGTGCATCTGCTCCGTCAGCTGTTCGATCAGCCCCACCAGGTCCTCGGCAGGCGCTGCGGCAAGGCCGTCCGCCCGCACCTGGGCGGCACCCTTGGCCGCGGCCTTCCGCTTGCCCCCCTTCGCCAGCCGATTGTTGTTGAGCAGCTCCTGGGTGTCGGCGTCTTCCTTGGCCAATTGGTCCGTGATATCTGCAATCTTCTTCCGCAAGGGCTGCGGATCCACGCCGTGTTCCGTGTTGTAGGCAACCTGGATGGCCCTGCGGCGGTTTGTTTCATCGATGGCCTGCGCCATGGAGTCCGTGATGCGGTCCGCGTACATGTGCACCTGCCCGGAGACGTTACGGGCTGCACGGCCGATGGTCTGGATCAGCGACGTGGAAGACCGCAGGAAACCTTCCTTGTCTGCGTCCAAAATGCTGACCAGCGACACTTCGGGCAGGTCCAAACCCTCACGGAGCAGGTTGATGCCGACCAGGACATCAAACTTACCCATCCTGAGTTCACGCAGCAGTTCCACCCGCCTGAGGGTATCTACGTCCGAGTGCAGGTACTCCACCTTGATGCCGTGTCCGAGAAGGTAGTCCGTGAGGTCCTCCGCCATCCGCTTGGTGAGGGTAGTGACCAGGATCCTCTCGTTCTTTGCCGTGCGGATCTTGATCTCGCCCAGCAGGTCGTCGATCTGGCCCTTGGTGGGCTTCACCACCACCTCGGGATCAATAAGGCCGGTGGGCCGGATTATCTGCTGGACGAAGCCATCAGCCTTGCCCAGTTCATACTTGCCAGGGGTGGCGGACAGGTAGACAGTCTGGCCAATGCGTTGAAGGAATTCGTCCCATTTAAGCGGCCTGTTGTCCATGGCGGAGGGCAGGCGGAAGCCAAAATCCACCAGGTTCCGCTTGCGGGACATATCGCCTTCGTACATCGCGCCGATCTGGGGGATGGTCACGTGGGACTCGTCCACCACCAGCAGGAAATCATCCGGGAAGTAGTCGAGGAGGCAGTGTGGAGCTGTTCCGGGTGCGCGGCCGTCGATGTGCGAGGAGTAGTTCTCGATGCCGTTGCAGAAGCCCATCTGCTGCATCATCTCGAGGTCATAGTTGGTCCGCATCCGGAGCCGCTGAGCCTCAACCAGCTTGTTCTGACCCTCGAGTACCTTAAGCCGGTCGGCAAGCTCGTCCTCGATCCGCTTGATGGCCCGGGACATACGCTCGGGCCCGGCGACGTAGTGGGAGGCCGGGAAGACATACATCTCCTCTTCGTCGCGGATCACCTCTCCGGTCAGCGGGTGGAGGGTCTGGATGTTCTCAATCTCGTCACCGAAAAACTCGATGCGGATAGCCAGTTCCTCGTACATCGGGATGATCTCGACAGTGTCCCCGCGGACCCGGAAGGTACCCCGGTGGAAGTCCATGTCATTGCGCGCGTACTGCATGGACACAAATTTCCTGAGGAGGTCGTCACGGTTCATCTCCGCACTCTTGCGGAGCGTGACCATACCTGCGATGTATTCCTCCGGCGTGCCCAAGCCGTAGATACAGGACACGGTAGCGACGACGACGACGTCCCGACGGGTCAACAGCGCGTTGGTGGCAGAGTGGCGGAGCCTTTCAACTTCCTCGTTGATGGAGGAATCCTTTTCGATAAAGGTGTCCGTCTGCGCCACGTAGGCTTCCGGCTGGTAGTAGTCGTAGTAGGAGACAAAGTATTCCACCGCGTTGTTGGGCAGCAGTTCACGGAACTCATTGGCGAGCTGTGCCGCCAGGGTCTTGTTCTGGACCATCACCAGGGTGGGCCGCTGGACCTGTTCGATCAGCCAGGCCGTGGTGGCGCTTTTACCGGTACCGGTGGCGCCGAGCAGCACTACGTCCTTCTCGCCGTTCTTGATGCGCTCCGTGAGTTCCGCGATGGCTGCCGGCTGATCGCCCGCGGGCTTGAATTCGCTGATGACCTCGAAGGGCGCTACAACACGGTTGATCTCCTGCGCAAGGCTCATGGATCTAATCTACAACCGGGCACCGACACTGCACGGTCCAGTCCGTTATGGGCGAACAGCAACCGTATTTTGCCGCTTTCAGGATTCGTACGACGGCGGAGCCCATTTGGTTTGCCGGGCCCAGGCGGACATCTGCGGCCAGGCAACGTCCGTGAACCAGGGTTCCTTGGCCTCCGCGTACTCAGTGGTGCCGGCCGACCCGGCGAAGCGCGCAGCGAGCTCTGCCTTGTGCGCCGCGTAGAGCCGGAGCGCGGAAGAGTTGTCCCGCAGCCAGTCCCGGAACATCAGGGCATAGCGCCAGCCGGGCGAGCCGGCAACGCGGACGTGGACGTTGACCGGACGGCCGGGGTCGGCGTTGGCGTGGAGTCTCTTCTGCCACTGGGTTGGATCAGGCGCGTTGGGCTTCGGAGTGTCCGATTCGATTCCCCGTACCGCCGGAAAGCCTGCGGCGGCCAGGAGCGGTGCCAGCGCGGCCGCGGCTTCGAGGTCCGGCACCGCAACCTGCAGGTCAATGACGTCCTTGGCGGCCAGCCCGGGGACGGACGTGGAGCCGATGTGGTCCACCGCCAGGATGAGCCCGGGAGCCGCCGCCGCCAGCCTTGCCGAGATTCGCTCTGCCTGCCGCGCCCAGTCACGACGGTACGGCTCCAGCACAGGGCCGCTGTCGCGCGCCGCACGCGTCCCTGCCGCGAGATTATGGGCGAAGGGCACCAACCGGTCCTCCCACAGCCGGTCCACCTGCTCCAGCAGGTGCTGGATGTTGCCGGAGTTGTCCAGGACGACGTCCGCCTCCGCGAGCCGGTCCTCCCGCGTGGCCTGGGCCGCTAGGCGGGAACGGGCAGCCTCGTCGGTCATCCCCCGGTGCTCCAGCATCCGCTGGAGCCTGGTGTCTTCCGGTGCGTCCACCACAAGCACCAGATGGAAACTGCTCCCCTGGCCGGTTTCGACCAGCAGGGGGATATCCTGGACCACCACGGCGTCGGTGGGTGCCGCTGCGGCGATGGCAGCGGCGCGGGCACGGACCAATGGATGGACGATCCCGTTCAGCACGGCGAGCCGGGCCGGATCACCGAATACCAGGGACCCGAGCTTGGGGCGGTCGAGCCGGCCGCCGGCGCCGAGGACGTCTTTGCCGAACTCCGCCACGATGCGGGTCAGCCCCTCCGTGCCCGGCTCAACCACTTCACGTGCAAGGGCATCAGCATCCACCAGCACTGCCCCGCGTTCCTGCAATCGCGACGCAACCACCGACTTCCCTGAGGCAATACCGCCCGTCAACCCGATTTTCAGCACCATCCCACACTATGCCGGACTGCCTCCCTGGCCCCACCGAACGCGCTGGAATATCCCGGCGGGACTGGCCCTCCAACCCGTCTCCGACACTAGACTTGGTGGGTGCCAGATCAAGAGAGCCGGACGGGGTCCTACACCACCCTTGCCGGCGGGCCTGATTTCCGCCACGAGCTCGAGATCAAGCGCTCAAGGTTCATCACGGTCCTCCGCCGGACGGACAACGAGGAGTCGGCGCGTGACCTGGTGGCAGGCCTCCGCCGCGAATTCCACGACGCACGGCACCACTGTTCAGCGTTCATACTCGGCCCGGACCGGGAGATCCAGCGCTCGAGCGACGACGGCGAACCATCGGGAACAGCGGGGGTCCCCATGCTCGAGGCGCTGGCCAAAAGGGAAACGACACCCGGGGCGGCCGACCTCAGTGACGTGAGCGCCGTCGTCGTGCGTTACTTCGGCGGCGTGCTGCTCGGGGCAGGCGGCCTGGTGCGTGCGTACTCGGAGTCCGTGTCTTCGGCACTGTCGCTGGCACCGCTGGTCCGCCGCAGCCGCTTGCGGATCTGCTCCACCCACGTTCCGCACACCGCTGCCGGGAGGCTCGAAAACGACCTCCGGACGGCAGGGTTCGTGATGGGTGAAACCAGCTACGCAGGACAGCATGCAGTGCTGCGTGTTGCGGTGCCCGACGATACGAAGGCTGTGGCAACCGCATCAGAGCGCCTGTTGTCCCTGTCCGGGGGCACCGCGACGCTTGCCCGCGAAGGAACGGAGTGGGTTGATGTCCCGCTCCCCTGACGTGGCCCTGGTGGATGTCGACGAGTCTGTCCTGGCACAACTCCTGGAACTGGCCAGGCGGGATGCCTCCCCTGACGAGGTTGCTCCTCCTCTGGGCGGCCCCGGCTGGAACCCGGAACGGACTGAGTGGTTCTGCAGCCACCACCGCGCCGCCGCCCATGGGCTCAATGGCCTCGCCGGAGAAAAGACCTGGGGGATCCTTGTCGACGGCAGCCTGGCCGGTTCCATCCGGCTGCGCCGCGTTGCCTCCGACAAGGGCCAGTGCACGGCGGAGACCGGCATCTGGCTTGGCAGGAGCTTCAGGTTCCGGGGCATCGGCAGTGCTGCCCTGGGCCTCGTGCTGGAAGAGGCACGCAAGGCCGGCATCGACCAGGTCACAGCCCGGACCCTGACAGGCAACCTCGGCGCCCAACGTGTCCTTGCCGGGGCTGGAGCAGTCCTCACGCCCGACGACAACGGGACCGTTCACGCCGTCGTCGCGCTTTAAGGGGGCCCGCCCTTGGGGGGCCTGCCCTTTGTGGGGGCTAACGGCCCAATGGTGTAACTTTCGCCCCTCCGCCTGCCTGCAGACCGCTCGACCCAGGCGGCACCCCGCCCGCGGGCGGCAAAGTAACGCCTTCAGGTCCTCAAGCCGGACGGGCACGGCCGGGGTTAAGCACAACAGGCTCCCTGCAGAAGCAGGGAGCCTGTTGTGCTGGCGCCGGAGGCCCGGCACCGGCGGCAATTAGTTGCCGGTCAGCTTCTCGCGCAGTGCGGCAAGAGCCTCGTCCGATGCAAGGGTGCCTGCACCGGCGTTGGACTCAGCAGCGGGCTCCGAGGAGTAGCTGGTGGCACCGGAATCGCTGTCACCGGACGTTGCAGCTGCAGCGTCGTCGGCAGCGTGCTGGGCAACCTGCTTCTTGTGGGCTTCCCAGCGGGTCTGGGCGTCAGCGTACTGCTGCTCCCAGGCGGCGCGCTGTGCTTCATAGCCTTCGAGCCATTCGTTGGACTCGGGGTCGAAGCCCTCGGGGTACTTGTAGTTGCCCTCTTCGTCGTACTCTGCGGCCATGCCGTACAGAGCCGGGTCGAATTCGGTGCTGTCGGCGTCGACGCCCTCGTTGGCCTGCTTGAGGGAGAGGGAGATGCGGCGGCGCTCGAGGTCGATGTCGATGACCTTGACGAACAGTTCGTCGCCAACGGAGACAACCTGCTCGGCCAGCTCCACGTGGCGGACGGCCAGCTCGGAGATGTGGACCAGGCCTTCAATGCCGTCTTCGACGCGGACGAACGCACCGAACGGAACAAGCTTGGTGACCTTACCCGGAACAACCTGGCCGAGGGCGTGGGTGCGGGCGAAGGTCTGCCACGGGTCTTCCTGGGTGGCCTTGAGCGACAGGGAAACGCGCTCGCGGTCCAGGTCCACCTCGAGAACCTCGACGGTGACTTCCTGGCCAACCTCGACAACCTCGGACGGGTGGTCGATGTGCTTCCAGGACAGCTCGGAAACGTGAACCAGGCCGTCTACGCCGCCCAGGTCCACGAAGGCACCGAAGTTGACAATGGAGGAAACGACGCCGGGACGGACCTGGCCCTTTTCCAGCTTGTTGAGGAAGGTGGAGCGGACCTCGGACTGGGTCTGCTCGAGCCATGCGCGGCGGGACAGGACCACGTTGTTGCGGTTCTTGTCCAGCTCGATGATCTTGGCTTCGATCTGCTGGCCGATGTACGGAGCCAGGTCGCGCACGCGGCGCATCTCGACGAGGGACGCGGGCAGGAAGCCGCGCAGGCCGATGTCGAGGATAAGACCACCCTTGACGACCTCGATGACGGTACCGGTGACAACACCGTCTTCTTCCTTGACCTTCTCGATGTCGCCCCAGGCACGCTCGTACTGAGCGCGCTTCTTGGAGAGGATCAGGCGGCCTTCTTTGTCTTCCTTGGTGAGCACCAGGGCTTCGACCTGATCGCCAACGGAGACGACGTCTCCGGGATCAACATCGTGCTTGATGGACAGCTCGCGGGAGGGGATGACACCTTCGGTCTTGTAACCGATGTCGAGCAGGACTTCATCGCGGTCGACCTTGACGACGGTACCTTCGACGAGGTCTCCGTCGTTGAAGTACTTGATGGTGGCGTCGACAGCTGCGAGGAAGTCCTCAGCGGTACCGATGTCGTTAATCGCGACTACGGGGGTACCGGGCTTCTCGGTGGAGGTGATGGTCATGTAGTAGGGGCTCCGTTGTGGATAGTTAGTTGATCAGGCGACCACCACTTCCGGGCACTGACCTGGAGGCGGAGCGCGGCGGAATTGCCGGGTCATCCTGATTGCGCGGCGTTCACATGCAGCCAAAGCTGGGCACACTTCACACACGCCCGTTCATTCTAGTGGCTGGGCACAACACGGGTCAAAAGCGCTCCCGCACTGGCCCCGGCCGCTCCTGACCGCGGGTTCTGCCGTCAGAAGTGCGTAAGGCAGTGGGTTGGCCGTTCCACCGCAAACATCTGCCGGGCTTTCAAAGCGGAGCCTGCGCTGTGTTCGCAAATCTTTCCGGCCGCTGCGAGGGTGACGGGACAGACGCCGCCAATATAGATGGAGGACAGGGCCGACACGTCCATCGTCAGGTCTGCTTCCGCGGCTTCCGGCAAGCGTTCGACGGCGGCCTTGCCGCCCTGCGCTGACAGCGCGTACGTTCCAGCGGCAAGGCCCAACGGGTCCAGGACTTCCAGTGCCAGGCGGCCGTCCGCGGGATAGTGCCGGGCGGTCAGCGCCTGCGGAACGTCCAGGATGCGGAGCCAGAGCATGTCCCGGCTGTCGGAGGAGTCGATGCAGCGGGGATCGTCCAGGGCCCAGGGAAGCGGGTCATCAAGCGGCGCCTCAGACCACGACACCCGTTCCACCAGGTCAATGGCGCCCAGGTACTGCCAGAGCTCAAGGTAGGCGTCGTTGCTGCCGGCCAGCAGGTCCACCACCTCCACCGTGTAGGGCTCGGTGTCCCAGCCAAGGAACTTGTAGGAGACGTAGCCGTCCACGTCTCCCCCGGGCCCGTAGTGGAGCGCCACCTTGACCGATGGGTCCTCTTTGCCGTCGCGGCCCAACGAGCCGGAGGCCAGCTGCCGGTACCATTCCTGCCTGCCGAGGGATCCCGGGGTCAACCGGTGGACCCGGCCAAAAACTGCCGGTGCCAGCTCCAGCAAGGCTTTGGGGTCCGCTACCTCCACGGTGCCGGCGGCCTCGTGCCGCAGGCTGAAGCGGCTGGTGGTGTCCACTTTGACGACGCGTTCGAAGCTGGCCACGCCGTAGCCGAAACGGCCGTAGATGGTTCCCTCCGACGCCGTCAACGCCGCAACTGCCACGCCGTCCTCCTTTGCCAGCTGCAGGTCCTCGCACATCATCCGGCGCAGCAGGCCCCGCCGCCGGTGCGAGGTGCGAACGGTCACCGAGGTGACCAGGTGCGCCTCGAGAGTTTGCCCGAAGCCGATGTTCAGGGTCTTGCGGAACGTGGCGAAGGTAGCCACCGGCACGTCCGCAGGCATTGACGAGGGTGCCACCGGGCCGGTCTGGTAAACGCCGGTAAGGACCCGGCCGTCGGCCTCGTAGGTCGCGAGCGATTTTGCCACGTGCTCGGCGGTCCTGGTGGATTCGTGGAAGCCGAAGGACACTGCACGGCTCCAGGTTTCCGCCTGCGCGTAACCGTCCTTGCCCTGGGACACAGCGCTGAAGCGCCGGATTTCATAGTTACCACTCAGATCAGCCACCACCTGAGCCTAACCAAGAAAACCGGCGCCTGACCAGCACCGACCCTTGCTAGTGCCCGGCGTCGTACCAGCTGGGACCGACGCCGATCTGGACCTCCAGCGGCACGCTGAGGTCCGCTGCGGCCGCCATCTGCTCGGTGACCAGCTTCTCGACGGCTTCGCGCTCACCCGTCGCCACCTCAAGGACCAGTTCGTCGTGGACCTGCAGCAGCATCCGGGACTTCAGTCCCTGCGCCTTCAGCTCGGCATGGACGCCAAGCATGGCTCGCTTGATGATGTCAGCAGCGGAGCCCTGGATGGGACTGTTCAGCGCGATACGCTCAGCGTTTTCACGTAGCTGCCTGTCCGTGCTGGTGAGGTCCGGCAGGTAGCGGCGGCGTCCCTCAATGGTTGCCGTATAGCCGTCCACACGGGCCTGGTCCACCACGCCGCGGAGGTAGTCTCGGACGGCGCCGAACCGGTCGAAGTATTCCTTCATTAAGGTGCGGGCCTCGTCCACCGAGATCTCCAGCTGCTTGGACAGTCCGAACGACGTCAGGCCGTACGCCAGCCCGTACGACATAGCCTTCACTTTGGAGCGCATGGCGCTGGTGACTTCTTCCGCAGGCACCTGGAAGATGTTGGAGCCGACGAACCGGTGGAGGTCCTCGCCGTCTTTGTAGGCCTGGATCAGGCCCTGGTCGCCGGACAGGTGGGCCATAATGCGCATTTCAATCTGCGAGTAGTCAGCGGAGAGCAGGCACTCATAGCCCTCCCCCACCACGAAGATTCCGCGGACCCGGCGGCCTTCCTCACTCCGGATGGGGATGTTCTGCAGGTTGGGGTTGTTCGAGGAAATCCGACCCGTGGCTGCCACGTTCTGTGCATAGGTGGTGTGGATCCGCCCGTCTTCCGCCACCGACTTCTTCAGCGATTCGATCATCTGGCGAAGTTTGGCTGCTTCACGGTGCGCCATGAGCTGGACCAGGAACTCGTGCCCGGTCTTCTCCAGCAGGTTCTTGAGCGAGGCCGCGTCCGTGGTGTAGCCGGACTTGATCTTCTTGGTCTTGGGCAGCTGCAGTTCCTCGAACAGGACGGTTTGCAGCTGCTTGGGCGAGCCCAGGTTGACCTCGTGCCCGATCGCCGCGAACGCCTGCTCCTGCGCCTGGTCAATGACCCGGGCAAGATCGGCCAGCTGGTCGTCCATGCGCACCATGTCGATGGAAATGCCCGTAAGCTCCATGTCTGCCAAGACCCGGCTGACCGGCAGCTCCAGGGTGGACAGGAGTTCCTCGGCGCGGCGCTCCTTCAGTTCCGCTTCGAAGTAGCGGCTAAGGGCAAGCACGACGGCGGCCGCCTGGACCAGGGCGTCAGCGGCAGCGTTGTCCTCGCCGTCGAACGAAAGCTCCAGCTGGCCCGCCTTGGCTGTAGCGGAGGAGATCGCTACGTTGAGGTGGTGCTGGGCGAGCTCGGCGAGTTCATAGGTGCGGCGGTCCGGCTGGATGAGGTAGCCCGAGATTGAGGTGTCATCCACCACGCCTTCGAGTTCGAGTCCACGCGCGGTGAGCGCCTTGAGGGCGGCCTTGAACCCATGCAGGACCTTCGGTGACTCCGGGTCCCGCAGCCACCCGGCAAGGACGTTCTCCGTCTCGGCGTCCTGTCCGGACAGGTCAATGTAGGCAGCAGCGCCCTGCCGCACAATGGCCAGCGCAGCGGCGTCCTCGCCGATGCGGCCGGGAACGAGGTCTACGGCTAAGGCGGCACGCTGCCCCGCACCGGCGGCCAGGAAGGCTGAGAGTTCTGCGGCATCCGCCGGGGTGACGTAGTCCGGCGTGTCGATGCTCTCCCGCTCCGCGGCAGGCTTGTCCTCATCGCCGTACAGGGCGAAGAGCCGGCTCCGGATCGTCTTGAATTCGAGCTTGTCAAAGAGGTCCTCCAGTGCCGCCTGGTTGGGGCGGGGCTGGTAAAGGTCGTCCAGCGTGACGGGGAGTTCCAGGTCTGTATGGAGTGCATTCAGCCGGCGGTTCCGCTTAACGGCGTCGACGTTTTCCCGCAGTGCGTCGCCGACTTTCCCACCAATAGAGTCCAAATGTTCCAGGACGCCCTCAAGTCCGCCGTAAAGGTTGATCCACTTTGCCGCCGTCTTGGGCCCAACGCCGGGGACGCCGGGCAGGTTGTCCGCCGTCTCGCCCACCAGCGCGGCGAGGTCGGAGTACCGGGACGGGGGGACGAAGTACTTCGCTTCGATGGCGGCAGCATCCATCCGGGGGATGTCACTGACGCCCTTCTTCGGGTACAGCACAAAGACGTTGTCGTTGATCAGCTGGAAAGCGTCGCGGTCTCCCGTTACCAGCAGGACTTCGAAACCGGCCTTTTCGCCCATGGTGGCCAGCGTGGCGAGGATGTCATCGGCCTCGTATCCGGGCATGGTGATGGTCTTGATGCCCCAGGCTTCCATCACCTCCGCAATCAGGTCGATCTGGTTGTTCATCTCCCGGGGGGTCTCGTTCCGGCCGCCCTTGTACTCGGTGTACTCGGTTTTGCGGTGGGTGGTTTCGTCCGAGACGTCGAAGGCGACGGCAATGTGGGTGGGCTGCTGCTCCTTGATGAGGTTGATCAGCATGGAGGTGAATCCGTGGATGGCGTTGGTGTGCTGCCCGTTGGAGGTGGAGAACTTGTCCGCGGGCAGCGCGAAGAACGCACGGAATGCCATGGAGTGGCCGTCCAGCACCAGAAGCCGTGGCTGTCCGGTCATGGGGACGACCGGGGCAACAGTGGCCGAAACCGATTCTCCGGCCGGGGCCGGACCCTTGTCCTGAACAGCAGCGTCCTCAAGGGTGATTGAACCCTGCGGTGCGTTGTCCTCCTGCAGGGTCTGGGACGGGAAAGGGGCCGGTTTGGTTGTTTCACTCACAGGTGCCAGCCTAGTTGCCATGATGGACAATTTCACGCCCGGGCCTTTCGCCGCTGAGCTGGCGGCAGCCGGCATCCCCGACCATCTTCATGGTTGGCTTGGCAGCTTTGGGATCGGAGCTTTGGTGGTGAAAATGGGGATCAAGTTCGTGGAAATGAGCCCCGAACGGACAATCGCTACCATGCCCGTGGAGGGCAACACCCAGGTGGCCGGCATCCTCCACGGCGGTGCGCACGCGGTCCTGGCCGAAACTCTTGGCTCGTTTTCCGCCGGCATGCACGCCGGGCCGGGCCGGCACGCTGTCGGCATTGAGATTAACGCCACGCATCACCGTTCCATCTCCGCCGGGACTGTCACCGGAACATGCACCGCCCTCCACCTGGGACGGACCCTGGCCTCCCACGAAATCATCGTGACCGACGAACAGGGGCGCAGGTTGTCCACCGCCCGGATCACGAACATGATTCGGGAGAATGCGCCAAAGCAGGGGTAGCCCTCTTTCCTGAACCACCCCGCCCGTCCCATCCCTCGTCCCTGTACTTGGCCCTGTCCTTGGCCCTACCCCAGAATGTCTGACCCCCTTGGGATGATGTGGGTATGGGTGAGGCGGCAGTGGCGGGGGCGTTCGCGGCGGTTGGTGCCGCCCTTGCTGTGTTGAATGCCGAGCTGGATGGTTCTGGTT
>NZ_VAHO01000020.1 GCF_005796225.1 Pseudarthrobacter sp. NamE5
GCAGCCTCTTTTCGTCTTTGAATCCTGGGCAGTTTTCATGTTTCGAGAATAAATTATCGCTCTCCGAGATTAGCTAGCCTCGGGATCGCCGGTCAAACAGGCAGCCGCGCGTTGCCTGCCAAATGCTCGCGATGCCTGGAACATGCCGTTTGTGACTGGCGACAGACCTCCCGGCCCTTGACCCTCAGTGATCCAGGTCATACAGTTGTTCCACTATTCAATATCTTGATTTCGCGATGTGGAATAACAGAAACGGCGGCTCGCCGGTCTCACCACCGCGGAATCCCCTCCAGAATTGAGACGCATTATGCAGACCCCTCCCCAGGTCGGCGTTGACGCGATCCAGGACCCGACAGTGAAGTCGGTTGTTCCTGGCCACCAGTCCGCCAGTGTTGAAGATATCTGTGCATCAGCCAGCGCAGCATCAGGCCAAGACATCAGTCCCACGCTTTACAACGCGGACCTTGCCCCCACCAAACGTGCCGGCCGCAGCTGGTCCGGCTACAGCATCTTCACCCTCTGGGCCAACGACGTCCACAGCCTCGGCAACTATGCCTTCGCCATCGGACTGTTCGCCCTCGGACTCGGGGGCTGGCAGATCCTGCTCGCGCTGGGCATTGGGGCTGCGCTGCTGTTCGGCCTCCTGAACCTTTCCGGTTTCATGGGCGTCAAGACCGGTGTTCCCTTTCCGGTGATGAGCCGGATCAGCTTCGGAATCCGCGGCGCCCAAATTGCCAGCCTGCTCCGCGGCGCCGTCGCCATCGCCTGGTTCGGCATCCAGACTTACCTGGCGTCTGTTGTCTTCCGGGTCATGCTCGTGGCAATGTTCCCGGCCCTCGCCGGGCTGGACAAGGACTCCATCCTCGGACTCTCCACCCTCGGCTGGATCGCATTCGTTATTCTCTGGGTTGTACAGCTGGTGATCGTCAGCTTCGGAATGGAGATGATCCGCAAGTACGAGGCCTTCGCCGGACCCGTCATCCTGGCCACCATGGCGGCCATCGCCATCTGGATCTTTATGGAGGCGGGCGGCTCAATCGCCTGGTCCTCAAACAATGCCCTTGAAGGTCCCGAAATGTGGCTAACCATCTTCGCCGGCGGTGCCCTCTGGGTCTCTATCTACGGCACCTTTGTCCTGAACTTCTGCGACTTCACCCGCTCCGCCGTCTCGAAGAAGGCAGTGGTCCGGGGCAACTTCTGGGGCATCCCCATCAACATGCTCGTTTTCGGCGCCATCGTCGTCGTCATGGCAGGCGGACAGTTCAAGATCAACGGCACCATCATTGAAAGCCCCTCGGACATAGTCCAAACCATCCCCAACACGCTGTTCCTGGTCCTCGCATGCCTGGCCCTATTGATCCTCACCATCGCGGTGAACCTCATGGCCAACTTCGTGGCCCCCGTCTACGCCCTGACCAACCTGATCCCCAAGCACCTGAACTTCCGCAGGGCGGCGATCATCAGCGCCGTCATCGGGCTGGTCATCCTGCCGTGGAACCTCTACAACAACCCCTTGGTCATCGTGTACTTCCTCGGCGGCCTCGGTGCCCTGCTCGGCCCGCTGTTCGGCGTCGTGATGGCTGACTACTGGCTGATCCGCCGCGGCAAGGTCAACGTCCCCGAGCTGTACACCGCCTCCCCGGAAGGTGCCTACCACTACAGGAACGGCGTCAACCCCAGGGCAATCATTGCCATGGTGCCGGCAGCCGTCCTGGCTCTCCTCATCGCGTTTGTCCCCGCCCTGGCCCCGGCAGCACCCTTCGCCTGGTTCTTCGCGGCCGGCATCGCGGCCGTGGTGTACTTCTTCGTCGCCGACCGCTCGCAGCGTCTCGAAGACCGCGACGGCGAGACCATCGCCGTCGCCAGCACCCACTAAGGAAAGCCCAATGCGCATACTCGTTGCGAACGTCAATACCACCGCCTCCATGACGGAGTCCATCGCCGCGCAGGCCCGCAGCATTGCGGCGCCCGGGACGGAAATCGTGGGCATCACACCGCGCTTCGGCGCCGACTCCTGTGAAGGCAATTTCGAGAGCTACCTGGCAGCCATCGCCGTGATGGACGCCGTGACCTCCTACCCTGACCCGTTCGACGCCGTCGTCCAGGCGGGCTACGGCGAGCACGGACGGGAGGGACTGCAGGAACTGCTGGACGTTCCGGTGGTGGACATCACCGAGGCCGCCGCCAGCACGGCCATGTTCCTGGGCCACAAGTATTCGGTAGTCACCACCCTGGACCGGACCGTGCCGCTGATTGAGGACCGCCTCAAGCTGGCAGGGCTGGATGCCAGGTGCGCCTCCGTCCGGGCCAGCGGCATGGCCGTCCTGGAGCTCGAGGAGGAACCGGAACGTGCGGTGGAGGCCATAATCGGCCAGGCGATGCAGGCCGTCAACCAGGACAAAGCCGAAGTGATCGTGCTGGGTTGCGGAGGCATGGCGGGCCTGGACGAGCAGATCCGGCAGCGGGCCGGAGTACCCGTGGTGGACGGTGTGGCGTCCGCCGTCGCGATCGCCGAGTCCCTGGTGCGCATGCGCCTGTCCACCTCCAAGGTCCGGACCTATGCTGCGCCGCGGCCCAAGACCGTCATAGGCTGGCCGCTGAACAGTCCCGCCGTGCAGGCTTCGCTCTAGCTGCTGGGCCAGGGCATCGGCATCAGTACGAGGAGAACCGTGTGAACAGTCCCAAAACGCCGGCGCGCGTGGCGGTGGTTACCGGAGCGGGTTCCGGCATTGGCCGGGCGGTGGCCCGCCTGCTTCTGGCCGACGGCTACGGCGTTGCCCTTGCCGGTCGGCGTGAGGCGCAGCTGGTGGAGACGGCGGACGGGCATCCCCGCGCGCTTCCGGTCACCTGCGATGTCACCCGGCCCGACGACGTCGAGCACCTTTTCGAGTCCGCCCGCCAAAGGTGGGGGAGGGTGGACCTGCTGTTCAACAATGCAGGTGTATTTGGCCCGGCCGCCAGCGTGGATGAAATCTCGCTGGCGGACTGGGACGCCACCGTGGCGGTGAACCTCACCGGATCCATGCTGTGTGCGGCGGCCGCCGTCAGGACCATGAAGGCGCAGCAGCCGCAGGGCGGGCGGATCATCAACAACGGCTCCATCTCGGCGCACTCGCCCCGGCCCCGGACGGTGGCTTACGCCGTGACCAAGCACGCCATGACCGGGCTGACCAAAAGCATCGAGCTGGATGGCCGGGGCTTTGGCATTACCTGCGGGCAGATCGACATCGGCAACACGGCAACGGGAATCATGGACGAAATCGGTGTTGGTGCGGGTGCGCTCCAGGCTGACGGCAGCCGCCGGGTTGAACCCACCTTCCCCGTGGAGGACGCCGCCCGTGCGGTGCTCATGATGGCCAACATGCCGCCGTCCGCCAGCGTCGGTTCCGTGGTGGTGACCGCCGCCGGCATGCCCTTTATCGGCCGCGGCTAAAGCGGGACTAAAGGGGCAGCAGCGACGAGAGGTCTGCCCGCAGCCCCGAGGCCGCCACCTTGCCGGCAGCGACAGCCTCCGCCCAGCCCAGCTGGCCGGTCACCATCCCGAGCCATGTGGCGGCGTCGCACTCAATGACGTTGGGCGGCGTTCCGCGCGTGTGCCGCGGCCCCTCCACGCACTGCGTGACGCCGAAGGGCGGCACCCGTACCTCCACGGAGTTGCCGGGCGCGCGCGCCGTCACTTCCTCCAGCGTGTAGCGCACAGCGGTTGCGAGCACGGCGCGCGGAACGGGGATGTCCGACGGCGGCGCAGCGGCTTCCCGCCACACGGCGAGAGCGGCGGCGCCTTCCTCCGGGTCGATGCGGCGACGGGCAACAGCCATGGTTCCGGCTTCTTTCACTCAGGGATGCGGGCGGCAAAGGCAACCAGATTAGCAGTGTGCAGGATCCGCTAGTCCAGCAGCGCCGAAACAGCCGGGCCAAGCCGGATCCTGCCCACCGGCCTGCCCCCGCCCATGACAGGCTCAACCACTTTTTCGAGGACACTGGCAACGCCCTGAATGTCCGCCGCACCCGCCGCTGCCAGCAGGGTCAAAGCCACGAGCGAGGTTGCACGCACGTTGCCGTCCAGAATCTTCACTGCCACTGAAACACCCTGCGCCGTGGCCATCACCAGGACACCTTCTGCACCGATCTTGGCAATGATTTCCAGCTCGTCCATGACCAGAGTGTTCGCTTCGCCGATGCCCTGCACCGCCCAGGGATAGTCCAGCATGGAGGTGGCAATGGTGGCAGCGCGGGCGCTGAAACTCTGGTCGCCCGGAGCTTTCGCCAGCTGTGAATACCCCCTCGCCAGGCCCTTGAGGGACACCGCCGCCACGGGCGCCCCGCAGCCGTCAACGCCCAAATGGGCGATCTTCTCGCCCGTGTATTCCTCAATCACGGTGCGGACACGCTGCTGCAGCGGATGGTTGGGTTCCAGGTAGCTGTGGGTATCCCAACCGTTCTCGGTGCAGGCCCAGAGGAAAGCAGCGTGCTTGCCGGAACAGTTGTAGGCCAGTCGGGACTTGCCATTTTCCGACCGCACCAGCCAGTTGCGGGCCGTCTCGTCCTGCGGCCAGGCCTCCGGGCACTGCAGCTGGTCCTCGCGCACCCCTGCCGCTTTGAGCATCCCGGCAACCACGTCCATGTGGTCAAGCGATCCGGTGTGGCTGCCGCAGGCCACGGCCACCTGGGCTCCGCGCAGCGGAACCCCGGACTGCATGGCGGCCAGGGCCTGGAACGGCTTGAGGGTGGACCTGGCGTAGATGGGGGTGGTGACGTCACCAAGTTCGGTGACCACGGATCCGTCCGCTGCAAGGAGCACGGCAGATCCGATGTGCCGCGACTCCACGAAACCGCTCCGTTCAATCACGGCCAGTTCCACTGCGGAGTCGACGGTAAAGGTGGCATGCGGGTTGTGCGGCATGGTGCCAGTCTAGGGGCCGCCCTTTGGAATGCCGCGCTACTGGACGGTCACCATGACGGATTGCCAGCCGGACGCACCGTTGGGAACCGGGTCAGCCCGCTGGTCCGTCTGCACCTCGCCCGTGCCGTCCGTAGCCCGGACCTTGAGGTAATGCTGCCCGGGAGCGGCCTCCCACTGGAAGGACCATTGCCGCCAGGTAACCAGTGAAGCCTCTGCGGAGAGATCCGCCTCCATCCACTCGCCGTCGTCCACCTGGACCTCCACTTTGGAGATGCCGCGCGTCTGGGCCCAGGCCGTCCCACCCACGGCAACTGTCCCGGCGGGCACCTTTGCGAAGGACTTGGGCACGTCCACCCGGGCCATGGTCTTGATCGGCCCGCGCTCGGACCAGCCGCGCTCGGTCCAGTACGCCTTGCTGTCGGCGAATCGGGTCACTTCGAGGTCAACTACCCATTTGGTGGCGGAAACAAAACCGTAAAGGCCGGGGACCACCATCCGCACGGGATAGCCGTGCTCCAGCGGCAGCGGCTCGCCGTTCATGCCGATAGCCAGCATGGCGTCCCGGTCGTCCTGCAAAACCTCCAGGGGAGTGGAGGCGCTGAAGCCGTCTATCGAGGTGGAGAGCACCATGTCCGCCCCATCCTTCGGCCTGGCCCGCTTCAATACTTCGCGGAGGGGCAGGCCCAGCCATTTCGCGTTGCCCGCCAGGTTTCCGCCCACGGGATTGGACACACAGGTAAGCGTGACATGGGACTCGATCAGCTCGGCGTCGAGCAGGTCCTGGAAGGTGAGGCGTACCTCCTCCTCAACCATGCCGTGCAGGCGGAGCTCCCAATTGTCCACGTCGATCTCCGGCACGCTGAGCGCGGTATCGATGCGGTAGAACTCACCGTTCGGCGTCAGCCACGGCGTAACTCCCGGCACGGGTGACTGGACCCCCGCCGGAACAGCCGGAGCCCACCTGGCCGGGACGGGGAGCTGCAGCGCATCGCGGGCCTGGAGAATGTTGCTGCGGGCTGCACCCAGCAGCCTTCCGCCTGTAGCGGCCAGGCCAGCCGCGGCGGCGGTGATTCCTGCAGCCGCGAAAAAGCGGCGGCGGCTTGCCCCCTTACGGGGATTGTCTTCCATGGGGTCGGCGTCAACGGCGGCGCTGGCCGGCGCTTCCGGCCACGCCTGCACGCCCCGGATCCTGGCCACCAGCAGGCGAAGCACCAGCAGCCCGGCGAAGGTTCCCACCACCGATGGGATGGCGTCCATGGCTCCGACCCCCGCCCGCGTGACCACGCTGGCCACAATGACGGCGCCCATGAACAGGACCCCCAGCACGCCCCACGTCCACCGCCGGTACGCCACGACCCCCAGTACGCAGGCCAGCACGGCAATCGTCAGGCCCATGCCCACGAAGAGCGCCGCCTTGTCATTGGTGCCGAACGTGGCGATGGCGAAGTCCTTCAGCCAGGACGGCGTGAAGTCGATGAAGGTGGACCCCAGAGCGATCAATGGAGTGGCGCGGGCAGTGAAGAACGCTCCGAGCAGTTCGGCCACGGCAAGGACGACGGCGGCCGCCACCACGCCTGCCAATGCAGCCATCGCCGCGGGTCCTTTGAGCCAGTCCGTCATCTTCTTCATAAAGAGGATTCGGAACGGGCGGGCTCCCGGATTGATGCGCTGACTGGGAAAGACACAGCTTAGGAGCGGGCAGGGTGCACAAAGTACCCTTGGAGACTGTGAAGGTACTCGTCATTGGCCCCGGAGGCCGCGAACACGCCATTGTCCGCTCCCTGCTCGCAGACCCCAACGTGTCCGAGGTCCACGCAGCTCCTGGAAACGCCGGCATCAGCAAGCTGGTTCCCACCCATAAGATCAATGCCAATGATCCCCAGGCCGTAGCCGCGCTGGCCACCAAGCTGACCGTTGACCTGGTGGTGGTAGGCCCCGAGGCGCCGCTGGCGGCAGGCGTGTCCGACGCCGTCCGTGAAGCGGGTATCCCGGTGTTCGGCCCCAGCAAAGCCGCCGCCCAGCTTGAGGCCTCCAAGGCGTTCGCCAAAGAAATCATGGCGGAGGCCGGCGTTCCCACGGCCATGGCAATGGTTGCCGGCAACGCCGAGGAAGCCGAGTCTGCGCTGGACACCTTCGGCGCACCCTACGTGGTAAAGGATGATGGACTTGCCGCCGGCAAGGGCGTGGTGGTTACGAAAGACCGGGAGGAAGCCCTGGCCCACGCCCAGTCCTGCTTTGATGCAGGCGGCTCCGTGGTGATCGAGGAGTTCCTGGACGGACCCGAGGTCTCCCTCTTCGTCCTCTGCGACGGCCACAACACCGTTGCGCTCTCACCTGCCCAGGACTTCAAGCGGATCTTCGACAATGACGAGGGGCCCAATACCGGCGGCATGGGCGCGTACACCCCGCTGGAGTGGGCGCCGGAAGGCCTGGTCCAGGAAGTCCTTGACCGGGTGGCGCAGCCCACCGTCAACGAAATGGCCCGCCGCGGCACCCCGTTCGTCGGCGTCCTGTTTGTGGGGCTGGCACTTACCTCGCGCGGCACCCGCGTGATCGAATTCAACGTCCGCTTCGGCGATCCCGAAACCCAGGCCGTCCTGGCGCGGCTTAAGACTCCGCTCGGGGCCCTGCTGCTCGCGGCCGCCAAGAGCGAACTGGACAAGGCAGAAGAGCTGCGCTGGACGAAGGAAACTGCTGTCGCCGTCGTCGTAGCCGCCGAAAATTACCCTGACACCCCGCGTACCGGGGACCGCATCCGGGGACTCAAGAAGGTGGAGGAGCTGGAGGGCGTGCACGTCATCCACGCCGGTACCGCCTTCGACGAGGACGGCAAAGTGGTGTCCGCCGGCGGCCGGGTGCTTGCCGTCGTCGCGCTGGGCAGCGACCTGGTTGAGGCGCGCGAAAAAGCGTACGACGGCGTGGAACTGGTGCAGCTTGAGGGCTCGCAGTTCCGCAGTGACATCGGCGGCAAGGCCGCTCGCGGAGAGATCAAGGTTCCCTCCGGCGCCGCCCTCTCCCAGAACAAGACGAAGGCCTAGCATGAGCGAAACTCCAGCACCCCGCGGCTTCAGCACCAGGACCCTTGACCTGCCGGGATGGACACACGTCTACTCCGGGAAAGTCAGGGACCTCTATGAGCCGGCTGATGAGGCCATAGTGCGGCGGGTCGGCCAGGACTGCGTACTGGTGGTTGCCAGCGACCGGATCAGTGCGTTCGACCACGTCCTCTCCAGCGAGATCCCGGACAAGGGACGCATCCTGACCCAGCTGAGCCTGTGGTGGTTTGACCAGCTGGACGTGGAACACCATGTGCTGGGTTCCACCGTGGAGGACGGCGTGCCGGCCGAGGTTGAGGGCCGCGCCATGATCTGCAAGAAGCTTGATATGTTCCCGGTGGAATGCATCGCCCGCGGCTATCTCACCGGCTCAGGCCTGCAGGAGTACCGGTCCTCGGGGACAGTGTGCAGCATCCCCCTGCCGGAAGGCCTGGTGGACGGTTCGCGGCTGGAGCACCCCATCTTCACTCCGTCTGCCAAGGCTGAGGTGGGCGAGCATGACGAGAACATTACCTATGACGCTGTGGTGGCGATGGTGGGTGACGACATTGCCGCACGGCTGAGCGAGCTCACGCTGGAGATCTACACCACTGCCGAAAAGATTGCGCGCGAGCGCGGGATCATCCTTGCGGATACGAAGGTGGAGTTCGGTTATGACCCGGTCTCCGGATCCATCACGCTGGGGGATGAAGTGCTGACGCCGGATTCCTCACGGTTCTGGGATGCTGCCACCTACCAGCCGGGCCGGGCACAGCCTTCCTATGACAAGCAGTACGTACGGGACTGGCTCACATCGGCCGAGTCGGGCTGGGATAAGTCTTTGGATACTCCTCCGCCGGCGTTGCCTGCCGAGGTGGTTGCCCTCACCCGCAGCCGCTACGTCGAGGCCTACGAGAAGCTCACCGGGAAAACTTTCGCCTGACGGGAGCCCCAGCTGCTCCCGGCGGACGGCGTCTTGCTTAGCTGGCTTTGGTAGCGGCGGCGCGCTTTTGGGCCAGTTTTATCTCCAGGACCGCGTCCAGTGCCTGTTGGACGCGGTCAGCTGCTCCTGCCGCACTGAAGGCTTTCTGCGCTTCCTCCAGGTGCACCAGGGCTTCCTCGGGTTCACCCGCGGCTTTGAGGGATTTGCCCAGCAGCAGCGAGACCTCGCCTGCCGTGTGCTTGGCCAGTGACGCCCGCTCCGCATGGATCTCGCGGAGTTTTTCGACGGCGGCAACGATGTCCCCGGTGAGGTACAGCCACCGTGCCCGGATGAAGGCAACCTCCAGCTCATCACTCTTTGTCCCGCCGACGATGGAGAAGGCCAGCTCTGCCCGCTCGATGGACGAAAGGGTTTCTGGTTCAACAATTCCCGACGACAACCGCACGGCTGCCGAGGCCTTGTTGAACCGGGCCCACAGTTCGATGTCGTTCGCTGGGGAGAGCAGCCGGGCGGCGCGTTCGTGGTGCCTGACTCCCTCTGTGTAGTCATGCCGCATGAAGGCGACATTGCCGACCACCCACGCAACCTCGCCGGCGAGCTGGGACATTGAGCTTTCATCCACCTGCGCGAGCAGATCCTGGCAGGAAGCCCACGCTTCATCCAGTCGGCCGCTTTCAGCTAAGGCGCCAATGAGTACCCGGAGTGCGCCAATGATAATCGTGGAACTTTTTGGCAGCTGCCGGGACAGTTGCATCGCTTCCTGTGCGTGGTTCACGGCCGCCGACAATTGCCCCTGGCGCTGGCATACGGTGGCCAGCATTTGGCGGGCACGAACACCGAGCCCTACTGATTCTGTGGCCATAGGATGCTCCAGCAGGCGCTGGATGATTTCCCGGCACTCCTGCAGATCGCCATGCTTCATGAGACATTCCGCCTGCATGTAGGACATGTTCCACCACGCACTGGTGTTCTTGCCTTCGAGGGCAATTCTTGCAGCTGTTGCTGCATGGCTTGCCGCAAGAGGATAATCCCTGAGGTCCCATGCTTGGCGGGCATAAAGCCCCGCAAGAACATATTCGGCGTCGCTGACGGTAATCGGCTGGCTCCAGGCTTCCAATGCCTTTGGCGCCAGCTCCAGCCTTTTAGCGAGTTCGTCGATCACCTCCGCGGTCGGCTCCCTACGGCCCGTCTCAAGCAATGAGATGTAGCTGGGGGAGTAGAGGTCCTTGCCGAGCTCAGCCTGCGTCAACCCGCGTTCCAGCCGCTCCGCCCGGAGCTTCTCCCCGAATCCGTTGCCCACGAACATCCTCCTTTCCCGGACAGTATTTGCACAGAGGCTTGACATCCTCTGTGGAAAACATTTTACAATGTATGTCAACAAGGGCAGTGCTGGCTTTGTAACGAATCCGACTCGTATTGAGGAACCGAATTATGTTGAAGAAGATCGTAACCGCAGCGGCGCTGGCCGGTGCTCTGGCTTTCTCTGCAGCGGCTCCGGCCGTCCTGTCCGCAGGTTCCATTGCCGATACCGAAGGTGTCTCTGTAGCGAGGACAGGCAACTGGCCTGATCCCATGTCCAAGCCCACAAAGGACAAGGGAAGCACAACCTACACTACCTACACCGGCAACTGGCCTGATCCGATGTAACAGCTTCCTCACACAATGGAGGCGAGGATGGCCCCGGAGCGAAAGCTCCGGGGCCATCCGTTTTTAATAACACCGAGGTAACGAAAAGAGGGCCTCCGGTAGGAGACCCTCTTTGTCATGGTCGGGATGACAGGATTTGAACCTGCGACCTCTTCGTCCCGAACGAAGCGCGCTACCAAGCTGCGCTACATCCCGATCCGCTGCAAAAGCAACTTTACAAGGATAGCCGATCCGGGGTCCCGATGCGAAATCCTGGCGCGGCAATACTGCCTTAGCGTTCCAACCAGCGGGAACGTCGTTCCCGCTGGAGTTAGACCAGTGAGTCCTTCCAGGCACCATGAAGGTCGGCGAAGCGTCCGCCGCCGCCAATCAGTTCGGCAGGGCTGCCGTCCTCCACAATGCGGCCATCGTGCACCACCAGTACCCTATCTGCGGTTTCCACCGTGGACAGGCGGTGGGCAATGATCAGTGCGGTCCTGCGGTCTGCTTCAGTGCCGGCCAACAGGTTAGCCAGGCCTTGCTGCACGAGCCTCTCGGACGGGATGTCCAGCGAAGACGTTGCCTCATCAAGGATCAACACGGCCGGGCGGGCAAGGAAAGCCCTGGCGAAACTGATGAGCTGCCGCTGCCCGGAGGAGACTCGCCCCCCGCGCTTGTTGACGTCGGTGTCGTAGCCTTCCGGCAGTTCCATGATGAAATCGTGGGCACCTACTGCCCTCGCCGCTTGCTCAATTTCCGCCCGTGAGGCCTCTGGCCGGCCCAGCGCGATGTTGTCGGCAACGGACCCGCTGAACAGGAACGCCTCCTGCGTGACCATCACGATGTTATGGCGCAGGTCCGTGGTGCCGAGGTCCCGGAGGTCCACCGCGTCAAGGGTGAGCGAGCCGGAGGTGACGTCGTAGAACCGGGCTATCAGCTTGGCCAGGGTGGATTTCCCTGCACCTGTCTGGCCCACCAGGGCAACCGTCTGGCCTGCGGGAATGTGCAGTTTCAGGGTCGGGACGATGACCGGGCCGTCGCCATAGCGGAACTCCACATTCTTGAAGTCGATGGCACCCTTGGCATTCTTAAGGGCAACGGGGTTCTTGGGCGGCCGGACGGTGGGCACTTCCTCCAGCAGCCCCGACACCTTTTCGAGGGCAGCCTGCGCGCTTTGGAACGAGTTGTAGAACATGGCCATTTGGTCCACGGGGTGGAAAAACCGCTTGGTGGAGAGGATGAGCGCCAGCAACACGCCGACTTCCAGGTCCCCGTCCAGGACGCGGAAGCCGCCGAAGAGCAGGACCACTGCCACACAGACGTTGCCGATCAGCACCAAACCCGGCTGGAAGATGCCGTTGAGGTTGATGGACCGTACGGTGACCCGCCGGTAATCCTCTGCGAGCTGGCTGTAACGCTCGGAGTTTTCCCGCTCTTTGCGGAAGGCCTTGACCGCACGGATCCCGGTCATGGTCTCCACGAAGTGCACAATCAGGCGCGCAGACACGACGCGCGACTCGCGGAAGGCAATCTGGGAATGTTTCTGGTACCAGCGCGCCAGGAAGAACATGGGCAGTCCGGCGGCCAGCACCAGCAGGCCGCTCCGCCAGTCCAGGGCAAAAACCGTCACGGCCGTGAAAATCATGAACAGCAATCCGGAGGCCAGCGAGCTCACACCGGAATCCAGGAGTTCGCGGAGGGCCTCCAGGTCGGAGGTCTGCCGGGCGATGATCCTGCCGGAAGTGTACTTCTCGTGGAACTCAAGGCTGAGCCGCTGGGTGTGGCGGAAAACGCGCAGGCGCAGGTCCAGCAGCATCGCCTGGCTCAGCTTCGCCGTGGAGGTGACGTACAGGGCTGTGAGCCCCGCCGTCGCAATGGCCGCCAGCAGGTAGGCGACGCCCGTGAACACCAGGGGAGCGTTGTTTCCCGCCTGCAGCGCAGGCAGGGCGTGGTCGATGCCGAAGGCGATCAGCGCCGGACCTGCCACGCGTGCCGCCTGGGAAAGGACGACGGTGGCGATGGTCAGCCAGAACCGCAACCGCACCGGCCGGATGAGTGAGCGCAGCAAGGCGAGCGACCGCCGTCGTACCGCCCTGCTGTCACTCTTGCTGAGGTGGGCATTGTCCTCGTTGGCGGTGCCGAAGGCTGCGGTGCTCATCGGGTGGCCTCCTCTGCCCGGATATCGTCCTCTTCCTTGAGATCCGAGAGTTCCGAATCCAGGTCCCGGGGTTCCTGGTCCAGGCTCGCGATGACGTAACGGTAATGCTCGTTGCTGGTCAGCAGTTCCGTGTGGGTTCCGACGGCGGCAATCCTGCCTTCCTCAAGCAGCGCCACCCGGTCCGCGAGGGCCACGGTGGACGGGCGGTGGGCGACGATCAGCGTGGTGGTGTCCTTCAGTACCTGCCGGAGCCGTGCTTCCACCAGTTCCTCAGTGTGGACATCCAGCGCGGACAGCGGGTCGTCCAGTACGAGCACGCGCGGGCGTGCAGCGATGGCGCGCGCAAGGGCAATCCGCTGGCGCTGGCCACCGGACAGGCTCAGGCCTTCCTCACCGATCAGGGTGTCCAGGCCCTCGGGCAGGGAATAGGCGAAGTGCGCCTGCGCAACGTCCAGGGCTTCTTCCAGGACAGCACCAGAGCGTTCCGGGGCGCCTAGCAGGACGTTGTCCCGGACCGAGCTGGAGAACAGGGTGGTGTCCTCGAAGGCAACGGCTACGACGCGGCGGAGCTCCGCCACATCGAAGTCACGCAGGTCCACGCCATCGATGCTGATGGAGCCCGCCGTGACGTCATAGAGCCGGGGCACCAGTTGGATGAGCGCGCTCTTGCCGCTTCCCGTGATTCCCACCAGGGCCATGGTTTCGCCCGGACGGACTTCCAGGTTGATGTCCTTCAGGATGGGCCTGTCCGGGGCGTCCTCGAAGGCGAAAGTGGCGTTTCGGAATTTTAGCGCTCCGGCCAGCTGGCGCGGGCGGCGGGGTTTGGGTGGGCTGGTAATGGTGTTCTTTGAGTCCATCACCTCGTAATGACGATCGACGGCGGTCTTGGCAGTGAGTGCCATGGCCAGCAGCATCCCGGAAAATTCCACCGGCGAAGCTATCACGGCAGCGGTTGCAAAGAACGCCACCAGCGCCCCGATGCTCAGCTGTCCGGTGGCGCAGAGCATGATGCCAACCACCAGGCCGGCACCCAGTGCGAGCTCCGGAAGCAACGTGACTACCATGGTGAACATTGCCTGGTGCCGCGCCTTGTCAATCTCCGTTTGGCGCAGCTCTTCGGCCTGCTCTTCGAAGTTGTCCAATGCTTCCCGGCTGCGGCCAAAAGCCTTAAGGACACGGATCCCGTGGACAGATTCCTCCACCGTGGTGGCCAGGTCTCCCGCCTGGTCCTGGCTGCGGCGGGCCACCTTGCTGAAGCGGGTCCGGAACCGGAAGCTGTAGGCCATGATGGGCACGGCCGCGGCCAGGAAAATCAGCGCGAGCTGCCAGCTCATGGCGAACATGACCGCGATGCCGATGACCACGGTGAGGGTGGTCACCACCAGCATGATGGCGCCGAACGCCATCCAGCGGCGCAGGAAGTTCAGGTCTGTCATGGCGCGCGACAGGAGCTGCCCGGAACCCCACCTGTCGTGGAAGGAGACGGTCAGTTCCTGGAGGTGGTCATAGAGGGAAACGCGCATCCGGGTTTCCACCGTGGTGGCCGGGTTGATGACGAACTGGCGGCGGAGCGCAACCAGGCCTGCTTCTGCGATGCCCAGGACAAGGATGATCCCGGCGGATACCCAGATGGCTTCGGTGCTGCCGCCGGGCTGCAACGACTCGTTGATCAGGACACGCAGGACCTGGGGGATGGCAAGGGCAACCACGCTCGCGAGGAGCGCGCAGAGCAGTCCCAGCAGGAGCCGGGGAATGATGGGCCTGACATGGGGGTAGAGACGACTGATCGACCGAAAAAATGAAGTTTGCGTTTGCCTGGCCATGCCCGCTTCTCAAGCTCTAAAACGAATGTAGTTTCCCGTAGCAACTACCCTATGCCATGAGGTGAGCCGGTTCACAGGAAAAATTGGCCGTTTTATACGCTTGCCTAGTTATTGCGTGCCGTAATAGAAGGGCCGTCAGGACGGCGAGGTGAGGGTCAGCAGGACGGCTTCGGGTTTGCAGGCGATCCTTACCGGGGCGAAGCGGGAGGTGCCGATGCCGCCTGAGACGTTGACCGGCGTCGTACGTCCATTGCTGGTCCAGTCATGCAGGCCCTTTGCCCGCCACGTGGGCAGGTCGCAGTTGGACACGACGGCGCCGTAGCCGGGAATGCACAGCTGGCCGCCGTGGGTATGTCCCGCGAGCAGGAGGTCGGCGCCTTCTTCCGTGAAGTGGTCGAGCACCCGCTGGTAGGGCGCGTGGAGGACTGCCACCTTGAGGTGGTCGCTGGCATCCTGGTTTACGGTTCCGCGGGGCCAGCCGGCGTACTTTTCCCGTTTCAGGTGGGGATCGTCCACTCCCGAGAAATCAAACCGCATGCCGTTGAGGGCCAGGGACTGGTGGCGGTTGGTCAGATCCACCCAGCCGGCCATTCCGAAACCCGACCGCAGCCGCGGCCAGTCGAGCAGGTTCGGTTTCGGCTTCACCTTCGACGGGCCGAACAGATACAGGGCCGGATTTTTCAGGCTGGGCGCGAAGTAGTCGTTGGAACCCGGAACGAAGACGCCCGGAAAGTCGAGCAGTGGCCGTAGGGCGGCCAGGAGGGGATCCACGGCTCTCGTGTGGCTCAGGTTATCGCCGGTGTTTACCACCAGGTCCGGCTCCAGGTCGGCCAGGGACTGCAGCCAGGCCGCCTTCCGCTTCTGGCCCGGGACGAAGTGGATGTCACTCAGGTGAAGGATGCGGAATGGGCTCCGTCCCGACGGCAGGATGGGGAGCATTTCCTCGCGGAGGACAAACTGGTTTCTCTCCCACAGGCCATACCCGAAGGCTGCCGCTCCGGCGGCCGCTCCCGTTCCGGCGGTGACGGCGAAGCCGCGCCCGATGCTTCGGGCGCGGCTGGCGAGGGTGCTGTCTGTCATTGGCACTAGTCGTCGTTGTTTCCGTTGCCGTTCCCGTTGCCATTGCCGCTCGGCTGGGGTGCGGGGGCGGGTGCTGCCGGCGCAGAGGGTGCAGGAGCCGGGGCCTGTGTAGCCCGCGGTGCCTGAGGTGCCGTCGTGGCGGGGGACGTGTTCCGCGTGGCGCCGCCGTTCAGCAGGTTGCCCGGCGGTGCCGGGAAGGGATCCGTGCCGAAGGCTGGGGCAATGCGGGACATAAAGTTCGAGAACATGGGCCCGGCGATCATGTAGCCGTCAATGCCTTGGTAGTACTTTCCGTTCACGGTGATGTTCTGGCCGGCGCGATCCTGGGCACCCAGCGGGTCGCCGAACCAGGCGGCTGTTGCAAGGCCGGTGGTGTGGCCAACAACCCAGGTGGAGCCGTTGTTATTGGACGTACCGGTCTTTGCTCCGATGGGGAAGTTCGTCCGGGTGGAGATCCGGGGCTGGATCAGCGACCCTGAGCCGCGGTTCAGCACTTCCTGCAGGGCGTAGTTCACGCCGCGGGCAACCTCGGGCTTGAGGGCGTCGCGGCAGTTTGTGGACTGGGCCGGCAGCGTGGCGCCGGTCTGGTCCGTCACTGACGTGATAGCGATGGCTTCACAGAACTTCCCGTCATTCGCGAACGTTGCGAAGGCGCTGGCCATGGTCAGCGGGGACGTTTGCGTGGAACCAAGCAGGTTGCCCAGCAGGGACATGTCGATCTTCGGATTGGGCTCGGAACCGTCTGCCGAGGGAAGGCCGCTGTGGAGGCCGACCGAGTCAACCACCTTTTGGATGCCGCAGAAGTCTAACTGCGCTGCTGACGCGAAGGTCACGGTGTTGATGGAGTTGTAGAGGCCCTCCAGGACTGACAGCGGGCGGTACCACTGCGGTTCCGCGTTCTGGAGGTCGTCAGCTGTTCCGAGGCCCTGGTTCTTCTGCGCGGTGCTGTAGCCGCCGGTCACCTTGCCGCAGGTGTGGCGCCAGGGGAAGCTTAGCGGGTAGACGCGCTGGGCCGAGTTCACCACCGTGTTCATGGGCTTGCCCTCGTTGAGCCACTCGGCGAACGTGAACGGCTTCATGGTGGAGCCGGGCTGGGCGCCGCCCAGGCCGTTGAGGTCGTTGCCGTCCTTGTCCAGCTTGTCCACGTTGAAGTTCACCTGGGAGTCAAAGGAGCCCTCGGCAGGCAGGAAGGTGGTGTTCTGCGCCATCGAAATGATCTTGCCGGAGTTCGGCTGCACGGACACCAGGGCAGCGCCCCACTTGTCCGGGTTGGCGCCGGCGGAGGCGTTGACCTGCTCCTGGGCGGCAGCCTGGGCGTTCGGGTCGAGGGTGGTGGTGATGGTCAGGCCACCGCCGTAGATGAGGCGCTTCCGCTCATCAAGGTCCGCGCCGTAGGCGGGGTTGTTCTCCAGCAGATGCAGGACGTAGTCGCAGAAGTAGGGTGCTGTGGACGCGTAGGCGCAGCCCTGGCGTGCCGGGGTGACCTTGGTTTCCACGGGTGTAGCGACGGCGGCTTCGTAATCAGCCTGGGTGATTTTGCCCTGGTCCCGCATCAGGGTCAGAACCAGGTCGCGGCGCTGCTTGGAGCTTTCCGGATTGTTGATGGGGTCGAAGGCGGACGGGCTGTTCACCAACCCGGCCAGCAGCGCCGCCTGGGGCAGGGTGAGGTCCTTGGCAGTGGTGCTGAAGAAGAACTTGGAGGCAGCCTCCACCCCGTAGGCGTCGCGGTTAAAGAAGACGATGTTCAGGTAGCCCTCAAGGATCTGTTCCTTGGAGAACTCCTTTTCCAGCGCGATGGCGAGCTTCATCTCGCGGAGCTTGTCGCCCACGCCTTTGTTGACACCGTTGAGCTTGATCTGGTCCTCGTTGCCCTCAGCGGCGAGGTTGGCGTTGAGGACGTTGTTCACATACTGCTGGGTGATGGTGGAGGCACCCTGCCTGTTGCCGCGGGCTGTGCTGACCAGCGCACGGAGGATACCGGTGGTGTCCACCCCGCCATGCTCATAAAAACGGCTGTCCTCGACGGCGATGACAGCTTCCTTCATGAACGGCGAGATCTGGTCCAGGGCAACCTTGGTGCGGTTTTCCGTGTAGACGTTGGCGATCTCGCTGCCGTCCGCCGCCAGGATCCTGGTGGTCTGGTTGGGCGGATCCACCTTCAGCTCAGCAGGGAGGGTGTCGAAAAACTCGATCGAACCACTGGCCGCACTGCCGGAAACTGCCGCCGCCGGAACCAGCAGGCCTGCTACCAGGACACCGCAAATTGCACTCACGCCAAGGAAAACAAGGATCTTACCGAGGGTGGTGGCAGTGTCGAATAATGGGTTCGTACGAGTCGCCATGTTTTCCACTTTACCGGCAAGGACTAGTCTTTCTCTCATGACCAAATGGGAGTACGCGACGATTCCGCTCATTATTCACGCCACAAAGCAGATTCTCGACCAGTGGGGAGACGACGGCTGGGAGCTGGTCCAGGTGGTCCCCGGCCCCGACGGCAACGGCTTGGTCGCCTACCTCAAGAGGGAGAAGCAGTAGCATGAGCACCTCCGCAGAAGCCCAGTCTGCAGCACCTGTTTCCGCTGTTGAGCAGCGGCTTGCGGACCTCGGTCTCGCCCTTCCGGAAGTCGCCGCCCCAGTAGCCGCCTACGTCCCCGCCGTAATCTCCGGCAGCCACGTCTACACCTCCGGACAGTTGCCCTTCGTCAACGGAAAACTTCCGGCAACCGGGAAGGTGTCGGCAGGAACCGAAGGTTTTGCTGACGAACCCACCGTTTCCCCCGAGGACGCCCAGCGGTACGCAGCCATTTGCGCCGTCAACGCGCTGGCCGCCGTCAAGAGCGTCATCGGCGACCTTGACCGCATCACCCGCGTCGTCAAGGTTGTGGGATTCGTCTCTTCCGACCCGTCCTTCACGGGGCAGCCCGGCGTCATCAACGGAGCCTCCGAACTGCTGGGACGCGTCCTCGGTGACGCGGGCCAGCACGCCCGGTCCGCCGTCGGCGTCTCTGTCCTGCCGCTCGATTCTCCGGTAGAGGTCGAACTGATAGCGGAATTCAGCTAGGGCCGGTCGTTTCCCTTGCCTCACCTCGCCCGACGGCTCTTTGCACTTCCCCAGGACCTTGAAGGGGCGGCCCAGAGCTGGCTCGAACACGGTGAGCGGACGCCCCGGGCGGCGCGCCTGGCGTCCTCGGTGGTGCTGCTGCGCGATTCACCCACGGGTTTGGAGACCTGGCTGGCTTACCGGCCAGGTTCCTCCCCGCTGGGGGTTCTCGCGTTTCCCGGCGGTTCGCTTGATGCTGCCGACGACGACCCTGTCGGCTGGCTGGGTCCGTCACCGCAGCATTGGGCTGAGCAAATGGGAACGGACGACGTCGGGCTGGCGCGCCGGCACGTGCTGGGCGCCATCCGCGAACTCTTCGAGGAGACCGGCGTCCTGCTTGCCGGCTCCGATATGGCCAGCACGGTCGAAGCGACCTCAACGCCTGACTGGATGCGCGCCCGCCTGGCTGTTGCCGAGCAGGAAAAGACGTTTTCCGAAGTGCTGGCGAAGCGCGGCCTGTCAGTACGCACCGACCTGTTGAAATCCCTGGTCAACTGGCGCACCCCGGACTTCGCCCACCGCCGGTTCGACACCCGCTATTTTGCCGCGACCGTGCCGCTGAACCAGCAGCCCACCCTGCTTGAGGGCAAAGGCATCTGGGGCCGGTGGGTGAACGCTGCCGAGGTCATTGCGGGACGCGACACCACCGCGCTCGGGGATGAAGTGGGCCAGGACAACACGGTGGGCCGCACCCTGGGGGAACTCCTGGTTCCCGGCTCTGAGATCATGCTCGAAAAGATGGCAATGGCCAACGGTTGCATCGCGTACCTGAGTTACAAGCGCAAGGCCCACGTCTACCAGCCGGTTCTAGTGGAAGAAGACGGCAAGCTGATGCTCGAGGTCGAAGCCGCCAAGACCACCCCTGACGACCCGCAGCGCGAGCGCTAAATCCTGCGCAGGGTGGAATAGGGTCGGCTGGGCAGTGTTCCTGCGCTCCAGGGCCGGATGGAGGGCTCCGGCGGGATCTCACCGCGGCCGTCCCGGATTACCAGGACCACCGTCCCGGCTATGGCAGCCAAAGACGCAAGGCCCAGCAGGATCAACAAGACAGCCAGAGCCATAGACATCGCCATGCACCTCTGGTCCAATTTTACCGCCAGGCGTCCTTTACTGGCGTGGCCGGCCCCACGACGCTCTCCCACTGAACGCGGCTTTCCCGGCGACGCTCGATCACTTCCCGTGTGTTTTCCTGAAACCCTCTCGCACCTGGCTGCCCGTGCCTCCGACGCAGTGCGGGAGTGACGCAGTGCGGGAGGGAAAGGAAAAGCAGAGGATCTGACAGAGCGTCGGGGCATCACATGCAAAAAGGCCGCCCCGAGGGGCGGCCTTTGCTGAAGGAATTAGCGGGAGCGCTGGCGGAGCCGCTGCATGTCGAGGATGACGACGGCCCGGGCCTCCAGGCGCAGCCAGCCGCGCTGGACGAACTCGGCGAGGGCCTTATTGACGGTCTCGCGGGACGCGCCAACCAGCTGGGCCAGCTCTTCCTGGGTGAGTTCGTGGGCCACCAGGACTCCGTCCGTGGCAGGACGGCCGAAGCGGTCGGCGAGGTCCAGCAGCGCTTTGGCCACTCGGCCGGGAACATCGGAGAACACGAGGTCGGACAGTGAATCGTTGGTGCGGCGCAGGCGGCGGGCCAGGGCCTGCAGCAGCTGGGCTGAGACCTCAGGACGGCTGCGCAGGAGGTTGTTCAGGCTCTCGTTCTTGAGGCCGGCCAGGCGGGTCTCGGATACAGCCGTCGCCGTTGCGGTGCGGGGGCTCGGATCGAAGAGAGCCATCTCACCGAACAGTTCACCCGGGCCCAGGATGGCCAGGAGCGATTCGCGGCCATCAGGGGAGGTGCGTCCCAGCTTCACCTTGCCGGACACGATGAAGTACAGCTGGTCACCCTGGTCGCCCTCGCGGAATACCGATGCTCCGCGGGACAGGTCCACCTCGGTGAGCTCGTCCGTCAGCAGACGGAATGCGTCGTCGTCGAGCGTGGCGAAAAGGGGTGCTCGGCGCAGTACCTCGATGTCCATAAAATCTCCTGAGTAAAAGTATCGGCTGTGGCGCTTGTGCCATTGTTTCAGAATTTTCAATGTTCTGTGACGAACTTGGCAGGCAAGACGCCGCGGGGGGAGGCATTGGGGGCGGCACGAACCCACGGTTTATTGTCAGAGTCGGCCTCTAGAATGAAGGCTCAACTGCTTAATAAGGAGCCCTCGTGGTCGGCTTGACTGTCCTGGACCTGATCCTGATCCTGGCGCTGCTGTCCTACCTGGTTCACGGGCTGCGCAATGGTTTCCTTGTCACAGCCGGGGGCATCGCAGGGTTCGCAGCCGGGGCCGTTGCCGCCTTTTTTGCAGTTCCCCTGGTCAGCGGATTTGTGCAGGACTCCGGGTGGCGGCTGACCGCCATCGTCGCGGCCGCCGTCGTACTGGTGGTCCTGGGGCATGGCCTTGGAACCATGGTGGGGCGAAGCATTCGCGGGGTAATGCGGATCCGGCCTTTGCGGGCGGTCGACCGGCTGGTCGGCGGGGCCGTGAACCTGGTGGTTTCCGCACTGGTGATGTCAATGCTGGCCTTCAGCATCAGTTCGCTGGGTGTGCCGGTTGTGTCCCAGCAGCTGGCGGAGTCCCGGGTGATCCGCTTCATAGACGGGCTGACTCCCGACCCCGTCAAAGCCACCATGGCGCAGCTTCGTTCCACGGTGATCGGCAACGGCATCCCCACCCTGCTGGAGGGCCTGGAGCAGGGGCCTGCGGTACCTGTGCCGAACGCCAGCACCGACACGCCCGCGTTGAACCGGGCCGCGGAGTCAGTGTTGAGGATCGCGGGAACCGCCTACCAGTGCGGCCAGAACCAGACAGGCACCGGATTCGTGGTGTCGGAGGACCGCGTGGTCACCAACGCTCATGTGGTGGCGGGCGTGTCTGAGCCAGTGGTGGAAATGCCCGACGGCGGAGCAATGCCCGGGCGGGTGGTCTATTTCGACACCAAGCACGATCTTGCGGTGCTGGCAGTGGAGGATCTTCCGGTCGGACCGCTCGCCTTGAGTCCTGACCTGCCCGGTGGCAGTCCTGCCGCCTTTGCCGGATACCCGCACGGCGGCCCCTTCCAGTCAAGGCCTGCCACTGTCCAGGACGTCACCACGGTGCTGGTGCCGGACATTTACGGCAACAACGCTTCGCCGGAGGAGATTTACCGGCTTGCCGGCGACGTGGAACCGGGGAATTCAGGCGGGCCGCTGCTGACGATGGAGGGGCAGGTTGCCGGTGTGATCTTCGCTAAGGCCACGGCGGATACGGACATGGGATTCGCCATCACCATGGACGACCTGAATCCCGTCGCTTCGCAGGCGGCGTCCCTGTCCTCGCCCGTGTCCTCGGGGCAGTGCATCCAAAAATAAGTCCATGCGCCGCTAGAGGACCTCTGCCAGATAGTCGATGGCCAGCTTGTAGCCGAGCACACCTGCGCCCACGATGACCGCGGCGCAGACGGGCGACAGGTAGGAGTGGTGACGGAATTCCTCCCGCTGGTGCACATTGGTGATGTGAACCTCGACGGCGGGAAGCTGCACCGCCGCGAGGGCGTCACGGAGTGCCACTGAGGTGTGCGTTAAGGCGCCGGCGTTGATGACGATGCCTGCTGCTTTGTTCCTGGCTGCGTGGATGACGTCGAGCAGGACGCCCTCGTGGTTGGACTGGACGCACTCCACGGTGAAGCCATGGGCTTTGGCCGCTTCCGCCGCCAGCTGCTCCACGTCCGCCAGCGTTGACGTGCCGTACTTCTCCGGCTCACGCGTTCCCAGCAGGTTCAGATTGGGTCCGTTGACCACCAGGATGGTGCGGCTGCCGGCGGTTTCTGTGGAGGCTTCAGTCATGGATGCCAATCTAGCGGCTGGCCCGGTTTGCCGCGCATTTTTACGGGCGGAATGCGCGGCAAACCAAGGCGGGAATGCGCCTGGACTTCGGTCACCTGCAGCAGCAGGGCGTGCTCGGGACTCAGGAGGGGCATGGGAAGGCCGACTTCGGCAAGGAAACGGCCGTTGGCAGACAGCTGCCAGCTAGGCAGCTACGACCCGGAGCTTGGTCGTTGCACCAAGGATCCGGCGGGCATCGGCGCCCAGGCCGGCATCAGTGATGACCTCGTCCACATCGTCGAGTGAGGCAATGGAACTAATGCCCAAAAGGCCCCACTTGGTGTGGTCTGCAAGCACCACGGTCTTGCGGGCCGCCGCCACAAAGGCGCGGTCCGTTTCCGCCTCCAGGAGGTTGGGGGTGGTGAAACCCGCCTCGGCATCCATCCCGTGGACGCCCAGGAAGAGGATATCCAGGTGCAGCTGCTTCAGGGCGCCGGTGGCGATGGGTCCTACCAGGGCGTCCGACGGTGTCCGCTCGCCGCCGATCAGGATCACCGTTGATGCGTAGCGGGCCGAACCGGACGAGGCCGCATGGTGGAACAGGTCCGCGATCCGCACAGAGTTGGTCACCACGGTGATCCTCGGGCCGCCGGCCAGCTCCTTCGCCAGCGCCCACGTGGTGGTTCCCGCGCTCAGGCCCACGGCCATGCCCTCCGTCACCAGCCCGGCCGCTTCCACTGCAATGGCCCGCTTCTCTGCGGTCAGCTGGGTTGACTTCAGCTCGAACCCGGGCTCATGGGCGCTGGCATCACCGGGCAGCTTCGCGCCGCCGTGGATCCGCTCCAGCCGGCCGCCCTCCTCCAGCACCTCGATGTCACGGCGGACAGTCATCAGTGAAACGCCGAGCTGCTGCGCAAGATCCGAGACGCGCACAACCCGCTCGCGCTGAAGTGCGTCCAAAATGGCCTCATGGCGTGCGACGGCGAGCATCCGGGCTGGTCCTTCGGGCAGGGGACAGGTCTGCACCCAGCATACGGCGACGGCGGCACCCAAGGCGGGCACCGCCGTCGTCCAGGAATTTGCTACTTCCTGAGGGAAGCTGCGATCTGTTGCATGATCGTGGGGTCGGAGAGGGTGGTGGCGTCGCCCGGGTCCCGGCCTTCTGCGACGTCTTTCAGGAGGCGGCGCATGATCTTGCCGGAACGGGTCTTGGGCAGTTCCGGAACCACCAGGATGTTCTTCGGCTTGGCAATGGGGCCGATTTCCTTGCCGACGTGGTTGCGGAGTTCCTGGACGATGTCATCACCGGAATCGACGGCGTCACCGCGGAGGATGACGAACGCGACGACGGCCTGGCCGGTGGTTTCGTCGGCGGCACCGACGACGGCGGCTTCGGCCACGGCAGGGTGGGACACCAGGGCGGACTCGATCTCCGTGGTGGAGAGCCGGTGCCCGGAGACGTTCATGACGTCATCCACGCGGCCCAGGAGCCAGATGTCTCCGTCTTCGTCCTTCTTGGCGCCATCGCCGGCGAAGTACATGCTCTCGAAGCGGGACCAGTAGGTGGCTTTGAACCGCTCCGGGTCACCCCAGATGCCGCGGAGCATGGCCGGCCACGGCTCCCGGATCACCAGGAATCCCCCGTGCCCGTTCGGCACGGACTCGCCCATTTCGTCCACAACATCCACGGCAATGCCGGGCAGCGGCACCTGGGCGGAACCTGGCTTGGTTGCCGTGACCCCGGGGAGGGGCGCGATCATCTGGGCGCCGGTTTCGGTCTGCCACCAGGTGTCAACGATGGGGGTTTTGTCCCCGCCGATAACCTTCCGGTACCACATCCAGGCTTCGGGGTTGATGGGTTCGCCCACGGAACCGAGCACGCGCAGTGCGGAGAGGTCGTACTTGTCCGGGATCTCCCGGCCCCATTTCATGAAGGTTCGGATGGCGGTGGGGGCGGTGTACAGGATGGACACCTTGTACTTCTCCGCGATCTCCCACCAGCGGCCCTGGTGCGGGGAATCGGGAGTGCCTTCGTACATGACCTGGGTGGCTCCGTTGATGAGCGGCGCGTAGGTGACGTAGGAGTGCCCGGTGACCCAGCCGACATCGGCCGTGCACCAGTAGACGTCCGTCTCGGGGTGCAGGTCGAACACCGCCTTATGCGTGTAGGCGGTCTGGGTGAGGTACCCGCCGGTGGTGTGCAGGATGCCCTTGGGCTTGCCAGTGGTGCCGGAGGTGTAAAGGATGAAGAGCGGGTGTTCGGAGTCATGTCCGACGGCGGTGTGCTCGGCGGAGGCCGCCTCGACTGTGTCAGCCCACCAGTGGTCCCGGCCCTCGTGCCAGTCCACGTCCTGGCCGTTGCGCTTGACCACCACCACGTTCTGGACTGTGTGGCCCTCTTTCGCAAGGGCTTCGTCGACGGCGGGCTTCAGGGCGCTGGGCTTGCCGCGGCGATAGGTGCCGTCAGCGGTGACCACCAGCTTGGCCTCGGCGTCATCGATGCGGGAGCGAAGCGCGTCGGCGGAGAACCCGCCGAACACCACCGAGTGCACGGCACCGATCCGGGCGCAGGCCAGCAGCGTGATGACGGCCTCCGGAATCATGGGCAGGTATACCGCCACCCGGTCGCCCTTCGCCACACCCAGGGACTCGAAGGCGTTGGCGGCCTTTTTTACTTCTTCGGTCAGCTGCGCGTAGGTGTAGGTACGGGTGTCCCCGGGCTCGCCCTCGAAGTAGATGGCCACCCGCTCACCCAGCCCGTTCTCCACGTGGCGGTCCAGCGCGTTGTAGGCGGCGTTAACCTCCCCGCCCACGAACCACTTGGCGAACGGCGGGTTGGACCAGTCAAGCGGCTCGTCGAAATCCTTGCTCCAAGTCAGCAGCTCGCGGGCCTTCTTTGCCCAGAATGCCGGCCGGTCGGCGTCGGCCTCCTCATACTCTGCAGCGGTAACAACGGCATTCGCGGCGAACTCGGGCGTGGGCGGGAAGGCGCGGGTCTCATGCAGCAGGTTTTCGAACGCGTCGCCGTGTGCCTCGCCCTGCTGGGCGGCACCTGCCGACGCGTTTGCTACGACGCCTGTAGTGTCCTGGGACATGTGAACCTCATCATTCATCGATCTTTGCTGGGCGGGACATTCGCCGCCGGCCGGGCTTCGCCGCCTGCGCGACGTCGGGCACCGGCTGGTCACGGACATTCCGCAAAGAGCTGTTCCGGAATCAAGACTAATGCTTGGCAGCCGCTGATGTGCGCGGTGTCACAGAGCGGCCCGTGAACGGCACTCATTAAGCGGTGAATGGTCCTCGAGGCGGCCTGGACAAGCCCTTGCAGGTAGCGCCCAGCTAGTGAACCGCCTGGCTGTTGACTAGGCTGAGATGGAATTGTGACTTCACTGCGGACCGCTGTTGCCAGGCATCACAAGGGCCTGGCCACGCCGGAACCGCCGTCAAGACGGCACCATTCAGGAGCCATTCCGGCCCCGGTGCCGCCACGCTAAGGAGAGCAGAATGAACCAGCAGAGCTACGGCCAGAAGAGCGGCCCCGACACAGCAGGTTCCGGTCAGGGCACCGGAACGGCTGAGGGGTCAGGCCCCCAGGCCGCCGCGGGCGCCGCCCCCAAGGGAGGCAAGGCTGGGAACGCCAACGAGGCAGTGCTCGGCCCGTTCACCATCCGGGACCTTGCGGTGTTCGGCGCCACCCTGATTCTCTTCGTGGCCTCGCTGCTGCCGATCTTTGGTGCCCGTTACAACCTGTGGAACCTTAACAACCTCTTCTTCCTGGGGCTGGGCATCATCCTGCCCCTGATCGTCAGCGCACTCTTTGCCGCCCGCAGGCTGGCTCCCGCCACGAAGATCCGGATCGGCTCCCTTTCCATCGACCAGTTCGCGTCAGTGGTGGCCTCCTTCGCCGTGGCTTTCTTCTTCCTCTCCGTGGCCGCAGCCTACGTCCCAAGCTTCATGGTGGGCCTGGTGGGCTCGCTGATCTTGTTTGCCGCAACGGTGCTGGGCCGCTTCCTGCCCTACATCTCCGCAGACTTTAAGGACCGCGCCGAGGTCCCGGCACATGTGGTCGCCCGTGAAGCCGCCGTCCCCGTCCAGAAGCCCCGGGCTCCCAAGAAGCCGAAGGCGGAGTCCGCTTCAAAAGCATCAGGATTCGGCTCCAAAGTACTGTCCGGTGGCGGGCTGTTCGGGGGAGCAGGGGCAGGGTCCTCGGCAGTTGAACCCGGTTCTGCCCGTTCCGGATCCGAGCCCGGTCCGGCAGTGCATGCAGGTCCGGCAGTACATGCAGGTTCGGCCGGACAGGCAGGGTCCGCCGGGCGGGCCGGGGCAGTGGCTGCGCCCGCCACGGCAGCAATTCCCAGCACGGCCCCGCCCGTCTCCACCGCTCCCGAGGTGTCCGACCGGACTTTCTCCGGTGACCCCGGACCGGCAATCCAGGCCGCCGACGTCGTAAGCCCTTCCGCAACACCCGCTGCCGAAGAAACCCAGCTGGGCGACATTCCGGCCGCAGGCACTGGGAGCTCCCTTGCCTCTGGCCGCAACCACGACGGCGGCGCGCGGCAGGCTGCCCCCTCCGGCCAGTCTGCCGGTTCCCGGCAGAGCGGGCAGGGCAGTTGGGAGCCGCAGGCTGCCACCGCTGTGCAGCCGCAGATCCGCACCCAGGAGCCGATTGGGGCGACCGTGGATCCATCCAGCCGCCCGGAGGAGCCGGAAGACCAGCCCATTCACGAGGCTTTCTGGTTTGCGGTCGCACAGCACCGCACCGCGTATGACCCCCGCACCGGGGCACCTGCGTTCGTGATCGAACCGGGGGGCTGGGTCCTGGCCCTTGAGGACCGCGGCCACGAGTTCCTGGTGCAGCACACCGACGGGCGCTTGGGTGTCCTGCGGGACCTCAGCAACATCGAGCGCGGCTGACCCCATGGCCTTGCCCCGGGTCCCGAAGGCCGGCGGAGTCAGGGCCTCCGCCGGCCAGTCCGCGGGAATGCCCGTGGTGTCCTCCGAATCGGTGCTGGCCCTCAAGCGGCGGGCCCGGCGGATCCACCGGACCCTGGCCGAGAAGTACCCCTATGCACACGCCGAACTTGATTTCCGCAACCCGTTCGAACTGCTCGTGGCCACGGTCCTGTCCGCCCAGACGACCGACGTCACCGTAAACCAGGTGACCAAAGTGCTGTTTTCCCGGTATCCGGACGCCCGGTCCCTGGCAGAGGCGGACCCTGTAGAGCTTGAAACGATCCTCAAGCCCACCGGGTTCTTCCGGGCCAAATCAAGGAATGTCATTGCGCTCTGCACCCGCCTGGTGGACGACTTCAACGGTGTGGTCCCGGGTCGGCTGGAGGACCTGGTCACGCTGCCGGGTGTGGGGCGCAAGACGGCCAACGTGGTGCTGGCCAACGCCTTTGGCATCCCCGGGATCTCCGTGGACACCCACTTCGCCCGGCTCGCGAAGCGGTTTGGCTGGACCCAGTCTGAGGACCCTGTGCAGATCGAACAGGACGTTGCCGCGCTGTTCGAACGCAAGGACTGGACCATGCTGTCCCACAGGGTGATCTTCCATGGGCGGCGTGTGTGCCATGCGCGGAAGCCGGCGTGCGGCGCCTGCCCTGTTGCCACCTGGTGCCCCAGTTACGGGCTGGGGGAGACCGACCCCGGGAAAGCAGTGAAGCTGCTGAAGTACGAGCTCGCACCTGGAAGCGAGGCGCTGCTGGACCAGTTGCTCGCGGAAAGCCACCGTGCGGCCGAGATTCGGATGGAATCACAGAAGAGGACCTCGTGAGCGCCCGCGAAGACCTGCTCGGGCTGGTCCGCCGGGCAGAGTCCGGAGCGGCCGCCGCCCCGGACCCCCTGTGGGCCGCGCTGACGGTGGACGAAGCGGTGGCCCGGAAAGCGGCTGTCTTGATGCTTTTCGGGGCCCTTGATGACGTCCCCGCAGCCTCCGGCAAGCCATTGGCCCCCGCCGACCTTGATGTCCTGCTTCTGGAACGTGCGCATACCCTGGGCTCGCACCCGGGCCAGGTGGCGTTTCCGGGCGGCGCCATTGACGCCCGGGAAACGCCCGTTCAGGCGGCCCTGCGCGAGGCCGAAGAGGAGACCGGGCTCGACGCCGACGGCGTGGAAGTCCTGGGCAACCTCCAGGAGCTGGGCCTTGCGCACAGCAACTTCCTGGTCACGCCCGTGCTTGCGTGGTGGCGCTCGCCTTCGCCCATCCGGGTAGTGGATTATGCCGAGTCCGCCCAGGTTTTCCGGGTTCCCGTCAGGGACCTGCTGGACCCGGACAACCGCGTGATGGCCACTGTCCATCGCGCCGGCCGCAGCTTCGACAGCCCTGCCTTCACCGTTAACGGCGTGGTGGTGTGGGGGTTCACAGGAATCGTCCTGAACGGGCTGTTTGAACAGCTGGGCTGGGCCGTTCCATGGGACCGGAGCCGGCGCCACGCAATGGGTGTTTAGCCTTAGGCCTGCTGGTGTCGGAGATCCACAACGATGCCGGTGGCGGCGTTTTCCCGCATCGCCTTCACTCCTTCAAGCAGTGTATTCAGTGACTTGAACTTTGGTGACACGGCCACCGTGTTTCCTTCTGCATCGGTGAGCCGGAGCCGGTACGACTCGTCTCCTACCCGATGTATTTCAAACCTGCCCGCCATATGCCGGGACCTCCCCTGGTGTGCGTCTTTGCATCAGCCTGCCGACCGCTCTGCCTCAGTCGCTACGACTGTAACGCCCGTCACGCCCATGGTCGAGCTACCGCCGGGTAGGTTACTTCACCGGTCACAAACCTTTCCGGTTCCGGACATCACGGGCTCTTCAGGCGCTGAACCGGCTACTTGGCGTGGTCATAGGAATCGACGACGGCGACGCTTACGGGAAATTCGACGGGGATGGGTCCGAACAGGAGTTCCTTGGCAGCGCTGGCCGCGTCTTGGATCGCTTTGATACAGGCATCAACCGCTTCCGCCTGCGCGTGCACCATCACTTCGTCATGCAGGAAGAAAACGAGCTCTGCGGGCACGCCACTGTCCGCGCGGAGGGTGCGCAGCCGCCGTCGTAATTCCGCGAGCCAGCACGCCGCCCAGTCCGCGGCGGAACCCTGGACGACGAAATTGCGCGTAAAGCGTCCCCGCGCCCGGGCAATGGATTCCGCCCTGCGCTGCTCCTCCGCGGTGGAGGAACGCTGGCTCTGGAACCATCGTTCCGACGGCGGCGGGCTGCTCCTGCCCAGCCTCGTGGTCACGGTCCCGCCGGCCTCACCGGTACGCGCCGCCTGTTCTACAAAGTCCACTGCGCGGGGATAGGTCCGGGCGAGCTGCGGCATGAGGCGGCCGGCCTCGCCTGAGGTAGCGCCGTACATAGCCCCGAGCAGGGCCGTCTTCGCTTTCGCCCGGTCTCCGCCGAATCCCTTGGCGGCGATGCCAGCGTAGAGGTCCTGGTCCCTGGCCGCCTCGGCCATGGAAGAGTCCCGGGCGAGGGCCACCAGGACACGCGGTTCCAGCTGGGAGGCATCGGCGACGATCAGCTTGCAGCCGGGGTCAGCGTGGACTGCACCACGAACCTGGCGCGGTATCTGCAGGGCCCCGCCCCCGCGCGAGGCCCAGCGGCCGGAGACCACCCCGCCCACTACGTATTCCGGCCGGAACCTGCCGTCGGCCACCCAGGCGTCGAGCCAGGACCACCCATTGGCCGTATGCAGGCGGGAAAGCTGCTTGTAGGCCAGCAGCGGCTCGATGGCAGGGTGACTGGATTCCCGCAGCTCCCACTTGCGCGTGCTTTTGACCTCGATCCCGTTGCGGTGCAGGGCCCGCATCAGGTCCTGGGGCGAATCCGGATTCAATGTTGGCGACTTCAGGAGCCCGCGCAGTTCCTGGTTCAGCGCTTCAAGTTTGGCCGGGCGGTGGCCAAGGGGCGGGCGGGGGCCAAGGTGGTCCGCGAGGATCTGCTCGTGCAGGTCCTCCCGCCACGGGACGCCTGCGTACTGCATTTCCGCCGCAATTATCGCGGCGGCCGATTCAGCTGCGAGGAGGAGCTGCAGCCGGCTCCGCTGGTTCTCCTCCTGGCTCACCGCGGCCAGCGCCGTCTGCTGGGCCGCGTATTCGGCCCGAAGTTGTTCCAGGGTGTGCCGTACACCGGGACCGGTTGAGGGAGCCTCGAAGAGGGCGGCCTGGTCCGCCGGGGGTGGCGGTGGCTGAAGCGCCTTGGGTGGCAGCATCGGGTCCTCAATGGTGCTCCGGTCCGCGTTCCTGGCGTAGTCGGTGTGTTCGGCAAACCGCGAGAATGCAAGGATGCTGCCGCACAGGCTCAGGTCGTAACACCTCTCCAGCTCGACGCCGGCAGCGAGCAGGCCGGGGTACCAGTCCTGGGTGCGGTGCCAGATCCACCGGGGCGGCAGGCCGTCGCGCCGGCGCCGTTCCAAACCGCGGACGACGGCGGGCAGCTCGCGCGCGCCGATAACCCTGGGATCCGGGGCGGCGGACAGAGGCTGCCCGCCTTGGGTGATTTCCTGCAGTGCCGCACCGGAAGGGTGGGCGGCGAGCAGCAGGTACATGGGTCCTATTCTGCCTTGTTTCCCTGATGTGCCAGCGCCCATCGGGCTGCCCTGGAAGTGGTACCGCCGATACCCAAGCTCTGGTCTTTTCCACATATGGCGATGGGCCCCTGCCGCTTCCTCCTGCCGGGGTGGAGAGTGGCTCCATGAGCAGGCATCAGCTAATTCCTTCGCATCCCGGACCGGGCCAGACCGGGGCTTTCACTGCAGCAGAGCCGGGCGCCCCGGAACCTTCCCGCGCAGCTGCCTCCGGAAGTGCCGCGGGACGGAATGCGGACGTCTGGCTGCCCGAGGGTGGAGACGAGGTCCTGCTGGTTACGTCGTCCGCCCTGCTTCGGGCGGAGGTGGAGCGGATCGTCGCAGCCGCGGGGGCGCAGGTGCGTGTGGTGGCCGATGCGGTTGCGGCAGGCAGGCATTGGGACAGCGCTGCCGCCGTCCTGGTGGGAAGCGACATCCGGGAACTGCCGCCGCGCCGGCAGTCACCCGCTGTCCTGGTGGGACTGGACGGTGAGGGTGACAGCTTGTGGCACCTTGCCGCTGTTCTAGGAGCCGAGCGGGTGGCTGTTCTGCCGGATGCTGCAGCCTGGCTTGCCGACCATTTGAGCCGGTCCCGATCGCCCGGCCCGGGCGGTTTGATCTTGGGTGTGACCGGTGGCTGCGGCGGCGCCGGGGCCACGACGGCGGCGATTTGGATAGCCCAGGCCGCTGCCGGCCTCGGCATCCGTGTGCTGCTGGTGGACGGTGATCCCTGGGGCGGCGGGCTGGAGCTCGCCCTTGCTGCCGAAGAGAACCCGGGCCTGCGCTGGCCTGACCTTTCCGGGGCCAGGGGCAGCATCGATCCGGTGCAGCTTGCAGACTCCCTTCCGGTGGCGGACGGCTTCTCGTTCCTGTCCTGGCCCGCCAGCCGTGAGCAGCCCGTGCCGGTTGCCGCTGCCGCCATCGCTGGCGTCCTTGATGCCGCACGGCGGGGGTATGAGCTGGTGGTGGTGGACATCGGCCGGGGGACGGAGCCCATCCATTCCTTCGCCTGGGACTGCGACCGGATCGCTGTGGTGGTTCCGGCCCAGCTGAAGGCTGCCGTCGCGGCGGTGCGGCTGCTGCAGGAATTTCCTCCGGTGGAGGCTGCACTCCTGGTCCGCAGCAAGCCCGACGGGGCGCTGGACGGCCCCATGATTGCCGAAGCGATCGGACTTCCTGTCCAGGGCCGCGTGCCTGAGCTGCGCGGAGTCCCTGCCGCAATGGAAAGCGGTCGCCTCCTGGAACTGGGCAAGCGCCGGAGCGTCCGGCACTTCGCTGCTTCAGTGCTGGATCTTCTCGGCGACAACGTCCCTTCCGGGGAACTTGGATGAAGCAGCACCGTATGGAGGCGCAGGAGGAAGGACTCCGGCGGCGGGCACGGATCCTCGAGCCAGGCCAGGGCGACTGGCGCCGGCGCGAACGCCGCCCCGGGTTAGGGCAGGCCGTGGACGCCGGGCTGCTCGAATCGGTGCGAGAGTCCATGATGGCCGAAGCGGAGGCGGTGACACCGTCCCGGGTGGCAGCTGCGGTCCAGGCAACGGGCAAGCTGCTGGGAACGGCAGGCTCGCTCGCAGCCGTTGAACGGATCAGCGCCGAACTGAACGGTCTGGGGCCCTTACAGGGGCTAACCCGCGATCCCGCTGTCACGGATATCTTTGTGAATGCCCCGGGCTCCGTATGGGTTGACAAAGGGAGCGGTATCGAACGCATGCCGGTGGCCTTTGACAGCGAAGCCCAGTTGCGCGCCCTGGCGTGCCGGCTGGTGGCGGCAGGCGGCCGGCGGCTTGACGACGGTTCCCCGTGCGTGGACGTCCGACTGGCCGGCGGCTACCGCGTCCATGCCGTATTGCCCCCGGTCTCCACGGCAGGAACGCTGTTGAGCATCCGGATACGACGTGAACGTGTTTTCACAATGGATGAGCTGCAGCTGGGCGGCATGTTCGGCGCCGCGCTCCGGCAGGTCCTGGAGAAGGTGGTGGAGCGCCGGCTGAGCTTCCTGATCAGCGGCGCCACCGGATCCGGGAAGACCACCCTGCTGTCCACGCTGCTGGGCCTCTGCGTTCCCTCTGAACGGCTAGTTCTCATCGAGGATGCGTCGGAGCTCAATCCTGTTCATCCCCATATCGTGTCGCTGGAATCCCGGCATGGAAACCTTGAAGGCGGCGGCCAGGTGGACCTGGGAGACCTCGTCCGGGAGGCATTGCGCATGCGGCCGGACAGGCTGGTGGTGGGTGAATGCCGCGGCGCCGAGGTGCGGGAGCTGCTCACTGCCATGAACACCGGCCACAGCGGCGGGGGCGGAACCATTCACGCGAATGCGGCCACTGCCGTTCCTGCCAGACTCACCGCGCTGGGCGCGCTCGCGGGGTTGGATACCCAGGCGATGCGGCTCCAGGCGGCGAGCGCCCTGGATGTGGTGATTCATGTGGACCGTACGCGAAGGGGCCGGGAGGTTACCTGTGTGGGCCTGGTGGGGGACGGGCCGGACGGCCTTGCCGTGCTGCCGGCCCTGGAGGCTGGCGCGGGTGCACTGGCTCCGGGTCCGGGTTGGCAGGTGCTTGCGGCACGGTTAGGACTTGGCCCGGGTTCAGGCCTGGGGCCGCAACCGGGGCTTGAGGAGCCGGAATGATTGCTCTTCTTGTTGTGGCCCTGGCACTGGCCGCGGTACTGCTGGTCAAGCCCCCGCTCGGCGCTCGTGCCAGGTTGCGCCGTGCCTGGGCCCGCGGCACTCCTTCAGGTTCCAGCGTCCCGCCGGATTCCGGCGCAGGCCGGGCGGGTATCTTTCCCGGGAGCCGGCGCTTTTCGGGGACCGGAGGCTTCCCGACGCTTCAGGCTCTTTGGGGGACCCGCCATGGCGCCGGGAAATCGTCCGGACAGCCTGCCGCTTCCTTGACCCTGGTGGTTCAGCAACTGGCCGCCCTGCTCAAGGGCGGCCGTGCACCGGCCCGGCTTTGGGACGAAATTTGGACGGTATATGGCTCCCCGACTTCCCGCTCCCATGGCCTGTCGCAGGGGACGGTCGCCTTGTTGGTTTCAGCCCGTGCCGCTGCTGCCAGCGGCACTCCGGTCTCGGGCGCAATACGCCGGGCCCTTCCTACCTCGTTTCCCAGACGGGGCAGGGAATCCCGGATCTGGTCGGACCTGACTGCTTGCTTCGACATTGCAGAAGCAAGCGGCTGTCCTTTGGCTGATGTACTTGCCAGATTCGCCGCACAGCTTGAGGTGGAGGACGACGCCGAGGCTGCACGCCAGACTGCCCTGGCTGGCCCGAAAGCAACCGTAAGCCTCCTCACCTGGCTTCCTCTGATGGGGTTGGGGCTTGGGATCGCACTGGGGGTGGATCCGCTGGCCATGCTGCTGGGAACACCTTGGGGACTGGCAGCGTTCGCTGCCGGAATCGGCCTGACGGTGGCTGGAAGAGTGTGGTCGGCGAGGCTTGTGGCGGCGGCAGCCGGAGCTGACATGCCATGACCTTGCCCTTTGCGTCAGCTTTCGTGCTCTTCCTGGTACTCGGCGCGGCGGCGGGTGTTATGTGTACGGGCCGGGGGAGTGCGGGGAAGAGGCTGGCCGCCGTCCGCTTACGGGCCACTTCCTCCTCCGCAGATGCCTCCGCCGCCAGCCCCGGAGATTTCCCTTCCAGTAGCATGTCCGGGGGCCTGCGGGACACTGCTATGATGCTGGAACTTGTCGCCGCCATGCTGGACGCAGGGTCGGGCATAGGACGTTCCCTCGAGCTGGTGTCGGCCTCCGCTTCTGCCAGGTACAGAAATGCCCTCCGGCCGGTGGTCGCAGCACTGGCCATAGGCGCTGACTGGGAAACGGCTTGGCGCAGCAGCGCGGTCCGCCTGCCGGAGGTGCTGGAACTGCGGGATGCGCTGGGGTTCGCGGCGCTGACCGGTGCCCCGTCGTCAGCAATTCTGTACGCCCAGGCCGCCCGGCTGCGCCGGCAGAGGTTCCGGGCAGCAGAAAAGCGTGCCGCCTCACTGGGCGTGAAACTGGTTGTTCCGCTGGGCCTGTGTTCCCTTCCGGCCTTCATCTGCCTGGGCGTGGTGCCGGTGCTCCTTGCCCTGGTGCCTTCCGGGTCCTAGGCACTCGTCTTCTCCTCTACACCGGAACTTCTCCTCCACACCGGGCAATCGCTGGGCTTTTCCACTTACCAGCATGCGAGCCTTACTGCTGCTGCAAGGGCCCGGAAGAGTGAAGACAGCCGGCAATTCCGTCGGCCGAACGAAAGGAAAACACCATATGTCCACTCATTACCGCCGCCACTACACGGACGGGTCTGCAGCTATCACCGCCGCACGCCCAGCCTCGAGGGGACACCGCGGCATCAAGCACCGCCACGGCAACGTCCAAGGGATTGCGGACCAGCAGACCGTGGTGGAACTCCATCCCGGTGCCAGTCTTCGCAAGGACGCCAGGCGGGCTGGCCGCCTCCTCGGATCGGAAGCAGGAATGGCAACAGCCGAATACGCTATCGCCACACTCGCCGCCGTGGGTTTTGCCGGGTTGCTGGTCTTCATCCTCCGGAGCGAGGAGGTCCGCGGCTTCCTGCTGAACCTGATCAGGACCGCGTTGGCCCTCCCGTGACAGGCGCGCCGGCCATGCTCCCCGTTCAAAAACCGACCGTGGCACCTGTTCGCTCCCAAGGTCCCGGGCCAAGCCGTTCGCGCGGGGCCGTGACGGCCGAGTTCGCCGTCACGCTGCCTGCGGTCCTGTTGCTGCTGGCCATGCTGCTGGCAGGCGCCTCGGCTGGCGTTACCCAGTTGCGGCTGGAGGAGGGAGCACGGGCCGGCGCCCGCGCCCTTGCCCGCGGTGACGACCCCGCCACTGTTGAAAGGATCGTGCGGACGCTGTCGGGATCGTCGGCGTCGGCAGCGGTCTCGGCCGAGGGCCAATGGCTGAGCGTTACCGTGACTGACCGGGTGGGTGGTCCCCTCGGGTCCTCGATTCCCTGGCAGCTCACGGCCAGGGCCTCCACCAGGAGCGAGGCAGGAAGATGAAAGGAGGGCTCAGAACACCCGGATGTTCGGCCGGATTTCAACAATATGGGACGCGGCGGTTCCCGGAGCCGGGGCAGCGATGCAGGGATGGCTCAGGTGGCCGGGAGCGCGGGTCCGGGACAGTCCTGGCGGCCGGCCTCGCCTTGGTAGTGATGACGGCCATGGCGCTCATGCTGCTGCTGGCACAGTCGGCCGTCCTGGCCAGCAGGGCTGCGGCGGCTGCCGACCTTGCAGCGCTCGCAGCAGCCGATGCACTCCGCGGCGTCACCGATGGGGATCCCTGCACCGTTGCTTCGGAGGTTGCCGCCCGGCAGGGGGCCGCCATCCTGGGCTGCGCCGAGGGGCCGGGCCAGACCATCGAGGTAAGGACCAAGCTGCTGGAGCGGAGCGTGCTGGCGTCGGCCACGGGACGTGCCCGTGCCGGTCCTCCACCCTGACGCAACTCGTCTATCCCGACGCAGGTTTACACCCTGGGCTGCGCTTCGATAGTCAGGCTGCCCGCCTCGGTGGCGTCCTTGAGGAGGACATCAAGAAGGGAAACCGCAGCGGCTTTGTCCAGTGGGTTGTTCTTGTTCCCGCATTTGGGTGACTGAACGCAGGAGGGGCAGCCGGAATCGCATTCGCAGGCCTTGATGGCGTCACGGGTGGCAGTGAGCCACACCTTGGCCTTGTCGAAGGCGCGTTCGGCAAAGCCGGCGCCGCCGGGGTGCCCGTCATATACGAAGATGGTGGGCAGCCCGGTGTCCGCGTGCAGCGCGGTGGACACCCCGCCGATGTCCCAGCGGTCACTGGATGCTACCAGGGGCAGGAGACCGATGGCTGCATGTTCTGCCGCGTGCAGGGCGCCGGGGAACTGGGCTTCAATAAGGCCTGCGGCTGTGAGGGAGCGGTTGTCAACCACGAACCAGACTGCCCTGGTGAACAGTTCGCGGGCACCAAGGTCCAAGGGTTCCTCCCCGAGGATCTCATTGGAGACCAGGGCCTTGCGCTGGAAGGAGACCACCTGGGTGGTGACTTTGACCTCGCCGAAGTGCACCGTGACCTCACCCCACTCGACTGTCCGCTGGGTTTCCAAAACCTCAATCTGCGTGACGTCCCGGGCGGTGGTGTAGTAGTCCGGATTGGCGCGGCGGACCATTACGCAGTGGTCCTCTTCGTTCAGGTCCTCCACCACGTAGCTGTCACCCTGATGGACGTACACGGCACCGGTATGGGCCTGGTAGTGGGTTTGGGGGGAATCCATGGTTCCCAGCAGCGATCCTGTCTCGGCATCGACAATGCTGACGGGTCCGCCGCCGTCGCCCCGCAGGTTGACCATGCCCGCGGCGCTTTCGGAGTGCGTCCAGAACCAGCCAGCAGGCCTCCGGCGAAGGTAGCCCTGGGCCACCAGCCGGTCCAGCAGGGACTCCGCCGTGCTTCCGAACAGGCCGAGTTCGGCGGGACCGAGCGGGAGCTCTGCGGCTGCGGCACACAGGTGCGGTCCGAGGACGTAGGGGTTGGAGGGGTCGAAGACGGTTGCTTCCACTGACACGTCGAAGATTGCTTCCGGATGGTTCACCAGGAAGGTGTCCAGGGGATCATCGCTGGCAACGAACGCGGCGATGGCATCCTGCCCTGCCCGTCCCGCCCGGCCGATCTGTTGGAAAAGGGAGGCGCGGGTGCCAGGCCAGCCCGCCACCAGGACAGCGTCCAGGCCGGAGATGTCGATGCCGAGCTCCAGGGCGGAGGTACTCGAGACGCCCAGGAGCTCACCGGAGCGCAGGGCTCTTTCCACGGCCCTGCGTTCTTCCGGCAGGTACCCCGAACGGTAGGCGGCCACCCGCTGCGGCAGGCTGGGGTCCACCTCGTCAAGAAGCCGTTTGGTGATTGCGGAGATGGTTTCCGCGCCGCGCCGGGACTTGATGAAGGCAATGGTCCGGGTTTGGGCTGAAACGAGGTTTGCCAGCAGGTCGGCTGTTTCAGCCACGGCTGTACGCCGTTCTTTTGCACCGTTCTCACCCCGGATTTCAGTCAGGGCAGGTTCCCAGAAAGCCACGGTGGTGGCACCGTGCGGGGAACCGTCGCGGGATACTGCCTTCACTGGTGCGCCGATGAGCCGCGAGAAAGAGACCTCAGGTTCTGAGGCGGTGGCAGAGGCTGCAATGAAGACCGGCTCGGGATAGGCGGTGCCGGCGCCGTAATAGGCGCAGATCCGGCGCAGCCGGCGCATCAGGTTCGCCACATGTGAGCCAAACACGCCCCGGTAGCTGTGCGCCTCGTCAACGATCACGTAGCGCAGGCGGCGGAAGAACCCGGCCCACCAGGCATGGTTGGGAAGGATCCCGAAGTGCAGCATGTCCGGGTTGGCCAGGATGAAGTTGGCGTGGTCCCTGATCCAGCGGCGGGATGCCGGGTCGGTGTCGCCGTCGTAGGTTTCGGCCCGGACCGTGGGCAGCCGGAGTGCGCGGACGGCATTGAGCTGGTCAGCAGCGAGCGCCTTGGTGGGTGACAGGTACAGCATTACCGCCCCGTCGTCGTGGATCTTTCCCGGATCCGCGAGGACGCGCAGTTCCGAGCGGTGCACGGCATCGAGGGCCGGCAATTGGTACGCGAGCGACTTTCCGGAGGCGGTTCCTGTCGCCACCACCACGTGTTCGCCGCCGTGCGCGATCCCGGCGGCCTCCACCTGGTGCCGGTAGGGCTCCCGGATGCCGAGTGACCCATACGCCTCAACCAGGTCCGGATGCACCCATTCCGGCCACGGCTCATGCTCGGCCTGCCGGGCCGGGATAGTGCGGACATGACGGAGCTGCTCCGGTTCCGGGCCGCGGCCCAGCAGGGGAATCAGGGAGTCATGGGGGTTCACCCCAACATTGTTTCACCCGGCGGGCCCGGGTCAGCCCCGGTTCGCCCTAGGGGTAACAGCCACAGACATCAGCAGGGTTCAGCTCAGGGAAAGGTCGGAACCGTCCTGCGAAGCGGAGAGCATCAGCACGCGGGAAACCGTGGTCCAGCCCAGGTGCGAATACAGCTTCTGGCCATCCGAAGAGGCCAGCAGGAGCCCCTCCTGCACGTCGTGCTCGAAGGCCTTCGCTGCCAGTGCCCGCATGATGAAGCTGCCCAGGCCGCGCCGCTGGAAACCCGGTTCGGTAATAATCTTGTCGAACACCGCAGTGTCACCCACCACGAACACCCGCCCGCTGGCAGCAACAGAGTCGCCGGAACGGACCTCGGCATAATGGACGCCGTTCTCTTCCCACGTTGACACGCTCAGGTCGTCGTCGGAAAGCCAGGGATCCTCGGCATCCTGGGTCTCCATGTCCACGATCATCATCGTCTGCGAATCAGACGTGACATTGAGGCCATACCTGCCAGCCATGGCGGAGTAGCGGGCGATGTCATTGGTCAGGATGGTTAGGACCCTTGGGGGAACTTCCGCCGTTTTCGCCGCCAGGGCGGCGAACTCGTCGTCCGTGGGTTCCGAAGCGAAGTATTCCCATTCGCCGCTGGTGTCGGCCCGGAGTGCGGCAGGGAAGCGTCCCTCCTTCGCCGTGCTGTAGCCACGACAACCGGCCCAGCCTGCCACCCACACTTCAAGCAGGCCAGTGATGTCTTCAACCATGGTTTCCGGACTCATGGATGAACACTATTCCAGCCCGATCGCCAGCAACAGGGGGCGGCGGAGAGCTTATGCAATTGTGATGCACCCTGGGCCAGGCTGCCAGGGAGAACCGGGCCGGTACCCTTAAATACGTGGCTTTGAACAAGATTGTGCTTTTTTACGGCTTTACGCCCATTACGGACCCGGAGGCTGTTCGGCTGTGGCAGCGAGCGCTGTGCGAGAAGCTCGGGCTGCGGGGGCGCATCCTGATCTCCAAGGACGGCATCAACGCCACCGTGGGTGGTGAAATCGGCGATGTCAAGCAGTATGTGAAGACCACCCGCGAGTACAAGGGCTTTCGCGGCATTGACGTTAAGTGGTCCGACGGCGGCGCGGAGGATTTCCCGCGCCTCAGCGTCAAGGTCCGGGACGAGATCGTTTCCTTCGGCGCGCCCGGTGAGCTCAAGGTGGACGCCAACGGCGTGGTGGGCGGCGGCATGCATGTAAAGCCCGAGGAACTGCACGACCTCGTGGACGCTAAAAAGGAGTCCGGAGAGGAAGTGGTGTTCTTTGACGGCCGCAACGCCTTCGAAGCTCAGATCGGCAGGTTCAAGGACGCGATCGTCCCGGACGTCGCCACCACCCATGACTTCATCAAGGAGCTGGACTCCGGCAAGTATGACGACCTAAAGGACAAGCCGGTGGTCACCTACTGCACCGGCGGAATCCGCTGTGAGGTGCTGTCCAGCCTCATGGTGAACCGGGGCTTCAAAGAGGTGTACCAGCTGGACGGCGGCATCGTCCGCTACGGCGAAGCCTTCAGGGACCAGGGACTGTGGGAGGGGTCGCTGTACGTGTTCGACAAGCGGATGCACCTCGAATTCAGCGACGAGGCCAAGACCATCGGCCAGTGCGCCCGCTGCTCCGCCCCCACCAGCAAGTTCGAGAACTGCTCCAACCCCAGCTGCCGAAACCTCACCCTGTACTGCGCCGGATGCGCATCCAACCCGGAAACCCTGCGCTGCCCCGAGGGCTGCGCGGCCTGATAGTACGGCCGCCTAGAGACGCCGCAGCCGGTAGGCGTAGTTTGCGCCGGTCCTGGCCTCCACTCTGATGCTGAGGGCAGTCTTTGCCGAAAGATAGATGACGTTTTCGCGGTTGACCCCGCAGCGGAGGCCCAGGTCCACCAGCGTGAGCGACTCACTGCGGACGGTGAACGTGACCCGCCGCTGGCTGCGGCAGGCCAAGGCAAGGGCATAGGTGCCCGTCCCCAGCTCAGGGGTGGTTTCGGTCCGTACTTCCCCTGCGGCCACCAGGCCTGCACCGGCATGGAGCGCCTGCTCGCCCGTGTCCGGCAGCGTCCGGGCAACCCAGGCGGCAACGTCAGCCTCGCTGACGGGATCGTTCTGCAGCGGGTCGCGGGTGAACACCGGCCCGGGCACCCGCGTTGCCTCAGCCTCGACAGGCCCCGGCTGGTTCCGGCCGTCGTCGTACGTATATTCGCAGCCGCCCAGCAGCAGGGCCAGGGCAGCAATGACGACGGCGGGCCCCGGCTTCCGCGCCGCCGGGAAAGTCCGCACCGGCGGTATGTGCGCGGGAGCTGCCCGCACAGTAGGGGGCGCGGAGGCTTTCCGCCCACTCGGCATAGTCAGACTTTATGCCTGCCGCAGCTGACGGGCCAGAGCGAAAGTACCCCATCTTCGGGTGCCGGCCCGTAGGCGTAGAGCAGGGGAGCGCCAACGCTGGACGTGCTGATTTAGGAACTGAAGGCCGGCCGGGCCTTTCAGCGGACTAAACTTGAGCGGTGCTTAAATCCCCCTCTGAGTTCACCGCCGGCAACACCCCGGATGCACCCCGCAGCGATCTTCCCCATCTGCTGACGGCATTGGCCGCGGACCTGCGCCAACTGGATTACACCCTCGACGGCGTCGCCCGGCTCCTCGGCCCCTCGGCCTCCGCTGCCCTCAACCGGGACCAAATCATCCCTGCCCTGCTGGAAACTGAGCGGGCGGTGCGGCGGGACGAAGGGAACGCGGCGCTCGCCGCCGTCGTACGCCTGTGGCTTCTCGCCGAACCCCAGGCGGGGGAAACACTCGACGCCGCCCTGCCGGGTATCCGCGCCGAGGGCCTGCTGACGCTGGGGCTGGTGCAGCCCGTCCCCGGCTCCGGCCTGCTGCGCGCGAAGGCGGACCTGCGGCCCTACGGCTGGGATGCCAACGAGGACGGCAGCGGCGGGGCGGAACTGTGGGTTGCCAGCGACCTCGCAGCGCACCAGCAGGAAGGGGTCCTCCGGCACGACCATGTGCTGGGCATCGGGCAGGCGTCCACCACCCTGGTCCAAACCACCATCCGCCGCCATACCGAACGCGCGCTGGACCTGGGCACCGGATGCGGAATTCAGACCTTCCACCTGCTGCACCACTGCCAGCACGTCACGGCCACCGACATCTCCGAACGCGCCCTGGCCTTCACCCGCTTCAACATCCTGCTCAATGCCGAGGCGCTGTCCGTCGATCCTGCGCGCCTCGAGGACCGGGTAAGCCTGCGCCTCGGATCGCTCCTGGACCCCGTGGCGGGCGAAGAGTTTGGCCTGGTGGTGTCCAATCCGCCGTTTGTGATCACGCCGCGCACTGCCGGCGAGGACGTGTCGGAGCACTTTACCTACCGCGACGGCGGGCTTCCGGGCGATGACATCGTCGCTTCCCTGGTTGCGGCCCTGCCTGATGTCCTGGCCCCCGGCGGCACCGCGCAGATGCTGGGCAACTGGGAGGTAACTGCCGGCAGCGAATGGCAGGAGCGGCCGCAGGCGTGGGTCCGCCCGGGCATTGATGCCTGGTTCATCCAGCGTGAGCAGGTGGGGCCGGAACAGTACGCGGAAACCTGGCTGCAGGACGCCTCTGAGGGCCGGGACCGGCAGCACTACCGGGACGCCTACGCCGCCTACCTGGCGGACTTCGAATCCAGGAACGTGAACGGCATCGGCTTCGGGATGGTCTGGCTGCGGCGCCCGCCGGCTCCGGAGCTGCCCATCACCAGCCGGTTCGAGGAGATCACCCACCCCATCGAGCATCCGATCGGTCCGCACCTGGGTGCCGCGGTCGAACGCACGGACTGGCTGGCCGCGCACGGCCTCGAAGATGCGTACCTGCTGGTGGCGGACGACGTCACCGAGGAGCGCCACCAGCGGCCGGGCGCCGAGCACCCGGGCGTAATCCTGCTGCGCCAGGGCGCCGGATTGCGCCGGACCAACCTGCTCAGCACCGAGCTGGCGGGGTTCGTCTCAGCCTGCGACGGCGACCTGACGGCCGGGCAGATTGCCGGGGCCCTGGAGGCGCTGCTCGGGGGCGGGATGGCGGGGGAGGACGGGTTCGACGCCGGCCCGTTCCGGACCGGACTGCTCGCTGACGTGGCCAATCTGGTGCGTGACGGTTTCCTGGTCCCCGCCGCGAAATGACGCGCGCTGGGCCTGCGGAACAACCCCCTTCTTTTCCACATGGATGCGCACAATTCAGCAAAATATGGTGAACTAGGCCAGTATGGGCTCATCTGCCCGAGCAACCTTTTTCTGTAGGAGCACCGTGCCAAGCAAGGCCAAAACCGGCAAGAAACTCGTGATTGTGGAGTCTCCGGCCAAGAGCAAGACCATCGCCAAGTACCTGGGCGAGGGCTTCATCGTTGAGGCCTCCATCGGTCACATCCGCGACCTTCCCCAGCCCTCCGAGCTACCCGCAGAGCTGAAGAAAACCTCGGTGGGCAAGTTCGCCGTCGACATCGAGCACGACTTCAAGCCCTACTATGTCGTCTCGCCGGACAAGAAGAAAAAGGTCACCGAGCTCAAGGCTGCGCTCAAGGACGCCGACGAACTCTATCTCGCAACCGATGGGGACCGCGAGGGCGAAGCCATCGCGTGGCACCTGCTGGAAGTGCTCAAGCCCAAGGTTCCCGTGTACCGGATGACCTTTGGCGAAATCACCAAGGAAGCCATCCAGCGCGCCATGGGAAACCTGCGCGATGTGGACTCCGCCCTGGTGGATGCGCAGGAAACCCGCCGCATCCTGGACCGCCTGTACGGCTACGAGATTTCGCCGGTGCTGTGGCGCAAGGTGGCGCGCGGACTGTCCGCCGGCCGTGTGCAGTCAGTGGTCACCCGCATGGTGGTGGACCGCGAACGCGAGCGAATGGCGTTTAAGGCCGCCTCCTACTGGGACCTCACCGGCCAGTTTGGCGCAGACGCCGGCTCCTTTAAAGCGAAGCTCGCCGCAGTGGACGGCGCCAAGGTTGCCAGCGGCCGGGACTTCAACGACGACGGCGTCCTGACCGCCAGGAACGTCGCCCACCTGAACGAGGAACTGGCAACCTCCCTGGCCGCCGGGCTCCAGGACGCCGAGTTCCGCGTCCGGTCCGTCGACACCAAGCCGTACACCCGCCGCCCCGCTGCCCCCTTCACCACGTCCACCCTGCAGCAGGAGGCGGGCCGCAAGCTCCGCTTCTCCTCCAAGAGCACCATGCAGATCGCCCAGCGGCTGTACGAAAACGGCTACATCACCTATATGCGAACCGACTCGTCCGCCTTGAGCGACGAAGCCATCACGGCCGCCCGCCGCCAGGCTTCGGAGCTCTACGGGCCCGAGTACATCCCAGGGTCCCCACGGGTCTACTCGAACAAGGCCGCGAACGCCCAGGAAGCGCACGAGGCCATCCGTCCCGCCGGTGACTCCTTCCGGACGCCCGCCCAGGTGGCCTCCCAGCTATCCGGCGACGAATTCCGCCTGTATGAACTTATCTGGAAGCGCACCGTCGCCTCACAGATGGCCGACGCCAAGGGCTCGACGGCGACCATCCGCCTGGGTGCCGTAGCGGCGGATGGGCGGGATGCAGAGTTCTCCGCCTCCGGCACCGTGATCACCTTCCCCGGCTTCCTGGCCGCCTATGAGGAAGGCAAGGACGAGACCCGCGGCGATGATGATTCCGACGAGGGCCGCCGGCTGCCCAACGTGGCCAAGGGCGACGCGCTCAGGGCTACCGACATCGCGGCTGTAGGTCACGAGACTTCGCCGCCGCCGCGCTACACAGAAGCCTCGCTGACAGCGGAGCTGGAAAAACGGGGCATCGGGCGCCCGTCCACCTACGCCTCCACCATTTCCACCATCCAGGACCGCGGCTACGTCCGGAAGCAGGGATCGGCGCTGGTTCCCAGCTGGATCGCCTTCTCCGTGATCCGGCTGCTGGAGCAGCACTTCAGCGATTACGTGGACTACGAGTTCACCGCGGACATGGAAGGTGACCTGGACAAGATCGCCAACGGCCAGGCCGTGGGGGCGTCCTGGCTCCGGCACTTCTACTTCGGCGAGGACTCAGATCCGGGGCTGCTGAGCATCGTCAACAACCTCGGTGAAATCGACGCACGGGAAATCAATTCCATCCCCATCACGGACGAAATCACACTGCGCGTGGGCAAGTTCGGACCGTACCTGGAGAGTTCCGCTGCCACCGTTGATCCCAAAACGGGCGAGATTGTGGAGTCGGCGCGGGCCAATGTGCCGGAAGACCTCGCTCCTGATGAGCTGACTGCCGAGAAGGCCGTTGAACTTATGGAGACCGCCGCTCCCGAGGAGCGCGTGCTGGGAACCGATCCCCACACGGGGCACACCATCGTTGCCAAGAACGGCCGCTACGGCGCCTATGTCACCGAGATCATCCCCGAGATGACCGAGGAACAGATCGCCGCCCAGCCCGTGGAATACTACAAGAACGGCAAGCCCAAGCCGCCCAAGAAGCCGGTCAAGGCCAAGCCGCGCACCGGCTCGCTGTTCAAGTCGATGACGGTCGAGTCCGTCACCCTGGACGAGGCGCTGCAGCTTATGAGCCTGCCGCGGGTACTGGGCCAGGACGCCGAGGGCAACCTCATCACCGTGCAGAACGGCCGGTTCGGCCCCTACCTCAAGAAGGGAACCGACTCCCGGTCCATCGGCTCGGAGGAGGAAATCTTCACCATTACGCTGGAGCAGGCCCTGGAGGTCTACTCCCAGCCCAAGCAGCGCGGCGCCCGCGCAGCCGTCCCGCCGCTGGCCGAGTTCGGCCCGGATCCGGTATCGGAAAAGAACATTGTGGTGAAGGAGGGCCGCTTCGGCCCCTACATCACCGACGGGATCACCAACATCACCGTCCCCCGTGCCACCTCCCTGGAGGAGCTGACGCGGGAACAGGCCGTTGAACTCCTCGCCGAGAAGCGAGCCAAGGGCCCCGTCAAGCGCACCGCCACCCGCAAGGCTCCGGCCAAGAAGAAGGCAACCGCCAAGAAGTAGGGGAGGGTGCCCCGTGTTTGGGAGAATCCGTTTGCATGGGGCACCCGAACGTGATCGGCTAGGGGAATGACTGAACAGCCCGGCATCGCCGATCCCACTCCGCTCAACGACCTCGAGGAGAAGCTCGCCAAGGGTGGCCAGCCTGATGCGAGCCCGGTGGACGTCATCCTGTCCTTCCTGAACAGTGAGGTCTACATCGTCAGTTCGGACAGCATCGAGGGCGAGGACTCGCAGGTGGAGCCCCTGGTCCTGGGCAATGCCGACGGCGACCCCGTCCTTGCCGTTTTCTCGCACCCCAGCCGTGTCGACCAGCAGTATCTCGACGCCGCCCCCAACATCCTGGGCACCCAGGGCGCCGCCATCATTGCCAACATCGGCGAGGAGCTGGGCATGGTGATCAACCCCGGTGCCGCCTACGGCTTCGAGATCAATCCCGAGGGCGTGGCGAACATCAAGCGCGATTTCAAGCGGGCGGATGAGCTTCCGGACGCCGGCTCCCCGGATCAGCCCGGCAACTGACACAACCCCGCGCCGCCGGGTAGCAGTTGGAACCGCAGGGCGCTGCCGGGCAATAATGGCAGCATGCGGCTAGGCGTCCTCGATATCGGGTCCAACACTGTCCATCTCCTCCTGGTGGATGCCCACCCCGGCGCGCGGCCGGTACCGTTTGCCTCGCACAAACGGCCGCTGTCCCTGGTCCAGTACCTGGAGCCGGACGGCAGCATCAGTGATGCGGGGCAGCACGAGCTGACCGAGTTCGTGCTGGAAGCGTGGGAGTTTGCGGCCAGGCACAAGGCGGAGGACCTGCTGGCTTTCTGTACGTCCGCCATCCGCGAGGCCACCAACGGCCCCGAGGTACTGGCTCGGGTGAAGCACGAGACCACGGTCACGCTGCAGGAGCTCACCGGCAGCGAAGAAGCATCCATGACCTTCTTCGCCGTCAGGCGCTGGTACGGCTGGGGTGCCGGGCCCATCCTGAACCTGGACATTGGAGGCGGCTCCTTTGAAATGGCGTTCGGCCAGGACGAGCTTCCGGAGATGGCAACGTCCGTGCCGCTGGGCGCCAGCCGCCTCACCCGGGACTGGCTCGCAGAGGACCCACCCTCCGCCAGGAGCGTCAAGGAGCTGCGCCGCTACATCAGGGCCACCCTCAAGCCGGCCGTCCGCGAATTCGACGGACTGGGCCGCGCAAACCTGGTTGCTGGAACTTCAAAGACCTTCCGTTCCCTTGCCCGGATCGCAGGCGCTGCCCCCAGCGCAGCGGGCCCCTACGTCAAACGAGAGCTGAACGCCCTGGACCTGGGAGTATGGGCCCAGCGCATTTCGGCGATGAAGGCCGAAGACCGGCTGCACCTCCCCGGCGTTTCCGAGGCCCGCGCCCACCAACTGCTGGCCGGGGCGCTCGTGGCCGAGGCGGCACTGGAGCTTTTCAAGTTCAAGAAGCTCCGCATCTGCCCTTGGGCACTGCGGGAGGGCCTGATCCTCCGGCGGATCGACCAGCTGGTGTTCTCCGGCCCGCTGGAGCCTGCGCCCCATGTAGCGCCGGCAGAGGTCATCGACGTGGTCGACGCGACAGTCTGAAACCCTGTCACCGCTAAATGCGGAAGCACCGGCGTCGGCGCCAGGAAAATGGGGGAAAACCTGGTGCCGCCGCCGGTGCCCTGGCAGGAATCCCCATCCCTGCCGCATCACTCGCACCCTCAATGAGGTAGTTACTACGTTAGGGGCCAAAAGTGAAAGGCACCTGCGCCTTTCATGGGAGCAACCTGTGAATGGATTTCTGGAAGTTCCCATGTTTCGCCGTCCAATCGAAGTCATGCATTTCTGCGTCGTCGGGGCGGAACTGTAATGATGGAGACCATGAGCAACCGAATCGCCTTCCTTGGCTGTGGATCCATGAACGAAGCAATTCTGAGTGGCTTGCTGGAAGCCGGAACTGATCCGGCGGACGTCGTGGCCACGGTCAGGCGTGCCGGGCGCGCCGCGGAGCTGGCGGAGCGGTACCACGGGGTGACCGCAATTGCCGGCGAGGAGGAACCTGACAACAACAAGCAGGCAACGAAGGGTTCCGGCGTCGTCATCCTGGGAGTCAAGCCGGTGGGCATTTCCGACCTGGCCCGGGAGATCAGCGGGGCCCTTTCGCCCTCCACAGTGGTGGTCAGCGTGGCCGCTGCGGTGTCCATTGCCCAGCTGGAGGCCGCACTTCCGGCAGGGCAGCCCGTGATCCGGTCCATGCCCAACACGCCGGCCAAGCTTGGACGCGGAGTTGTCTCGGTGTCGGCGGGCACCAACTGCACCCGGGAGCAGCTGCAGCGGGTCAAGGACGTCCTGCAGGGTGCGGGGACCGTCGTCGAAGTGCCCGAGGAGCAGGTGGACGCCCTGTCCGCCATCAGTGGTTCAGGACCGGCCTACGCCTTTTACCTGGCTGAAGCGATGGCGGCAGCAGGGGCGGAGCTGGGCCTGGACCGCGAGTTGTCCCTGCTCCTGGCCAGGGAAACGGTGGCAGGTGCCGGCTTCATGCTGGCCGAGCCCGGCGCTGATCCCACCGCACTGCGCAAAGCAGTGACCAGCCCCAACGGGACCACCGAAAGGGCGATTGCCACGTTCGACGAGCGGGGCCTTCCCTCGATCATTGCTGCCGGAGCCCGCGCGGCTGCGGACCGCGCCGCCGAGATCACCAAGCAGCTTGGGGGCTAGGGGCGGGCGGCGAACCGTTCCAGCAGGTCCACGTGGCCGGACACGATCAGCATGTCCCGGGAGGATACCTTGGTCTCCGGCCGGGCGTAGGTGAAGTCCTCACCGGGTGACTTCACTCCGACGATCGTCACGCCGTACTTGGAGCGCACCTTGGATTCGTCCAAGGTGAAGCCCACTGTTTCGCGCGGCGGATACATCTTTACGATGGCGAAGTCGTCGTCGAACTCGATGAAGTCAAGCATCCGGCCGGACACCAGGTGCGCGGCACGCACGCCCGCGTCTGCCTCGGGGTAGATCACGTGGTTGGCGCCGATCCGGGTCAGGATCTTGCCGTGTGAGGGGGTAATAGCCTTCACCCACAGATGTTCGATCCCGAGGTCCACCAGGTTGACAGTGATCAGCACCGAGGACTCGATGGATGTGCCCACGCCTACGACGGCGGAGCTGAACTCCTGTGCACCCAACTGGCGGAGCGCATCAATGTTTGTGGCGTCGGCCTCCACCACGTGGGTCAGGAGCGGCGCAAACTTCTGCACCAGGGCCCGGTCGCGTTCGATGGCGAGCACTTCCCGGCCCTGCTTGACCAGCTGTTCGGCGGTGGAGGAACCGAAACGGCCCAGCCCGATCACCAATACCGGAGCATTGTGGGCCGGGCGCCGAGCGTCGTCTGAGGAACTAGCCAATGATGGGCCTCTCTTCGGGATAGTGGTACAACTGGCTGCGCTGGCGCAGAGCGAGCGCCGCGGCGAGGGTCACGGTACCCACGCGGCCGGCGAACATCAGGGCGGTGAGCACGTAGACGCCTTCTTCCGCCACTTCGGCGCTGAGGTTGGTGCTCAGACCCACGGTGGCAAACGCCGAAATGGTCTCGAACAACACGCGGTCAAGGGAAGCGCCGCTGATGTGCAGCAGGAAGAATGCGGACACGGAGACCAGGGTGGCGCCGGCCACGATGACCGAGATGGCCACCCGCATGGTTCCCTCGGGGATGGTCCGACCATAGACCTTTACGTCTGCATCGCCCCGGGCTTCGGCCACGATGGCCAGGAACATCACGGCGATGGTGGTGACTTTGATGCCGCCTGCCGTGGACGCCGAGCCGCCGCCGGCGAACATCAGCGCGTCCGTCAGGAGCATGGTGGTGGATTCCATCTGGTTCTGGTCCACCAGGTTGAAGCCGCCGGAGCGGGTCATCACGGAGGCGAAGAGTGAATGGGTGATCTTGTCGCCGAGGTCCATGCCACCGATGGTCCGGGCGTTGTCCCATTCCATGAGCCCCCAAAGAAACATGCCCGCTGCCAGGAGGATGAAGGACACCTGGATGGTGAGCTTGGTGTGCAGGTTCCACTTCTTCCAGTTCAGGCCGTTCTGCTGCAGGACCATCACTACGGGGAAGCCAAGGCTGCCCAGGAACACGCCCAGCATCAGTGGGACCAGGATCCACAGATCCGTCTCGTAGGGCACGATCCCGTCTGAGTGCGGTGTGAACCCTGCGTTGTTGAAGGAGGAGATGGCGTAGAAGATGCCGTGCCACACGGCTTGCCAGAACGGCTCTCCAAGCGTCAGGAACCTTGGGATCAGGGCCAGCGCCAGGATTCCTTCGATGACCACGGACGTGGTGATGACGATCCGGAGCAAGGTGCCCACTTCACCCAGGCGTCCGGCATTGTTCATGGATTCCGCCGCGATGATCTTGCCGCGGACCCCGAGCCGCTTGCTTACCATCAGTGCCAGCAGTGACGCCAGCGTCAGTGTCCCCAAACCTCCGATAAACACGCCGATGAGGATCACGAGCTGGCCGAAGAAGGACCAGTGGACCGCAGTGGACACCACGGTCAGCCCGGTGACGCAGACTGCGGAGACGGCGGTGAACAGTGCCTGGTGAACGGGTGTGGCGGTGCCCGCGGCAGAGGAGACGGGCAGCGACAGCACGAAGGCAAACAGCAGGCACACGGCGGCGAACACCGTCAGGGCAAGCCTTGCCGGCGAGGTGTTCGCTATGTCGTCGATGAAGTCCCGCAGCCGCGTCAAGATCCAGAGGCCTTCCCGCTCCTGCACCGCGGGATGCCAGGGGGCCGGTTTGCGGGCCCTCGACTGGCTTTGCGTCATGTGTGGCTTTTCCTTGGTAGAAACTGCTTCCTTCAGTAGTAAACCACTAATGCCCGCGTCATGATGGGGCAGGAAGGGCTGCGGCCTCGGGTAGCCTGTGATTGATGACATACCTCCCGGGTCTCAGCCAGCCCGCGCTTCCAACGGTGGTGGCGTGGAGTTCTGACATGACCGCCTACAACTTCGGTCCGGGCCACCCCATGGCTCCGGAACGAATGGACCTGACTGCCCGCCTGGCGCGGAGCTTGGGTTTGTTCGAACTGGAACACGTTGCCGTGGAAGCGCCCGGTGTAGCGGCGGACGCCGATCTTGAGTCGGTGCATTCGGCAGACTTTGTTGCGGCGGTCCGAAGGGTCAGCGGGAACCCGGGTGAACCCGATGAGGCACGCGGACTGGGAACCGAGGACGATCCCGCCTTTGCCGGGATGCATGAGGCCGCGGCCAGGCTGGCAGGCGGGTCCCTGATGGCTGCCGCCCGAATTCTCGACGGTTCAGCATTACGCGCCATCAACTTCGGCGGCGGCATGCATCACGCGGCCCGCGAACGGGCCAGCGGATTCTGCATCTATAACGACGCCGCACTCGCCGTCCAGAAACTGCTCGACGGCGGCATCCGCAGGGTGGCGTATATCGACGTCGACGCCCACCACGGGGACGGAACGGAGAGTATCTTCTGGAACGATCCCCGCGTGCTCACCGTCTCCCTGCACGAGAGTGGGCTCACACTCTTTCCGGGTACGGGTTTTGCCAACGAGATCGGTGGTACAAAGGCTGAGGGGACGGCGGTAAACGTCGCGCTGCCGTCGGGTACTGGCGATGCCGGCTGGCTTCGCGCCTTCCACGCCGTGGTGCCGCAGCTGGTTGGCGCATTCCAGCCGGAGGTTATCGTCAGCCAGCACGGTTGCGATTCCCACCGCACTGACCCCCTGACGCACCTCAACCTCAGCGTCGACGGGCAGCGGGAGGCTGCATCCGCCGTCGCAGCCCTTGCTGCCCGCCACTGCGAAAACCGCTGGATCTCCACAGGCGGCGGCGGCTACAACGTCCTCCAGGTGGTGCCCCGGTCCTGGAGCCACCTGATCGCCATCGCCGCCGGTAAGCCCGTGCCGCTGCGCACACCGGTCCCACAGGACTGGCGTGACTACGTGCAGGAGAAATTCGGAGGTTCGGTGCCGGAGCTGATGAGCGATGATGTGGAGCTGTGGTGGCGGTCGTGGGAAGTGGGCTTCGACCCCAACGATGCTGTGGACCGCGCCGTCATGGCCACCAGGAAAGCCGTCTTTCCGCTCCACGGCCTCGACCCCTGGTTCGATTAGCGTCCGAGGGGCCAGGGCTGGGCAATAGTGAGCGGCTGGCCGAAATAGTTGATGCCTTTCGGCGTATATGTCGTTAGGGTGGGAGGCATGGTGACAGACGACGTATTTGCCGTCATAGCGGAATCAACCCGGCGGGAGATCCTTGTTTCCCTCCGCTCCGGGGACAAAGCCGTCGGCGAACTGGTGGAGGAACTGTCAGCCAGTCAGCCCACCATTTCCAAGCACCTCAAAGTCCTGCGCGAAGCCCAGCTGGTGAGCATGCGGGCGCAGGGCCAGAAGCGCTACTACGCGCTGAACCGCAAGCCGCTCGAGGGGATCGCCAGCTGGCTCGAAACCCTTGACGTCGGTTCTGCAGCTCCCGTGCCCGCGGCGGCGCCAGCCCCGTCTGCTGCCAGCGAAAGCGGCCCGCCGGAACCTGCTTCCGCAGCGGAGCGCAAGGCGGGAGCAGCCCAAAAGGAAACTGCAGCCGCCGGCGCCGTGGCAGCCGAAGCTGTGTCAGACGGTGTCCTCGCGCCGGGCGGCGCAGAGCTCAGTCCCGCCGTCGTCATCCCCGGCGGGGCCAGCGCGCCCCTCAGCGACGACAGCGTGCCCCAGCAGATCGGCAGGACTGTTGGCCGTGCCGCAACCAAAGCCGCCGACCTGCTCGCGAACCTCCCCAACCTGCCCAAGTTTGGCCGCAAGAAGTAAGAACCTTCCTACTAGTTCAGCAGCCGCACGTGCTCCGGGGTCAGCTCGGAGATCCTGCTGACGCCGAGCAGGGCCATTGTGCGGGCCATGTCCTTCTCGAGGATCTGGAGCGTACGGTCCACGCCTGCCCGGCCGCCGGCCATGAGGCCATAAAGGTAGGCCCGCCCGATCAGCGTGAAGTCGGCGCCCAGGGCCAGGGCCGCCACAATGTCCGCGCCGCTCATGATGCCGGTGTCCAGCATGATCGCTGCGTCCGTGTTGTCCGCGGTAAAGGCCTGCTTCACCTCGGGGAGCAGGTGGAACGGGATGGGTGCCCGGTCCAGCTGGCGGCCGCCATGGTTGGACAGCACAACAGCGTCCGCGCCGTGGTCCACCACGCGGCGGGCGTCCTCCACGGTCTGAATGCCCTTGACCACCAGCTTGCCCTTCCAGGTTTCGCGCAGCCAGTCCAGGTCCTCGAAGGTGAGGGTGGGATCGAACATGGAGTTGATCAGGTCCGCCACCGTGCCGGTGTACCGGGAGAGCGAGGCGAAGGTAAGCGGCTCGTGGGTGAGGAAGTTGAACCACCAGGCGGGCCGGTAGGACGCGTCAAGCACGGTCTTGATGGTCAATGCCGGCGGAATGGTCATGCCGTTGCGGACGTCGCGGAGCCGGGCACCGGCAACTGCCGTGTCCACGGTGACCATCAGGGTGTCATTGCCTGCCTTTGCAGCACGCTCAATCAGTTCCAGGGACCGGTCGCGGTCCGTCCACAGGTACAGCTGGAACCAGTTGCGCCCGTTCGGGGCAGCAGCGGCGACGTCCTCAATGGACGCGGTGCCCATGGTGGAGAGCGTGTAGGGGATACCGGCCGCTTCGGCTGCCTGTGAGCCCGCGTACTCGCCCTCGGACTGCATCATGCGGGTGAAGCCGGTAGGGGCGATGCCCACCGGGAGGCGCGAGGGCCTGCCGAGGATTTCGGTGCTGAGGTCAATCGCGGAAACATTCCGGAGGATGCCCGGGCGGAACTCGATGTCCAGGAATGCCTGGCGCGCCCGGCGGAGGGTGATTTCCTCCTCCGCTGCGCCGTCCGTGTAGTCGAAGGGTGCCTGCGGCGTGCGGCGTTTAGCGATGTCGCGCAGTTCCCAGATGGTGCTTGCACGCTTCAGGCGTGCTTCCTTGCTGAACTCCGGCTTCTTGAACTGCATCAGGGGAGCGAGGTCGGAGTACTTGGGGATGCGGCGCTTCAGTGCGGCGGGCGCAGCGGATGCGGTGCCCGCGGGAGCGGCCGCGGGGGGAGCGGTAACGGGGATGTCCGTGGCATCCGGTGCGGGCGTAGTTTCCGGGTTGTTGGGCTGGATGGTGTGGGTCATGGCGTCCTCCATTGGGCCGGCGACAGGTCCGGCGCTCGCACGGACCCCTCCTGTGGTCTAACCACACTGTAGGCCATGTGGTCCAACCACATCAACTACTATTGCCCCATGAAGACCCATCAGCTTGTCCTGGCATGGATAGAGAATGAGCTTTCCGAGGGACGGCTGGCTGTGGGCGGGCGGCTCCCCGCCGAGCGGTCCCTGGCTGAGCAGCTCAAGGTGTCCCGGACCTCCGTCCGGGAGGCCATCCGCATCCTGGAGGCCATGGGAGTGGTGCGGGCAGGGGTGGGCTCCGGTCCGGATGCGGGGACCGTGGTGATTTCGGATCCGACGGCGGCACTCGGCTCAGCGCTTCGGCTGCACGTTGCCACCCAGCATCTTCCGGTGGCCGACATCGTGGAGACACGCGTGCTTTTGGAGTCCTGGGCGGTGTCCCACGCCAAGCCCGGTTCCCCGGAGCTGGCTGATGCCTCGCGGCTGCTGGCTGAGATGGATTCCGACGACGTTGGCGTGGACGCGTTCCTGGCGCTGGATGTCCGTTTCCACCTTGCGCTGGCGGACGCCGCCGGCAACGCGGTGGTCAGCGCCATGATGGGATCCCTGCGCGAGTCCATCACCGGCTACGCGTCACGGTTCACCGCCAACCTGCCGGACTGGGACGCCACGGCGGGGAGGCTGCGGGCCGAGCACCACGGGATCCTGGCAGCAGTGCAGAACAACGACGGCGAACGGGCGGCCAGGCTGGTAGCCGATCATATCGAGGGCTACTACAGGGAGGCGGGGCTGGCTTCCGCAGGCACGGTACCACTCCGCCCCTAACCATCCTGTGGTCTAGCCGTGCACTTTTGAGCGCGGGGCCTTTGCCGGGCCGGTGCTGGCCCGTACTTCCAGCCGGGGCTGGTACCTGCTGCTGCCCGGAGCGGCGCTCTCTTCGTTGCGGATCAGGGCACGCAGCTGGTGCCAGGCCTGTTCCCCCAGCTCGGTGATGGGGACGGCCGCCGTCGTGAGGGCCGGGGTTGTGTACTTCGCAAAGGGAATGTCATCGAAGCCGGTGACTGAAATATCGCCGGGGACATCAAGGCCGCGTTCGTGCAGCCCGCTCATGAGGCCCATGGCCACCAGGTCGTTGAACGCCAGGATTCCCGTAGCTCCGCTTTCCAGGACCGCGTCCACTGCCTCATGCCCCGTATCGAAATCTGAGCCGCCCTCCAGCATGGTGACCTCCACCTGCGGGTGGGCCGCCTTGAATGTTTCCAGGCCCTGGAGCCGCATGCCGTTCGAGGCGCTGCGGGGAGGGCCTGCAAGGAAGGCAAGGCGGGTGTGGCCCAGTTCCACCAGGTGTTCGGCTATGTCCTGCACGCCCTGCCCGTAGTCCACCACCAAGCTGGGAACTTCGGCTGCTGCCGTGGTGCGGTTGATCAGGACCAGCGGCCGCAGCGACGGTGCAATCTCCTCCAGCTCGGCGTCGCTCATGCGGGGCGCGCACAGCACCAGGCCGTCGCACCTCCGGCGCGCCTCACCGGCAAGGATGGATTCTTCGCTGGAGACCTCGAAGGAGTCGGCAATGAGCACGCGGTAGCCGTCCTGTGCAGCTGCGCGGCTGAGGCCGCGGAGGATGGCCTGGAAGGTGGGGTTGGCCAGGTCCGGGACCACAATGCCAATGGTGTCGGTCTTGCCCAGGGCGAGGCTTCGGCCTACAGGATTTGGCTGGTACTTCAGCTCAGCAGCTGCCGCCCGGACGCGGGCGGCAATGTCCGGGTCCACCGTGAAGTTGCCGTTCATGACCCGCGAGACCGTGGCGTGGGAGACCCCTGCCTTCACGGCAACGTCCGCGATGCCGATCCTGCCTGATGCCGATTTCCTGACCATGCGTGGTCCCTTCCTTGACGCCGTTGCCCGCGGCACCAGTGCTGTACCGCTGCCGGGTGGCAGGTTCCGGCCGACTGTTTGACGGCGTACTGAATCATGTACTGAGCCAAAAGCATATAACGGGACCGGAAAGCGATTTCTCTTCTTTTCCCGATTTTTCCCGCCAGGTTCTGCCCTTTCTGTTGCCTGCCGCAGGACGAGATGCACTCGGCACCGCGGAAAACGCTTTCTTAGGCCCTGCCCAACGGTTGACGGATGGGCGGGATGGTTGATACAACTCATATAGAACTTCAAGAAAACGCTTTCTCAGACGGCGCAGGCTGCCGTACTGCACAACCGCAACCGCTTCGCACACCCGCAGCCCCCGGGCCGGGTTTTGAGTCTTCGAAAGGGACCCTCATGGTCAACACAGCCGAGTCGACTTCTGCTTCAGAGGCCCGGTCCGACACCGCAGCCACCACCCACGCTGCCCCGGGCGCTGCCCTCGCCGCCAGCAACGGCGCCAAGGCCCGCATCGCCCTGATCGGAACCGGCGGACGTTCCGAGATGTACATCCGCGCAATCTTCGGCAAGCATGCTGATACCGCCGAGCTTGTTGCCTTTTCGGACGTCAACCCGGGCCGGGTGGAGTTCTACCAGCAGCTCATCCAGGAACTTGGCGCACCGGGACCTGTCGCCTCCTTCGATCCGGCAGACCTCACCGCCTTCATCCAGGCCAACAACATTGACCGCATCATCGTCACCACTCCGGACTACACCCACGCCGACTACATTGTGGAGGGTCTCCGCGCCGGTGCGGACGTCGTCGTCGAAAAGCCCCTCACCATTGACGCTGAAGGGTGCCGGCGGATTACCCAGGCCGTGCAGGAAACCGGCCGGAACGTGGTGGTCACCTTCAACTACCGCTACTCGCCCCGCAACAGCGCCCTGAAAGAGATCATCCAGAGCGGCGTGATCGGCAAGGTCACCTCCATCGACTTCAGCTGGGTCCTGGACACCGTGCACGGCGCCGACTACTTCCGCCGCTGGCACCGGGAGAAGAAGAATTCCGGCGGTCTGCTGATCCACAAGGCCTCCCACCACTTTGACCTGGTCAACTGGTGGATCGACGACGTCCCGGAGCGGGTCTTCGCCTCCGGCGGGCTGAAGTTCTACGGCGACAAGAATGCAGCAGAGCGCGGACTGGGTCCGCGTCCTGAGCGCGGCACGCCTGACGCCGATGCCCCCGCCCGCGAGAAGGATCCGTTCGCGCTTGACCTGAGGGAGGACGAGCGGCTCAAGGCCCTCTTCCTGGACAACGAGCACTACGACGGCTACCGCCGCGACCAGGACGTCTTTACCGGCGGCATCACCATCGAGGACAACCTCGCGCTGGTGGTGGAGTACCAGGGCGGCCCGCGCCTGAGCTACTCGCTGAACGCCCACAGCCCCTGGGAGGGCTACCGCGTGGCAGTCAACGGCACCGAAGGCCGCGCGGAGCTGGAAGTGGTGGAGCGCGCCGCCGTTCTGCACAGCACCGACAAGAAGACGGTGGTTGATCCGAGCGCAACGCCCGTGGAGGAAGAGGATGCGGTGCGCCGCAACGGCGAACGGCTCGTAGTCCAGCGCCACTGGGAGTCGGCCTACGAGGTGCTGATCGTCAACGGCGAAGGCGGCCACGGCGGCGGCGACGCACTCCTGCTCTCGGACCTGTTCAACGGGCCGGGGGAGGACCCGCTGGGCCGGCCCTCCGGTTACCTGGACGGCCTCCGGTCGGTGTCGGTCGGAATCGCCGGCAACCGCTCCCTGGAGACCTCCCTGCCCGTCCGGATCGAGGACCTGGACCTCGGCGTCGACCTCCGCCGCACCCACTGAGTCCTGCACAGGAACAATCAACCTAAGGAACAACCATGAGCAGGATTTTCGTCACGGGCGGCTCCGGCCGCCTGGGCCGCAGCGTCGTGGCCGGCCTCGCCGAAAAGGGCCACGAGGTCATCTCGGTGGACCGCGAGGCTGTCCCCGCGGACAAGCTGCCCGCCGGCGTCGTACAGGAAACGGCAGACCTCCTGGCTCCGGGCGAGGCGCTTCGCCTCCTTCGGGGAACAGCACCCGACGCCCTCATCCACCTTGCAGCGATAGCGGTACCGTTCAGTGCCCCCGAGGACGTCATCTTCGCCACGAACACGCGCCTCGCCTTCGCGGTGGTCAGCGCCGCGACGGAGGTCGGCGTGCCGAAGATCGTGACGGCCAGCAGTCCCACAGTGCTGGGGTACGGTTCTCCCGCGGGATGGCTGCCGCCGTCGTTCCCGCTGGACGAGCGGACCCCGCCGAAGCCGTGGAACGCCTACGCGCTGTCCAAGCTCATCGCCGAGCAGACCGTCCAAACCTTCGCTGCCGCGCAGGGCGAAAAAATCCGGTACGCGGCGTTCCGGCCCTGCTTCGTCATCTCGCCGGAGGAATGGGAGGGCGCTCCAACGCAGCAGGGCCACACCCTGGCGGAGCGGCTGGCTGATCCGTCCCTGTCCGCACCTGCGTTGTTCAACTACGTTGACGCGCGGGACGTGGCGGATTTCCTGGACCTGCTGCTGGAGAAGCTGCCGTCCATCCCCAACGCGGAGACGTTCTTCGTGGGAGCGGCAGATGCCCTTGCCACGGCACCGCTCGCCGAACTGATGCCGAAATTCCTGCCGGGAAGCGAAGCCCTCAGCGCAAATCTCACCGGCACCAGCCCGGCCTTCTCCATTGCCAAGGCGCAGGAGCTCCTGGGCTGGCACCCCAAGCGCAGCTGGCGCACCGAACTGAAGTCCCACACCACCCTCAATGAAGAGAACTCCGCACTGGTAGCAGCCGGCAGCGGAGCCAAGGAGACACCATGAAATTCGACGGCGTACTGTTCTTCCCCGTCACCCCGTTCACGGCCGAAGGCGCCGTTGACGTCAACCTGCTCAAAGAACACATCAGCTCCCGGCTGCCGTTCGGCCCCGGCGGTGTTTTCCCCGCCTGCGGCACCGGCGAGTTCCACGCCCTCAGCATCGGCGAGATCCGCACCGTGGTAACGGCAGCCGTCGAGGTCGTGGCCGGAGAAGTGCCAGTGGTGGCCGGTGCCGGTGGTCCCCTGGGCCACGCCCTGGCAGCTGCCCGAGCGGCCGAGGAAGCGGGTGCCGATGCACTCCTGGTCCTGCCGCCGTACCTCGTCACCGGCCCCACTGACGGGCTGGTGGCGTACATTGAGGCCGTGGCGAATGCCAGCAGCCTGCCGGTCATCGTCTACCACCGCGGCAACGCCAAATTCACCGCCGCCTCGATGGCACGGCTGGCAGCCAACCCCAAGGTCATCGGCTTCAAGGACGGGCTCGGCGACGTCGGCCTGGCACAGGAGATCGTTACCGCCGTCCGTGCCGCCGGACGCGAAGACTTTGCTTTTTTCAACGGCCTGTTGACCGCCGAACTGACCCAGGGCGCCTACCGCGGCCTCGGCATTCCGCTCTACTCGTCGGCAGCATTCGCCATGGCACCGGAAATCGCCAAGGCCTACTACGACGCCTACACCGCAGGCGACGAGGACTGGCGCAGCGCCCTGCTTGAGGGCTTCTACGCCCCGCTGGTCCGGCTCCGCGACCAGACCCCCGGCTTCGGCGTTTCGCTGATCAAGGCCGGCCTGCGCCTGGGCGGCCTGGCCGTTGGGTCCGTGCGCCCGCCGCTGGTGGACCCCACCGAGGAGCAGCTGGTGCAGCTGAAGTCCATCCTGGCCAAGGGCTACGAGTTGGCCGGCCGCTGATGAGCGCCCCGGCAGCTGAAGCGGTCCGCACGGCACCGCGCATCACCGGGCTCAGCACCAGGCTCATCACGGTGCCCCTCCGCAGGCACTGGGGCGCGGAGGCGCCGGAAAACCACGTGATCGTCACGGAGATCAACACGGACGACGGCGGTGCGGGGCACGGTTTCTCCTGGACCCCCACCATTGGGCCGCACGCCGTCAAGGCCCTGTTGGACCATGACATCGCCCCTTTCATCACGGGGCTGCCCGCGAACCCCGAGACCGTGTGGGATGCGCTGTGGAAGCGGCTGCACGAGGCCGGCAGCGGGGGATTGACCACCATCGCCATGGCGGGGGTGGACCTGGCCCTCTGGGACCTCCTTGCCGCCCGTGCCGGCACCTCCGTCGCCGGCTTCCTGGGCCAACGCCAGGAGTCGGCAGAGGTGTACGGCTCAGGGGTGAACCTGCACTACACCCTCGAAGAGCTCGTTGCCCAGGTTCAGCGCTGGGTTGCTGCCGGGCACCAGGCGGTCAAGATCAAGGTGGGCAAGCCGGACATCCGCGAGGATGCCGAACGCGTGGCGGCGGTCCGCTCCGTGCTGGGGCCCGACCGGAAGCTGATGATTGACGCAAACCAGCGCTGGGACCTGCCCACCACGCTCCGCGCCCTGGACGCCCTGGCGGGGTTTGGCTTGGAATGGCTGGAGGAACCCATCCGTGCCGATGACCTCTGGGCCTACCGCCGGCTGCGGAAGCACTCACCGGTTCCTATCGCCCTCGGTGAAAACCTGCACACCATCTACCGCTTCCGCGATTTCATTGAGGCGGAAGCGGTGGACATCATCCAGCCGAACATCGTCCGGGTAGGAGGCGTCACACCGTTCCGGCGCATCGTTGAACTTGCCCGGACCAACAGCATCAAGATAATGCCGCACCTGCTGCCCGAACTCTCCGGCCAGCTGGCCCTGACCCTCGCAGAGCCCACCCTGGTGGAGGATGTGGAAGAAGCATCCTTCGAGCAGTTGGGGATCCTTGCGGGCCCCGCGCCGGTCAGGTTCAGCAACAGCCGGGTGACGCTGAACGACCAGCCGGGGTTGGGCTTCCGCTTCAACGACGCAGGCTAGAGCAGACCCGATCCAGACACGAAGAACAGGTACCCACGTGACTACTGCAACCCTTTCACTGTCCGAGCTGACGGCCGCCGCCACGGAAGCAGCCGCGATCTCCTCAGCCGCGCCCGATGCCGAGCGTGCAGCCTGGCTCACGGCCGTGGCCGACGCGCTGGACGCCAGTGCTGACGAGCTGGTGGAGATCGCCGATTCCGAAACCAGCCTTGGCCCGGCCCGCCTGAAGGGAGAAGTCGCCCGCACCACGGGCCAGCTGCGCCTCTTCGCCCGCGTGATCACCGAGGGCTCCTACCTCGAAGCCATCATCGACCACGCCGACCCGGACTCCACACCGCCCAAGCCCGACCTGCGCCGGATCCTGCGGCCCATCGGTCCGGTAGCGGTGTTCTCGGCGTCGAACTTCCCCTTCGCCTTCTCGGTTGCCGGTGGGGACACCGCCTCAGCCCTGGCCGTGGGCTGCTCCGTCATCGTCAAGGCGCACTCCGGCCACCTCCGCCTCTCGGAGCGGACCGCGGAAATTGTCGCTGAGGCGCTTCGTGGCGCGGGCGCGCCGGAAGGTCTTTTTGCCATGGTCACCGGCCGCAAAGTGGGAACTGCCCTGGTCCAGGATCCGGCCATCAAAGCGGTCGGTTTTACCGGCTCCATCCCGGGCGGCCGTGCCCTCTTCGACCTCGCCACGTCCCGCCCGGAGCCCATCCCGTTCTACGGCGAGCTGGGCAGCCTCAACCCCGTGGTGGTCACCGGGGCGGCGTTGGCTGAACGCGCAAGCCAGCTCGCCGAAGGCCTGGCGACCTCCTTCACCCTGGGCGCAGGCCAGTTCTGCACCAAACCCGGGCTGGTCTTCATCCCGGCGGGAACGGATTTTGCCGCTAAAGTAGCCGAGGCCAGCAAGGATAAGCCGGCACTGGGAATGCTCACCAGCCGCATCGCCGAGGCCTACCCCGAAGGCCTGCGCAGCTTCGCATCCGTGCAGGGCGTGCAGGTGGTCAGCGGCAGCATTGACCAGGACGCTGTGGCCAACGGAGCCGCGCCGGTGGTCTTCACCACCTCCGCCGCGAAGGTCCTGGAGCGGCCTGAGGAACTGCTGGAGGAATGCTTCGGCCCCACCACCATCCTCATCGAATACACGGACCGGGAGGAGTTGCGCTCCGTCCTGGTCAAGGTCCCGGGCAGCCTTACCGCCACCCTCCACGCGCAGCCGGGGGAGGACATCTCAGCCCTCGTTGACCAGCTTTCCGAACTGGCCGGCCGCGTCCTGTTCGACGGCTGGCCCACAGGAGTCGCAGTGAACTGGGCCCAGCAGCACGGCGGCCCCTACCCGGCCACCACCTCGCTGTTCACCTCGGTGGGCGCCACCGCAGTCCGCCGCTTCCAGCGTCCCGTGGCCTACCAGGATGCTTTCGAAGCAGTCCTGCACCCGGCGCTGCGCGAAAGCAACCCCCTGGGCATCCCGCGCCGGGTGGACGGGGAACTCCAGCTCCCATAGCAACCCTCTCTCACTTGACGTCGCTTTGATCAGCACGCTCTCTCACTCGA
>NZ_VAHO01000021.1 GCF_005796225.1 Pseudarthrobacter sp. NamE5
CAACATTCAGGATCGCTCCGGAGCAACTTTTCAAACTTACCCGCTGGCCCTTAGATTGTCAAACCGGAGTCCGCGACTCTCATCACCGTGAGGCTTGAGGGTCGGTTTTTCCGTCTGACTCCGTGGAGCAGCGCGGAAATAAACTCTACCACCACTTTTCCGGGATCGCCACCCGACCTCCGAGGGCCTCTCCCCCACAGGCGGCAAAGGCAGCGAAAAAGCCCGGAATCGCGTGGATTCCGGGCTCTTACGCCTGGAGCTTCGAGCTACCCGGCGGCAGGCGCCCCCGGCTTGAAGTAGGCGGCACCCAGCGGAGGAAGGGTGACGCTCAGCGTTGCCGGCTGACCGTCCTGCGCCTTGGCTGTTGCCTTCAGCTCACCCGCATTCAGGACACCGGATCCGCCGTATGTAGTGGCGTCGGTGTTCAGGACCTCGGTCCAGGCGCCGGCCTCGGGCACGCCCAGGGTGTAACCAACGTGGGGCGCCCCGGAGAAGTTGATGGCGCACACGAGTGGGTTGTTTTCGTTGTCCCACCGAATGAAGGACAGCACGTTCCGGTCTGCGTCACCGCCGTTGATCCACTGGAAGCCGCCGGGCTCGTTGTCCCTGGTGTAGAGCGCAGGGGTGGATGCGTAAAGCTCGTTGAGGTCCTTCGTCAACAGCTGCACCCCTTGGTGGGCCGGGATGTCCGCGAGCCACCAGTCCAGTCCGTGCTGTTCGGACCATTCCGCTTCCTGCCCGAACTCGGTGCCCATGAAGATCAGCTGCTTGCCGGGGTGCGCCCACTGGTAGGCCAGGAAGGCGCGGAGATTCGCGAGCTGCTGCCAGCGGTCGCCCGGCATCTTGCGGAGCATGGAGCCCTTGCCGTGGACTACTTCATCGTGGCTGATGGGCAGGAGGAAGTTCTCCGTGAAGGCGTAAACCAGGGAGAACGTGACCGTGCCGTGGTGCCACTTGCGGTTGAACGGATCCTCGGAGACGTACTTGAGCGAGTCGTGCATCCAGCCCATGTTCCATTTCAGCCCGAAACCCAGCCCGCCATGGCTGGTGGGGGCAGTCACGCCGGGGAACGCCGTCGACTCTTCTGCAATCATGACGGCACCGGGGTGTGTCTTGTACACCGTGGCGTTGACTTCCTGCAGGAAGGAGATCGCTTCCAGGTTTTCCCGGCCGCCGAAGCGGTTGGGCTGCCATTGTCCGTCCTGCCTGGAGTAGTCCAGGTAGAGCATGGAGGCCACGGCGTCCACGCGCAGCCCGTCAATGTGGAACTCGTCCAGCCAGTACAGGGCGTTGGCCACGAGGAAGTTCCGGACTTCGGTGCGCCCGAAGTCGAAGATCAGCGTGCCCCAGTCCGGGTGTTCGCCCAGGTTGGGATCGGCGTGCTCGTACAGGGGTTCGCCGTCAAACTGGGCCAGCGCCCACGCGTCCTTGGGGAAGTGGGCCGGCACCCAGTCCAGCAGAACGCCGATGCCGGCCTGGTGAAGGGCGTCCACCAGGTACCGGAATTCGTCCGGGTGGCCGAAACGGGAGGTGGGCGCAAAGTAGGAGGTGACCTGGTAGCCCCAGGAACCGCCGAACGGGTGCTCCGCCACGGGCATGAACTCAACGTGCGTGAATCCCATCCACTTGACGTATTCCACCAGTTCCTTGGCCAGTTCCCGGTAGCCCAGGCCCAGGCGCCAGGAACCGAGGTGCACCTCGTACACGCTCATGGCCGAGTTGTGCGGGTCCCGCTGTGCGCGGGCCTGCATCCACTCATCGTCCTTGAAGGCGTACGAGGGCTCCACCACCTTGGACGCGGTCAGTGGAGGAACTTCGGTGCCGAAGGCCAGCGGGTCTGCCTTCTCCACCCAGTGGCCGGCCTTCGTCCTCAGCTCGAACTTGTAGCAGGCACCGGCGGCAACACCGGGGACGAAGATTTCCCATACCCCGGACGAGCCGAGTGAGCGGAGGGAGTTTTCACGCCCGTCCCAGGCATTGAAGTCGCCTTTGACCCGGACGGCCTGTGCATTGGGGGCCCAGACGGCGAAGGAAACGCCGTCCACGTCACCCAGTGAGGACTTGTAGTGCTGGACATGGGCGCCGAGCACTTCCCAGAGCTTTTCGTGCCGTCCTTCACCGATCAGATGCAGGTCAACTTCGCCCAGGGTGGGCAGGTAGCGGTAGGGATCGTCCACTGTTACCGGCTCGGCGCCCGGATACGTGACGGACAGGCGGTAGTCCGGAACGTGGCCCTGCTGCAGTGGCTCAACAACAGCCACCCAGACACCGTGTGCCTCGTGCTCCATGGGGATTTCACCCTCGGCGGTGATGACGGAGACAGCTTCGGCGAGGTGCTTGACCGTACGGATGGTGACGTGGCCGTAGTCGTCCAGGTGCGCGCCCAGGACAGAGTGGGGCGCGTGATGTTCACCGTTCGCTATTCTGCCCAGGGTCCCGTTGTCCACATGCAGGGGAATCCCCGGGCGGTCAGTTCGTGCTGAGCCTGTCATTTCATTACCTTCCGATGCTGCACCGGCGGGATCGCCGGTGCCGTTACCGCTAAGGAGCCGCCTGCAGGCGTTCACGGGGATCGCCAGCCAGTCGGGCCTGTTACGCATTTCATAAACAACTTCGTACAGTGCCTTATCCAGCCACAATGCCACAAAGAGGGGTGACTCCCTGTCCACAGTGCCGGGAGTGACACTGGCATACCCCGCGAGGAACGCCTCCGCACAGTCATCAACCCAGGTGGCGGTGACCTGCGCACCTTCCTGTTCGCGCTGGGCTGCCCCGGCGGCGTAGTCAAAGGACCTCAGCATGCCGACGACGTCGCGCAGGGGAACGTCCGGAACGTTCCGTTCGGCGACGGGACGCATCGGTTCGCCTTCGAAGTCGAGGATGGTCCACCGGGCGGGGTTTCCGCCCTGGTCCGGAACCTGGAGTATCTGGCCCAGGTGGAGGTCGCCGTGGATACGCTGCAGGGGGCCGGCGGGAGCGTTGTCAAGCCGGTCCAGTAGGGCGTTGAGGCCATCGTCATAGGGCCCGACGGCGTTGCCCGCTTCGGCCCAAGCCTGGCGGACGCGCTGGGCTACTGCAGGAGCAATCACGTGGCCCGGTTGGGGTTCGGCCGACTCCCCCAGTGCTTCTGCCAGCCGTCGGTGCACGGTGGCCGTCGCCGCACCCAGGGCACGGGCTTCTGCGGTGAAGTCGCTGCCTGACCGGGCCGCATCTACCGCCAGTCGCCACGCATCCCGGCCTCCTGCCAGGAATTCGTGCGCCACTGCGAGCTCACCCTGGACATAGCGCGAGCCGTTTCCGGTTGCCGCAGCACCCGCGCCGGAGCCGCCCTGGGCCAGCCACTCCCCCCGGACCCAGCCAAGGGTGGCTGGTACTTCCGAGGTGCCTGCAGCCGTCAGGGCGGCACCCACCTCAACTTCCGGGTTCGTCCCTTCGGAGAGCACCCGGAAAAATTTCACGATGGCCGCGGAATCGCCGTCGTCCACGATGACTGAACTGTTGGACTGCTCTCCGGACAGCACCTTCACAACCCCGCGGGTCGTCGGAATCCGCTGGTTTCCCTGAACACGGAATCCGCTGGCGGTACCGCTGGGCGCTTTTTCTTCCTGCCGGATCAGCTTCAGCCAGCTGCCCACAAAGTCGGGGTCGTGGACGGCGTCGTACACCCAGGGCCTGGACGGGTCCATACCGGCCGCCTGGCCTACCAAGGCCCGCTCCATGCCTGCTGCCGGGGCCTGCCGGAAGCTCAAGGGGACCTGGACCACGGCAGTCCGCTGGCCGCCGTCGGACGTTTGGGTGGTGACACTCAGCACGAACACCGCCAGTCCGGCGTGGCCGGAGGGGTCCTCCAGCCCCAGGCTGCCGACCTGGGACATATCGAATTCGGGCGTCTTGACCGGGAACCAGCGCTGCTGTGGGAGCCATTGCCGGAGGAGGTCAGTGAGGGCGGGGGTGAGGATTGGCTGGTTCATGTCAGTTCTCAATCGACAGGATCGGCATCGCCTGGGTGTAGGGCGACGAGGGGTTGGATGCCGCGGATCGGATCCGCAGCCAGAAAAAGTCGTGGCTCCCAAGGGTCAGCGTAAGGGTGCCGTCCTCGCTGATGCCGGGAAATGGCTGGCCGCCGAAGACGTCCCGCAGCCCGCGGCCGGCAAACTGCGGAACCTGCAACTGGGCCGCGACGGGATGCTGCGAGAGGTTGAAGGCGCACAGGATGCTCTCGCCGTCCACCCCGGCCGAATTGCCGTCCGGCAACTCACGGAGGTAGGCGAGGACGGCCTCGTGGTCCGCCTGCACGTGCTGGAACCTGCCCAGGCCGAACGCCGGGTGGTTCTTCCGGACGCTCAGGATCTGCCGCGTCCACCGCAGCAGCGACCCTGAGTGGGCGGACTCTGCCTCCACGTTGGCCATGCCGTAGTTGTAGACGAGGGACTGGATGGGAGGCAGGTAAAGCTTGCCCGGATCCGCGCTGGAAAACCCCGCGTTCCGGTCCGGATTCCACTGCATGGGAGTGCGGACGGCGTCCCGGTCTTCAAGCCAGATGTTGTCTCCCATGCCGATTTCGTCCCCGTAGTACAGGAACGGGCTGCCGGGCAGCGAGAGCAGCAGCGCGTTGATCAGTTCGATCTCGGCGCGGGAATTGTCCAGCAGGGGCGCCAGCCGACGCCTGATGCCGATGTTCGCGCGCATCCGCGGGTCCGGCGCATACCAGCCCAGCATCGCGGCCCGTTCGTCCGCGGTGACCATTTCCAGGGTCAGTTCGTCATGGTTGCGCAGAAATGTCCCCCACTGTGCACCCTCAGGAATATCCGGAGTGTCCTGCATGGTCTCGATGATCGGGGCGGCTTTCTGGTCCCGGAGAGCGTAGTAAAGGCGCGGCATGATGGGGAAGTGGAACGCCATGTGGCACTCGGGCTCCTCCTCCGTGCCGAAGTATTCCACCACTTCGTTTGGCGGCTGGTTGGCTTCGGCGATGATTACCCGTCCCGGGTAGCTTTCGTCCACCATGGTGCGGAGCTTCCGGAGGAACTCGTGGGTGGCAGGAAGGTTTTCGCAGTTGGTGCCTTCCTCCTCGTACAGGTAGGGAATGGCATCCGCGCGGAAGCCGTCGATTCCCTGGTCCAGCCAAAAGCGCACTACGTCGAAAACGGCCTCGATGACCTTGGGGTTCTCGAAGTTCAGGTCCGGCTGGTGGCTGAAGAACCGGTGCCAGAAAAACTGGCGGCGGATGGGGTCGAAGGTCCAGTTGGATTCCTCGGTGTCCACGAAAATGATCCGGGCGTCCTGGTACTTCTCGTCGGTGTCGCTCCAGACGTAGAAGTCCCCGAACGGGCCGTCCGGATCCTTGCGGGATTCCTGGAACCAGGGATGCTGGTCCGAGGTGTGGTTCAGCGGCAGGTCAATGATCACCCGGACACCCCTGGCGTGGGCTTCGGCAACCAGACGCTTAAAGTCGCTGATGGTTCCGAACTCATCCAGCACCGAATTGTAGTCCGAGATGTCGTACCCGCCGTCGCGCAGCGGCGACTGGAAGAACGGCGGCAGCCAGAGACAGTCCACGCCCAGCCACTGCAGGTAGTCAAGCCTGCCGATGAGGCCGGAGAAATCTCCGGAACCGTCACCGTTCGCATCCGCGAAAGCTCTTACAAGTACTTCATAGAACACGGCCTTCCGGTACCACAGCGGATCATGCTGCAGGCCCGGGGCATTCAGTTCGAACGTGCTCTTTGGGGTGAAATGCTGGCCGGAACTTTGCGGATTGAAATTCACTGATGCGCTCTCCTCACCCTCAGGACGTGGGCGGGCTCGACATGCGGGTCGAGGCGGACGTAGTTGTACTCGCCCCACTCCCAGCTTTCTCCTGAGATGAGGTCGTCCACGTGGAAGCCTCCGTTGTGGGTCAGATCCTCCGGGTCCAGTTCCAGTGCCGCCATATCAAGTGAAACTGTGCATTCCCTGGTTCCGTGCGGATCAACGTTGACCACCACAATGATGGTGTCCTTGGACCCGTCGGCAAGGTTCTTGTGCTTGGAATACACCACCGTGGCGTCGTCCGTGCTGTGGTGGACCGTCAGGTTCTGCAGGTCCTGCAGGGCCGGGTGGGCGCGCCGGATCTCGTTGAGCCTGGTGATGTAGGGAGCCAGGGTCCGCCCCGACTGGGCAGCGGCATCCCAGTCGCGCTGTTTGTACTCGAACTTTTCGTTGTCGATGTATTCTTCGGCGCCGGGACGGGCCACGTGCTCATACAGTTCGTAGCCGGCGTAGACGCCCCATAAAGGACTGGCCGAGGCCGCCAGGACCGCCCTGATCTTGAAGGCCGCGGGACCGCCGAACTGCAGGTATTCGGTGAGGATGTCCGGGGTGTTGACGAAGAAGTTCGGGCGGAAGAACGCTGACGACTCGTGGCTGACTTCCGTGAAGTAGTCCTCGATCTCCTTCTTGGTGTTGCGCCAGGTGAAGTAGGTGTAGGACTGCTGGAAGCCCGCCCGCCCGAGTGCATGCATCATGGCAGGCCGGGTGAATGCCTCAGCCAGGAACACCACGCCAGGAACCTCCTTATTCACCTGCGCGATAAGCCATTCCCAGAACCACACCGGCTTGGTATGCGGGTTGTCCACGCGGAAAATCTTTACCCCATGGCTGACCCACAGCAGCACAATGCGCAAAATTTCATTTGACAGCCCTTCAGGATCATTATCGAAATTCAGCGGATAAATGTCCTGGTACTTCTTCGGCGGGTTCTCCGCGTAAGCGATGCTGCCGTCCACGCGGGTGGTGAACCATTCAGGATGGGAGGTCACCCAGGGGTGGTCCGGTGCCGCCTGGAGCGCCAGGTCCAGTGCGACCTCCAGGCCCAGTTCGTTCGCCCGCGCAACGAAGGCGTCAAAGTCCTCGAAGGTGCCGAGATCCGGATGAATGGCGTCATGGCCGCCTTCAGCAGCGCCGATCGCCCATGGCGATCCGGGGTCGTTGGGGCCTGCGATGAGCGTGTTGTTAGGACCCTTGCGGTGCTGCACGCCAATGGGGTGGATGGGCGGCATGTAGAGAACGTCGAAACCCATGGCGGCTACGGCATCGAGCCGTTTCGCTGCGGTGCGGAAGTTTCCGGAGGTCCAGGCGCCCGTGGCATGGTCCTTAACGGCCCCTTCGGAGCGGGGAAAGAACTCGTACCAGGAACCCCGGCCGGCGCGGTCCCGCTCAACCAGCAGGGGGTACCGCTCTGAAACAGTGACCAGTTCACGGATGGGCTGGCGGGCCACGACGTCCGCTACTTCATGGCTGAAGCCGGCGCCCAGCCGCTCCTCGGTGCCCAGCGACAAATTACCCAGCCGGCTTGCCGCACTGCGGAGGATCTCCCGGTCCGCTTCGCTGCGGGAGGGGTCATCCGAGGCTTCGCCGAGCAGTGCGGCGCCTTCCGCCAGCATGAGTTCCACGTCAATTTCGGCAGCAACCTTGACCTCGGCGTTGTGGTGCCAGGTTCCGTACCGGTCGTGCCAGGCTTCAATCGCAAAGGACCAGTTGCCGATATCCGACGGCGTGAGCACGCCTTCCCAGCGGTCCGTTCCCATGCCGCGTTCCCCACGGGGCGGCGCGAGCCGGATCCGCTGGCGCTCGTTCCCTTCCGGATCGAAGAGCACGGCGCTGACGCCGAGCTGGTCATGCCCCTCGCGGAAAGCGGTGGCCCCCACCACGATTCCCTCGCCGGGCAGGGCCTTGGCCGGGAACTTCCCACCCTCCACCACGGGCTGCACGGCGGTGATCGGAAAACGTCCGAACCGCAGGCCTTCGGTGATGGGGCCCTTCGTCATTTGCATTGATGCGGCACTGGTTCCTGAGTTAGTCGTCACAAGCTCGACGTTAGCGAGAAATGACCGGGAATGCTAAGCCTGCGCACTATTTTCATCGCGCCTCCCGTCATTTCCTTTGTGCCAACTGTCATTTATCCAAAAGAAACCGAAAGCTGGTTCCCGCTGCGCAGGTTGTCGGTTAGTGTGACGCAGGTGAAGGCAATCCGCAGATTTACCGTCCGTACTGTCCTCCCCGAACCGATCCGGCCGCTCGCCCGATTGGCCAGCAACCTGCGCTGGTCCTGGCACCGCCCCACGCGGGAGCTTTTTGCCGGACTGAACCCCCGCCTGTGGGAGGAAAGCGGCCAGGATCCCATCGGTTTCCTGGGAATGGTGAGCCGCGAAGAGCTCCAGCAGCTTGCTGCTAACCGGTCCGTGGTGGAGCGGGTGAGGGCCGCTGAGGATGACCTTGACCGCTACCTCGAGGAGCCGCGCTGGTACCAGGGCCTGGGCCCTGACGCGCCGGCCTCAATTGCCTACTTCTCCCCCGAGTTCGGCATCACCGAGGTGCTGCCCCAGTACTCGGGCGGCCTGGGGATCCTGGCCGGGGACCACCTCAAAGCTGCCTCGGACCTGGGCGTGCCGCTGATCGGCGTCGGCCTGCTGTACCAAGCGGGCTACTTCAAACAATCGTTGTCCCGGGACGCCTGGCAGCAGGAGACATACCCGGTCCTGGACCCGGACGGCCTGCCGCTCACCCTGCTTCGAGAGCCCTCCGCGGACGGCATCGGCCGTCCCCTGCAGATCGCCCTTCCCCTGCCTAACGGCAGGCGCCTACTGGCACACATCTGGCGTGCCGACGTCGGACGCGTTCCCCTGCTGCTCCTGGACTCCAACGTTCCGGGCAACGACGACGCCGCCCGCAGCATTACGGACCGCCTGTATGGCGGCGGCGGGGACCACCGGCTGCAGCAGGAACTGCTGCTGGGCATGGGCGGAGTTAAGGCCCTGCGCGCCTTCCAGCAGCTCACCGGCACCACGGCTCCGGAGGTGTTCCACACCAATGAAGGCCACGCCGGCTTCCTTGGCATTGAACGCATCCAGGAGCTGATGTCCGGGGAGCAGGCGCTGACATTCGATGAAGCCCTCGCTGCGGGCCGGGCCTCCACCGTGTTCACGACGCACACTCCGGTTCCTGCAGGCATTGACAGGTTCGAAATCTCGCAGATCCACCACTTTTTCCAGGCCGGGCTGGCGCCGGACGTCCCCACGGACCGGATCCTGGAGCTTGGCCGTGAAAATTACGCCGACGGAAACCCGTCCGTATTCAACATGGCCATCATGGGCCTGCGCCTGGCCCAGCGGGCCAACGGGGTCGCGAAGCTCCACGGGGAGGTGTCCCGCGGCATGTTTTCGGCGCTGTGGCCCGGCTTCGACCACTCCGAGGTGCCCATCACCTCGGTGACCAACGGTGTGCACGTACCCACCTGGGTGGACAGCCGCATTTCCAAGCTGGCGCGCGATCAATTCGGCAGCGAGGCCGAGGCAAACGGCCGCTGGGACTTGGCCTACAACGTCAGCGACGCCGACGTCTGGTCGCTGCGACGTGAGATGCGCGCGGCGCTGGTGGAGGACGTCCGCCGCAGGCTCCGCGCCGCGTGGAAGAAGCGTGGCGCCGCGGACGCCGAGCTGGCCTGGACGGAAAAGGTGCTGGACCCGGACGTGCTGACCATCGGTTTCGCCCGCCGCGTTCCCACCTACAAACGCCTCACCCTGATGCTTCGGGAGCCGGAGCGGCTGAAGGCACTCCTCCTGCACAAGGAACACCCCATCCAGCTGGTCATTGCGGGCAAGTCGCACCCCGCGGACGACGCCGGCAAGAAGATGATCCAGGACCTGGTCCGCTTCACCGACGATCCCGAGGTACGGCACCGCATTGCGTTCCTGCCGAACTATGACATCGCCATGGCCCGGACCCTGTTCCCCGGCTGCGACGTGTGGCTGAACAACCCGCTGCGGCCACTGGAGGCGTGCGGCACCTCTGGCATGAAGGCAGCGCTGAACGGCTCGCTGAACCTTTCAGTCCTGGACGGCTGGTGGGATGAGATGTACGACGGCGAGAACGGCTGGGCAATCCCGACGGCCAACAACGGCGCCTCGGCCGAGGAACGGGACGATATCGAGGCCGCCGCGCTGTACGAACTGCTCGAAACGCAGGTGGCTCCGCGCTTCTACGGCAGCACGGTATCGGCGGGCGCAGGTGCTGCAGGTCCTTCGACGGCGTCGGGGACCGAGAAAGTGCCCACGCACTGGGTCTCCATGATCAAGCACACTCTCGCGCACCTCGGCCCCGCCGTTTCGGCAGAGCGCATGCTGCGTGACTACGTGAACGTCCTCTACCGCCCTGCAGCGGAAGCCGGCCGCAGCGCCTCCGCGAATTCCTACTCCCAGGCGCGCAGCCTGGCCGCTTGGACGGCAAAGGTCCGTTCAGCCTGGCCGCAGATCCACGTGGAGCACGTTGACTCCGTGGGCGTCTCCGAGGACCCGCAGATCGGCGACACCCTCCAGGTCAACGCGTACGTGGCGCTGCACAGCCTCACGCCGCAGGATGTGTCTGTCGAAGTTGCCTACGGCAGGGCGGAGGAGAGCGACACGCTGACGGACATCACCGTGATGGAACTCAAAGTGCAGGAGGACCTGGGCAGCGGGCGCCACATGTTCAGCGGTTCCCTGGTCATCGACCGCTCGGGACCCTTTGGCTACACCGTCCGGGTCCTGCCGCGGCATGACGCCCTGGCCTCCAAGGCTGAGCTGGGACTCATAGTCAACGCCTGACGCGGCAGCTTGAACCAGCCCCACCCACTGCAGGAGGACGCATGACTGATCGCACCGTGGCCGATGTAATCGTGGATCGCCTCACCACGTGGGGTGTCAACCGGGTCTTCGGGTACAGCGGGGACGGGATCAACGGGTTCATGGGGGCGCTGCGCCGGGCTGAAGGGCGGGTTGAATTCGTCCAGGCCAGGCATGAGGAAACTGCAGCCTTCATGGCCGTGGGACATGCCAAGTTCACCGGCGGGGTGGGAGTGGTCACCTCCACCCAGGGGCCCGGCGCCGTCCACCTTCTGAACGGGCTCTACGACGCCAAGCTGGACGGGGTGCCGGTAGTGGCGATCGTCGGGCAGCAAAGCCGCACAGTGCTGGGTTCCGCCTACATGCAGGAGATCGACCTCAACTCGCTGTTCAAGGACGTCGCCGCGCAGTTCGTCCAGCAGATCAGCGCACCCGAGCAGGTCCCGATGGTCCTGGACCGGGCTTTCCGGACTGCCAAGGCCACTTCCTCGCCCTGCGTTGTCATCGTTCCGCACGATATCCAGTCGGCGCCGGCCCCGGAGCTGCCGCAGGAGCACGGCATTGTGGTCACGGCGCCGTCCTGGAGCACAGCAGCCGCAACGCCCCGGGACGAGGACCTGGACGCCGCCGCTGCCCTGCTGAACTCCGCGGAGAGAGTGGCGCTGTTGGTGGGCCAGGGAGCGCGGCACGCAGCCAAGGAGGTGGTGGCCGTAGCGGAAAAGCTCGGCGCTGGAATTGCCACCAGCCTGCTGGGCAAACCGTACGTGGACGAGACCCTGCCGTTCTCGGTGGGCACCATGGGGCATTTAGGGACCACGGCCAGCGCCCACCTGCTGGGCCACTGCGATGCGTTGCTGATTGTCGGTTCCAATGATCCCTGGACCGAGTTCTATCCGCCGCCAGGTGCTGCCCGTGCCGTCCAGATCGACATCGATGAACGGAAGATCGGCAACCGTTACCCGGTGGAGGTTGGACTGGCCGGTGACGCCGCGTCTGCGCTTGAGGCCTTGGGCAAAAGGTTGGAGCCGCGCACGCGGGGCCCCTGGCAGGCGGATGTGGAGCAGGAGGTCAGCCGCTGGCGCATTCTCGCCGCGGACCGCGCAGCAGTGCCCGCCCAACCCGTCAATCCGGAGCGCGTGGTCCGGGAACTGAACGGCCGGCTGCCGGAGGATGCACTGGTAAGTATCGACGTTGGCAGCTGCGTTTACTGGTACGCGCGGCAACTCGTGCTGCCGCCCGGTGTCCCTGCCCATCTCTCCGGAACGTTGGCGAGCATGGGGTGCTCCCTCCCCTACGGCATTGCCGCCAAACTCGCGCACCCGGACCGTCCCGTGGTGGCCCTTGCCGGCGACGGCGCCATGCAGATGGCCGGCACCGCCGAACTGGTGACCGTTGCCCACCGTTGGCGGCAATGGGCTGACCCCCGGTTCATAGTATGCGTGTTCAACAACCGGGAGCTGACCGAGGTGACGTGGGAGCAGCGGGAGTCCGAGGGCGAACCACGGTTTGCGGCCAGCCAGGAGCTCCCCGATTTTCCTTTCGCGGGTTACGCAGACCTGCTGGGCCTTACCGGTATCCGGGTGGAGGATCCGGAGCTCATCGGGGACGCTTGGGAACGGGCCCTGGCGGCCGGCCGGCCGGTGGTGATCGAGGTGCTGACCGACCCCGAAATTCCCCTTTTGCCACCGTTCCCGGCCGGGCGGGAAAAGGCGGAAAGCATGCGCAAGGGCCTGGCAGCGGAGAGCGACGGCAGCCGGGCGTCGGCGTTGCTGGACACTTACCTCGGGCACGAGGAACGTCCCCGCGGGTAGGTCCTGTTACAGCAGGACGGCGGTGACGGCCAGGTCCTTGCCGGCCTAGCGTTCCGCGTCCTGGAGGATTTCGCAGATGACCCCGAAGGACCAGTCGCTGCGAAAAGGGGCAGACACCTGCCATAGGACAGTGAGCGGTGTGTTGCCGTCGTCGGCGATGGTGTCCGCGAAGTCATGCAGCGCATCATGCAGGGCATCAAGGTCCACGCCGTAGTGTTCGGGAAAAATGAGGACTTCGCCAAAGGCTTCCAGGACGGCGCGCTTGCTGTCGGCCGGAGGAACCAGCAGGCTGCGGCGGCCGGCGTCGGCCACCTGTTCCTGGAGTTCCTCCAGGAACAGGTCTCGCCGGAGTAAATCTTCATGCCTCGCTTAGCTGCCTTCCGTTACTGAATATTCGATGTTCGGATGAGGTACGTCTAGGTGCGGTAAATACTGATGGAATAGGCTTCGGCGAGGTCCTTCTCCCCCGACGCCACCTGTCCGCCCTGCCTCTGCTCATGCAGCGGTGAGGTGGTCAGCCGGAGTTCGAACAGCCGGTGGGCGGTGCCCTCGGCGGTCACCCGCGGCAGCGTGATCTGCACGTCCGAGGCGCCGCCGTTCACCACCACCAGGCCGGCCAGTGCGCCGTTGTCCGACCCCAACAGGAGCTGTACCACCCGCTGCTGCGGATCGTTCCAGCGTTCCATGGTCATGGGGTAGCCGTCCTGGTCAAACCAATAAAGGTAGGACTGCTCGTCCCGGACCGGAAAGTCGTGGGGCTGCGCGGCGAGGAATTCTTTGCGCAGGCGGATGTAGCGCTTGGTGCTGCGCAGCATCTCGTGGGATTCCGGGGTACGGGTCCAGTCAATCCAGGCGATGGCGTTGTCCTGGCAGTAGGCGTTGTTGTTGCCGTGCTGCGTCCGCGCCAGTTCATCCCCGGCCGTAATCATGGGGACGCCCAAGGATATGAGCAGCGAGGCCATCATGTTGCGGCGGGACTGGGCGCGCTTTGCCAGGATGCCCCCGCTCTCCGTGGGACCCTCGACTCCGTGGTTGTAGCTGCGGTTGTCCCCGTGCCCGTCCCTGTTCTGCTCGCCGTTGTCCTCGTTGTGTTTACGGTCAAAGGAGACGAGGTCGTTGAGCGTGAAGCCGTCATGCGCCGCTATGTAGTTCACGGATGCCAGCCGGGAACGGCCGGACGCCTGGAACAGGGCGGCGGACCCGGACAGGGCGTCGGCAAGCTTCGCCGTCGATCCGCCATGACCGCCGGCGTCCATGGCCGCACGGTCAGCAAGCCAGAAGGAGCGGAGGGCATCGCGGAAGTGGTCGTTCCAGTCCACCCAGCCCGCCGGGAAGCGTCCGGTCTGCCAGCCCCCGTAACCCACGTCCCATGGCTCCGCAATCAGCTTCACGTCTGAAAGGACAGGGTCGGCAGCAATGGCCACCAGGAACTGGTGCCGGGGGTCGAACTCGTTCGCCGCGTTGCGGCAGAGCGTTACCGCGAGGTCAAAGCGGAAGCCGTCGATGTGGAACTCGTCCACCCAGTACCGGAGGGAGTCCAGGACCATCTGGACCACGCGCGGTTCACTGAAGTTGAGGCTGTTGCCGCAGCCCGTTGTGTCCACATACTTTCCGTGCCCGTCCGTGCGGTAGTAGGTCTGCTCCCCCAGTCCGCGGAAACTGAGGGTCCGTCCGTCAGGACCGCCTTCAGCCGTGTGGTTGTAGACGACGTCAAGGATGACTTCCAGCCCGGCAGCGTGGAACAGCTTGACCATCCGCTTGAACTCGTCCTGGACCGCTTGGGGGCCCGCCTGCTGGGCGCCCTTGGTGGCATAGCCAGGGTGCGGGGCGAAGAATGCCGCTGTGTTGTATCCCCAGTAGTTGGTCAGTCCGAGGTCCAGCAGGTGGGGTTCATCCACGTGGAAGTGCACTGGCAGCAGCTGGACCGAGGTGACGCCCAGGCTGGTGAGGTGTTCAATGATGGCGGGGTGGGCCATCCCGGCGTAGGTACCCCGGAGTTCCTCGGGAACATCCGGGTGGAGCATGCTCTGGCCGCGGACGTGGGCCTCATAATTGATGGTGTTGCGCCAGGGGACCTGAAGCCGCTCATCCGTTCCCCAGTCAAACTCGCTGGCCGTGCGGACACTGGTCAGGAGCCCGTCGCGCTCCTCCACGCCCCGGCCGTAAGGATCGAGGAGAAGTGGCTGCCTGCCGTCGTCCTGCCCGTTGCTGGTGGGCGCGGCAAACGGCAGGGACTGCTCGCTGGAGGCGGCCCGGAAACCGTACCTGGATCCATACGGAAGATCCTCGACGATGCCGTGGTGAACGCCCTGGCTAACGTTCGGCAGCTTTTGGATCCGCCATTCCCGGCCCGGGGCTTTGTACACGATCTCCAGGCTGGGCACGGCGGGGGCGAAACAGGCGACGTTGGCACGGCCGCCTGGCCGGTGGCCCGTCCCTCCTGAATCTGCGCGCGGAACACTGACACCGAGTGGAACGGCCGTTGAGGCGTCATTGGTGGAAGCGGTGTCGAAGAGCGGCATGACCATCACCTAAATAGTAGCCGCAGCGCTCCCTTGGCCCGGACGGGCAGGGAACATGACGGCCGGAATCCACAGCCCCGGTTACGGGGAGGGTCCGCGCTTATCTTGCTGCGCGCTGCCTGGAGATTTCGTACAGCGAGATGCCCACCGCCATGGAGGCGTTAAGGGACTCCATGGCTGAGTCGATGGGGATGGACACGATCTGGTCGCAATTCTCGCGGACCAGCCGGCTGAGGCCCTTTCCTTCCGAACCCACCACAATGCATACGGGTTCGGTCGCGAGAGACAGGTCCGGCAGGGAGACGTCGCCGTCGCCGTCAAGGCCGAGGACGAAAATCCCCATGTTCTTGAACTGCTTCAGGGCATTGTTGAGGTTCGAGGCGCGTGCCACGGGGACGCGGACCGCAGCACCGGCGCTCGTCTTCCAGGCGGATGCGGTCACCCCCACCGAGCGGCGCTCGGGAACAATGACGCCGTGGCCGCTGAAGGCGGAGACGGAGCGGATGATAGCACCGAGGTTCCGGGGGTCCGTGATGCCGTCAAGGGCCACAAACAGGGGCGCGTTGCCGATGTGGCCCTTCTTCCACTTGTCCACTGTTTCTTCTGCCAGTTCGTACGCGTCCTGGTAGTCGTACGGCGGGATTTGGAGCACCAGGCCCTGATGGACCGCATCCTCGGTCATCCTGTCCAGCTCGGGCTTGCCGGTTTCCAGCAGCGGGATGCCGCGTTCGGCCGCAATCTTCAGGGATTCCTTGACCCGGTCGTCCATTTCGATCCGGATGGCCACATGCAGCGCCTTGGCCGGGATGCCTGCGCGGAGGGCCTCCACCACCGAGTTGCGGCCAGTGACCACTTCCTCGGTGGCGCGTCCCTTGGGGCCGGACTTGGACGCCCCGGCGCTGCGGGCGCCCGGGTTGCGCTTGGCGGCAGAGCGTTCGGCAAGCTGCTTGGCCTTGTGCGCCTTGTGGTACGGGCGGTCCTCGGCCTTGGGCGTTGGCCCTTTGCCTTCCAGGGCCTTGCGGCCGTGGCCACCGGTTCCGATGGTTGGGCCCTTCTTCGCTTTAACCGATCGGCGACCATTGTTGGCCATTGTGTTCCACCCTTGATTGTGATGACTGAGTCTGCATACCAGTCTACTGAACCAGGAAAAATCGCCGACCCCGGAGTGGATGGCCTGCCGGGGAACGCTGCGGGTCAGTCCCGCTTCAGGCTCCAGGCGGCTCCGTCCGGACCGTCCTCGACCAGGACACCGGCAGCTGTGAGGGTGTCGCGGATCGCATCGGACGCAGCCCAGTTCTTCTCGGCCCGGGCGGCGGCGCGGGCGGCGAGCTGGGCTTCAACCAGGGCGGCAAGGGCGGCGTGCTCCTTCCCAGCTGCCTCGGCCGGCTGCTGGACAGCATTGAGCCCGAGGACTTCGGTCATGGCCGCCACGGAGTCCATCGCCTGGCGGGCTGCATCATCGTCCCCATCGGCAAGCGCGGTATTGCCCGCTCTAACGGTTTCGTGCAGTGCCGCAAGGGCACGTGGGATGTTAAGGTCGTCATCCATCGCGTCGGCGAACCCCTGCGGGGCCTCTTTCATGGGCCCGGGTGCGCCAGCCACGGAGCCCTGGGCCCTGCCGAAGCGGGCCGCGGCTTTGGCCAGGAACCCGTCAATGCGTTCGACGGCGGCCGCGGCCTCCTGGAGGGACGTTGGACGGTAGTCCAGGACAGAGCGGTAATGGGCCTGCCCGAGGTAGTAGCGGACCACGCGGGGCGACGCGAGTTCCAGCATCTCGGCAGGGCTGATGGTGTTGCCGACGGACTTCGACATCTTTTCGCCCTCGTACGTCACCATCCCGTTGTGCATCCAAAAGTTGGCGAACGGGTGCCCCGCAGCCTGCGACTGGGCCATCTCGTTCTCATGGTGCGGGAACCGCAGGTCCAGGCCCCCGCCGTGGATATCAAACTCCGTGCCGAGGTATTTCGTGACCATTGCTGAGCATTCCAGGTGCCAGCCCGGCCGGCCGGCGCCCCACGGAGAAGCCCAGCTTGCCGTCGTCGGCTCTCCCTCTTTGGATCCCTTCCACAAGGCAAAGTCGCGGGGATCCTTCTTCCCGCGGGGATCGGCGTCCGGGGCAGCCTGCATGTCGTCGATATTTTGGCGCGTCAGTGCGCCGTACTTGCTCCACGAGCGCACGTCAAAGTACACGTCACCGGAACCGTCCAGCGCCGGGTAGGCGTGGCCCCGGTCCATCAGCTGCTGAATGAGGGCGTGCATCTCAGGGATATGGCCTGTGGCGCGGGGTTCATAGGTGGGACGGGAGACGCCCAGCATGTCGTAGGCCATGAGGAATTCCCGTTCGTAGCGGTAGGCCAGGGCCCACCACTCCTCTTCCCGCACTTCCCCCGGTTCAGGCTGGAACCCAGGGGCGAAGGATGCCTCGGACTTGGCCAGGATCTTGTCATCGATGTCGGTGACGTTCCGGACCACCGTCACTCTGAGTCCGCGGTAGGTCAGCCAGCGGGTGAGCTGGTCGAAGGCGATGGCCGAGCGGATGTGGCCCACGTGGGGCATGCCCTGCACGGTTGCCCCGCAGTAGTAGAGGCTGGCCTTGCCCTCGACGAGGGGCACGAAGTTCCGGACTTCGGCGGAGGCAGTGTCATAGAAGCGCAGGGTCACCGCTCCAGATTAGCTGATGGGCCGGATCAGCCGATGGGAAGGTGCGGCCTCGGATACACCAGGGCCGTGGCCACCGCGGAGATACCCTCGCCGCGGCCCGTGAATCCCAGGTGGTCGCTGGTGGTGGCCGTGACGCTCACCGGCGCGTCCGCGGCGTCGCTGAGGACCTGCTGGGATTCCTCCCGCCGGGGGCCAAACTTGGGCCGGTTGGCGACGAACTGCACCGCGACGTTGGCAATCTCAAATCCTGCTGCCCGGACGATGCGCGCAGCTTCGGCGAGAAGGGTCACGCCGGAAGCGCCGGCGAATTCCGGCCTGTCGGTGCCGAAGTGGGTGCCCAGGTCGCCGATGCCGGCGGCGGAAAACAGCGCGTCGGCGGCCGCGTGGGCGACGGGGTCGCCGTCGGAATGCCCGGCCAGGCCCCGTTCGCCGGGCCAGAGCAGGCCCCCGAGCCACAGCGGACGCGGCTGGTCCTCAGCAGCGTAGGCGTGGACGTCCAGGCCGATGCCGGTACGCGGGATGATCATGTCTGCCGGTTCCATGCCTAACCCTCCACCCATCGTGCGCCCAGCGGGCCTTCGAGCAGCCCTTCGGCCAGGATCAGGTCCAGCGGTGTGGTGATCTTCAAGGACTGCGTGGAGCCGCGGACCACGTGGACCGGGGTTCCGAGCCTCTCCACGAGCATTGCGTCGTCGGTGACAGCTTCGGACTCCTTGCTGTCCAGGCCCCGGGCAGCCTCGTGGGCCTTGAGCAGGGTACGCAGGTGGAAACCCTGGGGCGTCTGGACTGCCCGGAGTTCCTCACGGGGCGCTGTTCCGGTGACTACCTCCGGCGCCAGCCCGGTGTCGCTTCCGGTAGTGCGGGCCACAGTCTTGACAGTATCCACCACCGCCACTGCGGGAATCACCGCGGCAGCCCCGGCCGCCAGCGCGTCCCCCACGCGGTGGAAGACGGACTCCGGCGTCAGGGCGCGGGCGGCGTCGTGCACCATGACGGCCTCTATGCCGTCCATCAGTGCTGCCAGGCCAGCGCGGACGGAATCAGCCCGGGTGGAGCCGCCGTCGACAATCGAGAGGAGGGGGCCGCCGTCGGCCAGTTCCTGCCGGAAATCCTCACAGAGTTGCCGGAGGGCGTCATGTCCGGGGGGCAGTGCAATGCATACCTGGCTGCCGGCGCCGGAGGCGACAATGCCGCGCAGGGCATGCATCAGAATGGGTTCGCCGCCCAACGGCACGGCTGCCTTGGGCATGCCATAGCCCAGCCGCTGTCCTGAACCTGCTGCTACCAGGATCACGGCGGTGACCAGGCGCGTGGGTGTTTCGCTCATGCGGACTAGCCTACGTCCCCTGCGCGATCCAGGACCTGAACACTTCCGGACGAATGTTCCAGGGCAGCAAGCTGGGCAAAAAGAAACCCCGGCGGCACTTGGATGCCACCGGGGTTCAATTCTTAGGAAGCCAGGACCTCGTCGAGAACGCTTGCAGCCTTCTCCTCGTCGGTCTTTTCGGCTAGCGCCAGTTCTGAAATCAGAATCTGCCGGGCCTTGGCCAGCATTCGCTTCTCGCCTGCGGAAAGGCCCCGGTCGTGATCGCGGCGCCACAGGTCGCGGACGACCTCTGCAACCTTGATGACGTCACCGGAAGCAAGCTTCTCCAGATTTGCCTTGTACCTGCGCGACCAGTTGGTAGGTTCTTCCGTGAACTCGGCACGAAGCACATCAAACACGTGCTCCAGGCCATCCTTGCCCACGACATCCCTAACCCCAACGAGGTCAACGTTTTCTGCTGGAACTTCAATGGTCAGATCACCCTGAGCCACCTTGAGCTTGAGATACATCTTCTCTTCGCCCTTGATGGTGCGCATCTTGATTTCTTCAATCTTCGCAGCACCGTGGTGAGGGTAAACTACTGTCTCGCCGACCTCAAATACCATGTGGACATTTCCCCTTTCCCGCTGACCAGTTTATCACGTTGCAGGCATATGACCGGCCCGGGAAAGGGCCGGGAACCGCAGAAATACGCGGAAAATGGGCCTAATCCAACCCCCTCAACCCCTTGACGAACGCAGATAATAGTGCATGCGCCGCCGTTCAAGGAAGGGCGATGTGACGGCCCCGAATCCTTGTTTGGCCTGCTTTGCGGATAGGCTATGCGTGGCTAATGTTTCAAGACTCTCGAGGAGTACGTGACGTGCGTTTCACTGCGACCAACCGGGCCCAGCGCGGCAAACTGGCACTGACGGCTGCCGCCCTTGGCGTCGGACTGCTGGCGTCGGGCTGCGGCTACACGAATGCCCAGCAGACAACTGCGCAGTACCAGCAGTCGGACGGAATCAACACCGACATCGGTCCGCTCGAGGTGCGCAACCTGCTGATCGTCTCCGCCGGTGAGGACCAGCCCGGCCGCGTCATCGGTGCGGTGTACAACTCGTCCTCCGAGGATGTCACGCTGACCCTCAACGGCGCTGAAGGGTCGCAGACGGAAGTGCCGGTCAAGGCCGGCTCACAAACCCTGCTGAATGACACCAGCGATGAAGCGATCCTGAGCACCACCGGCGGCATCCCGGGTTCCCTGGTGGACATCAAGATCACCGAAGACGCGACCAACATGAGCAACACCGTCAAAGTTCCTGTGCTGGACACCACCCTGCCTGAGTACCAGGAGTACCTGCCGGCCGGCAGCACGCAGTCGCCGTCTCCCACGCCGTCGCCGACTGCTTCCGAACTGGGCGGCTCGAACCACTAGTCCGGGCACAAGCAAGGCATACAAAAGGGAGGGGCCGGTTGGCTCCTCCCTTTTGTATGCCTTGTGCCCGGCTCCCGCCGGCGCCGGCGGGCCTACGGCTCGAACTTGTAACCCAGCCCCCGAACAGTCACCAGGAACCGCGGGGCAGAGGGATCCGGCTCAATCTTGCCGCGGAGCCGCTTCACGTGGACATCGAGCGTCTTGGTGTCGCCTACGTAATCCGAACCCCAGACCCTGTCAATGAGTTGTCCCCTGGTCAAGACCCTTCCGGAGTTCCGCAGGAGCATTTCGAGAAGCTCGAACTCCTTCAGCGGCAGAAGCACCTGCTCGCCTCCCACGCTGACAACGTGCCGCTCGATGTCCATCCGGACCGGTCCCGCCTGGACGGTGGAGGAAACGAGCTCCTCCGGTTCGCCCTGGCGCCGCAGCACTGCCCGGACCCGGGCCACCAGCTCGCGTGAGGAATAGGGCTTGGTGACGTAGTCGTCTGCACCAAGTTCCAGCCCTACCACCTTGTCAATTTCAGCGTCCTTGGCCGTCAGCATGATCACGGGGACACTCGACCGCTGGCGGAGTTGGCGGCACACCTCGGTGCCGGACTGCCCCGGAAGCTGCAGGTCCAGCAGCACCAGGTCCGCCCCGTTCCGGTCGAATTCCGTGATGGCGTCCAGGCCGTTGTCCACGACTTCGACCTCAAAACCTTCCTTGCCCAGCAAGTAGGACAAGGGATCGCTGAATGATTCCTCATCCTCAACAATCAGGATCCTGCTCAAGCGTTCGCTCCTCGTTCTGTTGCGCCGGCGGCGCGGGGTACTTGGGTGACTGCGGGCTTGTTGGCCCCCTGCCGAAAGATTCCGGCGGCCGGGGCGGCAATGGACTGCTCCTCCTCGCCGTCCTGGCCTTCCATCTCGGGAAGGCGGAGGGTGAAGGTCGAGCCCTGGCCGGGCTGGGACCAGAGGGTGACCTCGCCGCCGTGGTTTGAGGCAACATGTTTGACGATGCTTAGTCCAAGGCCTGTGCCGCCGGTGTGGCGGGAACGCGCTGCATCCACCCTGTAGAAACGCTCAAAGACGCGTTCCTGCTCCTCAGGGCTGAGTCCCTCACCCTGGTCCGTCACGGAGATGGAAACCAGGCCGTCCCTGCTGCGGACGCCGATTCCCACCCGGGTGTTCTCCGGCGAATACCGGATGGCATTGTCTATCAGGTTCCGCAGCGCCGTCACCAGCAGGTCCTGGTCGCCGAAGACCTTCGCCTCAGTGCGGCCGCCCACCACCATCCGGATGTTCTTGCTCTCGGCCGGCAGCTGGGAGCGGTCCACGGCCTCGGCGATGACTGCGTTGACGTCAACGGGCCCGCCCTGCTGCGCCACACTGGCGCCCTGAAGCCGGGAGAGCTCAATAATGTCCTGTACCAGCGCGGCGAGGCGGCCGGACTCCTTGTGCATGCGCTTGGCGAAACGGCGGACCGCCAGTTCGTCATCGGCGGAGGACTCGATGGCCTCCGCGAGGAGCGAAATGGCCCCGACCGGCGTCTTCAGCTCGTGGGAAACGTTAGCCACAAAATCGTTCCGGATCTCTTCCGTCCTGGTGATCTCGGTCCGGTCATCCGCGAGCAGCAGGATGTATTCCTCACCCAGCATTGCGGCCCGAACCTGCACGATGATGGTTCCCTGGCCCAGCGGGCCGCGCGGCAGCTCCAGCTGCTTCTCCAGGACCACCCCGTCGCGCCGGACGCCGGCGGTCATGTCCAGCAGCTCTTTGTGAACCACGGTATGGCCGCGAACCAGGCCATAGGCATAGGCGGCAGGGCTTGCGCGGACCACACCGTCCACCGCGTCCACCACCACAAAGGCACGTCCGACGACGGCCAGCACCTCCGCGGCGCCGGCCGGCAGTGCCAGTTCCTCGGCGTCCACGTCCAGCAGTTGGCGCTGTTTCTCGCTGACCCGGAACGCCAGCACGCCGAACGTGCCGAGCGCCAGGCCGATGAGGCCGGCCACCAGGCCGATGAGCATAGGATCCACAGCACCACCTTATGCTCTTGTGTAAGGCCAATCGGCGCGTCCGGGCCTCCTCGCCGCACGGTTCAACTAACGTTCACCTGCAAGGGCCTCACCGTTTACCCGGTACTGGCAAAGTGGCCAGTTGGAGTGCCGAACGGCAACGCGATTCCTGCTGCCTGACAGGCGGGGCGGGAGTTACAAGGAAAGGACGCCTACGTGCGTAAGGTTTTTCAGGAAGAGCTGACCCAGGTCGGTGAACAGCTGGTGGAGATTTCCCGGCTGGTCAGCGAAGCGATGGACAAGGCCACAACGTCCTTCGAAGTGGCGGACGTAGACCTCGCGCAGGACGTCATCGCTGCGGACGCCCGCATCGACTTCCTGCAGAACAGCCTTGATGAGAGGGCCATTGATATCCTGGCGCTCCAGGGCCCGGTGGCCAGCGACCTGCGGATGATTGTGGGATCGCTGCGGATGAGCGCTTCCCTTGAGCGGATGGGCGACCTTGCCCGGCACATCGCCCAGCTCGCCCGCTTGCGGTTCCCGGCCACGGTTATTCCGGAAGCCATGACCGGGACGTTCAAGCGCATGGCGGAGCTGGACAAGGAGATCGCCCACAAACTGACGGTCCTGCTCGAAACCCGCGACCTTGAACTGGCCAGGGACATCCTGAAGGCCAACACGGCCATCAACGATCTGCACCTCAGCGTTTTCAAGGCGATTGCGGCACCTGAGTGGTCGGAATCGCCGGCCACCACGGTGGACGTCGCACTGGCAAGCCGCTACTTCGAACGCTTTGCGGACCACGGCGTTTCAGTGGCCCAGAAGGTCACGTACCTGGTGACCGGCGCCTGGCAGCCCACCGGAACCGAGCACAGCTAGTTCCCTGGAGTACGACGGCGGGCTGGTCACCTGGGGTGACCAGCCCGCCGTCGTTGTTTCCGGAGTTCGTCCTACTTTTTGCCCTGGTTGGCAACGGCCAGGATGGCTTGTTCGGCAGCTTCCGGATCGAGGTAGGTGCCGCCGGGCTTGATCGGCTCGAAGTTCCCGTCCAGCTCGTACACCAGCGGAATGCCGGTGGGGATGTTGAGGCCGGCGATGGCTTCGTCACTGATGCCATCCAGGTGCTTGACCAGTGCGCGCAGCGAGTTGCCGTGGGCCGTCACCAGGACGGTCTTGCCGGCCTTGAGGTCTTCCTTAATGTCCGACTCCCAGTACGGCAGCAGCCGGACCAGCACATCCTTGAGGCACTCGGTGCGCGGCAGGGCGTCCCCGAGGTCTGCGTAGCGGGGGTCGTGCGCCTGTGAGAACTCGGAGTCGTCATCCAGCGGCGGCGGCGGAGTGTCGTAGGAACGGCGCCACTCCATGAACTGCTCTTCACCGTATTCGGCGAGGGTCTGGGCCTTGTCCTTGCCCTGCAGTGCGCCGTAGTGGCGTTCGTTCAGGCGCCAGTCGCGCTTCACCGGGATCCAGCCACGGTCGGCCTTGTCCAGGGCGATGTTCGCCGTGTTGATGGCCCGCTTCAGCAGGGAGGTGTAGAGGATGTCCGGGAGAATATCGTTCTCAACCAGGAGCTCTCCGCCCCGCGCTGCTTCCTGGCGGCCCTGGTCGTTGAGGTCAACGTCCACCCAGCCGGTGAACAGGTTCTTGGCGTTCCATTCGCTGTGGCCATGGCGCAGCAAAATCAGCTTGTAAGTCATGAATTTCATCCTAGCCGAGCGCCCGAGCCGCCCGCCCAGCGTTACAAGCCGCGTCAGCCGGGGGTGAATCGAAAGGATAAGGTTGGGCGGTGGTGCAGAAGGCTGAACGGGTGGCGTCCCCGCAGATTAGCGGCAGGAGCCTCCCCGGGAAGCAGGGCAGGCCGGTTGGCAACATCACCCGCGGCACCACCAACCCCAACCGGATGCGGCGGGTGGACCGCTGGCTGGCAGGACCGCAGGCCTGGCGCCTCCGTGATGCTGCGGACCCTTTAGTGGTGGACCTTGGCTACGGCGCCTCGCCCGCCACCGCCGTCGAGCTCTACGAACGGCTCTCCGCCGTCCGCCCCGAAGTGAAGGTCTACGGGGTGGAAATTGAGCCGGAACGGGTCCGTGCGGCTCTTCCCCTGCAGCGCGCCGGGCTCAGCTTCCGCGTGGGCGGGTTCGAACTTCCCGTGCCCGGGCAGCCTGTCCTGGTGCGCGCTTTCAACGTTCTCCGGCAGTACGAGGAAGCGGACGTGGCCGGGATCTGGCGGCTGGTGCAGGACCGGTTGCCTCCCAACGGCCTGTTCGTCGACGGCACCTGCGACGAGGTTGGGCGGCGGGTCACGTGGGTGGCACTGGACGCCGACCGGCCGCTCTCGCTCAGCATCTCGGTGCGGTTCGGCAGTTTCCAATTGCCGTCGGACGTTGCCGAAAGACTGCCCAAGGCGCTGATCCACCGGAATGTCCCGGGCGAACGGGTGCACGCACTCATGCAGGCGATGGACCGGGCATGGCTTGAGTGCGCCCCGCTGGCGTCCTTCGGCAACAGGCAGCGTTGGCAGGGTATGTGCCGCAGCCTCCGGGATGCCGGCTGGCCGGTGCAGGACGGCCCTTCACGTTGGCGGCTTGGCGAGCTCACCGTGGACTGGGACTCTGTGGCCCCACAGCCGCACTAAGTCACCAGGGGCCGTAAGGTCCTGTGTTGCGGCTGCCGCCGCGGCCGGCATCCTTGACTGCGGGACGCACGTCGGCCAGGTACACGGAAGCGGCCACGACGGCCGCGAGCCCGAACAGGCCGAGCGTACTGAAGAAGCCGCCTCCGCCGCCGAGAAACGAAAAAACACCGACAAGGGCGGCGCCGCCGGTCAGCGCCAGCCAAAAGCCCTTGGTCCTTTTGCCGGTTGCCTCATACGCATTGGCCCGGTGCCGCGCGCAGTCCACCAGTGCCCAGAGTTCAAGGCCCAGCGCAACCAGGGCAAGGGTAAAGAACACTGCCTGCTCTACAGGCCGGATTATCATTTCGCTGTCCACAAGCCCAGCCTATCCGCCCAGCGTGTCCAGCGCCTGCTCCAAATCGGACCAAAGGTCCTCCACGTTTTCCACGCCGACGCTCAGGCGGACCAAATTCTCGGGGACACTGGCTGGTTCAGCGGCGTGCCGCCGTCGGCGTTCAATGAGGGACTCAACCCCGCCCAGTGACGTTGCAGGCAGCCACAGGTCAAGGGCGCGGACCAGCCTGTCAGCCGCGTCAGCGCCGCTTAGCCCCGCCACGGGTGCCACCTGGACGCAGATGATCGAGCCGAAGCCCTTCATCTGGACCTTTGCCCGCTCATGGCCAGGATCCGCAGGCAGGCCCGGGAACCGGATGGACTCGATCCTGGGGTGGCTGCCCAGCCGCTCCGCCAGCACCAGGGCAGAGGCCTGGGAGCGCTCTATCCGCAGTGCCAGGGTCCGCAGTCCGCGCAGCGCAAGCCATGCTTCGAACGGCCCGGCTATCCCGCCGTGGATGGTCCGGTTGTGCAGCAGGGCCGAGCGGATATCCGCGTTGGACGTCACCAGGGCGCCCAGGACGACGTCGGAATGGCCGGCCAGGTACTTCGTCACCGAGTGCAGGACGACGTCGGACCCCAGGGCCAGGGGCTGCTGCACCAGTGGTGTGGAGAAGGTGTTGTCGGTGACGACGATGGCACCGACGGCATGCGCCGCTATGGTCAAGGCCTGGACGTCGGCAATGCCGAGCATCGGATTGGTGGGGCTTTCAAGCCACAGCATGGAGGCAGCCCGGGCGTCAGGGCCACTCGGCGCCAACGCGGCCTTGACGGCATCCGTGTCGGCGATGTCCACGGTGCGCAGTTCGACGAATCCCTTCTGCGCCAGTTCGGAGGCCATCACCAGCGTGCCCGAATAGCTGTGCGTTGGCATCACCAGCACTCCCCCGGCGGGGATCAGGGACAGGGCGGAGCTCACTGCTGCGAGGCCGGAGGCGTAGAGGAGGCCGGGAAGTTCGGCGCCTTCCAGCTGTCCGAGTGCCTCTTCGAAGGGATCCCAGGTGGGATTGGAGTACCGTCCGTAGCCACGGTCGCCAGTATTGAGGGAGCCCGTCCCGAAGTAAGTGGAGGAGAGAACGACGGGCGGATTGACCGGCTGGTCCCTCTCCCGCGGGGGACGCCCCGCCGCAACCACCACCGTTTCTGCTGACAGGGCTGCCGCCTGCTGTTCCGAAAGACTCATGCAGGAAAGCCTACTGTTCGCCCGGATGACCCTCGAAAACCGTTACCCATGCTGTCCACATCGGGCTGTCCCCGCTCTGCGATTGGCGGTGGAGGTCGGTAGGCTTATGCAGTGAGCAAACAAAGGGCCGGTCTTTTCATCGCATTTGAGGGCGGCGACGGTGCCGGCAAGTCCACGCAGGCTGCGCGGCTCGCCGAGGCCCTTGAAGCACGGGGCCTGACTGTCCTGCGGACGCGCGAGCCGGGCGGAACGCCCATCGGCGAAAAACTGCGCTCCCTGGTCCTCGACCACGGCCACGGCCTCATCGACGCCCACACTGAAGCGCTAATTTTTGCCGCCTCCCGTGCCGCACATGCAACCCAGGTGATCCGCCCCGCGCTCGACCGCGGCGAGATTGTCCTGACAGACCGGTACATTGATTCATCAGTTGCCTACCAGGGCGCCGGCAGGGCCCTCGGTGAGGATGCCGTACGGTCCCTCAACGAGTGGGCTACCTCCAGCCTGCACCCCCACCTGACGGTCCTGCTGGACGTGGATCCTGCCATGGGCCGACGCCGCCGGACAGCCGGTGACGCCGCGGAGGACCGGTTGGAGGCTGAAGCTGACGAGTTCCACACCCGGATCCGGGACGCGTTCCTTGAACTGGCACGCAGGCGTCCCGAGTCGTACCTGGTGCTGCCCGCACATCTTTCCGTCAGCGAACTGTCCGCCCTGATTCTTGAGCGGGTCGATAGCCTGCTGGCTTCGCAGCAGGGCGCGGCGGACGCCTCCCTGGGCCAGGTCCCGGCCATCGGCGGCGGCTTATGACGGTGTGGGATGACCTGCAGGGGCAACCCGCCGTCGTCGAACAGCTGCGGCAGGCCTCGAGCGGGGAAGGGCTGACCCATGCGTGGCTTTTCACCGGTCCGCCCGGTTCCGGGCGTTCCAACGCGGCCAAGGCGTTTGCTGCGGCATTGAACTGCGGCCAGGACGAGGTCAGCCTCCGTGGCTGCGGGCACTGCGACGCGTGCAGGACCATCCTGGGTGAGACGCATTCGGACGTGACATTCGTCCGGACCGAGAAGGTCACCATCACCATCGACGAAGCCCGGGAGCTCGTTGCCACCGCCGGAAACCGGCCCTCGGCCGCCAGGTGGCGCATCATCGTGGTGGAGGACGCTGACCGAATGGCCGAGCGCACTACCAACGTGCTCCTCAAAGCCATCGAAGAGCCGACACCCCGGACGGTGTGGATGCTGTGCGCGCCATCCCCGGCCGACGTCTTGGTAACTATCCGCTCGCGCTGCCGCAGCGTCGCGTTGCGGCTGCCGCCTGCCGCCGATGTTGCCGCCCTGCTGGTAAAGCGCGACGGCGTGGAGCCGGCCCTTGCAGAGCGCGCAGCCCGCGCAGCGCAAAGCCATGTGGGAATTGCCCGGCGGCTTGCCCGTGATCCGGCAGCCAGGGAACGCCGGCTGGAGACGGTACGGTTCCCGCTCGGCCTGCGGGGCGTCACGGCGGCTGTGATGATGGCTGACAAGCTCGTGAAGATCGCCACCGCCGAGGCCAACAGTTCAAACGAGGAACGTGACGCTGCGGAAAAGGCCGCACTGCTGGCCACCCTCGGCGCGCCGGAGTCCGGGACACTTCCCCCGTCCATGCGCAGCCAGGTCAAGCAGCTTGAGGAAGACCAGAAGCGCCGGGCAAAGCGGTCCGTCACCGATTCCCTGGACCGGACACTGACGGACCTTCTGTCCTTCTACCGGGATGTGCTGATCATCCAGCTCGGGAATGCTGTGGACCTCGTGAACGTTGAGTTGAGGAGCGAATTGGAGGAATTCGCCGGCCGCTCAACTCCCGAGTCCACTCTTGCCCGGATGGATGCCATCAACAAAGCCCGTGAACGCATCACCACCACCAACGTTGCACCGCTGTTGACCATTGAGTCCATGGCAGCCAGCCTGATCTAGCCCTTCAAGGAGACCCGATGACTGCCCGCCCTCTGCCCGCACGCCCGAGAACCGCGGCAATCGGCGTCCGAGCCTTTGGGGCCATGGTCCTGGCCATGGTTCTGGCCTCCTGCAGCCTTCTGGACGGTGGCAACGACCGCAACCAGGAGGCGGCCACCGCCAAGGCTGACCCGTCGATCGTCGCGGCTGCACCTGAAGGACTTGGGCAGTTCTACTCGCAGGAAGTGGTCTGGGAGCCCTGTGAGAACGAGTTCCAGTGCGCCAAGGTAACAGTGCCCATGGACTATGACAACCCCGGGGGTGAGACCATCCAGATTGCCGCGCTGAGGGCTTCAAGCACGGGCAAGAAGAACGGCAGCCTGCTGGTGAACCCGGGCGGTCCGGGCGCCTCCGGCTACGACTTCGTCAAGGATGCGGCCGGAACACATTTTTCCCAGGCCGTACGTGAGGCCTATGACGTGGTGGGCTTCGACCCCCGGGGCGTCAAACGCTCCGCACCCGTCACCTGCCTGACAGACGCCGAACGTGATGCAGCCAGGGCCAAGACCTACAACCTCGAAACAGACGCCGGCCTGGCCACCGCCCTGGCGGACAACAAGGCCATCGCCGGGCAGTGCGCGGAGCAGACGGGTGCTGTGCTGGCACACATCGACACTGAGAGCTCCGCCAAGGACCTGGACATCCTTCGGGCCGTCGTCAACGACGCAAAACTGAACTACCTCGGGTACTCCTACGGCACGTTCCTGGGCTCTACCTATGCTTCGCTGTTCCCGGAGAATGTAGGGCGGATGGTGCTGGACGGGGCGCTCGACCCCTCCATCAGCAACGAAGAGCTGACCCGTGGCCAGGCCCGGGCCTTCGAAAAAGCCCTCCGGGCCTACGTCGCCAGCTGTCAGGGCCAGGACGGCTGCCCGCTAAGCGGTGACGTGGATTCCGGGGTACAGCAGATCCGCGACCTGATTGCCGCCGTCCAGCAGACCCCGCGCACGGCGAAGGACGGGCGGGTGGTCAACGCCACCATGTTCGTGAGCGGACTCATTACCCCGCTGTACAACGACCAGAGCTGGCCCGCGCTGACGCAGGCCCTTGAGGCGGCGATGACAGGGGACGTGAGCCTCATGCTGCGGCTGGCTGATTTGGGCGCCGACCGCTCGTCGAACGGGACGTACACGTCCAATTCGACGTTCGCCTTCAACGCTATCAACTGCCTCGATTACCCCATGGAGTCCGGGACTGCAGCAATGCGCGCTGAACAGCAGCGCCTCATGCAGGACTCCCCCACGTTCGGCTACTTCTTCGCTTACGGCGGGACCAACTGCGTCGACTGGCCGTACGAGAATGTGCGCACACCTGCCCCTGTCGAGTACGACGGCGAGTCCCCCATCGTGGTGATTGGCACCACCGGTGATCCCGCGACACCGGTGGAGTGGGCCTCGTCCCTTCGCAAGCAGCTGGGCAACGCGGCCCTCATGACGTGGGAAGGCGAAGGCCACACCGCCTATGGCAGGTCCAACAGCTGCATTGAGGATGCCGTTGACGCCTACCTGGTAAGCGGCCGGGTTCCGGCTGACAACACGGTGTGCTGAACGCCTCAGCTGTTGGCCGGTGCGCCATTTTGACCCGGGCGCGGGGACTCTATTACAGTTGACTCTTGCATGAAGCGCCCGGTTCTGCCGGAGATTCGTGCGGTGCTTCCTTAGCTCAGTCGGTAGAGCGTTTCACTCGTAATGAAAAGGTCATCAGTTCGATTCTGATAGGAAGCTCGGGATAAACCCCCTATTGCCCCTAGTTTTAGGGCTTTGGGGGGTTTTTCGCTGGTTAAGCAGGTGGTGCTGCCTGAGGGCAGGGCACACTTATGGCACACTTTGATCTCCTTCCAAATCCTTCTGGCTCTTGTAGTTGCGATTCTAGACATCATTGAGAATTTCTTGCCGGAGGCTATGGTGAGGCTATGAGCCTCATCGAATGGGCTGACGATCTCGCCTACAGTGCCTGCAGCGGTGGTCCTTGAAGCACTGCTGTCAGGACGCCCGTGGCAGCCCGTCCGATCGGAGGCTACGAAGACTGGTGGAACTCCACCCCTCTTTCCGGCAGCACAGAAGGCCTCCCCCAGGAAACCGTGACCGTGACACCCGCACCGGCGAAATTATTGATGCCTCAACAGGGCAAAGAACAGCACGCTGATCTCGGTTGTCGACTACGAGCTTGTCCCCGACCCTTCCTGGCCCGCCGACTCCATCGTCATCATGGACGCTACGCCCGGCCTGGTCATTGAGGACTTTCGGATTGATGATCGAGGCGTCCCTCTTGATGAAAATGGACGGCCCGTCGACGCCGCTGCCGGATAGAGAGTTCGAGATGCCGTAGGAACGCCACCCCTGGACCTTCGCCGGCGTGCGTCATGCTTGGCGCGCCGACGCTCCTGGTATTCGGCCTGACCCAGGTGCCCGCGATCCAGTTGCTGGACTGGTTGCCGGCAGTCGTATCTCAACGACGCGGCCATGCTATAGGGCATGGAGTACAGGCTTTTTCTAGGGCGACCGCAACAGATCTAGTACAGCTGGGAAGCTTGTCACCCCGTCTTTGGCCATGAAGTGTCCGGCTTCGGGATGGACCTGCAGCCGTGCACCGAGGCGTTTGGCTAGGTCATCCGACGCTGCTGGCGGAACATAGGGGTCCGTTTCGGAGCGGATCACTGTTCGCTTACGGATGCTCTGTGCCAGGCGTTCAACGTTAACGTCACTTGCTAGGTATCGGTCCAGTTCCGGCAATGCCTCCAGTGGTTTAACGAAGCCGGCCACCATGACAAGGCCTCCTAGCTCCCACGGCTCCGGCAGCGCCGCGAGCACCCGCAGTGCAGTGACCGCACCAAGAGAATGGGCCACAATGACCGTCCTCCCGTCGGGCGCACCAAGCGCGGCACCGACAGCGTTTTCCCACGCTGCCCTTTCGGGATCGTCCGGGGCCGGGAGGGGAACAACCGTGACATCGATGCCTTCGGCTTGAAGTTCTCCTTGTAGCCAGGGGAACCAGTTCGCGTCCGGCGAGGCCTCGTATCCGTGGACGATGATGACGCGCTGGACAGACCTGGTCGGGCCCGTGTTGGTTTCTTTGCTCATAGGCAAAGACTATGGGGTCACGACAGCCTGCGGGTTGAATAGGGCAAATGCAGGGCCTGCAACAACTCCACGGCAGCCCCGCCAGCGCGTCCGTCGCAGCAACGTCATCGCTGACCCTGTCCATATTGGCCCGTTTGTGATGGGATTGCCGGGCACGGCGAGAACAGTCACTAGCAGGAGGAATATCGTGAGCAATCCCGGGAATGAAGGACAGCCCCTTGGCAAGCCCAAGGATGACCCTCAAACCGACAACCCGACCATGAAACCCGAAGACGACCGCCCCATTACGGAAGACCCGGACGGCACGCCAGTTGAGAACCCGTCGGGAGGCTGAACTTCCTCAACTGCAGCCTCTCGTCACAGCCCAGGAATTGGCACCAGAGCGGGTAGTGGTCCCAGATCGGGGGTTGCGAGGGGCGTGCTTTTTCGTGCCGTTAGGTATGCCCTTGATCAGAGGATCCGCTGCGAAGATCCGGTGGTCCTGCCACTGCCCCGCTATCTGTAGGTACGCTCGTGCTATGCCGTAGGAGTCGAAGCCGTTCTTCTCCAGCACCCGTTGGGAAGCGGTGCTATTGACGAGGGTTGCGGCTTACAGGCGGTGCAGGTCGAGCACGTCTTTGGTGATATTCGTTGCCGCGCCCACGGCCGCAGACATGATCCCGGTGCCCTGCAGGGAATGGTTGATCCAGTAGCCGAGGCGGGCATTCTGGAAAGTGTCAGCAGTCCGATGATTTGGCCATTGCGTGCCAGCACTATTGGAAGGGCCGTGCCTGCGGCAAGGTTTCGCCGCTGATGGCCCAAAACGTGGAGCGCCAGCCGAAGTTTGCCCCAGGAAGGTACCAAACGGGACGTTGAGGACGTTCGCGGTGGTGAGCCCGGCGAACATTGCGGAGACAGCGGCGGCCTTCCGGTACGGCTCCACGAGGTTGCCAGCGAGCACCGCCCCGACCCCGAAGAATGCCCCGCGGCACAGTGCGGCCACGATCCGGCCGATGAGCATCACGAAGTAATCGGAGGAGAGTGCCGACATGAGGGTTCCCCCGCGATAAAGAGGACCATCAACCAGGCTAGGGTGTTTTTCGGGTTCCGTCCCGCAGCGACCGCTGTGACGACGATTCCGCCGAAGGCGACGCTGAGCGCATAGCCGGACACGAGCTAACCAGCGGCCGGGATACTGACGCGAAGTCGTTGGTGACCTCGGGAAGGAGCCCGAGTATGACGAATTCGGTGAGCCCGATCCCGAATCCGCCGGCTGCAAGGGCAATCAAGCCAAGGGGCATCGTGATACTTCTTTCTGCAGGTAGTAGGGCGCCGGCCGACGAAGGCATTTGAGCCTTGGCCAGCGGGGACGTTGGGGTGAAGGTTTTAGGCACTGGCGGATGCGGGCTTCGGGAGGAACAGGGCAACCAGGAGTGCCGCTGCCAGGCAGAGGGCGGCGTTGATGCCGATGGCCGGCTGACTGCTCAACCACGAGTACGAACAAGATATCCAAGCGGGTTCGAATATCCCACCGCTGCTCAAGGAAATTCTGCCTAACACGTAGCTGACGTTGCCCTGGTGCAGGGCTAGTACCCACGGACGACTGCCAGTGCGCGCTCATTTGGCCAATGCGGGACCACGTCGGTAGGGTACCGTGCACAGCGGCAGGGGGATCTGATGAATGAACTGACCGACGCAACGGCTCAAAAGATGAACCGGGCATCGCAAATTCTTAGCGGCCTCACCCGGGTAGCGTCCAAGGACTGTGAATGGCTGCGGGCCAACGCCGAACTGCACGCGGAAATACTCGATCTCCAGAACGAGCTAAGGGCAGCCGCTGTCCAGATCGCCGGAGACACTGACATGGGTGCGTACTTTCATGAAGCGCAGGTTGTAGGAAATCAGCTCCGCGAACTGTTCCAAGCCGAGAAGAAGCCGGAGTGTTAAAGACATGCCCGGGAAGGGTCAGGTCTGCTGGCGATGCCCTTCAACTTCAGGCATCGCCCTTGCCTGGCCGGATGTCGTCGTTCTCCGTCTCCGGGATGGCCTGATTGGCAATCAGATCGACGCGGTCTGCGGGGGTGATGCTGTCATCGTTCTGGATAGCGGCAATATCAGCGGCATCCACTTCACCGCCAAAAGCTCTCCCGGTGCCTGGCTCAGGGTTATCGCAGGGCTGTTCATTGTGGTGGCGCGCTTCATCGAGGTGTTGATTCAGTTTCTGCTCTGCGTCGCGCCGGCGTTGGCCAACAGTTCGCATCTGCTGCGTGGTCGGTGCAGCCTCCCCGCGCTGTTGCGGGGTAGGGCCCCTCGGGTCGGGATTGGCATTGTCGCTCATATCAGCATGGTCCCACCTGACATTCGTACCAGGAAGACCGCGACCGGCCTAAGAAGGAACGGCCGCGCAGGCGTTTAGTATTAGCTGCTCCCGGAGATGGTTCCAGCCGCAGTGACCCGCGCTGCCCTTGTGTCGTTACCAGCATCACGGCAGGGTCCAGAAACGGCACCGAAACGATTAAAAATGGCCGCAAAAAGCCCTCGAATTTACTGCCACGTGATCCGGCTGGGGCATTCTTCACGGTTCCGCCCCGAAGCGGCAACAACCCTCGTCTTGGGTGCTTGACACTCCCTAATCTTGAGCTGTCCAACCGCACCACTCCCCCTTGGATGGCACCAATGAAAAAACTCCTACTCTGGCTCACGGCGCTCCTGGCAGTCGTTGGCCTGGGCATCGTGGCACCGGGGCCCGCTTCGGCTGCCAGCTCGTATTGCGGTCTCGAATGGGGATCCCTGGCTAAAACCGCGCCTGGGATGAGCACTGCATCTGTCACCAACGTCCGGACGGGGCAGCAACCCTGCTTCGACCGGATGGTTGTCGACCTCAACGGCCCTGCGAAGGGCTACACAGTCCGGTATGTCCCGGAAATCATCCAGGACGGCACCGGCTACACGATCCCGGTCTACGGCAACGCGCGCCTGCAGGTCGTCGTGAATGCACCCTCCTATGACAGCAACGGCAACGTCACCTACAACCCGGCAGCGAAGGCCGAGCTCTCCAACGTGGCCGGCTACCAGACCTTCCGGCAAGTTGTCTACGCGAATAGCTTCGAAGGTTCCACCAGCATCGGCCTGGGCGTCCGTGCCCGGCTGCCTTTCAGGGCCTTCACTCTGGACGGGCCAGGGTCCGGTTCCCGGCTGATCGTGGACGTAGCCCACTTCTGGTGATGGAACGAAAAGGTGCCGCACTCCGCTGATCCGGCGTGCGGCACTTTTTCTCTGAGGCCCGGCTGTCCAGGGGCTTCAGCTGAAGGCGGAGAACCTCTCCAGCCCTGACCCAGGCGAACCTCAGCTCGTCGTTCTGGAGGTCAGGCCGCACTATGCGACGAATGAGCTATTCCTGGTCCCCAGCCGCCGCGCCATCCTCGAGGTCGCTGGCAGCGAAGGCCCCGACCTTGGATCCCACGAACAACCTGCGTAGCAGATTACTCAGGAAGATAGCCGCCGGCAACGAGAATTTCCTCGGCCATGATCCACTGACCAAAGACGTGCAAGGTAACGAATACTACGAGGAGTACGTAAATCCGTATGCGCCCTGCTTTGGTCCTGGGACTCTTTTCAGGACGTGCAACTGCCCTCGACATGCCACTAATGGGCACAAGGACAGGCAGCAGGGCGATCTGCATCGGAATCCCACTTCCACTCCGGTTGTATTTGCCGTCGTACGGCATCCGGGTTTCCCAGGTAACGCTTGTGAATACAAAACAGCCATGCCGATGCACACCACCAAAGCGCCCACGCAAATGAGACTCAGTTCCTTGCATCCTTCTTGCTGAACCGGAATTGCTCCGCAGTGAAGCGTTCACCGTCGGAACCACCGGCAACAACAGGGGACGTTCCACCACTCACGACCGCCTTTCCCGTTTTCCTTAATTCATCATTTCCCCACTCACGACTGTCACGCTTTCAACGGCCACACGGATGGTGTCCTAAGAGCCGAGGGCCTTCCGGTCCATGGACTTGAGAGCAGCGAGCCGTGCTTCCACTTCGGTCTGCTCGCCGAGGTCTTCCAGGGAGGCGAACTGGGCGTCCAGGGATGAGGCGGCGAGTTCCTGCTGGCCGCGGACGGTGGCCTCCTCGCGGCGAATCTTCTCCTCGTACCGGCCGATCGCCGAGGTCGGGTTTCCTGCGTCCAGTGACTTGAGTGCATCGTTCACCTGCGACTGGGCAGCTGCCGTCCGGGACCGGGCCACGAGCTGGTTGCGCTTAGCCGTCAGCTCCCCGAGCTTGCCCCGCATCTGGTCCAGCCCGTTCTTGAGCTTGTCGACGACTTCGTTCTGGGCGGCGAGGTTGGGCTCTTGGGCGCGGGCGGTGGACTCGGCGGTCATCTGCCGCTGAAGAGCGACCCTGGCGAGGGCGTCAAACTTGGCGGCGTCCACGGGGTTGCCGGAGGCCCGGAACTCGTCGGCCTTGCGGGACGCAGCGATCGCCTTGTTGCCCCACGTATCGGCGTCGTTCAATGCACGGTTGTAGTCGTCCTCGGCCATCCGCAGATTACCAATCGTTTGTGCGACGGCGGCCTCGGCTTCGCGGATGTTGTTCGAGTAGTCCCTGACCATCTGGTTCAGCATCTTCTGCGGATCCTCCGCGGAGTCCAGGAGGGCGTTCAGGTTGGCCTTGGCGAGCTGGGCAACGCGGGCGAAAATACTCTGCTTCACGGGGGTCTTTCTATCGGTAATGGAATCGCATCATATGTGTGCGGCAGGTGAGCGGGCCAGTTCGGAGTGCCGCCGGCATAGCCTTCTATTCACGCTGCCGGCAGCCGCGGACCCGGATGATCTCGGCGACCCCGGCCAGGGCCAGCGGGAAGCACACGACGGCGGCGACGTGACGCTATGTTCGATGTCCTCACCGGTGGGTCCATGCGAACGGGTGGAATACATGTTCAGGCCCGTTGCGGCGCCCCCTTCAAGGACCAGCGGTACGGAGAGACTAAAACTAAACTCCCTCCGCCAGCGCCGCAGCGGTGTAATCAGGCGAGCGGCGTTCCTGGCGCAGGTCAGGCTCATGGATGAGTGTTTGTTTACGGATCGCGGCCAGGCAGGGGCCCTCCCCAACGCTGTAACGGGTTTCGTCGAGTCGGACGGCACTCTTTTCGCTGCCGGCGACAGTAGTTGGTTTCTTCGCCGCATCAAGGTGATGCTGCAAAAGGCAGCGGCAGGATCTGAAAGTGCAATCGCTGTAAAATTAGCCAACTCGTCGAGCATGTCCTTCACGTCGCTGCTGCTCAGGACAAGATCCTGAAGGCGGCGATTACGAGTTCGGATGCAATGGATGTGTTTCGTGGGCCACGGTGGGGCCTCATTTCCTCTTTCGCTGGCGAATACAGGGGCTCTTCGGGTTAGGGGTTTTGGTGTGGTCGTGCGAGTTGTGCGGCGAGGCCGGAGAGCAGGATGCTCAGGCCCTGGTCGAGCTCAGTTTCGCCGTTGTAGTCGGCGAGGACCGGCCCGAGTGCGCGCAGGCGCGGGAACTCATTTGCAGGCAGTCGGTGCAGGCCAAGGCGCAGGATGGCTTCGTTCTCGTCCGGGTCCACGATGTATTCCTGGAGTTCGTTCAGGATGTGCCCGTAGAGGAATCCGTAGTAGGCGCGATAGACGTGGAGGGCGTCGGCGGGGGCGAAGCCTTCCTTGATGAGCAGGTCCAGTATTTGTTCGAGCGGGCGGAGCGCTGCCAGCGGACGCAGGCCCAAGGGCGTAGACAGGGGCCTGGTGACCAGCAGGGGCACGACGTTGGGATGGCGCAGGGCAACACGACGCAGGTCGTGGGCCATCCGGCGCAGCTGGGATTGCCAGTCCACATCATCGGCGAAGACCGTGAGCTCCTCCAAAACCGTTTCGGTGACCCCGTCGAGTAACGCTGCCCGGTTGGCTGCGTACCGGTAAAGACTCATGGGGTCCCGCCCCAATTCCTGACCCAGCCGCCGCATCGTGAGCGCATCAACACCTTCCGCGTCCACCAGTTCCAGGGCGGCGGCGAGCACAACCTCCCTGCTTAGCCGGGCTTTGCGGGGCGGCGCAGCTTTGGGCGCGTGTTTTGTGGAAGTCATGGTGGAGCCGTTTCCGTTGATTGCTGCAGGCCCACCCGCGGACGGACGAGCAAGTTGCTAAATAAGTAGTCTACGCGTAAAGTCTACACCGTAGAGAAGGTGTCGACATGGTTTCAGTAAAGGGATCAGGGTTTGCATGGCCAACAGGCTGCTCACATAACCCAAGGAGAACCACATGACGACTCAAACCCGTAACGAGCACTCCAGCACGGTCCGCAACGCCAACGACATCAAGATCTCCACCAGGACCCTTGAGTTCGCTGTCTACGTCGCGGCGGTCGTCGCCACGATCATCACCGCGGCAGTCGTTGGAGACGACGCAAGCGAGAACGGTGTTGACGTTTTCAACGCCAATGACGCTATGCAGTACATCACCTGGCTCACTGTCGGCCTGATGATCGCCCGCGGCCTGGCCAAGGCCGGCAACCGCGCACATAACCACGCCTAACCAGCCGTTCCCGGCCCTGTCCGGGTAATGGTCGATTGTGGCGCAGCATCAGGACCTGGTGCTGCGCCAGAGCTATCTGCTTCACCTGAATCACCTGCTTCACCAACGTTTAGCCCGCCGAAGCATCGCAATTCTGCTCCGGCCAGTACGCCAGATGTCCCGTGCAAGACATCCCGGTTCCCAGTCCGCTGTAGCCCACGGCGGAAGTTACGCACCATAGTGAAAAGAGCCCAACGATGGCACATTCACAGTTCGACCAGTTCCTCAGCGAAGCCACCTGCCCCAACAACGAGTCAGATTCGACTCTAAAGGGCGATTCCTTCTACGGCCTGTACACCAGCTGGTGTTGCCTCTCCGGCAGGCTCCCGCGGTCAGAGCAGGCCTTTTGGGCCGCCATGAGCCAACGCGCCACTCCGGGCCAGCGCTTGAAGATGCGGGGGCCGGCCGCGGCCGACTACATCCTTTCCAGCTACCAGGCCGTGGTCTGACCGCTGGCAACGACCATATTCCCCGGCACATACATTCCCCGTGATGCGCATCAACCACGGGGAAAGCAGCCGTGGTGCGCCGGCTGCGACACCGATGCGTTCCTGTCGGTTGCATCCCCCGCCGTGACTGATCGGCAAACAGGCATCCTCGCCGTCGCACTCCACTGTGCCAACTGCCGCCTGTCCAGGGTCTTCGACACTACGGCAGAATACGTCGGCATACTGGCTGCGGCTCTCGGCCATGACGAGGACCCGGATCAACTCAGAGTAAGTTATTCCCGCTGATGCGGACTGATCAGCCTGAACGGAAATTTTCTCAGCCACGTCATCCGAAACCTGGCTGCCACGGCGTTCAGGCGCCGCCGGGCATTCCCAGTTGGCGCTACGGCCTAATAACTACCGGCCCAGGCAACTCCTGCGGCAGAATCAACGAAGGATCAAACATGACGAACAGCTCTTACAACCGGCCACTTATCACCGTCGACGCAGGAATTCCCGCCAGTATCGACACCTTCGACCTCACACCGCAAGGCCTCGCCGACGCCCCGGCCCACGAAGAGGACTTCGAAAGCATCGTTCATACCGGAAACAGCTAACACTGGTCCTGCCGGCTGGCCGTTTCTATTGCTGACCTTCTGCAACGCGACGCCTCCTTGGTCCAAGAGGTTGGCACCCGACCCCTGGGCATGAGACACGAATCAACCAGCAAAAGCACCGAACCATGGAGCAAGTAATGAGCACTGCCCGGATCTTCGACTCAATCGTCGTGATCTTCAACCTACCGCCCGTGCCGGCCACGCGGTCGAACTCGCACGGGAAGCAGCCAGCGGCGGGAACAACGTGCTCATCGTCTCCGTCAGCGGGGACGGCGGCTACAACGAGGTCGTGAACGGTGTGGTGCAAGCCGGCAACCCCAACGCCGTGTGCGCCGTAATGGCAGCAGGCAACGCAACGACCACCGCAGGACTACCCGCACCCAACCGCTTGAGGCAGCAATCGCCAGCGGCAAAGTACGGCGCATTGACCTGCTGAAAATGACAACCGGCGGGAGGGAAGAAGATTCCGCCGAGTATGCGCACTCCTACGTCGGGTTCGGCCTCACTCCGGTCATGGCCATCGACCTTGAAAAAGGCAGTAAAGGCGCCCTAAAAGAGATGTTCTCCGTGATGCGCGCGTTCTCGAAATTCAAGCCCTTCGAGATCCGGCAGGGGAACAGCAAGCGACGCAAGTTCGACAGCCTCGTCCTGGCCAACATCGCACAGATGGCCAAGTACGCCACCCTCAGTGAAGCCGACGACGCCGCCTCGGACGGCAAATTCGAAGTCGTGTTCTTTCCCAACCGGTCCAAACTCCGCGTGCTGCCGACCGCCCTGCGGGCCACTACCCGAGGACTCGGGGACCAGCCCAGCGTGAGCAGCTACCGGTTCACAACCCTCAAACCCATCCCGTACCAAATAGACGGAGAAGTGAAATCCGTCGAGGCACATACCCCGGTCACCATCACCTGTGCACCGGCTGCCCTCGCAACTCTGGGATAACAGCCTGCAGCCTCAGCACCGAGGGAGGATCGCCCACACCAGCGGGGTCATCTTCCGACCGGATCGCCCCCCGCCGCCGCGTCCTGCGGAAGCACGGCTCGTATAATCGTGAACATGCCGATTACGCGCCTCAAGCGAGCACTCCCCGCCCATAAGTCCGTCGCCGCGCAGTGCGGGAGCGATCTGTGAGCGGCGGTCTCGTTGCCCTGCTGGACGACGTCGCAGCCCTGGCCCGCATTGCCGCCGCTTCGGTGGACGACGTGGCCGCCGGTGCCGCGAAAGCGGGGGCAAAGGCCGCCGGCGTTGTAATTGACGACGCCGCGGTGACCCCGCAGTACGTGTCCGGAGCCGACCCGTCCCGTGAACTGCCGATGATCAAGCGGATTTTTTGGGGCTCGCTCCGGAACAAGCTGCTGATCATCCTCCCGGCTCTGCTGCTCATCACCGCCTTCGTCCCGGGGGCCATCCCGTTCATCCTGATGCTCGGGGGCACCTACCTCTGCTACGAGGGTGCCGAGAAGGTCTGGCACAAGCTCCGCGGCCACCACACGGCGGACGAGGATGCACCGGCGGTCGAACGCGGCCCGAACGCTGAGGCCAAGGTCATTAAGGGCGCCATCACCACTGACTTCATCCTCTCGTGCGAGATCATGGTGATCTCGATGAACGAGGTGGCTGCTGAGTCGCTGTGGGCCCGTGCGCTCATCCTGGTCGTCGTGGCTCTCGTGATCACGGTGCTGGTCTACGGAGCGGTCGCGCTCATCGTCAAGATGGACGACGTAGGGATGCACCTGGCCACCAAGGACTCCCCCAGGTCCCAGCGCGTCGGCGAGACGCTCGTCAAGGGAATGCCGGCGGTGCTCGGAGCAATAACCCTCGTCGGCACAGTAGCCATGCTGTGGGTCGGCGGTCACATCATGCTGCAGGGAGCTTACGACCTCGGCTGGCACGGACCATATGACCTTGTCCATGCCCTTGAGGCTCCTGTCGCCGGTATACCGGTGGTGGGCGGCGTCCTGGCCTGGCTCGTGAACACATTGTGCTCGGCTGTCATCGGGCTCGTGTGGGGCCTCCTCATCATGTCTGTTGTAGGCCCGTTGCTCAAGGTGCTGCCGTTCGGCAAGAGGAAGAGCGGGCACGAAGAGGGTGACGTCCGCGCCGCCGTCGCCGGGCATGAACCGGCAAAACGGGACACCGATTCCACCCCATAGCTCCCGTCCGCCGGGTGCTTTGCCCGGGACTGACCCCGGTCATGCGAATGGTGGCTGGAAACTTTTGCCCCCGATTGGACAAAGGCCTTGGCCGTCACGGCGGTGGGAATAGACGGGGAAAAGCTGATGGACTTGGGCCTTGCCGGATGCCGGAAGTCGGCAAGGCGCTGAGCCAATTCACGAGATCCTGTCGGACCACCCGCCTAAGATGGCGAACATGGATCAGCAAGCCCTGGCAGACATCGCGAACGGGCTTTACGCCGTATCCCTTGAAGACTTCATAGCGGCAAGGTCCGCTGCAGCAAAGCAGGCTGCGGGGCAGGACAAAGAGCTGGGCGCTGCCGTCAAGGGGCTGCCCAAGCCGTCGGTGGCCGCGTGGGCAGTGAATATGCTCGCCCTGCATCAGCCGGACGTCCTCGGCGGGCTCGCGGAGCTCGGATCCCGGATGCGCGACGCACAGGCCGCACTCGATGCCACGGCCCTCCGGGAGCTGGGACGTGAGCGGCGCGCCCGGCTTTCCGCCGCCGTCGACACCGCCCGGTCCGTCGCCGGGGAACGCGGGCGAACCATCAGCGAGGCCATGGCCGCAGACGTGGAGGAGACCCTCAAGGCACTGACAGCGGATGAAGGGGCGGCTGCTGCAGTTCGGAGCGGACGCCTCCTGAAAACCCTCTCGGCGGACGGCGTCAGCGCAGCGGACCTGGAGGGGGCAGTGGCCGTTCCCGGCGCACTGCCAAAGCACACGGCCACGGCCCGCCCCGTCCATACGGCCGCCAAGACGCGTCCAGCAGCGCCGGAAAATAAGCAACGGACGACGACGGAGCGCACCTCCCCGCCCAAGGGAACGAAGCCCCGGCTTGAGGCTGTCCGGCAGACTCCGCGGCCAGCGTCACCGCCGGCGCTGGAGAGGGCAAAAGCCGCTCTGGCTGAAGCTCAGGAGGCAGCGGCTGAGGCGGCACACGCAGCCCAGGAGCTGCAGGATAAGGCGGACGAAACACGCACTGAGGTGGCGGAACTCCTCCGGGAAACGGTTAACCTGCGGGCCCGGCTCAAGGCCGCGGAACAGCAGCTGGACCGTTCGCGGAAATCGCTGGCTGCGGTGGAGGCGGAAGCAAAACAGGCCGTGCGTGCTGCGGAGAAGGCCGGGCGGACTGCCATGCTGGCGGAGGAACGGGTCCTCCGGCTGTCTGACCGTGAGACTTAGACCGAGCCGGAAGCTTCCACCAGTGAGGGCGCGGTAACCACTACTTTGCCCAACACCGGGAGTCTGGGCGTCTTCCGACAGCCCGTCAGCCTAGTCCTGCGCGGCCTCCGTCAGCTTCCTGGTGCGGTTGATGGACCGGCGGATCCCGACTATCCTGACGGCAACTCCTGTCAGGACCAGGCCAATTCCCAACGCCATAAGAATCCAGACAGGGACTGAGGCGGAATCGATGTTGCGATAGCACTCCGCCGCCAGCCCTGTGGTCTGCTGCTGCAGGTCTGAGATCTCCGCGGCCCGACTTTGCGGTAGCAGCGGGCTGCCGCAAAGCGGCCCCACTGCCTTCAAGCCGATAACGATACTGAGGATCTGCACGGCGAATCCCACGGCGACGGTTACGATCCACCCACGCCGCTGGGCAAGCTCCTGATTGATGGCCTTGGTGGCATCACCGGAAGAAATTCGAACCGCCATATTCCGAGCATAGTAGGACTCGGCCCGGCGCGCGCGGGAAGGGCATTCTGCTGCTTCGCTCCAACAGCGGCCGCTCCATCCACTGGGTCTATGTCTTCAAGCAACACGCTGGCGCCATTCCGGGAAATGTCAGACCCCGGTTGCAAACTGGATTCATGGAAAACCAACTGGTTCAGGAATTTCACGTAACGTACTTCGAGGCCGACTGTGGCCGTGTCCGCGCCGAGATCTTTAACACCCTGGTGGAAGCAGAACGCTTCGCCAGCCGGCACTGTGCCGATGAAGATGGCTGGGCTGTGATTGACGCCGTGGCGGTCGAACAGATCCGCACTGCTGCCTGACGTTTTCGCAGACTACCGTTTGGTGCAGCCCGTAAAGCGGGCCGCCCTGCCTGTAGGCACAGGCAGGGCGGGCAGCGGCTGACGCTCAGAACGGAGCGGCCGCCCCTGGTTAGGCGAAGTCGGAGACTGCGGGGTCCGCCCCGATGCGCCCTTCCCCGCGGGCGGTCCGGTCCAGCGCGTTGATGGCGTCGACATCCTCAGCGTCCAGGGCGACGTCCAGGGCGGCGAAGTTCTCGCGAATCCGGGACTCGGTGACTGACTTGGGAATGACCACGTTGCCGATAGCGAGGTGCCAGGCGATAACCACCTGCGCGGGGGTCACCTGGTGCTTGGCGGCAATACGAGCCACCGTTCCATCCTCCAGAAGCTCCCCGCCCTGCCCCAGCGGCGACCAGGCCTGGGTCAGGATGCCCTTCGACGCACCAAAATCGCGCAGTTCGCGCTGGCTAAAGTAGGGGTGCAGCTCAATCTGGTGAATGGCAGGCACCACGCCGGTTTCATCGATCAGCCGCTGAAGGCCTTCAACAGTGAAGTTGGAAACACCAATCGACTTTACCCGGCCGCGCTTCTGTAGCTCGATGAGGGCCTTCCAGGTATCGATGTACTTGTCCTGTTTCGGCTGCATCCAGTGGATCAGGTACAGATCCAGCGTCTCCAGCCCAAGCCGGTCCATCGATTCCTCGAAAGCCGACAGTGTGGATTCGTAGCCCTGGTCAGAGTTCCAGAGCTTGGTGGTGATGAAGATCTGCTCCGGTGAGAGGCCGGAACTGGCAATGGCGCGGCCCACGCCTGCCTCATTGCCGTAAATCTTCGCGGTATCAATGTGACGGAAGCCCGCTTCGAACGCCTGGCGGACTACCTTCTCCGCCACATCGTCCTCGACCTGCCACACGCCGTAGCCAAGCTGGGGGATCGTGTTTCCGTCGTTGAAAGTCAGGGTAGGTGAAAGAGTCATGCCATCATCCTGCCAAACCGTGCACCAGTTACAGCCAGTTTCGGGCCCGACTAAGCCAGGCGCTTAACCGGGAATTTCTGGAAGGGCATCTAGGAAGCCTCCTCATGGAGGTGCCGCTCGGCCTCGGCCACCTGCTGGAAAACTGCCTCCGCCCGCCGCCTGACGGATGCCGCCCCTACCGGCACGGGACCTACGGCAAGCCGCAGCATGGCAGCAGCTTCGGCCGTAGTGGCGAGCGAGTTTCCGGCTTTGGACAGTGCGCGGTGCACGCCGGACAGGGCAACCGGGATATCCAGGCCCTCGCTGGGCGAGCGCCGCTGCGCTTCCACGCAAACAGCCCTCACCCGTTCCAGCAGGACGGCAAGGTCGTTGGCAATCTCCACCAGTTCGTCATACAGCTGGTCGTCTTCCACGCCTTCCAGCACCTGGTGGAACCGGTCAAGTCCCCGCTGGAAGCGGTCGTGCGCGCGGCGCCACAGCCCCTTTCCCAGTTCCGCGTCGTCCTTGCGCCCCTGCCTGGCAGCGCTGAAAAAGCCCAAGCGCACCCTACAAGTACTGTCCGGGACCGTGGTCGTGGTCGTCACGCCGGCCCTGCTGCGCGGGAGCACCGGGGCGGGGGCCCGCGGTGGCACGCTGTGGCTCGCCGTTCTCCCCCATGACTACGCCTGGCGCAATCATGGTGCCGGGCGGCAACTGGCGGAGCTGCAGCTGCGCGGCGGCATGCTCACGGGCTGCGTGCTGGGCCGCGATCGCCGTTTGAATGCCGTGGAAGAGGCCCTCGAGCCAGCCCACCAGCTGCGCCTGAGCTATGCGGAGCTCCGCATCGGACGGTGTGGCCTCGTCGGAAAAGGGAAGGCTGATCCGGGTCAGTTCCTCCACCAGTTCGGGAGCGAGCCCGTCTTCGAGCTCCTTGATGGAACGCTCGTGGATTTCGGCAAGCCGTTCCCGGGCCGCGTCATCCAGTGGGGCGGACTTCACCTCCTCAAGGAGCTGCCGGATCATGGTGCCGATCCGCATCACCTTGGCTGGTTCATCCACCAGGTCCTGGAGGTTGCTGCCCTTCTTGGCACCATTCTGCCGGGCCGGCTGCGCCGCAACGGGCGCCTGGCTGTCGTCGATGGGGGTACCTTCTACGGGGAGGTCCTCAGATGCCTGGGTGTCTTTCGGATCGCTCATGCGTTCATACTCTCATGAGCGATCCGTCGAGGGTCCACCCAGGAACCCGGCGGACACGCTTGTACGCTGCGGGCTCAATCAGCAGCACCGGCCCTGCGGGTTGCTGTCCTGCCGGTCAGTCCGGTCACGCCAGAACTCCCGCTCTCCGAGCGGCGGATCCTGGTGCCCGGCCAGGCGGTGGTGCTCCAGGTATTTGGCGTACGCGTCCGCGCCCATGACGCCACCGAGGTACAGTGCTAAGCCTTTGAACCTGCTGGAGAGCGCTGCAAGTCCGGTGCTCATCAGTGGTGCCCTGCCCGCTCGAACCGGAGCTCGGCCGGGACCTTTTCCCATTCCGCCAGGAGCTGGCGCTCGGCAGGAGTCGGGACCAGCCCGGCAGGGGCGAAGACCCGTGACGGCCGGGCCGGGTCCTCGTTGTCCTGGACTGCGATGCCGGCCGCCCTGTTGCGGAACGCCTTGACCGTGGCGAGCACCGCCGTCGCGATCACAATGATGCTCAGGACGACGAAGATGACGGACAGCCAGCCCTGGATGGCGGTGTTCCGGACTACGGCTTCCATCGCGGTGACGGTCTTTGCTGTGCCGAATTCGGTCTTGCCCTCTGCAAGTGCCTTGCTGAATGCTGCGTTGTTGGCAAAGTAACCCACCGCCGGGGTGGGCGAGAAGATCTTTTGGTAGCTCGCAGTAATGGTGACCACTGCGGCGAACGTCAGCGGCAGTGCCACAATCCACAGGTACTTGAACGTGCCGCGCTTGGCCACGATGGCCAGGCAGACGGACAGGGCAATGGCCGCGAGCAACTGGTTGGCGATGCCGAACAGCGGGAACAGGGTGTTGATACCGCCCAGCGGGTCGGTGACGCCCATCAGCAGCACGGCGCCCCAGGCCCCGACCATGATCGCGGTGCAAAGCCAGGCACCTGGCCGCCAGGAGTGCTCCCTGAACTTGGGGACGAAGTTGCCAATGGAGTCCTGCAGCATGAACCGGGCAACGCGGGTGCCGGCGTCCACTGCCGTGAGGATGAAAAGGGCTTCGAACATGATGGCGAAGTGGTACCAGAACGCCATCATGGCGGTGCCGCCGATGAACTGCTGCATGATGTGGGCCAGGCCCAGGGCAAGCGTGGGTGCGCCGCCGGTGCGGGAGACGATGCTTTCCTCACCCACGTTCGCGGCGGTCTGGGACAGCAGGTCAGGGCTGATGTTCACTCCGGCCAGGCCCAGGCTGTTGACCCAAGTGGCCGCGGTTTCCACCGTTCCACCGGTCAGCGCTGCCGGTGAGTTCATGGCGAAGTAGAGGCCGCGGTCGATGGAGATTGCAGCGACCAGGGCCATGATGGCCACGAAGGACTCCATCAGCATCCCGCCGTAGCCGATGAAACGGGTCTGGCGTTCCTTCTCCACCAGCTTCGGCGTGGTGCCCGAGGAGATGAGCGCATGGAAGCCGGACAGGGCGCCGCAGGCGATGGTGACGAACAGGAATGGGAACAGGGCACCCGGGAACACCGGACCGTTCTCCCTGCTGGCGAATTCGCTGAAGGCCGGGACGTTGATCTCCGGGCGGACCGCAATAATGGCCACCGCGAGCATCACGATCACGCCGATCTTCATGAAGGTGGACAGGTAGTCACGGGGCGCAAGGAGCAGCCACACGGGCAGGATGGCTGCGATGAAGCCGTAAATGATGATGCCCCAGGCGATGGTCACCCGGTCCAGGCTGAAGATGTCCGCACCCCAGGAGGTTTCGGCCACAATTCCGCCGCCGACGATGGCCGCCATCAGCAGCACAAACCCGATGAGCGAGACCTCCAGGATCTTGCCGGGCCGCAGGTAGCGGAGGTAGACACCCATGAACAGGGCGATGGGGATGGTCATGCCCACGGAGAAGACACCCCAGGGGCTCTCGCCCAGGGCATTGACGACGACCAGCGCGAGGATGGCGACGATGATCACCATGATCAGCAGTGTGGCGATGAGGGCGGCAGTACCGCCGACGACGCCGAGCTCTTCACGGGCCATCTGGCCGAGGGAACGCCCGCCGCGGCGCATGGAGAAGAACATCACCAGGTAGTCCTGCACGGCACCGGCGAGGACGACGCCGATGATGATCCAGATTGTGCCGGGCAGGTAACCCATCTGTGCGGCAAGCACAGGACCCACCAGAGGCCCTGCGCCGGCGATGGCGGCGAAGTGGTGGCCGAACAGGACGTTCCGGTCCGTCCGGACGTAGTCCTTGCCGTCCGCCTTGTACTCCGCGGGGGTGGCGCGGCGGTCATCGGGCTTGGTGATATACCGCTCGATCACTTTGGAGTAGAAGCGGTAGCCGATCAGGTAGGTGCAGACGGAGGCGAACACGAACCAGATGGCATTCACGGTCTCGCCGCGGATGATCGCGAGCATGAACCAGGCCACGCCGCCGAGCAGTGCGATTGCGGCCCAGAGTGCGATCTTGCCCGGCGTCCACTTCTTCTCTTCAGCCTCCCGGACTTCCTCATCCACGGCTGCAGGGGGAAGGGCCGGATCCGTGGCCACGGCACCCTCCCTCCGGACTGAACCATTCCGATGATCAGGCGTTCCGGCCATGTCTCCTCCTTGAGATGAGTGCAATTCCCCTTGCTAAGCAAGCTTACCTATCCGGGCTCCCATTCCAGAGGGTTTGTGCCGGCGGAACCGGGACGTGCGGTGAACGGAGGAGAAGCGGCGACGAATGACACGGGAGGGTGGGGCGGAACCCCTTGGACAGAGAGAAGGCCTCCGTCCGGGGGGCCGGGCGGAGGCCTTCTTTCCTGGGAAAGGGAGGGTATGCCCCTGCTTTTTATGCGTGTGAGTAGGTCAGGCAGTCGGCGTTGTCTGCGCCCGGACCGACATGCACCTCAGGGGCCTTGCACATCAGGTGGTCATTGTGGACGCACTCGGAACGCTGGCAGGCTCCGACGTCGGCCAGCACCTTGGGTAGCCCGCCGTGGATGCCGGTCTCGATGAACGTGGCGCAGTGTGCATGGTTTTCGGCGCCGCCCACAGTGATGGCGGCGGCATTGCAGTTCGTGTGATCGTTAAAGGAGCAGGTGGTTACGCTGCAGTCCGCGACGTGCGATGTCATGTGCTTCCTCCGTGAGTTCCGCCGCCCGGGCGGACGGCCTTGAACCCACGGTAGGCCCGACGGCAGCAATCGAAAAGACCCAATTGTGTTGCCTATTTCCCCTGCGCCTGCTGGACCGTCCTGGCTTCACAAAGATCCAGCCAGCGGATCTCCGCTTCCGTCTGGAATATCAGCGAATCAAGGGCCAGCAGCGATGCCATGTCTCCGGACCGCTGGCTGGCGGTGGCATCCCGGCGGGCCCTGGTGTACTCCTGCAGCGCCCGGAGTGACGCCACGCGCTGGGCCTGGATGGTCTCCTGCACGTCCACCCCCGGAAGCGTGACGGCGAGCGCCAGCTTGATGGCGAGTTCGTTCCGCGGCGGGCTGCTCCGCTCCACCGGCGTCCCGAACCAGCTCCCCACCTCGGCCCTGCCCGCTTCGGTGATGCTGTAGACCACGTGGCCGCCGCCGTCGCCACCCTCTTTCCTGACCAGCGCGTCACGTTCCAGCCGGTCCAGTGTGGTGTACACCTGACCTATATTCAGCGGCCAGGTGGCCCCGGTGCGGCTCTCGAACTCGACCCGCAGCTGGTAGCCGTAGCGCGGCTGGTCCTGGAGCAGGGCGAGGAGGCTATGGCGGATGGACATGGCGCTCCTTGACTGGCGGCCCGGCATCAACCCCCCGGCTGCTGCATACCGCGTATGCCCCGACCCTAGTCCAGAGGAACGTACACGGGCAATACCCGGCATCCGCCTGTCGAACGTCACATGAGGAGCAGGATCTTGCCCACGTGCTCGCCGGTGTCGAAATACCGGTGGGCGGCCCGAACCTGGTCCAGCGGGAAGGTCTTGGCAACCAGCGGCCGGATCCTTCCGTCGCTGACCAGCGGCCAGACGGCCTCGCGGACAGCGTTCATGATGGCACCCTTTTCCGCCACCGGTCTCGGGCGCAAGGCGGTGGCCACCACGGCGGCGCGCTTTTTCAGCAGCTGTCCCAGATCAAGCTCGCCCCTGGTGCCGCCCTGCAGGCCGATCACCACCAGCCGGCCATAGTCAGCCAGGGCGTCCACGTTCTGTGCGAGGTACTTGGCGCCTACGACGTCGAGGATCACGTCCGCCCCTTTGCCTCCGTTTTGGCGGCGGAGGCTCTCGGGAAAGTCTTCCTCCCTGTAGTTGATGGCGATGTCCGCGCCCAGGAACGCTTTGGCGGTGCTCACCTTTTCGTCGGAGCCGGCTGTCGTGGCCACCTTGGCGCCCCATGCCTTGGCCAGCTGGATGGCCAAGGTGCCGATTCCGCCCGTTGCCCCATGGATCAGGACGGTCTCCCCCGCCTGCAGCTGTGCCGTCATCACCAGGTTGGAGTAGACAGTGGCCGCCACCTCCGGAAGGGCGGCGGCCGTCACCAGATCAACGCCGTCCGGCACCCGCAGGACCTGCTCAGCCGGAACCGCAACCTTCTGCGCGTATCCGCCCCCAGCCAGCAGCGCCACCACTTTGTCGCCGAGCGAGAAGGCCTTGGTGACACCCGGCCCGAAGCCGGAAATCCGGCCGGATACTTCCAGGCCGGGAATCTCCGATGCGCCTGGCGGGGGCGGGTAAAAGCCCCTGCGCTGCTGCACATCCGCGCGGTTCAGGCCGGCTGCGACGACGTCTATCAGCACCTCGCCGGGACCGGGTGCCGGCGCCTCCACCTCGCGGACCTCCAACACTTCCGGGCCGCCCGGCTCCGACATGTAGACGGCTTTCATGCAACACTCCCGTTCCTGACTGAATACTGCGTGCAACCAGTGTGCACCGGACACCTGCCGGCCTCTGTTTTGTTGCAGGCAAGTGCCTATGAAACACTACTGGGTGAGGAAGGTTGTCCGAGCGGCCGAAGGAGCTAGTCTTGAAAACTAGTGTGCGGTAACCCCGTACCAAGAGTTCGAATCTCTTACCTTCCGCGAACAGGACCCCTGCGAGCCAGCATGCTGGCACGCAGGGGTCCTTCGTCTTCCAAGCCGGGGCGATGCCTGGCAAGTGAATTCTTCCGACGAATTTCCGCCGGCCCCATTTCCCGCAAGCTACCGGCCGGTATTCTTTGTGATGGCCGGCACTCGGGGTGCGCCGGCCACCACCGACAGCATCACCGGCACCGGGCTACTGGGGCTCCGGACCGGTGGGCGGCCCGTTCCGCTGGGGAGCGTCCCGCCGAATGCACGCGCTATCAACCCTGCGTTCATTCAGCGCTGTTGAGATGTGCCGGAACACCACTTGACCAGGAGCAGGATCCGGGCCCCTGTCCGTCGGTACAACCCGGACGCCTTCCATCGGGTCCCCCACCGGGACACCCCTATGAAAGTAAGAGCGGATGCATCAGAAACCTTGGAAATTAGCGCTGGGCACAGTGCTGTCCGCGGGGCTCGCAGGAGCTCCGGCGGCAGTGCTTCCCGCGGCGGCCTATCCTGCCGCGGAGGTCTCAGCCGCGGCAGACACTTCGCCGGTCGTCATCAATGAGGCCTACCTCAGCGGCGGCAGCAGCGGCGCCGCCTACAAGAACAAGTTCGTGGAGCTGTACAACTCTTCGGACGCTTCGGTCTCCCTGGACGGATGGTCGGTCCAGTACCGCTCCGCCAACGGGACCTCAGCGCCCACCAGTATGGCTGCGCTGTCCGGCACCATCCCGGCGAAGGGGCACTACCTGGTCCAGGGCGCAAGCAACGGGACCAGCGGCGCCGACCTGCCAGCCCCGGATCTCGTGGCCACCGGGCTGAACTTCAGCGGCACGGCCGGCACCATCGTGCTCGCCAAGCAGCCCACCGCCGTCACGCTGGCCACCGGCTCACAGGTGGAGCCTGCAGGGGTGGCCGACCTGCTGGGCTACGGCACGTCCAATACTTTCGAAACCGCTGCGTCCGCCGGCCCTTCAGGCACGGGTGACGCGAGGAGTTTGAACCGGGCAGGGGGCGCAGACAGCAACAGCAACCAGGCGGACTTCAGCCTCAGCAGCACCATCAGCCCGACATCGCGTGCCGGCACCACCACGCCGGAGCCCACACCGGGGCCCACACCGGACCCTGCGCCTGATCCTGCCCCCGCCCCGGCCACCAGGACCATCGCCGAGATCCAGGGCACGGGCACCGCAAGTCCCCTGGCCGGATCCACGGTAACCACCACGGGCAAGGTCACCGCCGTCTTCGCCACGGGCGGCCTCAACGGCTACTACCTGCAGACCGCCGGCACGGGCGGTGACCTCACGGCCACAAACCATGCGGCGTCGGACGGCATCTTTGTCTACTCCCCCGCCACTGTGGCTTCGGTCCAGCCGGGGGACTTCGTCCAGGTGACCGGGTCAGTGGCCGAGTACTACGGAATGACCCAGCTCAATGTCACAGCGGCCGCTTCCCTCAGCAAACTGGCGGATGCAGCACCCGAGGTGAAGCCGACCGCCTTCGCCCTGCCTGCCAACGAGACCTTCCGGGAATCCCTGGAAGGCATGCTGCTGGCTCCCCAGGGTCCCATGACTGTCACGGACAACTACAGCCTCAACCAGTACGGCGAGATTGGATTGGCAGGCGGAACCTCCCCCCTGTTCCAGCCCACCGCCGTCGCGCCGTACGGCTCGGCTGAGCACAACGCCGTCGCAGCGGAAAACGCCGCCCGCGGCATCAAGCTCGACGACGGTTCCAGCACCAACTTCCTCAAGGACGCCGCCACCAAAGCCCAGGTACTCCCGTACCTGAGCACCACTGACCCGGTAAGGGTGGGCTCCCCCGTCACCTTCACCACCGACGTGGTGCTGGGTTACGCCAACAACGCCTGGAAGCTCCAGCCGCTGACCCACCTGACCGAGGCCAACAGGGCATCGGTGCAGCCGGCGTCCTTCGGCGCCACCCGCACTGAGGCTCCGGCCGCCGTCGGTGGCAGCCTCAAGCTCGCCTCGTTCAATGTGCTGAACTACTTCCCCACCACCGGTGACCAGTTGACCGGCTGCACCTTCTACGAGGACCGCCAGGGCAACCCGATCACCGTCCGCGGCGGCTGTGATGCCCGCGGTGCTGCCAATGCCGAGAACTTCCAGCGGCAGCAGGACAAGATCGTTTCCGCGATCACCAAGGCCGGAGCTGATGTTGTCACCCTGATGGAGATTGAAAACTCCGCGCAGTTCGGAAAGAACCGCGACGACGCGCTGGCCAAACTCGTTGCCGCCCTCAACGTCGAGACCCCGGGCATCTGGGACTACGTGCGGTCACCGGCAAATGCGCCGCCGCTGAGCGATGAGGACATGATCCGCACTGCCTTCATCTACAAGAAGGCAGTTGCCGAACCGGTGGGTGAGTCGGTCATCCACAACGACACTGCGGCCTTTTCCAATGCCCGCAAGCCGCTGGCCCAGGTCTTCAAGCCCGTGGGCGGCGGCGCCGGCACCGAGTTCATCGCCATCGCCAACCACTTCAAATCCAAAGGCTCCGCCGCCTCACCGGAGGACACTGACCAGGGCCAGGGCGCCTCTAACCTGGCCCGCACCGCGCAGGCCAAGTCGCTGCTGGATTTCGCCGCCTCCCTGCAGGAGTCCAAAGGCACCGACAAGGTGTTTTTGATCGGCGACTTCAATGCGTACGCCGAGGAAGACCCGATCAACGTCTTCACGTCTGCCGGCTACGTCAACCAGGACGGGAAAGCGCGCAATGCCGACGGCACCGCCAAGCACTCGTACCTGTACGGCGGGATGGTGGGGTCCCTGGACCATATTCTCGCCTCCCCCGCCGCAGACGCGGCCGTCACCGGTGCGGACATATGGAACATCAACTCTGTTGAGTCCGTGGCCCTGGAGTACAGCCGCTACAACAACAACGCCACCAACTACTACGCGCCGGACCAGTACCGCGCCAGCGACCACGACCCCGTTATTGTGGGCCTGGACCTGGAATCGGCCCCTGCCACCGTTGACCTGAACTTCCTTGGCATCAACGACTTCCACGGCAGAATCGACGCCAACACTGTTCTGTTCGCCGGCACCATCGAGAAGCTCCGCGCGGCTGCCGCTCCCGGCGCCACCGCATTCCTCTCCGCCGGCGACAACATCGGCGCCTCGCTGTTTGCCTCCGCCGTCGCAAAGGACCAGCCCACGATTGACGTGCTGAACGCCTTGGAGCTTCGGGCCGCGGCCGTGGGCAACCACGAATTCGACGGCGGCTGGGCCGACCTGCGCGACCGCGTCATCGCCGGCGGTGCCAACGCAAAGTTCCCCTACCTGGGTGCGAACGTCTACGCCAAAGGCACCACCCAGCCGGTCCTGCCCGAGTTCACCGTGCTGGAGATGAACGGCATCAAGGTGGCCGTGATCGGCACGGTAACCCAGGAGGTAACCTCCCTGGTAACTCCCGCGGGGGTTGCCGACCTTGAGTTCGGCGACCCCGTAGAGGCCATCAACCGGGCGGCCGCGAAAATCACCGCGGAGAACCTCGCCGACGTCATCATCGTGGAAAACCACGACGGCGCCGGGTCGGGAACCGTGGAAGGCTCCACTTTGACCGAGGAAGTGGCAGCCGGCGGGCCTTTTGCCAAGCTGGTCACCGAAACGTCCGCCGACGTCGACGCCATCTTCACCGGCCACACGCACAAGGAGTACGCGTGGGACGCCCCTGTCCCCGGAGTTGAGGGCAAGACCCGGCCCATCGTGCAGACCGGGAACTACGGCGAAAACGTAGGGCAGATCCAGCTGACCGTAGACACCGCCACCAGGGAAGTCACTGCGTACAAGGCCGGCAACGTCAAGCGCACCACCGACCCCGCCACGGACCTGGTCGCTGCCTACCCCCGCGTTGCCGTCGTCGATGCAATCGTGAAAAAGGCACTCGCGGACGCCGCCGTCGTCGGCAACCAGCCGGTGGGCGCCGTCACCGCGGACATCACCACCGCCTTCAGCACGGACGCCGCGGGTGTTGCCAAGCGCGATGACCGCGGCAGCGAGTCCACCCTGGGCAACCTGGTGGCTGATTCCCTGCTGGACTCCCTGCAGCCGGCCGAACTGGGCGGCGCCGAGATCGGCGTGGTCAACCCCGGCGGACTGCGGAACGAGCTGTACTACGCCCCGGACGGAACCATCACCTACGCCGAGGCCAACGCCGTGCTGCCGTTCGTGAACAACCTCTGGACCACGTCCTTGACCGGCGCCCAGTTCAAGACCCTGCTGGAACAGCAATGGCAGACCAACGCGGACGGCACGGTTCCCAGCCGCGCCTACCTCCAGCTGGGCCTGTCGAAGAACGTGAACTACACGTATGACGCCGCCCGGCCTGCCGGGGACCGCATCACATCGGTGCGGGTGAACGGTGAGCTGCTTGATCCGGTGAGGTCCTACCGGGTGGGCACGTTCAGCTTCCTGGCTACCGGTGGCGACAACTTCCGGGTCTTCACCGAAGGCACCAACACCCGCGATTCGGGCCTGGTGGACCGGGACGCCTGGATCGGGTACCTGCAGGAAAGCAGCCCGGTGTCCCCGGACTTCGCCCGCCGTTCCGTGGCTGTCACAAACAGCACGCCCGGCGAGGTGAAGCCGGGTGAAGCCATCACGCTGGCAGTTTCCAGGCTGGACCTGACGTCGCTCGGCAGCCCCGTGAACAGGAGCCTTTCGGTCACGTTCACGGACTCCGCGGGTACGTTGACCCAACTGGGAACAGCTCCGGTGGCCTCCGGCGCGGCCGCTGTGAACCTGGCGGTCCCGGCCGGTGCTGCGGAAGGCACCGGAACCCTGGTCCTAACGGCTGCCGAGTCCGGCACCGTGGTCACGGTGGACGTGAAGGTGGCGGCGAGTGTTTCGGCCGGACCGGCGTGCACGGCGCCGGTCAAGCCGGCCCGACCCGCTGATGTGGCTGGCCAGGGGAACTACGGCCAGGCCATGGCCGCCTACCGGGCCTGCCTGCGCGGCTGACGGGCTGAGCGCCGGGTCCCGGCTGCCTGCAGCAGGCACCGACGCTCTCTCACTTCCTGCGCCTTTTCTCCAAATGCTCTCTCACAAT
>NZ_VAHO01000022.1 GCF_005796225.1 Pseudarthrobacter sp. NamE5
GAAAGCGCTGCAGCTGCTCGCTGCCAGGGGCGAGGTGGAGGAGGGCGCGCCGTTGTACGCCCTGGACCGGTACAAGCTGCTGGACGTCAATGCCGGAACCACCGGCGGGACCGGCGGCGACGCCTAGAGGGAGAGTAGGGTGCAGCTATGGGGAACACCGGTGACGTCAGGACCACCGGCCTGGTACTCGCTGCCGGCGCCGGCACCAGGCTCGGCAAAGGCCCCAAAGCGCTGCTCCCCTACCGCGGCCGGCCGCTGGTTGAATCCGTAGCCGGAGCACTGCTCGACGGCGGCTGCCACGAGGTGGTGGTGGTGCTCGGTGCCGGAGCACCGGAGATCATGGCCGCGGCGGAGCTGGGCCGCTACCGCATCATGGTGAACCAGGAGTGGCAGTCCGGGATGGGCAGCTCCCTCCTGCAGGGCGACGCCAGTGCCGCCCCGGAGGATCACCTCCTGGTGGCACTCGTTGACCAGCCAGGTGTGACCACCACGGCGGTGCAGCGGCTGCTGGTCGCCCACCGTCCCGGCAGGGTCACTGCGGCTGCCTACGGTGGCGGTGCAGCCGCAGCGGAGGGTGCCGGCGGCAGGCTCCGCCGCGGGCACCCGCTGGTGATCGACGCAGCGCTCCGCAGAGATGTGGCGCAAACGGTGACCGGCGACGCCGGGGCGCGCGGCTTCCTGGCGGCCCACCCGGAACTGGTGGATGAGGTGGATTGCAGTGACCTGTCCACGGGAGAAGACATCGACACCCCGGCCCAGTTGGGGTTACTGGGCTAGCAGCTCCTCGAGCCCCCGCTTAAAGCCGGACCGGCCGCCATGGGAAGGATGCCTCACCTTCGGCACCTCCATGCCACTGCGCAGCAGGCTGCGGTGCGCCACGTTGCCCACGGCCACCACGGTTTCGATACCAAAGAGCTCCACCAGTTGCTGCCAGAACGGAGTGCCCAGCTTTGCCTCTGCTGCCGTTGGGGTGCGGTTGGACTGCGGCCGGCCGGGGACGTGGGTATGCCAGGGGCAGGCGCTCCACAGCAGGGGAAGGAACTGCAGTTCAGCCAGCACCTCCCACATCACCGTCGCCGTGGGCTCGGCGGCGACCCCTGCAGCGTCTTCCGGAAGCATGTACCCCCTGCCCGGGCCAAACAGTCCGAAACTGTTAGCCGGCCCCTGGAGCGTGGTGCGGTTGGTGAACGGCACCCCGGTGATCCTCATGCCCCTGAAGCCGGGGGCTTCCCCCAGCAGCAGCACCCGTGGCGAACGCTCCTGCATTTCCGTCAGGTAGAGCTCAAGGTTGCGCCGGCGCAGCGCGTTGGCAGACACCGAGGGGTCGAGGAAGTTGTTGCGCCCGGGCCCGGACGGCACCGCTGAAAGCCGGTCCACGAAGGCACCCACGGCTGTTTCTGCCATTCACACCCCCAGTGCACGCAAATTAGCCCCGCTACCAGCGCGGGTGGATAACCTCGCGGAAGTAGTGGTCGTAGATCCAGCGGACGCCGGCGTCGAACTCCTCCGTAACCTGCACGGAAGCCGCCGCTGCGTTCGCTTTCGCCTGGACCACGTTGCGCGCGCCGGGGATCACGGTGGTCACGCCATCCTGGGCTGCGATCCAGGCGATGGCTGCCTGGGCAGTGGTGGCTCCGGCCGGTACCAGCTGCTCGAACTCGGCCACGGCCTTGAGCCCGAGCTCGTAGTCCACGCCGGAGAAGGTTTCGCCGACGTCGAAGGAGTCGCCGTTGCGGTTGTAGTTCCGGTGGTCGTTCTCCGCGAAGGTGGTCTCCTTGGTGTACTTGCCGGACAGCAGCCCCGAAGCCAGCGGCACGCGGGCGATGATGCCCACGTTCGCCGCCTTCGCGGCGGGAAGGACCTCGTCCAGGGGCTTGAGCCGGAAGGCGTTGAGGATGATCTGGACGGAGGCTGTGCTTCCGCGCCGGATCGCTTCCAGCGCCTCGTCCGTCCGTTCGACACTCACACCGTAGTTGCGGATGGCACCCTCCGACACCAGGGTGTCCAGGGCGTCATAGACCTCGTTGCTGCTGAACACCGGAGTGGGCGGGCAGTGCAGCTGGACCAGGTCCAGGGTGTCGGTGCCCAGGTTCTTCCGGGACCTGTCCACCCACTGGCGGAAGTTGGCCAGGGTGTAGTTCTCCGGCTTCTGGTCCACACGGCGGCCCATCTTGGTGGCTACTGTGATTTCCAGGCCGGGGTTGTCCGCGAGGAACTTTCCGATGGCCTGTTCGCTCTTGCCATCGCCGTAGACGTCGGCCGTGTCAAAGAGGTTTACTCCTGCTTCGACGGAGGCCGCCAGGATGGCCTGCGCCTGGGCCGGGTCCACGTTGCCCCAGTCGGCTCCGAGCTGCCAGGTGCCCAGTCCCACGATGGAGACGTTCCGTCCGGTGTTGCCTAAAATCCGATGTTCCATCCCTCGACTATATGCAACGATGCAGGGTGAGGCGGCTCACCGGCTGCCGGACGCGCCTGTTCTAAGCTTTTGTGACTCCCTTTTTCAGGTGAGCAGCGATTCCGTGGGCACCAGCCCCGCTTCCTTGAGCCCCAGGTAAATCCGGTCCCGCGCAATGGGCAGGGACGCGAACCGCACTCCCGTCGCGTTACGGATGGCGTTTGCCAGGGCGGGGGCAACAGGATTGAAGGGGCTTTCGCTCATGGACTTGGCGCCCAGCGGACCCAGCTTGTCGTTGGTGTCCGCGAAGTACACTTCACTGCGCGGCACGTCCGCGAAGGTGGGAATGTGGTATTGGCGGAGGATGTCCGTGGTGACCCGGCCTGCGTCGTCAATCACCACCTCCTCGTACAGCGCGGCGCCGATGGCCTGGGCGATCCCGCCCTCGATCTGCCCGCGGCACTGGCGGGGGTTGACCACCACGCCGGCGTCCGCCGCCTGCACGCTCTGCAGGATTTTCAGCTCCCCGGTGCCACGGTTCACCGCCACCCTGAACCCGTGGACGTTGAAGGCCACAGACCGCGGCGTCCCGCCCCAGCGTCCCTCTGCAGAGAGTTCGACGCCGGCTTCCGCAGCCTGCTGCGCCAGTTCAGCCAGTGCCACGGGAGTGCCGTCAATGACCACCGTGTCCCCATCAAGGACGCAGGCCGAGGCCTGCGTCTGCCGGATACCGGCGGCAAAGGCGCGGATCCGCACGGCGAGTTCCTCGGCCGCGGCCAGCGTGGCCTTTCCGGCCACTACCGTTCCTGCCGAGCCAAAAGCACCAGTGTCGTGCTCCACCAGATCCGTATCCGACTGCCGTACTGCAACGTTCGCAGCCTCGGTGGAAAGCGCGGTAGCCGCCAGCTGGGCGTGGACTGTGGTGGTTCCGTTGCCGAATTCAGCCGTTCCGACGTCGGCCTGGTAGGTGCCGTCAGGCAGGAGCCTCAGCCTGGAGTGGGCAAAGTGGCCGCGCGGGGGCACGGTGTCGATCATGGACAGGGCAGTTCCCTCGCCGGTGAGCCAGTCAGGTCCCAGCTCGTCCAGTCCGGCGGCACGGTAGCGCTGGCGGCCGCGGGCCAGCGCGTCGCGGACCAGGCCCAGGCACTGGTCAAGCCCGTAGCTGCCGTAGTGGACATCCTCCTCAGGGTCGGGCTGGGTTGAGAGCATGCGGTCGCCTTCGCGCACCATGTTCCGGCGGCGGAACTCGAAGGGGTCCATGCCGATGCCGGCCGCCAGTTCGTCCATCGCGGACTCAATGGCGAAAACCATCTGGCTCAGCCCGTACCCGCGGAAGGCCCCGGCCGGAACCGTGTTGGTATACATGGCATGCGCGTCCACCTTCTTGTTGGGGCAGTTGTATACGGCCAGGGATTCGCCGCAACCATGGAACATTACACCCGGGCCGTGGTTGCCGTAGGCGCCGGTGTTGGTGAGGACGTCCAGTTCCAGCGCGGTCAGCCGGCCGTCGGCTGCAGCCCCGGCCTTGAGTTTGATGGTGAACGGGTGCCGGGTGGTGGTGGCGGTGAACTGCTCAGTCCTGGTCAGTTCCAGCTGGACCGGGCGGCCCAGCTTCAGGGCTGCGAGGGCCACGATGTCCTCGGTCAGGACTTCCTGCTTGCCGCCGAAGCCGCCGCCGACCCGTCCTGCCACCACGTGCACCTTGTCATCCTCCAGGCCGAACACCCGGCACAGGGTGCGGCGGACCAGGAACGGGACCTGGCTGGACGTGCGCACCTGCAGGCGCCCTTCTCCGTCCACGGACGCGATGGCAGCATGCGTTTCCAGCGCCACGTGCTGGACCCGCTGTGTTTGGTAGGTCTGTTCGTGAATGAAGTCCGCGGCGGCAAAGCCTTCGCCCACGCTGCCCAGTTCGGAGTGAAGTTCGGCCACCACGTTGCGTTCGGGGCGGGAGATGCGGGACGCCATCCCGTCCTTGTCCCCGTGGACCAGCGGCGCGCCGGGCAGCAGTGCGTCCTGCGGCGAGAAGACCGCCGGCAGTTCCTCATACTCCACGTCCAGTGCACGCACACCTGCTTCAGCGGCGGCTACCGTTTCGGCCACCACCGCCGCCACCCGCTGGCCCCGGAACCGCAGCACGTCATCCAGGACGCGCGTATCGTCCGGGTCGTCCGTAAAGAGTTCATGCTGGGCGGTGGAAAAGAGCTGCCCGGGTACGTCCTCATGCGTGAAGACCGCGACAACGCCCGGAACCTTCAACGCTGCGTCGGTATTGATGGAAAGCACCCGGGCGTGCGCATGCGGCGAGCGCAGGAGCTTGAGGTGGAGCAGGCCCTGCAACTGGTCCACCGGCACGTCCAGGGTGTAGCGGGCGGCGCCGGTAACCACGGCCCGGCTGGCAGGTGCGGGAACGTCGTCGCCCAGTTGCCCGGGCTCGGGATCGGGCTGCCCCTCCCCCGCAATACCGGACCCCTGTCCTTCCGGATCCGGGTGCCCGGCATGCCCGCAGACGGCGTCGGAAATGGCCCGGTACCCGGTGCACCGGCAGAGGTTGCCCTTGAGGTTTCGGGGCAGGTTTTCCTTCTGCCCGTCGTTGAAGGTGGCAGCGGTCATCACCATGCCTGCCGTGCAGAAGCCGCACTGGAAACCCTGCCGCTCCATGAACTGCTGCTGCACCGGATGGAGGTCGGCATCGCCGGTGGTTGCGGCGAGCCCTTCAATCGTGGTGACGGCATGGCCTTCCGCGCGGACCGCCGGATAGATGCAGCTGTGCACCGGGGTACCGTCAACATGGACAGTGCAGGCGCCGCAGTCTCCGCCGTCGCAGCCCTTCTTGACGCCCAGGTTTCCCTGCTCGCGCAGGTAGGTGCGCAGGCACTGTCCCGGGCGGGGTGCCGTTTCAGCCGTCGTTCCATTAATTTCGATGGCCATTGCTCAGGCCCCTTCCTGCTGGGCGGCAAGCCCGCTGTCCTTCGGCGGCCAGAAGTCGCCCGATACCCGGAGTCCCGGCGCCCCGTCCGGAGCGGCGAGTTCGGCCCGGATTTCTTCGGCCAGCCGGTAGGTCATGTCCCGGCGCCACACTGGCAGGCCATGGATGTCGTCGTGGTAGAGATCCTCAGGGATTGCAGCGCTGATAGCATCTGCCAGCCCGTCGGCGTCCGGCAACCCGTCGAAGCGCAGCTGCACGGGCCGCTTGGTGGCGGCTGTAATGGTCAGGACCAGGGAGGTACCGCCGTCGAGCCTTCCAATCAGCAGCACCCCGGACCTGCCCAGGTTGCTGAGAGACAGGCGGCGGAACGCCGCCCGGGAGGCAAGGGCCGACGCCGGCAAGTGGACACTGCGCAGCAGCTCGCCGGGTGCCAGGCAGTTCCTGGCATCGCCGGTGACGAAGTCGGCTGCGGGCACGGTGCGGCTGGTTCCGCCAGGTCCGATGATGGTGGCGATGCCGTCCAGCCCGGCGGAGAGCGAGATGATGGGGCCGGCCGGCAGTGATGTGCAAAGATTGCCGCCCACCGTGGACGTGTTCCACACCTTGAACGAGGCGACGAAGGAATCGCAGCAGGGGCGGACCAGGTCCAGCCCCGGCCAGCTGCGGCCGGCCACCGCCGGTGAACCGGGAAGGCTGTACAACTGCGAGATTGTGCAGGTGGCGGCGAGGTCGAAGCCGTCGTCGGTGACGGTTACCGGGGTCCAGCCTGCGCTGCCGAGGTCCAGGAGCCGCTTCAGCGGCCGGGGACCGAAGGCGAAGCTGCCGTAGGAGAACAGCACGGTGCCGCCGGCCAGCCAGGCGTCGCCGTCGCGCCATTCTGCGGGGTCGGTGGTGGGGACCACCGCCTCGATGGTGTTCATGTCCATGCGATCTCCTGCTGATTAACTGTGGCGGGGGCCTGTAGCGGCTGCCGGCGGGCCGGGTGCTGATGGATGGGGCCGGACCTGTCCCGAAGAGGGGTACAGCTGGCGGCCCGGTTGCGTGCTGCAACGATCTCGGCAGTGATGGAAACCGCCACTTCGGCGGGAGTAACGGCGCCGATGTCCAGGCCGATCGGCGAATGGAGCGAGGCAATCCGCTCCGGCCGGACCCCGGCGGCGAGGAGCTCCTCCATCCGCTGCAGGTGGCTCCTCCGGGAACCCATGGCACCCACATAGGCGAGGTCCAGGTCCAGGACTTTCTCCAGCAGCGGGAGGTCGAACTTCGGATCGTGGGTGAGGACCGCCGCGACGGTGCGGCTGTCCAGGCGTCCAGCCGCAGACTCCGCAGCCAGGTAGCGGTGCGGCCAGTCGGTCACCACGTCATCGGCGGCAGCGAATCTGGACTGCGCCGTGAACGCGGGGCGGGCGTCCACCACTGTTACGCGGTAGCCAAGCAGTTTGGCGGCCGGGATGAGGGCTGCACCGAAGTCATTGGCACCAAACACCAGCATACGCGGCGGCGCGAGCCGGGATTCCACCAGGAGGGCGGGTCGCAGGCTGTCCTGCGGGTCCTGTCCGAGCTTTTCCGGGAGGCAGCTGCCTGGCTCGGCAAGCGGGACCACGCCGGCGCCGCCGTTGTGAAGGATCGACTCCATCCGGAGCAGGACCATGGAGTGCCCCTGCTCCACTAAAGAAGCCAGTTCCGGCAACTCCGCCGCGCGCGCGTCCGCCGGTTCACGGACCACGACGGCGCCGCCTCCGGGCGTGCCTAAGCGGCGTACCAGCGCCACTGGCTCGCCCGGCGCCAGCTCCCCCAGTTGATGCAGCGCGGTCCGGAGCGGGTGGGCGGCTTGGCCAGGTGCGTCCGGAGCCACCGGTTCGATATGGATGTCCAGCTCTCCCCCGCAGGTGAGCCCGGCGGCGAAAGCATTGGCAGAACTGAAGCCAAAGCGCTTTCGTCGCGCGGCGCCGTCGTCCATGGCCTCCTGGGCAAGCGCCACCACGGCGCCTTCCACGCAGCCGCCGGAGAGGCTGCCCAGTACGTCCCCGGAGGCGGTGACAATCATGGAGGTCCCAACCGGCCGGGGCACGGAACCGCTGGCGGCAACTATGGTGGCAACGGCGAAGTGGCTACCGAGGAAATGCGCCCCGGAGTGAAGCGAAGGGATCAGGTCAAGCATGGCTGCACTCCTTGGTCCGCGCGGCGGTGGTGTCCATTGTCGTTCCTGTCGGTCATTCGGAAAAGCAATTGGTTCTGGAAGCGTCTTGTTCTTTGGAAATTGCCGGTCCGGACATCCGCATGCCCTTCCAGGAATGCGGATGTCCGGAAGCGGCACCAGGTGGTCACAGGGTCCCGTCAGGCGCCCAGCAGCAGGTTGATCGGTCCGCGGGCGAAGTAGACCAGGAAGCCGGCGCTGACCACCCACATCAGCGGATGGACTTTTTTCGCCTTGCCGGACGCCGCACCGATGATGGCCCAGCTGATGAAGCCGACGCCGATGCCGTTGGCGATCGAGTAGCTCAGCGGCATGGTGACGATGGTGAGGAAGGCGGGCAGGGCCACGGTGAACTTGCTGAACTTGATCTCACGGATCTGCGCCATCATCATCGCTCCCACCACCACCAGGGCGGCGGCAGCCACCTCGAGCGGAACCACGCTGGTCAGTGGCGTGAGGAACATCGAGCCCAGGAACAGCAGGCCCGTGACCACAGATGCCAGGCCAGTGCGGGCGCCTTCACCGATTCCCGCTGCCGAGTCGATGTACACGGTGTTGGAGGAGCCGGAGGTAGCTCCGCCCGCCACGGCGCCAAGCCCTTCAACGATGAACGCCGACTTCAGCCGGGGGAACGTCCCGTCCTTGTGGGCCACCCCGGCGCTCTTCGCAAGGCCGGTCATGGTGCCCATGGCATCGAAGAAGTTGGTGAACACCAGCGTGAACACCAGCATGGTGGCCGCGAGCCCGCCGATCCTGGCGAACGAGCCGAAGAGGTCGAACTGGCCCACCAGTGCCAGGTCCGGGGCCGAGACCAGCTGGCCGGACAAAACGGGGGTGTTCAGGTGCCAACCGCCGGGATTTGCCTCGCTGGCCGGGCCGATCTGCATGACAGCTTCGACCACCGCCGCCAGGAACGTGGTGGCCACGATCCCGATCAGCAGGCCACCCTGGACCTTGCGTGCCACCAGGATGCCCATGGCCAGCAGGCCTACGATGAACACCAGGGTGGGGACCGAGGTGATCGAGCCGCCGTTGCCGAGCTGGACAGGAGGCCCGCCCGCGGTCGCCTTCACGAAGCCCGAGTCCACGAAGCCGATGAAGGCGATGAACAGGCCGATGCCCACCGTGATGGCGGCCTTCAGCTCCTTGGGTACTGCGCGGAAGATGGCGGTCCGGGCACCGGTGACGCCGAACAGGACGATCAGGATGCCGTTGATCACCACCAGGCCCATGGCTTCAGCCCAGGTCACTTCCTGGATGACTGAAACTGCCAGGAAGGAGTTGATGCCGAGGCCGGCGGCGAGCCCGAACGGCAGGTTGGCGATCAGTCCGAAGAGTATTGTCATCACGCCTGCGGTGAGCCCGGTGACGGCGCCTACCTGCGCCGCGGAAAGCCAGCCCCCGGCGACGTCGGTGGGGGCGTTTCCTGCGCTGAACCCGCCGAGGATGAGCGGGTTGAGGATGACGATGTACGCCATGGTGAAAAAGGTGACCAGGCCGCCGCGGAATTCGCGGGCGAGCGTTGAACCGCGCTGCGTCACCTGGAAGAAACGGTCAAGGAAAGAGTTCGACGCCGGCGGGCGCGGAGTGCCTGCCGGAGCGCTGGGGGTGCGCGGCGCCGTTTTGGCGTTAGGGGGTTGTGGAGCCGAATGCTCCTCGTGGGAGTTGTTTAGGATGGTCATGTCAGCCGCCGGGCCTTAGTAGTCGATCCTGGTGTCGAGTGTGTTCCAGGTATTGAACGGCTCCAGCGGCGCGGGGGCCTGCGGGTCGTTCAACACCAGCTTTGAGACCGGCAAGAGGGAGTTCCGGTCCTTGTTGTCGAAGTATTCATAGAAGACGGCGTCATCGAACCCGACCGAGGCGGCGTCATGGCGGTCTGCTGCGAAGACCACCCGGTCCACGCGTGCCCAGAGTGCGGAGGCCAGGCACATGGGGCACGGCTCGCAGCTGGTGTAGAGGACGGCGCCGCTGAGGTCGAACGTGCCGAGCTCGCGGCAGGCCGTGCGGATCGCGGTGACCTCGGCGTGGGCGGTGGGATCGTTGTCCGCGGTGACCCGGTTGACGCCGTCGAACGTCCGGCCGTCGGCCGTGACGATCATTGCTCCGAAAGGTCCCCCGCTGTTCAGGACGTTGGCCGTGGCCAACCTGATGGATCTGGCCAGGAATTCTTCGGCCGTGACGGTGGTACTCATGATGCGACTTCCTTATTGCCGGGAAGCCTGTTGCCGTTTGCAGGACCAGTAGAACCAGGTGCGACGGTTACCAGGCTTCAGCATGTGCTGTGAAGGTTAAGTTGCGCCTGGTAGATAGCTTCCCGGACTCCGGGTGCCCGCCTTTGGCAAGAACGAGATTAGCACCGGATTGTGGGCTGCGCCATAGTTTTCTGGAAGTTTTATTTCGCCATGTGAAATCTGCGTTTCGGGTTCTTCACTTGATCCTGCTGCTGCAGTCACAATGCAGCGTATTGACGCAGGTCAAGGCTACTCCTTACCCTGATCGGACCCGCCCTGCCCGGCAGCGGCGGCCACCTGGATCAGCAGACAGGGCCTCACTGAGCTGGAATGACTACCACCGCGCTCAGACAAGGACAGCCCATGCCCCTCCCCGCCACCCTTCCTTCCGCAACCCGCCTCTGGATCAGGAATCCGCAAGCCGCCTTCACTGCCAACAGCCTTGACGCTTCAGCGGGACTGGTGGTCAGCGGCGGGATGATTGTCGAGGTGCTCGCCGCCGGACAGCAGCCCGCCGAGCCGTGCGACGGGATTTTCGAGGCGGGCAGCCACGTTCTGCTGCCGGGCCTGATCAACACCCATCACCACTTCTACCAAACCCTCACCCGCGCCTGGGCGCCGGTGGCCAACGCACCCCTGTTCCCATGGCTGCAGAACCTGTATCCGGTCTGGGCAAGACTGACCCCGCGCGACCTTGAGCTCGCCACCACCGTGGCGCTGGCAGAGCTGCTGCTCTCCGGCTGCACCACGGCGGCCGACCACCATTACCTCTTTCCGGCCGGCCTGGAGGATGCGATTGATATCCAAGTGCAGGCCGTGCGCCGGCTGGGGATGCGTGCCACTCTCACCCGGGGTTCCATGACTTTGGGAACGGACGACGGCGGCCTGCCGCCCCAGTCCACTGTCCAGGCTCCTGACGTGGTGCTGGAGGACAGCGAACGCCTGGTTGGCCTTTACCACGAACGCGGCGCCGACGCAGTGATCCAGATTGCCCTGGCCCCATGCTCACCCTTCTCGGTGACGAAGGAGATCATGGCCGAAAGTGCAGCGCTGGCTGAGCGGTTGGATGTGCGGCTGCACACGCACCTCGCCGAGACCCTGGACGAGGAGGACTTCTGCCGGCAGGTGTTCGGGCTGCGGACCGTTGACTACCTGGACAGCGTGGGCTGGCTGACGGACCGCACCTGGCTGGGCCACGGCATCCACTTCAGTGACGCGGAGGTCGCGAGGCTGGGAGCCGCGGGAACCGCCGTCGCGCACTGCCCTACCTCGAACATGCGCCTGGCGTCGGGGACCGCGCGGGTCCTGGAGCTGGAGGACGCAGGGGTTCCCGTGGGGCTGGGAGTGGATGGCTCGGCGTCGAACGATGCCTCCAACATGGTCCTGGAAGCGCGGCAGGCACTCTATCTCCAGCGGCTGAAGTACGGCGCGGACGTTCCCGTGGAGCGGGCGCTGGGCTGGGCAACGCGCGGTTCGGCCGCAGTGCTGGGCCGTTCCGGATTGGGGCAGCTCGCGCCCGGAATGCAGGCGGACCTGGCACTCTTCCGGCTGGATGACCTGCGGTTCTCCGGGAGCCACGACCCCATTGCCGCACTGCTGCTGTGCGCTGCCGACCGCGCCGACCGGGTGATGGTGGGCGGGAAGTGGCGCGTGGTGGACGGGCAGATACCAGGGCTCGATATCGCCAGCCTGGCCGCCGAACACTCGGCGGCGGCCCGGCGGCTGGTGAACGGCTAGCTGCGCCGGCTGAAGCCGGGCAGCGCGTGGACCCAGCGCGAGAAGCGGCCGGGGACGTGATCACGGTCCGCGGGGAGGTAAAAGTCCGGATCAGTCCCGCCCCCGAGGGGGAGGTAGAACTCGGGGACTGACGGTGCCGCCGTTGGTGCCGGTGCTACCTGAGTGCTGTCCTGCTGGTACATCTGATCCTCCTTCGAAGGTTATTTCCGTAAAGTGAAAAATAAGTTCTGCTATACGAAAGAGCATAAGGGGCGAGCGGCTGGCGCGTCAATGACTTCTTAGGCTTCCGGTCACAATGCGAATTTTCAGTTTGTGATGTACACCACCGGTTTCCGGAGGTACGCTGGATGTCAATTCGTGGCGCATGTCACGTAACCTGGGAGCAGCAGGCAGGGTCGTTAATGAGCTGGCATCAATGGATGCCGGCTCTTTTTTGTTGGGTCGGCACCACCGGAAACGCGCTTGAAACGCGCGCTTAATTTCAGTGATGGAACGTAGTTCCACTTACCGGAAGTTGGGAACAGACCATGAGCAGCAAGATCATCCTCGGCGAAAACCAGTACGGCAAGGCGGAAGTCCGGGTCGTCAAGATCACCCGCGACACCAGCCGTCACGAGATCGAGGACCTGAACGTCACCTCGCAGCTGCGGGGCGACTTCACCGCGGCCCACCTGGCGGGCGACAACGCCCACGTGGTGGCTACGGACACCCAGAAGAACACCATCTACGCCTTTGCCCGCGACGGCGTCGGCTCACCCGAGGCGTTCCTGCTGCGCCTTGGCGAGCACTTCACCTCCAGCTTCGACTGGGTCACCGGCGGCCGCTGGGAAGCCGACTCGTACGCCTGGAACCGCATCCAGGCGCACGGCAGCGAACACGACCACTCGTTCGTCCGCAACGGCCAGGAAGTCCGCACCGCGGTCCTGGTCCGCGACGGCGCAACCACCCACCTGATTTCCGGGCTCAAGGACCTCACGGTCCTCAAGTCCACCCAGTCCGGCTTTGTCGGCTACCCGCGGGACCGCTACACCACCTTGCCCGAAACCACGGACCGGATCCTGGCCACGGACGTCTCCGCCCGCTGGCGCTTCAAGACCGGAACCGACTTCAGCACCCTTGACTTCAATAAAAGCTACGACGACGTCAAGGCGCTCCTGCTCGAAGGCTTCACCGAGAAGTACTCCCACGCCCTGCAGCAGACCCTGTTCGACATGGGCGCCAAGGTCCTCGAAGCCCACAGCGAGATCGACGAAATCAAGTTCTCCATGCCCAACAAGCACCACTTCCTGGTCGACCTCACACCGTTCGGCCTCGACAACCCCAACGAGGTCTTCTACGCCGCTGACCGCCCCTACGGCCTGATCGAGGCCACCGTCCAGCGCGACGACGCCGCACCGGCACCCCTTGCCTGGTCCGGCATCGCCGGCTTCTGCTAACCGCCCTTACCGGTGGTTGATCCTGCCGGTCTCCGCAGGATTCGACAGGATCAACCACCGGCGGCCCGGCAGATGACCCGGCCGGGATACACACCCCACATCTTTTCCCACACCTGTTAGCCAGACACGTTAGCCAGACGAAGACGTCTGCCACGAACCAGAAAGTCTGTCATGAACACCAAGAACCCTTTCAAAGCAAGTGCCAAGCAGCGCGGCAAACGGCCTGCTTCCACCCGCCCAGAAGACGAGCGGCTCTCCATCGGAAGCAGCTTCGCCTACGGCTTCCAGCACGTTCTCACGATGTACGGTGGCATCATTGCCGTGCCCCTGATCGTCGGCCAGGCGGCCGGTTTGTCATCGGCCGATATCGGCATACTGATCGCAGCAGCTCTCTTCATGGGCGGCCTGGCAACCCTGCTGCAAACCATCGGCATACCGTTTTTTGGCTCTCAACTGCCCCTGGTGCAGGGGGTCTCCTTCGCCAGCGTGGCCACGATGGTTGCCATCGTCAGCAACGGCGGCGGACTTCCGACCGTCTTCGGCGCAGTCATGGCCTCCGCAGCCGTGGGCCTTCTGATTGCACCAGTCTTTTCCAAGATTGTCAGGTTTTTCCCACCCGTTGTCACCGGTACGGTCATCACCACGATCGGCCTGACACTGATGCCGGTGGCGGCAAACTGGGCCATGGGCGGCAACCGGACTGCCGAAAATTACGGCAGCACGGCCAACATCGGCCTTGCCGCGGTCACGCTGGTCCTGGTGCTGGTCCTGAGCAAGGTCGGCAGTGCGACCCTTTCCCGCCTTTCCATCCTCCTGGCCATGGTGGGCGGCACGATCGTCGCCGTCATTACCGGCATGGCTGATTTCTCCAAGGTTGGCAACGGCCCGATCGTTGCCTTCCCCACACCGTTCCACCTGGGGGCACCCACCTTCGAGATCGCCGCCATCATCTCCATGCTGATCGTAGTGCTGGTGATCCTTACGGAGACCATGGCGGACATCCTGGCCGTCGGTGAAATCGTGGGAACCCGGACGGATTCCAAGCGGATTGCGGCCGGCCTTCGCGCCGACATGGGTTCCAGCCTGATCGCCCCGATTTTCGGATCCTTCACCCAGAGCGCGTTCGCTCAAAACGTGGGGCTGGTGGCCGTCACCAGGATCAAGAGCCGTTATGTGGTGGCTGCCGGTGGCGTCATCCTGGTCCTGCTCGGACTCCTGCCGGTCATGGGCCGCGTAGTGGCTGCCGTTCCCACCGCCGTGCTGGGCGGTGCCGGTATCGTCCTGTTCGGCACCGTTGCCGCCAGCGGCATCCGGACACTGGCAAAGGTTGAGTACAGGAACAACATGAACCTGATCATTGTGGCTGCATCCATCGGCTTCGGGATGATCCCCATCGCTGCGCCTGCCTTCTATGACAAGTTCCCCACCTGGTTCGGCACCATCTTCCACTCGGGCATCAGCTCGGCCGCCGTCATGGCCATCCTGCTGAACCTTCTCTTCAACCACCTCAAGGCCGGCAACTCCGAGAACCAGTCGGTGTTTGTGGCAGGGACCGGACGGGCCGTCCGGGAAGAGGACCTCAAGTGCCTCGCCGAAGGCGACCGTTACGAGAACGGCAAGCTCATCGACTGCGACGGCAAGGAAGTCCCCATCCAGTCATCCGAGAAGGCTTCGGAGCACTAGCGGCCCAACCGAGAACGGCGGCCCGCTTCCAAAGGGAGCGGGCCGCCGTCGTCCGTGGTTTCCGGGAGTTTTTGTCCAGACATGCAGGGCAAAAGGCACTATAAGTCGGCATACGTGGAAAAACTCCGAGGGTGGGTCAGCTGCGGTTAAGCTCGTCGGAGATGGCCTCGGCTGCTTCGCGCAGGACGGGCACCGCCTTGTCAGCGAAGTGCTCGTCAACGCGGGACACCGGCCCGGAAACGGAAATCGCGGCGGGCGTGGGAGCATTGGGCACCGCCATGGCAAAGCAACGCACACCGAGCTCCTGCTCCTCCTCGTCAATGGAGTAGCCCCGTTCCCGGATGAGCTTGAGGTCCGCCAGGAGGTCATCGACGTCGCCGATGCTCCTGGGGGTGGGGGTTGGCATCCCGGTGCGTGCAACGATGCCGCGAACGGTGTCATCGTCCAACTGGGCCAGGATGGCCTTGCCCACGCCGGTGTCATGCATGTGGGCACGCCGGCCCACCTCGGTGAACATGCGCATGGAGTGCAGCGACGGCACCTGGGCCACGTAGATCACCATGTCCGAGTCCAGCACGGCCATGTTGGAGGTTTCGCCCAGCCGGTCCACCAGCGTCTTCAGCTGCGGACGCGCCACTGCACCGAGCTGTTTGTTGGCGCCTTCGCCCAGCCGGATCAGCCGCGGGCCCAGGGCATACCGCCGGTTCGGCAGCTGCCGGATGTAACCAAGCGACACCAGGGTTCGCAGCAGGCGGTGGATGGTGGGCAGGGGCAAATCGGTGGACGAGGAAAGCTCGCTGAGCGTGACGTCGCCACCGGCGTCCGTGATGAGCTCCAGCAGTTCGAAGACCCGCTCCACCGACTGCACGCCGCCCGGCGCTTTTTCTGCCATTCCGTTGTCTCCTACAGCTCGGAATCCGACAACTCTTATCCGCATCGTGAAAAGAATTGCTTAGAACACCCAACATACAGCACAGCCCAAGGGACCGCGATGCATTGGGGGCAGTCTTATTTGGAGGGGTTGTATTTCCATCTTGCAGATAATAATATCCATAATACGAAAAACTTTCGATTGAGCAGACGCCCGGCCCCGGGCCCAACAGGAGGATATTCAATGGCGAACCCCAGCCCCGGAAATTCAATCACCCTGCGCGTGGAAGCACCCTCGAGCTTCAGCGCCACGAGCGAGCTGGCCGCCGCCGTCGGCGCCGCAGGCGCAGCCATCACTGCCCTGGATGTCAGTGAATCCCACCACGAGACTCTGGTGGTGGACGTCACCTGCAACACCACCGACGACGAACACGCCGCCCGCGTCAAGGACGCCCTCAATGCGCTCGACGGCGTCACGGTCCAGCACGTCTCGGACCGCACGTTCCTGATGCACCTGGGCGGCAAGCTGGAAGTCGTCCCCAAAGTAGCCCTGCGCAACCGCGACGATCTTTCCCGCGCCTACACTCCCGGCGTCGCCCGTGTCTGCCTCGCCATCGCCGAGGACCCCGCTGCCGCGCGCAACCTGACCGTCAAGCGCAACACCATCGCAGTGCTCACCGATGGTTCCGCGGTCCTGGGCCTCGGCAACATCGGCCCGGCCGCCGCCCTTCCCGTGATGGAAGGCAAAGCCGCCCTCTTCAAGCAGTTCGCCAACGTTGACGCCTGGCCCGTCTGCCTGGACACCCAGGACACCGAGGAAATCATCATGATCGCCAAGGCCATGGCCCCGGTCTACGGCGGCATCAATTTGGAGGACATCGCCGCCCCGCGCTGCTTCGAGATCGAAAACCGGCTCCGCGAGGAACTGGACATCCCGGTGTTCCACGACGACCAGCACGGCACCGCCATCGTTACCCTCGCAGCCCTGGTCAATGCGCTGCGCGTGGTGGGCAAGAAGCTCGAAGAAGTAAAGATCGTGGTCTCGGGCGTCGGCGCTGCGGGCTCGGCCATCATCCAGCTCCTCAAGGCCCAGGGTGCACGGCACATCATCGCCGCCGGCCGCTCCGGCGCCATCCACTCCGGCGAGGAATACGGCGACGAGCACCGCAGCTGGATCGCTGCAAACACCAACGAGGAAGGCTTCGCCGGCACCCTGCACGAAGCGCTCGTCGGCGCGGACGTTTTCATCGGCGTCAGCGCCCCGCACGTGATCGGCGAGGAGCAGGTGGCGGCCATGGCGTCGAACGCCATCGTATTCGCCATGGCCAACCCCACGCCTGAAATCGATCCCGTCATCGCATCGAAGCACGCCGCCGTGGTGGCCACCGGCCGCAGCGACTTCCCCAACCAGATCAACAACGTGCTGGCTTTCCCGGGCTTCTTCCGCGGCCTGCTGGACGCCGGAGCTTCGGACATTACCCCGGAGATGCTGGTGGCCGCCGCGGAGGCGATCGCCAAGCGGGTAGCTGACGATGAACTCAATGCCAGCTACATTATCCCCAGCGTCTTCGATCCCCATGTGGCCGCCGATGTTGCGTCCGCTGTTGCAGCTGCTGCCCACGCCGCCAGCGTGGCAACGGCGGCTGCACCGGCAGCAGCGGAGCCCGAAGCCGCCCTGGCCAGCGCCTGATTCACGCCTGACTTCAGCCCAAGGAAAGGACCAGAAATGGCCATCACTGTCACAGACCCCCGGCCAATTGACCGCGCGGAGGAGATTCTCTCACCCAAGGCACTGGCCTTCGTGGAGGAACTGCACAACCGCTTCGCCGGCACCCGTAACGAACTCCTGCAGGCCCGCGCCGCCAAGCGGCAGCGCGTGGCGGAAACCGGCAAGCTGGATTTCCTGCCGGAGACGAAGGACGTGCGCGACGGCGACTGGAAGGTTGCGCCCGCACCTGCGGCTTTGCAGGACCGCAGGGTAGAGATGACCGGGCCGGCTTCACCGGCAAAGATGGCCATCAATGCATTGAACTCCGGCGCCAAGGTGTGGCTCGCGGACCTTGAGGATGCCAGCACCCCCACGTGGGGCAACGTCATTGACGCGATCCTCAACCTCCGCGACGCCGCCCAGGGCACCCTCAGCTACACCTCGGACGAGGGCAAGGAGTACCGGCTCCGCACGGACGCACCGCTCGCCGTGGTGGTGGCCCGGCCCCGCGGTTGGCACATGCAGGAAAAGCACCTGCTGGTCAACGGCGAACCCGCGGTTGGTGCGCTGGTGGACTTCGGGCTGCACTTCTTCCACATCGCGAAGCAGCTGGTGCTTAATGGGCAGGGACCGTACTACTACCTGCCCAAGATGGAGAGCCACCTCGAAGCACGGCTCTGGAATGACGTGTTTGTCTTCGCGCAGGACTACCTGGGACTGGGCCAGGGCACCATCCGGGCCACGGTGCTGATCGAGACCATTCCGGCCGCGTTCGAGATGGACGAGATCCTGTACGAGCTGCGTGACCACGCCTCCGGCCTGAACGCCGGCCGGTGGGACTACCTGTTCAGCATCATCAAGTACTTCCGCGACGCCGGCGAGGAGTTTGTCCTGCCGGACCGCGCTTCCGTCGCCATGACCGCGCCGTTCATGCGCGCCTACACCGAATTGCTGGTGAAGACCTGCCACAAGCGCGGCGCCTTCGCGATGGGCGGCATGGCAGCCGTCATTCCCAACCGGCGCCATCCCGAGGTCACGGAGGCGGCCTTCGCCAAGGTGCGGGCGGACAAGACCCGCGAGGCGAACGACGGCTTCGACGGTTCCTGGGTGGCGCACCCGGACCTGGTGTCCACCTGCCGCGAGGTGTTTGACTCGGTGCTGGGAGACAAGCCGAACCAGGTGGACAGGCAGCGCCCGGAGGTCCACGTGACCGCCGAGCAGCTGCTGGACGTCTCCTCGGCAGATGGACAGGTGACGGAAGCCGGCCTGCGGTTGAACCTGTATGTTGCCGTGGCCTACACCGCGGTCTGGCTGTCCGGAAACGGCGCCGTGGCCATCCACAACCTGATGGAGGATGCTGCCACCGCGGAGATCTCCCGCTCCCAGGTGTGGCAGCAGATCCGCAACAAGTCCGTCCTCGCGGACACCGGCAACACCGTCACCCGCGAACTCGTGGAACGGATCCTGGGCGAGGAGACAGAGCGGCTCCGCACTGAGTTCGGTGACGAAGCCTTCCGCCGCTACTACCAGCCCGCCAGTGAACTGATCGCAGACATATGCCTGGCCGAGGATTACACCGACTTCCTCACCACCCCGGCCTACGAACTGGTGGGCTGAGGCATGGCAGCAACACCCAGGCCCTCACTCTCTGCGGGGGACCTTGCCAGCATCGACGGGCAGCTGGCCGGCACGGACCGGCTGCTGGAACAGAACTACCCGGGCGACGACGGCTCGCGCCAGCCCGTCCACACGGTGTACGTCCCCGCGGACCGGTTCACGCCGTCGTTGGCTGCTGACTGGGGCGCCCAGGCGCTGGCAACCGCTGAGGCCCACGGCGGCCTGGAAAGGCTTGGCTGGTTGCTTGACCAGTCCCTCTCCCTGAGCGCAGCGGTTGCCTCCCGGGTGGCGGCCAAGCTCCGGCAGGAACCGATTGAGGACCTCCGGCTGGACTTCGAAGACGGCTACGGCGACCGCGGGGACGAGGCGGAGGACGCAGATGCCTGCACTGCCGCCCGCCAAGTAGCCGAGGCCGTTGCTGCGGGCACAGCTCCCCCATTCATCGGCATCCGCTTCAAGTGCTTCGAATCTGCCACACGGGCCCGCGGACTGCGGACGCTGGACCTGTTCGTCACGGGGCTAGCCGAGGCGGGGGAACTGCCGCAGGGGCTCGTCCTCACGCTCCCCAAAGTCACCACGGTGGCCCAGGTCCAGGCCATGGGCTATGCGGTGTCCCGGCTGGAGGAAGTCCATTCGCTGCCCGCCGGGCGCCTCCGTTTCGAAGTCCAGGTGGAGACGCCGCAGCTCATTATGGGACCCGACGGTTCCTCCCCCGTGGCACAGCTGCCGCACGCGGTTCCCGGCCGGATCAGTGCCCTGCACTATGGCACGTACGACTACTCCGCTTCGCTCCAAATCGCAGCTGAGCACCAGTCCATGGAGCACCCTGTCGCGGACTTCGCCAAGGAAGTCATGCAGCTGGCCGTCGCCGGAACCGGCATCAGGCTGTCTGACGGGTCCACCAACATTATTCCCGTCGGCGACAACGTGGAAAACGCCTGGCGGCTTCATGGCCGGTTGGTGCAGCGCTCGCTGGAACGGGGTTACTACCAGGGCTGGGACCTGCACCCGGCCCAGCTTCCCAGCCGCTTCGCCGCCACCTACGCCTTCTACCGGCAGGGCCTGCCCGCCGCCGCGGCCCGCCTGCGGAACTACGTGGAACAGACGGAAGGCGGCGTCATGGACGAACCCGCCACGGCCCGTGCGCTGGCCGCCTTCGTCCTGCGCGGCGTCCAATGCGGCGCTGTTGGCGCCCATGAGGTCCAGGCGCTTGCCGGCGTCGGAATTCCCCAGCTCACTGCACTGGCGCACCCGCGGCTCGCCACCACGTCAAACTCATAAGTAAGGATCCAGTTATGGGCAAGTACTACTCCCCCACCGGCGGGCTGCCGCCGCAAAACCACCTCACCACCGAGCGGGCCATCGTCACCGAGGCCTACACGGTGATTCCCAAGGGCGTGATGACGGACATCGTCACGTCCAACCTGCCGGGCTTTTCGAACACCCGCTCCTGGATCATCGCCCGCCCCATCTCCGGCTTCGCCACCACGTTCTCCCAACTGATTGTGGAGATCGGCCCGGGCGGCGGGGCACCCAGGGCCGAATTCGAGGCCGGCGTGGAAGGCGTCATCTTCGTCACCCGGGGCAAGGTCAACCTGACCCTCGACGGCGAACTGCACCAGCTCGAGGAGGGCGGCTACGCCTACCTGGCCGCTGGCGCACAGTGGGGCCTGGAGAATGTCTCGGACGACATCGTTTCCTTCCATTGGATCCGCAAGGCCTATGAACGTCTTGAAGGGTACGAGGCCAAGTCCTTCGTCACCAACGAAAAGGACGTGGAACCGACGTCGATGCCGGACACCAACGACGTCTGGAAAACCACCCGCTTCACGGATTCCAATGATCTGGCCCACGACATGCAGGTGAACATCGTGACGTTCCAGCCCGGCGGCGTGATCCCGTTCCCGGAAACCCACGTGATGGAGCACGGCCTGTACGTCCTGGAGGGCAAGGCCATGTACCTGCTGAACAACGACTGGGTGGAGGTGGAAGCCGGCGACTTCATGTGGCTGCGCGCCTTCTGCCCGCAGGCCTGCTACGCCGGCGGCCCAGGCGAGTTCCGCTACCTGCTCTACAAGGACATGAACCGGCAGGTGCGCCTCACCTAGGCACCCCTCCCCTCCCAACTAAGTAGCAGCACATGTCGTATTGGGTTCCCAAAACGACGTGTGCTGCTACTTAGTTGGGGGAAAATTGGTGGCATGGGCAGGCGCCGGAGCTGCGGTTCGATGCGGACCGCTGCTGCCCTGTGGGCGGCCCTGATGGCAGCCGCCGTCGGATGCACCGGGGAGCCGCCGCCGCCGCAACCTGACGAGCCCGCCGCGTTCGCCCTCCTGGAGGGTTTCAGCGCCCGGATGGTGGAGGAAGGCGCCCCTGCAGTCGTGGTATCCGTCCGGAACAAGGGCGAGGCCTGGACGCATGCCGCCGGCGTAAGGAACCTCGAGTCCGCGGAGCCTGCCACGGTTGCCGATCCCGTGCACGTCGGCACCATCACGGAATCCATGGTGGCCGTCTCGGTGATGAAGCTGGTGGAAGAGGGCAGGCTGGACCTGGACGGCCAGGTCAGCGCCTATTTGCCTGAGTTCGGTACGCTCCTGCAGCCGCCCGGGCCCGTCAGCGTAAGGCAGCTGCTGACACACGAATCAGGAATCCCCGACTTCACCGTCCCCCTGCTGGCATCGGGGCGCTGGGAGGAGAGAATGAACCGGCCGCTCAGCCTCGAAGAGCAGCTGGCCCTCGCTGGCACCGTTCCTTGGGATGGCCGGCTGGCACGAATCTTTGACTACTCCCGCTCGAATTACGCGGCTCTTGCCCTCATTGTTGAGCGGCTCCGCGGCCAAGACATCGCTATGGTCCTGGCCGCAGACACCGCCGGTCCCCTTGGCCTGGCAAAAACCAGACTGGGGGGCTCACCGGCCACAGCCATGATTCACGGATATATCACCGTCGAAGGCATGAGGCAGGATGCCGGCATGCCGGTCTGGTTGGCGGAGGTGCCCTCCAACGGAGCGGTGTCCACGGTTGAGGAAGTAAACACCTTTTACGCGGCGCTGCTTCAGGGCAGGCTGCTGGCACCTGACACAGTGACGGCCATGAAGGGTGGATATTCGCAGTATTACGGCTTTGCCCTGCGGCGCTGGAACAACACCTGCAACAACCGCTTCTACTACGGCCTCCCTGGCGATGTGGACGGCTACGGGACCGTCGCCATGACCAGCGAGGATGGCAGCAAGCAACTGGCCATGACGGTCGCCTACCCGCCCGCGCCACCCACCCTGGAGTTCAACCCGTTGATCCACGAGATGCAGGAGGTGGCGCAGGAGGCGATGAACAGCCTGTGCTGAATAACGCTGCAGTCAGGTGCCGGGGTTCAGGACCACCTTGATGCAGCCGTCCTCTTTCTTCTGGAACTTCTCATACAAAGCGGGTGCGCCTTCCAGTCCCGAACGGTGGGTGACCAGATCCATCACGCCCAGCGGATCGGCGTCGTCCTCCACCAGAGGAATCAGGTCATCAATCCAGTGCCGCACATTGCACTGGCCCATCCGGACCTGGAGCTGCTTGTCGAACATGGTGAGCATCGGCATGGGGCTGGCCTGGCCCCCGTACACGCCGCTCAGGGAGAGCGTTCCGCCGCGCCGCACGGCGTCGATGGAGGTGTGCAGCGCTGCGAGCCGGTCCACGCCGCCGGTCTCCATGGCCTTTTGCGCCAGTTTGTCCGGCAGCAGGCCCAGCGCCTGGTGGGCGAAGCCGGCTGCGGGAGAACCATGGGCTTCCATGCCGACGGCGTCCACCACCGCGTCCGGACCCCTTCCGGCGGTCATCTCCCGCAGTTCGTCCGCCACGCCTTTGCCGTAGTCGAGGGTTTCCACCCCGTGCCGCGCCGCCATCTCGCGCCGCTCGGGGACAGGGTCGATGCCAACGACGCGAAGCCCGCGCTGGACTCCAATCCTGGCGGCGAACTGGCCTACCGGGCCCAGCCCGAACACTGCGAGGGTGCCGCCGGCCGGGGTGTCGGCGTACTCCACTGCCTGCCATGCGGTGGGGAGGATGTCGGAGAGGAAGAGGTACCGCTCATCCGGAAGTTCCGTGCCGACCTTCACCGGACCGTAGTCGGCATGCGGGACGCGGAGGTATTCGGCTTGGCCGCCGGGTACTGAGCCGTACAGCTCTGAGTAGCCGAAGAGGGCGGCGCCTGAACCCTTTTCCTTGACCTGGGTGGTTTCGCACTGGGACTGCAGCCCCAGGGAGCACATGTAGCAGTGGCCGCAGGCGATGTTGAAAGGAACGACTACCCGGTCGCCCTTGCGGAGGTTGGTGACCGCGCTGCCTACTTCCTCCACGATGCCCATGGGTTCGTGCCCAATGACATCGCCCTTGTGCATGTACGGTCCCAGCACCTCGTACAGGTGCAGGTCCGATCCGCAGATCGCCGTGGAGGTGATGCGGACAATGGCATCCGTCGGCTCCTGGATCACAGGGTCGGGTACTTCCTCCACGCTTACAGAGCGTTTTCCTTGCCACGTCAGTGCTTTCACAACTCGCCTTTCCGGAAGTCTCGCGTTCAGTCGGGGCTCGCGCCCGTCCTTCGACGCTATCGACAATCGGCCAAAAAAGTAAGCAGGCTGACTAAAAGCCTTGTCGTCCCGGCCTGCGGCTCCTAGCGTAGGAAGAGCCACATCCGCAGACAGCACGAGTGAAAGAGGAACGCCATGTCGCTCTACCAGCCCGAACCCGTTGAAATTTCCACCCGTATGCGGCCGGGCGAATGGACGGAAGCGAGCTTGGCGGAGCTGGTCAACTCCTACCGCCACCGGATCGTGGAGATGGGTGCCAGCGTGTCCGATATCGTCACGGACATCGAGAGGAACGACGACGGCTCGGTCCAGGTGGCGGTGTCCTGGGCCAAACCCGCGAACCAGGGCGACGAAGACGCAGTGGCCGGCGGACAGACCCTGTAAGGACAGTCCCTAAGCCCTGGCGATCAGCCGGCCAATGGCGCTGGAGGTGAGATTCTGGAGCAGGTCGGCAGGTCCTTCATAGACCTCTATTGCCCCCGCTTCACGAAGTTCCACCGCATTGATTCCCCCGCACCTGACAGCGACGCAGGGGATTCCCAGGGCCCCGGCAGCCTTCATGTCCCAGACGGCATCCCCAACGAAGACGGCGTCAGCGGCATCGACACCAATCGCTTCCAGGGCCGCCACCAGGATGTCCGGGGAGGGCTTGCTCTCCTTGGCGTCATTGGCGCTGGTGGCTCCGTCGATGAAGGCATCGGAATCCAAGACGCCCTTCATCACCTCCAGGTCCCTGTGGCGGGCGGAGGAAGCCAGTGCCACCGCCAGCCCCCCGGCGTGGCACTGGGCCAGCAGCTCCTTGACTCCCTCGAACGCCCGCAGGGAAGGCCAGTGGGAGGCATACAGGGCGCCGTGGCTGGCCATGATCTCCGCATCCGCTGAGCGGTCCCGGTCCCCAGGCAGCAGATTGTCCACCAGCCGGTCACCGCCCATGCCCACGTAGTGGTGGATGGAGGCCATGGGGATGTCGTAGCCGTACTGGCGGAAGGCACCCCACCACGCCATGGTGTGGATGTAGGACGAATCAATCAGTGTTCCGTCCACGTCAAAAAGAACCCCCCGGCGTCGAGCGCCAGAGGGTGTCTTGGCTTGGTGCACCATCAGCTGACCGCTGCCCGCTTGGCTGCGGGCGTCTTCTTGTGGCGGGCAGCCTCCTCCTTGGCAGAGGTGACGGGGCGGACGCGCTCCCGGATGACTGTTCCGGCGCCATCATGGCTCTTGTCCCGGATCAGCCCCGTGCCGGCGATCTCGCGCGCCATTGCCACCCCGGCAACGGCGGCCCGCTTAGTGGGAAACGTGACCGAGATGGCCATCAGGCTCCCGCTTCCATCCAGCATCCGGACCCTGTAGCCACCGTCGGGCGCGTCCACCAATTCAAAATACCCGGCCATTAATATCACTCCTCAGTCAGTCACGGCGTTGTGCTTTGTGGGAGCACTCCATGAGGTCTTAGTAAGTATACTTATCTATTCTGCGAAGGAGAAGCCACTCCCGGACCGCACCGCCTCAGCACGGCTCCGCCGCTTCCGGCGGAATGGGAGTGTCACTTCGGCGCACCGTATCCTGATGAAGCTCCAAAGCGCTAGTCACAAGCGCAAAGTGGCTGAAGGCTTGTGGAGTGTTGCCCAGCTGCCGGCCGGCTTTCACGGCCCATTCCTCACTCAGCAGCCCGACGTCGTTCCGCAGCTCCAGCAGCCGCTCGAAAAGTTTCCGTGACTCCTCATGGCGACCCGCGCCCAAGAGCGCCTCCACCAGCCAGAAAGAGCAGGCCAGGAAAATTCCCTCGTCCCCCGGCAGGCCGTCGTCGCTCTTTTCCGGACGGTAGCGCAGCACGAACCCGTCCTCGGTAAGTTCACGCTGGATGGCTTCAATGGTTCCAATCACCCGGGGGTCGTCCGGCGGCAGGAACCCAACCCGCGGAATCAGCAGGAGGCTGGCGTCCAGCTCGGGCCGGCCGTACGACTGCACGAAGGTGTTGCGGGAAGCATCGAAGCCGTTGGCCATAACGTCCTCATGGATGATGTCCCGCAGCCGCTCCCAGCGCTCCACCGGCCCCTTCAGGCCGGATTCGCGGACGCCTTTCACCATCCGGTCCGCCGCCACCCAGGCCATCACTTTGGAATGCGTGAAGTGCCGGCGCGGCCCACGCATCTCCCACAGCCCGTTGTCCGGCTGGTCCCAGATGGTTTCGAGATGTTCCATCAGGGCAAGCTGCACGTCCCACGCCTCGTCCGGATGCTTGAGCAGCGAATTCCGGGTCAGGGCAAGGCAGTCCAGCACCTCGCCCCACACGTCCAGCTGCAGCTGCTCCGCGGCCCCGTTGCCGATGCGCACGGGCGACGAGTTCTCGTAGCCCTTCAGCCAGGGCAGTTCCATCTCCGGCAGGCGGCGCTCCCCGTGAATGCCGTACATGATCTGCAGGTCGGCAGGGTCACCGGCCACTGCGCGCAGCAGCCAATCCCGCCAGGCCGCGGCCTCCGCCGTGTAGCCCGCGGCCATCAGGGCCTGCAACGTCATAGTGGCGTCCCGCAGCCAGCAGTAGCGGTAGTCCCAGTTCCGCGGCCCTCCAATCTGCTCCGGCAAGGACGTGGTCACGGCTGCCACAATGCCGCCGGTAGGCGCGTAGGTCAGGGCCTTCAGGGTCACCAGGGAACGCACCACTGCCTCCCGGTACTCACCCTTCACTGTGCACTGGGAAACCCAGCCCCGCCAGAAGGCATGCGTGGTGCGAAGGACTTCCTCGGCGTCGACCGTGTGCGGCCTGCCAACGTGGCTTGGCGCCCAGGTGAGCACGAACGGAACCCTGTCTCCGGCGTTGACGGTGAAATCACTGATCGTGTGCATGTTCTCCCCGTGCAGGGGTGCCGGGGTCACCAGATAGACGGCGTCCGGCCCGGCAATGGCGTGAAGTCCGAGTTGGTCCCGGCGTACCCAAGGAATGATGTGCCCGTAGTCAAAACGGAGGACCAGTTCGCTGTGCATCCTGACACTGCCGCTGACGCCTTCGACGATGCGGACGATGTCCGCCACGGAGTCGCGCGGTGGCATGAAGTCGATGACCCGCACAGACCCTTCAGGCGTTTCCCACTCCGTCTCCAGGACCAGCGTGCCCTCCCGGTACCCTCTTCGGGTACACGCTCCCCCGCCCACAGGAGCCAGCAGCCAGCGGCCGGCTTCGGGTGTGTCCAGCAGTGCGTTGAAGCAGGCGGGGGAATCGAACCTCGGCAGGCAGAGCCAGTCGATGGACCCCTCTTTGCTGATCAGGGCCCCCGTCTGAAGGTCACCCACCACTGCGTAGTCTTCAATCCGCGCCATGTCCTTACCCTGCCACAGCCGCTCCCAAAGGGAAGGGCACTCACCGGTGTAGCCTGAAAGCCCTGAGGCACACCGGGAGGAACAGAACACCGGGAGGAACTATGGCAATCCACATCGGGACCTCCGGCTGGAGCTATGACCACTGGGAAAACGTCCTCTATCCGCCCGGGCTGCCAGTGAAGGACCGGCTCAAGCATTACGTCTCCCGGTTCGGCACCGTTGAGCTTAACGCCAGCTTCTACCGCTGGCCCCGGGATACCACGTTCGCCGGCTGGAACCAGCGGCTGCCGCACGGGTTCGGCATGTCCGTCAAAGCTCCGCGTGGACTCACCCACGCCAGGAAACTGTACGCGCCCGAGGTGTGGCTGGAACGGATTGAGCGCTGTTGGCATGAACTCGGGGACAAAAGGGCGGTCCTGCTGGTCCAGCTTCCGCCGCAGATGGAGCGCGACGACGCCCGGCTGGACTACTTCCTGGCTGCCGTCCCGCCGTGGATCCGGGTTTCGGTGGAGTTCCGGCACCCCAGCTGGGACAGCCCGGAGGTTTTTGGGTTGCTGGAGCGGCACCAGGCTGCCTACTGCGTGATGAGCGGGGCCAACCTGCCCTGCATCCTGCGGACCACCGCCCCTTTCACCTACGTGCGGCTGCACGGGCCGGACCCGCAGCACCTTTACGGCGGTTCCTATTCCGACGGCGACCTGCACTGGTGGGCGGAGAGGATCCGCGAGTGGTCCGGCCAGGGCCTCGAGGTTTACGCCTATTTCAACAACGACGGCGGCGGTAACGCGGTGCGGAACGCCGAGACCCTGCGGTGGATCCTGGGCGAAGGGTGACGTAATGCGGTGACGGCAAGGACCCGGAAACCGTCCGATGCAGTACAGCCTGTGGCAGAGTGGTGCCATGGACACGGCTCACCAGAACCCGCCCCAGGACGCAGCAACCTCCCAGGGCCCGGAAAGCACGCAGGACAGGAATGGAACGGACCACGCCCTGCTGCTATCCGGGAACCAGGTGTTCAGGCTCGCGCATAAGGTCTCCGACGCCTTCAACAGCGTCCGCATCCAGGTGGCCAAACGCTGGAAGTTTGTTCCGCAGACCATCGCCTACCAGGGTTACGGATCCACCACCCAGATCCGCGTGCTCGGCCGGGTGCTGATGACCCAGAAACCGCTCCCGGGCAGCAAAGCCGAAACCGAAGCCCAGAACGGCAACCAGAACGTCCGCGGCTGGCGCGCCTTCACGGGTGTGCCGCTGCAGTTTACCGACGTCGAGATCACCATCGGCGATGTCGTCACCCATGTGCGCGCGGACCGGGGCGGCCTGATTGACACCGAGGTGGCCGTGGAGCTGTCCCCCGGGTGGCATACCGCCGTCCTTCGGGCGGAAGGAACGGAACCGGTGGAGGCACCCATTCAGGTGATCGCGCCGGACGTGAAGTTCGGCATTGTGTCCGATATCGACGACACCGTCATGGTCACCGCCCTGCCCCGTCCGTTCCTGGCGCTCTGGAACACCTTCGTGCTGAGTGAGCGCGCCCGCATGGCAACCCCCGGCATGGCCGTGCTGATGGACCGGCTGATCATCGAGCACCCGGACGCCCCGGTGATCTATCTGTCCACCGGCCCGTGGAACGCTGCACCAACCCTGGCCCGCTTCCTGAACCGGAACATGTACCCGAAAGGGGCACTTCTGCTGACGGACTGGGGCCTTACCCAGGACCGCTGGTTCCGCAGCGGCCAGGACCACAAGCACCGCAACCTGGAACGCCTGGGCAAGGAGTTCCCAGACATGCGGTGGCTCCTGATCGGCGACAACGGCCAGCATGACGAGGCCATCTACTCCGGCTTCGCCCAGGAAAACCCGGACAAGGTTGCAGCGATAGCTATCCGGCAGCTGTCCATGAGTGAATCTGTCTTCGCCGGCGGCCACTCTGAAGACGGCGACCATTCTGCATCGAAAGTCCCGTGGATTTACTCACCGGACGGCGCAGGGATGGCCAAGCAGCTCACCACGCTGAACCTGCTCTGAGCCAGCCAATACGGCTCTGAGCCATTCAGTACAGCCCTGAACCAGCCCGTACGACTGGCCCAGGCACCCCGGTCCTAAGCGCTGGCACCCAGGACCGGTACGCCGTCGTCGGGAACGTCGTCGTCGGAAACGTCGTCAGTGCCCGGGACTTCCGCGCCAATGACGTCGACCTCGATGGGGTCCCCGGCCATCGCCCCGGCAATCGCGGCAGCTGCCGCCATCGCCAAGTCGCGTTCCTCGATGAGTTCCTGGAACCAGAAGTAGGACGCCTTGGGCGTCCGCTCGAGGGTGTCGAAATCCACGTGCAGGAGCCCAAAGGGCTGGTTGTAGCCGGCAGACCACTCAAAGTTGTCCAGGAGCGACCAGACGTAATAGCCGCGCAGGTCCACCGACTCCGCTTCGCCGCCCGGGGCCGTGGCCCGCAGTGCAGCCTCCAGGTGGTCCGAAAGGTACTTGAGCCGGCGCTCGTCCGGGATGAACTTGGTGTTCGTGGACTTGTCCCGCACGATGATGTCCTCGAAGCTCGCCCCGCCCTCGGTGATAATGACCGGCGGCAGGTTGGGGTAGCGCTCAGCCATCTCCTTCAACGCTACCGACATGTACTCCGGCTTCACCGGCCAGCCGTAGGAAGTGATGTCCGCCTCCGGCCACGTCTCCACATGGAAAGGAGTGCCGCCGCTGCCCGCCGCGCTCAGGTCGCTGCCCATCGCCTCGGCCATGCTGGCGGGAACTGCGCCGCCGCCCGGCCCCACCGCCACCTTGGTGGGCATGTAGTAGTTCAGGCCGTAGAAGTCGAGCGGCTGGGAGATGAGCTCCATGTCCTCCTCGGGGTGCTCGAACGAGCTGAAGAACTTGGCCGCCCTGATCAGGTCCGGATACTTTCCGGTCAGCACCGGGTCCGCGTAGAGACGGTTCTGGGCGAGGTCCATCAGCCCCGCGCTGATCCGGTCAAGGGGATTGATGGAGTTGGGCACCATGGGCGAGTAGACGTTGGTTATGCCGATCTCACCTGGCACTTTTGCCGCCCGCAGGGCCTGCACTGCAAGCCCGTGCCCCAGCAACTGATGGTGGACGGTGGGGAAGGCGCCCAGGACGAGTTCCTTCCCGGGTGAATGCAAGCCAAGGGAGTAGCCGTTGGTGCTGACTGTGGCAGGCTCGTTAACCGTGACCCACCGGGCCACCCTGTCGCCGAACCTGTCCGCGAGGATGGCGGCGTACTCCCCCAGGCGGTAGGCGGTGTCACGGTTCATCCAGCCGCCGGCCTCGTCCAGCGCCAGCGGGGTGTCCCAGTGGTAGATGGTGGCCATGGGCGAAATGCCGTTGGCCAGCAGTTCGTCCAGGAGCCTGTCATAGAAGTTCAGTCCGGAGGTGTTGGCGGGTCCGCTGCCGGTGGGCTGGATCCGGGGCCAGGCGAAGGAGAACCGGTAGGAGTCCACGCCGAGTTGCTTCATCAGGGCGACGTCCTGCGGCATGCGGTGGTAGTGGTCGCAGGCCGTCACCGGGCTGTGGTTTTCTACGATGGCACCGTCCTTGCCGGCGAAAACGTCCCAGCCCGCCGGGCCGCGGCCGTCCTCATCCAGGGCCCCTTCGATCTGGAACGCTGCAGTGGCCACGCCCAGGGTGAATCCGGGGGGAATGAGCGCGGCGAGGTCTTTGGCGGTGATGTGCATCTGGGGCCTTTGGTGACGAAGCGTGTTGAGTACGTCTCAGGATGTCACAGCAAGGGACGCGGGACGAGCGGGGCACGGCGCGGCGGGCCTGGTGACAGAAAAGCCTGCTTACAGAGAGCCAAAGAGGAACTCCTTGGCGTGCGCGACCGCCTTCCGGAACGCGTCGTTCCGGAGGGTCAGCAGGTGTTCAGTTTCCCCGTCCGCAGGCTCCAGGTATCCCGTATAGCCAGGCCGGAGCACCCAAATATCCCCCGCTGGCGGCAGGTAGAAGACGCCAAAGGACCGCTGCTGCGTTTCGTCTGCAGTCCAAACAGGGACAACAGCGAGCGCGGCGCCGGTTGCCGGGTTGATCCACTGCGCCCGCGGCAGCGGCTGCTCATGCGCTTCGGGGTCCAGGAAGGGAGCAGTGCCTGCGCCCCAGCGCTGTTCAAAGCGCTCGTGGAATGCCGGAATCAGGTGTGAGTCGTAGCGGCGCCACTCGCTCATTCAGTTCTCCGCCTCCTTGCGGTTGGTCGTTGTGCTGTGCGGGGCCTGGCCCGCATCAGGACTCAGTATCCGTCAGGCCCATGGTCCGCTTTCCCACCGCACCGGCGTAATCCTGATGGCAGGACCGGTGGATTCGCCAGGCCTGCGGACCTTTCGCACGGGAACAGCCTGGCTGGTGGCGGGGGCGCGCTGTTTGTCGTAGGCAGCGCGCCGTGCCGGATCCCGCAGGACAGTGAAGGCCTGCATGATCTCCAGGAGCTCCCCCTCCGGCGTGGTCCCGCCGTCCACATCCGGATGGTGGTTACGCATCAAGGCGCGGTAAGCACGCGAGATCTCCTGTTGGCTGGCTTGCGGCCGCAGCCGCAGGATCGCGTAATAGTCGGGTGTGTCTGTCATGGTGCGGACCTTTTCCGCTGGGCCGGCGCGTATCGGCGGCGCCGTCCGAAAAGAATGTTGGGCGCGGACAACGCACCTGCACTGCCCGCGCCCGCCGGCTGTGGCTAGGTTCCGATCTGGTGCATCTCGTTTTGCTGCGTCTGGATCTCGATTTTTCGTGGCTTCGCCTGTTCAGCCACCGGGATCCGCAGTGTCAGCACGCCCTGATCGTAGCTGGCCTTGATGTTGTCAGTATCCAGGGTGTCGCCGAGGATCAGCTGCCGGCTGAACACACCCCGGGGACGCTCGGAGGCCACCAGCTCCACGTTGGGCTGCGTGGGATCCTTGCGCTCCGCCCGGACCGTGAGGACGTTGCGTTCAACGTTCAGGTCCAGCGATTCAATCTTCACGCCGGGCAGATCGAACGCCACCACGAAATGGCCGTTCTCCTGCCAGGCATCCATTGGCATGGCGGCCGGACGGGCAGCTGTTCCAAAGACCTGCTGCGTGAGCCGGTCCAGCTCACGGAACGGGTCTGTGCGCATCAACATCATTTCCACTCCTTCAGCTTTGTAGGTGTAGAACCTCTGTCCTATCAACTCCCATGATCTATGGTGGTTGATATAGATTTTTTATAGCACTAGTGGGAAACTAAGGCAACACCTACGGACGGACTCTGGAGAGCTTATGGCAGAGCAGCAGGCCGGACGGGCCAGTGGCGGCGACAGCAGCCGCGCGCTGTATGCCATCTCAGTCGCGGCCAAGCTGGCAGGGACCGGCCAGCAGAACATCCGGCTTTATGAAACCAAGGGACTGCTGACGCCGTCGCGCACTTCGGGCGGCACCCGCCAGTACAGCGACGACGACATCGCCGTCCTGCTGCGGATCGGCGAACTCCTCGAGCAGGGACTCAACCTTGCGGGAGTAGCCAAGGTGCTGGAACTTGAGGCTGCCAACGTAAAGCTGCACCGTGCACTGAAGCGGGCCCGGTCGAAGCCGCCCGGCTGAGGGAATCGTGCGGGTGCCTGCCTTAGTCGCGGGGCGATTCCACTTTAGAGAACGTCCCGGCAATTTGCTCCCCCGGCACCCTGGCAGTGCGCCACGTGTCCAGGGCGATGACGCCGCCGAGGATGACCAGTGAAAGCGACACTGACGCAAGGGTGTCGCTGAGCCAGTGGTAGCCCAGGTACAGCCGGCTTACGGCGGCGAGGAAAATGCCGATCCCTGCCCCGGTGAAGCCCAGGACGGCGGCCCGGGGATTGCTGCGCCGTGAGTAGACCAGGAAAGCCCCCACCAGGAGGAAGTCGCAGGCGCCCAGGACATGTCCCGATGGGAAAGAAAAAGTGTGATCGACCCCGAACAGCATCTGGTCAACCGGCGGCCGGGACCGCCGGACGATCTGGAGGATGATCTGGGAAATGATCACGCCCGTGATCATCGCCGAGGCCAGCAGGACAGGGCGCCAGGCATGCTTGGCCGCGAGTCCCCACCAGACAACCACCACCAGGACGATGATGGGCAGGGCAATCGGGCCGAAGACCACAGCCAGGAAGATCATGACCACCGTCAGGGCCTGTGACCTCAGCCCCAGGAGCCAGTCCCGGACCGGCCCATCGGCTGCGGACAGCCCGTCAGCCTGCAGCACGCTTATCAGGGTGGCGGCAAACAGCACCACCCCGGCTGCTGCCAGGATGATGGCTGCCCGGTAGAGGCCGCGCCGGTCAGCTGGATCCATGTAGCGCTCTTCCACCACAAACTTGTCGTGGAAGACCCGCCACTTCTGTCCCACTGTGATGCCCGTCCCTGCGCCGTGTTGATTCGCTTAGGGTGAAGACTATCCCGCCTAGAAGGAACCGGTGGTGAACTGCCAGGTCCGGCTTGCCAACTGGTTACCGGCGAGGTCGCGGACTGATGTCCCGCCGCCCGTGACCGTCACGGTGTACTTCGTCTTAGCGGCCAGTGACTGCTGGGGATCGAGGATCCACTGGTTGGTGGTGCCGTTGCGGAACACGGAGGCCGGTACCAGTGTTCCGGTGGCGGCATTGTGCAGCGTGAACGTGGTTCCGTTGACGCCCTGGACCGCCTCGTTGAACGTGACGTTGACGTTGTTGCCGCGGCGCACCAGCAGGGCGTTGCTGCCAGGGGTGTACCCGGTGATGACAGGAGCGGGGCCAGTGAGGAAGGTCCAGCTGACGGGGGCCAACGGGGTGCCGGCGCTGTCCCGGATGCCGGAGGTGCCACCCACCAGCGTGGCGGTGAACCGCGAGTCTGCGGCGAGTGCGGCCGACGGATCAAGGGTGGCCGTCCGGGTGTTGGCGTTGTAGGAGACGGCCGCGGGAACCGTGGCACCCGCGGCATTCTTGAGCACGAACGTCGCTCCGGTTACCCCCTGGACGGCGGTGCTGAAGGTTGCGGTGACGCTGGCAGCGGCAGCCACAGCCGTGGCATTGGCGCCGGGCGTAACAGCAGTGACCGTGGGTGCAGGAGCCGGGGCGGGCGCAGGGGCAGGCACAGCGCCGGCGTACAGCAGGCGGTTCGGAGTGCCGCTCGCGGCTCCCGCAACCACCCCCGTGGTTGCGTTGGACACGAGCGCGCCGGCCACCTGGGCGGGAGTGAGTGCCGGGTTCTGCGCCAGCAGCACGGCGGCGGCCCCGGCCACGTGGGGGGCTGCCATGGAGGTTCCTGACATAGACGCTGTTGCACTGGAGGACGTGTGGTAGGCGGAGCTGATGCCGACTCCGGGAGCATACATGTCAACGCAGGAACCGAAGTTGGAGAAGGACGCCTGCCTGTCGGCAGAGTCGCTGGCCGCCACCGTCACCGCCGCGGCAACGCGGGCAGGGGAACTTCCGCACGCGTCCACCGCTGAGTTGCCGGCGGCAACCACTGCAGTGACGCCGTCGTTCATGACGGCCTGGACAGCGGAGTCCACGGCAGAGCTCGCGGCGCCGCCCAGGCTCAGGTTCACCACTGCCGGAACCCCGGCCGGGTGGTTCGCTGCCACCCAGTCAAGGCCTGCCACAACGTCGGAGTTGTAGCCGGATCCGTTGCAGTCAAGCACGCGGACGGGGACCACGGTGGCACCCTTGGCCACGCCGTAGGTGGTTCCGGCCACCGTCCCGGCAACATGCGTGCCGTGGCCGTTGCAGTCACCGGATCCCCTCCCGTCGGCCACGGCGGTCCACCCTGCCGTGATCCGGCCGGCGAATTCGGTGTGCGCGGCAAGGACCCCGCTGTCCACCACGTAGGCAGTCACGCCCGCTCCGGAGGAGGTCCAGGAGTATGAGCCGGAGAGCGGCAGCGGCCTTTGGTCCACCCGGTCCAATCCCCAGGGTGCCGGCTGCTGGGTTTCGGAAACGGTGACGGGAGCGTCCGCCTCCACGGACACCACCCGGCCGGACCTGGCCAGGGCGGCAGCCTGGGCATGGTTGGCGGTCACCACCGCTCCTTTGAGGGCATGGCTGAAGGTCCGCCCGACGGCGAGTCCCTGGGCCCGCAGCCCCTCCGCCTCCTCGGCCACGTTGGCCCCGGCTGCGTACTGGATAATGTAGCGGCCGGCGGTACCGGCGTCAGCCGGCGGAGCGGCCACAGCGGGAAGGGATGCGGACAGGACGACGGCGGAGGCCAGCACTGCGGCGGCAGGCAGCACAAAGGATGAAGTACGAATTTTGGGGTCCTCGTTTGGCGTTGCGGGCTGCGGGAGCGGGAAATACACCCGCCTCACCAAAGAGGATAAAAGCCGGAATCGGGCTGCGAGGGGGTCTTTGCAGGATCCTGCGGCAACCCTTGCTGATTACTGTGCCCGGCCGGATGTCCTGGCTCTAAGCCGGGTTTCCCCGGCCCTAGGACACGGCGGCCGGGTCCTGCCAATGGTTCCGCCAGGTGTGTTCCGGCTCGAAGCCCAGCAACCTCCGCGCCTTGTCAATCGACAGCATGGTCTCGTGTTCTCCCAGTTCCTTGGTGACCTTGACCGCCGGAAACACTTCCGCTGCCAACTCAGCGCTGGACCGGCTCATGACGGTGTCCGCGTTGGCGATGATGAACGCCTCAAAACCCGGTTTTCCGTTCTCGAGCGCCCGGACCACGGCCTGCGCGCCGTCCCGGCCGTCGATGTATCCCCAGAGGTTCCATTTCCGCAGGGTGGCATCGGAGTCGAAGGACGGGAAGTTCTCGTAGTCGGCAACGTCCATGACGTTGGAGAACCGTAGCGCCACAATGCTCAGTTCCGGGTCCCAGCGCGTCAGTTCCACCGCCATCTGCTCCTCCAGGTGCTTCACCAGGGAGTAAGTGCTTTCGGGCCGGGCAGGGTATTCCTCGTCCACCGGGATGTACGGCGGATCCACGTCGAACGGCAGCCCCAGTACGGTCTCGCTGGAGGCATACACCAGCTTCCTGATGCCGGCCCGGCGTGCAGCCTGGAACACGTTGTAGGTGGACAGCATGTTGTTCTCGAACGTTGCGGCATCAGGGATGATGCCGGGGGCGGGAATGGCACCCAGGTGCACCACGGCGTCGAAACCCTCGTGCCGGTCGTCGACGCCCAGCATGGCGTCCAGCACCTGGCCGTAGTTACGCAGGTCCACCACCACCAGCCCGGGGCTCCGCGCGCCGGCCCGGTCAAGGTTGAGGACCTGGTGGCCGTCCCCGATCAGCCTCCGGACAACGTGCCGCCCCAGTTTTCCGCTTCCTCCGGTGACCGCAATTCTCATGAGTTTTCCTTCGTGTCGGTGGTTCAGGCCCGTTCAGGCGCCGGATCGCGGGGTTGCAAGGAACTTCTCGACGGCGGCGATCGCCTGCCCGGTGATGTCGCCGGGGTCTCCGCTGCCGTTCACGGACACGAGTAATCCCCTGCCCGCGTAGACCGAGACTACTTCATGCGTCTCGCGGTGGTAGAGATCAAGCCGGTGCCGGAACACGTCCACCGTGTCGTCCGTGCGGCCCTGGTCCGCAGCGCGGCGTCGCATCCGCTGCTCCAGCTCGTCATCGGGGGCGTGCAGTTCGATGACGGCGTCCAGGGCCAGCCCCTGGGTTGCGAGCATGTCGTCCAACTCCATCACCTGGGGCGCCGTCCGCGGATAGCCGTCCAGCAGGAACCCTGCCTGCAGGTCTTTCTTCAGGAGGCGGTCCCTTACCAGCGCATTGGTGAGGTGGTCGGGAACGAAAGTGCCGCCGTCGAGGTAGGCGGCAGCCTGGATGCCCAGTTCGGTTTCCTCACTGACGTTGGTCCGGAAGATCTCCCCGGTGGACACCACCGGGATGCCAAAGTGCCGGGCAATATGTTCGGCCTGCGTTCCTTTGCCGGAGCCCGGCGGACCGATGATGAGGAGCCTGGTCATATCCTGTCCAACTTCCTGCCCGTCCGCCGGCGAGTTGGCCGCTGTGGTGGGTCCGCCGCCGGGGCAGCGGCACCTGCTTCATTCTGCCCGGTGCCGCTGGCTGGCGCCAGAGGACCCGTAACCCGGTGTACGCTTGCCTGCTCCCGGGGATGTATATACTTCTAGATAGGTTTAGCAGCGGGCCGTTGGAAAGTTCGTCGATCCAGCGACCTGCACAGGCTCCCGGCATTTTGGGCCGGCTGTAGGTGCGGGTCGTTTTGACCTGAGCGAATGGCACTAAGAAACCGTGGCCAGCGAGTCAACAGCAAAACCTGATACATCCGTCGCCGAGCACCTGCATGAACTGGTTCTCAACAGCTCTGACGTTGAGGACTTCCTCAACGAGCTCGCACAGGTGGCCGCGCGAAACCTTTCCGAGCCCGGCGACGAAATGATGTGCGCCATCACGCTGCTGCGCCAGCGCAAGGCCGCAACGGTGGCCAGCAGCAGCGCAGAGGCAAAGGCCATTGCGCAGGTTGAGTGCGGCTTCAGTGAGACGCCGGGCATGACGGCCTCCACCGTACAGGAGACCATCCACATACCGGATGCTCAGCGTGACGGCCGCTGGCCCGACTATTCCTATGCCGTGCTGGCCCAGGGCGTCCGCTCTGTCCTTGCGTTGCCTTTCCGGTTGGAGGGCGAAACGAAGGCGGCGCTGCTGCTGTACTCCCGGCGCCCCGAGCGTTTTGGGCCCCGCATGCTGGAATTCGCCGAGGATTTTGTCAGCCAGACGTCCATGGCCCTGCGGCTCGCCGTCCGCTTTGCGCACTATAGCGAGACCGCCGCCAATCTCCGGGCAACCCTTGAATCCCGGACGGTGATCGACATGGCCGTGGGCATTATCATGGCCCAGAACCGGTGCAGCCAGCAGGACGCTTTCGACATCCTGAAGACCGCCTCCAGCACCCGGAACTCCAAGCTGCATGACGTTGCGGCGGCGGTGGTCAACTCCCTGGGGCAGGGCCCGGCACGCACGCACTACGACGGGTAGCAAGTCACAGGTTTCGATTTCCGACGACGGCGGTCACCCGCCGTCGTCGGAAGTCCCTCGCGTTTGTGCCTTACCTCCCGAGGAAGCGCAGCAGTGCTTCGTTGACCTCTTCCGCGTGGGTCCACAACAGGCCGTGCGGGGCGCCCTCGACCTCCACGTACTCAGCGCTCGGGAGCGCCTTGGCGAACAGCCGGCCGGTTGATTCGATGGGCAGGATGTTGTCCGCAGTGCCGTGAAGAATCAGGGCGGGGACGTCAATCTTGGGGATGTCCTGGCGGAAGTCCGTAAGCCAGGTGGGTTGGGCGGCAACGGACGCCGTGGCCCCGGCCCCGGCGGCGAGGTTCCAGCTGGCGTTCACGGCCTCCTGGCTGAGGCGGGGCGTGCCTAAGAAAGTGCCCGAGTTGTAGAAGTTCTTGAAGAACTCCGTGAAAAAGGCGTACCGGTCCGCCGTAACAGCTTTCACCAGTCCATCAAAGACTTCTTGCGGGACGCCATCGGGATTGTCATCCGTCTTAAGCAGGAACGGTTCAAGGGAACCGAGGAAGGCTGCCCGTGCCACCCGTGCGGAGCCATAGGTGCCAAGGTAGCGGCCCACCTCACCGGTGCCCATGGAAAAGCCCACCAGCACGGCGTCTTGGAGGTCCAGCGTGGTCAGCACAGTGTTGAGGTCCGCGGCGAAGGTGTCGTAATCGTAGCCCTCGGTGGTCTTGCTCGACTTCCCAAAGCCGCGGCGGTCGTAGGTGATGACCCGGTAACCGGCATCAAGGAGCGCGGCAGTCTGCTTCTCCCAGGAGGAGCCGTCCAAAGGGTAGCCGTGGATCAGCACAACGGGCTGGCCCGAGCCGTGGTCCTCGTAGTAGAGCTCAATGTCAGTGCTGTTTTCAGTTCCAACGGTAATGAAAGCCATGGCGGACAGATTCCTTTCGAGGCTGGAGCATCGGAGCGGGCAGACATGTGCCATGCCCGCGCAGTACCTACTCTAGGGCCGTCCCGCGTTCCGTCCACCCTGCTCAGTCTCGAGGGCGGGACGCAAAAGTGGCTTGGCCTCATCAGTGCAGGGCATGGGCCACTGCCGCTGTGAAGCTACTGGGATGGCTGCGGCAGCTCGCAGGTAATCTGCGGATTGGCACCCATGTAATTCAGGGGGCCGGCGATGATGGTGATAGCAACCGTTCCCGCCTGTGCACAATTACCTGGCGCTGCCCCAAAGTAGCCCCGCTGCCAGGCAGCCACGCCGCCGATGATCAACCAGATGACAACAAGTGCTCCGAGAATCCGCATGTGTCCTCCGTTGGCCGCTCGGCTGTGGGTTCAATTATGCGACGGCGGCCACGGCAAGTGCGAGAGGGATCGCCAAAGAGCCGCGGGAGGTGATAGAGCGTCCGCGAAAAACGCGCGTTAAGTGAGAGAGCGTCCCAGGTGGCGGGACGGCGGCGGACAGAAAAAGCACCTCCGGTTCCGGAAGGCTTTCCGGCACCGGAGGTGCTTTTGTTGTCCTGGTGTGGTGAGTCAGGCCTTGGCAGTCTTGCCCGGCAGGGCCAGTTTGAAGACTTTCGCCCATGCCGAGCCAACCTGCTTCGGAAGTGGCCCGGTGGTGTACTTCAAGCCGTAGCGCTGGCAAATCTCACGGACCCTGGGCGCCACTTCGGAGTACCGGTTGGACGGCAGGTCCGGGAAGAGGTGGTGCTCGATCTGGTGCGACAGGTTGCCGGTCATGATATGCATGAACTTGGAACCGGAGATGTTGGCGGAGCCAATCATCTGGCGTACGTACCAGTCGCCGCGGGTCTCTCCGTCCACCATCTCCTCGGTGAAGGTATCCGTACCCTCAGGGAAGTGTCCGCAGAAGATGACCGAGTGGGCCCAGACGTTGCGGATGGCGTTGGCGGCAAGTGTGCCCAGCAGTGCATGCTTGGCCGAGCCGGTGAGCATGGCCACCGCCGGGGTGGCGGCGTAGTCCTTGGTGAACTGGGTGACCACTTTCTTGCCCAGCGCCTTCAGGTCCTTGAGCAGTGCCTCCTTGGACTTTTTGCCTTCCTTGTACTCGGTCAGCTCGAGGTCGTAGACGGCAATGCCCCACTCGAACACCGGCGCCAGGATCGCGTTGAAGAGCGGGTTTGCCAGGTTAATCGGCTTCCACGGCTGTTCCTCGTCCATGCGCAGGAGGTTGTATCCGACGTCGTTGTCCTTGCCCACCACGTTGGTCCAGCGGTGGTGGAGATCGTTGTGGGTGTGCTGCCAGGAGCGGGACGGGGTGACGAAGTCCCATTCCCATGTGGTGGAGTGGATGTCCGGGTCCCGCATCCAGTCCCATTGGCCGTGCAGGATGTTGTGGCCGAGCTCCATGTTTTCCAGGATCTTGGCAAGGCTCAGCAAGGTGGTGCCGGTGACCCAGGCAGCCTTGTTCTTGCCCACCAGCAGCGCAGCCCGGCCCGAGAGCTCCAGCCCGCGCTGGATTTTGATCATCCGCCGGATGTAGGCAGCATCTTCCGCGCCGCGCTTGGCCAGGATCTCGTCACGGATTGCATCCAGTTCACGGCCAAGCTCCGCCACCTGCTCGTCGGTGAGGTGTGCCGCCGCGGGCGGCCTGACGGTGGGGCTTCCGGACTCTGCGAGCTTTCCGGGGCGTGACCGGGCCCCTCCGGCAGCGCTGCCTTTGGTGGATGCGGGAGTGGCCTTGCTGGGTGAGATTACAGACATACCGTGGTGCTCCTCAGATTTCGAGGTTGACGGGTCCGGCGGCTGCCGAGACACACGTTTGGATCAGTTGGCCGGGTTCGCCATGGACTTCCCCGGTTCGGAGGTCGCGGACCTGTCCTGACAGGAGCGGTGTGAGGCAGCTGTGGCAGATGCCCATCCGGCATCCGCTGGGCATAAGCACCCCGGCGTCCTCTCCGACATCAAGGATTGGGGTATCCCCGTCGGCTTCCACTTCGCGGTCCGACGCCTCGAAGGTGACCAGGCCGCCGTCGTGCCCGACGCCGCCTTCGAAGGTGGTGTTGAAGCGTTCGATCATGAGGTTGCCGGCAGTACCGGCCACGGCCACCTCTGAGCCAGGGGCCGCTGCTGTGAGGGCGGCGCGCTTCCACAGGGCCTCGGCATCGTCCAGGAAGCTGTCCGGGCCGCAGGCGTAGGCGGCGCGTTCCTTCCAGTCCGGGCAGATCTCGTCCAGCTGGTCGGTGCTGGTCAGGTCCATCCGGCCCTGCTCCCCCGTGTACCAGTGGGCGAGGCGGAAGTTGGGGAACTGGTCGGCAAGCTCGGCAAGTTCCTCGCGGAAGAGGCTGTCACCGGGGGTCCTGGCTGAGTGCACCAGTACGACGTCGGCATCCGGACGCCGCGGGACAAGCGTGCGGATCATGGACATCACCGGTGTGATGCCACTGCCGGCGGTGACCATCAGGAGTGGCCGCGGATGCTCGGGGAGAACGAAGTCGCCCTGGGGCGGGGCCAGGAACAGGACGTCGCCGGGCTTGGTGCTGCGGACCAAGGTGCCGGAGACGGCGCCCACGTCAGTGACGGTGATGGCGGGGTCCTTGCCGGCGGGGGCGCTGAGCGAGTAGGAGCGCCAGTGGCGGACGCCGTTAAGCTCTACGCCGATGCGCGCCCACTGGCCTGCCAAGTGGGAGTGCCAGCCCCGTCCGGGCCGGAAGAAGATGGTGGCCGACTGGGCCGTCTCCTGAACCACGCGGGTGACCACGCCGCGAAGTTGCCGCGCGGAGTAGACCGGGTTGAACAGCGCAAGGATGTCCTCCGGCGCCAAGGGCGTGGTTAGTACAGAGGCCGCCTGGGCCAGCTGGCGTAGCCGGATCATGCGATACAGCCTAGAGCGGCGCGAGCCATATTTCTCTCTCTCCGTCATATGACCGTTCCGCAGTCACGCTAAGTGGTGGCGCTAAGCCCCCAAGCCGCACTTAAAGAGTAACGGCTGGAAACTGCGGATGGTTCCCGGCACTTCAGTAAGCCTGCTTATTATATCGTGGAAATCCGCATGGGGGGAGAATATTTACGCCCTACCCCGGAGTGTTACCGCTGGTCAGATGCGGCGCCCATCCCAGTACGGGCGCGATGTGCCGCGCCACGTTGCCCAGCAGCTTGGCATTGAAGTCCACGCCCAACTGGTTGGGAACGGTAAGCAGCAGGGTGTCCGCGGACTGGACGGCCGAGTCGGCAGCGAGCTCTTCGGCCAGCACGTCCGGGGGTCCCACGTAGCTCTTCCCGAACCTGGCAGTCAGCCCGTCGATCACGCCCACCTGGTCCCGGCTGTCGCGCAGCGCGCTGCCGGCAAAGTAGCGGCTGTCCTCCGCGTCCGTGATCGGGAGCACGCTGCGGCTAACCGAAACCCGCGGTGTATGCGCGTGGCCAGCGGCCTGCCAGGTGTCCCGGAACAACTGGATCTGCTCGGCCTGCAATTCGTGGAAGGGTACGCCCGTATCCTCGGTGAGCAGGGTTGAACTCATGAGGTTCATGCCCAGCTCCGCTGCCCAGACGGCGGTCTTGCGGGTCCCGGCACCCCACCAGATCCGCTCGGCGAGGCCCGGAGACTGTGGCTGGACCGGCAAAAGCCCAGTGGCTCCGCCGGCGTACCGGGGATCCGCTTCCGCCACTCCAGCACCGGTGATCGCCTTCCGGAAGAGGGCTGTGTGGCGGCGGGCCATATCAGCGTCGGTCTCCCCCGGCCCGGGCACATACCCAAATGCTGCAGCGCCGTGGCGTGCAGGCTCGGGTGATCCCCGGCTGATGCCCAACTGGAGGCGGCCGCTGCTGATCAGGTCCGTGGCTGCAGCCTCCTCTGCGAGGTACAGCGGGTTTTCGTAACGCATGTCAATAACGCCGGTTCCGATCTCAATCCTGCTGGTTCGGGCGGCTATGGCGGAGAGAAGAGGGAACGGCGAGGCCTGCTGCCGGGCGAAGTGATGGACGCGGAAAAATGCGCCGTCGAGCCCAAGCTCCTCCACGGCCACTGAAAGGTCAATGGCCTGGAGCAGGGCATCACCGGCGGTCCTGGTTTGCGAGCCGTGGCCGGGACCCCAATGGCCGAATGAGAGAAATCCGATGCGCTCCATACTTGCCCCAACCCGCTTGCGGCTGCCGGCATTCCCGGCCAGGCCAGCCGGAGTAGTTCCGGCTGGCATGATGACTGGCGTGGGTATTCCTGATGAGGCAGTGGGCATCTCCAAGACGATCGTGCTTTTTGCGCTGGCCGCGGCTGCCGAGATAGGCGGCGCTTGGCTGGTGTGGCAATCCGTGCGCGAAGGCAAGGACTGGTGGTGGGCTGGCCTGGGTGTGGTCGCCCTGGGCGCGTACGGTTTCGTGGCCACCCTCCAGCCCGATGCACACTTCGGGCGGATTCTGGCCGCGTACGGCGGGGTGTTCGTGGCCGGTTCCCTGGCATGGGGCATGGCGTTCGACGGCTTCCGGCCCGACCGCTGGGATGTCGCAGGTTCGCTGATCTGCCTGCTGGGGGTGGCCGTGATCATGTTCGCCCCTCGAAGCGGAGGATGAGCGCGCCCCTGGGCGGAAGCGCCCTGCCCGGGCGAACCGCCTAGACTGGCACCGTGACCAACAGCGAGATACCGGGCGGCGCGGTCCCGCCGTCGCGCGGGAAAATCGCCGAGCGCCTGCTGCCGGGCGGAGAAGAGCCGGACCCGCGGTTCACGTTGGCCAATGAGCGCACGTTCCTTGCCTGGATCCGCACCTCCCTCGCGCTGCTGGCCGGAGGCATCGCCATCGAAGCCTTCACCGCTGACCTCTTCCTGGAGGCCGTCCGCAAGGGACTGGCGGTGGTTCTGCTCCTGCTGGGCATGCTGCTGAGTGCAGGCTCCGCTGTGCGGTGGCTCCGGGTGGAACGGAGCATGCGCAAGAAAGCACCGCTTCCACTGCCGCTCATTGTGCCGCTGCTGGCGGCGGCAGGCGCGCTGGCAGCCGCCGTCGTGCTGGTTTTTATCCTCTGGCGCTGATTGGTGGCACCTTCCCGCGGTCCGGCCGCGATGCACGGGGACCCTGGCTTGCAACCCGAACGGACAACGCTTGCCTGGGGCAGGACCATGCTGGCACTGGTGACCGTCAGCGCGATCTTCCTGCGCTGGCTACCGCAGCACGGCCTTCCCATCCTGCTGCTTTTCGCAGTGTCGGCCGGCGCGGCAGCGGCCATCTACTTCACCCAACGCCGGCGCTACAGAGCCAGGTCGCGCGGTATCCGTAAAGAGAATGTCGACGCCGACATCACCGCTGTCCTGTGGACGGCCTTCGCGGGGGTGGTGCTGGGAGGGCTCGGCGTCGGGATTGTCCTCGCCGGCTGACGGGCAGCTTCCGCCGGGACTGTCAGCCCGCTCAAAACATCGGCAGGACAAAACCGGCCAGCAGGGCCGCCGCCCCGATGCCCGTGAGCCAGCGGCCCAAAATAGACGCCGTCCGGCCTTCCTCTTCCGGTTCGGCAGTCTGCCACTGGGTGGGACGCTTGGGATGGTAGTAGATGGGGAGCGTGTCGCCCACCGCAAAATCCTTAATGTCATGGGGCGACATGGGTGCATGATGCACCTGGTATTTACGGTCAAACCACCGGAATCCCACTCCCGTAGTGTCGGAATACACCACGCCCTCGGCCACAGCCCAGGGGTGCACATAGCGCCGCAGGTACCCTGTGTAGAACAGGAGTCCAAGCCCGGCGGGCAGGCACAACCAGGTCAGCATTTCCAGGATTGGACCTGCCATATCAAGCGCAGTGGGCATGATTCTGATGGTACAGGCGTAGGCTGGGGAGACCTGTCCGCGAGTAAGGGGAGATCATGAACGACCAGGATATTTTGGCGCGCATCCAGGCCCTCGTTGAGGAGGAGCATACCCTCCGTGACGGATCCGGGGATGGGCAGGCGCCGGACCACGCGCGGCTCAAGCAGGTGGAAGAGAACCTGGACCAGTGTTGGGACCTGCTGCGCCAGCGCCGGGCCAAGGCGGATTCCGGGGAGAACCCCAACGACGCCGAAGCCCGGCCCGTCAGTGAGGTCGAGGGCTACAAGCAGTAGCTGTCTTCTTCTGGCCCTGCCTCCACTAGCTTGCACTGCCGGGCAGTACACTGGCGCCTGATCATGATCGGCCTGCGCCTGGTAGCTGCGCCGCTTCACACGGAAGATTGGAGCCGTCCATGCGTCTGGCAGTCGCACAAATCATTAGCAGTGCCGACCCGGCAGCAAACCTGGAGCTGATCCGCGACTACGCCACGCGGGCCAAGGCCGCCGGCGCGGAGCTGGTGGTGTTTCCCGAGGCTGCCATGCGGGCCTTCGGCCATTCCCTCAAGGACATCGCAGAACCGCTGGACGGTCCGTGGGCAGAAAAAGTCCGAGCCCTGTCCCGGGAGCTGGGAGTTGTGATCGTCGCTGGAATGTTCACTCCGGGGACGGACGGCCGGGTCCGCAATACGCTCCTGGTTACCGGCCCCGGGGTGGACAGCTCCTATGACAAGGTCCACCTTTTCGATGCTTTTGGCTTCACCGAATCCAAGACCGTTGAGGCGGGCGAGAATCCTGTCACTTTCGAAGTTGACGGCACAGTTTTTGGCCTGGCCACCTGCTACGACGTCCGCTTTCCCGCACTCTTCGCCGCCAACGCGCGGGCGGGTGCGCAGGTAAACATAGTCTGCGCTTCCTGGGGAGCCGGCGAAGGCAAGGCGGAGCAGTGGGACCTCCTGGTCCGCGCACGGGCACTGGACAGCACCACTTTCGTGGTGGCCTGCGGGCAGGGTGATCCGGAAACCATTGGTGCAGGTCCGGCCGGCACCGCCCCCACCGGCGTCGGCCACAGCGCCGTCATCACGCCCCTTGGCACCCCGCTGGCCGCGCTGGGCGGGAAGCCGGAGCTCGCCGTCGTGGACATCGATCCCTCGGTGGTGGACGAGGTGCGGGCCAAGCTGCCGGTGCTGACCAACGCCCGGCAGTTCTGACTTCCTGGGCGATGCCCCGCTGGGCGTCCCGGACTATGGCAACTGAGGCGAAACGGCGCGCCGTCGTCGTTTTGGAAAGAACTTCCCAGCCCCAAAGCGGTGAGACTCCAGTTACGCTGCCGTAATCACTGCTTACAAGCGGACGACGGCGGCTCCTCACCGTCCCCGTTCGGGTCCGCCGCTGTATGACGGTGCCTTTGCCCACTTACGGCCCGGTGCCAATCACCTCCGTGTGAGATCCCTTTACACGGCCGAAACATGCCGGACACGTCCACTTCACACACCCGCTTGTTTTGTAACGCGCGCGCAACTTTCCGGCGCGTTTCCCGAAACACGGAGCACGAAAGATGGATCCCGGGGAAACGCGAGGGCCGGCAAAGAGCGCCCCGCTTGAGGTGCAATTCGAAAGGGCCCGCCGGTGGAAATCACTGCCCAACATGTCTGGCTGATGGTTTCAGCCGCGATGGTACTGCTGATGACTCCCGGACTGGGGCTCTTCTACGGCGGCATGACCCGCGCCAAAGCCGCCCTGAACATGATCATGATGAGCTTCATCTCCGCAGGGATCGTGGGCGTGGTGTGGGTCCTGTGGGGCTACTCCATGACCACCGGCGAGGGCGTGCTTGGCATCTTCGGCAACCCCTTCGCCAGCTTCGGCTTCCAGAACCTGATGGGCTCGCCGGACCTGATCAAAGCAGGTTACAGCGCCACCTTTGCCATCATCACGGTGGCGCTGATCAGCGGAGCCATTGCGGACCGCGCCAAGTTCGGTGCGTGGGCCCTGTTCGTCCCGCTGTGGATCACAGTGGTGTACTGCCCGCTCGCCTACAGGGTCTGGGGCGGCGGCCTGATGAGCGCGGATGGAGCGGTCACTGCGATTTTCGGCCAAGTCATAGACTTCGCCGGTGGTGCGGTGGTGGAAATCAGTTCGGGCACCGCTGCACTGGTCCTGGCTTTGATCGTGGGCCAGCGGCACGGCTTCGCGAAGGACCCCAACCACCGGCCGCACAACGTCCCCTTCATCATGCTGGGCGCAGCGATTTTGTGGTTCGGCTGGTTCGGCTTCAACGGGGGCGCGGCCACCACCGCCGAGCAGGCCGGCCTGATCTGGGTGAACACGCTGGTTACGCCGGCGGCTGCCATGCTCAGCTGGCTGGTCACCGAGAAGGTCCGCCATGGGCACCCGACGTCTCTGGGGGCCGCATCAGGTGTGGTGGCAGGTCTCGTCGCTATCACTCCGTCCTGTGCAACATCAGCCCTGTGGCCGCAATCGGCCTGGGCCTGGCAGCAGGAGCCGCCTGCGCCGTCTTCGTTGACCTCAAATACCGCTTCGGTCTCGACGATTCCCTCGACGTGGTGGGCGTCCACCTGGGGGCCGGACTCATCGGAACCCTTGCGCTGGGTTTCATCGCCCTCCCGGTGGACGGGCAGGGCGGCGGCCTCCTTTACGGCGGCGGCGTTCAGCAGCTGGTCGCCCAGTCCGCCGCCGTGGTCATCACCGTGCTGCTGTCCGGCGTCGGGACCCTGGTGATTGGCCAGGGCATCAACAGGACCATCGGCTTCCGCGTCAGCGGGGAGGCGGAAAATGCCGGTGTGGATTTGTCCGAACATGCCGAGAGTGCCTACGCGTTCGGGGAGATGGGGGCTGACTTCAACCCGCTGCCCCACGCTCCCAAGCCTTGCCCGGCCAGCACAGGAACCACTGCCCGGCAGAGCAGGGAAGATTCCTTCGCCTGACCCGGCTGCCAGGCGCGCAGTATTTGCCTGGCCGGCAAGCTTCCGCTGGGGCGAAAGCTTTAGTCGGAAGCTTTAGTCAGCCAGAATCTTGTACAGGGCACGGCGCGTCTCATCCAGCTTTTCGATGGCGGCGGCCCGCTGCTCTTCCGTAACGCCGCTGCGGAACTGATGGACGGCGCCCATCAGTTTTCCGAGGCTCTGGTGGAACTCACGGTCTGAGCTGTCCGGCGCCGAATTCCACGCATTCTCCATCTCTTCCCCGTGCTCGGCCACATAGGCCCGACCCGCATCAGTAAGCGCAAACTCCGTCCCGCGCCCTTCACTCAGCGCCGAGATCAGGCCTTCGTCAACCAGTTGCTGCAGGGTCGGGTAAATGGAACCAGGGCTTGGCCGCCAGGCACCGTCCGTTTTGGCGGCAATCGTCTTGATCAATCCGTAACCATTTGACGGGGCTTCACCCAGGAGCGAGAGGATCGCGGCGCGGACGTCACCCCGGTTTGCCCTGCGGGGGCCGCGGCCTAATCCGGGGCCGAAGCCAGGGCCAAAACCGGGTCCAAAGGCCGGACCAAACCCAGGGCCAAATCCACCACCTCGGTGTCCATGCGGCCCCCTGCGGCCCCTCCTCCGTTCAAACCGCCCACTGCTGAAATCCGGGCCGGGAAATGCATCTTCAGGTATGCCCTTCATCGTGGCATCTTCCTTTCGTGTTGCTGTTTCACTGAGCTCCTCAGCGATACCTAACGATATGTCGTTAAGTATCGCCGGTCAATCGGGAGTTTGTAATCAAATCCTGATCTTCCTGGGCCCGAATCGGCGTCCTGACCGGCGTATTCTTTTGGCACCTTCTAGCTCGAGGGCTGAGAAATGGTCAAAAAGAAGAAGCGCAGGCGCCGTCCGGGTTCCCCCCTGGGAAAGTTGCTGGGATTCCTGGCAGCAAGCGTGATGTGCGGCGTTCTGGCAGCGAGCCTGGTGGTTCCGGCGGTTGCTGCAGCAGGATTCGGCGTCTCCACGTCCATCGACTACTTCGAAAGGCTGCCGGAGGAACTGACTGTCCAGCCGCCGTCGCAATCCACGAAGGTCCTTACCGCCGATGGCCAGCCCATCGCAACCTTTTATGCCGAAAACCGCGTCCCGATCCCGCTTGACCAGATGTCTCCCCACATCAAGGACGCCGTCATCGCCATCGAGGACAGCAGGTTCTACGAGCATGCCGGTGTCGACCCCCAAGGCATTGTCCGCGCCCTGATTACGAACCTGACCCAAGGCGACCAGCAGGGCGCTTCCACCATCACCCAGCAGTACGTCACCAATGTCCTCAACGAGGCGCGACTCTCGCAGGACCGGCCGGAAGAGGTGATCCTCAGCGGACAGAAAGACGTTGGCGACAAACTGCGGGAGATGAAACTGGCGATCTCCCTTGAGAAGAAGTTCAGCAAGGACCAAATTCTCGAGGGCTACCTGAACATCGTCTTCTTCAACAGCGACGCCTATGGTGTGGAGGCGGCGGCACGCTACTTCTTCGCCACCACTTCCAAGGACCTCACGCTACCCCAGGCAGCACTGCTGGCCGGACTCGTCAACAGCCCCACGTTCTACAACCCGGCGATAAACCCGGACAACTCCATTACCCGCCGCAATCAGGTGCTGGGTGAAATGCTCCGCCTCGGCAAGATCACGCAGGCGCAGCATGACGAGGCCGTGGCCACGCCAATCGACCTCAAGATCAGCCCGGAACGGCAGGGCTGCGCAAACGCCGCGATGGCTCCCTACTTCTGTGACTACATATCGCAGCTCATCCTCAACAACCCCGCTTACGGCCCCACCCCCGAGGAACGCCAGCGCAAGCTGTACCGCGGGGGTCTCACGATCGTCACCACACTGGACAGCAGGCTGCAGGCCGCGGCTCAAGCACAGGTGGACGGCACGGCCGGGCCCAACCCGGACCGCTGGGGGGCCGCCCTGGTGACGGTTCAACCGGGCACCGGCAAGATCCTGGCGATGGCCCAGAACACGGTGTTCCTGCCGGAACCGGGCAAATTCGATACCCACCTGAACTTCAACGTGGACGCGAAGGACCCGCAGGGCAATAACCTCAACGGTGCCGGCGGTTTCCAACCCGGATCCACCATGAAGCCGTTCACGTTCGCGCAGTGGCTGAACGAGGGGAAGCACCTTACCGCCGAAGTGGACGCGTCCCGGCGTGTTTATCCACTGGACTTCCCGTGGCGATCCAGCTGCGGAAAGGTACTGGGTGCCTACAGCACGGCCCAGGCCAACCCGGCCATGGGCGCCGCGGATGACCTCCAGAACGCTGAAGAGGGCTTCTATCGGAAGATGCCCATCAATTACGGGCTGTACAACTCCATCAACACGGCCACGTTCGCCTCCGCAACCCAGCTGGACTTTTGCGGGATCCAGAAGATGGTGGACGCTGTAGGCCTGCACAGCGGGCTTGATGGCTCCCCGATCAACATGCATCAGCTGGGCAACCTTTTGGGTGCTATCGGGGTGGCCCCCCTCCACATGGCCAACGCTTTCGCCACTTTCGCCAATGACGGCCGCTACTGCACACCAATCGCACTCCAAGAGGTCAAGGATGCAGCCGGCGGCAATCTCCCTGCCCAGCCGGTTGAGTGCCGGGACGCCGTGAAGCCGGACGTGGCGCGCGGTGTCAACAACGTGCTGCAGGATGTGCTCGTCAAGGGCTCAGGCGTCTGGATCAATCCCAAGACCCATGACAAGTTTCCTGTGGCAGCCAAAACCGGAACCTCGAACAATAATGGGTCAACCTGGATTGTTGGCTACACCACCGGCCTCGCCACCGCGTCCTTCTTCGGCGACGCCCTTGAGGGACAGAAGCGTGCCGGGCAGAACGTCACCATCAACGGAACCCACTACCCCCGCCTTGACGGTTGGATGCTCGCAGGGCCCCAGTGGGCCAACTACATGATCAATGTGGCGCCGCTCTACCCCACCGCCCCGTTCCCTCCGCCTCCACCATCCATGATCGGGCCGAACCCCAACCCCTGAACCGTGCGGGGCGCCGCCGTAACCCTGCCCAACGGGGCAGGCGCAGGGCAGTGAGGCAGTCCGGCGGTGAGGCAGCGTTCCACTTAAGGAGGTCCCGCCCGGCCCAGCACCTGCACGGCAGGCTTTTTTGCAGCCTCCAGGTGCCGGGGTGCCTCCTTGCCGTTGCCGGGGGCGTTATGACGCCGTAAAGCCAGCGCGCCTTGCACATTCCGTTTGGTGCCGGGAAGGGGCGGGGCGGTGGAACGGTAGGTGTGGCCTGTGGGGGTCTGGAGCTGGACCGTGTGTCTGGCTCCCGGGACCGGCAGTGCCTGCCAGCCTGGCACTTCTTTGGTGTGGTTGCAGGCTTCGCAGAGGCCTTGGCCGTTGGCTGCGGTGGTTGGGCCGTCGTTGTGCCAGGGGATGATGTGGTCGTGGTGCCGGATGGGCGCGTCGCAGTAGGGGGTGCGGCAGGTGTCGTCACGGATTTGCAGGAACCGGCGGAGTCCTGGTGGGAAGAGCCGGGCCTTGGAGTCCATCGCGAGGAGTTCGCCGGTGCCGGGGGCGGTGTAGAGCCGGCGCAGCCAGGTGGTGAGGTCGCCGCTGTTCCCGGGGTCCGCTGCAGACCCGTTGGTCTTCGTCGCGCCTTCAGCAGCTGGCGGTCCTTCGAGCACTGCTGTCCTGGCCCATTGGGCGGGCACGATCCCGTACCCGGTGAGCCGGGCAGGTTCGCTGTCGCCCTGGAAGAGGGTCCGGTCCGTCATGACGAGCTGGACCTCGAC
>NZ_VAHO01000023.1 GCF_005796225.1 Pseudarthrobacter sp. NamE5
CACCACCCGCCAGGAAGCCAGCACCCTGCTCGCCGCCTCGGCCTGATTTCCGGCCTGATTGCTCCAGCCTGCTACCCAGGCTGGAGCCCCAAACCTGACGTTCAGACAGGACCAATGATGTCCCCCCTCAGAATCGAGATCATCCCTGCCCCGGGAATTGTTGAGCAGGTCAAGGCCCTGGTGCCCCGGACCATCACCCTCAGCGTCACGTGCCTGCCGCACCACGGCCTCGAGCGCACTGTGCGCACCGCCGTGGAGCTAAGCGACGGCGGCTACACAGTGGTCCCGCACCTCGCCGCCCGGAGCATCGGCAACCGCGCCGAACTCACCGGGATTGTCCGCGGCTGCGATGCCGCAGGTATCCGCGAAGTCTTCGTCATTGGGGGAGACCGGAAGCAGCCTGCCGGAGCCTACGACTCCGCGCTTCCGGTCCTTGAAGACATCGCCCAGTACACCGGCGGCTTGATGCGGGCCGGGGTGGCGGGTTACCCGGAGGGCCACCCGTTGGTCAGCCCCGTGGACCTGCTGGACGGCCTGTTGGCCAAGCAGCACCTGGCCACGCACGTGGTTACCCAGATGTGCTTCTCCGCGGACACAATCCACCATTACGCCGCCCTGCTGCGACATGAGGGCCTTAACCTGCCCGTCTGGGCCGGCGTCGCGGGGCCGGTCCCGCGGACCAAACTCGTGGCACTTGCCACGCAGATCGGCGTCGGAAGTTCCCTGAAGTTTCTCAGCCGCAAAGGCCCGCTGGCCCGCAAGCTCCTGAGCGGGGACCGCTACTCGCCGGACAGCCTCATCACCGAGTTGGGAAGCCAGCCCGGCAAGCTCGCCGGCGTCCATCTCTACAGCTTCAACAGCCTTGATTCCATCCCCGGCCTCCCCAAAAGCGAAGAACCGGGCAACACCTCCACAACAGCAGCACTCCAACCAACGTCGATTCGAGGAGCAGCACGTGACCACTAAACCTTTGTCAGCCCATCAGGAGCCGCATCTTGAGCGGCAACTGACCAACAGGCACATTCAGCTCATCGCCATCGGCGGCGCCATCGGCACAGGCCTGTTCATGGGCTCCGGCAAGACCATCTCCGCGGCCGGGCCGTCCGTCATCTTCGTCTACATGATCATTGGCTTCATGCTGTTCTTCGTCATGCGGGCCATGGGCGAACTGCTGCTCAGCAACCTGAACTACAAATCCTTCAGCGACTTCGCGGCCGACCTCCTGGGGCCCTGGGCCGGCTTCTTCACCGGCTGGACCTACTGGTTCTGCTGGGTGATCACCGGAATCGCGGACGTCATCGCCATCGCCGGCTACTCCAAGGAACTCTGGCCGGGGTTGCCGCTGTGGATTCCCGGCCTGGCCACCGTGGCCATCCTCCTGCTCCTGAACCTCGTTACCGTCAAGGCCTTCGGCGAGACCGAGTTCTGGTTCGCGCTGATCAAGATCATCGCCATCGCCGCCCTGATCATCGTGGGCCTGTTCATGATCTTCACCGGCTTCCAGTCCGACGCCGGCCCTGCTACCTTCACGAACTTGTGGAGCCACGGGGGGATGTTCCCCAACGAGTTCATGGGTTTTGTGGCAGGCTTCCAGATTGCGGTGTTCGCGTTCGTGGGTATTGAACTGGTGGGCACCACGGCTGCCGAGGCGAAGGATCCGGAGAAGAACCTGCCCAAAGCCATCAACTCCATCCCGATCCGTGTGCTCCTCTTCTACGTAGGCGCCCTCATCATCCTAATGTCCGTCACCCCGTGGACCCAGTTCCAGGCCGGCCACAGCCCGTTCATCGCGATGTTCTCCCTCGCCGGCCTCGGCGCCGCGGCAACGGTGGTGAACCTGGTGGTGCTGAGCTCGGCCATGTCCTCGGCCAACTCCGGCATCTACTCCACCTCCCGCATGGTCTACGGGCTCGCCCAGGAGGGGGACGCGCCGTCGCTCTTCCGGAACCTGTCCACCCGCAAAGTCCCGCAGAACGCCCTCTTCCTTTCCTGCGTACTGCTGCTCTCCGGCGTGGTGCTGATGTACGCCGGCCAGGACATCGGCAAGGCCTTCGAAATGGTGACCACCGTGTCCGCCGTCTGCTTTGTGTTCGTCTGGTCCATCATCCTCGCCAGCTACCTGGCCTTCCGCCGCCGCCGTGTGCACCTGCACGCTGCCTCCAACTACCGGATGCCGGGCGGCGTACCCATGGTCTGGGTGGTTTTCGCGTTCTTCGCCTTTGTCCTCTGGGCGCTGACCACGCAGCCGGACACCCTGATGGCGCTGCTGGTGACGCCGGTGTGGTTCCTGGTCCTCGGTGCAGCATGGCTGGTGCTCCGCCGCCGGCCCGCCCACCTGGCACGGTACGAGACCTTCAAGTCCGAGCTTGCCCAGGACCTGGACGCCGAAGCCTCCGCCATCCGCCGCGACTTCAATGACGCAGGGAACGGAGTGAAGAAATGAGCACATCACTGGAAGCGCCAGCCCCGGCAGTCGATGCCGCACCAGCGGATCCTGCCGCCGCCGTCGAGCATGTCCTGACGGTGGACTGCAAGGAATCGCCCGGCATTGTGCACGCGGTGTCCGCGTTCCTGCTGGAGCACGGCTGCGACATCATCGACATCAAGCAGTACGGCGACAAAGCGCAGGGGCACTTTTTCATGCGGGTGCACTTCGCCGCCGAATCCACCGGAACGGATCAGCGCCTCCGCACGGATGATCTCCGCCGGAGCTTCGCGCCTGTTGCGGAAAAGTGGCAGATGGACTGGCAGCTTGAGCCGCACGGCCGCAAGCGCCGGGTGCTGGTGATGGTGTCCAAAATGGGACACTGCCTGAACGACCTGCTGTTCCGGGCGCGCACTGGCGATATCCCGGTGGAGATTGTCGCCGTCGTCTCCAATCACCGCGACCAGGAGGGCCTGGTGCAGTGGCACGGCATCCCGTTTTTCCACGTGCCGGTGAGCAGGGATACCAAGCCCGACGCCGAAGCCCGGCTGCTGGAGCTCGTCGACGCGTTCGATGTGGAGCTGGTGGTCCTGGCCCGGTACATGCAGGTGCTGAGCGACGAACTTTCAGCGAAGCTGGCAGGCAAAACCATCAACATCCACCACTCATTCCTGCCCAGCTTCAAGGGTGCCAAGCCGTACCACCAGGCATACGAGCGCGGCGTGAAGACGGTCGGCGCCACGGCACACTATGTGAACGCCGAACTGGACGAGGGGCCGATCATTTCGCAGCAAGTCATCGAGGTGGACCATACCTACACGGCCGACGACCTGGTGGCGGTGGGCCGGGACGCGGAGTGCGTGGCGCTGCGGAACGCCGTCCGCTGGCACTGCGAGGGACGGATCCTGCTGCTGGGCAACCGCACCGTCATCCTGCGGTAGCCGGCAATGGACCACGGCAAAGCACCGGACTGGCGCAGGGTGGCATGGACCGCGCTGCCGATGGGGCAGTGGGTGCGGCTTTCACGGGACGGGCAGTACATCGGCTGCGGCGTGGTGGACGGCAGCACGCCGGACGGCTCCATCCTCTGGGTGGTGCTGGACGGCTGGCCCGAACGCCGGATGTTTCACCGGGAGGACTTCGTCAAAGTCGAGATCAAGGGCCACGTTGTTGACCCAACACCGGCAACGGGCAACCATGGGGTATGACTGACTCAGCTGATACCGCAGGTGCCCCTTTTGATGACGAGAGCATGGAAGAGGTTGACGGCGTCGAAACGGCCGAAAGCATAGCCGAAGACGTCAAGGATGAGATCCGCCTTGGCCATGTCCAGGATGACGTAAGCCATGTGCTCGAGGAACGCTTCGAGGACGCGGGCATCGACCTGCGCCCCGAAGCGGTGGACGAACTCGCCGAGGAAATTGAACGGGACGTCTCGAGCTGAGGTTCGTGGCTGACGGGCGTGCGGGCCGGAAACGGCGGGTAACAACCTGGATTAGTGCGCTGGCCGTGTTGGGCGCATGGCTCCCGAAGCCGTAACCGGGGGAGTCATACCGGTGATCCAGGTGGCCCGCACTTTGCAGTGGCGCGGGCCCTGGAAACTCCTAGGGCCAGTCGGCGAGCCTGAACTGGATGGGCTGACGCATCCCGAGGAGAAGATCGCCGGTCCACTCGGCAACCGTCCGCTGCCGGCCCTCCAGCGGCTCTGCAGAAAGCTGCTGCTGAGCGTCGTTTAGCGTGTCCAGCGAGTGGTCATCCGAGCTCTTCATATTTCCCCCTTGGTGAGTCTGTGAAAGCCACCCTAGGCAGGCGGAGAAGTGAGCGGAAGAGGATTTATCCACCATCGGGATAAACTGCGCAAATCTTGATAAAGGACGTCCCAAGCTAAGGCGGCGGCGCCGGCGGCACCTTCCCGCGGGCCTTGTGTGGTGGGACCATATCCCTATGCAAGACAACAGGGCCAGCAGCCCGCATGATCGAGGCCCGCACCTGCATGCCCACACGGCACCCACAACGCAGCAGATGCGCATCGTCGGCCAGCGCCGCCGGGAGGCGGAGGAAAAGCTGGAGCACCACCTGCAGGAAGCCCGCCACCGCAGCCATCCGCACGGCGGGGAACCCCAGCAGGACAACAAGTCACAGTAAGGCGAACGACGGCGGGACACACTCGCCGTCGTTTGCTTTACCTCCGGGGATGCCAGAAATGCTGGCGGCCCCTCTTTTGTCCGGTCTGTTCCGTTTACTAAAACTGCGTTGTGTGGTGTGGAACAACTGGCATAAGGCTGCCCAGCGGGGCACGTGCTTCCCAACCTTGCACAATCGGAAGAAAAAGCGACTCCGGCCTCTTGACCATGACGAAGGTCGCACCCTACCTTTGATGCAACAGCGTTGCGTTCAACGCAACCCAGTTGCTCCTTCCAGTTTCGGAAGCGAACTCACGAAAGGCATAACTATGACCATTACAGTCGAAACCGCCTCCTCCATCGCCGAACTCGAGCGCCTGAAGGTCCTGCACAACGGGAAGAAGGGGAAGCTGACCTTCTCGGATGCCGAATTCGAGCGCCGCCTCGGCGGACTCCGCGGCATCATGGCCGCGAAGGACCTAGACGCGGTTATCCTGACCAGCTACCACGGCATCAAGTACTACTCCGATTTCCTCTACACCGCTTTCGGCCGCAACTATGCCCTGGTGGTCACTGCCGATGACTCTGTCACTGTCACTGCGAACATCGATGCCGGCATGCCGTGGCGCACCTCCTACGGCGAAAATATCGTTTACACCGACTGGCGCCGCGACAACTTTTACTTCGGCCTGCAGGAGGCGCTGCGCCAGCGCGGCATCGTAGCCAACCGGATCGGCGTCGAGGACGACTTCCTCCCGGGGCTGACCCGCGAAAAGATCGCGGCCGCCTTCCCTGGCGCCGAACTCCTGGACGTTTCCCAGGACGCCATGCGCCAGCGCATGATCAAATCCGCCGAGGAGATCGAGGTCATCAAGCACGGCGCCCGCATCGGCGACCTCGGCGGCGAGGCCATCCGCGCCGCGATCCGCGAGGGCATCAGCGAATACGAGGTGGCCCTCATCGGCACCGAGGCCATGGTGCACGAGATCGCCAGGACCTTCCCGCACCGCGAAGTCCGCGACACCTGGGTGTGGTTCCAGTCCGGCATCAACACCGACGGCGCCCACAACTGGGCCACGACCCGCAGGCTGCAGCAGGGCGACATCCTCTCACTCAACTGCTTCCCGATGACCTCCGGCTACTACACCGCACTGGAGCGCACGCTCTTCCTCGGCCAGCCGGACGAGCGCTCCCTGGAACTGTGGAACATCAACGTCGAAGTCCACAAGCGCGGCCTGGAACTCATCAAGCCGGGCGCGGTCTGCAAGGACATCGCGGCCGAACTGAACGAGATTTACATCAGCCACGGCCTGCTGGCCAACCGCACCTTCGGCTACGGCCACTCCTTCGGCGTCCTGAGCCACTACTACGGACGCGAGGCCGGCCTGGAGCTCCGCGAGGACATCGAAACCGTCCTGGAACCCGGCATGGTGGTGTCCATGGAGCCGATGATCACTGTTGCCGACGGACAGCCGGGCGCCGGCGGCTACCGCGAGCACGACATCCTGATCATCGGCGAGGGCACGGTGGAGAACATCACCACGTTCCCGTTTGGGCCGGAGCACAACATCGTCGGCGGATAAGCCCCAGAAGCAGGAAACGGCGCTGCGGAATCCGTGGCGCCGCTTTCGGCGTCTTTGCCCGAAAATAGGGAAAGATGATGGCTACCATGACTCCACCAGCAGTTAACGAGACCAACGGAACCGGCGCCAATGGCACGGCCGACGCGAAAGGCGCCTCCGTCGTCGTTAACGCAATCGCCGTCCTGCGCGCCTTCACTCCGGAAGAACCGCTCCTGGGAGTCACCGAAATCGCCGGCCGGGTGGGCATGCACAAGAGCAGCGTCTCGCGGATCCTGGCCACCCTGGAGCAGGAAAACCTTGTGGAACGGGATCCGGAAAGCCGGCGTTTCCGACTGGGGCTGGGAATTATCGCCGTCGCCGGGCCGCTGCTGGCTGAGATGGATGAACGCCGTGTGGCCTATCCCGTCCTGCGGCAACTGACCGAGCAGACGGGGGAGACCAGCGCCCTGATGGTGTGGAGCGGCGGCGAAGCGATCTGTGTGGAGCAGATCGCCAGCCACCACCAGATCAAGCACACCACACCCTTGGGTGCGCGGTACCGGGACGCCGTCAGCGCCTCGGTGCAGGTGTTCCTGGCAGCCCGGCCGGCCGAGCGGGTCCATGAACTGCTGCGCAGCGGTTCCATCAGTTATCCCGGCCTGGACGACGCCGGCCTGGAAACTTACGAGGCAAGGCTGCGGGATGTGGCCAGCCGGGGCTGGGCGGAGAACTACGGCGAATCCTCCATCGACGAGGTGGGGGTTGCCGCGCCCGTCTTCGATCACCGCGGTGACGTCGCCGCCGTCGTGCTGATCTCGGCCCCGCGCTTCCGCGTCGCACGGGAACGGCTGGAGGCCCTGGGCGAAGCGTGCCTGGCCGCGGCCGCGCAGGTAACCACGCGCCTAGGTGGCCGCCCGGCCAAGTAAGTCGGCCCGCCAGGTAACCCCGCCCGGCCAGGTAAGCCGGCCGGGTCAGCGCATGCCTTCGGTCAGGACAGGCCCGCCATCCGCACCGCCAGGTGCAGGGAAGCCAGCCGGCCTGTGCCCCGGGGGTCGCCGCCGCACAGCTCAAAAATCCGCTGCAGCCGATGGTGCATCGACTGCCGCTCCAGGTGCAGTTCCCGTGCGGACTGGGCAGTGTTGCAGCCGGAGTCCAGCCACACCTGCAGCGTCTCCAGCAACTGGGACTGCCGCTGCGCATCATGCTCCAGGACCGCACGCAGCTGGCGACTGACGAAAGCCTCCCGCACGGACGCGTCGATGGCCGTCAGGGCAAGGCTCTCCACGGCGGTGTCCTCCGCATCAACAATCACCAGCCCGTGGTCCGGATGCCGCCTGCGGGGCGATGCGTTGCGCCGCCGGACCTGGCGAATATCCAGGGCGCGCCGCGCTTCGGCCAGGGACCAGGCAGCCTCCGCCACCCTGCCGGCCACCGGCCCCACGGCCACCGTTGCGTCCTGGTCTTTTTCCAGTCCCTGCAGGGATTCCAGAAGCTTCCGCCGCGCCCCCACGGTATCGTTGGCGGGCAGGCCGATCATCACCACCAGCTCCGCATCGTCCTGATAGGCCGCGCTGGGAATGCGGCTTGAGTTCAGGAACGTCTCGACGGCGCCACGCAGCTTTTGCGGTGACCCGGCGTGGATTGCCGCCACCACGGCGGGGGATTCGGCCGGGAAACCAGCGCCCGGTGCCAGCTGCTCAAGGCGCCACGCCGGCGCCGAAGTGAGCACTGCGCGCATCAGCTCGGCGCCGGCCAGGGCATGCAGGCCGGGAGGCGTGTGCTGCAGCAGCGCCAGGCCCAGGATGTCGACGGCGCGTTCCCCCGCCACGCGCGCAAGGGCGGTGTCTGCGCCCTCCTTCACCTGGACTTCAAGCCTGCCCATCAGGACACCGCGCACAGCTATTTCCACGCTGAACACTGTTCCGGCTGCCGTCCCGGAAGCCCCGCCTTGCCGCCCTGCCGCTGCCTTGTCCACTGACTTCCCGCCGTCGTTCGGCCAGCTCTCCGGCACGGCGCTGCCCATGACCACACCCCACGGGGAGGTGAGCCGCACTGCTGAGCCGGTGATGCCGGCCAATACCCCCAGGATTTTGTCCAGGGAGGCTCCGTGGGCCAGCTCGGCAGCCATGGCGCGGGTGGCTGCGTCCGCCTGCTGGAGGTGGCCCACGGATTCACTCACCAGGATCGAATTGATGGCCTGCATGATGCCAACAAACGGCACCACCTTGCGGAGTTCCACCACCGGAAGCCCATATTCCCCGGCCTTTTCCAACATCGCGGCGGGGATCTCGGGCAGAACTCCGCCGGTCTCAATGGCCAGTGCAGCAATGCCGCGTTGCGCGAGGGCGCGGACGTACTCCTCACGCTTCTGCGGGGTGGCCGTGGCCAGGGTGATGCCGCCGCAGAGCAGCAGTTCGCCGCCGCGCAGCAGGGGAGCGATGTCCAGCACCTCGCTGGAGTGGACCCAGCGCACCGGGTGCGCATCCGTGTTGTCGCCCGGCGGGTGGACCACCGGATCGGCGGCGGCCAGGGCGGGGTGGGCGAGTATTTCGCCAAGGAACACTGACATGACAGTCCGTAGAGTAGTAGCTCGATATGTTCGACACATAGTATCTTGTTTCTTGTGACGGGGGCCACATAGCCTTTTGGGTATTCATTCACCTCATGGAGGCTCCCCATGCAAGAAAAGCTTTCTACAGCAGTGCAACGGCGCGCTGCTGATGCAAACCACAACACTGCAGCGGACCACGAAGCCTGGCTCCAGCCCATCCCCGAATCCGCCCGCACCCGCAAGGTCTCCGGCCAGTTCTGGATCTGGGCGGGCGCCAACCTCGCTCCCATCAACTGGGTGCTGGGGGCGCTCGGGATCCACCTGGGCCTCGGCTTCGCGGACACGGTGACCGTCCTGGTGCTGGGCAACCTGATCGGCATGCTCCTCTTTGGCTGCTTCGTGCTCCTCGGCCAGAAAACCGGCGCCACCGGCATGGTCCTGGCCCGGGCGGCATTTGGATGACGTGGCAATTACCTTCCGGCCGCCATCCAGGCACTGCTGGTGATCGGCTGGTGCGCCGTCAACACCTGGATCATTTTGGACCTGGTGATGGCGCTGTTCGGCACCCTGGGCTGGGTGGATCCGGAGGCGCAGAACTATGGCTGGAAGATCGCCGTGGCCACGGGAATCATGGCGGCGCAGGTGGCTATCGCCTGGTTCGGGTACAAGGCCATCGCCGCGTTCGAAAAGTGGACCGTCCCGCCGACCATCGTCATCCTGGCCGTCATGTCCGCCGTCGCCGGGTTCGGCATGGAGATCAACTGGTCCTACGCGGGTCCGGCCGGCGCTGTCCTGGAAGGCTCGGAGCGGATCGCCGCCATGAGCGCCGTGATGACCGCTATTGGCATCGGCTGGGGCATCACCTGGTTCACCTATGCCGCCGATTACTCCCGCTTTGTCAGCACCTCGGTGCCCAGGAAAAAGGTCTACCTGGCGTCGGTCCTGGGGCAGTTCATCCCGGTGGTCTGGCTGGGAATCCTCGGCGCGAGCCTGGCCACGAACAGCGGCGAGGTTGACCCTGGCAAGCTGATCGTGCAGAACTTCGGCGTCCTGGCCCTGCCGGTGCTGCTCATGGTGCTGCATGGCCCCATCGCCACCAACATCCTGAACATCTACACGTTTTCCGTCGCCACCCAGGCGCTGGACATCTCCATCAGCCGACGCAAGCTGAACCTGTTCGTCGGCGTCTTCTCGCTGGCCGCCGTCGTCTTCTTCATCTTCCAGGAGGACTTCGCCGCTGTCCTGGACGCCTGGCTCATCGGCCTGGTGGCCTGGGTGGCCGCCTGGGGCGGGGTCATGCTGGTGCACTACTTCTGGCTGGAGAAGCGCTGGCCGGGCGACCCCCAGCGGCTGTTTGACGGCGTCGGCACCCGCCGCCTTCCCGGCATCAACTGGGCGGGCGTGACCTCCCTCCTGGCCGGCATCTTCGCCACCTGGCTGTTTATGTACGGCCTGGTTCCCGTCATGCAGGGCCCCATCGCCGTGGCCCTGGGCGGGTGGGACCTGTCCTGGCTGGCAGGCGGCCTTACCAGTGCGGGTGTCTACGCAGTCCTCGGCCCGCGCGCCCACATCCGGTACGTCGGCTCAGAGAACCGTGTTGCCGCCCAGCCTGGAGGCACCGGCACCACCACGGTCATCCCGGTCCTCTGACCTTTCCTTCCCCTCTCTTCAGGCGGGCCCGCTGCGGGCCCGCCGAAAGGACTTTCTCGTGAACCAGCCCGCTATCGCTGACCTCCTGCACCCCATCACCTGGCCCGACGGCCACAAAGCAGCCGCGTCCTTCACGTTCGACGTTGACGCGGAATCCTGCACCATCGCCCACGACCCCACCAGCACGCGACGGATGTCGCTGATGACCCACCAGTCCTACGGGCCCAAGGTGGCCGTGCCCCGGCTCCTGAAAATCCTGGAACGCCAGGACATCCACGCCACATTCTTCATCCCCGGATTCACTGCCGAGTCCTACCCAGACGTGGTCCGCCGGATTGTGGACGGCGGGCATGAAGTGGCGCACCACGGCTACCTGCACGAGCCGATGCAGGGCATCGACCCGCGCACCGAGGCCAGCTACCTGGAGCGGGGCCTTGAGGCCCTGGCAAACGTGGCGGGCGTCCGCCCGGTGGGTTACCGCGCGCCGTGGTGGGAGCTGAACTGGCATTCGCCGGGGCTGCTGGCGGACCGGGGGTTCCTGTACGATTCGAGCCTGCTCGACGGCGATGCCCCCTACCGCTTTGCGGTGGCCGCCGATGACCCGCGGGACATTGTGGAGATCCCGGTGGACTGGACCCTGGACGACTGGGAGCAGTACGCGTTCTACCCGGGCGTGACCGGCAGCGGCGTGATCGAGAGCCCGGCGAAGGTGCTGGAGATGTGGACGCTGGAGGCCGAGGCGCACCACTCCCAGGGCAGTTGCTTCGTCCTGACCAACCATCCGTTCATCTCGGGCCGGCCGTCAAAGGCGGTGGCGCTGGAACAGCTGATCGAGCGGGTGAAGGCCATGGACGGCATGTGGGTGACCACCATGGAGAAGATTGCGGAGCACACCAAGGCCACGGTGAACGAAATTCACAGCCATGCCCGGATCGAGGTACCCACGTTTCCCGGCGCCGGTGAGCAGTTCGAGCCCGCAAAGGTGCGGGAGGGTGCGCTGAAGTAGCCCGGTCACGGGGCAGGGACGGACGACGGCGGGAGGTCCCGCCGTCGTCCGTCCCTGTCTTGGGTGCCGCAGGCCTTCAGGGGCCTGTCAGTCCTCGTAGGTGTTGGCGATGTAGACATCGCAGGGGGCGTTGTGCGCCACGCTGTTCGCGACGCTGCCCAGGAGCCGGCCGATGCCGCGCATCCGTCGGTTGCCCACCACGATCAGCTGGGCGTCCAGGCGGATCGCTTCCTTGATGAGGGAGTCGGCCGGCTTGCCGCGTGCGGCGAAGTGAGTCACCTGCACCCCCGGGCGCGAGGCAGCGAGTGATTTCGCAACGTTTTCGGCACTGTCGGCGCTGAAGACCTTCACCTGGTCCGAGCCGACCCCGAAGGTCTCCGGGGTGTCGCTCTCGAAGGCGGTGACGATGTGGAGCGGGGCGCCCAGCTTTTCCGCCAGGCCCAGTGCCACCTCCGCGGCCTTCCGGGCCGATGCGCTGCCATCCACTCCTACAACAACTTCTCCGCTCATGCTTTGCTCCTTTGCTCTCGTCCGTGGTTGAAGCGTCCACTGGCCAGTCTAGGTAGTTCAGGCTGAAGACCCCATGTCATTTTGCGGATGGCGTCACTTTGGCGGGGGCACGCAGGGGGATCACATCCCGCGGCTTTCCCACCCCGAGAACCACCAGGACGTGCTGCGCTGCGACTCCATCCGAGGCAGCCATCACCTCCTGGACTGCCCCGTCCACCGCAAGAAAAGCAGCTCCCCCGGAACCTGCGCGACGGCGAAAAGGCGACGCCGCCGTCGTCCGCCCGCAGCCAAACCGTGACCCTGGCGCCGCCCGTCGCGTCAGCGGTGCACGGATGTGGTCAAGAGGGCTGCCTCCCTCACACCGCAGGCGGCGGCCTTTGTGCCAGGTGATCCTGAAGGACATAGATGGTCCGCTGGGCGCACTGCTTGATCCGTCGGAGGTGCTCGGCGGCAAGCCGGGGAAGGACCACGGCCGGGTCCCCGGTCCTGACTTCCTCGCGCAGGGATTGTTCCAGGTCCTCGGCAAGTCCTGCCAGCATTTCCGCCCCTACCATCTGGCTGGAAGTCTTGAGGCTCAGGACCGCGTCCATGGCGCCGGTAACGTCCCCGGTGGTCAGTGTGAGGCGTACCCGCTGCAGCCTGTGGGGCAGGTTGCTGATGTAGTCCTCGATGAATACCTTCCAGACCCCTTCGTCATCCTCAAGGTCTGCGCGCAGCCGCTCCAGGACTGCCGGATCCAGAAGGGGCCGGGCGTAGCCGTTGGGCTGCGTCATGACGGTGCTTCCATGGACCCCATGTACCGCCCCCTGACATCTGCAGCACCCACGGCCGTCCGCAGGACTTTCAAAGGACGGTACGGGGATTGGGAACCGAGGACACGAGTGGCGTGTACTCGATTTTCCAAGGGCACTGCTCGTGCTGGCGGGAGGACGAACGGACCGTTGATCGTTATGTGCCTGCCCAGTCATAGCGGTGCAGTGCGTCGCCATCCTTTTTCCTCCTCCGGTACCCTGTTGAGATGGTGCGGGGAATGGCAGATTACGGCGCGGAAGCCATCCTGCTCGCCGGCGCGGGGCGGGCCCTCCTGCTGCAGCTTGCCGATCCACCGGTAGGCCGGGGCGTTCACGAGCACAGCACGTTCACCGGCCGTCCGGTCAACAGGCTCAAGGGCACGCTGACCTACGTCTACGCCATCGTCTACGGCACCGAGGAGCAGGTCAACGCGGTACGGCGCCGGGTAAACCGCGCCCACGTGCCGGTCCGCAGGGCAGACAACGGGACCTCGCCCGGGTACAACGCCTACGATCCGGAATTGCAGCTGTGGGTGGTGGCCACCCTTTATGACACCGCGGTTACGGTTATAGAGAAGATTTACGGACCGCTCGACGACGAATCGGCCGATGCCATGTACCAGGACTATGCGCGGATCGGCACAGCCCTGCAGCTTCCGGCGGGCATGTGGCCCAAGGACCGGGCCGCCTTCGGACGCTACTGGGATGACCGGATCGCCAACCTGCGGGCGGAAGACGCCGGCATCCGCGTGGGCCGCGGCCTGCTGTACCCGAAGCACACTGCCCTTTGGTACCGCGCCATCATCCCGCCGGCAAGATTCCTCACCGCCGGACTCCTTCCCGAGCAGCTGCGCAAGGACTTCGGCCTGCCGTGGAGCGAACGCCGCCAGCGCCGCTTCGACCGCACCATGCGCGTCCTGTCCGTGGTTTATCCCAAGTTGCCGCAGGGCATCCGGCACTGGTTCAAGGACTACTGCCTGAGCAGCCTTGACGCAGAGCTTAACGGCCAGGCCGGTCCCGCAAAGCAATGGTGGTCCGCCAAGCAACGCAAACCCGCCGGCTCATTGAAGTAGGCCGGACGACGGCTAACCCCCGGTGCCATGACCAGCAACACGGAGGAGAAGCACATGCGCCAACGGTTCCTCGCCGCCACTGCCCTGGGAACGGGCATCCTGCTCGCGGCCTGCACTGCTACCCCCGCCCCGGAGCCCGCCGCCAGTGGCTCTCCTGCCCCAACGCAGTCCACCCCGGCTGTATCTGGTTCGGCTGCATCCGGCACGTCCGCGGAGCCAACCAGCGCGCCAGCCACGACGGCGGCAGCCGCTATTGCCGGAACACCGCAGCAGGTCGCGGCGGACCTGGACGCGCCGTGGTCCGTGGTGTTCCGCAACGGGACACCGCTGGTGAGCGAGCGGAACAGCGGACAGATCCTTGAACTCGCCCCGGACGGTTCCGCCAGGCCCATCGGTACCGTTGAAGGTGTGGTCGCCCGCGGAGAATCGGGCCTGCTGGGGCTTGCTGTAGGCAGCGGCGGTGATCTCTATGTGTATTCGACTGCCAGCGATGGTAACCGTGTCCAGCGTTTCACCGTCACGGGCTCTCCGGGCGCACTCTCGCTGGGGGAACCGGATACCCTCCTTGACCGGATACCTTCTGCGAGCATTCACGACGGCGGCAGGATCGCCTTTGGTCCCGACGGCATGCTGTACGTGACGGCCGGCGACGCGAGCCAGAGAAACAGTGCACAGGACCGCGAATTCCTGGCCGGAAAGATCCTCCGGATGACGCCCGGCGGTGATGTTCCGGCTGACAATCCCTTCCCAGGGTCGCTCGTGTACAGCTACGGGCACCGGAACCCGCAGGGGATTGCCTGGACGGACGACGGCACCATGTTCGCCACCGAATTCGGCCAGAACACCTGGGACGAACTGAACATCATCACTCCAGGGGCGAATTACGGCTGGCCGACTGTGGAGGGGATAGCGGACAGGGAAGGTTTTGTGGATCCCGTACAGCAATGGGAACCAAGCGGTGCAAGCCCGAGCGGCATGGCACACGCCAGCGGGACCCTGTTCATTGCCAATCTCCGGGGGCAGGTCCTTCGCTCAGTTCCCGTCTCCGACCCCTCAACCGCCACGGACCACTACCGGCGCGAGTACGGGCGGATCCGTGACGTCACCGTCTCTCCGGAGGGACAGCTGTGGTTCCTGACCAACAACACCGACGGACGCGGCGACCCGAAACCCGGGGATGACCGGATCCTCGCCGTCCCGCTGGCAAGGGACTGATATGGCCCGGGCGGAGGACGAGGGCCTAACGCGCCCCGGCCAGTGCCCGCTCCACGATGTTTTCGGTGGCCGCCCAGGACGCGAGAAGCTTGAGGGCCTCCTCTGAGGAGCTGCCGGGGGTTGCGGGGTAAACCGTCAGGGAGTGACCGGGGTCCTCTTCCAGCCCCAGTACCTGGTAGTTCAGTTCCAGGACTCCCACCACGGGGTGGTGGAATAATTTCGTTCCAGCGTAGTGGCGCCGGACGTCGTGCGCTGCCCAGCGGGTCCGGAATTCGTCGCTGCGCATGGACAGCTCTCCAATGAGTTCGGCAATGCCCTTGTCGTGGGGGTTCCGTCCTGCTTCCCGGCGCAGGATGGCCACATTGGTGTTCGCTGCCCGTTCCCAGTCCGTGTAGAAGTTATGTGCCTTGGGGTCCAGGAAAATAAAGCGTGAGTGGTTGGCCGGGCGCGCCGGCCCGCGGTACATGTCCGAATACAGTGCGTAGCCCAGCGTGTTGGCGGCCACTATGTCCATCCGGTTGTTGCCGATGAAGGCCGGCGCTCCCGTAATGGTGTCCAGTAGGTACTGCAGTTCGGGCCGCACCCGGGACGGGACCGGGGCTGCAGCCCGTTTGCGGCCGGACGTGTTGGCTGCCCGCGCGAGGTCGTAGAGGTGGTCGTGCTCCGCACGGTCCAGTTCCAGGGCACGGGCGATCGCGTCCAGCACGCTGTCGGAGACACCGGTGAGGTTTCCCCGTTCCAGCCGGGTGTAATAGTCCACGCTGACACCGGCCAGACGTGCCACTTCTTCCCGGCGCAGCCCAGAAACGCGCCGCCGCCCGCCGTAGGTTTCCAGCCCTGCCTGCTCGGGGGTGATGCGCCCGCGGCGGGTCGAAAGGAACTGTCGTACCTCGGCTCGGTTATCCATAAGGAAACCGTACGACGGATCCGCAAACCACTGGGAGGGTCTGCCAGAACCAGTTACAGCCGGCGTTTCCCCGTGTTGCGGATGAGTTCGGTGCTACGGCTTCCGCAGTGCAGCTGACCCTGACCACGTTCTTCGCTGCTCTGGGGATTCTGATGACCCTGTGTGAGCTGTTCGTCGTCACCGAATCGATGCCGCCGGAACGCGGCACTCCGGCGCCTGAGTGAATTCGGACGCGCGGCGAAGGGTGGGTCTGCCAGTACCAGTTACAGCAGGGCCCTCGTTACACCTCCGATCTTCGGGTTTGCTGTTAACCAAGCCCTGTAGCATTCAGTTATCCCCCCCAAAGAACCACAGGAGAACCATGACCACCGTCAAGGCCTATGCATCCCCGTCCGCAACAGAGGACCTCGTCTCCACCACCATCGAGCGCCGGGCCGTTGGCCCGCAGGACGTGCTGATCGAGATCAAGTTCGCCGGCATTTGCCACTCCGACATCCACACCGTCCGCGGCGATTGGGGCCCGCAGCAGTATCCGCTGGTGCCCGGCCACGAGATCGCAGGCGTAGTCACCGAGGTTGGGTCCAAGGTGACCAAACACAAGGTCGGCGACCGCGTTGGCGTCGGCTGCATGGTCAATTCCTGCAAGGAGTGCGTTAACTGCCTGCAGGGCGATGAACAGTACTGCCTCAAGGGCATGGTGGGCACCTACGGCGCGGTGGACCGCGACGGCACCATCACGCAGGGCGGCTACTCCAGCCACGTGGTGGTCACCGAAGACTTCGTGGTCCGCATCCCCGAAGGCCTGGACCTGGACGTCGCCGCACCGCTGCTATGTGCCGGTATCACCACCTTCTCCCCGCTCCGCCGCTGGGGCGCGGGCCCCGGCAAGAAGGTTGCAGTCGTAGGCCTGGGCGGGTTGGGCCATATGGCCGTCAAGCTGGCCGCCGCCATGGGCGCCGAAGTGACCGTCCTGTCCCAGTCGCTGAAGAAGCAGGAAGACGGCCTAAAGCTGGGTGCAATCAGCTACTACGCCACCAGCGATCCGGGCACCTTTGAACAGCTTGCCGGAAACTTCGACCTGATCATCAACACTGTCAGTGCCTCGATCGACATCAGCTCCTACCTCCAGCTGCTCACGCTGGATGGCACGCTGGTCAACGTCGGTGCCCCCGCCGAGCCGCTTCCGGTCAACGCGTTCGCACTGATCGGCGGGCGCCGGTCCTTCGCTGGTTCGATGATCGGCGGCATCCGCGAGACGCAGGAGATGCTGGACTTCTGCGCGGAGCACAACATCGGCGCGGAAATTGAGGTCATCCCGGCCGGGAAGATCAACGACGCCTACGAGCGCGTGCTGGCATCGGATGTCCGGTACCGCTTCGTGATTGACACCGCCACCCTCTGACCTGAGGCAGGCGTGCGCGGGCCGGCTCCAAAAGGAGCCGGCCCGCCGTCGTCTTCGGAGGGATTTGTCCGCCATCCCCATGCGGTGACACTACGAATTACTGGCATGAACTACTACACCCCGGCGGCGCAGGACAGAGCCCGGGACGCCGCAACTGATGCGATCGAAAAAGTACTTAACGGCATGTCTGAACCGTTGAGCCGGCACGCGCTGAGTGCGCGCTGGAAGCGCGCCTGTGAAGCGATGGACAAGTACCTGGAAGCCCAGGACACCGGCGAGGAGTAGGCCGCTGTCCCGCGGGCTAGGGCTTAAGAGCAGCCAGGATCTGTGGGGCGGGCCCCGCCGTCGTCCGCTGGAAACCCGTCCCCGCCCACAGATTGAGCCAGTCCGGATCCCCGGCAGCCGCAGCTGCAGCGCGCAGGGGAGTGGTCAGGTGGTGGATTTCCGGATACCCGTAGGGAGCGTCGGCGTCGTGCCTGCGCATGAACTCGTTGTGGAGCCCGCGTGCGTTCCTTCCGGAAAAGGCCCGGGTGACGGCGGTACCGGTAAAGCGTCTGGAGGCCATGGCCGTTCGGTGCGCCGCCTTGGTGCCGGCCTCATCCGCGAGCAGGAACGCCGTCCCGGCCTGGACCGCTGCGGCGCCGCGCGACAGCGCAGCCCGCGTATCCTCGGCGGTGACGATCCCGCCTGCTGCAATCAGGGGTGCACCGAGCTTTGACAGCTCCTCGAGGATCGCGTGCAGGGGCACTTCCGGGGCGGGGCCGGCGGCATGGAAGGTCCCGCGGTGTCCGCCGGCTTCCGGCCCCTGGGCACAGAGCGCGTCCACGCCTGTCTCCAGCGCCCGCACCGCTTCCGGCATCGAAGTTACTGTTGCCACGACGTACACTCCGCGCTGCTGTAAGGCGGTTATCACGGCAGGGTCGGGAAGATCGAAAGTGAAGGAGACGACGGCGGGCGCCTTCTGCAGCAGGACGTCCACCTTGTGGTCCCAGTCATCGTCGTCGTGCCGCGGCTCGCCCAGTTCCACGCCGAAGCGCCCTGCATCAGGAGCCAGGGACAGGGCGTACTGCTCCATGTCGCCGGGACCGATGACCGAGGGCTGGGGGACGAACACATTGACGCCGAAGGCAGCGCCGGTTAGCTCCCTGGTTGCCTCGATCTCCGCCTGCATCACGGCCGCGCTCTTGTAGCCCGCGGCAAGGAAGCCGAGCCCTCCGGCCGAACTCACTGCCGCTGCCAGCCGCGGAGTGGACGGGCCACCGGCCATCGGCGCCTGGATGACGGGCAGCGCCAGGGTGGAAAGATTGAAAAGAGGCCGGGATCCAGGCATGGTGCTTCACCGCTTTCTTGTCGTGTTCCGACTCTATGCCAGACCTTGGGCCGCCAAAGGCCCTATCGAGACTAGCCGGTTGCACGCTGACCTTCCGCTCGGCGCCGCAATCCAGGCCTCATCTCCGTGGCGGCGCTACCTTGTACGAACTGCTGATCGCCACCCGGTTAAAGGTGTTGATGGACATGGCCACCCAGGTCACGGCCGATATCTGCCCGGAGGTCAATTCAGCCGAGGCAAGGTCGTAAAGGGGCGCGCTCGCGTGGGCATGATCAATCCTGGTGACGTATTCGGCCAGGGCCAATGCTGCCCGCTCCTGGCCGTCGAAGTATGCTGTTTCCCGCCATGCCGGCAGGACGCTCAGGCGTTCAGGGCTTTCGCCCTTCGCAAGTGAATCAGCAGTGTGGATCCGCAGGCAGTAGGCGCATCCGTTGAGCTGTGACACCCGGATCTTGATCAGTTCCAGGAGCAGCGGAGAAATACCCTCCGCGAGGGCGGACTGATCCGACGCGGATGCCATGGAGGCGAGCAGCTTGTAAAGCTCCGGGTGCCTGAGGCCGACATTCGTGCGGGCCGGGGTGGCTGTGGTGGTCATGGTTTCGGATCTTCCTGGTAGTCGTGGAGCGCCGGGTGCGTCCCCGTTTCCAACTATCGTTCGGGCGCCGTTGCCGGGGCCACGAAATGGGACGAACCGGGCCCGAACGTTCCACGCAGGTGATCGGGTCAGCGGTCCAGGCGACGCCGTTCCAGGTAGTCAGGGGTTGCACACCCCAAAACGGCCAGGCCGCTAAGACGGCGAAGGAACGGGCCGCTGATTGCCTCTCCGGTAGCCACCAGGCGATGATGCACGGCCCCGTACAGCGCATCCACCACTGTCCCCAGGTCCGCATCCCGCCGGACCTGCCCTTGCTCCTGGCCCCGTTCCAGAATCGCCAGGAATCCATGACGCCGGTCCCGGAGCAGGGTCTGCCGGTACAAGCCGGAAAACTCCTTGCTGCGGATTGCTTCAGCAAGCAGATTGGCCACGGTTGAAGCGGTCTTTCCCTCGTTCAAACACCTGGTCAGCGCGATAAGGTACGCGTGCAGGTCATGCGTCACATCGCCCGTCTCCTCGATATGGGTCAGGAGATTCGTCTTGTACGTAAAGGCCTCCAGGACCAGGACCCGCCGGGCCGGCCAATGGCGGTACAAGGTTGATTTGCTGACCCCGGATGCCCGGGCCACAGCATCGATGGTCACATCGTCGTAGCTGAACCGGTCGATTAGTTCAGCTGTAGCGCTGAGCACCCGCTGGCGCATCTCTGATTCACGGGAGCCAGCGGGAAGATGGGCCGGGTCCGCCGCCCTGCGCTTGGAACCGGGCGTGTAGCTCCCTGATGCAGCCATCAGTAAAGGAAGATGTCGATCCACTGGCGGTTATGCGCGTGGATCAGGACCAGGAACAGCACGAAGTCGAACAGCAGGTGGACGCTCACGATATAAGACAGCGACTTGGTCACCGTGAACAGCCGGGCCTGCAGCAGGGCGAACGGGAAAATGAAGAACGGCGCCCAGGCGTGGAAGCCCAGTTCCCACAGGAACGACGTGAAGAGGACGGCCTGCAGCAGGTTGGCCTGCCAGTCGGGCAGGTGCCGCCGCAGGAGGGTGAACGCCGTGCAGATAAAGAAGAGTTCGTCCCAGATGCCGAGCACGTTGGTGCCCAGGAACAGCCGGGCGATGCCGTCGGGATCGCTCACGGCCGGCCAGTTGTTGTAAACGCCGGTGCGGATCATGTACACAGGCATCAGTGCGTACCCGATCACCAGGACCGCGGGCAGGTACCATTTCTCGGCCCGCGTCCACGGCTGTCCCGTCCTGACGGGGAAGCGGATGGCGTGGTCCTTGGTGATGAACCGCGAGACTGAGTAGGGGACGCCGACGGCGATGATCATCGCGGTGCCCATCACCAGCATGTGCTCAGTGCTGATGTCGGTGGTGATGGGAACCAGGCTCATGGCCGTCAGGCCCACCGCGATCAGCGCCAGGTCAACCAGGAGCCGGCGGTTGAGGAACCCGGCCAGTACCAGCGCAACCGCCAGCAGCAGGAATCCGGAGAACCGGTCCTGCCGGGCGAAGAGCAGGAATCCCGACGCCGACAATAGGGCTGCCGGTACCAGGGACAGCGGATGCGTTGGGGGCTTTGCCGTGCCCACCGGGCCAGCGTCGGCCTGCGCCTGGGGTTGCTGCCTCATGGCCACCTTTGATGCTCGGGAGCGCTTCCGGTTGGATGCCACAGCAGTTTACTTGCCGCTCACCACAGCAGGGCAAGATCAAAGTCAAGCCATGGACGGGCAGCGGCCCACGCTTCCACCGTTTGGGTAAGTTCCGGTTCACGGCCCGCCAGCCCCAAGCGTGTCATTTCGGCCGGTGTTGCCGGGTGGTGGTGGCCGCCGTCGGGAGATCCGTGGGAGCACTGCGAACACAGGAGGCGCATCCCGGACCAGTCGTCCATCCCAAGTCCCCGCCGCTCGATCAGGTCGGACAGCTCCTGAAGGTCCTTCCCGGTAGCGCCCGCAACCTGCGCCTGCCAGGTGGGCAGGCCGGAATCCTCCAGACGCTGAAGCTGGTCGAACACCGCTACCTCGCGGCCGCCGAGCCGCCGGGTACCCTTGGGCTCCCCGTCGTGCAGGATGACGTCGCGGAAGCGGTGGCCGGATTCCGGAAGGGGGACATTTGAAATAATTGCGTGCGCCGGGCTCCTGCGCCAGCACCACACCACCTCCGTGGCTCCAGCCCACTGCATCACCTGATGCGGAAGGCTCGGCTGGTCAGGGTTGAGCCGGACGGGCGCCTGTCCGAAGTCGCCGTCAATCGGTTCCGTTCCGCTCCCCATGCCCTCAACGCCGTAGGCTGTCCAGGCCTGCCGTGCAGTGGTCCAGTCGCTCATGGCCGTAGCCGCGATGCCAAGGTTCCATGCCGCCGGATTGACGCCGTCGAAATCCTTGGCGTCCGCCGGCGTGAAGAACTCCAGCGCGCGGACGTTGCGTTCCAGGACCTCCGGCCAGTTGCACCTTGCCTTGGAAAGAAGACCGGCATGGAACCAGCTGAAGTACGAACGCGGCGTCAGTTCCAGCAGCTCGGCGGCCAGCGCCGCCGCTTTGTCCGCGTCGGCCGCCTCGTCTGCGGCGGTCCATTCCAGCCACACCTCGCGCGGTCCCCGCTGCTTTCCAAGCCCCCGCCGCTTGCGCATCGTCATTCGTCCAGTATGCAGGGGTACGGGATAAACGGAAGCGGACGACGCCGGTGCCTCCCGGCGTCGTCCGCTTCTGTTTTCCGCGTGGCCGTCTAGGCGGAGGCCAGTGCCTTGCCCTCGCCACGCACACTAAGCGTGAAGGTGTTGGGTCCGCTGCAGGTCACGGCAATGCGGCAAGTGGTGGTGTTGTGCCGGGCGGACAGCTCGCTTACTGCGGAGTCAAGCGTGTGGTGCAGGGTGGTCCTGTCCCAGACTTTCAGGGTTACGGAATCAGTGGCATCGAACGTCATTATTCAACTTCCATTTCTTGCGGTCGGCGGCCCGGATCGTCATCGTCCCGGCCGTGTCCTCGTCCATGAGGACTCCTGAGAAGAGGGAAAGCGCATTCCCACTACAATAGTGCAGGTTGAGGCGACTGTTGGCAATTAAAAACCGGCTGTTGTGACCAAGGACACCGGGCAGTCGGTAAGGCAGCCACCTCGCATCGCGGTTCAGCAATTGAGTACTCGGCGGCCATGTCGGCTCACCGGCGGGCCTTATTGCTTCGCCAGGATGGCAGCGGGCGATTCTCCCGCCGCTGCCTTTCCATCGTGCCGAACGTGCAGCAACTGACTCAAGAATGTTTCAAGTGAGACTGGTCACTCAGGAGCGGCAGTGCGGGTGTCCCGTCGGGAAGGACCTGCTGTCATTCGTCGAAGTACGTCTTGATCTGCTTTTCGCCGGAAATAGAGGCGATAACGGAGGCCGCCACCTCACGCAGCTTGATGTTGCGCGTGCTGGAAGCCTTGGTAAGAATGCTGAACGCCTTGTCGCGGCTGCACCTGTTTTCGGCCATAATCGCCCCGATTGCCATATCTATAACGGTTCGGGACTGCAGTGCGGTGGCAAGGTCATTCCTTGCTTCGCTGAGTTGGGTGATGCGAAGGACCAGACGCAGGGCGCCGGCCGCCTGGCCTCCGAAAGCCTCGACCACGGAGATGTCATCGGCTGAAAACCCGTTGCTGCGGCCCGAGTAGACGTTGAGGACCGCTTCCGCCTCGCCGGCAAGGTCCAGCGGCACGGCCAGGATGGAGGCCACTCCCTGGGCCATGGCAGCCCTGATGTGGGGTTTCCACCGGCCCTCCCAAGCCAGGTCGGGAATCAGCAACGGCGTCCTGCTCCTGAGCGCGGTCAGGCACGGGCCGTCTCCGAATCCGTTTTGCAGTTCGTCCAAGGCATGTGCCGTGGCGTCACTGCTGGCCACGGTCTCAGGCCTCTTGTGCCGGATCACGGTGACTCCGCAGTGAACCTGGTTGTCCGGCGTTGACAGCCGGAACGCTGCCATGATGGCCAGATCGCTCAGGAAGCCCGCGATGTCCTGGCTTTCCAGGACCATTTCCTGCAACGTCGTTTCAGTGTCCGGAAACTCGTCGGGTCTGCCGGGGAAGCTGTCCGGGCTGTCTCCGGAAATCGTCACAGCAGGTTACCTTCCGTCATCTCCGCCATCGCCCTCGCCACCAGGGTTACTTGCACGGCGGGGATATCAAGCTGCCCGCCTTCGTGGGGTATTCCTGGCCGCCGGACCCGTCGGAAGGCATGTCATCCTCCTTCAGCCGGAGTGGAGGGTGCTCTTCCTGTCTGCACGATGTCACTCGCTATTTCATGGATTCTCCGGTTGCTTGACTTGGCCGCCGCTTGGAGGATGTCCAGGGCCCCGTCCCGGCCACCGCGATGCTGCAGCATGATCAGGGAAACGGCTGCGTCCATAACTGCCCGGGACTTGAGCGCCGCGCGGAGGTGCTCTGGGTACGCTTCCGGTGTATGTAGCCGCAGTGCCAGCTGAAGGATGCGGGACATTGACGCCGCCAGCTCCTCCACGCACTCCACGCTGTCCTGGTCGAAGGCGTAGGCGGTACGCGCGTAGCAGTTAAGTGCCGCCCGCGCGGAGGGGCCGGCGGGGATGGGTACCGCGAGCACGGAGTGGATGCCTTCCCTCAGGGCGGTCGGCGAGTAGCTGCGCCACTGCCCGTCGCTGCCCAGGTCCTGAATCAGTACCATCCGCTGCCGGCGGACGGCAGTCAGGCAAGGGCCGTCGTCGAACGCGTACTGCGTCTCGTCCAGGTGCTGCGCCTCTTCGCTGCTGCTGGCGACTGTGGAGGGAACGCCGTCGCGCTCTACCGTGATGGTGCACTCTACGGACTGGTCCGAACTCAGGGACGAGGCGGAAAGCGTGGCCAGGCCAAGGAGAAACTCGGGGAAGCCCGGGCTCTCAAGCAGCAGGTCCTGGAACTCGTCCGAAGTTGTCAATGCCTTGCTCGTAGCCATGAGGCCTCGATCCTTGATCCGCCGGGTAGGTGCTCCTGGCTGTGGCCCCCGCTCTAAGCGCGGCTAAGCCCTTGTATTCAACCCCCGGATCCTGCGAGCATCCCGAAATCTCCTACTACCGACACTACGCCTGTCTCCTCCATCAAAAAACAGTCCCGTTCCTCAGGTCATGCCGGCCCTCCGGAAGCTGTTTCGCGGTCACGCTGCACGGCCGGCAGCGAGACAAGTCCCTGCAGGTAGGCTTCCACCTAATATCCACCGGCGTCTCCGGAGAGCGAAAAGTATGTCAGCCACAGGGGCATGAGGGCCCGCTCCAATTCCGTGATTGCGGGCACAGAGTTACGCCAGGGCCAGACGTGTGCCGAACTGGTCCGGTCCTTTGCCCGGCTGGCTCCCCGCCTGCACAAGAGCGACATGGACGACGATTTCCAGGCCGCGATGGATGCCTTTATGCCTGCTGTTATCCAGCGTCCGGAGGCGCCCACGCTCCGTAATGCCCTGGCCGAACTGGACGCAGCCGTGCGGCGGGCGGGCCGCAATCCCCGGCGGCTCCAACTGGCCCGGGAAGCAATGCATGCATCCTCTGAGCGGATGATGCAGAAACCCTCGGATGAGCCCGAAGCGGCGGCGGTGCAGCACGAACTCCAGTAGGATTGGCCCATGTCGAGCTCGAGGGAAAACGAAGCCATAAGGGAACTCCAGGGCATCCTGGTGGGTGCCGGGAACGCCGTGGAGTTCCTCTCCGGGCTCTCAGGCTTGGCAGCCGCCGCAGTTTCTGAGGCGGCGGGTGGTGACGTTGAATGTGCCGTCACACTCAAGTTGTCCCGCAGGCCCGCCACAGCTGCAGGCAGCAGCGCCCGGGCTATAGAACTTGACCAGGTGGAGCAGGCGTTGGGCGACGGACCCTGCATCCTGGCTCTGCGTGAGATGTCTCCGGTCATGATCGACGATGTCGCCAGGGATCCCCGGTGGCCCTCCTTCAACCAAAAGCTCGCTGAGGCCAATGTCCACAGCAGCCTGGGCGTCCCGCTGGAAATCACCCGCGATGCCCGCGCAGCACTGAACTTCTTCGCCGCCAAGCCCGGTACCTTCACCGCTGAGGTTTACGACAAAGCGGTGGGGTTCGCCGCGGCGGCGCGCAACACACTGCACCTCTCAGTGCGGATCAATACAGTGCAGAACCGGGCGGAGGACCTGGAGGCGGCCCTTGAGAGCAGGACTGCCATCAACCTGGCCTGCGGCGTGATCATGGGCCAGAACCGCTGCTCCCAGGCCGAGGCGATGGACATCCTCACAAAAGTTTCCAGCAACCGCAACCGCAAGCTGCGGGACGTTGCACAGGAATTGGTCGAGCAGTTGTCAGGCAGCAGCGTCCAGACCCACTTCGACTAGGATGCCGCGGGCCGGAAGCCTGCGCCTCCCAGCGGGGACAGCACGGATACGGTGACGGAGGGCCGGGAGATTGTGCCTGATTCCTGGGCGGGCCGGCGGATGTCCCAGCAGTTGCCCGCACCCAGCACCTTAAATCCCTCATCTCTGGCTGCCGGCAGGACAAGAGCTGTGCCCTCATCCACCGCTACGGCCCGGTCCACCAGCCCTGCAGCCACCGCAGCCACTGCCCTGCTCAGGGTTCCTGCTTGCGCCGCATGCACGTCCACGGCGAAGCCAGTCAGCCCCAACCCCTCCCTGATATCCAACTGGTCCAGGCCTTCCCCGCACTCTTCGCCGCACACCTCGATGCCATCGACCCGGTAGCCCCCAATCAGGGCTCTGCCAGGGGCAATCATGGCACCGGCGGAAAAGCCAAGGTAGGGAACGCCGTTGTCCACGAGGCCGGCAATAATCGGGGCTGCCGTTCCGAGGAGCTGGTGGTACGCCGGCGTCAGTCCTCCGCCCACTACCAGCCCGTCAACGCCGTGGAACAGTGACCCCTCCGCGGTTTCGCCTGATCCCAGCAGGACTGGCACCACCTCAAGGGGTGCCCGTGCCGTCAGCGGTTCCACGTAGGCCGGAAGGACGCTCCCCGGGTTTCCGCCCCGGTCGTGCACCACAACGGCAACCCGGGCGAACTCTCTCCCCGCTGTTTTCGCCCGCTGCTGGACATCGCCAATAAACCGGTCAAAAACTGCGGGAAAGGAGACAGGATCCGGTCCTGCGCCGACGAGGTAAATGCTCATGGCCTTCAAGATACCGGTTCGGCTAACCAGACTATTGACACCTGCCCCAGCCAGGCCTATCGTACAACCAAATGGTTGTAGATCAGCTCCGCGAAACCGAGCTCGACCGCCTGTTCCAGGCCTTCGCCGACTCCACCCGCAGGGACATCGTCCGCCGGGTGACGGTGGGGGAGTATTCGGTCTCCGGCCTTGCTTCCCTCTACGCCATGAGTTTCGCCGCAGTCCAAAAGCATGTGACGGTGTTGGAGCGCGCCTCCCTGGTCACCAAGGAAAAGCGCGGAAGGGAGCAGATCGTGCGGGGCAATCACGAAGGGCTGCAGAAAGCCCGGCGGCTGCTCGATGAGTATGAGGCTATTTGGCAGGAGCGTGTGGGCCGGATGGCCGGAATTCTGGCTGAAGGATAAGGAAGGGTTCTGCAATGTTGGTTATTGATACCACCAAGAATGTTGAGGCGCTCAGCTACACCCTCACCGCAGAGTTCGACGCCAACGTCGAACGCGTTTGGCGGCTCTGGGCGGACCCGCGCCAGTTGGAGCGCTGGTGGGGACCGCCCACCTGGCCGGCCACTTTCGAGCGGTTCGAGTTCGAGCCGGGCGGCAAGGCGAACTACTACATGACCGGCCCTGAGGGTGAAAAGGCGGGCGGTTGGTGGAGCTTCACGTCCATCCAGCCGCCCATCCGCCTGCAGTTCGATGACGGCTTTGCGGACGAGAAAGGCGAACCCGTTGAGGCCATGGGCGCCACGCACGTCACGGTGACCCTTGAGGAAAACGGCGGGCGCACCAGCATGACGGTGGCCACCATCTTCGAATCCGAAGAGCAGATGGAACAGATGGTCCAAATGGGCATGGAGGAAGGCATGCGGGAGGCGGTCGGCCAGATCGACGCCATCCTTGCCGAGCACGCCAACGCCTGAGCGGCTTGCCGGGCTACCAGCATAAGGAAGCGTACGACGGCGGGTGCCTCCCGCCGTCGTACGCTTGCCTTTGGCAGTGCGCACTTTGCTTGGACAGTGGCTGCTTCGCCTACCCCTCCTGCGTGGGTCCCGCAGCAAAGACAAGCAGGGAGCTGGCGGCGGGCCATCTTCTCCTCGTTGACCGCTCCTGCCCATACGCGTTGCGGGAATCCGGGCGCCCTCACAGCCGTTGAACCAGGCGGGAAGCTTGGAAATACTGGATGGAAGCCAACCAGATGAGGCGGCGACACATGAGCAGCGGCGGAGCAGAATTCCGGAAGCGCCTGGAGCGGGCCGCGGAGCTGCGTTCCTACCGGGGAGCCGGCATCAGCAACCAGGAGGAAGCAGCGCTTGAGGCCCTGGACGAAAAAGAACGGGAAAAGCGCAAGAAGGTAAGCGACGCCGCCCGGGCGGACTACCTGGTCCGTGACGCCATGGCGCAGGGCAAGTTCGACAACCTCAAGTACGCCGGCAAGCCGATTCCCGGGCTTGGCGAGCGGTACGACCCTGACTGGTGGGTCAAGGGGCTTCTCCAGCGGGAAAACATCAGCGGCCTCGGCCCGCCGGCCATCCTGCTGCGCACCGAGGACGCGGAGCTGGACGGAAAGATCGATGAGCAGTACACGGAGCAGCAGGTCCGTGACATCCTCCAGGATTTCAACCGCCGAGTCATTGATGCCCGCCGCCAGCTCCAAGGCGGCCCGCCGGTGATCACCAAAACCAGGGACGTCGAGGAAGAAGTGGTCCGCTGGCGTGAACGCCGTGCAGCCCGGGTTGCGGAGGCTGCGCCGGAACCTGAACCTCCGCGCACCTGGTGGCAGCGGCTGTGGCGCGGGCGCGGCCAGGTGGACTGACCGGGTGACGTGGACGACGGCGGTGCTGCCCGCCGTCGTCTGCCTGTCCTCGTGCGGTTTTGGCTTTGGGGTGGTCAGCGTTGGTGGGGTGCTTGCGCCTCGAAGAGCTCGCACACCGCGTTGTAGTACCTGTCGGTCTGGCCACGGTGAACCATGCCGATGCGCAGGCAGACCTTCTGGGATGCCGCGTTGGCCGGGGCCGTCACCGCCACCACCTTGTCCAGTCCGCTCTCGAAGGCGTGGGTGAGGGCCGCGGCAGCAGCCTCCGTCGCGAAGCCGTGGCCCCAGTAGCTGGGGTGGAAGTGCCAGCCGATCTCGGTATCGCCCGAAGGCTGCAGCGGCAGTGACTCTCCCGACGCCGGGATGGACTTCAGGAGCAGTGCCCCGGCCAGGGGTGCCGGCTTGCCTCGCTCCGCATTGCCCTGCACATGATTCGGCGCTTTCAGCTGGACGGCCCACACTGCGTGAACCGGATGATCCATGCTCCGCCAAGCGCGGATCCGCTCCTCGGCCTCGACCCGGTCCCGCATGATCTGGGGGTGGTTGCCGATGAAGCGCTGCACTTTCCAGCGCGAGTACAGATCCAGCACGAACCCGGCGTCCTTCAGGTCCCACTGGCGGAGAATCAACCGCTCGGTTTCGAGGATTTTCACCCCGCCCATCCTGCCACTTGCAGTGGGTATTGATCGGCGCCTTGGTTGCCGTTATCCACATAGCGTCGGTGGCGCCGTTTTTTCTCTGGCTCTGCTGGAAGACTTTGTGTATGGAGACGTTTGGGGAAGCGGTGGCGGCAGCTGTGGACTGGGGTGATGAGGTCTGTCCGGTTGCCGGTGTCCGTGCTGTTGTCGGCGCCGCGCTCGTGGAGGATCTGCCTTCTGTTGCCGGGGTCCCTTCTGTGGCTGGGGTTCTTGGGATGCTCGATTCTGTGCCTGTGGCGCCGGACGT
>NZ_VAHO01000024.1 GCF_005796225.1 Pseudarthrobacter sp. NamE5
AGTGAGAGAGCGTCACAGGGGGAGGGGCAGGGCGGGAGGGGCGGCGGACGCTTGACGCCCTGAAGCACCTCCGCATATCCTGAACGAACGGTCGGTAAATAATTCCGCCCGTCCCAGAAGGTCTTTGCATAGGAGCAACCATGGCAGCGCAGAACTTGCAGTCAGTGCCAGCTGAGCTATCCCCGGAAGAGGAGGCAGCAGGCCAGGCCGCTTTTGACCGCATCATTGCCGAGGACTCACGCATCGAGCCCAAGGACTGGATGCCGCCGGCCTACCGCAAGACCCTCCTGCGCCAGATCTCCCAGCACGCGCACTCGGAGATCATCGGCATGCAGCCCGAGGCCAACTGGATCACCCGCGCCCCGAGCCTCAAGCGCAAGGCCATTCTCATGGCCAAGGTCCAGGACGAGGCCGGCCACGGACTCTACCTCTACAGCGCCGCCGAGACCCTTGGCCAGACCAGGGACGAGATGATGGACGCCCTCATCGCCGGCAAGGCCCGCTACTCGAGCATCTTCAACTACCCGGCGCTGACCTGGGCGGACATGGGTGCCATCGGCTGGCTGGTGGACGGCGCCGCGATCTGCAACCAGGTTCCGCTGTGCCGTGCCTCCTACGGCCCCTACGGCCGCGCCATGGTGCGCATCTGCAAGGAGGAGTCGTTCCACCAGCGCCAGGGTTTCGAGATCCTGCTGGAACTGTCCAACGGCACTCCCGAGCAGAAGCAGATGGCCCAGGACGCCGTGAATCGCTGGTACGCCCCGGCTCTGATGATGTTCGGCCCGCCGGATGACGATTCACCCAACTCCAGGCAGTCCATGGCCTGGAACATCAAGCGCTTCAGCAATGACGAGCTCCGCAGCCGCTTCGTGGGCATGATGGTGGAGCAGGTCAGGGTCCTGGGCCTCACCCTCCCGGACAGCCAGATCCGCTACAACGAGGACACCAGGAAGTGGGAGCACGGCCCGCTGGACTGGCACGAGTTCCAGGAAGTGCTCGCCGGCCGCGGCCCCTGCAACGCCCAGCGCCTGGAGCGCCGGAGGGAGGCGCACGACGACGGCGCCTGGGTCCGCGAGGCAGCGGCCGCCTATGCAGCGAAACAGCAGGCAAAACAGTCAATGGCGACGAAGGAATACGCAGCATGAGCCCCCACGGCAACCCGGAAGAGCCCGCCAGCTCATCCGTTGACATCAACCGCGATGCACAGAAGGTGCCGGCCGGCCCGGACACGACGGCGAACACCACGGCTGACACTGCAGCCGGGGCAGCTCCGAACACACCGGCAGCCGCGAGCATGCCGGCCGCTACAGCCGCCTCTGTTCCGCCGCAGCATCACGACCGCTCCGCCTGGGGCCTCTGGGAGGTCTTTGTCCGGTCCAGCCGTGGCCTGAGCCACGTCCATGCCGGCAGCCTGCACGCCCCGGACGCCGCCATGGCGCTCCGGAATGCCAGGGACCTCTACACCCGACGCAACGAGGGCGTCTCCATTTGGGTGGTCCCGGCCGACGCCATCGCCGCCAGCGATCCCGATGCCAAGGGCAGCTTCTTCGAGTCGCCCCAGGGCAAGGACTACCGGCACGCCACCTACTACACCAAGAGCGAAGGGGTGAAGCACCTGTGAGCGAAGCCAACGCCAGCGCCACCCGCATCACGCCCGGGAACGCGCTCCGCCCGGAGGACATCGCGCTCGAGGTCCGCACCGGCGTGGCCAAGCCGTCAGAGGACATCGCCGAGTACGCGCTGCGCCTGGGGGACGACGCCCTGATCCTCGCCCAGCGCCTGGGCCACTGGATCTCCCGTGCCCCCGAGCTGGAGGAGGACATCGCCCTGGGCAATATCGCCCTGGACCAGCTCGGCCATGCCCGGAGTTTCCTCAGCTATGCCGGCGGCGCCATGACCAACGACGACGGCACGGCCAAGTCCGAGGATGACCTCGCCTACTTCCGCCGGGAGCACGAGTTCCGCTCCGTGCAGCTGTTTGAGCAGCCCAACGGCGACTTCGCGGTAACCATCGCCCGCCAGTTCATCGTGAGCTACTACCAGTTCGAGCTCTATCGCCGCCTGACCGGATCAACGGACGAAACCCTGGCCGCCATCGCCGCCAAGGCCGTGAAGGAAGTGGATTACCACCGGGACCACAGCGCCCAGTGGATCCTGCGCCTGGCCGGCGGCACGGAGGAATCACGACGGCGGATGGTCCACGGACTGCGCCTGATGTGGCCTTACGTCGAGGAACTGTTCCGCGACGATGACCTGACGCGCCGCCTCGCCGGGGCGGGCGCCGCCGTCGCGCCTTCCACCCTGCGGGAGGACTTCGATCGGCTGACCGGCGAGGTCCTCAGGGAAGCCGAACTGGAGGTCCCGGACGTGCCTGCGGCCACCGGCGGCGGACGGCAGGGCAGGCACTCGGAGCATCTGGGCTACATCCTGGCCGAGATGCAGGTGCTGACCCGCGAATACCCCGGGGCGAAATGGTGAGTGCCATGGCCATCTACGTCTCGGACTTCGAGCCGAAAACCAAAACCGCACAGCAGAAGGCGTGGGACATCGCCGCAACCGTGGTCGATCCCGAGATCCCGGTGCTCACTATCGAGGACCTCGGCATCCTGCGGGACGTTGAGGTGACGGAGGACGGCAAGGTAAGAGTCACCATCACCCCCACGTACTCGGGCTGCCCGGCCATGGACGCCATCAGGGACGACCTCACAGCAGCCTTCGAAAAGGAGGGCTACCAGCACGTCGAGGTGAACCTGGTCCTGTCGCCGGCCTGGACCACGGACTGGATGACGGACGCCGGAAAAAAGAAGCTGCAGGAGTACGGCATCGCCCCGCCGTCAGGAAAATCAACGGCAGCCCGGCACGCCGGCCCCATTCGCCTGACCATGGCCGTCAAGTGCCCGCAGTGCGCCAGCCTCAACACCAGGGAACTCACCCGCTTCGGCTCCACGTCCTGCAAGGCGCTGTATGTCTGCCAGGACTGCAGGGAACCGTTCGACTACTTTAAGGTCCTGTAAGGAAGCCCCATGCCTGTTGTCCGCCAGACCGCCGCCGAAGAGGCGCAGGCCACCGGCCGCCGTCGTCCGTCCTTCCACACGCTTGAAGTGAAGGAGGTGCGCCGGCTCACCGAGGACGCCATCGAGGTCGCCTTCCACGTCCCCGCGGAGTTCGCCGGCCACTTCGACTACCTGCCCGGACAGTACGTGGCCCTGCGCACCAAGCTGCCCAACGAGGACGGCGAGCTGCACGAGGTGCGCCGCAGCTACTCCATCTGCGCAGAGCCGCGCAGCTTCGAGGACGGCACCAGCGAGATCCGCGTGGCCATCAAGAAGGACCTGGGCGGGCTGTTCTCCACCTGGGCCAACGCCGAGCTCAAGGTGGGGGACACCCTGGACGTCATGAGCCCCATGGGCGCGTTCGTGTCCAAGCATGGCCGGGACGGCAAGGCCGTGGAGCAGAACCGGATGAACTCCATGAACAACCCGGAGCAGCTGGCCGGGGACGTCGCGGGCCAGGGCGAGGCGAGCTTCGTTGCAATAGCAGCCGGCTCAGGGATCACCCCGGTGATCGCGATCGCCCGCACCCTGCTGGCCAAGAATCCGGAGTGCCGGTTTGACCTCATCTATGCAAACAAGGCCGCGATGGACGTGATGTTCCTGGAGGAGCTGGCGGACCTGAAGGACAAGTACCCGCAGCGGCTGGCCATCCACCACGTGCTGTCCCGCGAGCAGCGGATCGCGCCGCTGCTCAGCGGAAGGATCGACGCCGGGAAGCTCCAGCAGCTGCTGGGCACGGCCATCCACGCGGAAGATGTTGACGAGTGGTTCCTGTGCGGGCCGTTTGAGCTGGTGCAGCTGTGCCGGGACACACTGGCCGAGCGCGGGGTGAAGCCGGAGAACGTCCGGTTTGAGCTGTTCACGTCCGGCAAGCCGGACAAACCGGAGGGGCACGCCGGCCGGCCCGTGCTGGTGGACGAGTCCAAGGAGACGTACAAGATCACCTTCAAGCTGGACGGACTGCAGGGCGAGGTAGCCAGCCCCACGCACGCCCGCGAGTCCATCCTCAACGCCGCGCTGCGGGTCCGGCCGGACGTGCCGTTCGCGTGCGCCGGGGGAGTGTGCGGCACCTGCCGGGCCAAGGTGGTCACCGGCAGCGTGACCATGGACGAAAACTACGCGCTGGAGCAGGATGAGCTGGACAGGGGCTACGTGCTGACCTGCCAAAGCCACCCCACCAGCAAGGAAGTCACCGTCGACTTCGACGTCTAGGCAGTGCCCCGACTCACCACAAGGAGCCCCATGATCTCCCTTTCCATCAGCAACAACGTGGCCGAGGTTGTGCTGGATGCGCCGCAGAAGCTGAACTCCCTGGATGAGCAGGCGCTGCAGGAGCTGTCCCAGGCGTACGACGACGCTGCTGCCGCCGCCTTCCGCGGTGAGGTGCGGGCGCTGCTGCTGAGGGGAGAGGGGCGGGCCTTCTGCGCGGGCCGCGACATCTCGAACGTCTCGCCGGACAGCGACGACGCCGCCGCGTACCTGGGCGGGCTGGTGGAGCCGCTGCTGAAGAAGATGGCCTCCTTCCCGGCACCAACGTTCGCGGCAGCGCACGGCGCGTGCCTGGGCGTGGGGCTGGGGCTGCTGCTGGCCACGGACGTGGTGTACGTGGCGGAGAACGCGAAGTTCGGGTCGCCGTTCGCCAAGCTGGGGGCCACGCTGGATTCGGGCGGGCACTGGTACTTCACCGAGCGGCTGGGCATGCACCGGACCCTGGACCTGATTTACACGGCGGACCTGATCTCCGGAGCGGAGGCGGTGGCGCAGGGGCTGTTCAGCCGGGCCATGCCCGCGGACGAGCTGCTGGAGAACACCCGGGGCATCGTGGCCAAGGTTGCCCGCGGCGCCACCGGGGCGTTCACCGCCAGCAAGGAGCTGGTGGCGCATATCCGTGACCAGCGATTGGGCCTGTGGGAGGCCATGGCGGAGGAGAACGCCGAGCAGGCGAGGCTCTGCAAAACCGACGATTACGCCGAGGGCTTCCGGGCGTTCCAGGAGAAGCGGGAGCCGCGATTTACCGGCCGGACATAACTGCCGGATTACTGGAGTAGCCGTTTGCGGCCAAAGGTGAAACCACTAACGCCAGCCCTATTCGTTGGCGGCAATGACGGCTTTGATCAGGAGGGCACCGATTCCGGGTAGGGTTCGAGACCTTCTTCTGCACCGTCATCTGTCGAAGCTGAAAGATCCGGGATGGCTGAGGACTGGAACAACTCATGCAGCTGGTTCCCGACGGCGTGCGCTTCCATCAAGTGCTGGCTCATGTCTCCGGACCCCATGACGCTTGCCGCGTAGTCCCTGAGGTCATTTTGCAGTTCAAGGATTTCGGCATGCAGATCGGTATTGGTGCGGACCCAGCCGCAATCCTGGGAAGCGGCCCTGGTGAGCCCGCTCATGACTTGAGCTGCGCGATTAATTTTCTGTGCCATCTCGTGCGTTAGTTCGATCATTAAATCCCCCGGCTGACTGGCGCAGGCAAAAAATGGATCCTGGGCCATGGTGAAGTGAAAGAATTCTAACCGTTGAGGGCCCTGCCGTCTGCAGTACAAGAAAGAGGGATCCAACGGCAGCTCTCACGAGCTGATCGCTAGAGTAAGTCCCAAGGGAAGGCAGGTGCGCAGTGACCGACAACAGGGACACCGGTATGGCCGGCACAGTACTGCGCGAGCGGTACCGGGTGGGCGAAGTGCTGGGCCACGGCGGCATGGGGAGCGTGTACCGCGGGACGGACCTTGTCCTGGACCGGGAGGTGGCGCTGAAAATCTTCCGAGAGGACATCTCCGGCCCCGAGGAACTGGCCAGGCAGCAGTCAGAGGCCCGCATGCTCGCGCAGCTGAACCACCACGGGCTTGTCACGCTCTTTGATACCGGGACACTGGTCCGGGGCCAGCAGGAAGTGCCCTTCCTGGTCATGGAGCTCGTTCCCGGAACCGACCTCCACCGGCACCTTGCAGCCGGACCCCTGACCGGTGCTGAAACGGCACGGCTGGGCGCAGAACTGGCCGAAGCCCTGCAGTACATCCACCACCGCGGCGTGGTGCACCGCGACGTGAAGCCCGCCAACATCCTCCTGACCCGCTACGCGGCTGATGCTCCGCTGCGGCCCAAGCTCGCGGACTTCGGCATCGCGCGGATGCTCGACGGCGTCCGGGTCACCGCCACCAACATGGTCCCCGGGACTGCCGCCTACCTCAGCCCGGAACAGGCCCGAGGGGACAAGGTAGGTCCGCCGGCGGACATCTACTCCCTGGGGCTGGTCCTGCTGGAGGCCCTGACCGGCTCGGTGGCGTTTCCCGGACCTCCGCTGGAAGCCGCGGTAGCCCGGCTCTCGCACGGTCCCCACATTCCCGATTCCCTAGGGCCGCAGTGGACGTCCCTGCTCGCGGCCATGACAGCGCAGGACCCGCAGGACCGGCCCGATGCGGCCGCCGTCGCTGCAGCGCTGGGCACCGGCGCCGGCTGGGCTTTGCCCGCGGAAGAGGCACCCCTAACGGAGGCAGTCCTCGCAGCAGCCCCTCCGGCCACCAAGGTCCTGGACCCGCACGCAGCCGGAAAGCCTTCCTCCGCCTCCCCGGCCGCGCCGCGAGGAGGGCAGTTGCCTGCCCTGCAGGAGAGCCAGGCAACCAACGCCACCTCCTGGCAGCCTGCCCCGCAGATGCCGGCCCGCGCCCCGGCCTCGGCGCAGCCCGTACAGACCGGCCAGCGCCTGCGGGAAAGATTCGGGCAGGTACGTGGACGCCGGTGGTGGGTCCTGGCGGCGGTGGCCGCGATCGCCGTCGTCCTTGTCCTGGTGCTGCTGACCACCCTCCAGCGGCCGGCCCCCGCACCGGTGGAGACCCCGGGTCCAACCATCCCCGGCCAGTTGGGCGAACACTTCAAGGAACTCGAGGAAAGCGTCACGCCATGATCCACGCTCCACTGCGCAAACTCCTGGCCGGCTTCCTGGCCGCCGGCGTTGCCATGCTTGTCCTGACTTCGTGCGCCGGCCAGCCCGACCTCGACGGCGGAGTGGCAGCGCAGCTGCAGCAGCGGGTGGCCACGGCAAAGCAGCATGCCGCCCAGCAGGACTTCCCGACGGCCCTGGCGGAGCTCGATCAGCTGGGCCAGGAGGTCACGGCCGCTGCCGAACAGGGCCGGATGTCGGAGCAGCGAAAGGGCAGGATCGAGGCTGCCATCGGCACCATCAGGAGCGATTTGGAGGCAGCCATGGCCCCGGCGCCGGAGCCTGCGCCCACCCAGGATTCCCCGGCGCCTGCTCCTTCAGAAGATAAAGACTCGAAGAAGCAGGAAGAGGAAGCGAAGAAGCAGGAAGAAGAGGCGAAGAAGCAGGAAGAAGAGGCGAAGAAGGAGGCCGAGAAGCAGAAGGAGGAGGAAAAGAAGGAAGGCGACAAGGAAGACGACAAGGGCAACGGCTGAGTGCTGCCACCGGCGCCATCTACGCGGCGGCCGGCCTTGCGCGGAGCGTACGTGACGCGGTGGCCGCGGCAACAATCCCCAGCAGGACGATCACGGCGGCAATCTGCTGCCACTCGCCGTCGAACACGTCAAGCTTCGTGGACCCGGAGGCGTTGAAGGACGCGTGCAGCAGCCCCACGATGAGCAGGCTGTAGCCCGTTCCCACGTAGGCGGTTCCCATAAGCAGGCGGAAGAACGGGGCGAAAAGGAACAGCACCGCCCAGGAGAGAGCGACGTCGGTCCAGGGCGTGGCGGTGAAGCCCCTCTCCGCGAAGGCGAAGGGCAGATGGATCAGTGCGAACGGGACGGCGGTCAGCAGGGCGGCGATGACGGGCCCGTGCCGGTCCATGAGACGGTGCTGCACCACGCCGGTCCAGGCGAGCTCTTCCCAGATGTTGCCCAGAAGGGCGCCGATGATCAGGGTGTTCAGCAGATAGTCTCCTGTCAGGGATGGCCAGCCGTTAGTTGGCGGGTGGAAGGTGCCCGTGGCTGCAGCAATGAGAGCAGTCAGCACGGGCAGGGCCAGAACCGCTACCACGTACCAGGCCGGGCCCACCCGCCAGCGGAACGCCCGGCGGAAGAGCTCGCGGACCGCTGGGCGACCGTCGGCGGCGCCCGTCACCAGGATGGCCGTTCCCAGCAGGATCAGCAGTTCGGCGAGGATTCCGGGGAGGATATTGCCCAGCAGCAGGATGGACAGGATCTGGCCGGTCCATGACAGCCCGACGGCGATGACCACGAAGGCTGCCACCGGATGCTGCTTGATGAGAGCCAGGGGCGTGGACGGAGACGAGGTCATCAGTACCGCCTTTTCGGGATTCCTGTTGAGGAAGGCACGGCAGCGAACGCCGGCGCTTCCGTTGTGGTGGCGTGGTGGGCTGGCATTGTCCGGTGAGAGTGCATGGCGTAGGGGAGGGGTCGCGAGGGAAGGGCGGCATGCCCTAATGGGTTCTTCTTCGAGGATCCGCCCTGCGGCATCGTGGTTGTAGGGCTGAAGGTCCTTCTGTTTCCTTCGTTCCGTACCGAAAGTTGTGCGCGACCTCCATGAGCTTCAAGACGGAAAAATTGCCTTAGACCACCGCTGATTTGTAAGGTTCAACCTATGACTACGGGGAAAGCTATCACCAAAGCCGTCATTCCTGCTGCCGGATTGGGGACTCGCTTCCTGCCCGCCACCAAGGCAATGCCGAAGGAAATGTTGCCGGTCGTAGACAGGCCGGCCATTCAGTACGTCGTCGAGGAAGCCGTGAAGTCCGGGCTCACCGACCTGCTGATGATCACGGGGCGCAACAAGCGCTCCCTTGAGGACCACTTCGACCGCGAGCCCGGCCTGGAGCGCGCGCTTGAGCTCAAGGGCGACAAGGACAAGCTGGAATCTGTGCAGTACGCCTCCGAGCTGGGCCCGATCCACTATGTGCGCCAGGGCGAAGCCAAGGGCCTGGGCCATGCGGTGTTGTGCGCTGGCCAGCACGTTGGCAACGAGCCGTTCGCTGTGCTGCTGGGCGATGACCTCATTGACGAGGCCGAGGACCTGCTGAGCACCATGATGGAGGTGCAGCAGAAGACCGGCGGCTCTGTGATCGCCTTGATCGAGGTGGATCCGTCCCAGATCAGTGCTTACGGCTGCGCAGACATCACTCCTGTCGACGGCGAGGACTTCGTGCGCGTCAACAGCCTCGTGGAAAAGCCTGCCGTGGGGGAGGCGCCGTCCAATCTGGCCGTCATCGGCCGGTATGTGCTGCACCCGTCTGTGTTCGGCGTCCTGGAGAAGACCGAACCGGGCCGCGGCGGCGAGATCCAGCTGACCGACGCACTTCAGACCCTGGCCGCAGGCGAGGGCGAAGGCTCCGGCGTGTACGGCGTGGTCTTCAAGGGCCGCCGCTTCGACACCGGCGACAAGCTGAGCTACCTCAAGGCCGTCATCACTCTGGCGTCCGAGCGCGTGGAGTTCGGCGAGGACCTAAAGACCTGGATGAAGGGCTTCGTTAACTAAGCGACGCTACAAACCTGCTTACAGGTCCGCGGCCGGAAGGCGGCGGACCTGTAGTTTTTTAAGCACCGCGGTTACCAGAAGCGCGCCGATGACAGCTCCTGACGCGTTTGTTACAAGGTCCCCTGGGCTTGCAAAGCGGTCCTGAAGAAACAAAAGTTGGCCCAGTTCTATGAGGCCGGAAATGAGTAGGCCAAAAGCGCCTATCCGCCACCAGGGCTTTTTTGGAAAAGCAAGTGAGCTTATGAATCCTATGGGGATAAAAAGCGCAACATTTGCGGAAGCCTCGACAAATGTGTAGCTGAACCAGTCCGGAATTCCGTTGCGGTGGAGGAACCGAAGGAGGCGTGTAAGTAGGCCCTGGATGGGCTGGTCCACCGGGGTGGGCCAGAAAGCGATGAGGGCCAGAGGAATCATCATGGCGATGAGGACTAGACGCCAGAGCCGGACATTCTCGAGGAGCTTCAAGGGGTCCTCAGGAGGTCTGTAGCAGGGCTAGCGCAGCGACACCGAGGGCTGAAACCGCAAGAAGGAACAGAAGACCGTAGCGGACCCCTTGGGGACCAGGGAGAAGTCGTATTGCCGTGGTGCGCGCCGCCAATGTCTCCCCATAGTCCATATTGATACCACAACTCGGGCCGCCACCTCGGCGGCTGAGTTCTTTCGAAACCTTAAACGAAGAAGGTGGGTGTTCTCCGTTTCTGGAGTTCACCCACCTTCATCAGTGGTTATTGGTGGTGCAGTTATGCAGCAGCCTCAGACTTGGCGCGGCGGCGAACAACCACTACCGAGGTTGCACCGGCTGCCACTGCACCCGCACCGACCAGAGTCCAAAGAACCAGGCCGGAGTCAGCGCCGGTAGCAGCTAGACCGCCGCCATTGCTCGCGTTTGCAGCAGAATTGCCGGATGCTGCTGCAGGAACTACAGGAGCGGCAACGGTAACGATGACCGGGCCAACGGTTACACCCGAGGTGCTGCCCTTAGCAGTGATCGAGTAAGTGCCCGGCTCGTTGATGGTCAGCGGGACAGAGATCCTGCCCTGAGCATCAGCGGTTGTGCTAAGTGTCTGAGGGGCCTGATAAACAGGAATCTTTGCGGACAGTGCAGTGCCGCCAGCGTTTGTGCCACCTGCGGGCGCAATAGTGATCGTGATCGTTACAGGCTCACCGGCCAAAAATCCCTGGCCAGTGAAGACGAAGGTCTCACCCGGCGCGAGGGTACCATCGGAAACAGTGGCACCTGTCGGAGCCGGTGCTGGGTAAGGAACCGGCTCTCCGGCCATTGCAGGCGCGGAACCAACAAAGGCGATGGAGCTGGCAAGCGCGATTGATGCGAGTGTCTTTTTCATGTGTCCCCCCGGAGGCGTTTAAGTTTTGATGTACCCGATGTCTGGGGAGCTTCCCCTCCGCACGAGACCCTGTGCAGAACAACGGATAAAATCCCAAGAACGACGCTACCATCTGTGGTCCTCAAGGAGCAATCTCAATCTAGACGGTTTACTTTATATTAATCTTGGCGCCGAAGTTAGCTGCAACTTGCATTTTCCGTTGCCATAGTCACGTCCTTGACCGGTTGCACGGTAGGCGTGACGACCACGCTTGGTTCTGCATGCTGCACAATCTTTCCGAAAGTGAACTCAACAGTCTTGCTTTCCCCGGGAGCAAGGCGGACGGCCAGGATGCCAAGGGGTCGGTTGTCATGCAGATATGGTGCGAACTCTGTTCTCGCGCCGTTCAGCTTTGCTGATTCAATCTGAGCTTGGACCGGACCATAAACGGCAACGTTTGTCTGAACGGAACCCGACGGAACACCGAAATTCCCACCACCTGTTACGTAAGTGGGCAAGGAATCAGCCAGGCTTTCGGAAGCAGTGTTAGTACTGGTGACCTGGACTACGGTTTCGCTGTATCCATCCCGCGGGCATTGTTTGATCAGCTTCACAGTCCGTTTGACGTAGTAGTCCATCTTCGCGCCTGTGCCGTCGTTCAGGTAAATCCCAAACTGTGCAGGTTGGACACTTAGGCCCGTTATGGCGCCACCAACACGATGAGTTTCAATTATTCTTTGCTCCTCAGGCCTTGAAGACCAAAGTAGCACTCTGCCCTCTTCCGCTCCCTTTGAAATAGCATCGACAAGTAGTCGTGGATCACTCCGGCCGTTTCCAAGAGCATCGAATATCTGCTTGGCCACCATCGCAAAGTACACGTCCTGGGCGTCGGGAGCGGGTATTTCCGTATAAACCTTGGAGAGCAGTGTCGTTACGACGTTATGACTTGTCAGTTCTGATGGAAGCTGAACGCCCTCGGGGGCTGCAAGACTTACGCCTCCGGTGGCTTCAAGCAGATAACTAAGCGCCACTGGATCGACGGAGATAATCCCATCGGTCTTCTGCCCTGTGTGCTTTTCCCATATAAGCTGCGCGGTGCTTGCTGCTGAGGGAAAGTCGGGCGTCAGATTAACATCCTGCATAAACTTCCCCAGGCGGCCCGAGTAGATCTGCTTTTGAATTTCGTCAACCTGCACAGGGGGGGAGACTGTACCTATGGCGCTGGCGCTGGACTGCGTGCCCAAAGTCAGGAGCCCCTTGTCCAAATGAAGTGTTATAAGAGCACCGGGTATGCCGCCAGTAGCACGAGGTTCCGCATTGTTCTGGACCATCAGCAGATAGGTTCGAGGGCTATCAGCCCCCAACATTACGGGGGCAATATTTGCAGCTCTTGTTGCGGCTTCCAAACTTTCACTAAGTTCCCCTAACCGCGTTTGAGCCTCGACGAGCGGCTCAACAACTTGAGGCAGCAATGCAGAAGTTTCGATGCCATTTAACCGTTCGGACGAAGACGTGACGGCATGAGCAGCGGCTTGCAATTTGGGGTTTGCCGCCTGCAACTTCGCAAGGTCGACTCCGTCTTGGTCCGGCACTAGAGATTTCCAATCCAAAGACTGGAAAGTGGAAACAAGGGGCTCGGCCCCTAGTCGGGCTATGTCGTCGGCACTAACTGCAACATCTGTGACAGCCTGGAGGTTCGGCCCGATCCACGGCAGCAAGGCTGCGAGCGTCCAAAGCGGACTGCCTGTATCTGCACGTGCTTTGGCCGTATGTTCTTTAAGTGCTGCAACAGTGCTTATTGCCGCCGACGACTCGCCGGCAGCGACAGACTTCTCCAACTGTGGTAGCAGTTCAACTGCGGCTTGGAGCTCTCGCTTCACGGAGTTGGCAGTGGAAGTCAGTCCAAATCCGACTGCCGCCGCGAGGGCGATAATGAGTCCAAGCACTGCCCATCGCAATGTCTTGCTCCTGTCCGGCTTCGCGCTTTCGTCGCTCAAGCCAGGACCGGGGGAGCGTTGTTCGACAGTGCTACCTTCCATGTCGGTGCACGTCCTTCCTAATAGGCGACAGGCTTTTAATGTGCGCTGATACAGGCAGCCTCTCAGCCCGAAGCCTTAGTGAGTCTGCAGGGCGAACCATGATGAGGGCACAACGCGGTATGCGCCCGTTACGCATGCGCCACGGGTAATTAGCTGCAGCGAAGCCAGTATCGGCATAACAACTACAACCGAATGGCTGCACTGCTCGACGTGACGCCTCTTGTGTCAAAGAATAGTGAAGCCTTTTGGCTGAGCGCGTCTGCATCGTATTCGGCATGATTTTGAAGAAGGACAACGAGATCAGCTGACTGAATGGCCGTATGAAGGTCCTGCTCTCCTTCGAGTGTCGCATCATCGACCCGCCATGTGCCTACTTTTGGATCGTGGTAGGAAACAATAGCTCCTTTGCGGCGAAGTAATTGCGCTATTGGGGTTGCTGGCGACTCGCGCTGATCAGCGATGTTCGGCTTATATGTGACGCCAAGTAACAAAATTGTCGATCCATTGAGGCTCTTTTGCGCGTTATTGAGGATATCTTGCACTCGCTCAACCACATAAGCAGGCATGGAGTTATTCACTTCCTCTGCCAACTCCACGAACTTGAACGGGTAACCCAAGGACTTCCTCACCTGGTAGCTCAGGTAATTGGGGTCAATCGGGATGCAGTGGCCACCTACGCCCGGACCGGGGTAAAAGGCCTGAAAGCCAAAGGGCTTAGTCTTGGCAGCCTCAATGACATTCCAAAGATCGATGTGCAGCTCATGGCAGAAGCGAGCCATCTCATTCATGAGGGCGATATTTATGTGCCGGTAAGTGTTTTCCAGAAGCTTCGCGGTCTCTGCTTCCTTCGCCCCTTTTGTCGTCACCACTGTGTCAACAAATTTTGAATAGAATTCCGAAGCCAACTTAGTTGACTTTGCGGATATCCCGCCCACAACTTTTGGGGTGTTCTTCAATCCGTAAGTCTGATTCCCCGGATCAATTCTTTCGGGTGAGAATGCAAGGAAAAAATCTTGGTCGAGGAGGCGGCCCCCTGACTCGAGGATTGGACGGATCAGGTCGTCAGTAGTACCCGGGTAAGTTGTAGATTCAAGAACTATGAGTGTGCCAGGAGAATACTCGGTGGCTATTGTCTTGGTCGCGGATACGACGGCTCCGAGGTCGGGCACTCCAGCTTCTCCCAGGGGGGTTGGCACGCAAATCACCACCACGTCTGCATCCTTTATTGCAGTCGGATCATTGCTGGCCCGGTACCCGCTAGCGATCATGCCTGCAATGTCAGAATCCTGCAGGTCATCGATGTGTGATAATCCGGAATTCAGGCTATCTACGGTTTTTTCGTTAAGGTCAAACCCGGTTACCGATAATCCCGCATGCACTGCTCCCTGTGCTAGGGGCAAACCTACGTATCCTTGGCCAATTACCACGACATTCGTCATTAGTACCGTCCGTTCCTGAAGAGGTGTTTTTCTGAGGGCGCGCTGGTCGAAGCAGGTTGCATTCTCGATTTGCTACCAGCACGATGTAAAGGGAATTCGATGCGACTTATTTGTTGGCTGCTGCAGGGAAGCGTGACGCGGAACGAGACTGCTCAGCAGCGGGTTCCGCAGGCCGGGTCCCTGAGGACTCTAGTTCTTGGTGGGATGCGTAGCTTTGGTAACCATAGGCGTATGCATCGGGCCCCTTGCTCGGAAGCATGTTCATAACAACGCCGAGTACTTTGGCTTCGACTAGATCGAGTGTTTGAAGCGACTTCTCAACGTCCCCCTGCTTTACAGTTTGGCTACCAACCACCAAGACCACCCCACCCAAATGCTGGGACAGAACTGCCGCATCTGTCACGGGGAGGAGCGGCGGCGCGTCAATAATCACCGCGTCAAACATCGATTCAAGTTCGCGGATGACCTGCGACATCGCGTCTGATCCCAGGAGTTCGCTGGGGTTCGGGGGTACCTTCCCAGAAGAGAGTACATAGAGCTGGTCCTCACCCCATATTTGGAGAAGATCTCCAATTTCGGCACTACCAATCAATGCTGTTGTAAGGCCGGCACTACCCTCTAATCCAAGGTACTCAGCGATCATCGGCCGGCGAAGGTCGGCGTCAACAAGTGCAACGGATTGACCGGACTTCGCAAGAGTTATCGCGAGGTTTGCAGCAGTAGTACTTTTTCCCTCCCCCGGAAGTGATGAAGTCACCATGATTGCACCAGATTGCTGTCCCAGATTGGCGAACTGGATGTTGGTTCGGAGCCTTCGGAATGACTCTGCACGAGGAGTCTGGTCTTGGTGCTCCAGGATGAGTGGACTCTTCACAGCCTCGCGATCGTAAACTATGCCGCCCAGAATCGGCGCATCGGTGATTTTTTGCAGGTCAGCCTCACTGCGCACTTTGTTGTCTAGGGTTGCCCGAACGAGGGTTGCGAGGGCACCAAGAAAGATTCCTGCCAGAAGACCGAGTGCTAGGTTTATTCGCGTGTTCGGGGCCGAGGCTTCCCGAGGTGCCACTGCCGGAGTCACAATCGAGAGCTTAACGGGGGAGGTGCTGGATTTATCGGACTTCTCTAAGGCATCGACTGCCTTCACTAGACTGTCGCTGACTCCTTGAGCGATCGCTGCTGCTTCGACCGGTGAATCGTCTTCCACGGATATTGTGATCAATACGGTGTTCAGGTCAGAAGTAGCTTTCACCTTTGCGGCTAGCTCTTCCGGTGTGATAGGTAGGCCCAGGGTGTCGATCACTGGCTGGAGGACTACCGGCGTTTCTACCGTTTTTGCATAAGACTGAACACGCGCTTGACTGAACGTGTTACCTTGCTGCAACTCTTGAACGGAGCCTGAGCTTTGTATGGCTACAAAGAGTTGAGCATTAGCTGTGTAAGTAGGTTTGATGAGCAGAGAAACAGCACCGCCAGTCAAAAGCCCGATGAGAGCTAGGCTCACCATCAATACCCAGTTGCGTCGCAGGACACGCAAGTAGTCTCTAAGTTCCATTTTGAGTGGCCTTTCCGAGTGCAGCAGGAATCAGTTGCTGCAGTACACAGCCCCCCGACAAATCTTATGCTGATCCGCGTCGTGATTCTAACTTGGGCATGGCAGCTGCAAAATTGGTTCCTATACCTTTTCGTAGTATGTGTGTGTTGGAACGCAGCGTGCAATGCCACTGGCGCATACTAGCGCCCACAGCTAAACCCGTGATGAAGCCCTGTGGCGGCCGCGTTTTCGCCGTGCACTGGCACGTGGCGCAACTTCAGGGGCTCTCTGGAGCTGTACGACGATATAGAGCCAGAGAAGCGATCCTAAAAGAGCCTCGCAGAGGAGAGTCGAGATGACTGCGCCTGCTATGCCGTATTGGGGAAGCAGATAAAAGTTCATGCAAACGTTGATTGCTGCCATGCTTGCTTGAACCGCCGTCCGGTAGCTTTGGTGTCCACAGCCGGTCAAAGTGTCAGCGGCTAGAAACGAGCCCGCCCTCAGAATGATCAGCCAGGCCATCGGCTGGATGTATTGGACTGCTTCGCTGTAGTCGGTGCCTAAGATCGCTGGTGCGAGGGGCGCAGCGAATGCGACACCAATGGCACCCACAACCGCATAGCCGAGAACCAGAAATGAGATCTTGCGGGTCAACTTGAGGGCGCTTCGTAGGCCGCTCTTGCCCTCCTTGAAGTAGAGGGGATAAGCGGCCGCAGATACGCTGCGAATGGGAGCGTAAGCCATATCTATAATTCGGTAGGCAGCCGAGTAGATGCCTGCGCTTGTCGCAGACACAAGTCGCCCCAGCATCGCTTTGTCGATATCGTTATACACGTTCTGAGAGGCAAGGGCTGTGGCGAACAGGAGACCCTCCCGCATCTCACGGGGAGTTACTTTCGTCTTACCCCTATAAAATCCGATCCTGACTGTAGTTAGTACCGCAACGCCTGCGCCCAATGGCAATGTGGCGGCTGCGTAAATCCACGACCAAGTCTCGAGGGAAAGTGTCCCGAGGGCCAGATTTGCTGTAACAGCTGCCACCAAGCGGCATGTGTTTGCAAGCGAGGGCAAAATCGCCAGTGCGCGGCTGCTGCCAACCGCTTGCCGGAACGAGCCGACCAAGTCGACTAAGCGAAGTCCCACGAGGTCGGCCACCGCAACATAAAAAATCCCCGCCCAAGATACATCTGCCGGGGCAACCCAGTGAGAAGCGGAGGCTAGCAGCAGCGAGCTGATCATGCCACCGAAGGCCGTGAAGACCAATGCCCTCTTCCACTCGTACCGCGCTGTGACCGGGTCTTGAGCTACGTTCCTAACCATCAGTGTATTGGTACCTAGGCTTGAGAAGGGCGAGACTAAAGCCGCCAAAGCCAACACTGCCGCAAACGCGCCGTAGTCCGTAGGACCGAGCATACGCGCTAATGCGACAAAATAGACCGCTTGTATTGCAAGCTTCGAAACCTGCCCGGCAAAAAGGGCTAGCACGCTTTTTCTCAGCAGCTTAGTGTCTATAGCCACGCTAATTCTTTCGCTTCGTGTCTACCGCATATAAGAGTGGTCAAGAGCGATTATGACGAGGGGTTAGGTGTGTGTGTGTGTGTGATCGTCGCTGATCCTGTAGCGCTGGTGTTGTTCCTTGCGTCGCTATAGATCCCTTTGTCTTCGTTATAGATAAAAGGAAAATAAGGGGGAGCATCACAAGAGCGTTGCCATCGGCCGCAATCGGGTTCCAAAAAAGTTCCGTCATTCCAGTAACGCCTAGAAAAACGATATATGAAACCGCAAAGGGCGTGGCGCGGTGATGGAAGAACGAATTGCTGAGGCTTTTGGTGTAGATCCAGAAAAGCCCTAGCACGGCGCCTACGCCGCCGGTGAAGAGCAAGAATAAGTACTCACTGTGAGGAAAATGTGAGGGCACGGCACCTACTGACTGGTACGTGTACCAGCGGTCGACACCAAGACCCGAGACCCAGTCCTCCCCGAGAGCGGACAATCCGAGTATCCAGACGTTACCCCTGTTGCTGAAGTCCGACGGTTCCGCTTCGACGACAAGCCAAAATCCTACGATGAACAGTGCGACTGTGCCGAGACTTGCCCAAACGATTAAGAGTCGACTACGTTCTGTTAGCGCTCGTGACGTGGTCGCCTTCCGACACCATGATGTTGCTATCGCTGCCAGGGGCCACACCGCCACACCAACAGCAAGAGCCAGTTGTGATGTCCTTGACTCCGTGGCATAGAGAGTTAACGCGAATGTGAGTATCACGATAACACTTTTCCTATCCCTATATGTAAGAAAGGCGCACAAGACACCAATTCCGCACAACAAAGCGACGGTGTTTTCGGACTGAAAAGGGCCAGTGTAAAGAGCGTCGAAGGGCCCGCACTTGAATTTGTCGCATGGACGCCAGCTCAGACCCTTGAGTGGAGACATCGCAAACATAAGGCTAATTGCAAGAACCATGGCAGCAGCAACGTCGCGTAACTGCAGCTTTGACAAGCAAAAGACAAAGCCGAGCAAAGCCAAGGACAGAATTCCGAGCGAACGACCTAATATCTGTTGCAAGGCGATTTCGGCGTTCATCAATGCATTAACGCTGAAAAGCGCGGCGGCAATAAAGGCTGGCAAGAATGCGGCAAGCGAGATCTGATGCGTCATCCGCGAACGAATACTTTTGGATGCGGCAATTAGTACGATCATCAGCATTAACGCAATAATGGAAAGCTGTCCAGCTTGACCTCTAATCAGCATTCCAGCTTCATACAATAAGCTCGCAAGCATAACGAGAACCAAGCCAACAAAGACCAGAGGGCTACGGGCTGTCAATCCCGACCTACGAACGGCCCAAATTTGAACTACGAAACTTGTCGCAGCAAGCAGGACGATGCCGAATCCAATCAGCGTTGTCACGGATTTCCCTTGGTTGTTGCTGCGGATCGCGCATCCAGAGACGATAGGTCCGTCAACAGCCGCAACCAGTCCCCACGGATCCGCTCAACGCCAAAGTCTAGGCCGCGGAGACGCGCTGCCTCGATATACGCCTCAGTAGGGAATGGCGTAGTCCTGTGAATTTCGCGAATAGCCTTAGCCAATGCTTCCGGCGTTGCCTCCGAAATCCATCCCGGTGAATAGCGCGGTACCATATACCGCGCTACACGCGTATCGACTGTAAGCACAGGAACGAAAGCATCAGCCGCCTCAGCGTAAACCAAACCGAAGGTCTCGGCGACAGAACAGTGCAGTAAAAGCGAGGCCTGGTGCAGTTCCTCCTTCACCGAATTTCGATCGAGGTATCCAGTGAACTCGACCCGGTCTTCGATTCCGAGATGCTCGGCTAGCTCTGTCAGTGCGGTCATACGTGGCCCAGATCCGACTACCGCGAGCGAGTACTGTTCGTCCAGAAGTGCCAGGGCTTCGAGGGCAAGGTGCTGAGCCTTGATCGTTGTAAGCGACCCTACGCAGACAATATGGCAGCCGGCGATTGGGGGCTTTACCAGTGCCTGCTCAATGTCCCTGGGAGCTGGTGCTTCCACAACGTTGGGAATGACTGTAATTCGTCGAATGTTGCCGTATTCCTGCATGTCTTCGGCGACGGGGCTGCTGACGGCCACGACATGATCCGCCCTTCTGTAAAGGCACCGGGACATGAGCTTCAAAATTCGCAGGGGTCGAGAGTGCAAGAGCTTCTCCCTAAGCAAGGTGTGCTCCCAAACGACGGTTCTGGAAGCGAAGGCCGGGGCCACGAGTAGCCAAGGTACAGCCGTCCATACTCCTACCAACACCACTGTGCCTAAGTCGCTCCTGCGGGAGCACGAGTAAAGCCTTGCAAGGCTACGGAGACGTTGCCACCCTTGTAAGGGAGGGCCCAAAACTTCCACGCGACTCGCCAAGTTCTTGTCGGCATCTGAACCCCCAATGACTATCACGCGGATCTCGAGATGTTGCTCAAGAGCTTTGATAAGGTTTAGGGTCACACGCTCAAGGCCTAGGGTCGGAGTCAGTCCTGACACGACAAAAGTGACACGGAATTTACCAGTACTCATAGGAACTCCTTATAGCGGGGAATTTCCAGCCCTCGAGTGACGAAGGTCACTTGATAAACCGCATTAGTCGTTGAATCCACGTTCTGGGAAGAACACCAGAAATGCCGAGTGCTAGAGGGGAAACGCTGGGGAAACGTCGAAGGCCGATTAGGCGGCGGATTATAGCAAGTACACCCTTTAGGTCGTGCTTTTGAAGCGCGTAGCGGAGGGTCTGTCCAGCCAGGAAGTCGGCTTCAGTTTGCGCTCCATAGCTGCCCAACGCTGATTTCGCCCATTCAAGGGAGGTTACCCAGTCGCTCCCGGCCGAGATTGAACCAGCAGTCCCAACGTAGATATCGACCAGTTCCTCTTTAGCTTGAATAAATTGCGTGTCTGCTTCACGTCCTAGCTTCAGAAGCCAATCCCAGTCTTGATGCCTGGTCAGCTTCTCATCCCATGGAACGCGTGTGCAAAGTTCCTTAGGAGCCATAACTGTCGAAGCAAAAAAGGAAGCCCGCGTTGAACCAGCGCGTCGACGGCGGAACAGATAACTTGCAATGTCCTGATCTGGATGGATCAGCACCGCCGGTACGCCGGTGATTTTGGCGGTGGATGTCGTCCCTGTGACACTTTGAACCGCTCGGGATCCTATAACCAGCGCCCCCTGAGCAGTGAATCGGGATGCGGCCGCTAACTGAATGCGCAGCTTTTCAGGAAACCATGTGTCGTCATCATCTAGAAAAGCTATCCACTTTCCCTGGGCTGATCTAACACCGAGGTTTCGTGCGAAACCACCTCTTTTGCCACCACCAGTGAATAGAACGCGGTGCGCGCCCTCAGCTGCTTCCAGCATCTCTTTGGTTGTTTTCGCTTCGTCCCGATCGAAAACGACCAGCACCTCGACCCCGCCTGAATAGTCCTGCGCGATGACGCTTTCTACGGCTTTCCTCAGTTCTGGCCTTCCCACAGAGGGAATAACCACGGAGACATCAATGGTCTTAGTGGGCAGCATTTTTCCGCTTTCATTAAGTCGCCACTGACAAGGTCAACAGCGCGCGTGGGAGGACTCGAACTGGCAGGACGAATAATCATCGAACCGCAAGGAGCTCAGGGAGCGCTCTGGACGCAAAGTATGAACCGACAAGGTCCCCCATCCCTCTCGTGCAACTTGCCGCAGTCAAGTCATGTTAGCAACTAGAATCAGGGTCCCGTCGTACTGCCGGTATCATCTACTGTGCTCACCTAGGTGGAGAGCTGTTGGTCTAATCGGGGGACGTCGAAATGTGTGAGTCTGTGAAGTGGCGTACTCGCTATGCCCGCCGACTTCGAGTAGTGGATGGTGTGGTCGTAGTATGGGCAACCGCAGGCGCTCTCATATTGAGGGTGGGAACCGATGAAGGCCCGCTTAGTAGAGAGACAGGACTTTATCTTGCTCTGACCGCTGCCCTGGCTGTCGGGTGGTGGTTGATGCTTGGTCTCTGGGGAACACGAGATCCTAAAGTATTGGGTTTCGGGCCGGAAGAATACAAACGCGTTTTTGCCAGCTCACTTTGGTTGTTCGGTATCATTGCAATCCTTTCTTACTCCGCTCGATTCGACACCGCACGGGGATACGTGGGGATTGCCTTGCCGGTCGGTGTTTTGGGTCTAGTCCTCGGCCGTTGGATTTTGCGTCAGCACCTTGCGTTAGAAAGATCTCAAGGATTCAGTTCTTCGAAAGTACTCGTCCTAGGGGGAGCCGCGAGTGCGGAGCATGTTGTACGTTCACTTCGGAGCCACCCGCAAGCCGGTTATGCTCCAATAGGAGCATTCCTGACATCCAATAGCGACGAGCGCGAACTGTCTGTCCGGGTCATCGGAAGCGGCCGCGGTCTAGACCAAATAATGCGTGCAATCGATAAGGTCGGTGCGGATACGGTAGCAGTGGCCGCTGAAGGTGACTTGTCACCTAGGGATCTTCGTCAACTTGGGTGGACCCTAGCGGCTTCCCACGTATCGATGATTCTGGCACCCTCACTGACAGATGTTGCTGGCCCGAGGATCCATACCCAACCAGTCGCTGGATTGCCGCTCATCCACGTCTCGACACCAAAGCTGACGGGCGGTCGGCGAGTAGCGAAGCGTGCATTCGACATCATAACCGCAGTCCTCTTGCTGGTCCTGTTGTCACCGGTGTTCTTATTGGTTGCGGTATTGGTGAGATCTACTAGTCCAGGGCCAGTGTTCTACAAGCAGGAACGGATAGGAATCAGAGGCACTTCTTTCAACATGCTCAAGTTCCGGTCGATGCGCACAGACGCGGACCAGGAGTTGCAGGTTCTGCTGCGCCAACAGGGAACAGGCAATGTCCCGCTGTTCAAAGTCAAGGACGATCCTCGGATAACCCGTGTAGGAAAAGTCCTCCGCAAGTATTCTCTGGACGAACTGCCGCAACTAATAAACGTAGTCACGGGAAGCATGAGCCTCGTAGGGCCACGACCGCAACGGGCCGGCGAAGTCGCCCTATACGACTCCGATGCGCACCGGCGTCTTTACGTTAGCCCTGGGATGAGCGGCTTGTGGCAGGTAAGTGGTAGATCCAACTTGACGTGGGAAGAGAGCATAAGGCTCGATCTTTACTACGTAGAGAATTGGTCGCTCGTGGGCGATATCGTCATCCTACTAAAGACATTCCGCGCAGTCTTTGCTGGCGCAGGTGCTCACTAAGGAAAACCCCATGTTTGCTCGGCAGGAAACAAGTGGCTTAGCAGATATTTTAGTGGGGCGGGATGCAGGGGCCGCCGCGGGAGCGGTCGTAGGGACGTGGGGCTGTCTACTTGGCCGGGCCCTTGCCTGTGCCAGGCCAGACGCTGTCAGCAGCGTAATCGTCCTCCTAACACATGTTTCAGTTTTTTCGGGCGAACATGACATATCCCCTTGTACCTCTTCTTACCGTCAACCGGACCTAACGTGAGGCTGTGATTCTGCGTCTCGCTTTTGATCATGACGATTAATGCCGGTACCGGCCAGGTGGTCATGTGGGTGCGAACACACGCGATGTCGAAGAAAGACGTGACTCGATGCTTTTACTGCAGCACGTCGTCGCCTTCTAGAGGGCTGCACAGTTCTATCGGACGTCTCACTCAACCCTTTTATTGAGGGGCGAGTAAGCCTCATGCCGGTCCATGTGCTCTCGAGGATACGGCGCAAGCGCGCGCTGGAGACGACCGACGAGCGCCAAGGTTCCATGAAATGCGGGCACCTCCCACTCGCTATCTACCACCAGTAACAGGAGTCCTCCTGGCGTCGCCTGTTGTGACCGTCACATTTCACATTATTGCCGCTACGGCAGGAGCAGCGTCTAGGTATTTACCGAGAAGCACGCTTTAGAAAGTGAGTACTTGAGTAGTCTCTTAGCGGATGGTCCTTCGAAAAAACAGGTACCACATACGCATGTTAGACCTCACCCTGCTTTGTTGAATTAGCGCAGGGCAGAAGTTCTAATCGGCCCATATGCAAAGACAAGAGCGCTTCATTGGTGCTCACGCGCACTCACTTTTCCGCGATAGGGAGATAGCTCGAGATACGGGGGGTCAAAATGATATCTGTTTTTTCTCGAATTTCTGGGGCGATTCAATGGGGATGCGTTCGCGATGTTCCGAGGGTAAAAGCGAAATCACCGAAATCAACCTCAGCGACTGCCGCCGTTGAGGATAGGGGTGGCGCCATATCCTCAGACGCAGCGCTCGCAGCTACATCCCCCTCCGATGCCATCGGGCGTCGTCGTTTGCTGACAGCTGGCACTGCCGCCGCCGCAGGGGTCGGTGCGCTTTCGCTATTCCCGGCTGTTCCTGCCTCTGCCACTATCACGGCACCGGCTAGGTCCGCACCAACCGGTAAAGGCGCAGTTGTCTTGTCAATGGATGATGCCTTTATGGCGATGGATACCGTCAGGAGATTCTTGGACGAGCGAGGGCAGAAAGGGACCTTCTTCATAACTCCAGGCCTATTGAACGGGCACTCAAAAATTAGTGAGGCGCATATAGTGGCTATGGCCCAAAATGGTCACGAGGTGGGTGCGCACTCGTTAACCCACGCGAACTTGACGTCTATTTCGCCCGAGCAGCGGTCAACCGAATTCGAGCAGCCGAAGTTTATCCTTGAAAAAATCACGGGGGTGCCTGTCACTTCCTTTGCATATCCTTTCGGGACTGCCTCAGGCGGGCGCAATTTAGCCACTGATGTGGACTTGTACCTCCGCTACGACCGAGTCTTCGATACGTCGCAGTATAATCAGGCAGCAATTTATCCGAGGTACAGCCAAACTCCAAGCCTGATCAGAAGAACCGGAGTGGACGGCGCCAGCCATGCCCAATGCCTGGCCATGGTAAGGGAGGCTGCGAAAAGACCAGTTCTGGCTTCGCTCTACTTTCATAATTTAGACACGCAGTTCAACCCAACTACCGCGCAGCTCATAGAACTTCTTGATTTAGCGAAGGCCTTGGGCGTTGAGCTGATAACTGCTTCGGAAGCCTTTGGTTCTCATCGCATGGTGGCCAACGCCGGCTTCGAAGAGAACTCTACCGACGCCCTGCCATGGCGTTGGTTCAAGAGCGGAAGCGCACAGCTTGAGATCGTGACGGAAAGGCCGCAGACAGGTCTGGCGGGGAACCGGTCGTTGCACCTCTACGCTCCGCCTTCAACCTATTCCCGAGTCGCTCAGGCGGTTGAAGTTGTTCCAGGCGTGACATATACCTACTCTTTCCGGGCCAGAGCAGTTCAGGGGTCCACCTGGGCCTCGCACAGCGCATATGGGCATTGCGTTCCTTTGGACTACGGACAGTCGCCCATAGCGGGCGCGGAAGTGCGTACTAAACCGGTGCTTGCGGAACATGTTGCATGGACAAAATACTCCGTCGATTTCACCGCGCCGGTTAACTGTTCCACGGTGTTACTCGGTCTCGTGGTGGACTGGCCCAATAATGGAGGGCGTGTAGCCTTCGACCACGTCTGGTTCGGTCCCAAGACCATGGGAGACTTGGGATAGGTAGGGTGTCATGGGCGGTGCTTTCCTGCCTCGAAACGACCTTCCGGACTCGCTGACGCGCTGCAACAGTAGAGCGACGAGGATGCCGCTTTCATTATTCCGGGGCAGACAGGTGAGTGTTAGGTGTCAGCGTGGCTGATGTTTGCCGGTTGTCATTTTGAAAACCCAAGCGTGATGAAAAGTTCTTTGCCCCTATCGTCCACTTGAATAAAGAAAGTCGCTCATAAACAGTGAGGATTGCAGGCTAGGAGAGTCCCTTGGTGCCAACGCAACTAAACGAGCTGCGCTCCTGAGCTGCTGGTTATGGGCCCAATAGTCGATGAGTCTTGGGATAAACACGTGAAAGCCCAGCAAGTTGAGAACCTGCTGGGCCCACACTCAAGTTTGCCTGAAGGATGTAGTGATGGCGATGCAAAAGTAACCATCGCTAGAGCGAAATGAGCGCTCCGGTTGGCTGAGTGACTACAGCACGACATATCCGTAGCGCTCTGCTTTACGAATGCTGATTGCCAGCATCAAGATGGTATAAATGGCCTGTGAAAGTTTTGTTGCCTTGTGGGGAAGGCGAAGCTCCCTTGGACTGCGCACACCAATTCGTTGGCCTTTGCCCTAATTGTCAAATTGCTGTAACGATAGGTGACTCGCAGGATGCGAGAACAGCTCGAGCTGACATGTTTCGTAGCCGTATTGGGGCTCAAAACAGGCGGTCATTTGATTCCGGCGTACAACTCGCTCAATAGTATAGGGCATCTCT
>NZ_VAHO01000025.1 GCF_005796225.1 Pseudarthrobacter sp. NamE5
GATCGCCGTCATCGTCCCGTGCCCGTGGCCGGTCGCGGCGAGGGACCCATACAGGTCCACCCGCAGCGAGGCCACCTCCGCCAGCACGCCGAGGCCCTTGAGCTCCCCAGCAAAAACAGCAGCAGCCCGCATCGGCCCCACAGTATGCGAAGAAGAAGGCCCAATCCCGATCGAAAACAGGTCGAATACGCCAACGGCCATGGTGTGTTCCTAACTAGAGAGTTCTTGGCGGGGTTGGGTGCGCCTGGCCGAATTCCTCCGCGTGCTCGGTCGCGAAGACGTCCGCTGCGCGGACGTGACGCTCCCTTAGACGCACGTCTCCGGAATCCGCCCAGTCGTCAAGGCCGCTCACCTAAGCGACGGACCTCGCGAGCGTCAGCGGAGCCGGACTTTTCGAAAGCGTGCTCCCCACCGTCTCCCTAACCTCGCAAGCTCGGCCAGGGAACCCTGACGGCGTGGGCCCATGCAGGGGTGAAAAGTCGGGTCCGCCGGTCCCGAAGCCAGCCACGGAGGATCCAGCTACTTGGCGCGTTTATAGAACGGCAGGTCGACGACTGTGAACGGCTCTGCCTTACCCCGCAGGTCAATGTCCAGGCTGGTGCCGACTTCGGTGAAGGCGACGTCCACGTAGGCCATGGCCACGGGGTATCCGAGGGTGGGTGACGGCTGGCCGGAGGTGACTTCACCCACCACGGTGCCGTCTTTGAGGACCGGGTAGTGGGCTCGGCCTGCGCGGCGGCCGAGTCCTTTGAGTCCCACCAGGCGGCGTCCGGAGGTGCTGCCGGCACCGGCTTCCTTTTTGGCGGCCAGGGCGGCCTTGCCCACGAAGTCGCCTTCCTTGGACAGTGCGACGACGGGGCCCAGGCCTGCGGAAAAGGGGTCGCCATGCCGGGACAGCTCGTTGCCGTACAAGGGCATCCCTGCCTCCAGGCGGAGTGAATCGCGTGAGGCCAGGCCTGCAGGTGCCAGCTCGCCGTCGTCGGCAATGGCGAGGAGGGCCTGCCAGAGTGCCGCTGCGTCGCCGTTAGTTACGAAGATCTCAAAACCGTCCTCGCCGGTATACCCGGTGCGGGCGACCAGAAGGTCCTGCCCCGCGCCGCCCACCAGGAGCGGCACCTCAACTGCGGCGTAATATCTCAGCTCTCTTACCAGGGGGTGCTGGGCGGCCGGAACCAGGCGTAGCAGCAACTCCTGTGCCTTGGGGCCCTGGACAGCCACCAGGGAGGTGGCCGCTGAGGCGTCATCCACCCGGACGTCAAAGCCCGACGCCAGATCCGCCAGCGCTGCGGCCACCACAGCGGCGTTGCCGGCGTTGGGGACCACCAGGAAAACGTCGCCGGCGTCATCAGCTGCCGGCCGGCGGTAGGTGATGAGGTCATCAATGATGCCGCCATCCTCGCTGCAGATCAGCGAGTACTTGGCCTTCCCCACGGGCATGGCCGACATCTTTCCCACCAGGGCGTAGTCCAGGAACGCGGCAGCGTCCGGGCCGGTAACCCAGACTTCGCCCATGTGGGAGAGGTCGAACAGCCCGGCACTCTTCCGCACGGCGTGGTGTTCGGCGAGCTCTGAGCTGTACTTCAGGGGCATCTGCCAGCCGCCGAAGTCGGTGAAGGACGCCCCCAGCTTCTTGTGCTCGTCGTACAGCGCGGTGTATTTCTCCGTCATGGTGCCGGCCCTAGTTTTCGAACTCGGAAAGCGGCGGGCAGGAGCAGACCAGGTTCCTGTCCCCTGCTGCGCCGTCGATGCGGCCCACCGGCGGGAAGTACTTGTCCTGCCTCAGCGACTTCACCGGGAACACGGCCTGCTCGCGCGGGTAGTCACGGTTCCAGTCGCTGCTGATGGCTGCCGCAGCAGTGTGCGGAGCGTTGCGCAGCGGGCTCTCTGCCACGGCAAAGTCCCCGGCCGCCACCTGGTCGATCTCCGAACGAATGGAGATCATTGCCTCGATGAAGCGGTCGATCTCACCGAGGTCCTCGGACTCGGTGGGCTCCACCATCAGCGTGCCCGCCACCGGGAAGGACAGCGTGGGGGCGTGGAAGCCGTAGTCGATGAGGCGTTTGGCCACGTCCTCCGCGGTCACGCCGGTCCTCGCGGTCAGCTCGCGCAGGTCAAGGATGCACTCGTGCGCCACCAGCCCGGCTTCCCCCGTGTACAGGACCGGGAAGAAGTCGTTGAGGCGCGCGGCAATGTAGTTGGCGGCCAGCAGGGCGGACTTGGTGGCTTCGGTAAGGCCCAGCCCGCCCATCAGCTTCACGTAGGCCCACGAAATCGGCAGCACGCCGGCGGAGCCGTACTTGGAGGCGGAGATGGGCACGTCGTTGCCTTCGGTCCAGGTGGCCGCGTTGCCGGGCATGAACGGTGCCAGGTGTGCCTTGGCAGCGACGGGTCCGACGCCGGGTCCGCCGCCGCCGTGCGGGATGCAGAACGTCTTGTGCAGGTTCAGGTGCGAGACATCGCCGCCGAACTGGCCCGGCTGCGCCAGGCCCACGAGGGCGTTGAGGTTGGCGCCGTCGATGTACACCTGCCCGCCGGCGGCGTGGATAGCGTCGCAGACCTCACGCACGTCTGCGTCATAGACGCCATGGGTGGAGGGGTAGGTGATCATGATGCAGGACAGGGCGTCCTTGTGGGCCTCGATTTTGGCGTACAGGTCCTCGTGGTCGATGGTGCCGTCCGGCGCGGTGGCCACGACAACCACCTTCATGCCCGCCAGGACAGCGGACGCGGCGTTGGTACCGTGCGCCGAGGCCGGAATCAGGCAGACGTTGCGCTGCTGGTCGCCCCGCGAGTGGTGGTAGCCGCGGATAGCCAGCAGGCCAGCCAGCTCACCCTGGGAGCCGGCGTTCGGCTGGATTGACACCTGGTCATATCCGGTGATCTCGGTCAGCTGGGCTTCCAGGTCCGCTATCAGTTCCCGCCAGCCCTCGGTCTGGGAGTCCGGGGCGAACGGGTGGATTGAAGCGAACTCGGGCCAGGAAATGGCCTCCATCTCGGCCGTCGCGTTCAGCTTCATGGTGCAGGAACCCAGCGGAATCATGGTGCGGTCCAGCGCCAGGTCACGGTCGGAGAGGCGGCGGATGTAGCGGAGCAGCTGGGTCTCGGAGCGGTAGGTTTTGAACACCGGGTGCTGCAGGAAGCCGGAGGAGCGTTCGACGGCGGCATCCAGGCCGAACCCCTCCATAATCTCGGCCAGCCCGGCACCAAAGGCAGCCAAAACGGCGTCGACGACCTCCTTCGTCGTGGTTTCATCCGTGGAGATGCCTACCGTGTCAGCGTCAATGCTGCGCAGGTTGATGCCCTTGGCCTCTGCTGCGGCAACGATTGCCGCTGCTTTGCCCGGCACCGAAACGGTCACGGTGTCGAAGAAGCTCGTGTGCATCACGTCTAAGCCTGCGGCCCTAAGCGATGCGGCCAGGGTCCTGGCGTGGAAGTGGGCGGACTGCGCAATGGCCTTCAGGCCCTCGGGTCCGTGGTACACCGCGTACATCGACGCCACGATGGCCAGCAGCGCCTGCGCGGTGCAGATGTTGGAGGTGGCCTTCTCGCGGCGGATGTGCTGCTCGCGGGTCTGCAGGGCCAGACGGTAGGCAGGAACTCCTGCGGAGTCCTTGGAGACGCCTACCAGGCGGCCGGGCATGGAGCGCTCCAGCCCCTTCTGCACTGCCATGTAGGCGGCGTGCGGGCCGCCGTAGAACAGCGGGACGCCGAAGCGCTGCGCGGAGCCGACGGCGATATCGGCCCCCTGCTCGCCCGGGGGGGTAATGAGGGTCAGGGCCAGGAGGTCGGCGGCTACGGTCACCAGGGCGCCGCGCTCCTTGGCCTCGGCGATCACCGCGCTGTGGTCAAAAACGCGGCCGGAAGCACCTGGCTGCTGGAGCACGACGCCGTTGATGGCGCCGTCGGGCAGTCCATTGGCAAGGTCGGCAACCTCCACCTCAAAGCCCAGCGCCTCGGCACGGCCCTTGACGATGGCAATGGTCTGCGGCATGCAGTCTGCGTCCAGGACTGTCTTGCCGTCCCTGGCGTCCTTGTTCTTGTTGGCCCTGCGCATCATCAGTACTGCCTCGGCAACGGCCGTGGCTTCGTCCAGCAGGGAGGCGTTGGCGATGGGCAGGCCCACCAGGTCCTGGACCATGGTCTGGAAGTTCAGCAGCGCCTCCAGCCGGCCCTGGGAAATCTCCGGCTGGTACGGGGTGTACGCGGTGTACCAGGCCGGGCTCTCGAGGATGTTGCGGCGGATCACCGGCGGTGTCACGGTGTCGTAGTAGCCCTGGCCGATCATCTGGACCGCGGTCCTGTTCTTGGCGGCGAGCTGGCGGAGCTCGGCGAGGACCTGGACTTCGCTGAGGGCGGCTGCCAGTTCCAGCGGTGAGTCCTGCCGGATATTCCTGGGGACGGCGGTGTCCACCAGCGCGTCCACGGTGTCGTAGCCCACGGCCTTGAGCATGGTGTCGACGTCGGCCTGGCGGCGGGCGCCGATGTGCCGGTCAACGAAGGTGGCGGCCGAAGCAAAAGAAGCCGGGATGGCGGGGGCTGGAACGGCGGGGGCTGGAGAGACAGTCACGAGGAACTCCATAGCTCAGGCGGCGCTGGGTGCGCCACATCGATTCGGGCCCTCCCCACTCTGTCTTGGACCTGAGAGTTTCCGCGTTGCCTGCTTCCGCTGGCCCCGCTTGCACCGTCGGTGAGCACAACGGTCCGAACGGATCCGGTGGTGGATCTCCAGGCGGACGGCCTGCTGCTTTCCAGAGGTGCCTCGCCGCGGCGGTACATGGGCCTGTGAGATTCCTGGGGAGGTATTGCTCCTACGGCGCCTGCTTGTACCTTCTGGCAGAACTCTCCCGCCGCAGATCAAAGGCTATTCAATTAGGTTGTTTTAGGTTGTTCTTGCGGCGGCCGACCACGGCCTGCACATGCACCAATTCTCCTATGGCGCAGGCGAAGGGGCAAATGCCGGTCAGCCCCTCAGCCGCTCCACAGCGGACAGCAACTCCTCCACGTCCGCCTGCCTCCTTCCGGCATTGCCGGAGGGCCCGCTTTCCCACATGGCATTGAAATACAGCCCGTCTCCCATGTACAGCACCGCCTTGGCCATGGCCGTCCCCACATCTTTGCCGATGAGGTCCAGCCACTGCTGCTGGATGACGGCAAAACGCCGGCGGGCCTCCTCGTGGGCCACCTCGGCCAGGCGGGTGGCAGCAACAAAGGAACGGTCCATCGGGGTGTCGGACCAGAGCGATGACCTGATGAAGTACGCCGCTGCCCCTTCCGGAGCGGCCGCCATGGCGGTGAGGTCCTCCCCCGCCAACCGGTCCAGCCGCTCAAGGGTGGCGGCAATCAGTGCTTCCTTGTTGGGAAAGTGGTACAGCAGGCCACCTTTGGAAACGCCCGCCTTCCTTGCCACCGCTTCCAGCGTGGCAGCCCGCTCCCCCACATCGATCAGGAGCTCTTCAAAGGCGTCGAGGACTGCATCTCGCGCGACGGGTTTTCTGGCCATGCTTCCCATCATGCACGGCCACAGCCCGGTTTCTTAACTAAACCGTCCAGACGGTACAGTTATTCTATGACACCATCGGCCGCCCCCCGCAGCACCGCTTATCCCGCCGCGACCGTCCGGAGCACGAGCGGGCCGCCCAGCGGAACCTGGCGGGACTGGCTGGCCCTGGGGCTGCTGATGTTCCCCGTCCTGCTGGTCGCCGTCGACAACACGGCCCTGACCTTCGCCCTGCCGGCCATCGCGCGCGCCCTCAGCACATCCGGCGTCGAACTTCTGTGGATCGTGGACGCCTACCCGCTGGTGCTGGCCGGGCTGCTGGTGGCCATGGGAAGCCTGGGTGACAGGGTTGGCCGGCGCCGGCTGCTGCTCATCGGCACCATCGGCTTCGCTGCGGTCTCCGCAGCCACGGCCTTTGCCCCCAACGCCGGCTGGCTCATCGCCGGCCGCGCCGTCCTGGGCTTCTTCGGCGCCATGCTGATGCCCTCCACCCTGTCCCTGATCCGCAACATCTTCCCGGAGCCCAACCGCCGGCGGCTGGCAGTCGCCATCTGGGCCGCCGGCTTTTCCGGCGGCGCCGCGCTGGGCCCGATTTTCGGCGGATGGCTCGTTGAAGAGTTCTGGTGGGGCGCCGTCTTCCTGGTGGCGGTGCCCATCATGCTGCCGCTCCTGGTCCTCGGACCTGCCCTCATCCCGGAATCGAGGGACCCGTCACCGGGGAAGGTGGACATTCCGAGCATCCTGCTGTCACTGCTGGCAATGGCTCCCGTCGTGTATGGCATCAAGGAAATTGCCACCGAAGGTCCCGGCGCAGCGGCCCTGGGAACCGTAGCCCTCGGCCTGGCAATGGGGGCACTTTTTGTCCGCCGGCAACAGCGCCTGCACACTCCCCTGCTGGACATTTCGCTGTTCCGAAACAGGGTGTTCAGCATGGCCATCGCGGCCAATGTCCTTGCCCTCTTTTCCTTCAACGGCTTCATCCTCTTCCTGGCCCAGCACCTGCAACTCCTTGAGGGCCTGTCCCCCTCGGCGGCAGGCGTTGCGATGATTCCGGCACTTCTTGCGACGGTGGCGGCAGGCCTGGTGGTGGTGCCGCTCGTCCGCCGGGTTCGGCCCGGGTTCGTGGTGGCGGCAGGACTCGGCATGAGCGCCGCGGGCTACAGTCTGGTGACGTTTGGCAGCCATGTCGATGGATCCTCCCTGCTGCTGGCCGCACTCCTGGTCCTGGCGCTGGGCGTGGGAACGGCGGAAACCATCTCCAACGACCTCATCCTGGGCAGTGCGCCGCCGGAAAAGTCGGGCGCGGCGGCCGCAATATCTGAAACGGGGTACGAGGTGGGAGCACTGCTGGGAACGGCGGTACTGGGGTCCATCCTTACAGCCTCCTACCAGCAGAACCTGCGGCTTCCGGAGGGCGCCGCCGAATCCTCCTCGGGCCAGGGCATCATGCACGCCGGAGAGACGCTGGCAGGGGCGATGGAACTCGCAGCCGGACTGCCGGGCCCCCTGGGGGACGCCGTACGAAACGCAGCCGCAACCGCCTTTGACTCCGGGGTGCACGTTACCGCGGCCATTGGGCTGATACTGATGTCGACGGCGGCAGTGCTCGCCGCCGTCGTCCTGCGGCACGTGCCCAAGGCGGCCAAGTGAACCAAGGCCACCGGCCTTGGACCAGAGCAGCAAAAAGGCGTCCGCCGCCGGAGCCATCCAGCTCCGGGGGCGGACGCCCTGCAGTCGGCTTTTGTGCCCAGGAGTTACTTTGCGTCGGGGGCAGTGACGCTTGCGGTGGGCTTCATGGTTTCGGCGTTCACCATCCAGGCGAACTGCTCCAGCTTGAGGATGAATTCGTGCAGCAGGTCCGCCGACGTGGGGTCCTCCTCATCCACCTCGTCATGGACCTTGCGCATGGTTCCGACGGCAGCTTCAAGGGCGGCAACAATGCGCTCGATGGCATCCCTTGTGCTGATCAGGCCCTCGGGGAACGGCGCCAGGCTGGTGCTTTCGGCCACCGTTGAGCTGCGGCCGTCCGGCAGCGCGTGCAGCGCGCGCATCCGCTCAGCGGTGTCGTCGGCGAACTGGCGGGCAGCGTCCACGATCTCATCCAATTGCAGGTGCAGGTCCCGGAAGTTGGTGCCCACAATGTTCCAGTGCGCCTGCTTGCCCTGGACGTGCAGTTCAATCAGGTCTGCGAGCACGGCCTGCAGGTTATTGGTCAGTGTCGGTGAAGCTTTCATGGGTCCTCCTCGATCGGTCCAGTAATTCCGACGCTATCAGCAGCCCGCAGTATGGCAGAGGGCCTGCGAGCGATTTCTCAGTGAGCTTACTAATTCGCCGGCAACGGACATAAACGAACGTCATTCATATCCGCTCTTGCGTCCCGCGTCACACGCCCGCATACTAAATGAACGCCATTCATATAGTGATCGTCCTCTCAACATCTTCAGAAAGTGGTGCCATGACCGAGACCATCCGCACCAGCTCATCCTCCCCCGGTCCGGGGAGCCACTCACCCAGCCCCGCCGGCATCAGCCCCAAAGGACTGAAGGGCGGGCAACTGGGCCTTCTCGCCGTCGTCGTACTGGGTATTTCCACCATAGCTCCCGCCTACACCCTGACCAGCGCACTGGGCCCCACCGTCAACGAAGTCGGACTCCAGCTGCCGGTGATTTTCCTGATCGGTTTCATTCCCATGATCCTGGTCTCGCTCGCCTATCGGGAGCTCAACGCCGACTCGCCGGACAGCGGCACCACCTTCACGTGGGTCACCAAAGCTTTCGGCCCCTGGGTGGGCTGGATGGGCGGCTGGGGCCTGCTGGCAGCCAACATCATCGTGCTGTCAAACCTTGCCGGTGTCGCCGTCGACTTCTTCTACCTGTTCCTGTCCCAGCTCACCGGCAACCCGGAGCTCGCTGACCTCGCGGACAACAAAGCCTTGAATGTTATGACCTGCTTCGTGTTCGTGGCGCTGGCCGTCTGGGTCAGCTACCGCGGCCTGCACGCCACTAAGGTGGTGCAGTACGGCCTGGTAGGGTTCCAGCTGCTGGTCCTTGGCCTGTTCGTCGCCATGGCATTCGCCAACTGGTCCGCGTCCGAAACAGCCATCCCGTTCAGCTGGGAATGGTTCGACGTGACCAAGGTCGAAACCTTCAGCCAAATAGCTGCCGGAATCTCACTGTCCATCTTCGTCTACTGGGGATGGGACGTCTGCCTGACCCTTAACGAGGAGACGTCCAACGGCAAAAAGACAGCAGGTGTGGCCGGGACCCTGACCGCCGTGATAGTGCTGGCCATCTACCTCCTGGTCAGCATCGCCACCATGATGTTTGCCGGCCTGGGCGACACCGGCAACGGGCTGAACAACGAGGACAACCACGAGAACATCTTCACGGCACTCGCCTCGCCAATCATGGGTCCGTTCGCCATCCTGATGTCCCTCGCCGTGCTGTCGAGCTCCGCCGCGTCCCTGCAGTCCACGTTCATGTCGCCGGCCCGCGGGCTGCTGGCCATGGGGCACTACGGCGCCCTGCCGCAACGCTTCGGCAAGGTCAGCAGGAAGTTTGCGACGCCGGGCTTCGCCACCATCGTCGCCGGCGTCGTTTCCGCGGGGTTCTACGCTGTCATGCACGTGGTCAGCGAAAACGTCCTGAACGACACCATCGTCTCGCTGGGCCTGATGATCTGCTTCTACTACGGCCTGACCGCCCTCGCCTGCGCCTGGTACTTCCGGCACAGCGTCTTCAGCAGTACCCGCAACTTCATCCTGCGGCTGGTGTGCCCGGTGCTCGGCGGGGTGGGGTTGTTCGTGGTGTTCTTCCAGACCGCCGTGGACAGCCTGGCGCCGGAGTTCGGCAGCGGATCTGAGGTCTTCGGCGTGGGATTGGTCTTCATACTGGGCGTCGGGATCCTTGTCCTCGGTGCGGTGTTCATGCTGGTCATGGCCCGAGTACACCCCGGCTTCTTCCGCGGCGAAACCCTCAAGCGGGACACCCCTGCACTGGTGGTGCCGGAATAGGCCGGACCACCCCGCCCGCAAAGCAAAGTGCCGTACCCCCGGGTTCCAGGGGTACGGCACTTTTGCTATGTGGTCTTCTGTCCGAGGCCCGTTGTCACAGGCAGCGCGTCACCAGAAGTGCGCCACGTCAAGGACCAGCCTTGAACCGGAGCCGGGCCCGTCCAGGGTGAACACCCTGAACGGAAGGCGGGCACGGACTCCCACGCCGATATTGGTGTAGCCCTCAAAGCTTCCGGCCCAGGCCACCTGTCGGAAGGTCTGGTAGTTGGTTACGTTGGAGAGTTCCGCCTGGTTGGCAGGGTTGTACGTGGGCTGGCCGGTGTCGGGGTTGTAGGCGGGTGCATTAAGGGTCACCTGCAGCCGGGCACCCCCGCGGACCGGCACGGGGAACCCGGACCCGTCCTGGATCACCTGGGGTACGTACCGCACGGTGTAGCCGGCAGCCGGACCGTTGAGGTCCACCACCATCCGGTCGAAGCAGTAGTGCTGCCCGGTGCGGACGTTGGTGACGGATGCTTTGCTGAACGTATTGTCAGCCTTGGACATGGACCCCCAGACCAGTCCGCAATACGAGGTGGTAGCCGAGGCGGGCCCCGGAACCAGGATTCCCAGCCCGACGGCCATGAGGATAGCCGTGAGCCAGATGGAGAGTTTTTTCATTGTGGAGCCATCCAAGGAAGGAGGGATTGGATAGCTCCAGACTAGGAGCGTGAAAGCCTCGAAACGAGGGCTGTAGCCGCTTCGGCACGGAACCGTTAGGGTGTTCGCGGCAGCATTAACGGGTCATAAAAGAAGGGCTGTTTCCGGGCCTTTCTTGACCTTTTCGGTGCCGTTTCTGCACCCCTCCGTTACCCCGGATAACGATGGCGGCAGGAGACAAAAAGCGCCGGCCACCACGTCGGGTGGCCGGCGCAGGGATTGGTAAGCCGGGTCAGCCTTCGCAGTCGCGGCAGTACTTCATGCCGTTCTTCTCGCGGGCAACCTGGGACCGGTGGCGGACCAAAAAGCACGATGAGCAGGTGAACTCATCGGATTGTTCAGGAACAACAATGACCGTCAGTTCCTCGTTCGAAAGGTCCGCGCCGGGCAGGTCAATGCCTTCGGCGGTGTCGTTCTCGTCGACGTCGATGACCGCGGTTTGCGCGTTGCCGCCACGTGACGCCTGGAGGGCCTCCAACGAGTCAGCGGGAGTGTCCTCTTCCTGCTTGCGTGGAGCATCGTAATCGGTAGCCATAGCGTGTTCACTTTCGTTGCTGCGCAGCACCATTTCAGGCACCTCAGTGAAGCAGTTTAGGGCATCATCCCGCTAGCAACCCAATGATGTGTTCAACCAGACATGTTGTTCTGCTGCAGCGCGGATCCGGCATGGCTGCGCCGGGCATGGTCGCCTCCCAGGGCCACCCCGCTCAGTGCGGGCAGCCAGCCCCAGCGGGCGGCGGCATCAGCCATGGGATCCGCCTCCTGCCCGCCGCCTTCGTAGGTGGTTGCGTTAATGAACCACGCGCGGATCCGGCCGAGGAAGTTTGGTCTCATGCGTGCAAGGTACGCAGTGATTGTTGTGGGCGCGTTTCGCGCCGGTCTCACGCACATTAAGCCGTGGACCCGCCCGGATGATCCACCTAGGATGCCGGGGCAGTGTCCGATGCCGTGTCCGCCTGCGAGCGCTGCCGGCGGCTGAACAGGATGAAGGGAGCGGCGATCAGCTGTACTGCGCCTCCCACCGCCAGCGAGGCGGGATAGCCGTAGAGGTCCGCCGTCCTGCCGAGCAGCGGCTGCACCACCACTCCGCCGGCAGAGCCCATCAAGGAATCGAAGCTAAGCACCGTTGCCCGCTGCTTCGAAGCAATCATGTCGTTCAGATAGGCCTGGCGGACGGGGGTGCCTGCCGCACCCACTACTGCCCACAGGGCCAAAAGCACCAAGGCCAGCCAGAACGTGCTCGTGAACAGCAGCATCACAAGGATCAGTGAGCTGACCAGGTTGCTGGCTATCAGGACAGTGGTGCGTCTCCGCACGAGCCGCCGGATGCGCGGCGCCATCCATCCGCCCACAATGTCCGCTCCTGCCACCAGGGCCGCAGCCAGGCCGGCCACAGCATAGGCGCGGGGGTCCCCAAAGAGCTGAAGTAAATAGGGCTGCAGGGCATAGAAGACGTAAAAGCCCACTCCTTCGGTGAACGGCGCAGCCAGCATGATGTACCTGACGGGCGGATGCTTCAGTCCGCCGTCCACGGAGGCCTTAAGAACGGCCCGGGTGGCCTTGAGCGGGTGCGCCGAGCGCTCTGGCGTGAAACCGACGTCATGCATGAGCATGAAGGCCACCACAAACATGGCAACCAGCACGCCCACCCGGAGCAGGAACGGCACCCCCAGGTTAGTAGCCTGGGCAATGACGCCGCCGGCCACGGAGCCGGCCAGCATGCCGACTCCAGTGACCATCTGCCCCCGTCCGAGCACGGCCTCCAGTCCGCCTTCGTACCCGGAGAACCGCAGGGCATCCACCAGCCAGGCCTCCACTGCACCCGAAAAGAAGGTGAAGCCGAGGCCCAGCAGGACAGAAACTGCCGCCCACCACCAAAACGGGGCCGAAAACTGCCACAGCAGGTAGTACAGAAATGTGGACCCGGCCAGCATGACCGTCCCCAGCAGGAAGGAAACCCGGCGTCCCCAGCTGTCGGCAACCACTCCGGTGGGTACCTCGAAGAGCACCATGCCGGCAGTGAAGAAGGCGTTCGCGGCGAAGGCTTCCAGGTTGCTCAGCCCGGCATCCAGCAGGAAGAGGGTGTTGATGCCCCAGATAAACGAGGCTGCCAAAGTGTTTCCCAGCGTCAGCGTCAGGTAGACGCGCTGGATCTTCAGGGCAGCGGCGTTCATGTCGGGGAAGGCTAGGAGGGGCTGAAGCTGGCGGGCACGGGGTCGTGCCGCAGGTACCGGCGGCGGAAGCGACCGGTACCTGCCGTTAAGGCCCGCAGGTCCACGGCGTACCGCAGAAGCTCCTGGTCCGGGACTTCGGCGCTGATTTCGGTGAGGCCCTCACCGGAGGAAGTGGTCCCGGTAAGCCGGCCGCGCCGGCCGGACAGGTCGCTCATGACCGACCCCACGTGCTCGTCCGCCACGGTTATGACGACGGCAGAAACGGGCTCCAGCAGCTGGATCCGCCCGAATGCCGCGGCCTCACGCAATGCCAGTGCCCCCGCCGCCTGGAACGCTGCATCGGAGGAGTCCACGCTGTGTGCTTTCCCCCCAACGAGTGTCACCCGCAGGTCCACCACCGGAAAGCCCGCGCTCACTCCCTTTTCCATCTGGGCCCGCACGCCCTTTTCGACGGAGGGTATGAAAGTACCGGGGATCACCCCGCCTACTGTCTTGTCCAGGAATTCGAATCCCCCGCCGCGGGGAAGCGGTTCCACCTCGATGTCACAAACGGCATATTGTCCGTGGCCGCCGGACTGCTTGACGTGGCGGCCGTGCCCGGCCGCGGGGGATGCAAAGGTTTCCCGCAGGGGTGTCACAACGTCCACGGTGTGCAGTTTCACGCCCTGGTCGCGCAGCCTGTCCAGCACCACCTCGGCATGGGCCTCCCCCATGCACCACAGGACCAGCTGATGCGTTTCAGTATTCCGCTCCACCCGGAGCGTGGGATCACCGGCAGCAATCTTGCCGAGGCTGCGCGCCAGGGCATCCTCATCGCTGCGGGTGTCAGGCTCCACCGCCACCGGCAGCAGGGGCTCGGGCATGTCCCAGGTGGCCAGCAGGAGGGGCCGGTCCCGCCCCGAGATGGTGTCCCCCGTTTCGGCGCTTCCCAGCTTGGCAACCGCGCACATGTCCCCAGCAATGCTGAACGGCACTGGCCGCAGCGTGGCACCCAGCGGGGAGTAGAGGTGGGTGACCCGTTCGTCCGTGTCGTGGTCCTGGTGCCCGCGGTCAGCCAGTCCATGACCGCCCACATGGACCGGCGCATCCTCCCGCAGGGTGCCGGAGAACACCCGGACCAGGCAGATCCGGCCCAGGAACGGGTCGATGGAGGTCCGGACCACCTCCGCCGCCAGCGGTCCGGCCGGGTCGCAGGACAGGGAGCCGGCAGGCGCCCCGGCCAGGTCCGTCACCGCCGGCACCTTGGCCTCCAGCGGTGACGGAAACGCACGGACCAGGACCTCCAGCAGTTCAGCGGTGCCCAGGCCGCTGACCGCGGAGGTGGCAAGGACCGGAAAAAAGGAACCGCGTTCGACGGCGGTTTCCAGGTCCGCGATCAGGACATCAGTATCGATGGCCTCACCTTCCAGGTAGCGGTCCATGAGGGTCTCATCCTCGCTCTCGGCAATGATTCCCTCAATCAGCTCGCCCCGCGCCGATTCCGATGCTGCCAGCTCTCCGGCGTCCGCTGCCCTGCTGGCGGTGGACTGTTCCCCCGCCGAGTAATCGGTGACCGTCCCGGACAACAGGCCCAGGAGGCCGGTGACCTCACCGCCGGTCCGCACCGGGACGTAAAGCGGCAGGACGCCGTCGCCGAACGCCTTCCGGCAGGCGGCCAGGACGCCGTCGTAATCTGCCCGGGGGTGGTCCATCCGCGTGATGGCGACGGCGCGGGGCAGCCCCATGTGCTCGCACTCTCCCCACAGCGCAGTAGTGGTGGCGTCGATGCCGTCAACCGCGGAGACGACGAACAGTGCGGCGTCCGCGGCGCGCAGTCCCGCACGGAGCTCACCAATGAAGTCCGGGTATCCCGGCGTATCAAGGAGATTAACTTTGGTGCCATCGATCAGCAGTGGCACCAGCGACAGGGTTACGGAGCGCTGCTGGTGCACGGCGGCGGGGTCAGAGTCGCTGACTGTCGTGCCGTCGGGGATGGATCCTTTGCGGGTGATCGTGCCGTTGGCCGCGAGCAGCGCCTCGATCAGCATCGTTTTCCCGGCACCCGAATGGCCTACCAGTGCCACGTTCCGGATTCTGGCCGGCTCCTCTGCGGCGAGGCCGGCGGAGGTGTCTGCGCGGCGCGCTTCAGGTCCGTTCCGGCCGGACGCGGTCCTGGCTGAGTCCTTGGTGCCTTTGACCGACATGGGAACCTCCTGGCGTCTTTGCCATCCAACCGGGCTGAACATGTCCTCTGATTCGACACCCTGAGCAGCGTCAGGGCAAGGGTCCTGCAGCCGTGGAACTACTTGCCGCGGGCTTTTCTGGTGGCGGCGTCGTTGGCCTTTTGGATCGCTTTGACCAACTCGTCCTTGTCCATTTTGGAGCGGCCTTTGACATCCAGTTCCCTGGCAAGCTTATAAAGGTGGTCCTTGGAGGCGTTCGCGTTCACGCCGCCGGCGGTAGGCTCTTGGGACTTGATGCCTCCCTCCGCACGCTTGTCCGACGGGCCCCGCTTTTCCTTGGGCTCCCAGTGGTCGCCCACCTTCTCATAACTGTGCTTCAGGGAGGCGTAGGCCGCCCGGGCAGCCCGGCCCTCGTCGTTGTCGTAGCTCTCAAGGGCTGAATCGTAGGTCTTGGCGAACGTGTCCTGGGCCTTCTGCTCAGAGCGCTGCAGGGTTGAGGGGAGCTCTTCCTTGCGGGCGTGGTCGTTCTTGCCGGTCTTGGGCATGGCACCCACACTCCTTTTATCAGCAGGCTGATCATTCGGATGGGAACAGCTTAGCCGCTGACAGGGTGCAGGACCGGAAAAATGTGGAGCCCCCTGTCGGATTCGAACCGACGACCCCCGCTTTACAAGAGCGGTGCTCTGGCCAACTGAGCTAAGGAGGCGTGCCTCTAAAGGCAGGCGTCATAAAGACGCTAGATAAGGTTAGCCCAACTGGTGCCGGTCGCAAAAAAGATACCGGCAACTCCGGGGCCGGGCCCCTAACGCCGGCGGCCCGCTCCGGAAGAACCGGAGACGGGCCGCCGGGGCGCATTGGCCTTAGTTCTTGGCGTCGATTGCTGCCTGGATCTCGGCGTTCAGGTCCGAGGCGCCGTCCCACTGCTTGCCGTCAATGAAGACGGTCGGAGTGCCGGTGATGCCGGTGTTGGCTGCCAGTTCGGTGGAGTACTTGACGTAGGGGCGGAACGTCTTGTCGTCCACGCAGCTGTTGATGTCCGCATCGATGTCGCTGGCAAGGGACTTCAACTTGTCGTCGGAGAGGCCTGCCCCGCCTTCCGCGGGCTGGTTGGCGAAGAGAACGTCAACGTATTCCGCGTACTTCTCGGGGGCCTTGTCAGCTACGCAGGCAGCAGCGTTGGCGGAACGCGAGGAGTAGTTGGTGCTGGACTGGCGGTCCAGGAAGCCCAGGGGCCGGTACTCCATGGAGATCTTGCCTTCATTGCGCAGGTTCTTCAGGGTCTCGCTGTAGGTCTCCTCGAACCGTAGACAGACCGGGCAGATGAAGTCGACGTACGCAATTACCTTGACCGGCTGTCCGGCCTCTGGTTCGGCCCCTGGCGCCACCACAGGGCTGGGCGCCTGCTCAGGCTTGGTCAGCGTGGTGACGTCCACGGTGGCGGGCTCGGTCTTCTTCACCTCGGTATTTGCCAGCAGCGTCACGCCGCCGTTGACATTGGCGTTGGCCGGCACCGGACCCTGGTCAGCGACAGGTGTGTTCTGGCGGATGCTGGTGGTGACCACCAGGGCAACAACGGCCAGGATGGCCACGACGGCGGCCACGATGCCCCAGCCGATCAGCAGTTTGTTGCGCTTGTCCTTCTTCAGCTGCGCCTCGCGGATCAGGCGCGCCTTCTCGCGCGCCTCCGCGGTGCGCTCAGCCTTGGACTTACGTACTTCGTTTGCGGGGCTCATGTGTTCCTTGGGTCGGTTGACGTCGGGGGACCACTTCGTGGCAACTTCCAATATTTTAGGGGAGAAAGCTGGGAGCTTGCGGTTTCAACCATCGGGATGCTTTGCCCGGAGTTGACCAACGGACGAATAGCACGGAAGATTCCGTCCCGTTAGGGTGGGCTGAGAGCCACAAGCAACCCCAGGGGACCGCAATGCAAACACCCGTCCAGGAAAAACACGACTCAACAGCTGCATCCGGCACCGCCGGTTCAGGCGACGGCGGTGACACAAAGTACGAGTTCATGGTGGTGTCCAACCGGCTGCCGGTGGACCGCTGCGCTCCCGGCGAAAGCGGGGATGACGGGTCCGGCTGGCGCCGTTCCCCCGGGGGCCTGGTGACAGCCCTCGCTCCCATGATGACCAAGACCGACGGCGCCTGGGTGGGCTGGCACGGGGCGCCTGATGAAACCGTGACACCCTTCAGCCACGGCGGCATGGACCTTGTTCCGGTCCAGCTCAGCACCGATGACGTGGAGCTCTACTACGAGGGGTTTTCCAACGCCACCCTGTGGCCGCTGTACCACGACGTCATAGCCCCACCGGAGTTCCACCGGACCTGGTGGGATTCCTACCGCAAGGTCAACCAGAGGTTCGCGGACGCCGTGGTGCGCCATGCCGACCAAGGCGCCACCGTGTGGGTGCAGGACTACCAGCTACAGCTGGTGCCGCGCATGCTCCGGGAGGCCAGGCCGGACCTGCGCATCGGTTTCTTCAACCACATCCCGTTCCCGCCGCCGGAAATCTTTGCCCAGCTGCCGTGGCGGCAGGCGATCATCGACGGGCTCCTGGGCGCAGACCTCGTCGGCTTCCAGCGGCCCAGCGATGCCGGAAACTTCATGCGCTCGGCACGCCGCTTTCTCGGCGCGAGCGTGAAGCAGCAGCAGGTCCATGTCAAAGGCCATGACGGCCAGGTCACGCACATTGCGCGGGCGCAGGCGTTCCCCATCTCCATCGACGTGCAGCAGATCAGTGAGCTGGCGTCCAAACCGGAGATTATCGAGCGGGCCCGCCAGATCCGCCGCGATCTCGGGAACCCCAAAACCATCCTGCTCGGTGTTGACCGCCTTGACTACACCAAGGGGATCAGGCACCGGCTCAAGGCGTTCGAGGAGCTCCTGGCCGACGGCAAGCTGTCTGTCGGTGATGCCACGCTGATCCAGGTGGCCTCCCCCAGCCGTGAGCGAGTGGAGCAGTACCGGCTCCTGCGCGAGGAGGTGGAGGGCACCGTGGGGCACATCAACGGCACCTACGACACCATCGAGAACACCGCCGTCCGCTACCTGCACCACAGTTATCCGGTAGAGGAAATGGTGGCCCTGTACCTCGCCGCGGACGTCATGCTGGTGACGGCCCTGCGCGATGGCATGAACCTGGTGGCCAAGGAATACGTCACGGCACGCACCAACAACGACGGCGCCCTGGTCCTGAGTGAGTTCGCCGGCGCCGCCGACCAGCTCAAGCAGGCCCTGCTGATGAATCCGCACGACATCGACGGGCTCAAGGGCGCAATCATGCGTGCCGTGGAACTGCCCCAGCGGGACGCGTCCCGGCGGATGCGGGCCATGCGCAAGCAGATCCTAGAGCACGACGTGGACCACTGGTCCGCCGATTTCCTGCGCGCCCTCAACGAGAAGGCGGTTCGTGATGACTCCTGATGCCCGCCACGCGAAGCACCGGCTCAGCCTGACGCCCGAGCTCCGGGCAGCCGTCCGCCGGATTGCCGCCACCGACCACCTGCTGGTGGCCATGGACTTCGACGGGACCATGGCGCCCATCGTTGGCCATGCCGACGACGCCCGGCCGCTCCCGCGCTCGGCAGCGGCCTTCACCGGGCTCGCAGTCCTTCCGCGGACGACGACGGCCCTCATCTCCGGCCGTGCCCTCGCCAGCCTGCGCGCGGTGGCTTCACCGCCCGTGGACACACTCCTGATCGGCAGCCACGGCGCTGAAGCATGGCTGGGCCCGGGATCAACCGGACTGACGCTGGACGCAGAGCAAAAGGCCCGCCTCGCCGAAGTCCGCGCAATCCTCGCCGACATCGTTAACGAGGCACCCGGCACGCTGCTCGAGGACAAACCGGCCGGGGTGGTCTTGCATACCCGCCTCGCCGCCGACGACGTTGCCGCAGACGCCGTCGCAGCTGCCCGGTCACAGTTGGAGGACCGGCAGGGAGTCTTTCTCAAGGACGGCAAGCGCGTACTGGAAACTTCCGTGGTCAACGCGTCGAAGGGTGAAGGCGTGACATTCCTCCGGCAGATCACGGGCGCCACCGCGGTGCTGTTCGCCGGTGACGACACCACGGACGAGGACGCCCTGGCACGCCTTGAAGCCGGAGACGTCGGGGTCAAAGTGGGCCTCGATTTCACCCAGGCGGAACATCGCGTTGAGGCGCCTGTCCACGTGGCTGAACTGCTGGAGGTACTGCTCCAGGAACGAAGCGTGGCAGTGGCGGAGGAAGAGACCGGCACCGCTTCGGACTAGGCGATGCCGAAGGTCACATGTGACGTCCGTAACATTTGCGACCATTCACGAAACATCTGACATACTCTTTCTTGTGATGTGGCGCACAAGGACCGTGCGGCGTCACAGGGCGCTCTCCAGCCTCGGCAAACGGGCGCCAGCAGCAAAAAACTGAACAAACATGAACCATTCACAACGGATCGTCCGGCACGTACCTGCCGGTGAAGGGATTGATAACTGTGGCTACAGTTACTTTTGACAACGCTACGCGCCTGTACCCGGGCACAGATAAGCCCGCCGTCGATAAGCTCAACATCGACATCGCCGATGGCGAATTCCTGGTCCTCGTTGGACCCTCCGGTTGCGGTAAGTCCACCTCCCTGCGCATGCTCGCAGGCCTTGAGGACGTCAACGCAGGCCGGATCCTCATCGGCGACCGCGACGTCACCGACGTTCCGCCGAAGGACCGCGACATCGCGATGGTTTTCCAGAACTACGCGCTGTACCCGCACATGACTGTGGCCGACAACATGGGCTTCGCCCTGAAGATCGCCGGCGTCTCCAAGGAAGAGCGCGCCGAGCGCGTCCGCGAAGCCGCCAAGCTCCTTGACCTTGAGCAGTACCTGGACCGCAAGCCGAAGGCTCTCTCCGGCGGCCAGCGCCAGCGTGTTGCCATGGGCCGCGCCATCGTGCGTAACCCCCAGGTCTTCCTCATGGATGAGCCGCTGTCCAACCTGGACGCCAAGCTCCGCGTGCAGACCCGTACGCAGATCGCATCCCTGACCCGCCGCCTCGGTGTCACCACCGTCTACGTGACCCACGACCAGGTTGAGGCCATGACCATGGGTGACCGCGTGGCCGTGCTGAAGGACGGCCTGCTGCAGCAGGTCGACACCCCGCGCAACCTGTACGACCGCCCCAAGAACGTCTTCGTTGCCGGCTTCATCGGTTCCCCCGCCATGAACCTGCTGGAACTGCCCGTCGTTGACGGCGGCGTCCAGTTCGGCGGCACCGTTTACCCTGTGCCGCGCGACGTCCTCGAAGAGGCACACGGCTCCACCGTCACCTTGGGCAGCCGTCCGGAAGACCTGGAGACCGCTCCGCACGGCGACGGCCTGAAGGTGGAGGTCGACGTCGTCGAAGAGCTCGGCGCTGACGCCTACGTCTATGGCCACACCACCCTTGACGGCAAGGATCACGACATCGTGGCCCGCGTCGACGGCCGCCGCCCTCCGATGAAGGGCGAGTCCATCTACGTCCGCCCGCAGTCGGGCCACGTGCACCTGTTCGACACCAAGACCGGTCTGCGCCTGGGCGACTGATCACGAGCACTACCGACGGCGGCCCTCCTTTCGGAGCGGCCGCCGTCGGCCTTTTAACGTGCCTGCCAAAGATTTAGCCGGCCAGCCCCGAGTACGGAAGAATTGAGCCATGACCGAGGAATACAGCGCCCAGTGGCACGACGAACCCACCGACTATGCGCAGATCGGCAAGCTGCCGCGGTTCGTGGCCGCAAGTGCGGACGACGGCAAGGCCGCCCCGGTCGTCAGCTCCCTGAACATCACGGCCGCGGCCGCGGACCCGGAGCTCCTGGACCTGCCGTGGCACATCGCGCTGGAGGACTGGCCCGCTGAGAACCTGGCCGCCCTTCCCCGCGGTATTTCCCGCCACATCGTGCGCTTCGCCCATCTTGGCGGTTCCGTTATCGCCATCAAGGAAACCTCGGAACACGTGGCCAGGCACGAATACCATATGCTCCGCAAGCTGGCGCGGCTGGACGTCCCCTGCGTGGAACCGGTGGCAGTCATCACCGGCCGCACCACCCCGGACGGCCGCCCGCTCAACCCGGTGCTGGTCACACGGCACCTGAAGTTCTCCATGCCGTACCGCGCCCTGTTCTCCCAAATGCTCCGCAAGGACACCCTGACCCGCCTTATCGACGCCCAGGCGCTGCTCCTGGTGCGGCTGCACCTGATCGGCTTTTACTGGGGCGACGTGTCCCTGTCCAACACGCTGTTCAGGCGCGACGCCGGCGCCTTCGCGGCCTACCTGGTGGACGCGGAAACCGGGGAACTCTACCCGGACCTGTCCACAGGCCAGCGCGAATACGACCTGGAAATCGCCCGTGTGAACATCGCCGGGGAGCTGATGGACCTGCTCGACGGCGGGCTGATTGAGGAAAAGGTGGACCCGGTAGCCACCAGTGAGCTGATCATGGACAGCTACCGCCGGCTGTGGGCGGAACTGACCGAGAAGGAGTCGTTCGAACTCGGTGAGCGCTGGCGCGTTGGTGCCCGGATCCGGCGCCTCAACGAACTCGGCTTCGACGTCGAGGAATACGCCATCAAGACCACCCAGAACGGCTCCACTATCCAGCTGCAGCCCAAAGTGGTTGACGCCGGACACCACATGCGCCGCCTGCTGCGGTTGACGGGCATCGACGCGCAGGAGAACCAGGCCCGGCGCCTCCTCAATGACATGGACTCTTTCCGGGCGGACAACTACCCGGACATGGACGAGGAATACAGCGCCCACCTCTGGGTCAGCCAGATCTTCGAACCGATTGTCCGTTCCATTCCCCGCGACCTTGCCGGCAAGCTGGAGCCCGCGGAGGTGGTGCACGAAGTCCTGGAGCACCGCTGGTACATGTCCGAAAAGCAGGAGCGGCATATTCCGCTGGCCGAGGCCGTGCAGTCCTACATCGACTCCATCCTGCGGCACCGCCGGGACGAAGCCGCCATCATGCTGAACCCGGACACCGAACTCCTCAAGATCCTGGAGGTGGAGAAGGAGGAGTCCCGCTACGGCGAGGACGAGTCAATTGACGAGTACCCGGACGCGGATGACTGACCTCTTTGCCTTGGATCTGCCCCTAGATCGCCTTCCCCGGGTTCAGGATTCCTGCCGGGTCGAACAGTTCCTTGATCCTGCGCTGCAGCTCCCTGATCGGCTCCGGCTGCTCCTGGCCCAGCCACCGCAGCTTGTACTGCCCCACCCCGTGCTCGCCGGTAATGGTCCCGCCCATCGCCAACGCGGCGGTGATGGATTCATCCAGGACCTGCTGCAGCCGTTCCATCGCGCCGGCGTCCACGCTGCTGCCGGTGCGGTCTATCCAGAAGGTGGGGTGCAGGTTGCCGTCGCCGGCGTGGGCCACCACTTTTAGGTGCACTTCATCCCTGGCGGCCATGACCTCCAGGGCTGCAACGTAATCCACCAGCCGGGACCGCGGAACGGCGACGTCCTCGCCTACGCGGTATTCGTCGTCGACCTCAACTCCCCTGCTGTGCCGTCGCAACTCCACCAGCCGTTCGGCCTCGGCACTGGCTTCGGTGCTGACCGTTGCCCCGCCGGCACTCAGGACCTCTCGCACCACCTGGGCCTCGGCTGCGGCACCGAACCCATCAGTCTGGACCAGGAGCAGGGAGCGGCCACGTGCCGTGAGGTCTGAGCCGTGCAGGTGGTCCAGCTGAGCAAGGGTGCCGCCGTCGAGCAGTTCCATGATGGCGGGCTGGACGCGGGCCTTGCCCACCGCGAGGACGCCGGCGGCGGCCAGCCGGAAATCCGGGTAGAAGGCTGCTACGGTGTGCACCTCGCGCGGAAGGTACTTCAGGCGCACGGTCACCCCCACCACAATGCCCAGCGTCCCTTCGGACCCGACAAAAAGTCCGGTGAGGTCGTAGCCTGCCACGCCCTTGAAAGTCTGATGCCCGGTGTGGATCAGCGAGCCATCGGCCAGCACCACATCGAGTGCCAGGACGGAGTCCCTGGTCACTCCGTACTTTGCGCATCGCAGCCCGCCGGCGTTGGTGGCCACGTTCCCGCCGATGGTGGAGCTGCGGAAGCTTGCGGGGTCCGGCGCATACATCAGCCCGTGCACCGCGGCTGCCTCGTTGAGTACGGCATTGACCACGCCCGGCTCCACCACGGCTGTTTCATCGTCGGGATTGAGGGCGAGGATGCGGTCCATGCGTTCGAGGGACAGGATGATGCAGTTCCTGGTGGCGTGCGCACCGCCGGACACTCCCGTGCCGGCGCCGCGGGCCACGATGGCCACACCGCTGCCACGGCAGGCACGTACCACGGCCTGGACGTCGGCAACCGATTCGGGAAATACCACCGCCAGGGGCAGTTGGAAGTCGATGACAGGCGCCTGATCCACTGCATAGCGCCGGAGTGCGCTCTCCGCCGCATCCACCTGCCCGGGCGCCAGGATCTCCTCCAGCTCCTCAACAATGCTTCCCACCGGGCCTCCATCCGTCGTCGCAGGTGTTGCTCCAGTCTATGGCGCGACCCGCTGCTGTCCCCGGGAGCCCGCGGCGTAGCTGCGTGAGCCCGGTGGCGCGCGCCTGACGCCGGCGCCATCAGGGTGCGAACTTTTATGGCGCGAGGAAACCGGGAGCTGGTTCCTCCTTGGCCGCAGCCACTGCTATGCGGAAGCGACACCGCCGGGGGCAGGCCTAGTCATCTGCGTCTGCAGGATAGGAAGCGCCCATGAAACGGGCGTACCTTGCCAGGATCTCAGGCCAGGCAAGTACGTATCTCGCGCGGGTGGCAGTCGGGTCCTCGGCCCCCTCCCATCCCTCATGGAACACCCGCACCTCCGCGCCGTCGTCAACCGGCCGGAAGACGACAAGAAGTTCGGTGGACCAGAGTGCGGTGGAGCCGGGGTGCCACGTCGCGTGGAAGGACAACGGAGGCTGCCAGTCATCCAGGGTGCCCCAGATGGTGGTCCGGCCGTCGTCTGCCGTTTCCAGAATCAGGTTCTCCTCAAACTCCACATAGGAGTCGCCGCCATAAAGGCCATGTGTTTCCAGCGGCCACCACAGGTGGGTGTGGTCGGTGAAGCCGGCAAAAGCGTGGGCCACGTTGCCGGGTACCACCACGGTGTTGACTACGGGGTCCAGGATATCCAGCGCGGTCTGGTCATCTCCCTCGGACGGCTCCTGTGCATGGCTGAAGAGGCTGCTCATGATCCTCAACTTTACAGTCATGGGCATCGAAGGCGGCAGCCTACGCCCCCCATACAAACGCTGCTGCACGTGCTGCAATCTTCCCCGGACGCTCTCTCACTCGATGTGTGTTTTCCTGCAACGCTCTCTCAGTTGATGTGTGTTTTCCTGCAACGCTCTCTCAGTTGATGCGGGGTTTCCTCCGACGCTCTCTCAGTTGATGTGTGTTTTCCTGCAACGCTCTCTCGGTTGGGGGGTGTTCGACGGTGGGTGGCTGCGGTGGGCACCTGGTCTGTGTTGGAGTGCCCAGGGTCAAGTGAGAGAGGATCCGGGGAAAGGGCGCGTTGAGTGAGAGAGGATCCCGGGGAAAACACGCATCGACTGAGAGAGGATCCCCGGGAAGGGCCCAATTGAGA
>NZ_VAHO01000026.1 GCF_005796225.1 Pseudarthrobacter sp. NamE5
GCTCGGTGGCGGCTCAGGAATTTGGCTACTCATCAGAGCCCGCCTGACTGCCCACCGGCACGGCGGTCCCGAGCGAGGGGATCGTCATCCAGCGGATCAGCGGCAAGCCGGGGGTCACCCAGAGGGTCTTCAGCTGTCCGGTTTCCGGACCAGGGCTCCTCTTCCACCAGTTGCGGGCTGTCCAGCGGGCTTGCGGGGCGCGTGGGGTCGGAGTAGCTGCTGCCCGGAGCGCCGCCGTCGTAGCCCGCCGTGGTGGTGGCCGGGCCGGGGAGCTGGACGGGCGGAGGCGGGACGGTGCCGCCCGCTGGCGCGTAGGACTCGGTGTACTGATCGCCGTAGGGAGTGCTTGGGTACTCTGTTCCGCCGTACTGTCCTGCGAGGCCGGCGGTGCCAGTCCCGGAGGAACTTTCCGTCGCGCCGGCGGTGAGGCCGCGGGTGAGGCGTCCTGCCAGGACACCGGCACCGGCGGCCAGCAGCAGGAAGGTTCCCGGCTTGTTGCGGGCGAACCGCTGGACCTCGCCGAGCAGATCGCCCGGCTGCTTGTTCTCCAACCAGGACGCTACCGATTCGCTGCGCTGGGCGGCCTGGCGGATCAGGTCGCTGGCCATGCCCTGCTGGTCCGGGGCGTCAGCCATGCTCTGCAGCTGGCTGGAAATAGTGCGGATGCCGTCCGCAGCCTTCTGCTGCTGCGTGCCTGCCTGGCTGGTAAGCCCCGACTTCGCCTGGCTCAAAAGGCCCTGCGCACTGGACTTCGCCTCGGAGGCAACATTCGCGGCCTCTTCCTTGGCGGTCTGCGCCACGTTCTGGGCGGAGCCCTTTGCGGTGCGGGCAACGTCTGCTGCTTCTTCCTTGGCCGCTTCCTTCCGGGACGACCCGGAGGTGTCGCCGGGCTGGCCTTCGCCGTATTGGGGAGTGGCGGCGGAGGGGAAGGTGGTGGCGGTGCGCTCACCCGGGTTTCCCGTAGAGGCCGGGGGAACCGTGTAAGCGGGATCCTCGGGCCATTGGTTCTCTGTCATCTTCGCTCTCTCTTTCCAAGAAGGCCGGTTTTTGATCAAGAACCAGCAATACTGGCCGTAAAATAATAAGCATGATTACTAATAAAAGGTAAGTACCCTTGCTAAACGAGTTATAAACGGTTCCAAATGAGTCAGCCGGAAAGGCGCCTGCCTGCCGGATCACATCGAAGTGGAAAGTGGTGGGTAACGTGGAAACAGCTCCATGGGTTTGGGTGATAGTTGCCATTGTCGCGGTGGTGCTGATTGTGCTGCTGCTGCTCGCGACAGGACGGCGCCGGAAGGCGATACAGCAGAAGCGGGATGACGCGCACCGCGAAAAGGCTGCTGAGATTCGCCGCGACGCCGAGAACCGCGAACTTGATGCCCGCGAGCGCGAGGCCAAGGCGGCCCGTGCGCGCGCGGACGCTGAGCAGGCGCAGGTGGAGGCAGCGCGGCTGCGCCAGCAGGCAGACCAGCAGGCGACGGAGGCCAAGACCCTCCGCGACGACGTGAATGAGCGGACTCGCAAGGCAGATGAACTTGACCCTGACGTCCAGGGGGAGCGTCGCAACTCCGGCGCCGCCCGCCAGGAGGGTGCCGGCAATGCCGCAGACCTTGGACGCGGCTCCGCTGCCCATGATGCTGGCCGTGATGAATCCTGGGATGACGCGGGCCAGAACGACCGCGATCGGGCCGGGCGCCGCAATGACGGTGCCAATCCTGGTGGAGGCAGCCATGTTGATCGGGAAAATCCCCGGTCGGGGATCTAGCCCGCCGACAGGCCGGTTGTCCCTGGTCTAAGAATTTTTTTCCTTGGTTTCAGGACGGGGGAGGGAGCAACTCCTTCCCCCGTTCCCATGCCCGCTATGATTTCCCTGACGGCGTCGATTGAGCTGACGGTCGGCTCCCATCCCAGGACACGGCGGGCCCTGCCGGTGTCCATGACCGGGACGCCGGCCGCCATCTCCACCCATCCGGAATCCGTGGGCTGAAGCCGGAGCCGCCAGGCAAGGCCGACGATCTTATGAAGCAGTCCCATGGGCACCGGGAGAATCCTGCTGGCCCCCAGGGCCCTGCCCAGTTCCCGGGGCGTTAGCACGGGCTCCGCGGCGACATTGAAGGCCCCGGAGGCGCGCTGGTCAAGAACCCGCCAGTACGCTTCCGCCACATCGGCGGCGTGCACGGCCTGGAAAATGAGGTTGTCCGGTGCCGGAAGGAGCGGAATCCGCAGTTTTCCAGGCAAAAGCCGGGGGATGAGCGGTCCCAGGAAGTACCGGCCAATTTCGCTCCCTGCCTCCTGCTGGAAAATGAGGGCGGGCCGGAGCCTGGCCACGGAGATGCCCGGCTCTGCGGCCATGAAGGCGTCCAGGGCCTGCTCCTGTTCCGCCTTGTGCCGGCTGTAGTGGGAACCGGCCATTCCTCCCGCCGGCCAGGACTCATCCGAACGGTGATCCTTGGGTGCCTTGCTGTAGGCACCCACGGACGAGGCGCAGACCACGTGTTTGACTCCGGCGCTTTTCGCCGCCGCAAGCACGTTCCTGGTGCCTGTAACGTTCGTCCGGTACAGCTGCTCCAGATCCCGGTTGGGCTGGATCTGCCAGGCCAGATGAACGACTGAATCCACTTTCGCCAGTGCGGCAGCAAGCAAGGGGCGGTCGCTTTCCAGGCCGACATCCAGGGTGTGCCAGTCAACGCCTCCATAGGGCGCCTGGCTGGTGTCCGGAAGGCGCCTGCTGATCCCCGTCAGCTTCAGGCTTCCGGGCTTTTCCGACAGCTCTGCCTGCAGCCTGCGCAGCAGCGCTGTCCCTGCATTTCCGCTGGCTCCGGTGATGGCGATGTGCATGTCAAGGACTCCTTGGCGTGGACGGTCAGTGCCGGGTACACACAGAGCCTAGTACCGCCATGGATTGTTTTATAAGCAACCTTATGATTTCCTACTTCTAAGTCTTGCCGCAGGCTTTCGGACCCGATCGAGGGAATCAACGACAATGCCCGAATACTTTCCCGCACTTGCCGTGGATACTACGCCTGTCCACCAACAGCAACCAGAAACACCGGGAAAAGGTTCGTCCGGCAGCAGCGCCGGACGGCTTCGCCAGACGTTCGAAAACGATCTGGTCCTCGGCTACCTGGACCTTGCCGAGGCGCTGGCCGCCCGCTTCGAGGCCCGCGGCCGCGAACGCGCCGACCTGAACCAGGTGGCTTACCTCGGTCTGGTTAAGGCTGCCCGCGGTTTTGACCAGTCGAAAGGGGATAGTTTCCCCGCGTATGCCGCCCCGACCATTACCGGTGAGCTGAAGCGGTATCTGCGCGACCGTACCTGGGTGGTCCGCCCGCCCAGGCACATCCAGGACTTACGCACCCGGATGTTCAGGGCCGAGCCGGAGCTGACCCAGTCGCTGGGAAGGAACCCGAGCGTGGAGGAGCTGGCAGGGGCGCTCGACGAGGATCCGGCTGCGGTCCAGGAGGCCATCTCGGCGTCGAGCAGCATGCACCCGGACTCGCTGGACGCGGTCAATTCCCATTCGGACGCGCCGTCCATCGGCGAGGTGCTGGCGTGTCCCGAGACGCCGCTGGAACGCCTGGAGGAGCTTGCCTGCCTGCGTGACGCCATCCAGGACCTGGATGCGCCAGACCGGGAACTCCTGTACCGCCGGTATTTCTGCGAAGAGACCCAGGTTCAGCTGGGAAAACGGCTCGGCATGTCCCAGATGCAGGTCTCGCGCCGGCTTGCCCGGGTCCTGGTGGAACTGCAGCGCCGGCTTGAGAGCAGCGCGCTCCCGGGGGCAGCGGAAGCAGTGGAAGGAACCTCGGCCCAGAGGGCGGGTCTCGCCACGGGCTCCGGAACGTCTATCCGTAGCCTCCATGTGCAGGGCAAAACCGCGGCAGCAGGACAGGGATCCGCCCGCAGGGGCGGTCCCCGGGCACGCGCCCGATAACCCGGCACCGGCCCGGCGGCGGCTACCGGCGAACGCTGTCTTGGTACCGCCGGGAGGAGCACCAGAAGCAGCTGCGGCGCTATCTTGGCTGTTCAGAGCCCCAAGGGAATAACAACCGAGAGGTGAGAAAAGCGTCCGGCCCTGTTTAGGAGCAGTAGCAGTGGGGAACAGGGAGGTTATGGGAAGCTCCGTAACCTCCAAACTCAGGGCTGTCCTGTTCGACCGGGACGGGACCCTGGTAATCGATGTGCCCTACAACGGGGACCCTGATCTTGTCCGCCCGATGCCCGGCGCTAAAGCCGTACTGGACGCCCTGCGCTCCGAGGGCATAGCCATCGGCGTCGTCAGCAACCAGTCCGGAATCGCCCGTGGCATGATCACGGCGGAGGACGTGGCCAGCGTCAATGCCAGGCTGGACGAACTGCTGGGGCCCTTCGATGTCTGGGAGGTGTGCCCGCACTCGGACCAGGACGGCTGTGAGTGCCGCAAGCCGGCGCCGGGCATGGTGCACAGCGCTTGCCGGAAGCTCGGAATAGCGGAATCAGAGGCCGCGCTCATCGGTGACATCGGTGCCGACGTCAGGGCGGCGGAAGCCGCCGGCGCCACCGGAGTCCTGGTTCCCACACCGGTGACCCGGGCCGAGGAAGTGGCGGAGGCCCGCCTTGTTGCTCGGAACCTCGCGGACGCCGTCGTCCTGCTGCGGGAGGCGCCCTGATGGGGCGCGTCCTGGTGGCGCGCCTGGACAGCATGGGCGATGTCCTCCTGGCCGGTCCCGCAGTAAGGGCTGTGGCCAACGGCAGGACCCCGGATGGCAGCAGTCCCAACCACGTAGTGATGCTGTGCGGCAGGCAGGGAGAGGCCGCAGCTGCGGTACTGCCGGGGGTCTCGGAGGTTTACAGCTGGGACAGCCCGTGGATCATGAACCCGGCACCCAAAATGACCGGACCCCATGCCGACAGGCTCATCGACTACGTCCGGAATTCAAGGATCAACGAAGCTGTCATCCTTACGTCCTTCCACCAGTCGCCCCTGCCGCTGGCGCTGCTGCTGCGGCTGGCGGGGGTTGAACGCATCACCGGCGCTTCCACCGATTACGCCGGTTCACTCCTCGATGTGCGCCTCAAGCCGGGGGAAGACTTCCCCGAGGACCAGCCGGAGGCGGAACGTGCCCTGGGCATTGCCGAGGCGGCAGGATTCCGGTTGTCGGCGGGAGACGACGGAAAGCTCCGCCTGGCCTCCGTTCCGGACGTACGGGACCTGGTGGGGCAGGAGCCGTATGTGGTGGTCCACCCCGGCGCTGCAGTTCCCGCCCGTGCCTGGCCGCCGCTGCACCACGCGGCAGCCGTCGAACTCCTCCAAGGTGCCGGCCACCGCGTGGTGGTGACCGGCGGCCCGGGCGAAACTTCACTGACTGCAACGGTGGCAGGCCCTTCCGCCCTGGACCTTGGCGGACGCACGGATCTCCATACCTTGGCGGGGGTGATGGCAGGTGCCGAAGTCGTGGTGACGGGCAACACCGGACCCGCCCACCTTGCCGCCGCCGTCGGCACACCCGTTGCCTGCCTGTTTTCACCTGTGGTGCCGGCCATCCGCTGGGCGCCCTACGGGGTTCCGCTGGAGCTCCTGGGGGACCAGAACGCACCCTGCAGGATGAGCCGGGCCCGTGTTTGCCCGGTTCCGGGCCATCCCTGCCTGGCCTCCGTCTCGCCCGAGGACGTGGTGGCAGCTGTTGAACGGCTGATAGGCGGCGTGAGCTCTTTCAGTACCCATGTCAGCACCCGTAGAAAGGCCCGCAACAGATGAGAATCCTGCTCTGGCATGTCCACGGTTCCTGGACGGACGCCTTTGTCCGCGGCCGTCATGAATACCTCCTTCCCGTCCTGCCGGGGGGTGGGGCCTGGGGACTTGGCCGTGCCGGCAGGGACTGGCCTGCATCAGTGCGGGAGGTGGAGCTGGCAACGCTTGACGCGGACGCCGTTGACGCCGTCGTCCTTCAGCGCCCGGAGGAAATCGAGGAAGTGGAGCGCGTACTGGGCCGCCGGCCCGGCGTTGACCTGCGCGCTGTCTACCTGGAACACAACACCCCCAAGGAGGGCTTTCCCTTCGCCCGGCACCCGCTCGCGGACCAGCAGCGCATCCCCGTCGTTCACGTGACGCATTTCAACAGGCTTGCCTGGGACAACGGCTCGGCCCGCAGCCTGGTCATCGAACATGGCATCCCCGACCCCGGGCAGCTCTACACCGGCGAGCTGCCGGAACTGGGCGTGGTGGTCAACGAACCGATCCGGCGGGGCCGCGTCACGGGCACGGACCTGCTTCCCGACTTCGCATCCGTGGCACCGCTGCAGGTCTTCGGCATGAAGACGGACGGCCTGGCCGCTGCCACGGGGATTGCCCCAACCCGGCTGACCTCGCGGGGCGACCTGAAGACGCAGGAACTGCACCGCGAACTGGCCCGCTGCCGGATCTACGTGCACCCCATGCGCTGGACGTCCCTGGGATTGTCCCTCCTGGAAGCCATGCACCTGGGCATGCCGGTGGTGGCCCTTGCCAGCACCGAAGCGCCGCGGGCGGTGCCGCCGGAAGCCGGCGCCGTCTCCGCCGATATCGATGAGCTGCTTCGCTGCGCGCAGCGGCTGGTGGCCAACCCGGAGGAAGCCAGACGGCGGGGCATCGCCGCCCGTGAGGCGGCACTGGAACGCTACGGCCTGGGCAAGTTCCAGGACCGCTGGGATGAACTCCTGGCGGACCTGGGCAGCGGGCCGGGACGCGGTGGTAACGACGGCCGGGACGAGCGGATCCTTGTCCCGGCGGGAGAGAGGAAGACCCCATGAGAATCTCGATGATTTCCGAACACGCCAGCCCCCTGGCAGCCCTTGGCGGAGTGGATGCCGGCGGGCAGAACGTGCACGTCGCGGCACTGTCGGAAGCGCTCGCCCGGCGCGGCCACCACGTCACCGTCTACACCCGCAGGGACGCAACGGAGCTTCCCGCCAGAGTCCGGGTGGGGCGCCGCTTCGAAGTGGTCCACGTGGACGCAGGACCAGCCACTCACGTTCCCAAGGACGAACTGCTGCCCTTCATGAGGGAGCTCGCTGACGGGGTGGCCAGGGACTGGAGCCATCGGCCGCCGGACGTGGTGCACGGCCACTTCTGGATGTCCGGCTTGGCTGCGCTGGACGCGGCCAGGCGGTCCGACTCCGGATACCGGGTCCCCGTGATCCAGACCTTCCACGCGCTGGGCACGGTCAAGCGGAGGCACCAGGGCGAGGAGGACACCAGCCCCCAGGAACGGCGCTGGCTGGAGCCGGGCGTAGGACGTTCAGCGGACCGGATCATCGCCACCTGTTCAGACGAGGTGTTTGAGCTCAAGGCCATGGGCATCAATACCGGAAAGATTTCCATCGCCCCCTGCGGCGTGGACCTCAGCTTCTTCTCCGCGGACGGCGCGGCAGATGCCAGGAAGCGCCAATTCCGCGTTCTTTCGGTGGGACGGCTGGTCCCGCGCAAGGGAGTGGACCTGGTCATCCGGGCGCTTCCCTTCCTGCGTGAGGCCGGATTTGATGACGTCGAGCTCCTGATCGTGGGCGGCGGCGGGGACTCCGGGGTACTCCATGCCGACCCCGAGGTAAGGCGCCTGATGGACCTCGCCACCGAACTCGGGGTGGCGGACCAGGTCCGACTGCAGGGCCAGGTGTCCCGCGGTGAAATGCCCGGGATCTTCCGCAGCGCCGACGCCGTGGTGTGTGCCCCCTGGTACGAGCCATTCGGAATTGTCCCGCTGGAAGCAATGGCATGCGGTGTGCCCGTGGTGGCTGCCGCCGTCGGCGGTCTCCGTGACACCGTGGTTGACCACGGAACCGGGCTGCACGTGCCGCCCCGCGACCCCGAGGCCATCGCCTCAGCCCTGGCCCTGCTGTTCGGGAACCCCGCCCTGCGGGCGGAGCTGGGCAACGCAGGCAAACTGCGTGCCCAGACCCGGTATTCCTGGGACAGGGTGGCCGCGGAAACTGAAAAGGCCTATCAGCTGGCGGTGGCAGGGGCCCCTGCCGGCGTTGCCCCGATGGAAGGAGCGGCACTGTGACTGCAGAATGGTCCCTTCGTGAAGCCGATTTGCCGGCTCTGGCCACGGCGCCGACGCTGCCCGGAGTCCTGCCCGGTTCCGGCTTTGCGGATCCGGCCAGCGCCGACGTTGTCCAAACCCATCTGGACAACGTGATGCCTGCCCTTGATTCGCTGCGCAGCCAGTCCGGCCTCCTGGCCGCCTGGGGGGTGGAGCTCGCCCAGCGACTGCTCCGGGGGCAGCGCCTGCTTGCCGCCGGCAACGGGGGCTCAGCGGCGGAAGCGCAGCACCTTACCGCTGAGTTGGTGGGCAGGTTCGACGGTGAGCGGGTTCCGTTCTCGGCTATATCGCTGCACGCGGAGTCGTCGGCTGTTACGGCAATCGCCAACGACTACGGCTACGACGACGTCTTTGCCCGCCAGGTGCGCGCCCACGGCCGTTCAGGGGACGTGCTCATGCTGCTGTCCACCAGCGGCAAAAGCCCCAACCTGCTGCGGGCGGCCGGAGCAGCCGCGAAACTGAACATCACCACCTGGGCGCTGACCGGCGTCGGTCCCAATCCTTTGACCGAGGCCTGCGACGAAGCCGTGATGATCGACGCCCTCAGCGCCAACGCGCAGGAGGGGCACCTGATCGCCCTGCATGCCATGTGCCGTGCCTTCGACCTGGAAGTGGGCCGCCGCAGCGCCGTCGACGCGGGATTGCAGAAGCGGGGAGGCCGGGCATGAGGATTGTAGTGGTGGGCGATGTGATGCTGGACGTGGACCTGTCCGGCGAAGCAACCCGGCTCAGCCCCGACGCCCCTGTCCCCGTGGTGGATGTTTCCGGGGTCAAGCGGCGCGCCGGCGGCGCGGGCCTGGTGGCCAGGATGCTGGCCGAGGACGGCTGGCCTGTCACGCTGGTGACTGTCCTGGGCGATGACGACGCCGGCCGGCAATTGGAAGCGCAGCTCGCCGGAGTGCGCCTTGTGTCCGGTCCCAGCGGGCATGCATCCCCGGTCAAGACCCGCGTCAGGGCAGGATCGCATCCCGTGGTCCGCTTCGACCAGGGCTGTGAAAAGGCCCCCGTCCCGGACGTCAGCCCGGCCATGCTGCGCGCTGTCGAGAAGGCGGGCGTGATCATCGTTGCTGACTACGGCAGGGGCCTGGCCGCCAATCCCCAGCTTCGCGACCTTCTGTCCCGACTCGCCAACGAGATTCCGGTCATCTGGGACCCGCACCCTGCCGGGGCTGAACCCGTACCGGGTGTTGCCGTGGTGACGCCGAACCTGGCCGAAGCGGCCAAGGCTGCCCAGGCCGTGGCTGCCTCAACAGCGGCGGGCCAGCCAGCACCGGCACGCCCGGGAGGCGTTCAGGCCCCCGAACCCAAGGCACAGGTCCGCGGGCAGGCTTCAATCTCCAGCATCCAGGGCAGGGACGTCCCCGGCGGGGACAGCCAGGACCAGGCTGCCCACGCTGGCCGGATCCTGCTGGATTTCTGGCAGAGCCAGGCCATCATGGTGACCAAAGGCGAGCAGGGGGCAGTACTGCTGCGCAGGGACGATGCCTCCCCGCACGCTGTTCCGGCGCCGCGTGTGGAAGCAGGTGATCCCTGCGGGGCGGGCGACCGGCTGGCAGCAAGCCTCGCCGTGCACCTCCTTGCCGGCCGCGACCTCGAGGACGCAGCCAGGCTGGCAGTCCATGACGCGGCCGATTTCCTCGCCAGCGGCGGGGTGTCCGCCCTGCCGGACCCGGTTGCCTCCCAGGCGGGCGGCACGAAGCCCGGGGGCCAGGCGGGCGGCAAGCGCCGTACCACCGAGCCATTGCTGCTGGCCCGCGCGGTGCGGGACAGCGGCGGCAAAGTGGTGGCCACGGGCGGGTGCTTCGACCTGCTGCACGCAGGCCATGTCCGGTCCCTCGCGGCGGCCCGCGAACTGGGGGACTGCCTGATCGTCTGCCTGAACTCGGACGACTCGGTGCGCCGGCTCAAGGGCCCGGAGCGCCCCATCATCGGCCAGCAGGACCGGGCCGAACTGCTGTTGGCGATGGAATGCGTGGACGCGGTGATGATCTTCGACGAAGACACCCCGGAGGCTGCCCTGGAACGCCTTCGTCCCGACTTCTGGGTCAAGGGCGGGGACTACAAAGGTGCCCGCCTGCCGGAGGCCGACCTGGTGGAGAAGTGGGGCGGGCGCTGCCTCACCGTCCCGTACCACCCCGCCCGCTCCACCACGGGCCTGGCCGACGCCCTTGCCAAGGTCAGCTGACGGACCGGTGGGCTGACCGCACGCCCACCGCCGCCACAAGAGTTTTTTGTTTTCCCCATCGAAAGGAACACCATGACTGCAGAAGTGAATGTGCCTGCATCCAACAACCCCGGCCGCGTGCTCGTGACGGGAGGTGCCTCCGGACTGGGGGCCGCCGTCGTCGACGCCGTCCTCAAAGCTGGCGGCACTCCGGTGGTGCTTGACCGCGACATCAGCAGCGTTTCCGCCGTGAAGGCGTTCGAAGTGGATGTGGCGGACCGTGCGGCTGTGGAAGCCGCCGTCCGGGAAGCCGCGGAATCGCTGGGCGGGCTTGAAGCCGTGGTGACCGCTGCAGGCATCGACCGCTGCGGCAAGCTCGCCGACGTTGAAGCCGAGGAGTGGGAGAAGGTCATCGGGGTGAACCTCATGGGCACGGTGTCCGTGGTCCGCGCCGCCCTTCCCTACCTCAAGGCAAGCCACGGCCGGGTTGTCACGGTCGCGTCCACGCTCGGCAAGCGCGCCGTGTCCGACGCCACCGCCTACTGCGCCTCCAAGTTCGGGGTGGTGGGCTTCAGCCACGCCCTCGCGGCTGAGACCGGCGGCGAAATCGGTGTCACCACCATGATCCCGGGCGGCATGAAGACGCGCTTCTTCGAAGACCGCACCGAGCAGTACAAGCCCCAGGACGATTCCCGCCTCAATGACCCGGCCAACACCGCGCAGGCCATCCTGTTCGCCCTGTCCCAGCCAAAGGGCTGCGAGGTCCGCGAAATGCTGATCTGCCACGAGGAAGAGGGCTCCTGGCCCTAAAGGCTGACAACCACCAGACCGGAAAACGACGGGAGGAACACCATGCCTACGACTGCCATCGAAACAACCACATCCCCGGAATCCGCCGGGGAGGCTGTAATCACCATCCGGAACCCGCGCAGCGGCGATGTCCTCTGGACTGTGCCCGAGGCCGCACCGGAAGCCGTGGCCCGCTCGCTGGAGGTTGCCCGAGGCGCTGCTGAACAGTGGGCTTCCACCCCACCGGCTGACCGGGGAGCGGCGCTCCGTTCCGCCGCGCGGGCACTTGACGCCGCCGCGCAGGAACTGGCAGAGCTGAACGCCAGTGAAACCGGGCGGCCGGTGGAGGAATCCCTCGCGGGGATTGGCGCCGGAGTTTCCACCCTTGAGCAGTACGCGGAGCTCGGCCCTGTGCACCGCGGCCTCAGCCTGCGCGGCAACCGCCTCGCTTCTGACTACACGGTGGCGGAGCCGCGGGGGGTGGCTGCGCTGCTGACCCCGTGGAATGATCCCGTTGCCGTGGCCTGCGGGCTGATCGGCGCCGCGCTGGTCACCGGAAACACGGTCATCCACAAGCCCAGCGAGCGCTGCCCGCGCCTGGGCGAGGCACTGGGGGAGGTCCTGGCGCCTGCCTTCCCGGCCGGTGTGTTCCAGACCCTTTCGGGCGGAGCCGGAGTGGGCGCGCTCCTTGCCCAGTCCGAGGTGGATGTCATCGCGCATGTGGGCTCCAGTGCCGCCGGCGCCCGGATCGCCAGGGCAGGGGCTTTGACCGGAGCGCACGTCATCCGGGAAAACGGCGGAAACGATCCGCTCCTGGTGGACCGCGACGTCGATCCCGTATGGGCGGCGGAGCAGGCTGCCATCGGCGCCTTCAGCAACAGCGGCCAGGTCTGCGTGGCGGTGGAACGGATCTACGTCCACGAGGCCATCGCCAAGGAGTTCTGCGCTGCCCTGGAAGCAGAGGCGGCGCTCCGCAACGGCAACGGCACGGTGGCGCCGCTCGTGGACCTGCGCATGCGGGATGCGGTGCACGCCCACGTGACCGACGCCCTGAAGCAGGGTGCGCACGCGGTGGAGGGCGGCGCCCTTCCGGACGGGCCGGGCTCCTTTTACCCGGCCACGGTCCTGCTGGGCTGTACTGACCGGATGGACGTTATGACGGAGGAGACGTTCGGCCCGGTTGCCCCGGTGCAGGTAGTGAAATCGTTCGACGACGGCCTGCGGCTGGCGTGCAGCGGCAAGTACGGCCTCGCCGCGACAGTCCTTTCCGGCAACATTGCCCACATCCAGCAGGCGGTGGCAGCCCTTCCGGTGGGAACGGTGAAGATCAACGAGGTGTTCGGCGGGGCCCCTGGCGGTGCCGCCCAGCCCCGCGGTGAAAGCGGGGCCGGCTTCGGTTACGGACCTGAGCTCCTGGACGAGTTCAGCCGGGTGAAAGTGGTGCACATTGCCGCGCCGCCGGCTGCTGCCGAAGAACAGGATCAGGCATGAGCACGTCCCCGGAACCCACCGACCTCTCCACCCAGCGCGCGCTGTCGGAGTGGCTGCCCGGGCGGCTGGCGGCCGAGCAACCCGCCATCCTGGTGCTCGGGGACGTGATGCTGGACGGCTGGTGGAGCGGCACCATCGAGCGGCTCTGCCGTGAGGCGCCCGCCCCGGTGGTGGACGTGCAGACCCGCGAGTCAGTGCCCGGCGGTGCAGCGAATACAGCCATGAATCTGGCCGCCCTGGGAGCCCGCGTGTCTGTTGCCGGCATCATCGGCACGGATGACGCCGGGGTGGACCTGCGGAACCAGCTGGTTGCGGCCGGGATCGACGTCACCTACCTGCTGGACCACCCGGACATGGTGACCACCACCAAGATCCGGATCAGCAGCGGGGGGCAGGTGATGCTCCGCATCGATGATTCGGCCAAGTCGGTGCCGGCCGAAGCGCTGGCGGAACTGGCAGCCTCGGTGCGCGCCGCCGTCGAAAACCGGGACGCAGTGATGGTGTGCGATTACGGCACCGGTGTGCTGGCCGATCCTGTCCGCGCCGGACTGGTGGATGCCCTGGCGGGCATTGACCCGGCGGGGCCGGAAGCGCGTCCGCTGGTGGTGGTCGATTCGCATGACCCCCGCCCCTGGGCGCCGCTGCGGCCGGACCTGGTGACGCCCAACGCCCAGGAGACTGGCCGGATGCTGGACCTGCGCCTTCCTGACGGCCAGGAGCGGGTGGCAGCCGTAGGGGCCCATGTTGAGCAGTTGCTGGAAGCCACCGGGGCCCGTGCCGTGGTGGTTACGCTGGACCGCGACGGAACCGTCCTGCTGACCCCCGACGGCGTCCGGCACCGGACGTGGGCCCGGCCGGCCGCTGAAAAACAGGCATCGGGAGCCGGGGACACCTTCGTCGCTGCGCTGACCCTGGGGCGCGCTGCGGGCCTGCCGCTGACAGCCAGCCTGGACCTGGCACAGTCGGCGGCCGACGTGGTGGTGCACCAACCGGGTACCTCGGTGTGCAGTACGGCCCAGCTGAGCCGCTACCTTAAGGCGTTCGCGGACACCGCCTTGGGGGCTGACGAACTGGAACGGCAGCTGGAGCTGCACCGGTCCCAGGACCAGCGGATCGTGCTGACCAACGGCTGCTTTGATGTGCTGCACAGCGGGCATACCCGTTACCTCAACCAAGCCAAACAGCTGGGCGACGTCCTGGTGGTGGCACTCAACAGCGACGAGTCGGTGCGGCGGCTGAAGGGCACCGGCCGGCCGATCAACGGCGTAGCGGACAGGGCGGCCGTGGTGGCTGCCTTGAGCTGCGTGGATTACGTGACGGTTTTCGACACTCCCACCGCCGCGCCCCTGATCCGCCAGCTCAAGCCCGAGGTGTACGCCAAAGGCGGGGACTACACGCCGGAAATGCTGGCTGAGACCCCGGCCGTGGAGGAGTACGGCGGCCGGGTGGCCATCCTGGACTACGTGGCTGAGCGGTCCACCACGGCTGTGGTGAACAGGATCCGGGAGGGCGAAGGGGCGGTCCCCACCAACTAGTGTTGAACCTTTGAACTGGTTGGACGGACTGGAGCGGGGCACGGGTCATGGCGAAGCGCGGAAAGTCAGGGGGCCGTGCGAGCCGTCCGGCGACGGGTGCGGTGGATGTGTCCAGGGGAGGCAGGCCCGGCGTTCCCGATGAGGGTGTTTACTACATCGACACCGGCGACTGCGAGCTGATTGCGGACCAGGACAACTCCACTGGCTGGCTGCTGAAGATCAACGGTGTGATGAGTTCACACATTGACCTTGCGGACCCGCTGTTCCTCGACTTCGAGTACATGCGCTGGATGGCGGCACTGATCGAGTCCCGCTGGCCGCCGTCGGGCACTCCTTCAGGCGCCGCCACAAGCGCCGGCCACAAGCTGCGCGGCCTGCACCTGGGCGGCGGCGCCTGCTCCATGGCCCGGTACTTCTCGGCCGTCTACCCGGACGCACGTCAGGTGGTGGTGGAACTGGACGGGAAACTGGCCGAGTATGTGCGCGGCTGGTTCGACCTGCCGAAGGCCCCCCTGCTGCGGATCCGCGTGGGGGAGGCCAGGGAAGTGACGGAAACCCTGACGGCCGGGACCCGGGACTTCATCATCCGGGACGTCTTCGCAGGTGCCGTGACCCCGCGTCCGCTGACAACGGCGGAATTCAACCAGCACGTCAAGCGGGTCCTGGCCCCCGGCGGCCTTTACGTGGTCAACTCGGGGGACGCACCGGACCTGAAGAACGCCAGGGAGGACGCCGCCACCATCGCCGCCGCCTTCAGGCACACTGTCATCATCGCCGACCCCGCCATGCTGAAGGGCCGGCGCTACGGAAACATGGTGATGGCCGGCAGTGATACCCCTTTGGGGGAGGACCCGCAGCTGGCCCGGAGGCTGCTGGGCGGCGCTGTTCCCGCCCACCTGTGGGATGACGGGCAGGTCCGCGCCTTCGCAGCCGGAGCGCCTGTCCGCCATGACCCGCCGGTTGAGTCCTAACCCCGGCCCAGCAGTTTTTCCCGGTGCGCTGCCATCTGGTCCCGCAGCGCCTGCACCACCGCAGCAACGGCCGGGCGCCGCAGTGAGTCCGGCCGGAGCACCATCCAGTAGGGGAGCAGTTCGGCAATCTCCCCGGGGAGCAGCCGGACCAGGTCCTGGTGCAGGTCGCCCATGAAGCAGGGCAGGAATCCGATGCCGGCACCGGCGCGGGTCGCCTCCACATGGACGAAGACGTTGGTGGAGGTGAGCGCGTCCCGCATGGCGGGCACCAGCCGCCGGGGCGCATCCAGGTCATCCACCTGCAGCATCGAATCGACGAAGTAGACCAGGGGATGTTCGTTGAGTTCGGCAACGGTGGCGGGGGTTCCGTGCTCGGCAAGATAGGCCCGCGAGGCGTACATCCCCAGCATGTACTCGCCCAGCCGGATCGCCTCGGCCCGGTGCACCTGCGGTTCGCCCACCACTACTTCGATGTCCAGTCCGGAACGCTGCTGCAGCGCCCGCCGGGTCATGGTCACCACCTCGACGCTCAGGCCGGGGTGATCGCGCCGGAGGCGAGCCACGGCCGGGGCGGCGATGTAGGCGCTGAAACCGTCAGTCGCGGTCATCCGGACGACGCCGGTGATCGGGTCGGGTGCCTGCCCGCCGGCTCCCAGCGTTCCCACCACAGCCTCCACCTGCTCGGCCACCTGCACCGCCTGCGCGCCCAGGTCGGTCAGCTCCCATCCGCCGGTGGCGCGCGCCAGCACCCGTCCCCCAAGTGCTCTCTCCAGGGCGGCTATCCGGCGTGAGACAGTGGTGTGGTTAAGGCCCAAGGCCTGGGCCGCCGTCGTGAATTTCGCGGAGCGGGACACGGCGAGGAGCACCAGCAAGTCATCGGGGTTGGCTTTCATATCTGCAATTCTGCACACAACGGGTGCCCGTTTGGTTATTGATGCAGCATGCTTGTGCGGCAATACTCAGGGGGAGTCGGTGCTGTAGATCACAGCACGTGTCGCTGTTGACACTGAGGAGAACCAGTGAGTGTAGAGCAACGCCAGGCGAACGAACCCGCCGGGGCTGCAGCCAAAGGATCGGGACTGAAGAAAATTGTCGCCGCTTCCATGGTGGGGACGGTGGTGGAGTGGTACGAATTCTTCCTCTACGCCACCGCCGCCACCCTGGTGTTCGGCAAGTACTTCTTCCCGGCCACCGGAAATGAGCTGGACGGGATCATCCAGGCGTTCATCACCTACGCTGTCGGGTTCGTGGCGCGCCCCCTCGGCGGCATCGTGTTCGGCCAGATCGGCGATAAGCTGGGCCGCAAGCCAACGCTGCAGCTCACCATCGTCATCGTGGGCGTGGCGACGTTCCTGATGGGATGCCTGCCCGGGTTTGCCGAGATAGGTTACCTGGCCCCCACCCTGCTGGTGGCGCTGCGCTTCATCCAGGGTTTCGCGCTGGGCGGTGAATGGGGCGGCGCTGTCCTGCTGGTGGCCGAGCACAGCCCCAACGCCTCCCGCGGCTTCTGGTCCAGCTGGCCGCAGGCCGCAGTACCTGTCGGCAACCTGCTGGCCACGCTGGTGCTGTTCATCATGTCCTCCGTCCTCAGCAGCGAGGCCTTCCTCGGCTGGGGCTGGCGCGTGGCGTTCTGGCTCTCCGCGGTGATCGTCTTCGTGGGCTACTACATCCGTACGCACGTGAGCGAGGCTCCCATCTTCCTGGAAGCCAAGGCCGGTGGAGAAAGAGAAGGCCGTCAGCTACGGCGTGTTCGAGGTGGTCCGCAAGTACCCCAAGGGCATCCTGCAGGCCATGGGCCTGCGCTTCGCCGAAAACATCATGTACTACCTGGTGGTCAGCTTCGCAATTGTCTACCTCAAGAGTGTGCACAAGTACGACACTTCCTCGCTGCTGCTGGCGCTGTTGATTGCCCATGTCGTCCATTTCCTGGTCATCCCGCAGGTGGGCCGCCTGGTGGATTCGCTGGGCCGCAAGCCCGTCTACCTGATCGGAGCCATCTCCGGAGCAGCCTGGCCGTTCTTTGCCTTCCCGATGTTCGACACCCGCAATCCTGCGATCATTGTGACCGCAGTAACCATCGGCCTGTGCCTGCACGCCTTCATGTACGCCGGGCAACCAGCCATCATGGCCGAGCTGTTCCCCACCCGGATGCGCTATTCCGGCGTCTCCCTCGGCTCGCAGGTGACGTCCATCTTCGCCGGTTCGCTCGCTCCGCTGCTGGCGACGCAGTGGCTCAAGGACACCGGATCCTGGGTGCCCACCGCCATTTACCTGGTGGTTGCCTGCGCCGTCACCTCGGTGGCCGTGCTGAGCCTTCGCGAAACCAAGGGCATCGCCTTGGAGGAAGTGGACAAGGCTGACGCCGCCCGCGAAGGGCTGCTCCCCGCCGATGCCACGCGCTGAGCTGCTTGATCGTTGACCTTTCGCGAGCACAAAGGAGAGAACTGCAATGGAACACAACTTGAACGGGCGCAAGGCCCTGGTGACCGGCGGTGCGAGCGGAATCGGTGCTGCCTGCGTCCGTGAACTGGCAACGCGCGGAGCGAAAGTGGTGGTGGCCGACGTCGACTCAGCCGGAGCCGCTGCGCTCGCCGATGAGGTGGGCGGCACCGCCTGGGCTGTGGATCTGCTGGACGTGGACTCGCTCGCCACCTTGGACCTGGACTGCGACATCCTGGTGAACAACGCCGGGATCCAGCGGATCAGCCCCATCGAGGACTTTGATCCTGCAGAGTTCCGCCGGATCACCACCCTGATGCTGGAGGCGCCGTTCCTGCTGATCAGGGCAGCCCTGCCGCATATGTACAACAACGGGTTCGGCCGCATCATCAACCTCTCCTCGGTGCACGGGATCCGGGCCTCGCCGTTCAAGAGCGCCTATGTTTCGGCGAAGCACGGCCTGGAGGGGCTGAGCAAGGTGACGGCGCTGGAGGGCGGGGATCACGGCGTCACGTCCAACTGCATCAACCCGGGCTATGTGCGGACGGCGCTTGTAGAGAAGCAGTTGGCCGACCAGGCGCAGGTGCACGGCATACCCGAGTCCGAGGTGCTCGCCAAGGTAATGCTGACCGAGTCCGCCATTAAGCGGCTGGTGGAACCTGAGGAGGTGGCGTCCCTGGTTGCCTGGCTGGCCTCGGACATGGCCGGCATGGTGACCGGCGCCAGCTACACCATGGACGGTGGCTGGTCCGCGCGGTAGCCCCATTCCGCCGCCCCTTCACCCTTTGGAGGTTTGGGCAGGTACCACGACTTCGAAGCCCTTGAAATCCTCGTACCTGCCCGGAAACTCCTTGCTCCTGCCACACAATGCTCGACGTAAAGGGTCATCTCCTGAGCTGCGGGGCCAGAAAATCCGTGCGCTGCGGGTCACCGGGACTGCTGTCACGTGGAACACGCACCGGTAGCCGATCACCTACGTCATGTGCTGCTCCGATGTGTCTCACAGCTAATGGTGAACCTTCGCAAGCTTGATGGCGCGGCAGTCTCTCCAGCAGGTACCCGTCGCTGGTTTGCAGTTCACGGATTGATCTCTTGTTGTCTTTATCTAATGTGTTGGGTTATTCTTCGAGCAGTCTCAGAACTGCACCGGGGGGTGATACGCATGGCTAGGTCTCGTTCGCCGTGGCGTGCCCTGCGCCCGGTTTTGCTGGCTGGAGCGGCCACCCTCACCTGGCTGACTTTCTCTTCAACGGCCGCATCAGCCGATACTCTTTCGGAGACCTCGTCACTGCTGGGTGGCGTGACCAGTTCCGTGTCAGCGGTTTCTGAAAAACTGGTGAGCTCTGCTCCCGGGACTCCCTCAACTCCTCCCGGCACGAACTCTGCCGGTTTGCTGCAGCCGGTGGTTGCTACCGTCTCGGACCTAGCAGACAACATCGTCGCTTCCGTGCCGGTTGTGCATCACGTAGTTCCGGCTGGAACCGTCGCGGCCGTAACAGCCCCGGTCGCTCAAATTGCGGACGGAGCTACCTCCGCTGTTGTCGAAGCTGTCGTTCCGCCGGTAACCGAAGCCGTCCCCGTGCTGGAACCTGTCCTGGATCCGGTGACGGACCTGGTAACCGGCGCGAGCCCTTTGCCCGTGCCGGTCCCCAGCCTTCCCGGCCCGGCCAGGGATGAAAGCACACCTACTGCTCCCGATTTCGACCCTGCAGAGCAGGCTACAGCCACAGACACGGGAATCCTGCTGGAAACGGGTCAGTCGGCCGCGTCCAGCGGGTTCTCGACTGGTGGGTCGGCAGTCGAGGATGATCCAGTCCCTTCAGCCACGCCTGCGAGTGGCGTAGACGGTTCGGGGAATTCAGCATTCCCCTGGGCTGGCTCTTTGACTCCTTCATCGATGGGTGACTCACCCGGTTCGATTGATCCTTCTCCCGGCCCAGGATTAGTTCATGGAGCTCCCGGGGTTTCCGGCGCCGGCAGCGGTGCCTCCTCGGCTGCGGGTGCCTCCGGTTCAGCTGCCTGGCTGAATTCCTTTGACTTTTACCTTCCCTTGACCGGCGCTTCCCGCGTTGGTGAATATTCCATGCATGTCCCTGCACCGGTGTCTTTTGACCCCGGTTCGTCTCCTGACTAGTGAGTCGCCTGCTGCCCATTGTCGGCGGCATACGGGTCCTACGGGTAGCTGATCAGCGCCCGAACCTCACCTTATTCAGGAGATATCATCATGAATTCCAACCTTCGCAGGGGGCTGCTTGGCACCCTCTTCGCCGGCGGACTGCTGGCCTTCGGCTGTACCGCGGCCAACGCCACAGACACCACGACCGGACCAGATCTTTCCGCAACCGCCCTCATCGCAGCCACCGCTGACTCCACCTTGCTCAACCAGAACACTGCACCAACCACAACTGATACTGCAGCACTTACCGCCGTAGTGGATGTCGCGCTAGACGCCAAAACGCTGGCCAACACCGACGACGGCAGCACCACTGACCTGGCCGCAGCAGCCCTGGTAGACCTAAATCTGGGAAATGTTGGTGTCACTGACGGGGGCATAGCTAATGCGACTGTCGCCGCCGACGCCGCCCTGAGCCTGGGGAACGTCCCGGGAACCGGTGAAGGCACCACGAGCGGAGTAGCGGGTGTTGTAGACGCA
>NZ_VAHO01000027.1 GCF_005796225.1 Pseudarthrobacter sp. NamE5
ATGTCGTTTTAACAGAAACGCTCTCTCAGTCGCTGGCCGGGATTTACGGCTACGACCGAGAGAGCGTTTCGTGTTTACGGCAGGACCTGTTGGAGCGTCTTGCTGCCCTAGAGCTCCAGGGTCAGCGGCCGCTGGAGACCGTTCACCGCTGTTGCAGGCCAGCGCGGGTCAGCCGTGAGCACCTGCAGGCCTGACTCGGTGAGCTGGACAGTGTCCTCAATCTTCACCCCGGGTCCGGATGGGTTCCAGGTGAAAGCCTGGTTGAGCACCACAGTGTCCGTGGCGGCAGCGGTGACACGGGGATCGCGGCCCGCGTAACCGGCGGGACCGCCCTGGTGGTGCTGTTCCCACTGCTCCGCCCCGAAACCATGCCGGGCATAGGCAGCCTTGATTTCGGCGAAGATCCGGTCCAGTTGGGCGCCGGGGACCGTGGCATCAAAGATGTCCGCCTCTACTGCTGCGATGCGTGCCTCGGCGTCGCGCTCTTCCGCAGTGCCGGCGTCGAACCTTATCCAGCGGGTGATGTTTGCGACCATGCCGTCCCTGCGGGCGCACACCACGGCCATGGCACGGCGGCCCAGGGGAGAGTGGGTGGCCAGCGGATGCCGGAATTCGCTGCGGCTGCTGCCGTTGCACAGCAGAACCAGCGGCTCGGCGCCGGCGGCTACAACACGGGCGGCCAGAGCGGACACCAGCTCGAACTCGCTGGTTTCCGGCCGGGCAGTGGACAGGACGTCCGTCATGATCTCAGCGACCTCTGCCCCCAGCCGTCCGTAACGGGCGCTCTCGGCGGGAAGCAGCTGTTGGCGGGCTGCGCGCAGCTCAGCAGCTACCTCACCTTCCGCCAGCGGCGCGGCCGAGACTCCGGCGGAACGTCCGACGGCGGACGCTGCCTCGTGCAGGTTGCCGTACCACTGCACCGTGTACAGGTCGACGCCGGAGGGAAGTTCCTCGGCGGCGATGCGGCCGGCCTCGTTGTTAAAGGTCACCAGATGGTCACCGCGGCGGTCCACCAGGAGGGCGGCTATGGGATCACCGGCGAGGCTGATGTGCATGCGGCTGCCGTCCAGGTACCAGGTGAGCGCGGTATGCGTGGTCAGCAGCAGGGAGTCAGCGCCCTTGGCATCGAGGACGTCCAGTACCCTCTGCCGCTTGATGGCCCGGTCGGCCGCGGAGGCTGGCGCTGTCCTCGCTCCGGGAACAGCTGCGGGCGCCGCGCCCTGCTCGCTGGAACCGGTACCTGCGGAAGGTGGTGCTGCTGTTGTCTGGCTCATGAGTGGTTCCCCTGCTGGTTGATCAGTGCTTCGATGTCGGTTGTGCCCAGGATGCCGTCGGCGACAAAAACGGTGACGCTGCGCTTCACCGGCTCGCCCGGCCGGGCAATGACGGGAGTGTCCCAGGCGAGGGACTGGCCCACCCCCGGATAGCCGTCCACCCGGACAAACCACGGATCAGTGGAGTCTTTTTCGGCCACGAAGATGAGGGTGGCACTGCCGGGCGTACGGGCAGCATCTGTTGCAGCGCCGGACGTCTCGGCCGGGAACCCAGCCGCCCACGCCAGCCAGGGCGTGACGGAACCGTGCACCTCGGACTCGCCGGCACCGGCAGGTGTCCAGACGGTGGCATCCTTGCACTCGGGCAGCCGCCAGAAAAAGCCCCCGTAGCCGCCTGCAAAACGGCCGTTGGACCCGGGACTGCCCAGGTTGACGGGCTGGTTTCCGGCGGGGGAGAGGGCGAACTCGAGCGACAGGCGCCAGACAGAAGGGCTAACGCCGGTCCAGGTCCAGGTGCGGTCCTCCGTCAGGACAGGTGCTCCATGAGGCCCGTTCCAGCTGAGGGTCTCGCGCAGCCGGCCGTCAGGACCGCCGGTCTGGGCGGCCGTGTCTTCAACCGCTGTTCGCCTACTGGTGATGCTGCCATGATCCGGCCGCCACACGTACCGCCCGGCCTCCCTCGTGTAGGTGCGGCCGCCCCAGAAATTGATGCCGTCGACGTCCTGCAGGGCAACTCCCGCGCCCAGGTGCCATACGTGGTCCAGTGGCTGTTGGTCCGTAACCACGGTACCGGCCAGGGTCCGGACCGGGTGCAGATAGGGCCGCGGTGAGGAGGTAGCCCGGATGCGGCTCCCGTCCTGGTACTCGGCAACCGGCTTGCCGTCCAACGTCAACGAGCGTACCGGAGCCAAGCGGCGGGCCCAAGGGACACCCATTTCCGCAAATGTGGCCTGCGCCTTGCACGCCCGCTCCATCAGCTCCGCAATGCCGTGCACCACGGGATGCGCTTCGTCGCCTTCGCCCTCCCAGCTGATGTGCTCGGAGCCGATCGCCTGCGGTGCCGGCAGCGTGCGGATGGCTTCCAGGACCAGAGTGAAAGCGCCAGTGTGCTGCAGCGGGCAGAGCAGGGGCTCACCGGTGTTGCGGGCGGCCAGGAGATCCTCCAGCAGGTCGGTCCGGCCGTAGTTTTCCCGGCGCTCGCCGTCCGCGGTGGTGATCATGACCTCGTCCCGCGTGTAGAACAGCGTGATCTCGCCCTGGGTGCCGTGGACCGTCACGGCCGGATCGAGCTGTTCGGGCGCGCACAGGGTCAGGGCGCACAACAGGGTGCCTCCCTGGACGGTGCGCACGCGGATCACCGACGTGTCATCGCTTTCTGTGTCGTGTGCCCGGTACAGGTCCGTCTCCACGGAAGCGAGGTCCGCCACTGTGTGCGCACCAGCCAGGTGCAGCGCAGTAGCCACGGCGTGGGCCAGGGCGTTGGTGGCTACGCCGTCGACCACATCCACGCCGTCCAGGCTCCGCTTGCCTGCCCACCTGGAACGCTTGAAGTAGGCCGTGTTCCGCACCCACTGTCCCTGGGCGCTCAGCCCCAGAACATCCCCGATTTCCCCGTCCGCCACGAGCTTCCGGATAGCGGGCAGGGCCTGGGAGCCGAGGCTTTGGAACCCGACCTGCACCAGGCGTCCCGCAGCCTCCGCCGCTGCCAGGACATCCTGGAACTGGGCAAGGGATGCCACGGGAGGCTTTTCCACATAGACGTCCTTGCCGGCTGCGAGGGCGACGAGGGCCAGGGGAGCATGGGTCTGGATGGGGGTGGCGAGGATAATGACGTCGACGTCCGGGCCGGCTGACAGTAGCTGTGCCAGGTCGTCGTAAACGGCCACGGAGTCCCGGAGCCTTCCGGGAGCAGGCGGGTTGGGATCCGCAACGGCAAGCAGTTGCACTGCTCCTGCTGCTTCCAGCCTGGCGAGATTGGCAAGGTGCCGCTCACCAAACCCGTGGACGCCCACCAGTGCGATCCGCGGGACGGTTGCGGGTAGGGCGTTATTGCTGTGGGCACGGGTTTCTGCAGCAGTGGATTGATCAATCATCAGGAAGGTCCTTGATAGCTGAGGGGAGAGAGGGGCTGAGTTTCACGGGCACCGAGCGAGGAAGAAAGAAAGGCCAGCGCCTCCTGCTGCATTGCGGCAGTGAACACATGGCCGCCAGGCCAGAAGCTTCCGGTGTAGGCGGCAGGACTGCCGTTGGCGGGGTTGTGCAGGGAATCGAGCATGCGGTGTGCCGCACGCATGCCGTCCTCAGGAAAAAGCTCGTCCCCAAGGGCGTACTGCACCAGCAGCCGGTCCGCACCGGATCTGGCGGTAAGCCCGGGCCAGTCGTCCAACTTCCAGAGGCCAGGCGTCTGCAGCAGCCAGGAGTGGGCATCCAGGTAGGCCGGCAGAAGGGACTGGAAAGTGGTCATCATGCATGTCACAACGTAGCTCTTGATGCGGGCACTCAGCACGGCCAGGGCCAGCGAGCGGCCGCCGCCGCCGGAAAAGCCGATGCTGCCCAGCCGGTCCGGGTCCACATCAGGCAGGGCTGCAAGGATCTCCAGTGCTGCAAGGTCATCGTGGGCCACCATTCCGGCAAGGCTCGTACCCAGGAGGCCGGCAGTTTTGGCAACGGTCTCCTCGTGGCATCCTGCGGCGGCGTTGTACACCTCGGCTTCGGAAGGCACGACGCCGTCCTCCCGCCACTGCGCCCGCCTTGCCTCCAGAGCGGAGCCAGTCCGCCAGGGCGGGACGGAAAGGTCGAAACGGCGGCTGCCCCAGGCGAAGCTGTCATGGGCGAGGACAGCGAAGCCTTGGCGGGCGATGTCTGATGCCATGGCACGGCCGTCGTAGCCGGGCCGGGCGTTCGCCGCCAGGGGATGGGAGGCAGGGAGTTCCACCAGCCGGTCAGCTCCGCCGAACTTGTTGCCGCCGTGGCAGTGCAGAGCCAGGACTCCGGGCAACGGCCCGGGGACGCCGGCCGGCCTGATCAGCCAGCCCGTACTGCGGGGACCGAAACCCAACTGCCAGCTCAGCTGGGAGGTGGTGACGCCGTCGTACGTTTCCTCCCAGTGAACGGACGCTTCGGGTGGCTGCGGCACATCGGGCACGCCCAGAGCGTCAGCGAGTTCCTGCGCTTCCGCGGTGTGCGCCTGGTAACGCGGGTGTTGCTGGACATAGGCAGGCCAGTCCTCGTAGCCGGCGATTGCGCTGGGCCGGGGCGGCTTTGCATCATGGGTCAGTCCGGCATCGCTGCTCACTGGCCTGCCTCCTGTTCGGATGGTGTGGTGCGGATATGGCCTGCCGAAGCGTCAGCCGAGGTTCGAGTTGACCTCTTGGATGAAGCCCTTGGCAGCGTCCTGCGGTGAAATCTTTCCGAACAGTACATCCGTGTTGAAGCGGTTCAGGACCTCCATGGTGGCCGAAGATCCCGCGGGGAACGGCAGCGGCGGTTCAATGTCCATCTCGGCAATGCGGTCCAGGTATTCGGCTTCCTTCTGCTGCGACTCCTTCAGCAGGGGGGTGATGGCGGCCTTGAGTTCAGTGTTGGCCGGCATGCCGCGGTCGCTCTTGATCTTGGTGGCGGCGTCCACGTTGTTCACCAGGTAGTTGATGAACATGGCTGCTTCCTTGGGGTGCGCGGACTTGGACGAGATGGCGTACTCCATGGAGGACCGCAGCCAGGCACCGGGCGTCTTGCTCTCGCCCGGCAGTTTCATCATGACCAGGGGCGACCCGGAGTAGGAATTCATCTGGTTGCTCCATGAGATCTTCATGCCCTGCTTGCCCTGGCCCATCAGGGTCATCTCGGGCTGGGCCGAGCCGTCCTCCACAGTCTGTGAAGCGGAGGGGGCTCCGCCGGTTTCCATCAGCTTCTTGTTCAGCTCGAAATACTTGGCGGCGGTATCCTCGCTGATGCCCAGCTTCTTGCCGTCATCCGTGTAGAGGTCCTCGCCGTGCTGGCGCGCCCACACCGCCAGGAAGGAGTCGTTGGCCATGGGGGTGGTGCCAAACGTTCCTGCCGGCGACTTTTTGGTGATCTCCGCGGCGATTTCGGCGTAGTCGTCCCAGGTCCATGTTTCATCGTCTGGCAGCTGCACACCTGCTGCCTCGAACACCTTGGGGTCGATCACCATGGACATCGCGTTGACGCCGGCGGTGATGGTGTACTGCTTGTCCTCGATCTTGCCCAGGTCCAAGGTGCCCTCGGCGAACTTCGAAGTATCGATCTGGTCCTTGACCTTGTCCAGGTCCAGCAGCACGCCACGGCTTGCATACTCGCTGGGGTAGGCACCGCTCATGGCGAAGACGTCGGGAGTGGTGCCGCCGGCGATCTGCGTGGCCATCTTGTCCCAGTAGGAGCTGAACTCGGTGTTCTCGCCCTGCACCTTGATGGTGGGGTTCGCGGCTTCGAAGTCCTTGATCACGTCAAGGGTTGTCTTTGCCCGTGAGTCGTTGCCCCACCAGGCAAAACGGATGGTGACAGGATCTTCTACGGTTCCCACCTTTCCCGCTTCTGGATTGCTGCCGCAACCGGTGAGAACCATGGCCAGGGCCGCTGTCGCCCCTGCGACCCCCATGACTGATTTTGTGAGACGTAACCGCATTGTCCTGCCCCTTAGGTCTTGTGATCTTATTCGTAGTGACGGGTGTAACAGAAAGCGTTTTCTCAAAAACTAACAAAGGGCTATACAGGAGTCAAGAAAGCGTTTACTTTGGTACGGAGCCGCTTTTCGAATCCGTACCGATCGGGGGAGCGGGAGCCCGCCACCAATACCTTGGCGGAAAATCCCGGCCCCGGGCGGAGCGCACCCATCGCCCCCGGCGATACCAAGAACGTGGAGGCCACGATGACCAAAGGAGACCACATGGCCGCTAAGCACATACCCAGGACACCGCGCCCGGCAGGCCTGCCGGCAGCGGCGGGTCCGGCTGCAGGGACGGGGCTGCAGCAGTGAGCGCCATCAGCGAACTCAGCTCCATCACCCGGCGGAAGGGCAAGGCCACCGCCGAAGAGAAGAAGGCCAACGGCCGGGACAACAAGGCAGCGTACATCTTCCTGCTGCCATGGCTGGTGGGCCTCATTGCCATCACCGTCGGCCCCATGCTGATGTCCCTCTACCTGTCCTTCACGGACTACAACCTGCTCCAGCCCCCCGAATGGACGGGCCTGGACAACTTCACCCGGATGCTCAGTGATGCCCGGCTGCATAACTCGCTCGGCGTTACCTTTACCTACGTCTTCGTTGGCGTGCCGCTCCAGCTTGCCGTGGCGCTCCTTATTGCGCTGGTGCTGGACAAGGGGCTGCGCGGCCTGCCGTTCTACCGCTCGGTGTTCTACCTGCCGTCCCTGCTGGGCGGTTCGGTGGCAGTCGCCATCCTCTGGAAGCAGATCTTCGGGACCACCGGCCTGGTGAACCAGGTCCTGGCGATGTTCGGCATCCAGGGTCCCGGCTGGATCTCAGACCCCAGCACGGCGCTGGGCTCCATCATCCTGTTGCACGTCTGGACCTTCGGAGCCCCGATGATCATCTTCCTGGCGGGGCTGCGGCAGATCCCGACCATGTACTACGAGGCCGCGAAGGTGGACGGCGCGACCACGCTCCAGCAGTTCTGGCGGATCACCATGCCAATGCTGAGCCCCATCATCTTCTTCAACCTGGTGCTGCAGATCATTGGCTCCTTCCAGTCGTTCACCCAGGCCTTCATCGTCTCGGGCGGCAACGGCGGGCCCTCGGATTCCACAATGTTCTTCACGCTGTACCTGTACCAAAAGGGATTTGGCCAGTTCGACATGGGCTACGCATCCGCCATGGCCTGGGTCCTGCTGGTGATCATCGGCGTCTTCACCGCCATCAACTTCATCGCTTCTAAGTATTGGGTTTTCTATGACGACTAAGCTTGAGACGCTGCCCACCCCGGAGAAGAAGTCTGCCGGCGCGGGCAAGCCAACGAACCGCCGCAAGCCCAAGATCAGGGAGTCCCGCGGCACCCTGGCCTTCAGCCGGGCGCAGCGCACCAAAGCCCTGATGAAGCACGGGATCCTGATCCTCGCCGGCGGGCTGATGATCTACCCCCTGCTCTGGATGGTTGTTTCATCGCTTCGCCCTAATGAGCTGATCTTTCGTGAGCCCGGCCTGTGGCTCAACAGCCTGGAAATGAGCAACTACACCTCCGGCTGGTCTGCCCTGACCCACCCCTTCGGCCACTACATGATCAACTCGGCCATTGTGGTGATCGGATCCATTCTGGGCAACCTGATTTCGTGCTCCATGGCTGCCTACGCCTTCGCCCGGCTGCAGTTCACGGCCAAGAAGCTGCTGTTCGGCATCATGCTCCTGACCATCATGCTGCCGTTCCACGTGGTGATCGTTCCGCAGTACATCCTGTTCTCCCAGATCGGCTGGGTGAACACCTTCTGGCCGCTGATCGTGCCCAAGCTGCTCGCCACCGAAGCGTTCTTCGTCTTCCTGATGGTGCAGTTCATCCGCGGCATTCCGCGGGAGCTCGATGAGGCTGCCCGTATCGACGGGGCAGGACACCCCCGCATCTTCCTGCGCGTCATCCTGCCGCTGATGGTGCCGGCGCTGGCCACCACCACCATTTTCACGTTCATCTGGACCTGGAACGACTTCTTCGGAGCTCTGATTTACCTGACGGATCCGGACATGTTCACCGTTCCGGTGGCACTGCGCGCCTTCGTTGATTCGCAGTCGGCGACGAGCTGGGGATCGCTGTTTGCGATGTCCATCGTTTCGCTCCTGCCGGTCTTCCTGGTGTTCCTCTTCGGCCAGCGGTTCCTCATCAAGGGCATCGCCACCACCGGCATCAAGTAGTCGCACTGCTGGTCCGACTGGCACGGCCTGCGGTCGTCACCAGCAATGCGAACCGGACGGCCCGTCCGTCGCGACGGGCGGTTCCGCCGTCCCCCTTGCCACCCTCCCGAAAACTGCCGCGCGAAACCTTGTGTTACAAGTTTGGCACTTGTAGCATTAGGTTCAGAAAGCGGTTTCGCGTTTTTTCCCAGCAGCAAATGCACCAATCCCCAGCACCTGGATCAAAGAAGATCGGAGTTACCAGTGCAGCTTTTTCCACGCCCTGCGTCTGCCCGGCAACCGGCAGAGCGCCGTTCCCATGGCGCACGCCGCATCCGCAAGACGGGCGTCGTAGCCGCCGCGGCCGCCGTCGTTATGGCGCTCAGCGCCTGCGGCGGAGGATCCTCCACGCAGAATGCCGACGGTCCTGTTGAGTTGCGGTTCTCCTGGTGGGGCGGCGACAAACGCGCCCAGCTGACTCAGGAAGCCATCAAGCAGTACGAGGCTGAAAACCCCAACATCAAGATCAAGCCGGAATTCGGCGACTGGAGCGGCTACTGGGACAAGCTGGCTACCCAGGTGGCTGCCAACGATGCCCCCGACATCATCCAGATGGATGAAAAGTACATCACCGAGTACTCCAGCCGGGGTGCCCTGCTTGATCTTTCCAGGTACGAGATCGACACCTCCAAACTCGACGAAGCTGCACTCAACGCAGGCAAGAGCGAGGACGGACTGACCGGCATCGCCGCCGGCATCAACGCAGCCACGATTCTGGCAAACCCCGCTGTCTTTGAAGCCGCGGGCGTCCCGTTGCCGGATGACTCCACTTGGACGTGGGAGGACTTCGGACGCATCGCAACTGAAATCACGGAGAAGTCACCCAAGGGGACCTACGGTGCCGCCGCCTACGGAACAGACGAGGCTTCGCTGGGAGTCTGGCTCCGGCAGAATGGCAAGTCGCTCTACACCTCGGACGGCGAGCTGGGCTTTGAGCCGGCCGACATCGCTGAATGGTGGGCGTTCCTGAAGGAGCTCAGTGCGAAGAAGGCCGTACCTTCGGCATCCGAAGTTGTTGAAGCTGAGGCCGCCCCGCTGGACCAGAGCGGATTGGCCACGGGCAAGAACGCCATGGCCTTCTGGTGGTCCAACCAGGCACCCGCCCTGGAAAAGGCTTCCGGCGGAGACCTGAAGATCATGCGGTTCCCCACCAAGACCGGCTCGGCCGATGACGCCGGGCTTTGGTACAAGGCATCGCAGTTCTGGTCAGCCTCCTCACGCACCAAGCACCCTGAGGAAACCGCCAAGTTCATCAACTTCCTGGCCAACAACGTCAAGGCCGGCGAAACCCTCCTGGCAGACCGCGGCGTTTACCCGAACTCAGAGGTCCGCGCAGCCATCGAGTCCAAGCTGACTCCGGCAGACGTCAAGGTGGTCAAGTTCATCGATCAGATCAAGGACGAGCTGGGTGAGGCTCCCGCCCCGCCGCCGAAGGGCGCCGGGTCAATCCAGGAGATCATCAAGCGGTACACCTCGGAAGTTCTTTTCGAGCGGCTGTCTCCGGAAGACGCCGGCAAGAAGGCCCATGACGAGATGAAGTCGGCCATCAGCAGCTAGTCTTCGCACCGCCGATACGGCTTCGGGCAGCAGGGTGGGCGCCTCCTCCACACAGCAGCGTCCGACGGCGGGTTGCAGCACCGTCCCGGAAGGAACTTTGGTTCCTTTCGGGACGGAGCTATTTAACAGATGTTCTTAGCCATGCTGCGCGAATCACCAAATTAGTATCGCTTGGACCAGCAACGAGTGCATGGCCCGGAGTTCCGGTTGTGGCTGTCAGCGTTCGATGGGCGGAATGACGCGACCAAGAACCTCGACGGCATGTCTCGTTGACGTTCTATGCTCCTTGGGATGCGGTTCACCCCGCTGGTCACAGGGCCGGAGAGGCATGCTGTGGCCAAGTGACTTCGGCCCATCCATTGTTTGCCCCAATGTTCCCGGAAGGGGAGGTGCAATGAACCGGTAGGTGTGGCCTGTGGGGGTGTGGAGCTGGACCGTGTGTCTGGCTCCAGGGACCGGCAGTGCCTTCCAGCCTGGCACTTCTTTGGTGTGGTTGCAGGCTTCGCAGAGGCCTTGGCCGTTGGCTGCGGTGGTTGGGCCGTCGTCGTGCATGGGGATGATGTGGTCGTGGTGCCGGATGGGCGCGTCGCAGTAGGGGGTGCGGTCGTCGCGCCTTCAGCAGCTGGCGGTCCTTCGAGCACTGCTGTCCTGGCCCATTGGGCGGGCACGATTCCGTAGCCGGTGAGCCGGGCAGGTTCGCTGTCGCCCTGGAAGAGGGTCCGGTCCGTCATGACGAGCTGGACCTCGAT
>NZ_VAHO01000028.1 GCF_005796225.1 Pseudarthrobacter sp. NamE5
ATTAAATTGGTTGATTGTGCCGGGCTGCCTGCTTTTGTGGGTGGTCTGGTGTTTTTAGCTGGTTTCAAATTTTGTGCAGCCTTTTTGTCCTGTTATTTCCGGGGCTGGGGGTTGTGTCTGTTTTTGTTTTACTTCAACGGAGAGTTTGATCCTGGCTCAGGATGAACGCTGGCGGCGTGCTTAACACATGCAAGTCGAACGATGAAGGGAGCTTGCTCCTGGATTAGTGGCGAACGGGTGAGTAACACGTGAGTAACCTGCCCTTGACTCTGGGATAAGCCTGGGAAACTGGGTCTAATACCGGATATGACTGATCATCGCATGGTGGTTGGTGGAAAGCTTTTTGTGGTTTTGGATGGACTCGCGGCCTATCAGCTTGTTGGTGAGGTAATGGCTTACCAAGGCGACGACGGGTAGCCGGCCTGAGAGGGTGACCGGCCACACTGGGACTGAGACACGGCCCAGACTCCTACGGGAGGCAGCAGTGGGGAATATTGCACAATGGGCGCAAGCCTGATGCAGCGACGCCGCGTGAGGGATGACGGCCTTCGGGTTGTAAACCTCTTTCAGTAGGGAAGAAGCGAAAGTGACGGTACCTGCAGAAGAAGCGCCGGCTAACTACGTGCCAGCAGCCGCGGTAATACGTAGGGCGCAAGCGTTATCCGGAATTATTGGGCGTAAAGAGCTCGTAGGCGGTTTGTCGCGTCTGCCGTGAAAGTCCGGGGCTCAACTCCGGATCTGCGGTGGGTACGGGCAGACTAGAGTGATGTAGGGGAGACTGGAATTCCTGGTGTAGCGGTGAAATGCGCAGATATCAGGAGGAACACCGATGGCGAAGGCAGGTCTCTGGGCATTAACTGACGCTGAGGAGCGAAAGCATGGGGAGCGAACAGGATTAGATACCCTGGTAGTCCATGCCGTAAACGTTGGGCACTAGGTGTGGGGGACATTCCACGTTTTCCGCGCCGTAGCTAACGCATTAAGTGCCCCGCCTGGGGAGTACGGCCGCAAGGCTAAAACTCAAAGGAATTGACGGGGGCCCGCACAAGCGGCGGAGCATGCGGATTAATTCGATGCAACGCGAAGAACCTTACCAAGGCTTGACATGAACCGGTAACGCCTGGAGACAGGTGCCCCGCTTGCGGTCGGTTTACAGGTGGTGCATGGTTGTCGTCAGCTCGTGTCGTGAGATGTTGGGTTAAGTCCCGCAACGAGCGCAACCCTCGTTCTATGTTGCCAGCACGTGATGGTGGGGACTCATAGGAGACTGCCGGGGTCAACTCGGAGGAAGGTGGGGACGACGTCAAATCATCATGCCCCTTATGTCTTGGGCTTCACGCATGCTACAATGGCCGGTACAAAGGGTTGCGATACTGTGAGGTGGAGCTAATCCCAAAAAGCCGGTCTCAGTTCGGATTGGGGTCTGCAACTCGACCCCATGAAGTCGGAGTCGCTAGTAATCGCAGATCAGCAACGCTGCGGTGAATACGTTCCCGGGCCTTGTACACACCGCCCGTCAAGTCACGAAAGTTGGTAACACCCGAAGCCGGTGGCCTAACCCCTTTGTGGGAGGGAGCTGTCGAAGGTGGGACTGGCGATTGGGACTAAGTCGTAACAAGGTAGCCGTACCGGAAGGTGCGGCTGGATCACCTCCTTTCTAAGGAGCACCTACAATTACCGTCCGCCGGTGCATGCTGGTGGTGTGGTGTTGTCAGGAGTAAAGGCCCGTTGCGCAGGCGATTGTTCTGCGGCGGGTGCTCATGGGTGGAATATCAACGGATAGCGGCTGCCTGGATTTTTTCCTGGTCTAGTACGGATGCTTTGGTGTCCTGGAACGGTTGGGGTTTTGATGGGTGGTTTCGTGTTTGGCACACTGTTGGGTCCTGAGGCAACAGGGCCGTGGTTCCTGTCCCTTTTTTGTGGGGGTGGGGGTTTGCGGGTTTGTTTGTTTCTGGTTTCCTGGCTGCACCGAGCGCGCACGGTTGTCTCCTTTTTTGAAGGGGGTTGTGTGTGGGGTGTGTGGTTTGGGGTTGTTGTTTGAGAACTACATAGTGGACGCGAGCATCTTTTATAAAGAAGCAATTTCCAAGAATATGAACCTGGATCTGGCTGCGCGTGATGATGGCTGGCCCCTTTTGTTGGGGTTGGTGGTTGTTGGGTGTGGTTGGTTTCTGTGGTTCTCTCGTGAAGTCGTTTTTTGATCTTTTGTGGTCAAGTTTTTAAGAGCACACGGTGGATGCCTTGGCATTAGGAGCCGAAGAAGGACGTAGGAATCTGCGATAAGCCTGGGGGAGTCGATAACCGGACTGTGATCCCAGGGTGTCCGAATGGGGAAACCCCGCACAACGCTGTGAGGTGATTGTGTGACCCGCATCTGAACACATAGGGTGCGTGGAGGGAACGCGGGGAAGTGAAACATCTCAGTACCCGCAGGAAGAGAAAACAATAGTGATTCCGTCAGTAGTGGCGAGCGAACGCGGATCAGGCTAAACCGTTCCATGTGTGATAGCCGGCGGGCGTTGCATGGTCGGGGTTGTGGGACTTTCCATACCAGTTCTGCCGGGCTGGTGGGGTGTGATGTGCGCGCATAGGTGAACGGTTTTGAAAGGCCGGCCAGAGAGGGTGTTAGTCCCGTAACCGTAATGTGTTGTCACCGCCTGTGAGAGTATCCCAAGTAGTACGGGGCCCGAGAAATCCCGTGCGAATCTGTCAGGACCACCTGATAAGCCTAAATACTCCCTAATGACCGATAGCGGACCAGTACCGTGAGGGAAAGGTGAAAAGTACCCCGGGAGGGGAGTGAAACAGTACCTGAAACCGTGTGCTTACAATCCGTCGGAGCCAGTCTGATTCTGGTGACGGCGTGCCTTTTGAAGAATGAGCCTGCGAGTTAGTGTTACGTCGCGAGGTTAACCCGTGTGGGGCAGCCGTAGCGAAAGCGAGTCTGAACAGGGCGTTGCAGTGGCGTGATCTAGACCCGAAGCGAAGTGATCTACCCATGGCCAGGTTGAAGCGACGGTAAGACGTCGTGGAGGACCGAACCCACTTCAGTTGAAAATGGAGGGGATGAGCTGTGGGTAGGGGTGAAAGGCCAATCAAACTTCGTGATAGCTGGTTCTCCCCGAAATGCATTTAGGTGCAGCGTTGCGTGTTTCTTGCTGGAGGTAGAGCTACTGGATGGCTAATGGGCCCTACAAGGTTACTGACGTCAGCCAAACTCCGAATGCCGGTAAGTGAGAGCGCAGCAGTGAGACTGTGGGGGATAAGCTTCATAGTCGAGAGGGAAACAGCCCAGACCACCAACTAAGGCCCCTAAGCGTGTGCTAAGTGGGAAAGGATGTGGAGTTGCCCAGACAACCAGGAGGTTGGCTTAGAAGCAGCCATCCTTAAAAGAGTGCGTAATAGCTCACTGGTCAAGTGATTCCGCGCCGACAATGTAGCGGGGCTCAAGTACACCGCCGAAGTTGTGGCATTCATACATGTTCTAAGCCTTTGTGGTTCAGGAGTGTGGATGGGTAGGGGAGCGTCGTGTGGGCGGTGAAGTCGCGGTGTAAACCAGCGGTGGAGCCTACACGAGTGAGAATGCAGGCATGAGTAGCGAAAGACGGGTGAGAAACCCGTCCGCCGAATGATCAAGGGTTCCAGGGTCAAGCTAATCTGCCCTGGGTAAGTCGGGACCTAAGGCGAGGCCGACAGGCGTAGTCGATGGACAACGGGTTGATATTCCCGTACCGGCGAAAAACCGCCCATGCTGAGCGGGGGATACTAACTGCCCGATACCTGCCCGATCACCCTTGTGGTGTGAGGGTTTTGGTGGAGCGCAGGACCTGATCCCGGGAGGCAAGCGTATTAACAGGTGTGACGCAGGAAGGTAGCCGAGCCGGGCGATGGTTGTCCCGGTCTAAGGATGTAGGGCGAACGGTAGGCAAATCCGCTGTTCATGATGCCTGAGATCTGATGGGACCCCCGTATGGGGGGATTTGGTGATCCTATGCTGCCGAGAAAAGCATCGACGCGAGGTTTTAGCCGCCCGTACCCCAAACCGACACAGGTGATCAGGTAGAGAATACTAAGGCGATCGAGAGAATTATGGTTAAGGAACTCGGCAAAATGCCCCCGTAACTTCGGGAGAAGGGGGGCCCCAACCTTGATGGACACGTGCTGTCCGGAGGGGATCGGGGCCGCAGAGACCAGGGGGAAGCGACTGTTTACTAAAAACACAGGTCCGTGCGAAGTCGCAAGACGATGTATACGGACTGACTCCTGCCCGGTGCTGGAAGGTTAAGAGGACCGGTTAGCCGCAAGGCGAAGCTGAGAATTTAAGCCCCAGTAAACGGCGGTGGTAACTATAACCATCCTAAGGTAGCGAAATTCCTTGTCGGGTAAGTTCCGACCTGCACGAATGGAGTAACGACTTCCCCGCTGTCTCAACCATAAACTCGGCGAAATTGCAGTACGAGTAAAGATGCTCGTTACGCGCAGCAGGACGGAAAGACCCCGAGACCTTTACTATAGTTTGGTATTGGTGTTCGGAGTGGCTTGTGTAGGATAGGTGGGAGACGTTGAAGCCCGGACGCCAGTTCGGGTGGAGTCATCGTTGAAATACCACTCTGGTCACTTTGGACATCTAACTTCGGCCCGTAATCCGGGTCAGGGACAGTGCCTGATGGGTAGTTTAACTGGGGCGGTTGCCTCCTAAAAAGTAACGGAGGCGCCCAAAGGTTCCCTCAGCCTGGTTGGCAATCAGGTGTCGAGTGTAAGTGCACAAGGGAGCTTGACTGTGAGAGAGACATCTCGAGCAGGGACGAAAGTCGGGACTAGTGATCCGGCGGTACATTGTGGAATGGCCGTCGCTCAACGGATAAAAGGTACCTCGGGGATAACAGGCTGATCTTGCCCAAGAGTCCATATCGACGGCATGGTTTGGCACCTCGATGTCGGCTCGTCGCATCCTGGGGCTGGAGTAGGTCCCAAGGGTTGGGCTGTTCGCCCATTAAAGCGGTACGCGAGCTGGGTTTAGAACGTCGTGAGACAGTTCGGTCCCTATCCGCTGCGCGCGCAGGAAATTTGAGAAGGGCTGTCCTTAGTACGAGAGGACCGGGACGGACGAACCTCTGGTGTGTCAGTTGTACTGCCAAGTGCACCGCTGATTAGCTACGTTCGGATGGGATAACCGCTGAAAGCATCTAAGCGGGAAGCTCGCTTCAAGATGAGATTTCCATACACCCTTGCGTGTGAGAGGCCCCCAGCCAGACCACTGGGTTGATAGGCCGGATGTGGAAGCGAGGACTAACGACTCGTGAAGCTGACCGGTACTAATAGGCCGATAACTTACACCACACAAGAACACAAAGACTTGCTTGCGTCCACTATGTGGTTCCCGAACAACAAACCAAACGTTGCCCCGGAACCCACAACCGAATAACAACACCACACATTGTTGTAACCACAACAGTTTTCCCACACCACCCCCGACGGGGCCGGTGCCGGGTGAAAAGGTTACGGCGGTCATAGCGTGGGGGAAACGCCCGGTCCCATTCCGAACCCGGAAGCTAAGACCCACAGCGCCGATGGTACTGCACCCGGGAGGGTGTGGGAGAGTAGGTCACCGCCGGACA
>NZ_VAHO01000029.1 GCF_005796225.1 Pseudarthrobacter sp. NamE5
TGGCCTGTTTTTTTGGGGTTTGGCCGCCCGTGGTTACCAGCTCTTCGCTGTCTCCCCCGCGGCGACTTAGAAAACAATACACCCCCACACGCCCCCCAGCAAATCATCCTGCAAGGGGTCAGCAACCCGCGGAATGACGCGGCAGGAAGGCCCACCGGAGCGCCCGAGCGGCCCTTCGCCGTCGTAATTAACTTCTGTGCGCTGCAGCACATTGCGCGAGCAGCAGCAGCGGCCGCTGCACCGCCGCCGAAAGCGGACGTTAAGCCCTGCTGCCGGTCCAGTTTGTCCGCCGTGAACAGCACCGCAGGTACTTCTCAGCTTCCCACGATGCCGGGACCGTTAGGTAGTGTCTGATCATGGACGCCGACACCCTGGTCAACTTCCTGCTGGTTCTCTTCTTTGTGCTGCTGGGCGGGGTGTTTGCCGGCACTGAAATGGCGCTGGTGTCCCTCCGCGAGAGCCAGGTGCGCCGAATGGAGAAGTCGGGAAAGCGCGGTGCCCGGATTGCTGCCCTGGCCGGAAACCCCAACCGTTTCCTCTCCACCGTCCAGATCGGCGTCACGCTCTCCGGTTTCTTCTCGGCCGCCTATGGCGCCTCCACCATTGCGCCCGACGTCGAACCCCTGCTGGAAGGTTTGGGTTTCGGTGCAGCCGCCGAGCCCGTTTCCTTTATCGGCATGACGCTGCTGGTGGCCTACCTCTCCCTGGTGCTCGGCGAACTGGTGCCCAAACGGTTGGCAATGCAGAGCGCCGTCGGCTTCACCGCAATCCTGGCCCCTCCACTGCACGTCCTCTCCGAAATCATGCGTCCTGCTGTCTGGCTCCTGTCAGTTTCCACGGACGCGGTGGTCCGGCTCTTCGGCGGCGACCCCAACGCCAAGCAGGAGAGCATCACGTCGGAGGAACTGTGGGACATGGTGGCGCAGAGCGAGACGCTGGAGGAACATAGCCGCACTATCCTGACGGACGTGTTCGGCGCCGGGAACCGCTCCCTGCAGGAGGTCATGCGCCCGCGCACGGACGTCACCTTCCTCAGCGGCGCCCTCACCGTTGCCGCGGCGCGGAACATGGTCCGGGACGGCCCGCATTCACGCTTCCCGGTGATCGGCACCAGCCCGGACGACGTTCTGGGCTTCATCCACATCCGCGACCTCATGCCCAGGGACGGGGACTACGACGACCTGCCGGTGCGGGACATCGTCCGCGAAATCCTGCCGCTGCCCGGGACAAACAAAGTAGTGCCCTCGCTGAGCCGCATGCGCAGGCTGGGCCAGCACATCGCCCTGGTGGTGGATGAGTACGGCGGCACGGACGGCATCGTCACGCTCGAGGACCTGGTGGAGGAACTCATCGGCGAGATTTACGACGAGTACGACACCGGCGCAGAACCAGAAGATCGCGTCACCATGGCCAACGGAACCATCGACGTCGACGGCGGGCTGATCCTGCAGGAGTTCGCCTCGGCGTCTGGCATCGCGCTCCCCGAGGGGCACTACGAGACCGTGGCCGGGTTCATCATCGACAGGCTGGGCCGACTGCCGCGCGTGGGCGACCAGGTGGAGGTGGACGGGCACGTGCTGACTGTGACGGCGATGGACCGGCTGCGCATTTCCCGGATCCGGGTTACTCCCCTGGAAGTGGCGCCGGGCTCTGACTGACGCCTTAAACGGCGGGCAACCTCATGCCACCAGCTTGTGTTCCTCGCTGGCATGCTGGGCCGCTACCCGCGGAAGGGCGAGAGCGTTCCGGGACCCTGGGCGCCATTGTCCCGGCCCTGGTAGCGCTGATCGCGCTGCCATTTTGAAGGGGGTAGCCGGGCTGGCTCTAAGGGGTAGCCCGGCTCATTGACAGCCTGTCCGCCGCGGAAGTGCAATTAAAGTGGCTCCAGCAGAAGCCGAAGCCAACCCACCGAAGCGGCCTCCGCTTCCGTGAGGCCGCCCACAATTGGAGGTCCACAAATGGGACAGGCACGCGAAGTCATGGATCGCCTTACCTCGGCCATGAACGCAAAAGACAGGGAAATGCTCGCCGGCTGCTATGCCGCCAACGCCGTGGCCTACACCCCCGACCAGGGCGAACTCCGCGGCCGCGACGCAATTACCGGCTACCTCTTCCACTTCTGGGAAGCCATCCCTGATGTCCGGTACGAGCTCGTGGAAAAGCATGATGCCGGGGACGTGGCCATCGACGAAGGAGTTGTCGGCGGAATGAACACCGGGCCGCTTACTTTGCCGTCCGGCGAAACCCTCCCGGCCACGGGCAAACAGATCCGGATACGGAGCTGCGACATCGCCAGGGTCGAAGGCGGCGAGATCACCTCCCACCACTTCTACTTCGACCAAATGGAGTTTATGACGCAGCTTGGACTGATGCGGGAACTCATGTCGCACTGACGGCAGCGCCCTTGCGACCGCGACCCAACAAGTAATGGACAAGAGCCCCGTCGGATAGTCGACGAGGCTCTTGGCCTGAACCGGGGTCCTCTCGGACCTGTCTACGCGCCCTGCCAACGCATGCGGCCGTCCGTACCAGGTGCACAAATCATCGGCTTGCCGCCGCCGCAGGTACCTGCGCCGCCGCGGGTGCAGCCCCGGGATCCAGTGAAGCGCCGGTGTCCCTCACCGCAGGAACTGAGGCTGGAACGGACGACGGCGGCGGCGCGCCTTGAGCGTTTGCGGAGCGTTGGAGGGCACAGCCGTTGCCGTGCTGCCTGATGAGGTTGGCTTGAGTTCCGGCTTCAGGACACCCGGCGGCAAAAGGCAAAAGAAATCGCAAGGGCTACGGCTCCCGTCTAAGCCTGTACGGGCTAAACACGCTGGGAGATATTGAGGATGTTGCCCTCGCTGTCCACAAACCAGGCGGCTTTTGCCCAGCCGATGGTCGCCACGCCATTCTCCGTTTTCAAGCCCGGGAAATCGTAGTCTTCAAAGGTGACGCCGCGTCCCCGCAGATCCTCCATGTCCCGCTCGAGGTTATCCGTTTGCCAGCCCATCTGGGTGTTCTTTGCCGAACCGGCATTGTCCGTCTGGTAAAGCAGGAAACTCGTTCCGTTACCACAACGGTAGATGACATTTTCCCCATCAATTGATTCGGCCGGCTCCAGCCCCAGCTTGTTCCGATAGAAATCCTTAGCCCTGTCGATGTCCTTTGCGGGAAGGACAGCCATGAGCGGTGAGTCTTTGAGCATGATGATTTCCTTTTTCGGTGTTTTGCATTGATGGCGATGCTCTCCCCCGGGGCGGCACGGAGCGTCACTGTCCGCGCCGCGTGGCCGTCAGTTCCGCCTGCCCTGGGCGGCCAACTGGAACCCCGCAAAGCCCCGCCAGCCATCATTGGCACCGGGTTCCCGAAGCTTACGTGGACATTATGAAACTGTTTTGGTCGTGCCGAAATAGGGTTTTTCTAGTCGCTCGCGGCGTTCAGGCCTTTGGCGTAGGCGGCCTGGCCCACGTGCTGCAGGCAGTCGGCAATGGTGCTGACGAGCCGCACGCCCAGGGTGACTGGCGGGTCTCAGCGCCTGTCAACGATCCTGTCCAGGTCCTGGTCACCAAGGGTTTCTACGAACCGTACGGTCTGCCGGTGTACGGCGTCGTAGTATTCCATCAACAGCTCCGGCTCGGCCCGGACCGCGTCCACTTCGGCGCTCGAGTGGCCGTAGCCCGTGTCGCCCTTTGGCAGCTTCAGGCTGAACCGCTCATCAAAACCCTGCGACGTCCACACCTGGTCCAGCCTGGCGGCGGCTGCCACCTGCGCGTCCTCCACGCGGCCCAGGTGCCAAATGAGCCAAGCGATGGAATTCCCAGTGCCACCGGGCCGCTTGGCCAGAGCGCCGCCGTCGAGCCCTTCCAGCGTTTCCTCCACTGTTTCCCTAATGCGGCCAAAGGCGTCCAGCAGCAATTCGTTTGTTTTCACTCGTGCCCTCTCCTCAGCTGTGAACCGCTACTTTTGAATTTCCGCCCTGCTCAGGCGGACCATCTCTTCCAGGACGGCCGGCCTCCAGTAGCCCACTCCATCAAGGGCCCCGGTGCCACACGCCGTGCCACCCCAATCACCCGTAGAAGGCAGCTGCGGCCAGGCTCAGGAAGGACGTCCAAGGCATCATCGACGGAACCCATAACGTCCCTAGGCCTTCGCGGCGCGGATGGCCCTGCGGACAGCGGCCCCAAAGGCGGAGATGACCGGGACCAGGCAGGCCAGCACCACCATGGTGTTCGGCCGGAATGCCACCTGCCCGCCACTGTTCCGGTAGATGCCCAAAGGCAGCACCATCCCGCCTCCCCCGCCGCCGGAGGCCCCGTCCTGCCCTGCCTCGCCACCGCCGCCGAATCCGAAGGACACCAGCGCGACGGGAATGATTTCTTCCCCTCCAAAACTGGACCGGCGGACCGTACGCCCTGGCGACACCAACGTTCTTGAGTGCCTCAACAAGGGACCCAAATAAAACAGCCATGGCTCCACGATAGGAACCACGGGCAACAGGCAACACCCCCTCCGATGGAGGAGTTCAAGAATGGGCTTCGCCACAACCCGCGCCGGTGGCGGCGGAATATCACGGCCGGGAAAACCAACCGGCAGTAGGAGGCCAGCCCTTAGGACCGGGCGTGGAGGATCCGGGCCACGCCCTCTTCTCCGGGTGACGAGCATGCGTAGATGAAATCTGCATGCCTGAGCCGGGGTTGAGTTGGTCTGGCCAGTGGGGTGGTTCCCAGTCCTGGTGTTCGCTTTTGTACCTTCGGCCGGTGGGTGAGATCCAGCCGGGTGGTTCGTTTTTGGTGGCTGGGGTTGGTTTCCAGCCGCTGGTGTGTCTGAGCCG
>NZ_VAHO01000003.1 GCF_005796225.1 Pseudarthrobacter sp. NamE5
CGTGGATGCTGTCGTTGACGTCGATCTTCTCAACGGCAACGGCACCGGCACCGACACCACCACCGGCGGCGTGGACGCTGGTGTTGATCTGGGCGTTGACCTGGGCGCCGGCGGCAACGGCGGCGTGGACGCTGGTGTTGATCTGGGCGTTGACCTGGGCGCCGGCGGCAACGGCGGCGTGGACTCTGGCGTTGATCTGGGCGTTGACCTCGGTATCGGGGGCGGCAACGGAGGCGCCGGCACGGAAAACCCGGGTAACGAAAACCCCGGAACCGGGAACCCGGGCAACGGCACCGGAGGCAACGGCACTATTGATCCCGGAACAGACGGTAATGGTTCCATTGATCCCGGAACCGGCAACCCCGGCACGGGCAACGGCGGCACCAGCGGCAATGGAACCAACGATGACGCGACCGTTACCGGCACCTCCGGTAGCGGCGGTGCCTTCGTGGCTCCTGCCGGGTCCACCTCGGTGGCCGGCGTAATTGCCACCGACTCGTCTCACCGCGGCACCACCACCCGCGGCGGCAGCGCTCTGGCCAATACCGGCGCGGACATCTCGTTCGTACCCTTCGCCCTGCTGCTGCTGGGCGCCGGGCTGCTCATGCTTCGCAAGCGGAGGATCTCCTAACACCTGCACTTTTCTGGCCCTGCTCCATGAGCAGGGCCAGAAAAGAAGGCCGATGCTTCAGCTTGGTTTAGGAGTAGCCCCGGCTACAGGATGGGCAAGGTCCCTAGTCCTGATTGCGCGGCCGAATTGTTTGCCTTGACGCCCGCATGAGCACCCCGTGGGTGCTCATTGGTGCAGCTTCCGCTAAGACGAACGGGTACCTACATGGCTGGCCTTACGCCTATCCCTGCTGCGTCCCCGCGTTCTACGGGCCGCGGAGAGGTAATTTTTTATCGCTTCGCGAAGTTCGTGCGTATTGGGCCGCTGAGGTCTATCTCGTAATCGGCGCCGTCGACGGCGAACTGCACGGTCTCGACCGCTTCGGATCCGTCGAGATCATCTTCAAGTACTACCACTGCCATTAGCGCCACTCAGTAAGCCTACTTGCCTAACAGGCCGAGCTGATCCTGAGGGTCCATACAAAGCGCTGCGCCGGGCGGCGCCGAATAGCGTAACGAATCCCTTCGTTAAGGAATCAATATGCATCTAACACCCGACCATCCCCTATATAACCTGTCATCCCGGTTTGAAGTTGTGAATGGCTATTGGATTCCCCGGGACATGGTGGAAAGCAGTTCGCCCTCCACCGTGCGCTGTACGAATAACGTCATTATCGCCCGTCCTCCCAAGACGCTTTCTACTTCCCAGGAACCCCCGGCACCTGCCTAGCGTAAGGCGCTGTGACGTGACCGATGCGGCCGCGGGAGACCTCAGTGAAGCTCTAACTCCCGATCAGTAGCCAACGTCCACCATAAGGGGGACGATACTTCAGTGCCGACATCTCTGAATGACCCCATCCCCCCTCGGTAGAGAGCGGAGCGCATCGGAAGCGGCTGCACGCAGAGCGCGCCTGTTGGTGATGCCGGTGAATTGTTCGTGGGCCAGTCGGCCGCTTGGTGCCGCTGTTTGTCCTGCTCCGATCGTGCGACGGCACGTAGCTCCGCCGTTGCGGCTACCAGGAAACAGGACTCAGCTCCGCTCACTTCTGTCTCGTAGGGAATTCTTTTTTGTCAGAGTATCCGGACAAGAAGCGCCGGCGGGATCACCCCTAAGGGCCGGATCACTACCGGCAGGCAGAGCAGAAGACTCGTCTCTGCTCGGATAAGAAGCCGAACGGAAGGTGGAATGTGGCCTGTTGACCATGTGACAGCGAGACAAAGAGACGGCGACTGTGAGCCCCGATTCGAATCTTCGTGCTTAAAGGGCACCTGCACCGGGCCCGGACGAGGAGATGGAGGGGAATGGTGCAGCGAAAGTTGGCTAGCGGTAGCTAGTGTGACGCGGACCGCTGCTAGGGACCGCCGGTCGCAGCTGCTTTCACAGCTGTAGCCTCAGTCCAGCTGCCTAAGCTGCCGGTGGTCGTAGAAAAATACGCCGTGAGCGGTGTCCACACCCACCGATGTGCCCTGCAGGAAAACCACCACTCCTTCGCGCCGTCCCTTGAAGGGATCGTCGCCCACCACCGCGTCGCCGATTCTGTAGGGCGATCGCGGAACGAAAGACCGGCGAAGCCGGTTCCAGGTTGCCGCTGCAGCTTTGGTCAGGCTGACAGGCTGGCCCAGGCTGGACATGTCGGGGACTTCGGCTTTGACCACGCGTACCAACTCCTCGAAAGCGGCACAGGCCGCCTACTGGCGGTGCAGGTTGGCCGGAACGCTCCCAGCAGAGGGCGGCCCTCCCATTCCGGCTGGCACCTTACGCCCAAGCTATGCGTTAATCACACCAGTCACACCAGTAACAGGTACTCATATCCGGCAAGGTGGCTACTTGCCTCTCTGTCCCCTGTTTACCGCTGCCCGTTGATGATGTCGTCCGCGTTTTCGAAGGCCCAGGCAACCAGGGGAACCAGCAGAGTTGTCAATTCGTACCCACGGTTGGTGAGGCTGTAGTCCACTCGAGGCGGGATGACGGGCTGGGCTTTGCGCGTGACAAGCCCATCCCGCTCCAGGGTCTTGAGGGTTTGTGCCAGCATTTTCTCGCTGATGCCCTCTGCCCGCCGTCGTAATTCGCTCCACCGCTGCCCACCCTCGGACAGGGCCAGCAGGATCAGGACACCCCACTTGCTGGTGATGTGGTCCAGAACGGTGCGGCTGGGGCAGCCGGCCGGGAAAACGCCGTCAGCAAGCGCGGCTGGGAGGGGCCCTCCATGGGCAGGGACAGGGGTACTGACTTCCATGCCAGTACCTTACTTCAAGGTGCGTACTCTCTTTGGGGAAGTATTCCGCAGGAGCTCTGGTTGTTCTTTCCGACCTGCGCCGGCTGACTGGACGGCCGGCTACCTCCCTGGCCGACGCTGTTCGTTCGGCGGCTGGCTCTTAGCAGCTGCCTTTCAACCTGCAGGCTCTGACACGCCTGGTCCTGATTGTCCTGTTTCTTGTGGGCGACTAGGACCTGGTGGCTGTCAGCACCAGGGTTCCGCCGAGGCCGATCATCCAGCGCCCCGCCGGTTGCCTCCACTGCGGAGACCCGGCGGGGCGACCGGGCAAACCACTGGCGGGCTGAACCTGCGGCGATCGCCCAGAGGCTGTCTGAGACCAGGGCGATTGCCAGGAACAGAACGCCCAGAACGGCCACTTGGATCTCATCTCCGGGGAGTCCGCCGGGGGACTGCTTCCCAGCCCCCCGGCGGCAGTTGTTATTCGGCTGGGGCAACCAAGGGCAGCGGCGACGTTTCGTCCACAAGCTCGGCCCGCCGTCGTCCGTCACCCTTGATCCACATGCGGTACGCGAGGACCAGAAGCGCCAACCATGCACTGCCCACGTAGAGGGCGACACGGGTGTCTTCGAAAGCGCCGAGCACCGCAATCACCAGCGCCATAAAGGCAATGGTCAGGACTGAGGCAGCGGGCCACAGCGGTGAGGGAAATTCCGACGCCGGCAGGCCCTTGCGTGCGATCTCCCGCTTCATTGCCACGTGGGACGCGAGGATCATGATCCACACCCAAACGGTGGCAAAGGTGGCGATGGAGGCAACGAGGATGAACACGTTCTTGGGGATGACCGCATTGAGGACCACGCCCACCAGGAGGATGACCGTCATCATGACCACTGTCATCCAAGGGACCCCATGCCGGGACACCTTGCCGAACGCAACAGGCGCATGGCCTTGGCGGGACAGGCCAAAGAGGATGCGTCCGGCGCCGAAGATGTCGCTGTTGATGGCGGACAGTGCGGCGGTGATCACCACGGCATTGAGGATGTGCGGGGCGGCCGGAATGCCGAGGCCGCTAAAGATTTGGACGAAGGGGCTGCCGTTGCTGCCGATCTCGTTCCACGGAAATAGGCTCATGAGGACGGCGAGGGTCAGCACGTAGAACAGCAGGACGCGCACCGGGACGGTGTTGACTGCCTTGGGGATGACCTTTTTGGGGTCGGCGGCCTCCCCGGCGGTGATCCCGAGGGTTTCGATCCCGCCGAAAGCGAACATCACCACCGCGAAGGAAGCCAGCAGCCCTTTAAAGCCGAACGGGAAGAACCCGCCGTGTTCCACGAGGTTGCCGAGGCCCGGAGTGACGGCCGGGCCGCCGGCCTGGAAACCGAAAACGATAATGGCTGCGCCACCGGCGATCATGGCGATGATGGCTGCCACCTTGATCAGCGAGAACCAGAACTCCAGTTCCCCGAAGACCTTCACGCTAAGCAGGTTGAGGGCGGCCAGGAAGAAGATGATCGCCAGGATCCAGACCCAGCGTTCCACCTGCGGGAACCAGAACCCCATATAGATACTGAACGCGGTCACGTCCGCGATGGCGACGATCGCCATCTCAAACACGTAGGTCCAGCCGGTGACGAAACCGGCGAGGGGTCCGAGGTAGCGGCTGGCGTACTGGCCGAATGAGCCGGAGACGGGGTGCCGCACGGCCATTTCGCCGAGCGCCCGCATCACCATGAACACGGCAGCCCCGCCGATGATATAGGCCAGCAGGACGGCCGGGCCGGCTTTCTGGATGGCGGAAGCCGATCCATAGAATAGGCCGGTACCGATCGCCGAGCCCAGGGCCATGAACCGGATATGACGTACGTTCAGTCCCCGGTTAAGGACGCTTCCGACGGCGGCAGTCGCGGTCCGGTGCGTGGCAGGACTTTCGTTCCGGGTTGGGCTTGGTGCTGGTTGCATGCAAATAACCTTCTCGTCATTGGGAGGGGAGCCGCTAACCAGCAGACCATTTCCGGAGGCAAAGTGATGAGCCTCACGGGAGCTTGGTGTCTTTCATTCCAGACGATGCGCTGGTTCCTGCTTCCTGCTGTGACGAACGGCTGTCAGCCCGCACCGCTCAAGCTTGCAGTAAGTATCGGACTAGCATCATTAAATGGTGCGGATTGTGGACTACATGCCGGAATACCGGGAAGAAGTCCTCGCGCTGTCCTTGCCGACTAAAGGCACTTTTCATGGGGCCGGTCTGTCCGGTAACCGAGACAGTATGACTGTCTAGTCTGGCTGTAAGCCGTCAGCGAGGGGGCATGCTTAAGTATGGGATTCCGGACTGCACAGGGATTTCGCGCTGAGATTTTTAAGGAGGGGAGCCGGTGACAACCACGGAAGTGCGCCCGCGCGCCGAAGGTGCACCAGGGCCGGCATCAAAGGTGACGTCCAAAGTCCCCGCCGCCGAAAACACGCTGCGCATCCTCAAACTGCTGGCCTCACGCCGCGGGCCGATGGCGGCGTCGCAAATTGCTTCCACGCTGGGACTGCCCCGGTCCAGCGTCTACCACCTGCTGGGGGTGATGGAAGCAAACGGCTTTGTACTCCACCTGCACGAGGAGCAGCGGTACGGACTCGGGATCAGCGCCTTCGAGCTCAGTTCCGCATATTCCCGGCAGGAACCGTTGTCCCGGCTGGGCCGGCCCCTGCTCGCGAGTCTCGTGGATGCCATCGGTGAGAGTGCCCACCTGGCGGTGCTCCATGGCCGGGACGTGCTGTACATCGTGGAGGAGCGGGCCAAGAACCGCCCGTCCCTGGTGACCGACGTCGGAGTCCGGCTTCCCAGCCATCTCACCGCCAGCGGTCGCGCGATCCTTGCCGCGCTTCCCAAGTCGCAGGTGCGGGCGCTCTATCCCAATGCTGCCGCCTTCACAGCCCGGCACGAGGTGGAAGGCGCCATCATGAAATACTCGGCCCTCTCCTCCCATCTGGACCAGGTGCGGCAGCGCGGCTATGCCACGGAGCATGGCGAGGTCACCCCGGGTTTCGGGTCCATTGCCGCCGCCGTCACAGACCACGTGGGATGGCCGACGGCGGCAGTCGCCGTGACGTTCCTCGAGGACAGGCTGCCGGCGGAGGAGTGGTCGGCGCTTGCCGGGCGCGTCCGTAAGGTCGCCGACGAACTGTCGGTGCGGCTCCACGGCCGCCCCGGAAAATAGCCTTCCCCTCCATGCTTGCCCTGTCACGTTTGGTTCCCATTCCTGCTTTTGGGGACCAAGGGTGACAGTGCAACAGAGTATCCGGACTGTCTTGAATCCCGGACAGCACCCTCCTGAAACCCCTGTAAAGCCCATCACCGAAGGGCTTTAGTTGAATAGAGAACCTCCTCCCCTCCACAACCTCACTACGTAAGGAGCCACCATGGCACCCGCCGATTTCACCACCGGTGCCCGCCCGGTCAAAGCAGCCCGCGGCACTGAGCTCACCGCCAAGTCCTGGCAGACCGAAGCGCCGCTGCGCATGCTGATGAACAACCTGGATCCCGAGGTGGCTGAACGCCCGGACGACCTGGTGGTCTACGGCGGCACCGGCCGCGCCGTCCGGTCCTGGGCAGCGTTTGACGCCATCACCCGCACCCTGGAAACCATGGAAAAGGATGAGACCCTTATGGTCCAGTCCGGTAAGCCCGTGGGGGTGTTCCGCACCAACGAGTGGGCACCGCGCGTGCTCCTGGCCAACTCCAACCTCGTGGGGGACTGGGCCACCTGGCCCGAGTTCCGCCGCCTCGAGGCCGAGGGGCTGATGATGTACGGCCAGATGACCGCCGGGTCCTGGATCTACATCGGCACCCAAGGCATCCTGCAGGGCACTTTCGAAACCTTCGCCGCGATCGCCCGGAAGCTCAACGGGGAAGAGAACGGCACCCTCGCCGGAACCCTCACCCTCACCGGCGGTTGCGGCGGCATGGGTGGTGCCCAGCCGCTCGCCGTCACGCTGAACGAGGGCGCCTGCCTGATTGTCGACGTCGACGAGACCCGCCTGCGCCGCCGCGCCGGCAAGCGCTACCTGGACGAGGTGGAAACCGACCTTGACGCCGCCATCGCCAAGGTGCTCAAGGCCAAGGAGGAGCGCCGCGGCTGGTCTGTAGGCTATGTTGGCAACGCCGCTGAGGTGTTCCCCGAAATCCTCCGCCGCCACAGGGCCGGCGAACTCACCGTGGACATCGTCACCGACCAGACCTCCGCCCATGATCCGCTGTCCTACCTTCCCGAGGGCATCTCCGTGGCGGAGTGGCACCGTGAAGCCGAAGCTGATCCCGAAGGCTTCACCAAGAAGGCCCAGGCCTCGATGGCCAGGCATGTCCAGGCCATGGTGGAATTCCAGGACGCCGGCGCCGAGGTGTTCGACTACGGCAACTCCATCCGGGACGAAGCCCGCAAGGGCGGCTACGAACGGGCGTTCGAGTTCCCCGGCTTCGTCCCGGCCTACATCCGCCCCCTGTTCTGCGAAGGGCTGGGCCCCTTCCGCTGGGTGGCGCTCTCCGGCGACCCGGAGGACATCGCCGTGACGGACCAGGCCATCAAGGAACTGTTCCCGGAGAACAAGCACCTCCACCGCTGGATCGACGCCGCGGGCGAACGGGTCGAGTTCGAAGGCCTGCCGGCGCGTATCTGCTGGCTCGGTTACGGCGAACGCCACAAGGCCGGGCTGCTGTTCAACCAGCTCGTGAAGGAAGGCAAGGTCAAGGCTCCCATCGTCATCGGCCGCGACCACCTGGACTCCGGCTCCGTCGCCTCCCCCTACCGGGAAACGGAAGCCATGGCCGACGGCTCCGACGCCATCGCCGACTGGCCCCTGCTGAACGCCCTGATCAACACCGCCTCCGGCGCCACCTGGGTCTCCCTGCACCACGGCGGCGGTGTTGGCATCGGCCGGTCCATCCACGCCGGACAGGTTTCCGTTGCCGACGGAACCGATCTCGCCGCCCAGAAACTCGAACGCCTCCTCACTAACGACCCCGGCATGGGCATCATCCGCCATGCCGATGCAGGCTACGAGCGTGCCCTCGACGTCGCCAAGGAACGCGGCGTCCGCATCCCCATGAACGAGAGTGAATAAACATGAGCACGATTACCCACGAACCGCTGACCGTCACCCTCGGAACCAGCGGTGTCACGCCCGAGGATGTGCTCGCCGTCGCGCGCCACAACGCTCAGGTGACCATCTCCCCGGAAGCACTGGAAACAGTAGCCAAGGTACGTGCCCACATCGACGACCTCGCCGCCAGCGACGTCCCGGCCTATGGCATTTCCACCGGCTTCGGCGCACTGGCTAACCGCCACATCCCGAACGAACTGCGCACCCAGCTCCAAAAGAGCCTGATCCGCAGTCACGCGGCCGGCATGGGGCCCGCGGTGGAGCGGGAAGTGGTGCGCGGCATCATGTTCCTGCGGGCCAAGACCCTCGCCTCCGGCCGCACCGGCGTCCGTCCCGTGGTCCTGCAGACCATGGTGGACGTCCTGAACGCGGGCATTACGCCAGTGGTCCGCGAGTTCGGTTCCCTTGGCTGCTCCGGGGACCTTGCCCCGCTGTCCCACTGTGCGCTGGTGCTGATGGGTGAAGGCGAGGCGGAGGGGCCCGACGGCGAGTATTTCGGCGGAGCAGGGCAGCGAACCGTCGCCGAACTGCTTGCCGACCACGGCATCGAGCCGGTAACCCTCGCCGAGAAGGAAGGACTGGCGCTGGTCAACGGCACCGAGGGCATGCTGGGCATGCTCCTCATGGCCATCGCGGACCTTCGCCAGCTGCTGACGACGGCGGACATCACCGCCGCGATGAGCGTCGAGGCCCTGCTGGGCACCGACCAGGTGTTCCTGCCGGAGCTCCATGCAGCGCTGCGTCCACATCCGGGGCAGGCCGCGAGCGCAGACAACATGCTGCGCGTGCTGTCCGATTCCCCCATCGTGGCGTCTCACAAGGTGGGCGACTCCCGGGTGCAGGATGCGTATTCGCTCCGATGCGCCCCCCAGGTTGCCGGCGCTGTCAGGGACACCCTGGACCACGCAGCGCTGGTGGCGTCCCGGGAACTCGCTGCCGCCATCGACAACCCCGTGGTCCTTCCCGACGGCCGGGTCAGCTCCAACGGAAACTTCCACGGCGCCCCGGTAGCGTATGTCCTGGACTTCCTGGCCATTGCGGTCGCCGACCTGGGCTCCATTGCCGAGCGGCGGACGGACCGGATGCTGGACCCGGCCCGGTCCCACGGCCTGCCTGCCTTCCTTGCCGCTGACCCGGGCGTGGACTCCGGCCTCATGATTGCCCAGTACACCCAGGCGGGGCTGGTCTCCGACAACAAGCGGCTGGCTGTCCCGGCTTCGGTCGACTCTATTCCGAGTTCAGCCATGCAGGAGGACCATGTCTCCATGGGCTGGCACGCGGCGCGCAAGCTGCGGAAAGCCGTGGAGAACCTGCGCCGCGTCCTGGCCATTGAGCTGGTGACGTCGGCACGTGCCCTGGACATCCGCACGCAGCTCTCCGGCGGGGTGCTGACACCGGGACCGGCAGGTGCCGCCGTCGTATCCGCGCTGCGGAACGTGGTGGGCGGGCCGGGGACGGACCGGTTCCTGTCGCCTGAACTGCAGGCCGCAGACCTGCTGGTCGCTTCGGGCGAGGTGCGCCGGGCGGCGGAATCGGCCGTGGGAGACCTCGCCTGATTCCGAATGATCTTCAGCTACTACGCGCCGAACGTCCACCTGCCGGAATTTCTGCCGTCACGGGCAGCAGGGGGCCAGTGAGTGTAGTAGAACTGAAGGTGTAGTGAAAGTCACATCACAGACGCTGTGGCGCCGAACGTATACAAAGGGGTAGAAGTTCAAATGAAAGCACGTGGGGCAGTCTTATCCAGGCGAAACGCCCATGCCGCCGCTGTTTCCGACTGGAGGACCCTCCAGGCCGGGGACCGCGTCGAGGTCATCAAGCATGCGCATGTGGTTGCTGCCGGGGAGGTGGAAGAGGTGTCGCAGAGCGGAAACGTCCTGTGGCTCGTGCCGGCCGGCCCTGCCGAGAAGCAGCTGTTCCTGAAGTCCGACGGCGTGCAGGTGCGCCGCGCGTAGCAGCCCCGAGAGATACAACAAAAAAATCCCCGTCCTGCTTCGGCAGGGCGGGGATTTTCTGTTGCTGGGGCAACCGTTTTTTGACGCGGCTGCAGAAGAGGGCCTGGTCAGGCCGCGACGGCCTCGTAGGTTTCGCCGAACGGTACGGATTCGTCGAGGGCAACGGTGTAGCGGCCTGGGTGCAGCCTGGTGACCAGGATGCCGCAGGACGCTTCCTGTGCCGCAACCTCGATCAGCTCGGCAACTGCCTCTTCCAGTCCTGCGTGGACTTCGTCCGCGCTCGAAAACGCAAGGTCGATGGACCTGCCGGCAGGAACTTCGGCAGGGTTGGAAACGGCGGGGGTCCGTTCCATGGTGACTGTTGTCATGAGGTGAACTTTCTGTGTTTCATGCCTGGTGGCCCCACAATTCTACCGGCTGCTCAAGGCAAATGTCAGATGTCTGCCCTTTCCGAGCTCGGCACCGGCCTTTCTTCCGTTGTCGATCCGGCCCTGGCAGGCAGTCACAATAGGCTGCTTTTGGCCCCGGCCGCCCGCCTGGGCAACGATGGAAAGAGCCGTGAACATCCATAGATCGAAGGAGATCCGAATGAAAATCATGCGCCTCGGTGACATAGGCAAGGAACAGCCGGCGGTCCTGGTTCCCTCTCAGGAGGGCGCCGCCCAGTACTACAGCCTGTTGCCGTTGACGCAGGATGTGGACGGTGCATTCCTGGCAGGCGGGGGAGTCGGCAAAGTCCGGGACGCACTGGAAGCCGCCACCCTGCCGGTGCTCGAAGGTGCCGAAGGGCTCAGGGTGGGGGCACCGGTGGCACGGCCGGGATCCATCGTTGGAGTCGGGATGAACTACGCAGCCCACGCCGCCGAGTCCGGTTCCGCGCCGCCGGAAATCCCCGTGGTTTTCCTGAAGCCAAGCAACACGGCAGCGGGACCCTTTGACGCCGCTCCCATCCCGCCGCACTCCAGCAGGTACGACTGGGAAGTGGAACTGGGGATCGTGATCGGGCGCGAAGCCAGCTACCTGGAATCCCCGGCGGAGGCGACGGCCTGCATCGCAGGATACGTCACTGCGAATGACCTGTCTGAGCGCGAGTATCAGCTTCCTGGCGCGGCCGGACAGTGGACCAAGGGTAAGTCACTCCCGGGGTCCACGCCCCTGGGCCCCTGGCTTGTTCCGGCAGAAGATATCGACGGCGGCAACCTGGCGTTGCGCAGCTGGGTCAATGGGGAGCCGCGCCAGGACTCAGCCACCTCCGAGCTCATTTTCGACGCACCCACCCTGGTCCAGCATTGCAGCCAGTACATGCGACTGGAGCCCGGTGATGTGATTCTCACCGGGACTCCAGAGGGTGTGGCCCTAAGCGGCCGCTTCCCCTACCTCCGGCCGGGCGATGTGGTGGAGGTAGAGGTTGAGGGGCTGGGCCGCCAGCGCCAGCAACTATATCGGGCAGGACAGGCAGGCCGGCCCGGGCCGGACTAACCGGCCTTTACCGCCAGGACCGGGCAGTCGGCCTCGAGCAGGATGCGCTGGGAGACGCTGCCCATGATGAGCTTGCCTACCGGCGTGCGCCGGCGGAGCCCGATCACGATCAGGTCAGCATTGTTCTCCTCTGCGGCGTCCAGCACTTCAGCGGCGGCATCGTGGCCACGGACCGGCTGCTTGATCACGTGGTCGATGCCCTGGATGGCCAGCCGGTCCTCGATGCTCTGGATCTCTGGCTCCTGGGCGTAGCGGTTGTCCACCAGCGCGTCGCCCTTGGACGAGTTGATGACCAACAGTTTTGTGTTGTTCTTGCGGGCTTCGGCAATGGCCTGGGTGAGGGCTGCTTCGCCCTCGGGTGTCGGGACGTATCCCACCACGATGGTCATGGTGTCTCCTTCTTGTCTTGGTGGGCGCTGCTGTCGGAAGCTGCCGTGCCATCCGCAAGGACGCGGTTGTCCGCATGGACGGGGTTGCCGGCAGGGGCGGAGCTGCCTGAGTGGGCGGCAGTTGCCTCGGCCGTCGACACGGTATTGGCGGCCGGGCGGTTCCGCCGGACCAGCTTGAAGAGCAGCGGCCACGCCAGGATGAGTCCCACGATGATGTAGATAACGACGGCGATCGGCTCGCTGAAGAGGCCGACGGGGTCGCCGGCACTGAGCTGCAGGGTCTTGCGGAGCTGGCCTTCAATGCGCGGCCCCAGAATGACGCCGAGGATCAGCGGGAGGACGGGAAGCCCGAAGCGCCGCATCATGAAGCCGAGTGCGCCGAGCACCAGCAGGATCACCAGGTCGAACGCCTGCAAATTCACGGAGTAGGCGCCCAGCGTGGCGAAGAACAGGATGCCTGCGTACAGGTATGGCCGGGGCAGCTGCAGGAGCTTGGCCCACAGCGGAGCCAGCGGGAGGTTGATCAGCAGGAGCAGCAGGTTGCCGATGAAGAGGCTCGCGATCAGCGCCCACACCAGGGGTCCCTGGCTTGAGAAGAGCTGCGGGCCCGGCTGAATGCCGTAGGAGGTGAACGCGGCCAGCATGACGGCGGCGGTGGCATTGGTGGGCAGGCCGAGTGCCAGCATGGGCGTCAGGGTGCCGGCGGCTGCAGCGTTGTTGGCAGCTTCCGGACCGGCAACGCCTTCGATGGCGCCCTTGCCGAATTCCTCGGGATGTTTGCTGAGGCGCTTCTCGGTGACGTAGGAGAGGAAGGTGGGGATTTCCGCGCCACCGGCGGGCAGGGCGCCGAACGGGAAGCCGAAGGCCGTGCCGCGGAGCCAGGGCTTCCAGGAGCGGCCCCAGTCCTTCTTGCCCATCCAGGGCCGGCCCACCGGGATGACGTGCAGCGGGGTGCGGCGCAGGTGGGCGGCAACCCACAGGGCTTCGCCCACTGCGAAGATGGCCACGGCCACCACCACGATGTCCAGGCCGTCCGCGAGGAGCGGCTGGCCGAAGGTCAGGCGGCGCTGGCCGGTGACTGAGTCGATGCCCACCAGGCCGATGGCCAGGCCAAGGCCCAGGGAAGCGAACCCGCGGAGCCGGGACGAGCCGAGCACTGCGGTGACGGCCAGCAGGGCCAGAACCATGATGGCGAAGTAGCTGGGGGCACCCAGGCTGACAGCGAATTCAACGACGATGGGTGCGCAGACGGCGAGGAGGGCGGTGCCGATGGTGCCGGCGATGAAGGAGCCGATGGCCGCCGTCGCCAGCGCCTGCGCGGCCCGCCCGGCCTTGGCCATCTTGTTGCCCTCAATGGCCGTCACCACCGACGACGATTCACCGGGTGTGTTCAAGAGGATGGACGTGGTGGAACCGCCGTACATGCCGCCGTAGTAGATGCCGGCGAACATGATGAAGGCGCTGGTGGGCTCCAGCGCGTAGGTGACCGGAAGGAGCAGGGCCACGGTCATGGCCGGGCCCAGGCCCGGAAGGACCCCGACGGCGGTGCCCAGGAGGACGCCGATCACGGCGTACAGGAAGTTCATGGGGGTGAGGGCGGTGGCAAAACCGTCCATCAGTGAGGACCAGACGTCCATCAGAGGATTCCTTCCAGGAGTCCGGCAGGCAACGCGATGCCGAGGCCGAGGTAGAAGCCGTAGAAGGTCAGCAGGGACAGGGCAACGGAGATGAGCCCGTCCCGGACATAGCGGCGGCTGCCCAATGCCAGGACGCTGCCCCAGAACAGGACCGTGCCGGAGATGACCCAGCCGGCCCAGTCGATGAGCAGGATGTTCAGGATGAATGCGCCTGCCAGGGGCAGGATGGTTTTCCAGTCGGCGGGGTGCGTGAGGTCAATGTCCTCGCCGCCTTCCGCCTCGCCCTGGCCGCCCCGGATCACGTTGATGGCCAGAAGGACCGCGCAGACCACCAGCAGTCCGGCCACGATGTACGGAACCGTCTTGGGGCCCACCGGGTCCGATTGGGAGTACGGGGTTACCAGGCCGTTGGCGTCCAGGAAGACCAGGACGCCGGCCGCGCCGAGCAGGAGTGCAACTCCCAGCTCGGCGCGGCCCTTAAGGCCTGTGGTCAGGGAGCTCACGCCAACCCAAGCTTGGTGAGGACGTCCGCCACCCGCTTGTCCTGCTCGGTGAGGAACGTTTCGAACTCTTCGCCGGTGATGAAGGCGTCGGACCAGCTGTGGGTCTTCAGCGCTTCCTTCCAGCCTTCGCTTTCGTGCATCTTCTCAAGGGCGGCGATCATGGAAGCCTTGTCCTCGTCGCTGATGCCCGGAGGGGCCACGATGCCGCGCCAGTTGGTGAACACCAGGTCGATGTTGGATTCCTTCAGCGTGGGGGCGTCCACGCCTTCCAGGCGCTCTTCGCCGCTGGTGGCCAGAACGCGGACCTCGCCGGATTCGATCTGCTGCAGGTATTCACCGGCACCGGAAGCGGCAAAGCCCAGCTTGTTGCCGAGGATCGCGGGCAGGAGGTCTCCGCCGCCGTCGTAGGAAACGAAGTTCACCTTGGTGGCATCGATGCCGACTGCTCCCGCGAGCTGCATGGGCAGGAGGTGGTCGGGGCCACCGGGGGAGGAGCCGCCGCCCACGGAAATGGAAGCCGGATCGGCTTTCCAGGCGGCCACCAGGTCGTCGATGGTCTTGTAGGGGGAGTCCTTGCTGACCATGATGGCGCCGGGTTCTTCGATGAGCCGGGCCAGCGGTGTGGTCTCGGTCAGCTTGGACTCGGACTTGTTGGTGTAGCTCGCGCCCACCACGCCCAGGCCCATGAGCATGGCGAGATCGCCGTTGCCCTTTTCGTTGACCACGCGGGCCAGGCCTACGGTGCCGCCGGCGCCGGCGAGGTTGAAGACCTCGGTGTTGCTGGTGATCTTCTCGTCCTCGAGGACCTTCGCAGCTGCACGGGCGGTGGTGTCGTAGCCGCCGCCCGGGGTGTTGGGGACCATGATCTGCAGTCCGGTGATGGGGCCGGCGGCAGCGCTGGAGCTCTCCGAACCGGTGGTGCTCTTGCCGGTGGCGCCGCAGCCGGTGGCCATCAGGGCGATGCCGGCGGCGACGGCGGCGACTCGCAATGCGCGGATCTGGCGCATGTGTTCCTCTTCTCAGTGATGCAATTCTGTACAAAATGATCAGCGGACCTGATCTGTCCTTCGATGCTAGGTCCCGCCGTGACGGCGATCACTCTTGTGTACGCAGAAAAAGTTAAGTTCATTGCGTTCACGTTTCCGGCCTCCCACCTGGGCACCCAATGCCGGGGCTACGCTGGGATATAGTTCCCGGTACTGCCGCCGTACCGTGCCGGCATCAGAAACAAAAGGAATCCACGCAGTGACGCGACGAAGAGGAATGTCCCTCGCCGGGCAGTACCTTGTGCTGCAGTTGCTGATTGTCCTGGCGGTACTGGTGGCAGTGGTTGCCATCTCCCTTGCCCAGTCTGCCGCCGCCTTCGAACGCATCGAGGGCCGCCGGGCACTGTCCGCCGCTGAGGCGCTGGGGAACAACCCCGCCGTGCGGGCGCTGCTCCCGGATGCTGAGCCGCGAATAGGCGCCGCCCTTCCCGCCGTCGCCGAGTCCGTCCGTACTGTCTCCGGCTCCTCCCATGTCACGCTGGCAAAGCTTGACCGCACGGTGGTTGCCGCGTCCGACCCCGGGCTGTTGGGCAAGACGCTGGAACTGGGCGCCAGCAGGGTCATGGAGGGGCGGGCATGGACCGGTGTGGTAAGCGGAAACAGCGCTCCCGTCCTGTCCGCCCACGTGCCGGTCCTCAACGACGCCGGAAAGATGATCGGGATCGCCTCGATCAGCCGGAATTACCCGTCCACGCTTGAGCGGCTGGGGGACGCCGTCCCCAATCTCTTGACGTACCTCGGCGTCGGCAGCGTCCTGGGGGTGGCGGGGTCCCTGCTGTTGTCCCGCAGGGTCAAGCGCCAGACCCTGGGCATGGAACCCAGTGAGATTACCGGGCTCGTGGAAAACCGCGAGGCGATGCTTCAGGGGCTCAAGGAAGGCGTGGTGGCGCTTGACCCGCACGAGCGCATTACCGTGGCCAACAACAGCGCCCGCCAGCTGCTGGGCCTGCCGCCGGACTGCGTGGGCAGGAAGATTGGCTCCCTGCCCGTGGACCCTGCCCTCAAGGTGGTCCTGACCAGGGAGCAGCCGGACCCGGACCAGCTGGTGTTGGTGGGGGAGCGGCTGGTGGTGCTGAACCGGGTTCCCATCCGTTCCCGCGGCCGCGACATCGGCTCAGTGACCACGCTGAGGGACCGGACGGAGCTGTCCTCGCTGGAGCGTGAGTTGGGCGCCACCCGCACCGCCACAGACACCCTGAGGGCCCAGGCCCATGAGTTCGCCAACCAGCTGCACGTGATCTCCGGCCTGATCCAGATCGGCGAATACGACTCCGTGGTGCATTTCGTCAACGGTGCCACGGTGGACCGGACCAGGCTGAACGATGAAGTGACCAGCCGTATTCAGGACCCGGCGCTTGCCGCGCTGCTGATTGCCAAGTCCAGCCTCGCCACTGAGCGGGGAGTAGCGTTGCAGCTGGAGCCGGAGTCAGCGTTGCCTCCTGTCAGTGACGAGTTGTCCCGTGACCTCACCACGGTGGTCGGCAACCTTGTGGACAACGCGTTCGACGCCGTCACAGGGCTTCCGGGCGCGGCCGTCCGCGTGCTGGTGGAGACCTCCGCCGACGCCGTTACCGTCACGGTCCGTGATACCGGACCGGGTGTTCCGCAGCAGGCCACCGAGGAGATCTTCCGCCAGGGGTTCTCCACCAAGGAGGCCGGGCCGGCTGATGTCCGCGGCTTTGGGCTGGCCCTCTCACGGGTGGTTTGCCGGCGGTCCGGCGGTGATCTCACGGTAGCCAACGACAACGGAGCAGTCTTCACGGCACGATTCAAACGAGGTGCAACGCAGCCATGATCAAGGTACTGATCGTCGACGACGACTTCATGGTGGCCAAGGTCCATGCTGGCTTCATTCAGCGGACCGCCGGCTTCAAGGTGGTGGGCGCCGCCCATACGGGTGCGCAGGCAGTCGCCGAAACCGAACGGCTGCAGCCGGACCTGGTGCTGCTCGATATCCACCTTCCGGACATCAACGGCCTGGACCTCATGCACCGGCTGCGGGACGTGGCCCCGGAGCTGGACGTGCTGGTGATCAGCGCTGCCCGCGAGGTGGAAACTGTGCGCAAAGCGCTGCGCGGCGGAATTGTGCACTACCTGATCAAGCCGTTTTCACAATCCGACCTCCAGGAACGGCTCGAGCATTACCGGAGCGCATACCAGGGGCTGGATTCGTCCAAGGACGTCGCCGAGCAGTCTGACGTCAACCGGGTCTTCGGACTGGACCGCGCCGAGCGCCCCCTGCCCAAGGGCTGCAGCGTCGAGACCCTGAAGCTGGTGGAGACCGCGTTGAAGGAGGCCGACGGCGACCTGTCGGCTGCCGAGGTGGCCGAACAGTTGGGCACCTCACGGGTCAGTGCCCGCCGCTACCTGGAGTACCTGCATGATGAAGGCCTGCTTGAAGTCCGGCTGAAGTACGGGGTGGGCCGCCCCGAGCGCAGGTACCTGCTCAAGGTCTGAGTCCGCCCGGCTCCTGGCGCTTCAGGTCCTAGCGCTCGCCGCCGCTGGTAGGGCCGGGCACGAACTCGGACGGCAGTTCCGCCACCGGGACGATCACCATGTCCTGGACCTTCCAGTCCATGGCTACGCAGGCATCGCGGGCGGCTTCAAGCTGTGCAAGCGTGGGCACGCTGCTTCCTGCGGGAACCACGAACGATTCCACGTGGAAAACGTGTCCCTCATCGCGAATCCGCGACTTGGCATCTACGGTCCAGTCGAGATTCCTCAGGTAATCGTCCAGTTTTTCGCCCAGCGGGTGGGGTTCGCGGTCGTCGTAGGTCATGGCCCGCTTGTCCATCAGGGCTGACACGGCGCCCTTTGTATTGCGAATTCCGTCACGGAGGATACTGGTGGAGATGATGAGGGCTGCGGTGTAATCGGCCCACCAGAGGCCGAAACCGATGCCTGCCACGCCCGCCACGGCCGCTACGGCAGTCATCCAGTCCGCCTTGTTCATGTCCGCGTCGGCATACAGGACCTTGTCGTGCAGCTGCTCGGCGAGCTTCATCTTCATCCTGCCCAGGACAACGGGAGGTGCCGCGGTGAGGATCATGACGCCCATCATCAGCCAGCCCAGCCAGATGGTGGTGCCGAACAGGCTGATGCCGCCGATGGTGGGATGCTCGGCCTTCAGGAGCCCGAGCGCGGATTCCACCAGGAGGTAGCCGCCCATCACGGTCAGGGCCACTGCGGCCACCACATGCGCCACCCCGGTGGACCGGTGGTATCCGTAGGGGTGGTCCTCTGAAGGCGGCTTCCGGATGATGCGTGCAGCCACCAGGAAGGAGACAGGCGGCAGGAAGGAGAGCAGGTCCTCAATCCAGGCCGCCTTCATAGCCTGGGAGTTGCCGAGCACCAGGAACACCAGGGTGGCGGTGACCGCCAAGAAGCCCATGGTGATCCATTCGATCCTGATGGCCTGGCGCAGTGCCTTCTGTTGCTCCGCCGGCAGCTTGGTGTGCCCGAACCGGATTGCGTCACTGCTGCTCTTGACGTTGGTCATGATGACTCCTTGGCTGCCATCAGGTAGCGGTCCAGCTCAAGAAGGAACGCATTTTCTCCCAGCGGCACGAGCATGACGTGCTTGCGGAGCTTGCCCCGGTCGTCCTTTGATTCGGCATAAGGGCGGGTCAGGCCGGCATGGGTCGTCCAGGGGGTCTTGTCGTCCAGCCCGCCGATCACCAGGTCGAGCCCGCCGTGCTTAAGCTCTTCAGCCAGGACCTGCTCGGTGCCCGCCACCCATTCGACGTCCGCTCCGAGCTGCTCGGCAAAGCCCCGCACCAGCTCTGCATCCTTGCCCTGCACATCGCTGTCACGGACGTTTCTGTCCGAAGTGTCGCCACCGGAGGTCGGGACTGCCACCCAGTCCCCGTTCAGGCTCGCACCCACCCGCAGGGTGCCGCCCCGCACCCGGTCCAGGGTTCCCTCGGGGTCAGCCGGATAAGCACCGCAGCCGGAAAGGCCCAGCAACGTTGCCAGCAGAAGAACCAAGATACTGCCCCGACTCATCACCCACTCCTTCCTTTAGGCACTCAACCATCATGATAGACAGCATGCTTATCATTTGGTGAAATGCCAGGGGGAGAATGAGCCGCAGGACTTAGCGGAGGAGGGTATCCAGGAGCCGCGCCGCCACCCGGGCCGTCCGCCCGTCGATGTCGAAAGCCGGATTCAGCTCCGCGACATCAAGGTGCAGCAGCTTCCCGCTCCGGGCAATCTGCCGGCAGACGGCGCTGACGACCGGCAGTGGAACCCCGTACGCAGCCGGCGCACTGACGCCCGGAGCAACTGCTGCCGGCAGTACATCGAGGTCGATCGTCAGGTAGAGGACGTCGATGCCTGCAAGGAACCCGGCCACGAAGTCACTCACGCGCTCCGCTTCGCAGTCTTCATCCAGCAGGTACTGCACGCCCAGCCCTTTGGCCGTGTCGAAGAGCGCGCGGGTGTTGTTGGGTTCGGAGATTCCGAGGACGGCGTACCGAAACTCCCGTCCCGCGGCTGCTTCCGCCCGGGCCATCTGGAGGAACGGCGTCCCGGAACTCGGAACAGGTTCGTCGCGCAGGTCAAAGTGGGCATCGAGGTTCAGGATGCCCAGCCGCTGGCCGCGCTGTACGGCCTCGGAAGCACTGACCCCCAGATAGCTGGCGTAGGCCGTCTCGTGGCCACCGCCGAGCACAGCGGTCAGGTGACCGGAATCCAGCAGTGCAGCGACATTCCGGCCCAGGCGTTCCTGGCCGTCCTCAAGCTGACCGTTGGACACCACCACGTCCCCGGTGTCAGTGACAGACCGGTTCAGATGGAACGCCAAGGGCCCCAGAGCCTTGCGGATGGCAGCAGGTGCGGCCGCAGCGCCGGTGCGGCCCTTGTTCCTGCGCACGCCCTCGTCGCTGGCGAAACCGAGCAGCACGGCCGGCTTCTGGCTTCCCTCCACGCTGCGGGAGCCAGCGGCTCCCGCACGCGCCGTCGCAGGCGTCACGCCGTCGTAGATCGCTACCGCCTGCCACCAGCGGCGGTGGGCTGCGCCGTCGCCGTCGAACCTGCCTGTCCAAGGCTGGTACGGGACATCGACGGCAGGAATCAGTGAAGGCATGTTCCAAGCTCACCGTATGCCTGCCGGGAAAACCAGACGTGCCGCCGTCGTCATGTCTGAGATTGGAGACCAAGCACCGGCCGGAAGCACGGGCTATGGTGGAGCAGTCCCTCCCCGGGGATGTGTCACCTTGCCTGCGCCCGATGGCGCAACCAATCAAGGCCGGAGAACAGCACCATGTTTGAAGCCCCCAATATTCTCTATGCCGCCGCCGGTATGGCCGTGTTCGTGGCCGCAGTACTCCCTAAGCTGCTGCGCGACATGCCTTTTTCCATGCCCATGGTGTTCCTCGGAGCGGGAATGGGTGCATTCGCACTGATACCCACCCTTCCTGATCCGGATCCCATAGCCCACGGCGATGTCGTTGTGCACCTTTCAGAAATTTGCGTCATCATCTCGCTGATGGGCGCCGGGCTGGCGCTGGATCGGCCCGTCGGCCGCAGGCGCTGGTCAACCACATGGCGGCTCCTGGGAATTGCCATGCCGCTGTGCATCATTGCCCTGACACTGATGGGGCTGTGGTTCCTGGGCTTGGGCCTGGGCGCCGCCCTGCTGGTGGGGTCCAGCCTCGCACCCACGGATCCTGTCCTGGCCTCGGAAGTGCAGGTGGGCGAACCGGCGGACCATGACGATGGCGCCAACCAGGAAGATGAGGTGCGCTTCGGGCTCACGTCGGAAGCCGGCCTCAATGACGGGCTGGCCTTTCCCTTTGTGTACCTGGCCATCGCCATCAGCATTACAGGATCGTCACCTTCCGCGTGGTTTCCGGAGTGGTTCGGCGTGGATGTGCTCTGGCGGCTGGCCATTGGGCTGCTGGGCGGCTTCCTGACCGGCAAGCTCCTGGCCCGGCTTTTCTTTTCAGCCCGCGCCGAAAGCCTGCGGCTGTCCAACCACTCGGAGGGGTTCGTTGCGCTCGCGGCCACCTTCCTGGCATATGGGGTGACCGAGATGGTGGAGGGTTACGGCTTCATCGCAGTGTTTGTCTGTGCCGTGACCATCCGTGCGGCGGAACGCACCCACGGCTACCACCGCGTCCTGCACTCCTACGTTGAGCAGTTGGAGCGGCTCCTGACCGTAGTGATCCTGGTCCTGCTGGGCGGCGCTATCGCGCGCGGACTGCTGGAAGGGATCGGCTGGGCGGAAGTGCTGGTGGCGTTGGCATTCCTGCTGGTGGTCCGGCCGCTGGCGGGTTGGGTGGGGCTTCTGCGCGGCAAGACGGGACCGCGGGAGCGGATTGCCCTGTCCTTCTTCGGGATCCGGGGGATCGGCTCGCTCTACTACCTCTCCTATGCCCTGGGCAAGGGCGAGTTCGGTGACCAGGCCGAGCGGCTCTGGGCGTTCATCGGGCTGGTGGTGGCGCTTTCCATCGTGATCCACGGCGCCACCACCTCGCCGCTGATGAACCGGCTGGACAAGTTGCGGGAAAGGAAGGCCCGGGCAGTGTCCGGTGATGAGGGACTCGCGCCCAACACGCCGGTGTAGGGCATGCGCGTTTACATGCCCATTGCGGCCTCGATGGGGCCGACAGCGAAGAACAACAGGAAGGCCGCGGCTACGGCCCACATCAGGGGGTGGATTTCCTTGATCCGGCCCTGGAAGGTGCGGATCAGGACGAATGCGATGAACCCTGCACCCAGGCCGTTGGCGATCGAGTACGTGAACGGCATGAGCGTGAAGGTCAGGAAGGCCGGGATCGCGACGCCCCAGTCCTGCCAGTCAATCCTGCCCACCTGGGACACCATCATGAAGCCCACCACGACCAGGGCCGGGGCCACTGCCTCGAAGGGGACCAGATTGATGAGCGGGGTGAAGAACATGGCCACCAGGAACAGCAGGCCGGTGACGATCGAGGCGATGCCGGTGCGGGCACCTTCGCCGATGCCGGCGCCGGCTTCGACGTAGATCTGGTTGGAGGAAACGGAGGCTCCGCCGCCCACGATCGCGCCCAGGGCATCCACCTGGAGGACCCGGTCGACGTCGGGAATGTTGCCGTGTTCATCCACGGTGCCTGCCTCGTTGGCCAGGCCTACCATGGTGCCCATGGCGTCAAAGAAGATGCTGAGCAGGATCACGAAGGCAAGGAGGGTAGCTGCCACGAAACCCAGGTGCCCGAAGGCGCCGAACGGGTTTGCCTTGCCAAGCAGGGACAGGTCCGGGGCCGCCCATCCGGTAAAGGTCGGAGCCACGAGGGACCAGCCCTGCGGGTTGGAGGTCTCGCCGTCGAAGCTCGGCCCGATGTGCAGGGTCATCTCCAGGAGCACCGAGATGATCGTGGACGTGATGATGCCGATCAGAATGGCACCCTTGACCTTGCGCACCACCAGGGCAATGGTCAGGATCAGGCCGAACACGAACACCGCGGTGGGCCAGCCCAAAAGCTTGCCTTCATAGCCCAGGCCAACCGGAACGGTGGTGCCGGCAACGTCAGGGATGCGGCGCACGAAGCCGGCATTGACCAGTCCAATCAGCGCGATGAACAGCCCGATGCCCACCACGATCGCGGTCTTCAGCCCGTCCGGCACGGCTTTGAAAACTGCGGTGCGGAACCCGGTGAGGACCAGGATGAGCATGGTGACGCCGGACAGGACCACCAGGCCCATCATGTCCGGCCAGGTGAGCCCCGGGTTGGTGGCAACGGTGACCGCCACGAACGCGTTGACGCCCAGGCCGGTGGCCAGCGCGAAGGGGTGCTTTGCCCAGGCGCCCATCAGGATGGTCAGGAGCCCGGCCACGAAGGCTGTCACGGCAGCCACCGCCGTGAAGCCCAAGGTGGCGCCGGTGGAGTCCGGCCCGGAGAGGATCAGGGGGTTCAGCACCACGATGTAGCTCATGGCAAAGAACGTGGCGAAGCCGCCGCGGATCTCGCGGGAAAGATTCGAACCGCGCTCCGTGACCTTGAAATACCGGTCCAGGGCAGAGCCTTGCTTAAGCATTAGTCCTCCGGGGAAGTCTGTGGGGATACCTGCATCCTATGGGGGCGGGGGCAGGACGGCCGGCAAATTCGCTTAGTCTGTAAGGAAGCCAACACAAGGAGCAGCCCAAGCATGCGTCCCATTCGCCGCCAGATCCTGAGCCTTGCGCTTGGGTTCCTCGTTTCCGCTGCCGCCGTGCTGGGACTGACCGGTCCCGCCGCCGCGCACGATGCCGCTGAATCCAGCAGCCCCTCCCCGGGCGCGTCCCTGCCAGCGCCGCCGGAACTGGTCTCTGTCACCTTTAACAGGAACCCCCTCGGCATCGGTGCCTCGTTTTCCATCAAAGACTCCTCGGGCACAGAGTGGGCTGACGGGCCGGTGGAGATCGTGGACAACATCGCATCGCAAAAGCTTCGCGCGGGAGGCCCTGCGGGGGAATACACGGTCGCGTGGCGGGTGGTGAGCTCAGACTCGCATCCCATCGAGGGGACTTTTGGCTTCACGGCTGCTGCCGCGGGCGGGCCGGCTGCCCCCCAGGCTGCTCCGGCAACCGTTCCGGCGGCGCCAGCTCCTGCGGCATCTGCACCGGCTATTGGTACCGCACAGCCCGGATCCACCATGGAGCGTGCGGAACCCGTGGACGCCTCCGAGCCGTTCCAGTGGAGCATCGTCATTTTCGCCGTCGTCGCGGTGGGGCTGCTTGCAGCCCTTGCCATCCTCGCCCGGCGCAGGCTAACGGCCGCAAGCGACGAATAGAAGGCGCCGCCGGCAGCCGGGGGCGCCTTCGCGTGCTAGCAGGGCAGGGCCGCGAAGCTTCCGGTGGCCGGGTAGGTCACGGTGTCCGGATGTACCTTGGCGGAAATGGCGTGGCCTACAGTCTTGGCTTGGCGCAGGACCTCTTTCGGTGATGGCGTGAGGAGCTCTCCCACGCCCACCAGGTAAATACCGATGGCCCGCATCGCGGCAGCGACGTTCCTTCCCACTGTGATACCGAAATCATTGATCATCCGGCGGAGCTGGCTGTGGGCGCAGCGGGTCAGGACGATGTGGTCAGCCACCAGGATTCCGGTGGGAGTGTGCACCTCCCACTGCGGAGCGGCGGTGCGCTCCGCTACCCCGTCCACCATGGACAACTGGACGGCGCGGGTAGTAGTGCGCACGTCCACCTCATGGCTCACGGCGTAGTTCCGGAGGTGGCGCATGATCTCGTGCCGTTCGCGAAGGGTGGCGGAGTCGGCTGCGTCGCAGCGTTGGAGCGCGGCGGTGTTGGGCGTCTGTGCGGCGCCCACGATGTCCAGTCCGTCCACCACAATTGCATCGACGCCGCGGCGGCACAGCTCAGCAGCCACGGCAAGGCCGGACAGGCCCGCGCCGATGATCACAGTGGTGGTCTGCTCGGTCCGGGCATTCCGAGGCATGGTTGACACGACAGTTCCCTCCTTCGAAGCTTCGCAGGTGCAGGCGTCCTCGCCCGCGCGCGTCCCAGTACCCCCAAAGTGCGGCCGCAGTGTTGCCGGGCAGCTTTCGAACGAAAGTGGAAGTCGGCGTCCCGGACCAACAATGTCCTGAAGACTACAGAACATTTTCGCCCGTGAACAGGCCGCAAGGGAAGATTCTTCTGCCCAAAATGGAGTCGAAGAAAGTGCTGCCTCCGGCGGCACGCTCTGGACGCCGTTCGGGCGCTTACTCTGAATAGCAGCCATATCCCGATCCTGAAGGAAGCTCATGCCCGACCCCGCACGACCATTGCGCAAGCTCGGATTCCTCACCATTGGCCTGTTCGATCCGGCCGATCCCGCAGCAGGCCACGAGTCAACTCTGCAGGTCATCGAACTGGGCGAGCGGCTCGGGTTCGACAGCGCCTGGCTGCGCCACCGCCATTTGCAGTTCGGAATTTCCTCTCCCATCGCAATGATGGCCGCAGCCAGCCAGCGCACCTCCCGGATCGAGCTTGGAACCGCTGTCACCCCGCTGGGCTGGGAGAACCCGCTGCGGATGGCGGAGGACCTGGCCACCGTGGATCTGCTCGCCGGAGGGCGAATCAATCCGGGGCTGAGCGTGGGGGAACCGATGCACTACGACACGGTCAAGCACGAGCTGTACCCGGATTCCGCGGAGCTGGAGGACTTCAGCTACGCCCGCGTGGAGCGGTTTGCCCGCCTGGTTGCTGGGGAACCGGTGCGGGATTTCTCCGGCAGGCAAGGTGTGGTGGAGGAGTTCTCCAACCGCGTCGAGCCGCACTCTCCCGGGCTGCGTTGCCGCCTTTGGTACGGCGCTGGCAGCACGAAGTCGGCGGTGTGGGCCGGTGCCAACGGCTTCAACCTGCTCTCCAGCAGCGTGGTTTTCCCCGAACCGGACCAGGAGCCGGACTTCGCCAAGATCCAACAATCACAAATCCGCGCCTACCGTGAAGCCGCTGCATCATCTGCGCAAGCGGACCGGCGTGCCCGGGTGTCGCAGGGCCTGGTGGTAATTCCCACCGATTCAGCATCGCCGGAACAGCGGGAAAAGTACCGGCGGTACGTCGACGAGCGCACGCCCCGCACGCGGGCGCCACAGGGGCCAAAGGGCATGCTGTTCGCCCCGGACCTCATCGGCACCAGCGATGAAATCGCCGAGCAGCTGTACGCACACGCAGGATTCCAGGAAGTTGACGAGGTGGCGTTCGCCCTGCCCTTCAGCTTTGACCACGAGGATTACGTCCAGATCCTTACGGACATCGCCGGCAAACTGGGTCCCGCACTTGGCTGGACCCCAGCCGGGGCAGGACGCGACTCGCGATAACCGGCAGCCACACGGTGACATAGCCTTCGATACCTGCCGCGCCCCGTACGCAGGAGTCAACGCGTTTCACACCCCGGAGAAAGCTTTTCCCGAACATGGCGGACAGGCTGTGGAAAAGCTGTGGATATTGTGTGGATTCCGCGCCTGGCCAGGCTTGCCATGGCAGGGCCGACGGAGAATAGTGAGAACCGGAAGCGGCAGTCTCGGCTGCGGCTGCGGCTGCTGACCGGGTGCGCAGCGAACTGTCCGCTTTCTGGCAGAATAGCGGCAACATCAGGCAGTAGCGCAAGGAGGCGGCCCCATGGGCGCACATGAATTGCATCCGGACCCGGCCCGGGACGGTGGCGGCAATTCTGCCGCTCCCGAAGGAATCGTTGTGGGAGTCGACGGGTCGGACCACGGCCAGTGCGCCCTGGTGTGGGCAGCCCGCGAAGCCCAGCGCCGCCGTCGGCCGCTGCACATTGTCACCGCATATTCCGTTCCCATTTTTGCTGCCTCAGGCCTCGACGGCGGCTACGCCACCGTGGATGATTCCGTGATCCGGGAAGGTGCGGAGGCGATCGTCAGGCAGGCGCTGGAGAAGGTCTTGTCCTACGACATCGACGTCACCGGATCCGTGGAAAACGGAGATGCTTCCGGTGTGCTGCTGGAGATGTCCGAGACCGCCGAACTCCTGGTTTTCGGCACCCGCGGCCGTGGCGGGTTTGTGGGCAGGCTGCTCGGTTCAGTAAGCAGCGCGCTGCCGGCCCACGCCAAGTGCCCCACCGTGACCATTCCCCTGGTTTGCGCGGACCGCTTGGGTGAGTCCACCGAGGACCGGCGCATCAGGGTTGAGCAGGCCAAAGCCGGGCACCAGCGCGTCGAAAACGTGGTGGTGGTAGGCGTGGACGGCTCAGAGCAGGCGCGCGTGGCCGTGCTGGAGGCGGCCGACCAGGCTGAACGGTTGGGTGCCATCCTCCGGGTGGTGTGTGCGGTGCCCCAGTACAGCGGGTCCCTGGCCTGGGTTCCCGCTCCCATGGACCGCAAGGCCCTGTTTGCCGACATCCGGACCACCCTGGACGCCGGCATGGCCTGGCTGCGGAGCCACTTCCCCAACCTGCCTACCGAGTCAGTGCTCAAGGATGGTTCGCCCGTGGACGTCCTGGTTGAAGAAAGCCGCCGCGTTGAACTGGTGGTGGTTGGCACCAGGGGCCGCGGCGGCTTCACCGGGATGCTCCTGGGATCAACATCCGATGGGGTGCTCCACCACGCCAAAGGCCCAGTAATGGTGGTCCCGGACAGGGAGGACCCGCGCCTAACGGACCGTTCGCGCTTTGGGCCAATGCTCGACGCATCGTGACCTGAGTTTCCCACCGGGAGCACCAGCATGGCTGCCGATCCGGCACGGAAGCCGGGGCACGAGTCCTCCGTACTGGGCGGGGGAAACAGCGCAGGCCTGGTCCTTCCCCTCAGCCAGGTCGGTTGCGGCATGCTTCGGCTGGTGGGCGGCAAGGCAGCCAACCTTGGGTGGACTGGCAGCGGCAGGGCTGCCGGCGCCTGACGGCTTCTGCCTCACCACCGAGGCCTACCGGGTGGCCACCAGGACGGTCAGCGATGGTGCCCTGCGGGAGCTCGGTAAACTCCAGGCATCGCTGCAGTGGGGCCAGGCAGCCACGTCCGGGAGCGCAGCCATGGCCACTCCGCTTGCCGCGTGGGCCGGCAGGGCACGCGAGGCTATCCGATCCGCTCCCGTCCCGCCGCGGATCGCGGCAGCGGTGGAGCAGGCATATGCAGCGCTGGGAAAGGCAACTCCGGTGGCGGTACGTTCCTCCGCCACCGCGGAAGACCTTCCGTTCGCGAGCTTCGCCGGCCAGCAGGACACCTACTTGAACGTGATCGGAGCTGAGGCCGTCCTGGAAGCCGTGCGCAACTGCTGGGCGTCCCTCTGGACAGACCGGGCGGTGGCTTACCGCGCGGCCCTGGGCATCGCGCTGGATCCTGCCGCGGATCTTCGATGTTATGGAAGCCAGGTCCGCCGCGGTGTTCCGCCAGGTTTTTGCGGACCCCCGGTTTTCGGTGACCCGCAGGACGCCGCTCGGACTCGTGCGCCACGTCCTGCCGGTGGCGGTGCGCGCCCGGGTCCCGGAGAGCCTTCTCCGAGCGCTGCTGGTGCCCAGGGCGGCGCTGCGACGGCTGGACCGTGTCACCCGCCGGTTCTCGGATGAGCTGGAGCCGGAGTCCGGAGCAGGGCCGGCTGCCCGGCTGGACCACGCCGAGCGGCTCATGGGACGGCTCTTCGCAGTGGTTCCAGGCATCCTGCCCCTGCCCGCTGTGGGGTGCGGGATGCTGTGGCTGGCCGGCAGGCTGCTCGGTCCCAACCGCTGGGAGGACCTGCAGCAGGTGCTCCGGGGCCTGCCCGGCAACGTCACCACGGAAATGGACCTGGACCTGTGGCGCCTTGCCTCGGCCGTGAAGGAGGACCGGGAATCACGCCTTGCCCTGGAAACAAGGAAGCCTGCCGCACTCGCAGCGTACTTCGGTGCCGGAGGCCTTCCCCCTGTCCTGCACGCAGGCCTGGCGCGGTTCCTGGACCGCTACGGGCACCGGGCTGTAGCCGAAATCGATGTCGGGATGCCCAGGTGGTCGGACGACCCCACGCACATCCTGGGCGTCCTGGCCAATTACCTGCCTTTGGCAGATCCCGCGTTGGCTCCGGATGAACAGTTTTCAAGGGCTGAGGCGGAGGCTGTCGCAGCCGTGGAACGGCTGGTGGCCGAGGCCCGCAGCAAGGGCAGGGTGCGTGCGCTGCTGGTGGGCGCCGCACTGCGCCGCGCCAGGCTCTTTGCGGGGATACGGGAACTACCCAAGTACCAGGTGGTCCTCGGCCTGGCCGAAGTACGGAAGCAGCTGCGGCAGGTGGGAGCTGTGCTCGCCGCGGATGGCCGGCTGGAGAACCCTGACGATATCTTCTTCCTCGATTTCGCTGAGGCCAGGCAGGCTCTCAACGGAGCGGGTAACGACGGGAAGGACTCTGACGGGGCCGGTCCTCCGGGGACGCTGCGCGGACTCGTCCTGGAGCGGCGTGCCGCCTACTCGCGGGAACTGGGCCGGCGGCACGTCCCCAGGGTGGTGCTCTCGGACGGCACCGAGCCCGAAGTGTTGTATGCCGCCGGTACAGGAGCAGCGGAGGGCGGGCTCTCCGGAAGCCCGGCTTCGGCGGGTTCGGTCACGGCTCCCGCCAGGGTCATCCTGGATCCTGTCGGCGCCCGCCTCGAACCGGGCGAAATCCTGGTGGCGCCGTCCACGGATCCCGGCTGGACCCCCTTGTTCCTGACCGCTGGCGGCCTGGTCATGGAGATGGGCGGCCCCAACTCGCATGGGGCGGTGGTGGCGCGGGAGTACGGGATCCCGGCCGTGGTGGGCGTTCCGGAGGCCACCGTCCGGCTCACCACCGGGCAACGGATAACGGTCGACGGCGGCGCGGGAACCGTAGTGCCCGGGTAGCCCATACGCTAACCGCAGATAGGCCGCTGGGCAGGTGTATGGGCGGGCACCGAGGCGTACCCTTGGACTATGGGCTCCAGCGACGGGGTGGACGGGACAATGAACCGGATTATGAACGGCCGGCAAAGGCAGCACGCGCCGGAGGTCCGCGGTGCCGATCGCGCGCGGAACCGGGCGTGGCTGCGGTGGGTTCCGGCAGCCACCGTGCCTGCAGTCATCGCAGCCGGGGTTCTGGCCGGCACCATTCCGGCCCGGGCGGGTGATCCCCTGCCAACCAAGACTCCCGCTGAAGTCATGGCCCTGGCGGCTGGACACAGGACCCATACTTTTTCCGGCACGATCGAACAGTCCTCGGAGCTGGGACTGCCGGAGCTGCCCGCAACAGGTCCCACCGCAGGCCCCGCATCGGCTGACGGGATCGCATCCGCCATGGAGTTCCTCACCGGCGAGCACACTGCCCGGGTGTTCATGGACGGCAAAACCAACGCGCGGATCCAGGTGGTGGACCGGCTCGCCGAAAGGGATGTGATCCGCAGCGGCGACGAAGTCTGGTTCTACTCCTCAAGGGATAACTCCACCGCCCACCTGACCCTGCCCGGCGACGCGAGCGACCTGCCGCTGGCCCACCCTGGGACCCCAGCCGCCCCGCACACGCCCCAGGAACTTGCCGATAAGTTCCTGGCGGCAGCGGACAGCTCCACTGCCGTCTCCGTGGGCCCCGACGTGCAGGCCGCCGGGCGCGCCGCCTACAACCTGCTGCTTGAGCCACGCACCAACGGCACCCTTGTGGGGAAGGTGGCCATCGCCGTCGACGCAGCCACCGGGATGCCCCTCTCCGTCCAGGTGACGGCCCGCGGCGCATCCCGGCCTGCTTTCAGTGCCGGATTCACCAGCCTGTCGCTGGACCAGCCGGACGTGGCACTGTTCAACTTCGTCCCCCCGCCGGGCAGCATGGTGGAGGAACTGCAGCCCCGCCACCATGAACGGCAGTCGCTCAACCCGGGAATTCCGGATTCGCACCCAACTCGGGAAGACCTGGCGGCGGCCCTTGAGCAGAAGGCCGGGGAATACACAACAGGCTCGGGTTGGGAGACAGTAGTGGAAGTTCCGGCGGAGGCGGGGGCCGCCTCGCGCCTGGATGCTCTGCTGGCCGGCAATCCGCTGCTGGCGCAGGCCGCCGTCGCCGTTCCCGGCGGGCGCGTGTTGTCCACCGCCCTGTTCAACGTCCTGCTCACCGACGACGGCCGGGTCTACGCGGGCATGGTCCCGGTGGAGAGGCTGCAGGCAGCATCCGCGGCTCCGTGACAGCAGCCGCGGGAGGCCCCGAATCCCGGATGTACGGCCTGACCATCGAGACGAAGGGGCTGACTAAGCGCTTCGGGCAGCAGGTGGCGGTGAATGCCCTCGATCTGGTGGTACCCCAGGGCGCCGTCTTTGGCTTCCTGGGACCCAACGGCTCTGGAAAAACCACCACCATCAGGATGCTGCTGGGGCTCGCGGCGGCCTCGGCCGGAACCGTCAAACTACTGGGGATGGAGATGCCCGGCCAGTTCCGGGAAGTCCTCCCACGGGTCGGGGCGCTGGTGGAGGGGCCAGCCTTCTATCCATTCCTTTCCGGGTCTGAGAACCTCCACCGCCTTGACGCCGCCACCCGGCATGCCGCCCCAGGCACCCGGAAAGCACGGGTGGACCAGGCGCTGGAACGGGTGGGCCTCAGCCATGCCGCCGGCAAACGGGTCCACGCGTATTCCCTGGGCATGAAGCAGCGGCTGGGGATCGCCAACGCCCTGCTTTCCCCCCGGGAGCTGCTGGTGCTCGATGAACCGACCAATGGGCTGGATCCCCAGGGCACCAGGGAGGTGCGGAACCTGGTCAGATCCCTGGCGGCGGACGGAACCACGGTTTTTGTTTCCAGCCACCTGCTGGCCGAGGTTGAACAGATCTGTACCCACGCGGCCGTGATGAGCGCCGGCCGGCTTGTGGCCCAGGGCCCGCTGCCCGACCTGAGGCGGTCCGGAAGCGCCCGCATCCGCGTGGTAACGCCGGACGGCGGCCCCGCGGCTTCCGTCCTGGCCCGCCTTGGGCTGGCACCTGAACCCGCACCGGAACAGCCGGACGGCCAGGTGGTGATGGCGGCGCTCGCCGGACTGGGCGCGGACACGGGACGTCCCGCCCCTGAGGACATTGTGGCTCACCTCGTGGCGGGGGGCGTGCGGGTCCGTGGATTCGTGGTGGAACGGGAAAGCCTCGAGGACAGGTTTGTGGCGTTGACCGGGGAGGGGTTCGACGTTGTCCAGTAGCGTACGGCCGGAGACTCTGGGAACAGCAGACGCAACGGATGCGGCGCCGCCGGGGGGATGGGGGCTTTCCCTATTTTGGTCAGAACTCCGGGTGTTGTTCGGCCGCCGCCGGACCTGGGCCCTGCTGCTTGCGCTTGCCGCCATTCCGGTGCTGATCGCGGTGGCCGTCCGCCTTTCATCCGCTGTCCCTGCCGGGCGCGGCCCGGCCTTTCTTGACCGTATCTCCCAGAACGGGCTGTTCGTTGCGTTCACTGCCATGCTGGTATCCGTTCCGTTGTTCCTGCCGTTGACCGTGGGGGTGGTGGCAGGGGACACGATCGCGGGCGAAGCCAACCTGGGGACGCTGCGATACCTGCTCGTCGCACCCACCGGCCGGGTGCGGCTGCTCCTGGTCAAGTACGCGGGGGCGCTGGCCTTCTGCCTGGCCGCACCGCTCACGGTTGGCCTGGCCGGTGCCGCCATCGGCGCAGCACTCTTCCCGGTGGGCCCGGTGACCCTGCTGTCCGGGGACGTGATCGAGCCGCCCCAGGCCGCGTTGCGCATCCTGCTGATAGCGGCGTACCTTGCCGTCTCCCTGGCCGGGCTCTCAGCAGTCGGGCTGTTCCTGTCCACCCTGACGGTGGTTCCGGTAGGTGCCATGGCTGCCACGGTTGTGGTGTCCGTGGTGTCCCAGGTCCTGGACCAGCTGCCGCAGCTGGAGTGGCTGCACCCGTGGCTTTTCAGTCACTACTGGCTGGGCTTCGGGGACCTGCTCCGGCAACCCCTGCTGTGGGACTCGTTCGCCAGTAACGCCCTGCTCCAGGCGGGGTATGTGGCAGTGTTCGGCGCGCTCGCCTACGGCCGCTTTGTCACCAAGGACATCCTGAGCTGACGGCAACCGCCCAGAGGAGCGCCGTCCGGTCAGGCGTGCTGGTGCGCCTCGTGCTCGGAGTGGCTGGCAGGCTCCAGCTGGAAGGTGCAGTGGTCGGTATCGAAGTGTGAGCCGAGGCAGGTGATCAGCTTGTCCAGCAGCTGGTCCGCTCCACGCGCGTTGAGCACCCCGTCTTCCACCACCACATGTGCCGAAAAGACGGGAACGCCGGAGGTGATGGTCCAGATGTGGATATCGTGCACGTCTGTCACGCCCTCGACGGACAGGATGTGCTCACGGATCATCTGTACTTCCACACCCTTGGGGCTGGCCTCCAGCAGGACATCCACCACATCGCGCAGCAGTGTCCAGGCCCGGGGCAGGATCAGCAGGGCGATCAGGACGGAGGCGATGGTGTCAGCCGCGTTGAAGCCGGTCACCATGATTACCACTGCCGCTGCGATGACGGCGAAGGAACCCAGGAGATCGCCCAGCACTTCCAGGTAGGCTCCCCGCACATTGAGGCTTTCCCGGTGCGCACCGTGCAGGATCACAAGGGAAACCACGTTGGCGGCGGCGCCGAGGATAGCGGCGAACAGCATGATGTCGGTCTGGACTTCCGGTGCAGCCCCGATCCGCCTGACCGCCTCAGTGAAGATGACCACCGAAATCACCACCAGGATCAGCGCATTGGCCATCGCGGCGAGCACCTCGGCACGCTGGTAGCCGTACGTCCTCTGGTCACTGGCGGGACGCCCTGCTATCCACGAGGCCAGCAGGGCGATGGTCACGCCTGCTGCATCCGAGAGCATATGGCCTGCATCGGCAAGCAGGGAGAGCGAACCTGAAAGGACGGCGCCCACAACCTGCACCAGGACCACGGTGAGGGTGATCACCAGCACGGCCACCAGCCGCTTCCGGTGCCGGCCGGTTGCCGTAATGCCATGCGCGAGGCTGTGGTTGTGTCCCATGCCTACAAGGCTAGCCCCAGCCAAGCTCGTGCAGCCGGTGGTCGTCTATTCCAAAGTGGTGGGCGATTTCGTGCACCACGGTCACCGCGACTTCGTGGATGACGTCCTCCCGGGAGGCGCAGATCTCCAGAATGGGTTCACGGAAGATGGTGATCCTGTCAGGCAGGGATCCGGCGTCCCACCAGGAATCGCGTTCTGTCAGCGGCACGCCCTCGTAAAGCCCCAGGAGTACGGTGTCCGGGTCCTCCCCGGGCCGCGGCACATAGTCGTCCTCGATGAACACCGCCACGTTGTCCATGGCACGCGCCAGCTTGTCCGGGATGCTGTCCAGCGCGTCCTGGACAGCGGACTCGAACTCGTCGGCCGGCATGGTGAAGTGCAGGGGCTCGCTGGGACCCTCGGGAATGATGGGCAGTCCCGGCGGCAGGCTGGCTGGCATACTTCGACTTTAGCGGGAAGCAGCCGGTCCCGTTCCCGGAACTTGCCGGCTCCTGCGCCGGGTCAGCGCCACGCCCACCAGGCAGACCAGCCCGCCCACCAGGCCCAGTGCGGTGGGTATTTCACCCAGCAGGAGCCAGGAGATCATGATGGTGGTTCCGGGCACCAGGTACGTGGTGGCGGCCAGTTTCCCGGCGTCCACCAACGAGAGGGCGTAGGCCCATGTGGTGAATGCAATCGCCGTGGGAAAGATCCCCAGGTAGACAAGCCCCCAGGCAGCCGCCGGCGGCGCGGCCTGCACTTCTGCGACCAGCTGGCCCGTGAAGGGCAGGCAGCACAGCGCCCCCACCAGGATCCCGAACCATGTGGCCTGGGCGGCAGGAAACCTGCGCAGCACCGGCTTCTGGACAATGACGCTGACGGCGGCGAGCACGGCGGCAAGGAGGCATAGCAGCACGCCCGCCACATCCGCCGTCGGACGTTCCCCTGAAGGGGACCCCTGGCTGGAACCGAAGGCGATCAGCGTCACCCCGGCGAAGGCAACCAGGCTCCCGATGATGAGCCACCGGGGGAAGCCCTCCTTGAGGAAAAGGCCCGCCATGATGGCCACCAGGATGGGGTTCACGTTAATGAGCAGGGCGCTGGTGCCCGCGTCCAGCACGTGCTCGGCGGCGTTCAGGGCCACGTTGTACCCGCCGAACCACATCACGCCGTAGGCGACGATCGGCCACCACTGCCTGCCCTTCGGGAGGAGCCGGCTCTTCAGGAGTTGGGGGAGGACCAGCAGGGACAGCACGACGGCGGCAATCGCCAGCCTGCCAAGGGTCAGGGAACCAGGGGAGAAGTGCGGGCCGATGGCCCGGATCCCCACGAAGGCTGACGCCCAGAGGACCACGGTGACCACCATGGCGGCAACCCCCAGCGCGTTGACCGGGCTGGCAGCCGATTCGGGACGTACGGTGGCGGTCCTGCCGGCGGGACTGGGTGAAGGCATGAAGCCAATCTAACCGGAGGATGGAGCAGCGGGCTGGCGGAAATCAGCCATCCCTGGCCAACATCCTGCCAAAGACATCAACTGTCCCGGGGCAAGCCCCTCGTCCACGCCAAGTAGGGCTAGTTGCCCGGCGCCGCCCACTCAAGGAGACGCTCCACCGGCCAGGTGGTGATGATCCGGTCTGCCGGGACGCCGTTCCGCTCCGCGCGCTCGGCGCCGTACTGCAGGAAATCCAGCTGCCCCGGAGCGTGGGCGTCGCTGTCGATGGAAAACAGGCACCCTGCGTCCAGCGCCAGTTGGATCAGCGCGTCCGGCGGATCCTGGCGCTCAGGCCGGGAATTGATCTCCACTGCCACATTGTTTTCCGCGCAGGCGGCGAAGACTTCCTTGGCATCGAACTCCGACGGCGGACGCGTCCCCCGGGAGCCCTCCACCAGCCGGCCTGTGCAGTGGCCCAGGACGTTGGTGTGCGGGTCCTGGATTCCGCCCAGCATGCGCCGGGTCATGGTTTTCCGATCGGCCCTGAGCTTCGAATGGACGCTGGACACCACGATGTTCAGGCGGTCCAGCAGCTCCGGGTCCTGGTCCAGCTCCCCGGACTCCAGGATGTCCACTTCGATGCCGGTCAGCAGGCGTACGCCGGTACCCGCCCGGCCGTCCGAGCCGGAGCGGGTGCCGTTGTTTATTTCGTCCACCACGTCCAGCTGCTGCAGCAGGCGTTCGGCTGAAAGCCCATTGGCGATGGTGAGGTTGGGGGAGTGGTCCGTAAGCGCGAGGTATTCCCTGCCAAGAACCCCTGCGGCCGCCACCATCAGCTCGATGGGGGATCCGCCGTCGGACCAGTCACTGTGGCTGTGCAGGTCTCCCCGCAGCGCGTCCCGGATGGTGGAGCCGCCGGAAGCGAGCGGCTTGGCGCCTTTTTCCCGCAGGTCCGCCAGGTACTCCGGGACCTGGCCCTCCACGGCCTGACGGATCACCTGGTAGGTCCGGTCACCTATGCCCTTCATTGACTTCAGCCGCCCGTTCCGGGCACGGGCAGCCACTTCCTCCGCAGGCAGCGGGCTGATGGCGGCGGCTGCTTTGCGGAAGGCCTGGACTTTGAAGGTGGCAGCGCGTCCGCGCTCCAGCCAGAAAGCAATCTCGTTGAGTGCTGCTACGGCATCCATCCGTCCATCTTCACCTGTCCCGCGCCCCCAGGGGTGGTGTTTTGGCCGATTTTGGATAATTCCGGACTAGGCCCTATAGTTTTAGAGTCCAGTTCGGAGAAACGCAAAGGACAAAGACGGAAAGCCCAGCTTTACGCCTTTTATTTTGTTCCGAACGGGTTCTGGCCCCCATCGTCTAGCGGCCTAGGACACCGCCCTTTCACGGCGGCGGCACGGGTTCGAATCCCGTTGGGGGTACGCAAGGAACTGGTCAAACAGACTAAAAAAGTCTGGTAGGCTGGAAGCCTTGAAAAAAGCGGTAGAGATACTGCTGAAGCAAGAAACGCAAGGCCCTGTAGCGCAGTTGGTTAGCGCGCCGCCCTGTCACGGCGGAGGTCGCGGGTTCAAGTCCCGTCAGGGTCGCTCTGATTGCTGGAAGACATTCCGGCTCTCATGGTGACTAGTCACCTAGGCTCTGTAGCTCAGTTGGTAGAGCGTTCGACTGAAAATCGAAAGGTCACCGGATCGACGCCGGTCGGAGCCACCAGCTGGAACCCCGCAAGTCCCGTAATTGTCCGGGAATTGCGGGGTTTCTTCGTTCAACATTTCCGGCGCCGCCCAAATCATTCTTAGGTTGTTGTTGCCGACAGGCGCTGTGCCACGCTGCCCTTTTCCTTGCTTCGGCCGGAACGGCCTCGGCCCGTTCGGCTACCTGCCCATCACGCCAAGGTTGGCGGCGAAGGCCACAAGTAAAAGCTGCTGCCGTAGACGCAGCTGAAGTACACGCGTGGATGTTTGCGTTGCGGGCATCCCTGCTGCTGCCGTTAAGTCACAGCCAAGGGATAGGGTTGGAAACAACAGAAGGGGGAGTGCCTGATGGAGTACCAGAACCCACAACCCGATGCAGCTATCCGGAGCGGAAGCGCCCCGGTTCCTGTCCCGGCGCCCGCACTGGGGCGCACCGTGATTTCTGAGACAGCAGTGGCCAAGGTGGCCGGGATTGCCGCCAGGGCAGTTCCCGGCGTTTACTCCCTGGGCTCTGTGCCGTCCCGTGCACTGGGCGCCATCCGCGACGCCGTCGGGAGCTCAGACCATGCGGCAGGAGTGCACGCGGAAGTCGGGGAAACTCAGGTGGCCGTGGACATCAGCCTGGTCGCAAGTTACGGAACGCCGCTCCACTCGCTGGCTAACGAGGTGCGGGCGGCCGTCTACCGTGCGGTCGAGGAACTGGTGGGGCTTCAGGTGATCGAGGTGAACGTGGAAGTCACGGACGTCTACGTACCGCCTCCCGTGAAACCGGCCACTGCCGGTTCTACCGAAAGGGAGGCGCTGCTGTGAATCTCACCGTGGCAGGTACGGCGATGGGCGCCTTTGTCGCCTTCATGTCCCTTCAGTTCGGCCTGTGGGGCTTCCTGGTATCCCTGCTTTTCATGGCCATCGGCGCGCTGCTGGGCCGTGCCGCAGAGGGGAAGCTGGACCTGCGCGGCGTGCTGGATGCCATCATCGGCCGGCGCTCGTCCTCATGAGCGCGCCCGCGCCGGCCGTGCGGGCCCAGGCGCTCAACGGTCACACCAGGATCAGCACCCAGGCGCTGACCAGCCTGGCAAAAGCCGCCGCTGCCCAGGCACTGGGCGTCGACGGCGAGGATGTCAGGGCGGACTGGACCGACGACGACGGGCTGCTGGCGCTGTCCCTCGTCACGCCGATCAGCGTGCCGCCGCTGCGGACGGTGGCTTCCCACCCTGGCCGGGTTGCTGCGTCCGGTGGCTCCATCTGGGACCGCACCGTCAGCGCCAAGGCCCACATCCTCGCCACCGTGACCGAACTCAGCGGCGCGCGGCTGAGCCGGGTGGACATCAGGATCAGCGGCGTCAGGATCAGTGAAGGAGGCCGGGTTCATTGAGTACACTCCAGCAAAGTCCCCGCCCTGAAGACCCCGGTGCGGACAGCACCGGGGCGGCAGCAGGGGGGCGGGGGGCGGACGAACCGGACATGGACCGGATCATTTACCGCGAAACCCATTCCTCCCGCGCGGTGATGGCCACCATTGCCGCCGTCGTGGTCGTGGCCCTTGCCGCCTATGGCCTGCTCGAAGCCGCCGTCCATGCGATCGGCCAGCCGGCATGGCTCATTGAACCCCAAGTGGCGGCGCAACGCATCGTGGCCCTGCCTGCGGGAATTTCACCGCTGCTGCTGGGGGTCATTGGTGCCGTGCTGGCAATGCTGGGCCTGGTGTTCTTCCTCCACGGAGTGCTGCCCGGACATAGGGCCCGGCATGTGCTGGCGCGCGGCCGGGGCGGGGCGGGCCCCGCCGTCGTGGTGGATGACGAAGTGATCGCGTCCTCGCTGGCCCGCCGGGCACGGCTCGCCGCCAACGTCACACCCGAACAGGTGATGGTGGTGGTTTCGCAGCGGCAGGTGCAGGTGAATGTCCGGCCCACGTCCGGGGTGCCTGTCCACGGGGACAGAGTGCGGGACGCAGTAAAGGCCGAGCTGGGGGACATGGGGCTTGAACCCGCACCGGAGGTCCGGATCAACGTGGCGCCGTCCGGGGTGATAGGGGCATGAACAGCACGCCAAGCGTCCTCAACCGTATCCTGATAACTGTTCTGGGCCTCAAGCTGCTGGCCGTGGGTGTCCTGCTGATGCTGCTGGCCTCGGTGCCGGCGGTTGCCGCATGGTGGCACTCCTGGTCCGCGGGGGTCTGGAACACGGTCAACGGGGCCTTCAACGCCACCCGGTTCCCTGGCCGGTCGGAAAGCTGGCTGTGGATCCTGGTTGCACTTGCCCTGCTGGTGCTGATCGTCCTCATGGTGGCCTGGATAGCACAGCAGGGCAAAGGCCGCTCAAACCTGCTCGCCGCCGAGTACGATCCCGGCAGCGTTCCGGGCGACGTCAGGATCGGCGGGGGAGTGGCTGAGCAGGCCCTCAAGCACGCCCTTGCCGGCAGGCCGGACCTCGCCGGTGCCACCGTTGTCACCTATGACATCAAGGGTTTCCCGGCACTGAAGGTCCGCCTCCAGCCGCGGCAGGGCGTGGCGCCGCATCTTCTGGCCGCCGAGGTTGCCGGACTGGTCAAAGCCCTCGAGGCCGTGGTGGGCAGGAGGATTCCTGTGCTCATCCATATTGGTGCCGGGGCGCGGACGCGCTTCAGCAGGGCCGAGCGCGTCCGCTGATACCCCAGTACCCGGAGCTTCAGTTCCTGGTCAGGTAAACCGCGCAGTCCACCGGCACTTCATGCATGAGTCCCCACTCGGACGACGGCTCAGGTCCGCTGAAGAGCTCCACGGAATAGCCGTCGGGGATGGGGGCCGAGGCGAAGCCCATGTTGGCCAGTACCAGGACGTCTCCGTTGTGAAAGGCCAACAGACCACTGTCCGGTGCATGTATGTCCGCCCATTCCAGCGAACCGGCCCCTAGGTGCCGGGCAGTCCGGAAGGCCAGTGCCGCCCGGTACAGCTCCAGCGTGGAGCCCTCCTCCTTATCCTGCTGGTCGGCGGCAAGGGGACCGAAGCTACCGGGCTGCGGCAGCCACGGCAGGGCGGCTACGCCCGGGAATGATTCCGCAAAGCCGAAGCCGGGCTTGTCCGCCGCCCACGGCAGCGGGACCCGGCAGCCGTCCCGCCCCGTTTCTGCGCCCTGGGTGCGGAAAAATGTAGGATCCTGCCGCGCCCCGGCCGGAAGAGTGGTGTGCTCTGGGAGCCCGAGCTCCTCGCCCTGGTACAGGTAGGCGGAACCGGGCAGGGCCAGCTCCACCAGGGTGGCCGCCCGCGCGCGTGCCAGACCCAGCGCCGCGTCCGGTTGTTCGTCGTCCGCTGCGATGCCCCTGGGGAACGTGGTGGGATCGGCCAGGCCGAACCGGGTGGTGTGGCGGACGGTGTCGTGGTTGCTGAGCACCCAGGTGCAGGGTGCCCCCACCGCCGCCGCTGCCTTCAGGGACGCCTCAATTGCCTCGGCCATCCGCTCCGCATTCCACCCAGCCATCAGGAAATCGAAGTTGAAGGCCTGCTGCATCTCGTCCGGCCGGACATAGAGGGCAAGCCGCTCTGCTGGCTCCACCCAAGCTTCAGCCACCATCATCCGGTCGCCGCCGTACTCGGACAGGATCCGGTGCCAGTCCCGGTAGATGTCGTGCACGCCATCCTGATCGAAGAAAGGCGAGGGCGGATAAACCGGGGAAACGGCGCGGTGAGGCTCCTCCGCATCGGTATGCGCGCCGGGTGCGTCACCAGGCGGGGAGGGTTCCCGTTTCACCTCCACTTTGCCTTCAGCCGCGGTCCCTTCAACCATCGCCGCGACGCCCTCCCAATCCGGAAGGCCCGGTTCCTTAACCATGCCGTGCGCAACGTCTACCCGGAAGCCGTCGACTCCCCTGTCCAGCCAGAAGCGGAGCACGGAGCGCATTTCTTCCCGGACTTCCTGGTTTTCCCAGTTCAGGTCCGGCTGCTTGCTGTCAAAAAGGTGGAGGTACCATTCCCCCTGGGAGCCGTCCGCTTCGGTCACCCGCGTCCAGGCAGGTCCGCCGAAGATCGACTTCCAGTTGTTCGGGGCCCTGTTGCCGTCCCCCGAGCCCGGCACCTCGTCCTTGCCGGGGCGGAAAATGTAGCGGTCCCTTTCAGGAGAGCCCGATGGCGCAGCAAGCGCGGCCTGGAACCATGCGTGCTCGTCTGAGGTGTGGTTGGGAACCAGGTCCACAATCACCTTCAAGCCGCGCCGGTGAGCTTCCTGCAACATCGCATCGAAGTCGGCCAGGGACCCGAAGAGTGGATCAACCTGGCGGTAGTCGGCCACGTCATATCCGCCGTCCGCCTGCGGCGATTTATAGAAGGGCGAAAGCCAAATGGCATCCACCCCCAGCCGCTCCAGGTACGGCAGATGGTCCCTGACACCGCGCAGGTCCCCCATGCCGTCACCGTTGCCGTCCGCGAAGGACCGCGGGTAGATCTGGTAGACGACGGCGTCCGCCCACCACTCCCGGCGGGCTGGGCTGTCAGCGGGAACGGCCGGGTTGGTCATTTGGTTCCTCTCAGATAACTTTTTGATGTAAACGCTTGCATTACCCGTCGCAACCTTACTAGTGTGAGCGTCACCACATCAACCTCACCTAGCAAGCGCACTGTCGACTTACTTGTCACTCAGCGAGGAGCTTCAAGCTAATGAAAACCCCTAGATTCCTACTGCCGGCTGCCACCGCCGGCGTCTTGGCCATCTCCCTGACTGCATGCGGCGGCGGAGGTGGCGGCGGGACCACCGGAGGCGGCAGTGACGCCGAAGCCAATCTCGACAGCCGGGGACCCATCACCTACGTCCAGGGCAAGGACAACAGCAACGTGGTGCGGCCGCTGATTGAAAAGTGGAATGCCGCCCACCCGGACGAAAAGGTCACCTTCAAGGAGCAGACTGACCAGGCCGACCAGCAGCATGACGACCTCGTCCAAAACTTCCAGGCCAAGAACGCGGATTACGATGTGGCCAGCGTCGACGTCGTGTGGACGGCCGAATTTGCAGCCAAGGGGTGGCTGCAGCCGCTGAAGGACAAGATGGCCGTTGAAACCGACGGCATGCTTGAACCCACCGTCGAGGCCGGTTCGTACAAGGGCACGCTCTACGCGGCACCCGTCTCCTCCGACGGCGGCATCCTGTACTACCGCAAGGACCTGGTCCCGGAGGCACCCAAAACCTGGGCCGAGATGATGGAGATGTGCTCCATCGCCAAGCAGAACAACATGGGCTGCTACTCCGGCCAGTTCAAGCAGTATGAAGGCCTCACGGTGAACGCTTCCGAGGCCATCAACTCCGCTGGCGGCTCCGTCCTGGATGACGAGGGCAAGCCGAACCTGAACACCCCTGAGGCCGAGGAAGGCCTGAACAACCTGGTGGAGGCCTTCAAGAACGGGAACATCCCGGCTGAAGCCATCACCTACCAGGAAGAGGAAAGCCGCCGCGCCTTCCAGGAAGGGAAGCTCCTCTTCCTGCGCAACTGGCCTTACGTCTACAACCTGGCCACCACTGAAGGATCATCCCAGGTGAAGGATGTGCTGGGCATGGCTGCCCTGCCCGGCAAGGATGGCCCCGGTGCTTCCTCCCTCGGCGGCCACAGCGCAGCCATCAGCGTCTACTCGGACCACAAGGCAACCGCCCTGGACTTCGTGAAGTTCCTGATTGAGGAAGAGCAGCAGAAGTTCTTCGCCACGCAGGGTTCGCTGGCTCCGGTCTTCGGAGCGCTGTACGAGGACCAGGAACTGGTTTCCAAGCTGCCGTACCTGCCGGTACTGAAGACCTCCATCGAAAACGCCGTTCCCCGCCCGGTCACCCCGTTCTACCCTGCGGTAACGCAGGCCATCCAGGAGAACGCCTACGCTGCCCTGAAGGGTGAAAAGCCGGCCAAGGATGCCTTGGCCGATATGCAGAAGTCGATCGAGTCCGCCGGCGCAGGATCGTAACAAGCCATGGCTACCGAATTGGGCCCGACGCCGGTCAAACCGGCGTCGGGCACCCCCGACGTCCACCACGGTCCCAAGGGCGTAGGCGAAGACAACCGGATTCTCAGCCAGGGCAAGTGGGCTTCCTGGCTGCTGGCACCCACCGTCATCGCCCTGGGTGTCGTCATCGTTTATCCCATCATCAGCGCCATCGTGATGTCCTTCCAGAAGGATGCGGGGCTGGACCCAGTCACTGGCCTGTTTACTGCCGGCGGCCCGGCTGGTATCCAGAACTACGTGAACTGGCTCGGGCAGCAGTGTGCCGCTCCGGGCGGCGGCACCGTGGCATGCCCGCCAGGCACCCTGGGTGGCCAGTTCTGGACAGCCACCGGCACTACTTTCCTGTTTACGGTTATCACCGTGGCTTTTGAAACCGTGCTCGGTTTCTGGATGGCCATGATCATGGCCCGGACCTTCAAGGGCCGCGGCCTGGTCCGTGCAGCTGTACTCGTCCCGTGGGCCATCCCCACTGCCGTTACGGCCCAGCTGTGGCTCTTCATGTTCGATTTCAACGGCATCATCAACAAGCTGTTCAATGCTTCCATCCTGTGGACCGGCAGCGAATGGCCTGCCAAGTGGGCCGTGATCATCGCCGACACCTGGAAGACCACCCCCTTCATGGCGCTGCTGATCCTCGCGGGCCTGCAGATGATCCCGGCAGAGGTCTACGAGGCGTCGAAGGTCGATGGCGCCAGCGCATGGCAAAGGTTCCGCCTCATCACGCTTCCGCTGGTGAAGCCGGCCCTCATGGTGGCCATCCTGTTCCGCACGCTGGACGCACTCCGGATGTTCGACCTTCCATACATCCTGACCGGCGGTGCCAACAACACCACCACGCTGTCCATCCTGGTGATCAACCAGATCAGGCAAGGATTCAACTCGGCGGCTGCCCTGTCCACCATTACGTTCCTCATCATCTTCCTGGTCGCGTTCATCTTTGTGCGCTTCCTCGGAGCCAACGTGGTGGAGCAAAGCGGAGCCACCGGCAAGGGGAAGAAATGACAACCACAGCTGCCTCCACGGGATTGCGGGCGGAGCAGGACAAGGGGCGCAAGACGGCGCAGAACCGGGAAAAGTGGGCGAGCGTCCGCACGTACATCAGCGCCGCCGTCATCCTGGTCTGGTGCCTCGCTCCCGCGTACTGGATGGTGGTGACGGCCTTCCGCGAGGTGGGCTTCACCTACGACACCACGCCCTGGCCCACGCACGTCACACTGGACAACTTCATCACTGCCTTCGACACCTCGTTCGGCAACCGGTTCGGCCAGGCCCTGCTGAACAGCATCATCATCGGGGTCACTGTCACAGTGATCTCGCTGATTATTGGTGTCTTCGCCGCCTACGCTTTGGCACGCCTGAACTTCCGGTTCAAGTACCTGGTGCTCGGCTTCATCCTGGGCGCGTCCATGTTCCCCGGCGTTGCCCTCATCACCCCGCTGTTCCAGCTGTTCACCAACATCGGCTGGATGGGTACCTACCAGGCGCTGATCATTCCGAACATTTCCTTCGTCCTGCCGCTTACCGTTTACACGCTCACGTCCTTTTTCCGCGAAATGCCGTGGGAGCTTGAGGAATCAGCGCGCGTTGACGGCTGCACGCAGGGGCAGGCGTTCCGGAAGGTCATCATGCCCCTGGCCGCTCCGGCGATCTTCACCACGGCGATCCTGGCATTCATCTCCTCCTGGAACGAGTTCCTGATCGCCAGCCAGCTGTCGAACGAGGCAACGAAACCGGTCACGGTTGCCATCGCCAGCTTTGCCGGTGCCCAGCCCAACCAAATTCCCTACACGGCCATCATGGCCGCGGGCACCATCGTCACCATTCCTTTGGTGATCCTGGTGCTGGTCTTCCAGCGCAAGATCGTTGCCGGCCTGACGGCGGGTGCGGTCAAGTGACAGGCGAAGCTTCCCGCTCCCGGTCCGCCGGGGCGGGAGGCGACCGCCGGCGCGTCAGGTCCGGCGAGGATTTTGACATCATTATCGGGTTCCTCGGCTTCTGGGCCCTGGTCCTGCTCGTGGTCACCGTCTGGATGGAGGTGACGGCCCAGCCCGCACTCGGCTGGGCGCTGGGCCTGCTGGCAACGCTCCTTGCGTTGTATGGCATGGTCCGGCTGCGGCGGCGGTTGCCGGACCGGAGGTAGCACTCCCGGCTGGTCCGCCCCGCCCTCCGCGGGAAGGTAACACTGCGGTTCACCCCGGCGCCCGAAATACCATGGCAGAGGGCATCGCACAGGAGCAGGGCGGATGCCTGCAGGAAGTACATGAGGGGACACCGTGGCACGCATAACTGAGAGGTCTCAACGGGGCGGCCACAGCGGAGTCAGCATCGAGGACGTGGCTGCAGCGGCGGGAGTCTCTACCGCAACAGTGTCCCGGGCAGTGCGGGGGCTGCCGAGGGTCTCGCCGGCCACCAGGGAAAAGATCCTAGAGGTGGCCGGAAACCTTGGCTATGTAGCTTCCTCCTCGGCTTCCGGCCTTGCCACCGGGCGCACCAGGACCATTGGTGTACTGGCCCCTTTCGTCAGCCGCTGGTTCTTTTCCAAAGCCATCGAGGGCGCGGACCGGGAACTCCACGCGCGCAACTACAACCTGTCTCTGTTCAACCTGGGCGGGCACGGCAGCAACCGGGAACGGCTGTTCAGCAAGACCATGGTCTACAAGCAGATCGATGCCCTGCTGGTCCTGTGTATGGCCCTCTCCCAAGATGAGCTGGACCACCTGCAGAAGATCGACATCCCGCTGGTAGTCGTGGGCGGCCATGTCGAGGAATGCTCCTACATCGGAATCGACGATTATGCCGCTGCGTCCACGGCGGTCCGCCATCTGATCGACCTCGGCCACCGGAACATCGCCCTTCTGCACGGCGACGACGAGACGGACCTGAACTTTGACGTTCCCCGCGTCCGGATCCTCGCGTTCAAGGACGTGATGGCGGCGGCCGGCCTGCCCACCCGCCCTGAATGGGATGAGTGGGGCGACTTCACCGTCCACAGTGGCCAGGCGGCCTTCCACCGGCTGTGGGCGAAACCGGGGGAGAAACCCACCGCCATCTTCTGCGCCTCGGACGAGATGGCCATGGGGGTGATTTTCGAAGCCGCGCGCCTGGGTGTGCGGGTGCCGGAGGACCTTTCAGTGGTGGGCATCGACAATCATGACTTCGCCGAGGCCATGGGCCTGACCACGGTTGGCCAGAGGCCGGACGAGCAGGCCGAACTGGCAACAAAGATGCTCCTTGACGAACTGGACGGGCAGGCGGGAGCCGTGCAGTCCGCCGTCGCGCCCCACGAACTGATTGTCCGGAGGACCACCGCGCCGCCGCAGGCCTAGCCGCAGGGCCCGGAAAGCGGCAGTGTCAGGAAGCGCGGGCCAGCTGGCGGATGGGGATCCAGCGGGAGGCCAGGCGGCGGTAGGCTGCGGCAGCTCCGGTCATGTCCCCTTCCGCGAGGCACTCGATGCCGAGGCGGATGTCCATGGGCGAATCATCCGGATACACCTTGTCCGCCACGGCGCCGTAATCCAGCTCCACCATCGAGTCCACATGGAACTGCTCAAGCCACTCCGTGAGCTGGGCCAGATCATCCAGCATGTCCAGATCCGGCGCAGCGAGGGCCAGGTTCGCCACTGCGTAACGGGCCCGCTCCAGGGCATCGGTAATCGTGGCCCAAACCCGGACGGTGACGATCCGCCCGGCTGACTCCACCACGTCCTTCCGGTCCGATTCCATGAACAGCGAAAACCAGCTGAAGGGGATTCCCCAGGTGGATGCGCGGGTGTGCACACGGATGGAACCGTCGCGGGCCTTGACCTGGTCGATCCGCTCCTGGTGCTTGTCACGCTGCTCTTCCGGGATCAGCAGTTCAGCGAGGGGTCCGTGGATGCCTTCCATCAGGGCGTTGGCCGCCAGGCCCGCGCGCAGTACCAGCTGGCTGGGGCAGTACAGCAGCACCGGGTCAGCGTCAGCACCGTCGTCGGACGTTCCAGCTGCCGGCGCCGGCGCAGTGGTGACGCGCACCAGGTCGGTGCGTCCCGTGGGGAAGGGATCACCGCCTGAACGGGTGATGCGTCCCAGCGATGCCAGCAGTTCGGCATTTTCGACGGCGGCGCGGGAGGCAGTGCGTGCCCCCGCCGCCTGGATCGCCTCGCGCTGCTCCTGAGGAAACGCCTCCAGTGGTTCATAAACCCGGAGGGTGGACGAGAACGGCAGGCCGGCCTGGCCCCGGTAGAGGTTTCCGGTCATCACGGTCTCCTTGTTTGGGTCCAGGACAGTGTCATCAGTCCGCCAGTTCCACCAGCACGGGGGCGTGGTCCGAGGCGCCCTTGCCCTTGCGCTCCTCGCGGTCGATCGAAGCGCCGGTGACCCGGGCGGCCAGCGCCGGGGAGGCCAGCACGAAGTCGATCCTCATGCCTTCCTTCTTCGGGAAGCGCAGCTGGGTGTAGTCCCAGTACGTGTAGACGCCAGGGCCCGGCGTGTAGGGACGCACCACATCCGTGAAGCCGGCCGATTCGAAAGCATGGAAGGCGGCCCGCTCGGGCGGGCTGACGTGGGTGGACCGGCTGTTGATGAACAGGTCGATGTCCCACACATCCTCGTCGAAGGGGGCGATGTTCCAGTCGCCCATCAGGGCAACCTGCGCCTGCGGGTCCTGCGTGATGAGCTCCTGCGCGTGCGTCTTGAGGCTTTCCAGCCACTTGAGCTTGTAGGGCATGTGCTCGTCGTCAAGGGAGCGGCCGTTGGGCACATAGAGGCTCCAGATCCGGACGCCGGCGCAGGTTGCGGCCATGGCTCGCGCCTCCTGCACGGGGTCCTTGCCCGCCTTGCCGAAGGATGGCTGGTCCAGGAAAGTGCGCTCAACGTCTTCAAGCCCAACCCGGGAAGCGATGGCAACGCCGTTCCACTGGTTCACACCGAAGTGGGCCACCTCGTAGCCCATCCGCTCAAAAAGCTCCCAGGGGAAGTTGTCGTCCTTGCACTTGGTTTCCTGGATGGCCAGGACATCCACGTTGCTGCGCTGAAGCCAGGCTTCGACGCGGTCGGCGCGGGCGCGGAGCGAGTTCACATTCCAGGTAGCTATCTTCACAGTTCCTAACTTACCGCGAGCACCGGGAATGCGGACCCGTGCCAGGCCCGGGCCCCTGGCACTGCCGCCGAAACAGGGCAGTACGGCGCGGGACACGCCAGCATCTTTGGCCTGCCCGGCAGTGCCAGGCGCCGATATGCCCCACGACGGCTCGCGCGGCAGGGGCATGCCGGGGCTTGTGGCAGTTAGTAGGAAGTCCGAGTATATTCGCAACCAGGAATGACCTGGATCACATGCGAAGGAGCGTGCAGTCATGGTCCGCGAGCTTTCCCACTACATAGGCGGCCGAGAGGTGGCAGGAATGTCCGGCCGTTACGGTAACGTCTTCGATCCATGCGCGGGCCAGGTCCGGGCCCGCGTGCCCCTGGCGAGCCGGGACGAGGTCCACGATGCTGTTGCCGCTGCGGAGAAGGCGCAGCAGGACTGGGCGGCCATGAATCCCCAGCGTCGCGGCAGGATCCTGCTGAGGTTCGTGGACCTGGTCAACAGGAACATGGAAGAGCTCGCCCGGCTGCTGTCCTCCGAACACGGCAAGACCCTCGCGGACTCCCGGGGTGACATCCAGCGGGGTCTGGAAGTGGTGGAGTTCGCAGCCGCAGCGCCGCACCTGCTCAAGGGCGAGTTTTCCAGCGACGCCGGCCCGGGGATTGACATCCATTCCCTCCGGCAGCCACTGGGTGTGGTGGCGGGTATCACGCCTTTCAACTTTCCCGCCATGATTCCGCTGTGGAAATCCGGACCCGCCCTCGCCGCCGGCAATGCCTTCATCCTGAAGCCCTCGGAGCGGGACCCCTCCGTGCCGCTCCGCCTGGCCGAGCTATACACCGAAGCGGGTATGCCGGACGGCGTGTTCAGCGTGGTCAACGGGGATAAGGAAGCCGTGGACGCGCTGCTGGAGGACCCGCGGGTCAAGGCCATCGGTTTCGTCGGTTCCACCCCCATCGCCCAATACATCTATGCGACGGCGGCCTCCCACGGGAAGCGGGCACAGTGTTTCGGCGGTGCCAAGAACCACATGGTGGTGATGCCGGACGCGGACCTGGACCAGGCGGCGGATGCGCTCATCGGTGCCGGGTACGGTTCAGCAGGGGAGCGGTGCATGGCCATTTCCGTGGCGGTACCCGTGGGGGAGGAAACGGCGGACAACCTGGTGGCCAGGCTTCAAAACCGGGTGGCCGCGCTCAAGGTGGGCCACAGCCTGGCGGAAGACTCGGATTTCGGCCCTGTCGTATCAGCCGAGGCCAAGGAGCGGATAGAGGGCTACATCCGGGCAGGCGTCGAGGAGGGTGCCGCCCTCCTTGCAGATGGAAGGGGCTTCAGCGTTCCGGGGCACGAGGGCGGGTTCTGGGTGGGCCCGACCCTTTTCGACCATGTCACGCAGGACATGGCCATCTACCGCAACGAAATCTTCGGCCCCGTCCTCAGCGTGGTCAGGGCAGCTGACTACGAAGACGCCCTGCGACTGTGCAGCGGGAACGAATTCGGCAACGGCGTGGCCATCTTTACGCGCGACGGCGATGCCGCCCGCGACTTCGCCACCCGGGTGGATGTTGGGATGGTGGGCATCAACGTCCCCATCCCCGTACCCCTGGCCTATTACACTTTTGGCGGTTGGAAAGCTTCGGGTTTCGGCGACCTGAACCAGCACGGCGCCGATGCTTTCCGCTTCTATACCAAGACCAAGACGGTGACCACACGGTGGCCTTCGGGAATACGGCACGGAGCCAGCTTCGTGATGCCGGAAGGAAGCTGATGGCGGGCAGGGTGGCGAACGGGATAACGGGTTCCGGCAACCCGGCTCACGACGCCGGCGAGGTGTTGTTCGAGCGCCGCGGCCAGCTGGGGGTGGTTACCCTCAACCGGCCCCGGGCGGTCAACGCGCTCACCGCGGGCATGGTTGAGCAGCTTCTGGAGCAGCTCACCGCATGGGCGGACGACGACGGCGTTGCCACGGTCCTGGTGCAGGGTGCGGGTGACCGGGGCCTCTGCGCAGGCGGCGACATCGTGGCGATCTATGAAGACATGCTGGCCGGCGGGGAGCGGACGGCGCACTTCTGGGAAACGGAGTACCGGGTCAACTCACTCATTGCCCGCTATCCCAAGCCCTACGTGGCGCTGATGGACGGGCTGGTGCTCGGCGGCGGCGTCGGAATTTCCGCCCATGGTTCCGTCCGCGTGGTGACGGAACGCACCCGCACCGGGATGCCGGAAACCACCATCGGCTTTGCACCGGACGTCGGCGGGACATTCCTGCTGTCCAGGGCACCGGGTGAAAGCGGCACCCACGCGGCGCTGACGGGCGCTCACCTCAGCGGACCGGATGCCCTGTTCCTGGGCCTGGCCGACCACTACGTCCCGTCCGGAAAGCTGCCTGCGCTGGTGGAAGCGCTGGAAACGGAAACTGCGGAAGCCGCCGTCGGGCGTCACCGGGAGGAGGCCCCGCCTTCGGTGCTGGAAGGGCAGCGGAACTGGATTGATGCCTGCTATGCCTCCAACCATGCTGCGGACATTGTGCGCCGGCTGCGCAGCTACGCGGGGGAAGGCGGCGCTGATGCCCTGAAAGCTGCAGGTGCGATCGAGGCGAAATCGCCCACTTCCGTGAAGGTCACGCTGGAATCCCTGCGCAGGGTGAGGGGCCGGTCGCTGGACGAGGCACTGGCGCAGGAATACCGGGTGGGCCTGCGGTTCCTGTCCGCACCGGATTTCCGGGAAGGCATCAGGGCGCAGGTGGTGGACAAGGACCGCACGCCGCGCTGGAAGCCGCCCACCCTCGCTGACGTGCAGCCCGGGCAGGTGGAGGAGTTCTTCAAGCCCCTGGGCGTCCGGGAACTGGACCTTCAACCCGTGGACCAGCAGCCAAAGGAAACCCATCATGCCTGACAAGTACACCATTGGCTTCCTGGGCCTGGGCCACATGGGCGGTCCGATGGCCGCCAACCTGGTCAAGTCAGGGCACGCCGTCAAGGGGTTCGACGTGGTGCCGGCAGCCCTGGAAGCTGCCCGGGCGCAAGGGATACCGGTTGTGGACAGCGCGGCGGATGCAGTGGCCGGGGCGGACGTGGTCCTGACCATGTTTCCCGGCGGCCGGCACGTGCTGGACGCCTACCGCGGCCAGGGCGGGCAGCCGGGGCTGCTGGCAGCAGCCGCCCCCGGCACCATTTTCCTGGACTGCTCCACGATCAACGTGGAGGAAGCCCGCGAGGCCGCCCGGCTGGCGGTTGACGCAGGGCACCGGTCCGTGGATGCGCCGGTCTCGGGCGGGGTGGTGGGCGCTGAGGCAGGCACGCTGACCTTCATGGTGGGCGGGGAGACTGAGGACGTTGAGAGGGTCCGGCCGCTGCTTGAGGTCATGGGGAAGCGCGCCGTGCACTGTGGCGCCCATGGGGCAGGCCAGGCAGCCAAGATCTGCAACAACCTGATCCTTGGGGTTTCGATGATCGCCGTCAGCGAGGCTTTCGTACTGGGGGAGAAGCTCGGCCTGAGCCACCAGGCGCTGTTCGACGTGGCATCTTCGGCCTCCGGCCAGTGCTGGGCGCTCACCACCAACTGCCCGGTGCCCGGACCCGTCCCCACCAGCCCGGCCAACCGGGACTATCAGCCAGGTTTCGCCGGGGCCCTGATGGCCAAGGACCTCGGGCTCGCCGTTAATGCGCTGCGGAGCACCGGGGTGGCGGGCCGGTTGGGCCAGCTCGCAGCCGAAATCTACGATACGTTTGCGGCGGAAGGCGGCGCCGGCAGGGACTTCTCGGCCATCATCACTGACATCCGCGACAGATCGGGCCGCTCCGCCGGCAGTGAACATAGCCAGATACCAGAAAGTGCATCACAGCGCGCTTCGCACAGCGCAGCACAGGACGACGGGAGCCCGGAGTGACGGAATACGAGAACATCCTGGTGGAGCAACGGGGCCGGGTGGGCCTGGTGACGCTGAACCGGCCGCAGGCACTGAATGCCCTGAACAAGGCCACCATGGAGGAACTCGTGTCCGCCGTACGTGCCATGGATGCCGATCCCGGCGTGGGAGCGGTGGTCATTACCGGCTCGGGGAAAGCTTTTGCGGCGGGGGCCGACATCAAGGAGATGGCGGGCCAGGGCTATATGGACATGTATGCCGCAGACTGGTTCCGCGGCTGGGAGGACTTCACCCGGCTGCGCATCCCCACGGTCGCCGCGGTCTCGGGGTTTGCCCTGGGCGGCGGCTGCGAACTGGCCATGATGTGCGACCTCATCATCGCCGGGGACAACGCGAAGTTCGGGCAGCCGGAAATCAACCTGGGCGTGCTCCCGGGCATGGGCGGTTCACAGCGGCTCACCCGCGCCGTGGGCAAGGCCAAAGCCATGGACCTGATCCTTACCGGCCGGTTCATCGGGGCGGAGGAAGCCGACCGCTGCGGCCTTGTTTCCCGGGTGGTCCCGGCGGAGGACGTTGTGGATGAGGCCGTCAAAGCTGCCGCCGTCATCGCGTCCAAATCCAAGCCGGTCGCCATGGTGGCAAAGGAAGCGGTGAACGCCGCCTTCGAAATTGGGCTGGCACAGGGGGTCCTGTTCGAGCGCCGGCTGTTCCACTCCCTCTTCGCCACGGAGGACCAAAAGGAAGGCATGGCAGCCTTCACGGAGAAGCGCGAGCCGGAATTCAGGCACCGGTAGTTCAGGCGCCGGTAGTTCAGGCGCCGGTGCTTCGAGCGCCTGTGAGGGACCTGGGTGCCCGGTAGGCCGCCAGGTCCGCTGCCAGTTCTTCAGCCATCAGGTGGTTGTTGATGACGACGGCGGTCCAGGCGGCTGCTGCGGCGGACGCCAGGACCTGCGCCCTCAGATCCGTTACGTTGCCCGCTGCCCAGACGCCCGGGACGGACGTGGCTCCTTCCGCGTCTGTTTCAAGGTAGGTTCCCACGCCCATGGGATGGACAGAGGGAGTCAGGCCCAGGGCAGAAAAAGGCATCCAGCCGGACGTGTGCCTCTGGTCCCACTACCACCGCGTCCACGGCAAATTCAGGGCCTCCGGCGAGGGCAACGCCCCGCAGATTGTCCTGCTCAACCCGGAGGGATTCCACGTGCCCCTTCACAACCCTGATACCGCGTGCCGAGAGCTGTTCGGCTTCAGCCTGTGACGGCACCGTCCTGTTGTTCAGGAAGAGCGTGACGTTGCTGCTCCACTGCCGGAAGAGCAGGGCCTGGTGCACGGACCATGCCCCGTTCCCCAGGATCCCGATGACCTGGTCCCGGACCTCCCATCCATGGCAGAAGGGGCAGTGCAGCACGTCTTTTCCCCAGCGCTCCCGGAGTCCGGGGATGGCGGGCAGTTCATCCACCAGGCCGGTGGCAACCAAGAGGCGGCGGCCCCGAAGGCGCGTGCCGTCGTCGAGCCTTACTTCAAAGCCCTGTTGCAGATCTCCGCCCGCAGCACGCACTTCGCCGCGGAGGATCGTTACGCCGTACTGCTCAGCCTCGGCGCGGCCAATCGCCAGGAGCTCTCCAGGCTTGACGCCGTCACGGGACAGGAAGCCATGAACACCCTTTGCAGGTGCGTTGCGGGGTTGGTCACTGTCCACCACGGTCACGGAGCGGCGGCAGCGGCCAAGCATTTGTGCGGCGCTGAGGCCCGCCGCGCCACCACCGATAATCAGGACATCTGAGATTGCTGCATTGTCTTTGGTCATGGCTTCATCTTTGGGCGCCCATCTGCCAATGGCAAGGTCTTTTGCTGGAATGGCAAGATAGCCATATGGATGAGCAGATAAACGATGTCCTGGCAACCGTTGGTCCAAGGCTGCGAGCACTTCGACTGGCACGGGACGTCACCCTGACGGCCCTGGCGGAAGCCACCGGAATCTCCGTCAGTACCCTTTCCCGGCTGGAGTCCGGCCAGCGGCGGCCCAACCTTGAACTGCTGCTGCCGTTGGCGAAAGCCCACCAGGTGCCGCTGGACGAGCTGGTGGGCGCCCCTGACACCGGTGATCCGCGTGTACACCTGCGGCCCATCGAAATGCGGGGTATGACGATCATTCCGTTGACCAGGAAGCCCGGCGGAATCCAGGCCTACAAGCACATCCTGCCTGCCGGGCGGATGGAAACGCCCGATCCCAAAGTGCATGAGGGCTATGAGTGGCTGTACGTACTGAACGGCCGGCTGCGCATGGTCCTTGGCAGCCAGGACCTGGTGCTCAAGCCGGGGGAAGCAGCGGAGTTCGATACGAGGGTGCCGCACTGGTTTGGCCGGGCAGATGGCAAGGCCGTGGAGTTCCTCAGCCTCTTCGGCACCCAGGGGGAGCGGATGCACGTCCGTGCCAAGGGGGACTGATTCCCGGCCCCCAGACTATCCACTAGTGCGTATGGTAGACAGGGCAGGGCGACTTTGCAGCGGACGGGGGACTTTTGTTATGTGGGGAACAGCGGCGGACGCGGACGGCTCGGCAGATAACCTCACTGGGCTGGTGGGTTTTGCCGCCCGCGGCATCGAGCAACTGGGCGAATGGGGCGTCGGCGCCTTCACCCTTGCCGAAACGGTGGTGCCTCCGATCCCCAGTGAGGTGATCCTGCCCCTGGGCGGCTACCTTGCCCGCCAGGGGGACCTGAACCTGCTCCTGATTTATTTCACCAGCACTCTCGGCGCCTATCTCGGCGCCCTGTTCCTGTACTGGCTCGGGGCCAAACTGGGCCTTGAGCGTTCCATCCGGGGGCTGTCCAAACTCCCCTTGGTGGACCGGGAAGACTTTGAGCACGCCGCCCACTGGTTCCGCCGCCATGGAAGGTCTTCCATCTTTTTTGGGCGGCTGCTGCCCGGCGTGCGCAGCCTGATTTCACTGCCGGCAGGTGCCTCCGGCATGCCGCTGGGCACCTTCACCCTATACACCCTGGCAGGCAGCGGACTCTGGAATGGGGCGCTGATCGGGTTGGGATACCTCCTGGGCACCCAATACCGGCTCATCGAGGAGTACTCCAGGTACCTGAATTACGCCGTATATGCTGCACTGGGCATCACGGTGATCCTCCTCGTGCTGAGGCATTTCAAGCGGCAAAGAATCCGGCGCTGACAGCCGGGCGCCCTTAGTCCTCGAAGTCCCCCGCGTTCCGGCGGAATTCGCCCAGGATCCGAATGAGATCCTTTACATCCCCAGGACTGAATCCCGGAGTGCTGAACACCTCGGTGTTGAGTGCTGCCGTCGCGTCTTTTGCTGCAGTCCGTCCCTTGGCTGTGAGTTCAATCAGCGTGGTCCGGCCGTCTGTCGGGTGCGGCGACCGGGCTACCAGGCCCGCACGTTCCAGCCGGTCCACTGAGTTGGTGACCGAGGTCGGATGGACCTGGAGCAGGGCGCTCGCCTTGTTCATTGGCAGGGCCCCCTTTCTGGCGAAATTCAACAGTGCCAGTAGTTCGTAGCGGGCAAAAGTCAGCCCGAACGGCTTGAGTGTGGACTCGATCCTGGCCAGCAGGATCTGCTGGGTGCGCATGATGGCGGTGATGGCCGCCATGGGAGCGGCCACGTCCCCCCACCCATGTTCTTCCCAATTGCGCTGGGCTTCGGCTATGGGATCGCGGGAGAGCGGATTGCCCATGGAAGACCTTTCGCCCGGGTGATTTGGCTCACTTATTGCGCCAGTATCTGAATATACTAGGACATCCAACGTTTAGGCGATGCGGAAGGGGCCCGATGCCCGTGCAGTCCCCTGAATCTGGCGATGCACTGCCTTTCCCGGATGCCGATCTCATGCACGTGGCGGACCTCCTCCCGCACTCTGAACAGGAGCGGTACTTTTGCCTCCGCAGCTTCCTGCAGTCTGCCGTCCGCCGGCAGTCCATCGAGTACTGGAACCGCGAGGAGTTTCCCTACGGGCTGCTCAGCGAAATGGGCAACCGTGGCCTGGGGGCGCTTCAGGTGGACGGCACCTCTATCCTTTTCAAGGGACTCATGTACGTAGAGCTGGCCAGGGCGGACGTCTCCCTTTCGGCCCTGGCCGGGATCCACAATGAACTGATCGTCGGCACCATTAAGGAATTGGGATCCGAGGAGCAGAAACGCACATGGCTTCCGGGGCTGGCGAACTTTACCCAGCTGGGAGCTTTCGCACTGACCGAACCCGGGCATGGGTCCGACATCTCGGGAGGTCTGGAAACCTCGGCCAGGCTGGACGGTGGCGAGTGGGTGCTGAACGGCGCCAAGCGGTGGATCGGCGCGGGCACTATGGCCGACTTTGCCCTGGTGTGGGCGCGGGATACGGCAGACGGACAGGTCAAGGCCTTCATCGTGGAGGCGGACAGGCCTGGCTATACAGCCACGAAGATCTCCAACAAGATTGGCCTGCGGATCATGCAGAATGCGGACATCAGCCTGCGGGAGGTGCGGATTCCGGCGGCTAACCTGCTTCCCGGAGCCGGAAGCTTCACCAACGCCAACAGCCTGTTGCGCGACTCGCGGGCGTGGGTGGGCTGGCAGGCCGCAGGGATCCAGCTTGCAGCCTTCGATGTTGCCCGTGCCTATTCGCTGGAGCGCCGGCAGTTTGGAAGGGAGTTGGCGCGGTTCCAGCTGGTCCAGCAGCAGCTTTCGGACATGCTGGGCAATGCCATGGTCTCCCTGGCCCTCATGGTGCAGCTGGCACGGATCCAGGAGGAGGGCAAGCTGGAGATGGCGCAGGCCGCCCTGGCGAAGGCCACCACCACCAGGCTGGCCCGGGCGACGGTCGCCATGGGAAGGTCCCTGCTGGGCGGCAACGGTATCAGCAGTGACTACGAGATGGGCAAGCTGTTCGGTGACGCTGAAATTCTCTACACCTACGAGGGCAGCTACGAGATTAACTCCCTTATTGTGGGGCGGGCCGTGACCGGAAAGTCCGCGTTCACCTGACAGTGGAGCTGCGATGCCTGCGGCTCGCAGTGCAAACTCTGGTGGGCGCTGTGCCCGTTGTCCGGCGGGCTCCTACTCGCTAGCATCGAACAGATAAGCCTACTTGCTGTTCTGGTTCTGCTCCTTGAGCGGAGGCGGGAAGGGAACCCGATGCGCATCAAGAACTCAGTAGTTGTCATCACCGGAGCCTCCAGCGGAATCGGCCGGGCCATCGCCCTTCGCTGCGCGGACATGGGCGCCAGGCTGGTCCTGGCGGCACGTGGAGCCGAAGAGCTTGAAGCGGTGGCCGGTGAGTGCAGGAAACGCGGAGCCCAAGCCATAACCGTCGCCACTGATGTGACGGATCCTGCCATTGTGGACAACCTGGCCGCCCGCGCCGTGGCAGAGTTCGGCCGGCTTGACGTATGGATCAACAACGCAGCGGTAGCGGCCTTCGGGCGGTTGACCGACATCCCGCCCGCGGACTTCCAGCGTGTGCTGGATGTCAATATTTCCGGTTACGTGAACGGCGCCCGCGCCGCCCTGCTGCGGCAGACAGCCCAGGGCTCCGGTGTCCTGGTCAATGTTGCCTCCGTGGTGGGGGAAACCCCGCTGCCGTACAACGCCGCCTACTCGATGTCCAAGGCGGCCGTCCGGGCGCTCAGCGTCAGCCTGCGGTCGGAGTTGGCCCTGGAAGGGGTATCCGGAGTGAAAGTGTCCACTGTCCTTCCGGCCACCATCGATACCCCCTTCTACCAGCACGCGGCCAACTACACTGGCCGCCGCGCGTCCGCGATGCCTCCGGTGTACACGCCGGAACGGGTGGCAAGAGCAGTGGTGAAGGTAATCAACCGGCCCCGCCGGGAAACCGTGGTGGGTAAACCGACCGGGCGCCTGCTGGTCCTGCAGCACAAGTTCAGCCCCCGTACAGTGGAAGGCTCCATAGCCAAGCAGGTGGACAGAACCCAGTTGCCCCGGCGGAAGCCGGCACCCATCACTGCCGGCAACCTGTACAAGCCCTCAGGGGAAATCAGGAAAGGGTCCGTGACGGGCGGCTGGCACGGCAGGCGCCGGACTGCCCAGCGCGGAATCATGAGTGCGGCAGCATTGGCCGGGACAGCGGTGGCCTTGCGGAAGCTGTTGGGCTGAGCGTGCAGACCCTGAGCCTGCACGGCCGGAGCCTTAGAGGTGCTGCCCGGCGTAAATGCGCAATGCGTCCCGCACGAAGCCGGCGCCGGTTTCGCCTCCGTAGTTGGCCGCGAACCGGGGATCAGCAACGTACATGTCCGCAAGCCCGGTGACGTACCCGCGGAGGTCTGCTCCCCGCTCCGCTGCGGGTGTCCCCGGTATCGATGCCAGCCAAGCCACATGCCGCCTGGCCAGCTCCTGGGCGGCAAAACTCTCCGGGCCGGCCCCTGAACCTGCCACAGCAATCCAGTCGCTGCCGAGTTTCCCGGCGTCGGCCATCCATTCCTGCTTCTCCTCCTCGCCCATTGCCCGCCACCAGGCGTCGCTCCTGGCGTAGGCGTCCTTGCCCCAGCGCTCTTCCACCTCGTCCTTGTACTGGGTGTGGTCGAAGCCGTCGAACATCTTCTCTGCTACCATGTCGCCCCCTCCTTTTACTGTTTCGATTGTTTGCCGCACCGATGCCATTTGCCGCGCCAGCCGTTGCTGTTCCTGTCCCAGCCAGTCCAGGTGGTGGCTCAGCGCCTGCACAGTGTCCGTCTGCTGCCGGAACACCTCCGCGATGGCCGGCAGGCCCAACCCAAGCTCCCGAAGGAGAAGGATCCGCTGCAGCTGCAGGAGGGCGTTGCTGTCGTAGTAGCGGTAGCCGTTACTGCCCACCCGGCTCGGCGCCAGCAGGCCGACTTCGTCATAATGGCGCAAAGTGCGGCTCGTGGTTCCGGCGATCCGGGCCACCTCCTGGATGGGCCAGTCCTGCCGGGCGCTGCTCCCGGTGTCTTCCATGGTTTGAGCGTAGGGGTTGACGCAGCGTCAACGTCAAGCGGGTTTTTCGGGGAGGCCGTGACCCGGTGGGCGGCGGCGTGAACGGGTGCGGGCCTGGGCGACGAGCCGGTTGAACGCGAAAATGAACACGGCCTCGATCAGGAGCATGAGCGCCACGGGGAGCCATTCGCCGCGGGCCGCAAAAAAGACGCAGCCGGTCAGCGCCAGGACTGTTCCCAGAGCCAGGGTATAGATGGCGAATCCGACAGCGACGCGTGCACTGCGGACTCCGGTGCGGAACCCGAAGCCCAGCGGTTCACCGCCGGGGTGCCCGGGGACGCGGTCAGGCACGGCCGGTCCCAGCCTGTCGAACTCCTCCCAGGGATCCTGGTCCTGTCCGCTCACCCTTCAATTATCCCCATGAGCAGGCAGGGGCACAGCGCAAGGGAAAGGAGGGCAAGAAGGACGAGGGCTGGTCGACGCAAAACAGCGGCCCCTCCAGCACGATGCTGAAGAAGCCGCTGCAGGTGCCGGTCCGCCGGCGGGAGCCGGGGAAAGGCTAAACCTTAAAGCGGGCGGATGTTCTCTGCCTGCGGGCCCTTGGGGCCCTGGGTCACATCGAATTCAACCTTCTGGTTCTCATCGAGTGAGCGGTATCCGCTGCTGGCGATTGCGGAGTAGTGGGCGAAAACGTCAGCGGACCCGTCATCGGGGGCAATGAAGCCAAAACCCTTTTCGGCGTTGAACCATTTAACTGTGCCTGTTGCCATGGCTGCATTCCTTCGTGTGACTCTGATTCTCTCCCCGGGCCATCGGCCAGGAGTGCGGGGAGAACGTCCCCCGCAGTCCCCAACGTACGGGGCGCAGGCCCCGGTTGCAAGGGTAAGGCAACATTTGTCGAGGTCAACGCATCCCTTCACGGCGGATGGCGGTGGCGATGGCGGCTGCCCTGGTGTCCACTCCGAGCTTGGCGTAGATATGCGCGAGGTGCGTCTTGACGGTTGCTTCAGAGATGAAAAGCCGCTGGCCGAGCTCCCGGTTGCTGAGCCCCTGGGTGAGCAGGCCCAACAGTTCTGCCTCGCGCGGCGTGAGGATTTCGTCCGGATTGCGGAGCTGCTGGAACAGCCGGGACGCCACTGGCGGGCTCATGACGCTCTTTCCCTGGACGGCACCACGGATGGCGGCGAAAATTTCCTCCGGAGCCGCGTCCTTGAGCAGGTAGCCCATGGCACCGGCGTCCACGGACCGCACGATGTCGGCGTCCGAATCATAGGTGGTGAAGACAAGGACCGCCTGTTTGCTGTTGGCTTCCCGGATTCTTCGGATCGCCTGGATGCCGTCCATCCCCGCGCCCATGGCCAGGTCCATGACCACCACGGCCGGCTCGTGTTCATGTACCAGCTGCACCGCTTCCTCCCCGGAGGCTGCCTCGGCCACCACCTCGATGTCGGGCTGGGTCCCCAGGAGGGCGCGAAGGCCGCTTCTCACCACCAGGTGGTCGTCCGCCAGCAGCACGGTGATGACGCTCATGGTCTTCCCGTCGTCCTTGCCCCGGGGCCGGGCACAGGCAGCTGGGCGGCCACGATGGTTCCGTCCCCGGGTGTGCTTTCCACGGAGAAGACCCCGCCCAGCTGCTCCACCCGTTGCCGCATGGCCCGCAGTCCGTAGCCTCCGGCGGCCGACGGCGGTGCTGCCGCCGCAGGATCAAAGCCGGCGCCGTCGTCGTAGATGTCCAGGGTGACGGACTCCGGGAGGAATCCCAGCGTCACGGTTGCAACGGTGGCGGAGGCATGGAGTTTGATGTTGGCGGCAGCGCTCTGCACCACCCGCAGCAGGGCATGCCGGGTTTCCGCAGGGACAGGGTGTGCTTCCCCGGTGACCAGGAGCCGGGCGTCCGGGACATACCGCCTGGCAGCGACGAGCAGCGCGTCCGGCAGCGGGGAGGTGTCCAGGCCGGGGGAGGCGAGCTCGTGCACCAGGCTGCGGGTCTCGGACAGATTGCCCCGCAGCAGGGCGGTTGCTTCACCGAGATCAGCCCGCGCGGTGGCACTTGGCCAGGCGCGCCCCGCCGCCTCAAGCAGGAGCAGGCTGCTGGCCAGCCCCTGGGTCACCGTGTCATGAATTTCCCGGGAAACCCGCTCCCGTTCGGCTATGGTGCCGGCCCGGCGCTCGCTGGCCGCCAGCTGTCCCTGCGCGCGCGTAACCTCCGCATGCAGCCGGCGCTGCTCCTCGGCGTCGCGCTGGATCCGGTCATAGATGAGCGTGAGCATGACGCCCACGGCAAGGGGCCCGAGGAGCATCGCCACATCAGTGCCGTTGGTCATCCGGAACAGGCCGGCGGCTGTGGCCGTGGCCGTAATCCCGGCCGCAGCGTAGGCTGCCGGGCCGGCCAGGGCGCTCCGGCTGAGGAAGAAGAGCGCGAACGAGCACCAGGCAAAACTGGGCGCGGCGATGACCAATACGGCCCACACGGCCACCAGGACGAACATCCACGGGGCGCCCGGGCGCTCCCGGCGGGCCAGCACGGCAACGACGGCGTACAAGAGGCAGGCGGCGGCGGCCAGGCCGAGGACCAGCAGGTTGTCTGCCGGGCTGTGCCGCATCACGTAGCGGACCAGAGACGCCACCAGCAGCACGGCGAAACCAAGGTGCACAGCGACATCGATGCTTGCCAGATGTGGTCGTGGCGGGGTGCCGGTGCTGAAGGGGCCAGTGGCTGGGGCGCCGCCAGCCGGGGCTGCATCAGCCGGGGCGCGGACGGAGGCTCGGGTAGGCATGGGGATTCCGGTTCGGAGGTAGGAAAAGCTATCCACCATGGTATTGCCCCTGCCGCTGCCCCGTCCCTCAGCCTTTTGGCTGATACTGCTGGCCTTTCGGTGCAGGAGGGAACAGCCAAAGGCCCGATGCCGGGAGAGGGCAGCGCCGGAAGGATGGAAACGTACCCGCTCCGGGACGTTGCAGAGCAACCCCCAACGTTGCAGATCAAAGGAAACAACATGAAGAAGTCCGCAAAAGTACTCGCCGCCGCAGCTGCAGGCACCCTTGCCCTCACCGCCGGGGCGACGGCCGCCGCCAACGCCGGCGCGGGTCCAGCAGCAACTGCAGTCCCTGCTGCCGACATCCAGCCCGTGCCCGACAACGTGGTGCAGCAAAACCGGATCTCCGTGGGTGCCTCGGCCAAAGCAGTGCAGGCGGCACTGGCGCGGTGCCAGGCGGACAGGCTCCCGTTCGTCACGGTGGCGCTGGTGGACCGTTTCGGGACAGTACAGGCGCTGCTGCGGGGCGACAATGCGGCGGAACACACTATCGAGGCCGCCAAGCAGAAGGCCTATACCGCGGCAGCCTTTGGAGCTCCCACCAGCGAACTGGCCAAACGGGTCAACGGCACCGGCCCCAGCATCGCAGACCTGCCCGGCACCCTCTTCCTGGCAGGGGGCGTACCGCTAAAGGTGAACGGCGTTTCGGTAGCCGGCATCGGCGTCGGCGGTGCTCCTGACGGCGCCCTGGATGAAGCCTGTGCCACCGCGGGAGCTGAGGCCATCGCCGCCGCCGGTACGGCTCAATAAGCTGGCGTATGAAGCGGCTTGGGGTAATCGGCATGATCCTCGGGACAACTCTGTCGATGGCAGCGTGCCAGGCAGGGCCGCCGGCGGAGCAGCCGCCGCAGTCCGCTCCGCCGTCGGTTCCTGCCGGCACTCCAACGGAACTCCCTGCAACACAGGAACCTGCTACCGCTTCGGTGAGTGAGCCGCCGCCTGTTCCTCCGGTGTTGTCCCCGGAGGAACAGGCGAACCTCAACCAGGAACTCATCGCCGCGGCCAAAGCCAACAACGTATCGCTGGTACAGGAATTGATCGGGCGCGGAGGCGATGTGAATGCCAAGGACGCCATTCAGGACTCCGCGTTCCTGTACGCCGGCGCCGAAGGGTTCAACGAGGTGCTGCAGTTGACCCTGGCGGCGGGAGCGGACGTCGCCAGCACCAACCGCTACGGCGGTACAGCCCTGATTCCTGCCAGCGAGCACGGCAACGTGGAGACGGTTCGGATCCTGATCGACGCGGGAGTGCCGGTCAACCACGTGAACAACCTCGGCTGGACCGCCATGCAGGAGGCGATCCTGTTGAACAACGGTGGGCCGCGGCAGCAGGAGGTGGTCCGCCTGCTCCTCGATGCCGGCGCAGATCCGTACATCCGCGACCCTGAAGGCCGGACTGCCCTGCAGAACGCCGAACGGCTGGGTTTCGCGGAGATCGCGGCCCTGATCCGGAGCCGAGGCTAACCCCCTGACCTGGAGGACAAAAACTTGGTAGGGGTTAGGGGGCCTCGAGGATGCTCACGTAGTTCGCGATGCCCACCCCGCCCATGTTCCGAACGGCCGCCCGGCGCGGGCCTGATGGGTTCAGTGGCGGCCGCAAGGTTTCCGATGGAGGATACCGGTTTCCGTTGGGGGTGGCTTCCGCGGGCACGGCGATCATGGCGTTCCTGCCGGAGGATGAGCAGGACGAGTTGCTCCGGGGCTGGACGGCGCATGCAGGCAGGTTCGCAGCAGGCCATTCGGAGGAAGTCGTCCGGGCCAACCTTGCCAGCACCCGGCTGGCCGGCTACTCCGTAAACCCCGGATTGGTGCTGGAAGGCAGCTGGGGCATGGGCGCGGCGGTGTTTGACCGCTCCGGCCGGCCGGCCTGGGCGCTGTCCCTGACCGGCATCGAGCCGCGCTTCCGGCCGGACCGGCAGGAGGAGCTGGGTGGCCTCCTCATGGCCGAGGCCCATCGGATCACCCAGCAGCTGGGCGGTGGCGAGGGTGGCCGACGACCCCGCTGAGCCCCCGGACGTTGACTGGTAATTAGAGTCCTGTGCGCGGCTCTTCCGGACCCTGGTGCTTCCACCAGATGTCGAAGATGGTAACGGGAACCGTGCGCTTGTGCCGGGTCCGCAGGTATTTCTCTTCGATCAGCTCAGCCACGGAGTCGGGAACCTCCCGGCCTTCCAGGTAATCGTCGATCTGGTCATAGCTCAGCCCGAGCTCGTCCTCGTCGGTGCGGCCGGGCTTGTCATCCAGCAGGTCCGCCGTGGGCACCTTTTCCCACACGCGGGCGGGCGCCCCCAGCTCGGCCAGGAGCGCGCGGTTCTGCCGTTTGTTCAGGCCGAACAGCGGAAGGATGTCCGCGCCGCCGTCACCGTACTTGGTGAAGAAGCCCGTGACGGACTCGGCGCCGTGGTCCGTGCCGATCACCAGGTAGTTGTGTTCTCCTGCCAGGGCATACTGGGCGGTCATGCGGGTCCGCGCCTTGGTGTTGCCCTTGTGGAAGTCCGAAATTTCAGTTCCCACGGTTTTCTCAAACTCATCCTCGAAGGCGTCCACGGCAGCGGAAATGTTGAACGTCCACTCGGTCTTGGGCCGGATGAAGTCCATGGCTGCCTGGGCGTCTTCCTCGTCATGCTGGACGCCGTAGGGCAGCCGCACGGCAACGAAGTTGGCCTCCACGCCTTCGGCCTCGAGCTCCTCCACGGCCAACTGGGCTAGCTTGCCGGCCAGTGACGAATCCAGGCCGCCGGAGATGCCCAGGACGAAGCCCTTGGTATGGGTGGCCTTGAGGTAGTCCTTAAGGAACGTGACGCGTTTGCGCACCTCCCCGGCAGGATCGATCCGGGGCTGTACGCCCATTTCTTCAATGATGCTTGCCTGGAGTTCGCGCATGTGGACCAGCCTAGCCAGCGGCGCCGAAAACGCTCAACTGTTCCGCCGGAAGTGCCGGCCGTGGCGGCACCGTGGTGGAGGTGGCTTCCCGGGCGTAGCGTGGGTGCATGGAGCGAACGGGGTGCGCCGTTGTCGGCGGCGGCCCGGCCGGGATGATGCTGGGCCTGCTGCTCGCCCGGGCCGGGGTGCAGGTCACGGTCCTGGAAAAGCATGGCGATTTCCTGCGCGATTTCCGCGGCGACACCGTTCACGCGTCCACGGTGCGGCTGATTGACGAACTCGGCCTGGGCGCGGGCTTCCGCAGGCTCCCGCAGAGCCGGCTGAACCAGGTGGCCTTCCCCATCCCGGGAGCCGGGCTGGTCACCGTGGGGGATTTCTCCGGTCTGAAGCCACCGTACAACTACATCGCCATGATGCCGCAGTGGGACTTCCTCAACTTCCTGGCTTCCGAGGCGGCGCGGGAACCGTCCTTCACGCTCCTGATGCAGCATGAGGCCACGGGATTGGTGTTCGACGGCGGCCGCGTCACCGGCGTGAGCTACCGGAGACGCGGTGGCGGCGGGAACGTGGTCCAGGACGGCGGACCGAACCGGGAAGGGGTGCTGCATGCCGACCTGGTGGTGGCCACTGATGGACGCCATTCGGTGCTGCGGCGCGCAGCGGGGCTGCAGCCGAAGCAGTATCCCGTGCCGTTCGACACCTGGTGGTTCAAACTCCCGCGCCCGGCTTCCGAAAAGGGGGTGGTGGCCGGCGTGGTGCCTGCCTTCGGCCACCGTGAGGCGATGATTGCCCTGTTCCGCGATGACTACTACCAGATGGGATACCTCGCCCCCAAAGGTTCGGATGCCCGGATCCGCGCCGAAGGCGTAAAGCGTTTCCGGGAGCGGGTTGCCCGGCTCCGCCCCGACCTGGCCGAACGTGTGGACGCCATCCGTTCGGTGGATGACCTGCACTGGCTGGATGTCCGGCTGGACCGGCTGAAGCGGTGGTACGTGGACGGTCTCCTCTGTATTGGCGATGCCGCCCATGCCATGTCGCCGGCAGGGGGAGTGGGAATCAACCTCGCAATCCAGGACGCCGTGGCAACAGCCGCAAAACTGGCACCCGGCCTGCTTTCGAGCCGGGTGACAACGAAGGATCTTGCGCGGGTAGAGCGGCGCCGCCGGATGCCCACCGCAGTTGTCCAGAATGTCCAGCGAATCATGCACAGGGCAATATTCGTTCCATTGTTCGCCGGGAAGAGGCCCCGGCCGCTGCCGGTCATGCTGTTCATCGTCCGGCACGCCCCGGTGGTTGGGCGGGTCCTGCCCAGGATCATCGCGTTCGGGCCGCTGCCCGAGCATGCACCCGCTTTCGCCCGCCGCGTCCCGGCCCCCTGACCCACTAAACTGGAGCCCATGACTTCCCCCAGTGATACAGCAGTTGACACTGCTGCCGCCCGTGCCCGCCTGCTGGAACTGATCAAGGAACTCGCTGTTGTCCGCGGCAAGGTGATCCTTTCCAGCGGAGCCGAGGCCGACTACTACATCGACCTCCGCCGCGTCACGCTGCATCACGAGGCCTCCAGGCTCGTGGGCCAGGTCATGCTCGCACTGGCGGACGAAGCCGGGATTGATTTTGAATGCGCAGGCGGGCTCACCATGGGCGCGGATCCTGTTGGTACGGCCGTCATGCACGCGGCAGTGGATGCGGGCCGGACTGTTGACGCCTTTGTGGTACGCAAAGCGCAGAAGTCCTATGGCATGGGACGCCAGGTGGAGGGGCCGTCCGTGGAAGGCCGGAAGGTCCTGGTCCTTGAAGATACGTCTACAACAGGCGGCTCGGCGCTGACGGCTGTGGAGGGTGTGCGGAAGGCCGGCGGGAATGTAGTGGCCGTGGCCGTGATCGTGGACCGTGACACCGGCGCCAAGGAAAAGATCGAGGCTGAAACAGGCGTTCCCTACCTGTTCGCCTTCGGCAAGGACGAACTGGGGCTTTCCTAGCTACGATTAGGCATAGTCCCTAATTCCTCGTACGGAGAACGTGCACCATGCTCCCCCCTGAACAGCCCTTGAGTGCCACTGACCAGGTCCAGAACCTCATTCTGGAGAGCGCCGATTTCGAGAAATTCATCAACGAACTCGCACGCTTTTCCGCCCACCAGATGGCTGGCGACGGGGATGACGCGCTGTGCGGAATCACGCTGCTGCGCGACCGGAAGGCTGCCACCATTGGCTGGAGCAGCGATTCCGCCCGGGAAGTGGATGAGATCCAGTATTCGCTCTCCCAGGGCCCGTGCCTTACCGCTGCCCGGGAGGAACGGGAGGTCCACGTTCCGGACCTGTATGAGGAGAACCGGTGGGGGCCGGACTACGCGTCCGCCGTGGCTTCCCACGGGCTGCGCTCGGTGCTCTCCCTGCCCTTCCACCTGCAGGGGGAAGCGAAGGCGGCGCTGAACCTCTACTCCGACGCGCCGCACAAGTTCAATGACCAGGCCACTGCCCGGGCCCGGGAATACACTCGGGAGATTTCCCAGGCGCTGCGGCTTGCAGTGCGGTTCTCGCTGCACACAGACAGCGCGGCAAACCTTCGGGCAACCCTGGAATCCCGGACCATCATCGATATCGCCATCGGCGTCGTCATGGCCCAGAACCGGTGCAGCCAGGAAACTGCAGTCGGTATTCTCACCGAAGCTTCCAGCAACACGAACACCAAGCTGAGGGACATCGCCAAATCGCTGGTGGATTCTGTAGGCGGTGCCGGCACCCGGACCCATTTCGAAGAACCCAGGGCAACCCAGGCGGACAGAACGGGTTAGCAAGCTTCCTTCCTTGTTACTGGCGGGTTGTGTCTGGACTGGCGGGAGGTTACGCTTACCGAGGTTGAGCCGTCGGCCATAGACACCCTCTTTTGGAGTACCTATGGACCGCGCCTTGAATGCCCTCGTTAACCTTGACGTCCCCGCCGACGTCGTCCGGATAGAAGTCCGGGGCAGCCTCGATGGCGGCTCCCGCCCCGAACTTCTCCACACTATTCGCCGGATCAGGCGGATGGGCATCCGTTCCCATATCCGCGTCGACCTTTCCTGGGCCGAACTGGTGGAGTCCTCCGCCTTGGCAGGTCTCCGCAGCGACTTGAATGCGATCGACACTAATACCCTTCCGGGGATTTACGGCAGTGGCGTTTCGCTGGATCTTTCCCCGGGTGTCGACTGGGATCTGGCCGGTTCCCATGAACAGCCGCTGGCACTCCTGGACGGCTTTGCCGATTTTCCGGAGGACGGACAGGACCCGGCCGAGGGCCTCCCGCTGCTGCCGGACCCCCGCTTCGAGGAGCTGTTCGGCCGGCCGCTGGAGGAGTACTCGGACGGGGAGCTGCTGACCGCGAGTGACTCGATTTTCGCCCTGCTGGACAACCCGAAAGCCTTCGCGGGCTCGGACCTGCTGGGCCGGTACACGGACATTGGCCAGGAACTGCTGCGGCGCCAACAGGGCAGCGTCGCACCGCTTACGGGCTCGGAGGGCCAGGCCGCCAGCTGAGAAGCCACTGCTGACCAGCTGTCGCTGAATGGTTACACCGAGCTGCTTGCGGGGGCGTCTTCCGGTGTGCCTACGGTAGGGGTGTGCCGTATGAGGGGGAGGTAAATTCGCAGGACCGGCGCGGGGTTTCGGGGGCCCGGCTGCTGGCGGAAAGTGCTGCCCTCAAGCAATTTTCCCGTCGCGGATTCCTGGCGGGCGCCGGGGCCTCGGGCCTGCTTGCGGCCGACATGCTCCTCACCCGGGAGGTGCAGTCCCAGCGCAGGACGGACAGGATCCTCACTGTCCCGGACGATTTCGCGGATACCTATTACCCGGACGCCAGCTGGTTCCTGTTTCCCGGCTACAAGACCAGCTGGGAGGAAGCCCAGTGGATCCTGAACTCGCTGCGCGGGGCGCTGAACAAGCGGGCCCGGCTGGCAGCCGTGGGCTATTCTAATCAAGGCCTGGACATCGACGCCATTGTGATTGCCGTCATTGAGCATGTCCGTGCCCAGAAACTGACCAAGCTCTTCTTCTACGGCCACAGCTTCGGGGGAATGGTCGCCACCCAGGTGGCCGCTCGCCTGCTGGAAATCCACGGCTTGGAAGTACAGTTCATCGTGCTGGACTCCAGCCCTTACAGCAAGCACGACGTGCTGGACCAGAGCTGGTTCGACGGTGTGGTGTTCCTGTACGAGCGCGGTTTCCGCTTCCCCTCCGCCCTCCGTGGCGGTTATGAGCTGGGGGAGCGGGTGATCCATAAGGACGAACGCACCTGGCGGCAGATCCTCGACCAGACCCTCGAACAGCTGTCGCCCATTGCCCCGTCCAGCCTCCTCATCCAGTCGGAGTCGGCCTACATCTATCACTTCGACGGCAGCCGGTTCGCGGGCAAAATCGGCGGCGCGAAAATGGCGTATATCGGCAATCCCCGGGACCGCACCGTCCGATACCAGACGGCGGTGGAGGCCTGGGCAGTAGCCTTCAAGGCCAACATGGTCTCCAGCAGCCTCCACACTGAAGGCGCCAGGCCCGCCCATGCCAGTCCTGGCTGGAATTCCCACGTCTACCGGCCCCTTTTGGACGAGCTGCTGGATGAAAACTTCCCGCTGCCCCGTGGTGGATCCCGCGTGACGGTGTTCTAGGGCCGGCTCCTAGATCTGGTTCTTCAGGTCCGCCACCGAGTTCAACACCTGGTTGGGCCGGAACGGGTAGGCGGCGATGTCGTCCTTGTGGGTGATCCCGCTGAGGACCAGGACGGTGTGCAGGCCTGCCTCCATGCCGGCGATGATGTCAGTGTCCATGCGGTCGCCGATCATGGCGGTGGTCTCGGAGTGGGCGTCGATCTGGTTCATCGCGGAACGGAACATCATCGGATTCGGCTTGCCCACGATGTACGGCTCCCGTCCCGTTGCCTTGGTGATCAGGGCTGCGATCGCCCCCGTGGCGGGCATGGGGCCGTCCTTCGACGGGCCGGTGGCATCCGGGTTCGTGGCGATGAACCGGGCACCGGCGAGGATCAGCCGGATGGCGGTGGTGATCGCCTCGAAGGAATAGGTGCGGGTTTCGCCAAGCACCACGAAGTCCGGATTTTGGTCGGTGAGGATGAAGCCCGCCTCGTGCAGCGCCGTCGTGAGTCCTGCCTCGCCTATGGTGTAGGCCCTGTTGCCCGATTCCGAACGCACCTGGTCCTTGAGGAACTGCGCGGTGGCCAGGGCGGAGGTCCAGATGTTTTCCTCCGGGACTTCCAGGCCGGAGGACCGCAGCCGCGCAGCAAGGTCGCGCGGGGTGAAGATGGAGTTGTTGGTCAGCACCAGGAAGCGCTTGGACGTGTCCACCCACCGCTGGATCAGCTCAGCTGCACCGGGAATCGGCTGGTTCTCGTGGACCAGCACGCCGTCCATGTCCGTCAGCCAGCATTCAATGTCCTGGCCGCTTCGGTAAACCGCCGGATTGCCCTTGACCTCGTCCGCTTCTGCCATGCCTGCCTCCGCCTGTAATAAAAGCCCGAAAGGTCCAGTCTAGTGTTGAGGGGTGAACCAAACGCCCGGTATGACAAACGAGCCCCAACCCGAGCCAGAGGAGGCCCAGACCCAGGAACCAGACCCCGCTAAGGCGGAGGTCGGCGTCGGGCCCTGGGAGGGCGAACTGCCGGAAGGCGACCACTGGGACCCGGATCTACTGGCCGACGGTGACAGGCGCAACGTGCTGGACAAGTACCGCTACTGGAAGCATGAGGCGATCGTGGCGGAGCTGGACTCCAGGCGCCACAACTTCCATGTGGCCATCGAGAACTGGCAGCATGACCTTAACATCGGCACGGTGGTGCGGACCGCCAACGCCTTCCTCGCCAAGGAAGTGCACATTATCGGCCGACGGCGGTGGAACCGGCGCGGCGCCATGGTCACCGACCGCTACCAGCACGTGCGCCACCACGCCACCGTGGAGGACTTTGTGGCGTGGGCGCAGGGGGAGGGGCTGGCGATCATCGGCGTCGACATCTTCCCCGACTCGGTGCCGCTGGAAACCTACGATCTGCCCAGGGACTGCGTGCTGGTGTTCGGCCAGGAAGGACCCGGCCTGACCCCCGAAGTGCACGAGGCCGCCGTCGCCACCCTGTCCATTGAGCAGTTCGGCTCCACCCGGTCCATCAACGCCGCGTCGGCAGCAGCCATCGCCATGCACGCGTGGGTGCGCCGGCACGTGTTCAACCAGCACGTTAGCGCCTCCCCTTCCCGCGACATAGCACTTAGCCGCAATCCCGAGGGACCCAATTGCCGATAAGTGTCACTTCGCACGGGGCTAGGGCTCCAGGGCTGTGGATAACTCCCGACGGGCAGCACGGACAGGCCAGAATGAGGGATGCGCAGGACCATCCTCCCCGATCATTTGACCAGCGGCTCTTTCTCACTCCGGGCCTCGGACAAGGCAGGGATCACCCGAACTCGCACGACAGCAAAAGACCTGTTCACGGTTTCCCGGGGCACCTGCTGACCTTCCACCCTGGTGAGGTGGTGGAGTACGACGGCGTCCGGCTCACTTCGCCTGCGCCGACGTGGCTGGACCTTGCCGGTCTACTGACCGTGGAGGAGTTGGTAGCCGGCACGCGGAGCCGAAGTGCGCGTGGTGGGCCCGCGCCCGGAGGGTTACCTGGCTGAGCTTGCGGGGTCAGGGTGCGGGTAGGGCGTAACCCACAGCACTCTCCGGGCGGAACTGGCTAGGATGGTGCTAGCCGTAAGCGGTACTCCAGGGTTACCAGCCCACAGACGAACCTCAGCATAGGAGTCAGCATGCCCATTGCAACCCCAGAGATCTACTCCGAAATGATCGACCGCGCAAAGGCGGGCGGCTTCGCTTTCCCGGCCGTGAACGTGACGTCCTCGCAGACGCTGAACGCTGCCCTCCGCGGCTTCGCCGAAGCTGAGTCCGACGGCATCGTGCAGGTCTCCACCGGCGGCGCGGCCTACTGGTCCGGCGCGTCCACCAAGGACATGGTTGCCGGTTCCCTTGGCTTCGCGGCTTTTGCCCGCGAGGTGGCCAAGAGCTACAACGTCAACATCGCCCTGCACACGGACCACTGCCCCAAGGACAAGCTGGACGGTTTCGTCCTGCCGCTGCTGGCCGCTTCCGAAGCTGAGGTCAAGGCCGGCCGCAACCCGCTGTTCAACTCCCACATGTGGGACGGTTCCGCGGAGACCCTGCAGGAGAACCTGCGCATCGCCCGCGAACTGCTGGAGCGCACCGCTGCCGCCAAGATGATCCTCGAGGTTGAGATCGGCACCGTGGGCGGCGAAGAGGACGGCGTTGAGAACGAGATCAACGAGAAGCTGTACACCACGGTTGAAGACGCCCTGGCAACCGTTGAGGCACTCGGCGCCGGCGAGAACGGGCGCTACATCACCGCACTGACCTTCGGCAACGTCCATGGCGTGTACAAGCCCGGCGGCGTGAAGCTCCGCCCGGAGATCCTCAAGGATATCCAGGCCCAGGTGGGCGCCCGGATCGGCAAGGACAGCCCGTTCGACCTCGTGTTCCACGGCGGCTCCGGCTCCTCCGACCAGGAGATCGCGGACGCAGTGTCCTACGGCACCATCAAGATGAACATCGACACCGACACCCAGTACGCCTACACGCGTCCGGTGGCACACCACATGTTCAAGAACTACGACGGCGTCCTGAAGGTTGACGGCGAAGTGGGCAACAAGAAGACCTACGACCCCCGCGTCTGGGGCGCAGCCGCCGAAGCCGGTCTGGCAGCCCGCGTGGTGGAAGCCACCAAGCAGCTCGGTTCCGCCGGAAAGACCTTCTAGGCATGTCCGACGAGTTCCGTAGGAACCTGATGGGCCCCGAGCCCACGCTCCTGCCTGCCGAGACCGAGGTCTACCAGCAGCTGGACGCGGGCCAGGAGCCGCTGGACCTCGTGGCCAAGCACCCCACGTCCTCGCTGCTGTGGGCGCTGCTCGCGGAAGAGGCGTGGGCGGAGGGGCGCACCATCGATTCCTACGCCTACTCCCGGGTGGGCTACCACCGCGGACTGGACTCGCTGCGCCGCAACGGCTGGCGCGGTGTGGGACCGATCCCGTGGGAGCACGAGCCCAACCGCGGCTTCCTGCGGGCCCTGTACTCGCTGGGCCGCGCAGCGGCTGCCATCGGAGAAGCAGACGAGCCGGAGCGGATCGAAAAGTTCCTCAACGACTCCGACCCTGCAGCGAAGGCAGCGATCGAAGCGAAGTAACGACCAGCGGTTTAAGCTCGACGGCGGGCGGTCACCTTCTCGAAAAGGTGACCGCCCGCCGTCGTTCTCCACCCGCACCCCCGCCTCGCAAGCCCGGCCAGGGAACGCTGCGGGCGTGGGCCCATTCTTTGGTTATGCCTTCTGCAGTCCGGTGCGGGCCATGGCGTCCGCGTAAGCGGCGCGCATGTCTTCGAGGAATTCCTCCTGGCGGGCCGGTGAACCGGCGAAGGCGCGGCCGCTGAGGGACCGGACCTTGTAGGTTTTCAGGCCGCGGCGCCAGAGCAACGGGACTTCCGTCTTCAGCAGCAGGTTGGCCAGGCGGTTGGCTTCGGTGCCGTGGGCAACGATCACCGAGGCGCGGGGTACGAGCGCCAGGAACTTGAGCAACGGCTTCAGGCCGGCCTGGATCTGGTCCGGAGTGAACTTGCCGTTGGCCTCGCCTGCTGTGTGCCAGGGGTGGACGTTCCACGGCATCACGAACTCGGGGCGCAGGCCCAGCTTCCACTGAATGCCGAGCATCCGCGTTGCGGCGTCCTGGTCACCCGGGTTGATGAATCCGGACTGGTCGGCCTCACCGATGTTTGAGAAGAGGCTGATGATGCGGCACTCGTCCACATCGTGCATGGGGTCCACGTAGGGCACGACGCTGCCGGGCCTGGCGTCCTGGAGGGAATCGCACAGCTCGTTCACGGCGGCAACGTTGGGTTCGTAACGGCGGCTCAGGAGCTGCTCATGGAAGGATTCGGGTGCCAGGGCTGTCATGTAGTGCTGGGTCTCCTGCGGGGATTGCTGGTGCTTCCACCGCTGAAAATGGGCGCACGGCGGCGCAGTTCATCAGCGGCGGTTAGTTGGGGTGAACCGATTCCGGGTCGGCCTTGCCCAGTTTAGCAAGCCCGGGGAAACGAAACGCCGGTCCCGTGCACCCGCAGGTTGGGGCACGGAACCGGCGCGCTCTGGCTGTGAAGGGCTGGCTGCTACCAGAGCCGCTTGGTGGCCCGCCTGGCCCCCTCGCCCAGGGCCTCAAGCTTGGCGAAGGCGATTTGCGGGTGGACGCGTCCGCCGAGGCCGCAGTCGGTTGAGGCAATGACGTTCTCCCGGCCCACCACGTCGGCGAAGCGGACGATGCGGTCCGCCACCAGGTTCGGGTGCTCCACCACGTTGGTGGCGTGCGAGACGATGCCGGGAATGATGACCTTGCCCTCGGGAAGCCTGGTGTCCTCCCATACGCGCCATTCATGCTCATGCCGGACATTGGCGGCCTCAAAGGAGTAGCCGCCGGCGTTGATCTCCAGCATGGTGTCCACCAGGTCCGCAAGGGGAAGGTCGGTGGTGTGCGGGCCGTGCCAGGAGCCCCAGCAGAGATGGAACCGGACTTGCTCCTCGGGAAGGCCGCGGAGGGCATAGTTCAGGGCCTCCACCCGGATCCGGGTGAACTTGAGGTAGTCCTCCACGGAAGGCTCCGGGCTGATCTGGTCCCAGTTCTCGGCAATGGAGGGATCGTCGATCTGCAGGATCAGGCCGGCGTCAACGATCGCTTTGTACTCTTCGCGCAGCACGTCGGCGCAGGCGTAGATGTACTCCTCCTCCGTGGCGTAGTACTCGTTGGTGATGCGGGAGGCGCTGCCGGGGGAGAGCGCGGCAACAAAGCCTTCCTTCAGACCGGCCGCGGCAAGGCCCGCCTTGAGGTTGGCGATGTCCGAGTCCACCGCCTCCTGGCCGGTGTAGGTGAGCGGCCCGGTCACCTTCGGGAACGGCTTCGGGCCGCCCGTGAAGATTCCGCTGGTGGGGTCGTTGTAGGCCTCGGCGAAGATGGTGCGGTCACGGCGGTGGATGAATCCGGTCAGCTGGACGTTGCCTGGGCTTGACTCCTTCGGTTCAACAGCCCACTTCGCGTCGTTGTCCAGCTCCAGCCCGCCCATGCGGGCAAAGGAGTAGGACCACCAGGCGCCGTAATCCACTGCTGCGGACATCGCGTGCCCGTACTCGCCGTCGTTGGGGATGTCGATGCCGAGGCTCTGCTGGCGCTGGACCAGGTCGACCACGGAAGCGGTGAGGAGCTCGTTGTAACCCTCGACGTCGGCCGGGTTTTCCTCGCGGGCGGCATTGGCGGCAATCAGTTCAGGGGTGCGGGGCAATGATCCGGCGTGGGTGACGCGGATGTGGTCGGTGTTCAGGGGCATGCTGGAATTCCTTTCCATCGGTCCTGGCAGTAGCACCTTCATGGGCAGGTACCAGCTGCTCCAAGTGGGTTGCTGCGGCGTCATTGAGCCAGGTCTCTCAGCCGCTCCGGATGGTTACTCTCACTTAAAGCCAAGCTCCCGCCCGGGAGCAAATTTGCGCCGGGAATGTGTCGGCCCGCGTCCCGCGGCGGCAGGTTTTCAAAACGTAATAACTGCCTGCAGGTTCCAGTCATAGGCATTGACAGCCCCCGTCCAGGTTGGTTGGCTTTTTGTCACAGCCTGCAATGGGGGACATGGCAGGCTGGACGCACCCACTCAGAAGAGGTAAAGCAACGTGAGAAAAACCCTGGCAAACCTCAGGACTTTGGCAGTTTCCGGAGCCCTGGCCCTGGCGGTCGTGGCTGCGCCGGCACCGGCGATGGCCGTGGGCGAAGGCCCCAGCTATGACGGCAACGGCCAAATCACCACATCGAAGCTTGCCACCTATGACCAGATGGTCTCGTTCCTCAAAGACCAGGACGCCCGCCAGTCCGCCATGGAGCTTGAGGTGATCGGCCAGACCGTGAAAGGCCGGGACATCCACCTGGTCAAGTACGTCTCGGACCCGGCCAAGCCCACCATCCTCTACCTGACGCAGCAGCACGGCAACGAGCAGCTCACCACCGAAGGCGCCCTGGAGTTCGTCAAGCACCTCGGCACCGGAAAGTCCCGGGACATCCTGGACGGCGTGAACATCCTCATCGTCCCCATGCTCAACGCGGACGGCGCAATGGGGGACGTGAACTTCTCCCTGGAGGACTACATCGCCAAGGGGGACCGCAACATGACCCGCTACAACGCCAACGCGGTGGACCTCAACCGCGACCATGTAGCCAAGGTCCAGCCTGAAACCCAGGCGCTGCACAACAACGTGATGCGCAAGTACAACATCGACTACATGATCGACCTGCACCACCAGGGCACGCGCAGCCAGCGCGACGGGGAGCTTGTGTCCGGGTCCATCCTGTATCCCACCACACCCAACGCTGATCCCGTCGTGGTTGAAAAGTCCAAGCAGCTGGGGGCCGTTGTCTTCGAGAACGTCGACTCCACCGGCTGGGGCCACCTGGGCAAGTATGTGGGCGGCAGTGCCGAAACCATCAGCCGCAACGGCATTGCCGTGGAGTACGGCATCTCAACCCTGCTGTTCGAGATGCGCGGCATGTCGGACCACTACCTCGACGGCTATGCCCTGGGGCTGCGCAGCAACGGTTACCTGATCAAGCAGACGGTGACCACGCTGACCGCCACCGCCGCTGCCATCGCCGACGGATCCATCGCCGACGCCGACACCTCCTTCTGGGACAGCCTCGCCACCCAGACCTCCCGCCCGGGAGAAGAAGCCGACGACGAATAGCAGCACCCGCTGACAGCCCGCCGCGGTCCCTTCCTGCAGGAGTCCTTTACTCCGCAGGACGGGCCGCGGCGGCGTTATCAAGTGGACGAAGCGGCCCATCGGCTAAACTTGGGTGGTAAGGGCCCCGGAACTCTTGCGTCGCTGCGCCGCCCGCGGACCAGCGAAGGCCGGTACGTTCGGGGCATTCTCATGAACGGCGCTGACGGGACGGCCATGCTGTGGCCGGAACCGGCAGCCCGAACGAATGGGGGAGGATCCCATGCCAGCAATTGTGATCGTAGGAGCCCAGTGGGGCGACGAAGGTAAAGGCAAGGCAACCGACCTGCTTGGCGGCCGCGTTGACTACGTCGTCAAGCCGAACGGCGGCAACAACGCCGGGCACACCGTCGTCGTAGGCGGTGAAAAGTACGAACTCAAGCTGCTGCCTGCAGGCATTCTCAGCCCCAACGCTGTTCCCATCATCGGCAACGGCTGCGTGGTGAACCTTGAGGCACTCTTCCAGGAAATCGACGGGCTGCAGGCCCGCGGTGCCGACACGTCCAAGCTCCGCGTCTCTGCCAACGCACACCTGGTGGCCCCGTACCACCAGGTGCTGGACAAGGTGACCGAACGTTTCCTTGGCAGCCGCGCCATTGGCACCACAGGCCGCGGCATCGGTCCCGCCTACATGGACAAGGTGGCCCGCCTGGGCGTCCGCGTGCAGGATGTTTTCGACGAGTCGATCCTTCGCCAGAAGGTGGAAGGTTCCCTGCGGCAGAAGAACGAACTCCTGGTCAAGGTCTACAACCGCCGCAGTGTCGTGGTGGACGAGATCGTGGACTACTTCCTGTCCTTCGCTGAGCGGCTCCGTCCGCTGGTCATCGACAGCACCCTGGTCCTCAACACCGCCCTGGACGAGGGCAAGGTAGTCCTGATGGAGGGTGGGCAGGCCACGTTCCTGGACGTGGACCACGGTACCTACCCGTTCGTGACCTCCTCCAACCCCACGGCCGGCGGTGCGTCTGTTGGCTCCGGCATAGGACCTACCCGCATCTCCCGCTCTATCGGCATCATCAAGGCCTACACCACCCGTGTTGGTGCCGGGCCGTTCCCTACTGAGCTCTTCGATGAGATGGGCGTGTACCTGCAGAAGACCGGCGGCGAGTTCGGCGTCAACACCGGCCGCCCGCGCCGTTGCGGCTGGTATGACGCCGTCCTGGCCCGCCATGCATCCCGAGTCAACGGCTTCACGGACTACTTCGTCACCAAGCTTGACGTGCTGACCGGCATCGAGCAGATTCCTGTCTGCGTGGCCTACGACGTTGACGGTGTCCGGCACGACGAAATGCCCATGACGCAGACCGAGTTCCACCACGCCGTGCCGATCTTTGAGTACTTCGAGGGCTGGACCGAAGACATCACCGGTGCCCGCACCCTTGCGGACCTGCCCGAAAATGCCCGCAACTACGTGCTGGCGTTGGAGAAGCTGTCCGGTACACGATTCTCCGCCATCGGAGTTGGCCCGGACCGGGACCAGACCATCGTGGTGAACGACCTCATTAACGATTGACGCTTTTTCGCAGCAGGCAGGACGACGGCGGCGGGCACCTTCCACAGGTGGCCGCCGCTTTTGTAGTACCTAGGGAACCAGGCTCCGCTGGAGCGCAGCTGCTGCCAGCTGAGCCTCCCGGAAAACTCAGCCCGTTGTAAAGGCTCAGGGATGTAGAAGCTAGGCGCAAAGGGCGGCATGTGCGGGTTAGAAGGCCGCGGGTCGGAGACAACTCGTATACTGGTTATCTGCAAGGAAAGGCGTGATGTGTCCCAGTTGACTCCCTCCAGCCAGTCGGCGCCAGAGACTGCATATAACTGGTTAAGAAGCTACATAGCATCGCTGCCGAGGGATGCCGAGACGTTTCTTAATGAAGCTGTCTTGACCAAAGAGACTGGAACATCGCGCACTCCAGTCCGCGAGGCACTCCTCCGGCTTGAGGCAGAAGGATTTATCAAAAGGGTGCCTCACAAGGGAGCCTACGTCCCTCCGATGTCTGACGCAGACGTACGAGCGATCCTGCAGGCACGTTCGGTCGTGGAGAAGTGGGCCGTCTTGGGCCTGGACGACATGGACGAAGGGCAGATCGACGCGTTGCAGGGCCTCATTGATCAGCAACGGGATGCTCACGATGATCCTGCCCGTTTCATTGAGCTTGATACAGAGTTCCATACCCTGATGGTGAGGGCGGCAGGCAACCCGATCCTTGCAGATTTCTATTCTTCCCTTCGGCAACGCCAACTTCGGATAGGGGTACTGGCTGTTACAAAGGGAAGTGGCCGGGCCGATCAGGTGCTGACTGAACATCAGTCGATTGTGGACGCCCTTCGGGCACGCAGCCTTGAATCCGCGCACGAGGCCATTAACTCCCATCTGAATTCGACCCGAGTAGCCATTATTGGCTTTTAGCTGTTCATAAGGGAGCCCGGTCCGGGCTCCCTTATGAACAGCTAAATGACGTTCACAATCGGCCCTTCCTGTCCGCTGAGACTACGCCGTACATTTGGCCCGGCTTGTTGTTCCCGACTGCCGGCACGCTCACCAAAGGGTTAGGTGCAAAAGGCCTCCCCTGCCCTTGGTGGGGCAGGGGAGGCTTCCTGGTTGCGAGGTTGCCGGGTTAGAACGTCCAGGGCATGGCGTCGTGGTTGAAGTCGTGAAAGGACCCGAATTTTCCGGCGCTGAAGGCCAGTCCGTCGCCATCCCGGTCACGGCAGGATGTGACCTGCCCGAAGAACACCTGATGGTCGCCGATGTCGTACTGGTGGACCACTTTGCATTCTGCCTGGGACAGGGCGCCTCGGACTACGGACAGGCCGCCTTCGGTGGTGTCGAAGTCGCCGGCGTCGAAGCGGGCTCCGCCGCGTTGGGCGAATTGCCGCGCCACGGCTTCCTGTTTGGCTCCGAGGATGGAGATCGCGAACTTTCCGCTGGCGAGGACGGCGTCACCGGTACGGGTGTTGAAGTTCAGCGAGATCATCAGGATGGGTGGGTCCAGGCTGATGGACGTCAACGAGTTGATGGTCATCCCGTACTGTTCACCGGCGTTTTCCGTGGTGACGACGGCGACGCCTGTGAGGAACCTGCCCATGGTGCGGCGCATTGCCAGCCCGTCGGGGACTGCGAAGGCTGCCGGAGCGCCCATCAGCTGTTGCCGTTCTGGTAGTAGCGCACCTCGAACATTTTTGCGCCGTTCTCCGAGATCCAGGGGCCGTGTTCCATGCCCGGGGGACGGGTTGCCCAGTCACCGGCTTTGAAGGTTTTTCCAAGGCGCTGGTCAACAAAGGAGCCTTCGAAGATGAAGACTTCTTCCCAGAAGTCATGGGTCAGCACACCGTTGGGGGAGGTGTCTGTTCCGGGTTCGAATTTGAGGATCCGGGTGACACTGTCGTTTTCGGTGTTCCTGGCCAGGATGGCTTCGGATAGCCCTTCAATCGGTGGGTTGCAGGGGGTGAATTCCACCGATGAGGTGGGAGTGAATTCAACTTCAGGTTTTGGCATGGCTAGTTCTCCTCCTTGCGGCCGTCGACGCCGTAGCCTGCCAGGAACTCGTCGAGTTCGGCGACTTGCGCTTCGTAGCCGTAGTTGCGGTAGGTGTAGACGCCCTTCACGACGAACGGGGCGCCGGCGTAGAAGAGCTCGTACTGCTGGTGTCGGCCGGCGAATTCCGAGCCGATGATGTCCCAGGCGAGGCGGAAGAGCTTGATGCGCTCTTCGCTGGGAACGCCGGGGGAGGCGATGTAGCGTTCGATGTCCGGTGCGGTGACTGGGCTCTTCATGTCCACGACGCCTGAGGGCAGCTGCAGGACGCCGCCGCCAACGAGGTCCCGCAGGATCGCGATGACGCGGGGGTAGGTCTCTGACTGCAGGCCCATGGCACCGTAGAGGGCGCGTTTGCCGGGTACCAGCATGCCGGAGGAGTCTGCTTCGGCGCTGTATTCGGCCGCGATCAGGGCGGACTCTACGGATGAGACGACGGCTGCGAGTTCGCCGAGCTTTTCCTGCACGCCGGGAATTTTGTCGGTGCCGTTCACCTGGGTGACCTTGCGTGCGACGGCGGCGATGAACTGCAGTTTTGTGGTGAACCGGGTCTGTGCTTGCCAGTTGCCCAGGGCGTGTGCGCCGGTTTCAAAGAACTGCCGGCGCAGGGTGTCGATGTTGCGATTGATGAAGACCCGGTCCCAGGGCACCAGCACGTCTTCGAAGACCACGAGGGCGTCCGGCTCGTCGTAGTGGCTGGTCAGCGGGTAGTCAAATTCACTGGTCGCGGCGGGCGCGAACGGCCGGCGGCAGAGGAACTTCAGGCCTTCGGTGGCCGCGGGCAGCGCGAAGCTGATAGCGAAGTCAACGTCATCCGGACCGAGGGGCTTAATGCAGGTGACGAACACTTCGTCGGCGATGGCGCCGCCGGTGGCGAGCATTTGTGATCCGCGGACGATCAGGCCCTCGTCGGTTTCCCTGACGACACCGACCTGCAGGAAGTCGCCTTCCCATCCGGAAGCTGTTGTGGCGCGGGAGACCTGCGGGGGGATGATGGCGTAGGAGACATACAGGTTCTCGGCGAGAATGCGCTTGTAGTAGCGGGTGATGTTCCCGGCGTAGTCGCGTTCGGTGTCCTCGAAGACTTCGGGGTGGGCGCCGAAGGCGGCGAAGAAGGTGCCGACGTGATCGGGGCTGCGGCCGACCCAGCCGTGGGTGTGCTTGGCCCAGCGTTCAACCGCCTGGCGGCGCAGCTTCAGTTCCTCCGGGGTGCGGGGAATGCTGAAGACGCGGTTCGCGGTGCCGTTGATTTCTTCGCTGTGGTACTGCATTCCGTTTGCCGGGTCCGCGGCGATGTCGAAGAGTTCGGCGATGGTGCCAATGACGTTGCGGAAGGCAGGATGTTCGGCGACGTTCTCAACGGCTTGCCCGTCGATCAGGACGGTGCGTCCGTCGTTGAGCGTCTTGATGTATTCGTCTCCGGTCCTCATGACTGGTGTCCTTTCGTGATGATGTATCTGTGGTCGATGGTGGTGCCGTCCGGGAAGGTGAGTTCGATTTTCCACTCGCGGCCATAGATGAAGTCGCCGCCGATAACGGGCAGGGTCCCGCCGAGGCAGACGAAGTCGCGGTCCCCGATGGCGTTGCGCTCAAGGAGCAGTTCGACGACGTTGGCCGGTGTCCGCAGGCCGTCGAGGGTTCCGTCTTGGTAGAGCCTGCCGTCAACCCAGCTGCGTGCCCGGCAGTCATCCAGTGACAGGGCCTGCAGGTCAGGGACGGGGATGACGGTGCCGGCTACCGGTTTGGGGCAGGCGCGTTTTGAATCGCCGATGTCCACTGTTTCGATGTGGCGGTCGGTGTGGTCCGAAGCGATGCCGAAGTAGTAGCGGCCGTCGTGCCTGATGTAGAGGGGTTCGATTTCACCGGAAGTTTGTTCGCCGGTGACGCCGAGTTCGGGGGCTGAGGTTACGGATTCGCTGTCCACCGGGTAGAACATCGGTACGGACGGCGGGGGTGCGACACCGATGGCGGCGAGTTCATCGATGTGGTGCTGGACTGCGGCGGCGTCGCGGCCTGTGTATCCGGCCACAACAGCATAATAATCGGTGAGTTCGATTGTTGTGTCTGTGCCGGCAACGGCAAAGGTGAGCGTTTCGGTAGTGGTTTCCATAGGATCTGCTTTCATGGTCATAGGGTCAGGCCTGAGTAGTCGGTAAGCCGGTCAGCGATCACCGGGAATTCACGGCGTGTGGTGTGCACCAGGTCCGGGTCGATGGTGGTGCGGAGGACTTCCTCGCCCTCTCCTGCTTCGGCGAGGAGGCGGCCACCGGGGTCGACGACCCGGCTTGTGCCGCCGAGCTCGACGCCTTCCTGCACGCCTGCGGCGTTGCAGGCCAGGACGTAGACCTGGTGCTCGACCGCGCGCGCGGAGGTAAGGAGCCGCCAGTGCTCGCGGCGGGCGGCAGGCCAGGCGGCGGGAACCACGACGATTTCCGCTCCACGCAGGCTCAGTTCGGACCACAGACCAGGGAAGCGCAGGTCGTAGCAGGTGGTGCCTGCCATTTTCCCGTAAGGGGTATCTGCCACCTGAAGGGAATCACCGGGGGTAAGCAGGTCGGCTTCAAGGGATTTGTAGCCAAAGACATGCAGCTTCGAGTACTGGTGGGCGATATTTCCCCTGGGGTCTACCAGGACAGAAGTGTTGCGCAGGGCCCCTTCGGCGACGCGTTCGACGATGCTGCCGACATGAACATAGGTTCCGAGTTCCTTGGCCATCGAAGCGCACATGCGTACGGTCTGTCCGTCCAGCGTTTCGGAAAGTTCCGGGTACTGGTCGAAATGGAAGTAGCCGGCGCTCCAGAGCTCGGGCAGGATGATGAGGTCTGCGCCCTCCTGCTCCCGCAGGAGCTTCTCGGTGCGTTCGATGCGTTGGGTCTGGCTCTCATCGTCCGGGCTGGACAACTGGACGAGTGCGATGTCCATTGGTGCTCCTTCATAGGTGGGGGCGGCAACCCCATTGGTCTTAGCCGCGGTGTGTTTGGGCAGGGATGGCTTTGAGGACGGTGAGTGTTGATTGGAGATGGTTCAGGACGGCAGCGGCCGCCGTTGGTGCATCCCTTTGCCGGATTGCTTCGACGATGGCCCGGTGTTCGTCCACGACGTGGTCGCTGCGACCTTGGCTGTCCTGGACAGCTTTGACGCCCATGCGTTGCTGTTTGATGCGCTGGGAGTCGTAGACCTCTTCCAGTGCCCGGTTACCTGCGGTATGCACGATGTGCTTGTGGAAGCTGATGTCGAAGTCGATGAAGGCGACCGGGTCGGCGAGGCTGTCCTGTTGGTCCTGGAGGAGCTGGTCGAGGTCGCTCCCCAGTTGGCCGGTAAAGCTCACTTTCCTGACGGCCCAGTCTTCGATGACCCGCCGTACTTCCATCATGTTCTCGATGTCCTGCGCAGTGAGCGCGGGTACGTAGGCGCCCTTGCGCGGGACCCGCCGGACCAGACCTGCGGCCTCAAGGCGGAGGAGCGCGTCGCGGACCGGGGTGCGGGACACTCCTGCGGCCTCGGCGATCGCGTTTTCGGTGAGGAAGGCTTCCTGGTCCCATGGCAGTAGTGAGATTTCCCGGCGCAGCCAGAGGTAGGCCGTTTCCGGTGCCGTCGGTGCGGGGTTCGGGAGAATACTCATGGGTCCGTTTTGTCCTTCCGGGTGAGGTGATGACCGCTGTCCGTGGCAGTGTGTTCCCGCTGCCACGGACAGCGCTCACGTATCAGAGCTGCTGCGCCGCCACGGGTGTGGGCTTCTCGTCAAGGTCGCTGAGCTTCATGTCCTTTGTTTCCCGTGCGAAGGAAACGGCAATGATGGAGATGACGCCCATGAGGACGAGGTAGAGGGCAATAGCCTGGCCCGTACCGAAAGCCTGGTACAGGGCAAGGGCGATAATGGGGGAGAGTGAGCCGGCGATCAGGGACGCGACGTTGTAGGCCACCGATGTTCCGCTGTAGCGCACCTTGGTGGGGAACAGTTCGGAGAAGAATGCGCCGATTACGGAGCTGTAGGCTGCGAAAATCAGCAGCCCACCAACTGCGGCGAGGATGATCATGCCCGGTTGCCGAGTGTCCAGGAGGGCGAAGAAGGCAAACCCCCACACCACGGTTGCTACGGAGGCTCCGATCATCATTGGCTTGCGGCCAATCCGGTCGGCAAAGATCGCCAGGATGGGGATCGCGACGACGGCTACGCCTTGGCCGACCATGACGGCGTTCAGGCCGGTCTGGCGGTCCATCTTCAGGATCTCGGTGACGTAGGTGATGAGGAACAGGGAGTAGATGTAGAAGCCGGCATTCTCGCCCATGCGGCTGCCTGCTGCTATCAGGATCTCTTTCCAGTTGCCTCGGAACAGTTCGGCCAGGGGAAGCTTTGCCTGCTTGGCATGCTCGACGTCAGCCTTGGCCTGTGAGGCCAGGAACAGCGGTGTTTCCTGCACATAGAGACGCAGGACCAAACCGATAACGACCAGCAGCGCGGAAAGACCGAAGGCGATCCGCCAGCCCCAGGCAAGGAATTGGTCCTGAGGCATCACAGCAGACAGCAGGGCAAGGACGCCGGCGGCCATGAGATTGCCCAGGGGTGGACCGACATTCGGCCATGAGGCCCAGAACGCCCGCTTGGTGCTGTTGTCACTGTATTCAGAAACCAGCAGGACGGCGCCGCCCCATTCGCCGCCGAGGGCAAAGCCCTGGACCAGCCGGAGGAACAAAAGGATCAGCGGGGCGATGATGCCGATCGACGCGTACGGGGGAATCAAAGCGATAAGGGCGGTAGCCACGCCCATCAGGAGCAGGCTGGCCACTAGCGTCGACTTACGCCCGTGCTTGTCGCCGAGATGGCCAAGAACGATCGCGCCCAGCGGACGGGCGACGAAACCCGCGGCGAAGGTTCCCAGGGCCAGCATCGTGCCAACCATGGGGTCCGCGCTGGGGAAGAACAGTTTGTTGAAGACAAGGGCTGCTGCCGTGCCATACAGGAAGAAGTCATACCACTCGACGGCAGTGCCGGCGAGGCTGGATGCAGCAACTGCGGGGAGGGAGGTGTGCTTACGCACACCCCGTTCCTGGTGGGACACATTGCTCATGAAAATCCTCGTTGAGTTTAGGGACGATGCCTTCAGCGCACCGTTGCGAAGAAGGAAGGCGCCGGGATAGCGCCGGCTCGGTGATCTGACTCACGTCGATGCCCTGCCTCGACTGTAGATTATTCGTATACAACTTGTCCACTACAAAAATACGGCTCTTGACGGGGCGTGTGATCCGCATCAATAATAAGCGAATGACTTTCACTAATGAAGCGGCGGCGATGGTGCCGCCCGCGCGGCCCGGGCCCAGGACCGAGCTGAAGAAGGATGCCATCGGCACCCGCGACATCGTTTTTATGCTGGTTTCAGCCGCTGCACCGTTGACCATCGTTGTCGGGATCGCTCCGCTGGCCCTGGCCGTGGGCGGCGTTGGTGCCCCCGTTATTTACATTGCCGGCGCCCTCGGTCTTGCTCTCTTCGCCGTCGGTTTCATGGCACTTACCCGCCACATCCAGTCCTACAGCGGCTTTTACGGCTATATCGCCAGGTCGCTGGGCAGGGTTGTTGGACTGGGCTCCGGGCTTACCGCGTGGATGAGCTACAACGGCATCCAGATAGGTCTGTACGGCCTCCTCGGCATTCAGGCTGATCTCGCTGTCAGGTCACTGACCGGGATTGAATTGCCCTGGTGGCTTTACGCGCTGGTAGCGATCGCGGCCGTCTGGTACCTGGGATGGCGTGGAATTGACGTGGGTGCAAAGGTGCTCGCTGTTCTGCTCACTTTGGAAACGGCAATCGTCGCGGTCGTGGCTGCAGCAGTGCTCCTCCAGGGCGGCGCCGAGGGAATCGGATTTGATTCGTTCAGCCCTGAGGCGATCTTTTCCCCGCAGTTTGCTGCAGTGATCGCCTTGGGTTTCTCGGCATTCATGGGTTTTGAATCCGGAGCTCTTTACCGGGAGGAAGCACGGAACCCGGACAGGAGCGTTCCCCGCGCGACCTACATCTCCATCGCTTTCATTGGCGCCTTCTACGCCTTTGCGGTCTGGGTCATTGTTCAGGCCTTCGGGCCGGCCGCGGTGCAGGCATTCGCTGCCGGACACCTGGACACAGGGGACACCGCGTACATCATGGCCGGAACATTTGCCGGGGACTGGTGCGTGAACCTGATGAGCGTGCTCATCGTGACCAGCATCTTTGCCTCCCAGCTCGCATTCCACAACACCATCAACCGCTACACGCTCTCGCTGAGCCGCGAGGGCATCTTCCCGAAGCATTCCGGCCGGATCAGCCCCCGATACGGCACGCCGTCAGTGGCGGGCATAGAACAAACCCTGCTGTCCGTGGCTTTGGTCGCCGGCGCCGCCCTGCTGCAACTGGACCCCTTCACGCAGTTCCTCATCTGGGCCAACAGTCCGGGCGTGATCGGTATTTTGCTGCTGCAGGCCCTCACCGGCGTCGGCGTCGTCGTCTTTTTCCTCCGGCACAGGGAGCATCGGCTCAAGTGGTATGTAATACCCTCGGCTGTCGCCGCGACCCTGATCATGTGTGTTGTGACGTATTTGATGGTGGACAACGTCGGGCTGCTCACAGGACTGCCCGACACTGACCCCGTCAACACCGCCCTCTTGCTCATCGCACCGGTGGTGTTCGCCGCGGGTGCCCTCCTTGCCATGATCCTGCGACGGGTGAACCCCGCCGCGTACCACCGCATCGGCCATGCCGTCTGAACCTTTGAGATTAGCCTTGAAGGATGCAGACTCCCGAAAAGACCAGCCGGATTGGACGGCCGCGAACGCCGAGGCTTTCCCGGAAGCAGATTGGCCGGGAAGCGCTGGCAATGTTCGAGGAGGAATCAGCACTGTCGATTCCACGCCTCGCCGAGCGCCTGGGCGTCCGGCAGTCATCGTTCTACAAACACGTCACAGGCCGCGACGACATCATCGAACTCGCCCGCGGATCCCTGGCCGACCGGGTACGCGTTCCCGACCTGACTGCCGCAAACCTCGAAGAACTTATCCGGCAGATCTTCGATGCCCTCCGCACCGCCTACAGCCTCGTGCCGGCCCTCCTGCCGCTGCTGCTCGCCCAACCGGTGTCGCATCCGGCGGCATTGGCCCTTTACGACAAGTTCGCAGAAGCCTTCCTGCGCGTCGGGGTACCGGAGCATCTCGTCATCCCGACCCTGGAAGCCCTTGACAGCGCCGCCATCGGCGCCAGCCTGGACGCCATCACGATGGAATCCGCCTGGACCATTCCCGAGCCCGACCGGGCAGATTTCCCCCACCTCTCTACGGCCCAGCAGGCCGTGACAACCAGCCACATGGACCGCTTCGCCTTCCTGGCCGACGTTTTGTCGGTAGGTCTCAAGGCAGCCATCAACGGCGGCACCTGACATAGTCCCGGGTGCCGGCCGTGGTTCCGCAACTTCACAGGAGTACACCCTTGAGCACGCCAGCAACCACCGACACCGTCATCCTTTCCTCCAGCATCCTTCACGGTGAGCGCCTTGAAGAGACGGCTGGCTTCATCGCCATCAACGACGGCCGTATCGTCGCCATAGGCACAACGGAGGAAGCAGACCAATGGACCCCACATGCTGCCCGCGTCATTGACGTGGGTAACGCCACGGTGACCCCCGGGCTGATTGACGCCCACATCCACCCGATACTTGGCATCAGCATCGCCCGCGGTCTGGACCTGAACGGCATAACCGAACTTAGCGACGTACGCCACGCACTTGCCGAACATGCCACACAAACGCCCCACCGGACCGGCAGCGACTGGCTTTTCGCCTGGGGCCTGGACCCGGTGATCTTCGGTGAAGCGGAGTTCAGCAACGACCTCTTCGACGGCATCCTCGACGGAGAACTCGTTTACATCACCCTTTTTGACGGCCACGCAGCCTTGGTATCCGACGCCGGCCTCAGCCTTGCAGGGGTAACAGGCAAGGAAAAGCTGGACAGCTCAGGATTCGTCGGCACGACCGCCGACGGCAAACCCAATGGCATGCTGTACGAGATGGCCGCCATGGAACTGGTGCAAACCAAACTCCCGCCTCTTTCATTCGACGAAAGAGTCAATGAGCTCGACCGGCTGCTGCGCTCGATGGCCGAAGCCGGACTCGTGGCCGGCCAGATGCTGGACTTCGGCCAGGCTGACTCTTTGGACGTTCTGGAAGCCCTGGAGGAACGGGGCGACCTATCCATTCGTCTACGCATTTCCCCGTGGGTCATGCCCGGGGCATCGCAGGAGGATCTGGACAAACTCCTGGCCATGCAGGGCCGCCATGGGCGCCGCTGGCACGTCCGCGGAATCAAACTCATGATGGACGGCACCATCGACAACGGAACCGCATGGCTTTTCGCCCCCGATACCCACGGCGAATCAGTGGACCCGCTGTGGCCCGAACCTGAAGGGCTCTCGGCCGCCATGAGATTCTTCCACGACAACCATGTCCCAACCGCCACCCACGCCATTGGCGACAAGGCTGTTTCCCACGTCGCCCAAACCATTGCCTCCCTTCCCCGGAACGGGACGGTCCACCGGATTGAGCACATCGAATCCATCCCCGACGACGTACTGAACCAGGTCGTCGACTCCGGCGCCACCACAAGTCTGCAGCCGACACACTGCACCCTGTACAGCCGTGCCGACCACACCGACAACTGGTCACGCCGCCTGGGAACCGAACGCGCCAACCACGCCTGGCGCACACGCGATCTGCGCGAGGCCGGAGCGGTCGTCGCTCTCGGCTCCGACTGGCCCATAGCCCCCTTCGATCCGCGCGGCATCATTACGGCCGCCCAAACCCGCAGACCAGCCGGCAGGCCCGACATCACGCCGGTGCAACCCCAACAGGCGTTGTCCGCCCGCGCCGCATTGGAAGGCTACACCAGCCAGTACTGGCAATCCGTGGGAGAAGCAGGCGGCATCCTGCGCCCAGGCGCCAGGGCCGACCTGACGGTTTTCGCCCAGAATCCACTAGATGCCGCCCCTGACGAATTTGCAGCGGCCCCCGTCATCCTCACAATGGTCGACGGCGACCTGGTGACAGACAAAACGGCGCAAATGAGCGCCTCAACACCGAACTAGCTCGACGCCCCGCCTGCAACCTCGGGCTGGCTCGAAAACCAGTCCCGGAGACAACCGCCTACCAAGCGGATACGCCCGTCCTAACGGGCTATAGACAACTCGTATACAAGCCGCCTACAATAAGAATGTGATTCGGCGCACGTGGAAGTACCTGAGGCGCAGCCCCCGTAATTCACATAGAGGTGATTCTCATGACCATGATTCAGCAGTCGGAAACCATGCTCGAAGTCGACGGCGACGATGCCCTCGTAATTCAGACAGAGCTGGATGCAGCGGTGGCGCTTGCGTCGTCCGCATGCCGCAGCCGCGGAGGAGGTGTGCTCGTAACCCAGCACGACTACTGGTCTTTCACTATTTCCGTGTCTCCGGACATTCCGGCCGGACACACCGTCAGGCGGCAGGCGTGGCGGGCCGCATGCTAACGGACTACGCGCCTGTCCTGCTGGCGCCGCCCGCAGGAACGGCAAGCTTCGAAGCATTGGTGGCGAATCCCTGGCTGATGTACCGAGGGCAAGAAGAACACTCTTCTCAGGCGGAGGCGGACGGCTGGTTGCCCACCCCAGCCTCGGTCCGAACCTGACACAGAACTTCCAACATCAACGTATGTCACGCAATCCTCTGAACTTTCTAAGCGCCTGCCGTAACCCGAGGGCAACCCCTTAATTAATGAAAAGAATGACGATGGAACACTCGGACCTAGGAAACAGCAGTGCCAACGCAACAATCACTGCAACCACGGACTGTGAAGACTCGTGCCACTTCTGCGAAGGACCCGAAACAGACTGAACGGCACCTTCGAACCCGCCAGACCGAATGCATCCACCCATATTGCACGCCCTCTTCGGCTGCCTGCTTGCCAACCCAATCCCATCGCCGCAAAAGCAGGCAGCCCTTGGCCGAAAGCGTTGTCCGGGATGGGACCCAGCTTCACCTAGTTGCTCCCAAGACCATTAGTAAGGAAACGACATGCGACTCGTCCCAGCCAGCACGCCAACAACCACTTTTCCTGGAGGTTCATCCCTCCTCGGCAAAAAGGTCGAAATCCAGCGTCAAGGCAAAGTGCTGCGGGTCGGCTACGTGGAATCAGCGACCCCTTCCGGAGAGGTAGTGTGGCTGGAAGCTTCCGGTATCGAGCAGCGAGCCATGTATGGCCCGGCCTTCGGCCACAGGGTTATCCCTTTGTCTGACTAACAACCTCATGGCCGAGTGCCTCATGGGCTTCGGGTTTCAACTTCCGAATGTTGGGGAGCAAACATCACGAGCTGATGCCAGGAACACGCCTTGTGGAGCCACTCTTCGTACCAAAATTTGCAACGCCGATGATGGATCTTCGGTCAAGTAGCCGGCGAAGCGCACCCCAAGCCGAAGGTGGTTGTACGCACCGCATCTGGCGAAGTTCGTGGAGACCGTCTCGCCGAGGCCGGCGTTGGCGTCAGAATAACCTGCAATTCCGTTTTATTGACAGTTGCTCAACGATGCCCTCAGATCCCACCCTGACAGTCCGAGGGGCAGGAGACTGAGGGCCGGTCCCGCTGAGCATCAGCGAAATAGCCGAAAATTCGGGCCTTGATGGTCATCACTGGGGGTAAGGACGGGCCATATCACCTCTTGCGGCCCTACGCGTGTCTGACAACCAGACCGGAGCTCCGTCAACATGTACATCCTTGCTGGCCAAGCGCCTGTGCTGCAGCCTGATGTGGACCGTCATTGACTAACCAGGGCGAGCACGCGGGCCGGGCTGCCGGTTCCACCGACGATCGGCAACGGGGCCACGATGAGCGCTGCGCCCACTGGCGGCAGCTGCGCCAGATTCCGCAGCGAAGTGATGCCGTACTTATCACTTCCCAGCAGGAAGTGATGCGCCGGGAAAGGGGGCTGTTGTCCGGCGGCTGCGCCGGCGTCAATGCCAACCGTCTCTACGCCGATTCCCGACAACCCGGATTCTTCTCCAATCCATTGGGCGCATTCGACAGTAAATCCGGGGGAGTGCGGGTTTCCCTGTTCATCCTTGTTCAGGAAGCGTTCACGGTCCTGGGAGCGGTTGTCCCACCCGGTACGAATGAGGAGCCAGCCACCCTCTGGCAGTAATCCATACTCTGACTCCCACTCGCGGATGTGGTGAACATCCAGCAGGAAGTCGGGGTCAGAGGCGGCCTCTGCGGTGACGTCCAGGACAAGGGCCGGGCCTACTAAGCGGGCTGGCTCGATCTGGGCGACGTCCTTGCCATCGCGCCCCGTGGCCCAATGTACCGGGGCGTCCAGATGAGTGCCGATGTGCTCGCCCGTATGAATGTTGTGGTGCTTCCAGTAGGGCCCTGGCTCGTTGTACGCGGAGACCTCCTCGAGCGAGAAATCAATGAGATTGGCAAACGGCGCAGGCAACTCCAGCGTGGGGGTGGCGGCGGAGAGCGGGGTAGTGAGGTCCACTACGCCGGTTCGTTTGGTGCCAAGATTACCGAGCAGGCGGGCCAAATTGGCCTGACGGGCGTCATTCACAGCGTCTAGTTCCATGAGAGCTCCTAAAGTTGTTCACTCCAGCAGAAGCCAGAGGAATTGCGTGGCTCGCGGCGTATACGCAAGGGCCAATGGCTGCGACGTTAGCACCGCGCTGTCTGGTCCGGAACACTTACTCCCGCGTATCAGGTTGCCTTACCGGAACCTGCATAGACCCTGGCGATAAAGGCATTCGACGGTGCCTGTCCCGGGAGGGACACTGAAGTTAATCGACGTAACGCCCGTCACACTCACCCAGCCGCTTTCCGGGCTCATCTGGATCAGCAGCGACATGGCTGAGATATGAATCGGGCCCCGGTGAAATGCCACAGTTTTAGCAGCACTAAGGAGCAACAATGTCTGATTCCCCAACCCCATTGCCGGGACAACGTCCCGGGGTCCGCAAGTACGTTGTTGCCTCGCTCGTCGGCAATGCGCTCGAGTGGTACGACTTCTTCCTATATGCCACAGCATCGGCCATCGTGTTTGGCCGTTTATTCTTCCCGGCCGACACAGACCCGCTCGTGGGCACCATGGGAGCTTTTGCGGGATTCGCTGTCGGCTTCGCTGCCCGTCCCTTGGGCGGAATAATCTTCGGTCACATAGGAGACAAGCTGGGGCGCAAGCAGTCGCTGGTCATGACGCTGACAATCATGGGGATCAGCACAATGCTGATGGGCTTGCTGCCCACTTACGCCCAAGTTGGGGTGTGGGCGCCAGCGCTGCTCATCGTCCTTCGGATCCTCCAGGGCATTGCCGCCGGCGGCGAATGGGGTGGCGGTGTTCTGATTATCAGCGAAAACAGCGGCAACTCACGCCGCGGCATGCTCGCAGCCTTCAGCCAGGGTGGCATCTCGCTCGGCTTCGTGCTGTCTTCCCTGGCCTTCTTCCTGGTCCAGTTGATGCCCGAACCTGAGTTCCTGGCATGGGGTTGGCGTCTGCCGTTCCTTGTCAGCATTGTTCTGCTGGGTGTGGGCGCCTACATCCGCCTCAAGCTTCCCGAGTCCAAAGAGTTCGCCGAAGTTCGCGAGACCCGCTCCGAGCACCGTGTCCCCGCGCTGGATGCACTGCGGGCCCACCCCCGTGAAATTCTCATCGCCATGGGCCTGCGCGTCGCTGAAAACGGCGGCTCGTACATCTTCCTTTCCTTCTCGATCGTCTACGGCGTCCACGTAGGAGTAGACAAGGGACTGTTGCTTTTGGCAGTGGCGGTATCGATGCTGGTCTCGTTCGGCGCTTACATCTTCTTCGGATATCTCTCCGACCGTATCGGCCGGCGCTCCGTGTACGCCTTTGGTGCCGTGGGTATGGGTGTGATGGCCTTCCCGTTCTTCGCAATGATCGATGCGAATACCCCTGCCGTGGTGATCCTTGCCTTTCTCATCGCCAACGGTGTTTGCCACGGTGCCATGATCGGTACCCAGCCGGCGTTCTTCCACGAACTGTTCTCCGCCGAAGTCCGATACTCCGGCATGGCAATTGCCCACGAAATCGCAGCCGTTTTCGCCGGCGGGGTAGCCCCCATGATTGCCACGGCCCTGCTGTTGAACTTCAACTCCTCCGCGCCGGTGTCGCTGTACCTCATTGCCATGGTGCTGGTGACCCTGATAGCGGTGGCCGCTGCGGGCGGCCGGAAAAAGCACGATGATCAGCGTCAGGAAGCAGGCCAGCCGGCCGAGACAGTCTCCTAAACGTCCGGATCGTTCCGCCCTTTGCTTACGGACACCCCAGAAAGGACCGACGTGACAATCTCCATCATCGGAACAGGGCAATCACCGTACACCCGCCACCCCCAACCGGGAACGGAAACATCCCAGGTTATCGCCCGTGCCGTCCGCAACGCATTGCGGGAAGCAGGTCTCACCCCGGGTGACGTCGACGGGTTCGCCGTCTCCAGCTTCACGCTCAACCCCGACCACGCTATCGACCTGGCCTGGCGGATGGGCCTTCGCCTGACCTGGCTGATGCAGGATACGAACGGCGGGGCAAGTGCCGGCGGCATGCTCCAGCACGCGGTGCGGGCGATCGAAGCCGGTGATGCCAAAGTCATCGTTCTCGCTGCAGGGGACCTGATGGACGGCCCGGCATTCTCACAGCTGGTGGCCAGCTACAACCGTGCGACCCAGGACCACCTCGCGCCACTGCCGATGAACGGACCGAACGCCCTGTTTGCAATGCTCACCACACGGCAGATGGAAGTGCTCGGCCTAACCCGTGAAGATTACGGACGCATCGCCATCGCCCAGCGCGAATGGGCCGCGGACAACCCCGGGGCTGTCTACCGGCAAGGCCTCACCATGGACGAATACCTCAGCGCACCGGCCGTCGCCACCCCGTTGGGCCGCTACGACTGCGTGCCTCCGGTGACCGGCGCCGACGCAGTTGTCCTCGTGGCTGACCCCGGCAACGGCACACCACGGGCAAAGGTACTCTCGGTGCGGGCGTCCTACAACGCCGACCAGCAGGCCGGTGACGGGCTGGAAACCGGGCTGCGGGCATGCGCCCAACCCGGATGGGAGGAAGCCGGAATCGGCCCGGGGGACGTCGGTCTCGCCTGCGTCTACGACGATTACCCCGCCATGGTGGTGGCGCAGCTGGCAGACCTCGGCGTTCTGCCGGCGGACGATCACCCTGCCGATTTCATCAAGCGCCGCATCGCCACCCGCGAACTGCCGGTGAACACCTCCGGGGGCCAACTCTCGGCGGGACAAGCAGGCGCTGCCGGCGGCATGCACGGGCTGGTTGAGGCAGCCCGCCAGCTCATGGGCACTGCAGGGGCGCGGCAAATTGCGGTCCGCCACGCTGTGGTCAGCGGATACGGCATGGTCCTGTACCGCTACGGCGCCTGCGCCACCATGTCCGTGCTGGAGGCCGCAAGATGAGCGCCGTGGTGCAGGAATGCCGCAACTGCCGGAGCCTCCTTTTCCCGGCCCGCCTTTTTTGCCCGGTCTGCGGCGAGGACAGTTTCTCAACAGTTGCAGCAGAAGACGGAACGGTTGAACAGACCACGACACTCTCTGACGGCACCGTCCTGGCAACCCTGGGCATCAACGGCGGCCTCCGGCTTATCGCGCGTCTGACCGGTTCTGCACCTGAACCTGGACAGCGTGTGCCCCTTACCAATGACCCCGTCGCCGGGTCCGGCGCCAACGCCTACATACCAATTCCCCCGAACCTGAATGAGGATCAGTCATGAATCCGACACTTGCCGACCGGCGTCAGCGCCCACTGACCATCCCGCAGATGCTGCTTGAGCGGGCCAGCAAAGCCCCCTCGTCATCGCTGTTCCGCTGGGGTGAGGTCAGTCGCGACAGCCAGGCAATGGTGGAGGCCGCAGCTGGAGCGGGAGGCATGCTGCGCAGAGCAGGGATCGAGCGCGGACAGACAGTTGCACTAATGTCCTCAAACCGGCCAGAGCTGCTCGACTTGATCCTTGGTTGCGCCTGGATTGGTGCCGTCGCTGTTCCTGTGAACACAGCCAGCCGCGGGGAACAGCTGCGGCATGTGCTGGAGAACTCCCAGGCCACACTCGTGGTGGCAGAAGCCGATCAGCTGCCACACCTGGCAGCAGTGGCTCCGGACGTCCTTCGCACGGCCTGGGTCATCGGCGTACCCGCCCCGGATCTTCAGGCACCCTTCAAGGTGCTCCCGATGCCGGAGCCTGGTGCTGGTGTGGAACCAGTGGATGCCGCTCCGGCCGAGACCGCCGCCATCCTGTACACATCAGGAACCACCGGGGTTTCCAAGGGTGTGCTGTGTCCCCAAGGCCAGTTTTACTGGTGGGCGGTGAACATGTCGGACCAGCTGGGGCTTGGTCCCGAGGACGTGCTGTACACGTGCTTGCCCCTTTTTCACACGAACGCCCTCAATGCCTTCATGCAGGCCGTAGAATGCGGCGGCGAGTACGTTCTGGGTCCGCGGTTCTCAGCATCCCGTTTCTGGTCCGATGCCGCCTCCGCCGGTGCTACCGTGACATATCTTCTCGGCGCAATGGTGGGTATCCTCGCCGGCAAGGACCCCGGGCCCAGGGAAACGGACCACAAAATCCGCCTGGCCCTCTCTCCGGCAACCCCTGCCCGGCTGGTGGAGCCTTTCCGCGACCGGTTCGGAGTGCTGCTGCTGGACGGCTACGGGTCCACGGAGACGAATTCGGTGATCGGATCAACTCCGGATCAATGGCGCCCCGGCTATATAGGCAAGGTGCGGCCCGGGTTCTCCATCCGCGTCGTGGACTCCGATGGTGTGCCCGTTCCCGCTGGTGTGCCCGGTGAGCTGTTGATCCGCAGCGACCAGCCTCACGCCATGGCCACCGGATACCACGCCATGGCGGAAGCAACAACCAAGGCCTGGCAGGACCTGTGGTTCCACAGCGGAGACCGGGTTGTAATTGACGAGGACGGATGGGTGCGGTTCGTTGACCGGATCAAGGATGTTATCCGGCGCCGCGGCGAGAATATCTCCTCTGTGGAAGTTGAGCAGGTGTTGCGGCAGCATCCTGCCATCCAGGACGCTGCAGTTTATGCCGTCGATTCGGAGTTGGGGGAGGATGAGGTGATGGCAGCACTTATCCTGCGGGAGCCAATCGATTTCACCGAGTTGTGTGATTTCTGTGGCCCACGGCTGGCGTCGTTTGCCATCCCGCGCTTCCTGCGCGTGGTGGATCAGCTGCCCCAGACCGAGAACGGAAAGGTACGCAAGCAGGTGCTCAAGGCGGCCGGCCGCGAGGCAGCCCAGTGGGACCGGGAAGTTGCCATCCCACGCCAGACTGCTGCGGCCGCTGCACGCTAATTGCCTGGAGGGCGAGCCCGTAGGATGAAGAGATGGACCTGCGGGCGCTGCTGACCACCCACCTGAAGCTGCGTCACCTTGTGATCGTGCTTGCGATTGCAGAACAAGGGAGCCTAGTCCGGGCTGCGGAAGAACTGTATTTGACACAGCCGGCTTTGAGCCGGGCCCTGCGGGAAGCGGAGCAAGCGGTCGGAGCGCCCCTGTTTGAGCGAACCGGACGCCGCATGGTACCCACACCGGCTGGGCAGGCCTGCCTCGAGCATGCCAAGGCGATTGTGGGTCATGTGGCTACCTTGCGGCGCCGGGTGGATGAGCTCGCAGACCCGGAAGCGGGTGTAGTGCGGGTAGGCGCGCATGTTACCGGCGCCAACCTACTGCTGCCACGGGCGGTAGCTCGGTTCACAGCTGAAAGGCCCCGGGTGGAAGTCCTGCTCCGGGAGGCTCCGCCGGAAGCCCTTATACAGGAGCTGGGCAACGGCGATCTGGACCTGCTGGTGGGCCGGGTTACCGATCATCCGAGTACGTCCCGGCTGCAGCTTGTCCCTTTATACCGGGAGGAATTCCGGATTGTTGCCGCACCCGGCCACCCCGTGCATGCCCTCCCGGAGGCCTCACTTAGGGATCTCGTCGGGCATCCCTGGGTAGTGCCGCTGGCGAATACCCCGCTGCGTGACGAACTCGAGGAGAACTTCCACGCCGTCGGCCTTACCCCGCCGGTTCAGCGGGTGGAATCCGGAACTCCTGCCACCTTGCGCGCCCTCGTGGCCGAGGCAGGATTCCTTGCCCTGATGCCGGAGTCCATGGCAGTTGTGGAGCCGGGCCTGCAGATGCTCGAGCTGCACCTCGCCGGACTTGCCCAGCAGGTTGGCATCCTGCTCCCAGCGGACAGGCCACTGGCCCCGAACGCTGCAATGTTTGCCGAGAAACTGCGGGAGGTGGGGGAGCAGATCCGGCGCGACCTCCTCGACACCAGCCCGGCCGCCACTTCACTCTGATTGCACCGTGGTCTGAACGCCCGTCAACACATCTGTTTCAAATGCTTGACGCTCGTAAATTTTCCGCGATAGTATCCCAATGGGCGGAATCCTGCGTGCGCCAACGACGCTGCCGGGTGCCGCTTCCGCACTGTCCCCAAAGGAGAAGAGACAATGACTGTTATTACCAGTGGGTTCGAAGGCAGTGACGTGGTTGCGCCGGATGTTCCGCCCGCCCTGGTGGCCGGCAATGTCAGTGAACTGGTCGGCTACACTCTTGCCCGGCTCGGTGTTGGCCACATTTTCGGCGTGGTGGGCAGCGGGAATTTCGTGGTCACCAATGCATTGCGCCGGGCCGGCGTGCCCTATACGGCAGCCCGGCATGAAGGCGGTGCTGCCACCATGGCCGATGCCTACGGGCGGATGTCCGGCAGGGTGGGGGTCGTTTCCACCCATCAGGGCTGCGGGCTTACTAATGCGGTGACGGGTATCGGCGAAGCTGCCAAGAGCCGTACGCCCATGATCGTCGTGACGGCTGATACGGCCGCTTCCGCGGTGGGTTCCAACTTCAGGATCGATCAGGACGCACTGGCACGCAGCGTGGGAGCGGTGGCCGAGCGTATCCACTCCCCGCAAAGCGCCGTAGCTGACACGGTCCGGGCCTACCGGACGGCCGTTAACGAGCGCAGGACGGTTGTACTGTCCTTGCCTACTGATGTCCAGGCGGTGCCGGCACCGGAGGGCATTGCGGAGCCGCTACCGGTGCTGCCGGCTCAGCGGTTCGCACCCACGGATGCGGCTGTTGAGGAGCTGGCCGGGCTTATCCGGAATGCCCGGCGGCCGGTTTTTGTCGCCGGCCGTGGCGGACGCCGCGCGGGACCAGAAATCGCCGCCCTGGCCGAGGCGGCGGGGGCGCTCGTGGCCACCTCCGCCGTCGCACACGGCCTTTTTCAAGGTGACCCCTTCAACCTGGGTATTTCCGGCGGCTTTTCCTCGCCGTTCACCGCGGCAACCATTTCCAACGCCGATCTGATCATCGGTTGGGGTTGTGCACTGAACATGTGGACCATGCGCCATGGTTCGCTGATCGGGCCCACAGCGAAGGTGGCTCAAGTGGACCTTGAGGACCGCGCCCTTGGCGCCAACCGTCCCATCGACCTGGGCGTGCTGGGCGACAGCGCAGAAACGGCAGCTGCCGTGCTTGCCAGGCTGAGGTCATCCCAGCACAGCGCGGTGGGCCTGCGAACCCCGGAAATGGCACGAGAGATTGCCGGACATGCCCGCTGGAATACGGAACTGACAGAAGACCTGTCCACCTCCGAGGTCATAGACCCCCGCGTGCTCAGCCGGGAACTTGACCGAATCCTGCCGGCCGAGAGGATCGTGTCCATCGATTCCGGGAACTTCATGGGCTATCCCAGTGCATACCTTTCCGTTCCTGACGAATTTGGATTCTGCTTCACCCAGGCCTTTCAGTCGATTGGTCTCGGCTTGTACACCGCCATCGGGGCAGCAAAGGCCCGGCCCGACCGCCTGCCAGTCCTGGGAGCCGGCGACGGCGGCTTCCTCATGGCGATCTCGGAACTGGAGACATTGGTGCGGGAGCGAATCCCCCTTGTTGCCATCGTCTACAACGACTCCGCGTACGGCGCCGAAGTGCACCACTTCGAAGCCGACGACCAGGATCTGGAAGTTGTGCGGTTCCCGCAGGTGGATATCGCCGCGATCGCCCGTGGATATGGCGCGGCCGCGCTTACTGTCCGCTCTGTTGGCGACCTTGACGGGGTCAAGGAGTGGCTGGCAGGGCCACGCAACGCACCGCTGGTCGTCGATGCCCGCATCGCTTCCGACGGCGGGGCCTGGTGGCTGGCGGAAGCGTTCAAGGGGCACTAAGTGGAGCGCCTCGTCTTTCAAATATGCTTGGAAGGACTGTGACCCTGACAGAATCGAGACCCGATCGCATGCTCGCTGCGCCTGTTCCTTCCCTGCCCCAGCAGCAGCTCATCCTGACGATTTACGGTCTCTACGGACGCCGAGGAGGCGGCCAGCTCCCCATTTCCGTGCTGATCCAGATGCTTGGCGAGCTGGGCCACGATGCACCCGGAGTCCGCTCGGCCGTCTCCCGGCTTAAGGCCAAGGGAGTACTGACGAGCGTCAAGAACGGGGGAGTGGCCCGGTACGAGCTCTCCGAGCGTTCACTAAAGCTTGTCAATGAGGGTGACGAGCGAATCTTCGCCCCCCACCGGGCAGCCACCGGAGCACCCTGGGTCCTGGCCATCTTTTCCGTACCCGAGTCCAAGCGGGACCGCCGCCACCAGCTGCGCACCGAGCTGACCAGGCTGGGCTTTGGTTCCATGGGGGCCGGGGTCTGGATCGCACCTTCCGGAGTACGGGAAGGGGCCAGGCAGCGCCTCGAATCCCGGGGGCTCGACAAGTATGTCGAGTTCTTTACCGGCGACTACGCGTCCGAGTCAGATATGCGGGCGAAGGTGGCCCAATGGTGGGACCTCGCGGCACTGGAGTCGCAGATCTCTGAGTTCATGGACACCTACGGCAGCTCGCTCGAAGACTGGACTGCCTTGGTTGGCGATGACCCCGAAAAGGCGTTAGCCGCTTCCTCGGAGGATCTTCGCCGAAACGCGTTCCGCTACTACGTCCCCATGCTGACCCTGTGGCGGCGCCTGCCCTACCGCGACCCCGGGTTGCCCCTTGAGTACCTCCCGCCCGGCTGGCAGGGACCCGAGGCGCGCCGGATCTTCTTCAGTGTGCACCGCCTGATCGCTCCGATGGCTGAGATATACGCCCTGTCCCTGGTGGAGCAAGCGGAAGCAGCCTAGCAACCCAAAAAGGGATCCGGCCGGCCAATTGGCCAGCCGGATCCTCTTTTACTTTCCAGGCTCAGCGTTCGCTGATGACGGCAATGGCCTGAATCTCGATCAACGCCTCTTCCTGCCATAGGCGGGTGACGCCGATACCCGCCATAGCCGGATACTGCGAATTTGCCATCTCCCGCCAGATCCGGCCAATTTCACGGCCGTTGGCCATATAGTCCTCCACATCCGTGAGGAAGATGGTCACGTTGACAAGATCTTCGGGCTGGCCGCCGGCCTCGCGCAGAGTGGTGAGGACGTTGGAGAACGCCTGCGTGAACTGCTCGACGATGCCACCAGGAACGATCTTCATATTCTTGTCCAAGGCCGTCTGGCCACCCAGAAACACCATGTTCCCAGCCAGCATCCCGTGTGCAAATCCTGATGGTTTGGGCAGTGATTCCGGGTTGATTGTCCTGTGGCCCATGCTGTTCCTCCTGGTAGATCGCTTCGGGAAAAAGTTCAGGAAAGGCTCTGTGCAGATCATTTCCGCCGTGCTACCTTGAGCATATGTGACGATCGTAAAAAAGTCGACACATTGATTCTCGAAGGGACGGAAACCCATGAAACTCGCCACCTTGCGTACGGCCGGGCAAGGCACGACGGCGGCAATCGCCACCGGTGCCGGCGCTTACCTTGCCCTTCCTGCCCTCGATGTCGGGGAACTGCTGGCACGCCCGGACTGGCGGGAGCTGGCTCTGGAAGCCGCCGACGCCGCTGGCCGCACTCTTCTTGAGGCCGGCGACATCGAGTACGCCCCCCTTCTTCCCCGAGCAGGCAAGGTCATCTGCTGCGGCCTGAATTACGCGGACCACATCCAGGAAATGGGCAGGGAACTTCCCCAGTACCCCACGCTTTTCGCCAAGTATGCAGACACCTTGGTCGGGGCGAATGACACCATCGAAGTCCGGGGCAGCGACCGCGTTGACTGGGAAGCGGAGCTGGCGGTCGTCGTCGGTTCCGAGCTCTTCCGTGCGGACGTGGAGCAGGCCGGTGCGGCCATAGCTGGCTACACCGTCGCCAATGACGTCTCCATGCGCGACTGGCAAAACCGGACACTGCAGTGGTTCCAGGGCAAAGCCTTTGACGCCACCACCCCTGTAGGTCCCGTCCTCGTTACACCCGACGAGGTTGGCGGAACCTTCGACGTTGTTGGCTACGTCAACGGCGACGTCGTCCAAAAGGGCAACACCGGCACCCTGGTGTTCGGCCCTGCCAAGCTCCTTTCCTACATCTCCCAATTCACCATCCTGCGCCCTGGCGACCTCGTCCTGACAGGCACGCCCGGGGGAGTGGGCATGGGCATGACACCGCCCCGTTTCCTGAACGACGGCGACGTGCTCACCACCGAAATAACCGGGATCGGACGCCTTGAAAACGTCGTCCGCATCAGTCCAACATCAACCAAGGAGTGACCACAATGAACCAGACAGCTACCGAATACCGCCTCGAAGGCGACAACTCCATCTATGCCCAGGCCGACGGCAAGGTAGTCCCCGTGGTCACCCGGGCAGGGCATGAGGACACCAACACCGCCCAGTCCGGGGACTGCATCCGCGTCTCGGGCGTCAGCATCCAACACACCCCGGCCACCAGGATCTGGTTCGGACAGGTATCCAACACCCCCGGCTACCGCTCCCTTCCCCACCACCACGGAGAAGCTGAAACGGGCGGGTACGTGCTGCGCGGCCAGGGGCGCATCTACTTCGGGGAGAACTACCAGGAATTCCTCGACATGAAGGCCGGCGACTGGGTCTTCGTCCCACCGTTCATGCCCCACGTGGAGGCAAACATGTCCGTCACCGAGGAACTCGTCTGGCTCACGGCACGCACGCCGGAAAACCTGGTGGTCAACCTCGACGACGTGGCCGACGAAACCCTCGCCGGCTACCGCAGGGCCTGACCGCATGATCACCGGAACCCTCACATCCGAGACCTTCCTGCGGGCAGTCGAGCTCACACCCGCCCCGGCAGAGGTCTACGACGAAGCGTATGAGGCAACAACCCAGTACGTGCCTTGGCCCAAGGCCTACGGCGGGGACATGGTGGCCCAGGCTGCTGCGGCAATGATGCGCTCAGTCAACGAAGACAGGGCGCTGCACTCCATGCACAGCTATTTCATGCGGCCCGTCGACGTCGGGGCAACTGTCCGCTACGAAGTGGAACGGCTGCGTGACGGCCGCGGATACTCCACCCGGACCGTCCGCGGATTCCAGAACGGCAAGGCCGTCTACGCCGCAATGGGATCATTCCAAGTACCCGAGAACGGCCCTGACTACCAGCCCGAGGCTCCCGCCGCCGTCGACCCTGCCTCCCTGCGCAGCGCAGCGGAGGCGCTGGAGGAAGCCGAAGGCCCTGCGGCCGATTACTGGTCCACCGGCCGCAGCTTCGACATGCGGCACGTACCGGGGCCGGTCTACATCAAGCTGGAGGGCGAGCCCATGCCCCAGCAGGCGATCTGGGTCAAGGCCTTCGACGCCTTGCCCGACGAGGCCAACCTCCACCGCGCCGCGCTGGCCTACGTCTGCGACTACACCATCCTGGAACCGCTTCTCAGGGTCAATGGGCTTCACTGGTCCAGCCTCGGACTTACCACCGCAAGCCTCGACCACTCCATGTGGTTCCACCGCGAGGGCCGCGCCGACGAATGGATCCTGTACGCCCAGGAGGCCGTGTCCAGCCAGAGCAACAGGGGCCTGGCAATGGGCCGCTTCTTCGACCGGCAGGGAAGGCTCCTTGCCACAGTCGCCCAAGAGGGCATGATCCGCCCCGGCGCCTGACCCCTCCCACACAAGCATCAGCTTCACCGACGCATCACTGAAAGGAACGGCCATGAGCATGACGCCATCGGCCCACGTGGACACGTTCACCCGCGACCACCTGCCGCCCGCCAACACCTGGCCGGCGCTCGAATTTACCCTCCCCGAACTTCAATACCCCGAACGGCTCAACGCCGCGGCTGTGCTCATCGACAATGCCGTCGCCGAGCACGGTCCGGACCGCCCCGCCCTGCGGACCCCCGACGGGAGGGCGTGGTCCTACGGTGAGCTGCAGCAGCGCGCCAACCAGGTGGCCCAAGTCCTCACTGATGACCTGGGTGTCGTGCCCGGAAACCGTGTGCTGCTCCGCGGGCCCAACAACCCCTGGCTCGTAGCTGCCTGGCTGGGGGTGCTTAAGGCGGGCGCAGTGGTGGTAACCACCATGCCGATGCTGCGCTCCAGCGAGATCGCAACGCTGATCCACCTCACCAAGCCCGTGGTCGCCATCTCCGACCATCGGTGCCTTGACGAACTCAAGGAAGCAGCACCTGACGCCCTAACAGTTCTGGCATACGGAGGGGCCGACAACGGGGACCTCACCACCCGATGCGCAAAAAAGAGCGGAAAATTCACCGTCGTCGACACAGCTGCCGACGACGTCGCACTGCTCGGCCCCACTTCCGGCACCACCGGGAAACCCAAAGTGACCATGCACTTCCACCGGGACGTCCTGGCCAACGCGGACACCTTCGCCCGGCACATCCTGCAGCCCACCGCCGAAGACGTCTTTGCCGGGTCACCGCCTCTGGCTTTCACCTTTGGGCTGGGCGGTCTTGTGGTTTTCCCGCTGCGGTTTGGCGCCTCGTCACTGCTCACAGAAAAAGCCGGGCCGGTGGAACTTGCCCAATATGCGGCCAAAGCAGGAGCAACCGTTCTCTTCACCGCTCCCACCGCCTACCGGGCCATCCTCAAAGAAAACCGCGGGGATCTTCTTCGCGGCCTCCGCGTTGCCGTATCAGCGGGTGAGCACCTGTCCAAGGAAACCTGGGTGGCTGTCCGGGAGGCAACCGGGCTCCGGCTGGTGAACGGCATCGGTGCCACCGAAATGCTCCACGTTTTCATCTCCGCTGCGGGTGACGACATCCGGCCAGGGACCACTGGCCGGGCAGTCCCTGGATACAGGGCAACCATCCTCGGCGAGGACGGGAACGACCTTGGACCCGGGCACACTGGACGGCTGGCAGTCATCGGTCCCACCGGATGCCGCTACCTCGACGATCCGCGCCAGTCGAAATACGTCGTACACGGCTGGAACGTCACCGGCGATACGTTCTCCATGGACGAGGACGGCTACTTCACCTACCAGGCACGGTCGGACGACATGATCGTCTCCTCCGGTTACAACATCGGCGCACCCGAGGTTGAAGCCGCCATTGAGCAGCACCCTGACGTGGTGGAGAACGCTGTCATCGGCCGTTCCGATCCCGAGCGCGGCACCGTAGTCTGCGCGTTCGTGGTGCTTCGCGACGGCGTCGTCGGAGACGCTGCAAAGCGCAAGGAAATCCAGGACTTCGTGAAAGCGACCATTGCGCCCTACAAGTACCCTCGCGACATCCGCTTCGTCGCTGAACTTCCCCGCAACCCCAGCGGCAAGCTCCAGCATTTCAAACTCCGCGACAGCATCGCGGACGAAACCCAACAACTTACCGCCGCCGGCCAGAGCCAGGCATAAAAGGAGCAAGACCAATGAAAATCGCCATCGTTGGAGGCGGCCCCGGAGGCCTGTACTTCGCAGCCCTGATGAAGCAACTCGACTCGTCCCACCAGATCACCCTCTGGGAACGCAACGCAGCAAACGACACCTTCGGGTTCGGCGTCGTCTTCTCGGATGAAACACTCGGCGGAATCGGCAACGCGGACCCCGTCGTGGCTGACTACATGAGCCGCCGCTTTGCCCGCTGGTCCGACGTCGACGTCCACTTTGGCGGGCAGATGATCAGCGTGGGCGGCCAGGGATTCGCAGCCATGAGCCGCAAGGAACTGCTGGAGCTGCTGCAGCGCCGGTGCATCGAACTCGACGTTGACGTCCGCTTCAGCACCCTCGCCCCTGCGATCGAGGAACTCGAAGCAAACCACGACCTGGTGCTGGCCGCCGATGGTGTGAACTCCCAGATTCGCGCCAAGTACGCCGAGGCTTTTGGCCCTGACCTGGATCCGCGCACCAACAAGTACATGTGGCTCGGTACGGACCAGGTGTTCGAAGCCTTCAAGTTCTTCGTGAAGGAAACCGAGTGGGGCGTCATGCAGATCCACGGCTACCCCTACTCGGACGAAGGCTCCACCTTCATCGTCGAGATGCACGAAGATGTGTGGCATGCCGCAGGGTTCAATGAGACCGCCGATGAGGTGTTTCCCCCCGGCGTCTCCGATGAGAAAGCCATCACCAAAATCCGATCCATCTTTGCCGAGGAGCTGGCCGGCTACGAGGTGCTGTCCAACAACTCAAAGTGGCTGAACTTCAACACCGTCCGTAACCGCAGTTGGCGCAAGGACAACGTGGTGCTGCTGGGAGACGCCGCCCACACCGCGCACTTCTCCATCGGCTCCGGCACCAAGCTGGCCATGGAGGACGCCCTCGCCTTGGCTGCATGCCTCCACGAACATCAGGACCTGGAATCAGCACTCTCTGCGTACGAGACCGAACGCCGCCCCGTTGTCGAATCCACCCAGCGCGCCGCCCAGGCGTCCTTGGAATGGTTCGAACGGATCGGCCAGTACAAAGACCAGGACGCCACCCAGTTCGCCTTCAACCTGCTGACCCGCAGTCGACGCATCACACAGGAAAACCTGCGCCTGCGTGACCCGGAATTCGCCGACGCCGTGGAACGGCATTTCGCACAGTCCCAGGGGCTTACCCAGACCGCGCCGGCCATGTTCCAGCCCTTCCGCATCGGGGAACTGGAATTAAAGAACCGCGTTGTGGTCTCTCCCATGGACATGTACTCCGCCGTTGACGGTATCCCCGGCGACTTCCACAAAGTCCACCTCGGCTCCAAGGCCCTCGGCGGCGCCGGCCTGGTGATGACCGAAATGGTCTGCGTCTCCGAAGCAGGCCGCATCACCCCGGGATGCACCGGACTCTACACAGACTCCCAGCGGGACAGCTGGAAGGAAATTGTGGACTTCGTCCACAGCCAGTCCACCGCCAAGATCGGCGCCCAGATCGGCCATTCCGGGCGCAAGGGATCCACCAAGCTCATGTGGGAGGGCATCGACGAACCTCTGGAGACTGGTAATTGGCAGGCGGTTGGCCCGTCTGCGGTCGCCTACGGCCCCCGAAACCAGGTCCCCCTGGAGCTGGACCGCGCCGGGATGGACGCAATCAAAGAGGAATTCGTCGCCGCCACGCTGCGGGCCCAGGAAGCAGGTTTCGACCTGCTTGAAGTTCACGCCGCCCACGGCTACCTGCTGTCCTCGTTCCTTTCGCCAGTTTCCAACCGGCGGACCGACGATTACGGCGGCAGCCTGGAGAACCGGCTCCGGTTCCCCCTGGAGGTGTTCGACGCCGTCCGTGCGGCCTGGCCTGCCAGCAAGCCGGTGACGGTGCGAATCTCCGCCACGGACTGGATCGACGGCGGCAACACCTCCGACGATTCAGTGGAAATCGCCCGAGCTTTCGTTGCGCATGGCGCAGCGGGCCTGGACGTGTCCACCGGCCAGGTAGCCAAGGAGGAACAGCCGGCCTTCGGCCGCAGCTACCAAACGCCGTTTGCAGACCGCATCCGCCACGAAGTGGCCGCCCCGGCAGGCGTGGCCGTCATCGCCGTCGGCGCCATCTCCACCTACGACGACGTCAACTCGATCCTCCTCGCCGGCCGCGCCGACCTCATCGCGCTGGGCCGCACCCACCTGTACGACCCCCAATGGACCCTGCACGCCGCCGCAGAACAGGAATACCAAGGACCCGGCGCACAGTGGATTTCGCAGTTCCGGGCCGGCCGGCGCAAACCGCCGAGCTCCCGCACTGACGCAGTACGTCCCCGCCTCTCCCTGCTGAAGGAACCGGATACGGAAGCCACCACACCACATCTCCGCTGGACCCCCGCGTCCGCCGCTGCACCGGTCCTGGTGAAGTAGCCATGGCCGCCGCACAGGTTACCACTTGGAGCGTGCCCAAGCGCAGCACCGGCCTTGTTCTGTTCTGCTGCTGGCTTGCCATCCTCGCGGAGGGCTACGACGTCGGTGTCCTCGGCGCCGTCCTGCCTGCGCTGGCCGAGTACAAGGAATGGAACCTAAGTCCGCTCGCCCTGGGTGGTCTTGGCTCCTACGCTTTGGCTGGGATGCTGATCGGCGCGCTGTTCATCGGCACGCTCAGCGACCTCGTTGGCCGCAAGAAGATGCTGCTGGCCTCGATGGCCATCTTCACCCTGACCCAGGCAGGCGCAGCATGGGCTCCCACCCCTGAACTGTTTGGCCTGTTCCGCCTGATAGGCGGGCTGGGCATGGGCGGTGTCATCCCCGTGGCAGCGGCGTTGACCATCGAATACTCAGCCCCGAACAAGCGCTCCTTCAACTACGGACTCATGTACTCCGGCTACTCGCTGGGCATCGTGGCTGCGGCCCTCGCCGCCTTGTTCGTCCTTCCCCTTGGCGGCTGGCGTGCCGTGATCGCCATCGGTGCCGCACCTGTAGTGCTCCTTCCAATCATCTGGAAGCTTCTCCCCGAATCGCTGGAGTACCTCGAGTCCAAGGGCCGCACGTCCGAAGCGAAAGCGCTGGCGGCGAGGCTTCGGATCACGGACTACGCACCGACGGCAGCGCCTGCACCTGCCATCGCGGGTGCAATGACGGAACCCTGGTGGAGGACCATCACCACCATGTTCTCCCGCAAGTACCTGCGGTCCACAGTCTTTTTCTGGATTTCGCTGTTCTGCGGACTGGTCCTTGTCTACGGACTGAATACCTGGCTGCCGAGTATCATGAAGAAGGCCGGTTACGATCTCGGCTCATCCCTCACCTTCCTGCTGGTCTTCAGCCTCGCTTCCGCCATCGGCGGACTCCTCCTGGGCCGCGCCGCAGACAAGTATGGCAAGAAGCTCATCCTGGTGGTGTTCTACATTCTTGGCGGCTTGGGCATCATGCTGCTGGTCTTCCCGAACACCATGGTGATCAACCTGCTGTTCGTCGCATTCGCCGGCGTTGGTTCTATCTCTACGTCCCTGGTTTTGACCGGCTACATTGCCGACTACTATCCCGCCAAGGTCCGTGGCACTGCCACTGGGTGGGCCTTGAGCTTCGCCAGGTTGGGCGCCATCTCCGGCCCCCTGATCGGGGGCTGGATTGCCGGTTCCAAGCTCCCGTTCGAGGCCAACTTCGCGATCTTCGCCGGAATAGCGGTGCTTGCAGCCGCGGCGGTAGCGCTGATTCCCAAGCCGCAACCTGAGCCGCTGGTCCTTTCGCGTACTGCCGACGGCGATCCGGACGAAGAGGTGGCCGGGGTCGGCGCACGCTAGGAGAATCATGGTTCACAGCGCGATGTGGGGGAGTGCCTTCCCGGAGAGCGTCAGAGCCCGCACGTGCAGTTTCCGAAGGCAAGCGTTGAAAGGACCGTTTTGTGATGGTGTACCGATACTTCGGTACACCATCACAATTCGGGGAGTCTCTTGGAGCTCCGGATGATGCAACTCCTCACCGGCGCATGATGGCCACGTTCAGCGCAGTCATCCACGACGCAGATTCTGGCGGGCAAATCGACTGCACAGCCTGCCCTGACCACTTTGTCAGGGCTGTACTGAGTCTGCCTGGCAGGACCATGTTCTGCAGTACCACTAACAATCTCAAAGGGCTTTTAACATGACCAGAATGTTGATCATTGGACCTCCTGGTTCCGGGAAGGGAATCCAGGCGGAGCGGATTTCTGAGCATCTTGGCATAATTGCCATCTCCACAGGCGCCATCTTCCGTGCCAATGTGAAGGGCCAAACCCCTCTCGGCCTGACAGCCCAGAAGTACCTGGACGTCGGTAACTTCGTTCCTGACAGCGTCACCAACAATATGGTCCGCGACCGCATTAGCGAGGCCGACGCAGAAAGCGGCTTTTTGCTGGACGGCTACCCCCGGACCGTTGCCCAGGTGGACTATCTGGACCTGATCCTCGCCGGAAGCGACCGTAAGCTCGACGTCGTCCTGGAGCTGACGGCCGACAATGACGAGCTCGTTGCCCGTCTGCTTGGTCGGGCGAAGGAAACGGGGCGCTCTGATGACAACGAAGCCGTCATCCGCCACCGCTTGGAGCTCTACAACGAGCAGACCGAAGCCGTTGTCGCAGGGTATGCCCAACGCAACATCCTTACCCAAGTCGATGGCAGTGGCGGCATCGACGATGTCACCGAGCGCGTGCTCTATTCCTTAGGCAGGTTTGCCGGAGTCTCTTAGTACTGTTCCCGCCGGCGATGGCGGCAATCGGCGTCATAACCCCTGGCAGAAGGCTTGACTTCGCGGCTGCCGCGACTCAGGGCAGCTGATTCTGGTCTCGGGACAGAAATTTGCCAACGGCGGAAGTGCCTAATGCGGGAGATCAGCCCCGGTGAAAGCGCTGGCCCGACAGGAGCCAGCACTTTCACGGGTTTCCTTACATTAGGATTTTTTCGAGTCAACGGGTCCTGGATTGCCTGCCTTGGAGTGGGCCTCCGCCCCTGACCGCTAGGGAAGTGCTACGGCTTGGACCACGGCGACCGGCCAGGGCTGAGCTTTGGGCGAGCCAGGCGGTACGTGAGCCACCGTTACTGTTCCGAAAGCGGCCACGCCTCCTGCCAAACCATCGTGCTGATGCCCGTAAACCTCAAAGGCGTAGGTCATGGACGTCCTGCCCAGCTTGGAGATGCCCACCGTCGCCGTAATCCTCTGCCCGAACCACAGCTTGGCCTTGAAGTGGATCTCCTGGTGAACGCGGGGAACACTCGGGAAATAGTCAGGCAGCTTGAGGGTATGAAGGAACAGCTCCGCCTCGGCGGACTCCACCCAGCGCATCACTGCCGAATTGTGCTGGTGCCCGGACGCATCCGTGTCCACCCATTCGACAGTGCGTTCTACGCTGGCACGGGGGCTTGTTCGGGACAAACGATCCACGGCGGACTCCTCTTGGTTTTGGGTTTCTGAAGAAAGCAGCGTCGTGACGTACCAAAACTAACTCTATAGTCTCTATGTCACTCTCTTTACGGTCGTCACGAGAGCAATATAAACTGTAACAAGGTGCACGCATGGCAGACACTACAAGCGACCCCTTCGTTAGGAGACAAAGATGCCTGGTTCACGTCCTGAAGAGACTACGGAAAATGCGCAGGAGCTGCGCATCGGCGCCCTACTTGACGAAGAGTTCCGATTTGTGTTTGGAGGTACGATCCCGGTCAGTACGCCGTGGGTCGGCCTGAACTTTATGTAGGTTAATTCTGCATCCGTGCCGTGGCGTGACACTATCTTCGAGCGAGCTATCCGGCGTCGCGGCAAGCTGTGAGCTAAGCGAGGGCGTTACAAGCGCATTCGGATGAAAGGTTTAGCTGTTACCGCGGAGCTGACGGGTGCCTGGGTTAGGAGAAAACGTGTCTTGCATGTTCCGACGGCATCGTCGCCCATTTTGGACCGCCGACGCTTGCTACCGCCGGTCGCCGTCCTCATATAGCACGCTAAATGGCCACGATCGGCGTCGGCGTCAGAATAGGGCAAAATTCCGTTTTATTGACAGTCACTCATGATGTGCTCAGATCCCACCCTGACAGTCGGAGGGGCAGGAAACTGAGGTGCGCGGTCCACTGAGAATCAGCGAAATATAGCCGAAACGTGGGCTTGATGTTGATCGCTGTGTGCGGGGCTGGCCATGTCGCCTCTTGCGGCTCTACAAGTGCCTGAGTACCAGATGGGAACTACGCCGACAGGCGAATCCTCGCTGGTCAGGCAGCCTCAACGTCAGGGTAGGGTGTGGCTCAATCGGAACAGACTCACGAACTCTGACCTTGCCCAACTTCGGGTGGGCAGGGGCTACGAATTAGACAGCACCTTGGCAGGCCCGACTGAGCCGCGGTGGATCAGTCGTGCCTCAAAGGCCGGCGCGGTGCCGGATGCTTTCCGTCCTTGAATTTGACGGAGCAAAGCATTGGCAGCGGCCACACCCATTTCATAGACGGGTTGGGCAATGACTGTCAGGGGCGGCGTGGTGAGGCGCGTCCATGCGAAGTCGTCATACATCAGGAACGAAACGTCCTCGGGGATCGAGAGTCCAAGGTCCTGAATGGCCCCCAGAACGCTGAGGGCGATCAGGCCATCTGATGCCACCACGACCGTCGCCGGATCCGGCATGCGGAGGAGTTCACGTGTGATCTTTTGGATGGAGTCTGCATCGCCGGCGTTGAGCCGCACCAGATCGTGGGGAAACGCCAGTCCCTTGTCCGAGAATGCCCGAAACATGCCGTCCAAACGCTCGGAAATTTGTGAAGAATCCACCTGAGTCTCAGCCTTGAACGGTGAGTCAGACTTCAAGGTGGAGATGAAGGCAATTCTGCGGTGGCCGGAGTCCAGTAGGTGCACCGTGGACTCGTAGGAGATGCCAGCCGTGTTAACAGCGACGGTTTCTGCTGCGAGTCCGTTGGCCGCTCGATCAAGCAGGACCAAAGGCCGTCCCGACTCGTAAACGCTTTGTAAGTGTTCTGTTTCGGTCGACGACGCAGGAGCCACTATCAGGCCGTCCACCCGCTTATCCAGCAGAATCTGCACGGCGTCCACTTCCGCGGCTTGTTCCTCGTCGGTGTTCACCAGGATGACGTTGTAGCCGCTCTTTTTGGCGGTGTCGGTGATGCCTCTGGTGGCGAGACCGAAGTGCGGGTTTTCAATGTCACCAACCACCACGCCTATCGTGTGTGATTTTCCGGTGTTCATGCTGCGGGCGAGTTCATTGGGGCGGTAGGAAAGTTCCTCGGCGGCGGCTAGGACACGCTCACGGACATCGTCGCTCACGGCCCCGTAATTACCCAGCGCCCGCGCAGCCTGTGCCTTGGAGACATTCGCTGCCTTGGCCACGTCGGCGACCGTGACATCCCGACGTCTGGAATTGTTGCTGCTCATTTGTGCCTTTCGGAAGGGGCCTTGACGGCCCATGTGGCTTGAGTTACATTTTTACCAACCCCCATGTGAGCCCGGTCTCAACCCTAGCGCTTGAGACCGGACTCAGCAACCAAAAATCAACATGGGCCAATGCCCTTTCTGCTTCCACGATTGGAAAAACCTTGAGCACACGATTCAACTTCCGCCCGGCGGTTATGGTGGCGGCCGCAGTTGCGGCACTCCTGGCGCTGTCGGGCTGCGGGGGGTCAACTCCCGCCCAGTCCTCAGCCGATAACCCGTACGGGCTGATCCAGCCGGGCACTGTCCGGGTCGCCAGCCTGGGCGATTCGAAGCCCTACACCTTCACGGACGCGCAGGGTAACTTTACTGGTTTCGATGTTGAGCTTTTCAAGGACGTAGCGAAGCGGGCTGGAGTGGACAACGTCGTCTTCACGGGCCAGGACTTCTCCGCGATCCTGCCCGCGGTAGCCAACGGGCAGTTCGACGTCGGCGTGGCCGCCATCGGAATCACCGAAAAGCGCAAGGAAACCGTGGAGTTTTCCAACGGCTACCTCGCCGGGTACCTGACCGTCCTGACCACCAAGGACGCCGGCATCAAGGACGCCAACGGCCTGTCCGGCAAACGGCTTGGCGTGGTGCAGGGAACTCTGCAGGAAGCCTACGCGGTGAAGAACTTCGCCACCGCGAACCTGGTCCGGTTCCCGGACAATAACTCAGCAATCGCAGCTGTCAACAGCGGCTCAGCTGACGCCCACTTCCTCGATTACGAAGCGGCCAAGGATTACACGGAGCAGCACGGCCTGGTCAGCGTAGCAGACATTCCATCCTTCGATGCGCCGGCAGGCTTCGCCGTTGCCAAGGACAAGACCGCTTTCAAGGAGGCCCTGAACAAGGCCCTGGCAGAAGCCATGGAAGACGGCACCTGGAAGACCCTGTACCAGAAGTGGTTCCCGGGATCACCAATGCCTGAGCAGTATCTGCCCAAAGCCGAGCGGACGGCAACACCGGCACCCTCGGCAAGCGAGTAAGCCCCTTCACGAACAAAGCCGGACACCAGCCGGCTGAAACATAACCGGGCGGACCGCCTTTCGCGGTCCGCCCGGGATTCATAAGCCAACTACGTCTGAGAGCAACCATGGACTGGTTCAACACCATCATCCGCACCTTTTTCGACTTCAAGGCGATGGCCGAAGTCCTCCCGCAACTCCTCGGAGTCGGGCTCGTCAATACGCTGATCATCTCTATCGCGGCAACTATTCTCGGCGTGGTCCTGGGCATGGTGATTGCCGTGATGGGCATCTCGCCCTCCAAATGGCTTCGCGTACCGGCACGGATTTACACCGATCTGTTTCGAGGCCTTCCCGCGATCCTGACCATCCTGCTGATCGGTCAGGGGTTTGCACGATTCAGCCAGTCGGTCTTCGGGCCCTCACCCTATCCGTTGGGCATCATTGCCCTGAGCCTGATCGCAAGCGCCTACATCGGCGAAATCTTCCGCGCCGGGATCCAAAGTGTCGACAAGGGCCAAGGCGAGGCTTGCCGTGCCCTGGGCATGAGCTACGCCAAGTCCATGGCCCTGGTAGTGATCCCGCAAGGCATCCGCCGCGTACTGCCCGCTCTGGTGAACCAGTTCATCGCCATCGTCAAGGACTCCTCGCTCGTTTACTTCCTGGGCCTGTTGGTCAGCGAGCGGGAACTGTTCCGCGTAGGCCAGGATGCCGCCGTTCTCTCGGGTAATCTCTCGCCACTGGTGGCGGCGGGCATCTTCTACCTGATCATCACGGTTCCCCTGACCCACTTGGTCAATTACTTCGACGCCAGGTTCCGCACCGGCCGGCGCCGCCCCGCACCGCCGACCAGCGGTTTGAAGGAAGTCAATGAACTCGATGCGGCCTCGCCGCTGATCACCGGGAGCAACACATGAGCCTCGCCAACAACACCTCAAGCACGGCCTCAGCCGCAGACATCGAGACTTTCCACGGTTCCAGCCTGGAATTGAAGAACCTGACGATGGCCTACGGGGACATCGAAGTCCTCCGCAACGTCAACCTCACCGTGGCGCCGGGCACGACCACCTGCATCATCGGGCCTTCAGGTTCAGGCAAGTCCACCCTCCTCCGGGGAGTCAACCGCCTGCATGAACCCAAGAGCGGAGACGTGCTTTTGGCAGGAGAAAGCGCGCTGAAGGTCAACCCCGACATCCTGCGTGCCCGTATCGGCATGGTGTTCCAGCACTTTAACCTCTTCCCGGACCATACCGCCTTGGAGAACGTGGCCCTGGCCCTGTGGAGTGTGAAGGGCATGCCCAAGGCAGCGGCACGCGAACGCGCCCGCCGCCGTCTTGCCGAAGTTGGGCTGGCCGAACGGGCAGACCATCGTCCACGGGATCTTTCCGGCGGCCAGCAGCAGCGCGTGGCCATCGCCCGCGCCCTCGCCATGGAACCTGAGGTCATGCTCTTCGACGAAGCCACCAGCGCTTTGGACCCGGAACTGGTCAAAGGCGTCCTGAACCTCATGGCAGGACTGGGACGCCGCGGAATGACCATGCTCGTCGTCACCCACGAAATGGGCTTCGCCCGCAAGGTGGCGGACCAGGTCGTCTTCATGGACGAAGGCGAAGTCGTCGAAGCCGGCACCCCCTCGGAGATATTCGACAACCCCAAGAGCGAACGCCTCCAACGGTTCCTTTCGGAAGTACTGTGATGCGGGAAGTTGCAGCCTCACCCATACGGACAGCAGTCGTGGGATTCGGCATTTCCGGCAAAGTCTTCCACGCCCCGCTCATCGCAGCGGATCCTGGCTACTCGCTGGACCTCATCGTCACAGCTGATCCAGACCGGGCTGCGGAGGCGGCCAGGCTTTACCCCCAAGCCCGGATCGTTCCAACCCCGGATGACATGTTCGCCCTCTCCGGCGGTCTTGACCTGGTAATCCTTGGAACTCCGCCGCTCACCCATTTCGACCTTGCCTCCACGGCCATGGCGCACGGGCTCCATGTGGTCGTGGACAAGCCGTTCGTTACCACATCGGCTCATGGCGAAGGCCTCATTTCCCAGGCGGCCGAAGCCGGAGTCCAGCTCACGGTCTTTCAAAACCGACGGTGGGACGCAGATTTCCTGACGCTCAAAAAGTTGTTGCGGGAACGCGCCCTGGGCGAGGTCCGCAGCTTCGAGTCCCGCTTCGAATGGTGGCGGCCGGAAGGCTTCGGGAATTGGCGCGACACCGCTTCTTTGGCGGAAGGCGGCGGGATCCTCCACGACCTCGGCGCCCACCTGATCGACCAGGCGATCCAGCTGTTTGGACCGGTCGAAGAGTGTTACGGGGAGACGGCAAACCACGGCCCGCATCAGAACGGAGCTGACACGGAGGCCTTCGTGTCACTGCTTCATAAATCCGGTGTCCGGTCCAGGCTGTGGATGAACGGCATGGCAGCGCAGGTCGGCCCACGCTTCCACGTCCTGGGTTCCCGGGCCGGCTACACCAAATCGGGCCTGGATAGCCAGGAACCTGCCCTGGCAGCGGGTATTTCCCCGTTGGACTCTTCGTATGGTGTTGAGCCCCAGGACGCTTGGGGGGTCCTGGGGATCGACGGTTCCACGACGAGCGTTCCCGCTAAAACCGGGGCCTACCCCCAGTTCTACGCAGAACTGGGGGCCGCCCTTCGCGGTGAAGGCCCCTTGCCGGTCGACCCGGCCGAGTCCCTTGAAGTCCTTCGAACCATTGAAAAAAGTCATGCGTTCGCCTGGCTGAAACAGAACTGAGCAGCCCAGGTGCAGTGCCCTCCGGCCTTGGGCATCATCATCGTCCCAAACACACCCAGAAAGGGAGAACCATGTCCTCCACAGCTCCAGCCAAACACGTTGCCGTTATTGGCGGCGGCATCCTCGGCGCATCGACCTGCATGCACCTCGCACGGGCAGGCGCACAGGTGACACTTGTAACAGCAGGCCCCCTCGCGAACGGGGCCTCGAGCCGCTCGATCGCATGGCTGAACTCATCGGGTGCCCGCACCGCGGAATACCACTACCTGCGGATGCTTGCCATCGACCGTTACCGCACCTGGAGCGCGCACCATCCCGAGAGCCGCGCCTACATCCGATTCGATGGCGCAATGAAGTGGGCCGGCGACAATGAAACGTTCCGCGACACCTTCGCCTTCGAGCGTTCAACCGGGTACCACTCTGTCTGGGTCGAGCGTGCTGACGTGGCCAGGATCGCACCTGACGTGAACGCCGACGCGGTGGCCGAAGAAGGCGCCATTTACAACCCGGGTGAAGGCTGGCTGAACATGCCGGACTTCATCCCGGCGCTGGTGGCTGACGCAGTGGCCAATGGCGCGGAGGTCCTCGAGAACGCCGGCGATGTCCGTGTCGACGTGCAGGACGGTGCCGTGGCCGGCGTGATACTCGGTGACGGGACCCGGCTGGCCGCCGACCAAGTAGTGTTGGCAACCGGCGGTGAGGTTCCAGCCCAGCTCGCCGCCTTGGGCGTAACGATTCCGGATGCCACTCCCGCCGCGTTTGTGCTGTTCACCGATCCGATCGACGTTGAAGTAAAGACCGTGCTGAACACGCCGCGCGTCGCGGTGCGGCCCACGCCTGACGGTCGACTCGTACTCGATTCCGATTGGGCTGAGCAGTCGGTGATTGTTGAGGACGACGGTTCATTCACGGTTCCGGAAGAGTCTGTGCAGGGCCTGCTCGACGAGGCTTCGAAGGTGCTTGCGGGGAACCCGCGACTGACTGCGCAGAAAGTTGGTGCAGGGCTTAAACCCATTCCGGGTGACGGCGAACCGGTGGTGGGCCCGGTGCCTGCAATCACGGGGCTGCACGTGATGTTCACGCATTCGGGCGCAACGCTCGGGCTTATTCTTGGTGAACTTCTCGCCGAGGAGATCCTCACCGGAGCCTCGTCTCCCGTGCTGGCGTCCTTCCGGCTTGACCGCTTCGATACTGGTGTTGCCGCGTCAGAGGCTGTGAGCACAGGGGCGTGGGCGCCCGTTAACCAGAACTAGCAGCCGGGAAGTGGTGGACACCACCGCCTCCACCACTTCCCGGGCGGCGCGCCATGCGGACTGGCATCTTCCGTCCGCACAAACGTGGTGGCTGTACTACTTACCTTGTACTTCCTATGGAGGAGGGCCCACCGAGTCCCGGATGTTGAGCCGTGCTTCCAGGACGTTATGCTTCGGAACGGATGTCTCGCCGGCGATCCTGGCAAGGAGAAGTTCCGCTGCCATTGAGCCGATGCGATGCACTGGCTGGTGGACGGATGTTATAGCCGGTTGCATGAATGCCATCCAGTCGAGGTCGTCGAAGCAGAGGACAGAAAGGTGCTCCGGGACCTTGATTTTGAGGTCGGCGATGGCCTGCATGAGTCCATGGGACATGGTTCCGTCGGCCGTGAAAACGGCGGTAGGTCGGTGGCCTGACTCGAGGAGTCGAACAGCTTCGTTGCGTGCGGCCTCTGAGGAGTAGGATCCCACGCGGCGGATCAGTTGCGTCTGCACGGGGATTTGGGCGTCCCGGTGGGCGTCGAGGTATCCGAGTAGCCGCTGCCAGCTTGGGTAGAGCGTTTGCGGTGTCACCGGCGAAAAGGCCGTTTGGGCGACAAAGTCCTCAAGGCTCCCACTTTCGAGCTGCTCCAGTTCAGCGATGATTCCTATACGTTTATGGCCTGCCTTCAGCAGGTATGCGACCGCGTCACGCGCAGAGCCCCGATTGTCCACCGTCACCGAGTCTGCTGCCAGGTTGTACGCTGCCCGGTCTATTTGGACTGTTGGGCAGCCGCCGGCTATGAGACTGCGGAGATGTTCGGATCCCTGGACGTCGCAGGGCGTGATGATGAGCCCGTCGACGCGTTTTTCGAGGAGAAGCTGGACGGCTTCCTTTTCGCGTTCAAGCTTTTCATCACTGTTGGTGAGGATGACGCCGAACCCCCTTGATCGTGCCACATCACCGATCCCTCGCAGGACCCGGGCATAAAAGGCATTGTCGATGTCAGCGGCGACCACGCCTATGGTTTGGCTTCGGCCTGTGACGAGGCTTCGGGCGACCATGTTCGGCTTGTAGCCCAGTTTCCGCGCCGCAGCTTGAACCCGGGCGGCAACCTCATTACTGGTATAACCGTAACCGCCCAGCGCCCGCCCGGCTGTAGCCGTGCTGACACCGGCTTCGGCTGCGACCTGAGTAATGGTGATCCTAGGCGGTGGCGACATGGAATTCTTTCCGTAATTTTGAGTGTTCCGAGCTGTGTGTGCAGCCGGAGCCGCGGGTCAGTAGCTTACCTTCCATAACAGCGCCCCTTCGAGATGCAGCGTCGCACTGCGCGAGGAGGCCAGGATGGATCAAGCACGGGGAAATAATTTCCCGTTACTTTGTCCGTCGGTTCCACGTCCGTCGGTTCCGCAGTTTTGGTGTCCCTGGTTTCGTCAGTGCAGGGTTTCCAGTGATGCGGAGCCGAGTTGTGACGGCGAAGGCATGACGGTGAGCGGTTCTCCTTTCCCGAACGCTCCGAGCCTGCTGCATGTGAGGGCAGACGCTTCCGAAGCCTTGGTCAAGGCTTCAGGTGGGTTGTTCGCTCGCAGGAGCTCAGTCAAAACGGTAGCGATGTAGGTGTCCCCGGCCCCCAGAGTGTCCACCACGGTGGTGTTTGCCGCCGGGGCATTGTAAGTGTGCTCCCCGTTCACCAGGACGGCGCCCTCTGCTCCCCGTGTCACCAGCGCCCAAGTCGCGCCAAGCGCGATCGCATGCCGGGCAAGATCGAGTCCCTCGCCCGCGGTGAGATCTCCTCCTGAAAAGGAGGCGAGATAACAGTGCGGTGCCACCGCCCTGAGCAGGGCGGTATCCCTGTTGGTGGAGAAGTCGAAGGACAGGCGTGCTACGGATGCGAGGTCCAGTGTCAAATGCTCCAGGGCGCTGGAGACGCTGAGGTGGACAGCATCAAAACCGGTGGCCGGTGTAACGAACCCTCCATCGAATTCAAGCCGTGAGACTCCGAACCCGACTTCCCGGAACACCCTGTCCCCGTTGTTCCGGCCAATCACGCAGTACGCGGTGCTGCCGGTCCGAACCTGCACAAAGTCCGTGGACACGCCTTCGAGAGTCAGGGCGTTCCGGATCAAACCCCCGGCGGCATCCGTTCCGATGGTGCCGGCGTAGGCTGCCCTTGCTCCCGCGCGCCGGGCGAAAACGGCGACGTTCAGGGCGTTTCCACCCGCAAAAACCTGCCCCTCGTCCAAGTAGCAGTCAACGACGTTGTCCCTCGCTGTCAAGATCGAAACCATGATGCCTCCCAAGTGCATTTATGACGAGCTTATGAGAACGTTCGCAGAATGTCGAGGGAGTTTTATCCATAAGACGGTTCGTTCCTCAGCGAAGCTCAGCTCCTCGCCCGCCTGCCGCGCATACAGAATCCGAGGCTCAAGTAACTCTTGACGGGGCTGGGGAGTGAAATGTAGCTTTGCCGTACCTGATAACGCTCTCACACTCGCTGCGAGGCGTTCCGATGAAATCGAGCCTTCAAGCGGCTGTCTCTTCGCAGATTGGAAAGCAAATGCCCACGTACAGTTCAAAAAAGTTCCGTCTCGTTGTGGCGATGGCATCGGCAGCCATGATTGCTGCTCTCGTCACCGCATGCGGCGGCAGTGCCTCATCCTCTCCTTCTGAGGACAATCCGTACGCGCTGATCCAGCCCGGCACTGTCAGGGTTGCCAGCGTCGGGGACCTGAAGCCCTATGCCTTTGCCGATGGGCAGGGTGATTTCACCGGTTTCGATGTTGAGCTTTTCAAGAACGTGGCGAAGCGGGCTGGAGTCGACAACGTCGTCTTCACCGGCCAGGACTTCTCGGCGATCCTTCCCGCGGTGGCCAACGGACAGTTCGACGTCGGAGTGGCCGCCATCGGAATCACCGAAAAGCGCAAAGAAACCGTGGACTTCTCCAACGGCTACCTCGCCGGCTACCTGACCGTCCTGACCACCAAAGACACCGGCATCAAGGACGCCAACGGCCTGTCCGGCAAACGGCTTGGCGTGGTCCAAGGCACGCTGCAGGAAGCCTACGCAGCGAAGAACTTCACCACCGCAAACCTGGTCCGCTTCCCCGACAACAACTCCGCAATCGCAGCCGTCAACAGCGGCTCAGCCGACGCCCACTTCCTCGACTACGAAACTGCGCAGGACTACACGGAACAGCACGGCCTGGTAAGCGTAGCGGACATCCCCTCGTTTGATGCTCCGGCAGGCTTCGCCATCGCCAAGGACAAGACCGCTTTCAAGGAGGCCCTGAACAAGGCCCTGGCAGAAGCCATGGAAGACGGCACCTGGAAGACCCTGTACCAGAAGTGGTTCCCGGGATCACCAATGCCCGAGCAGTACCTGCCCAAAGCCGAGCAGACCGCAACACCGGCCCCCACCGCAGCTAAGTAAGACCTGACCGAACACGGCCGGAAACCAGCCGGCTGAGACCTGCCTGGGCGGACCGCCCATCGCGATCCACCCGGATGCCACGCCTGTCACACGGAAATAGAGGAACAACAATGACCGACGGCACCTTCATTGGAATACAGCCTGTTAAAGACATCCCTGGCGATATCCGCGGATCCCAGGAGCACGCCTTGACCCTCTGGCCGGAAATCAGCTCATATGTCCTGGGCCTGCCGGAGCTCAACAGGGTCTACCTTGTCGGCGCCGGAGGCTCACTTTCCGGCCTGCACGCCGCACAGTACTTCCTGGACCGGCGGGCCACAACGCCGGTGACATCCGTAAACTCTGACGAGTTTTACTACCGTGCATCACCCGGCGTGGGGCCAGGCGCTCTGGTTATCTTACTTTCTGCTGCAGGCATGACCCCCGAAACCGCAAAGGCGGCCTCCTGGGCGCAGGAGCGGGGCGCCGCTGTTGTAGCAGTGACCCTGAACGCTGAAGGCGCCCTGGCACAAGCAGTCAACACCGCCTTTATTGCCAAGAATGGGGACGGCAACCAGGTCCTCCTTCAACTGCTCGCCCTCGCAATTTTGGAACGCGAGGGCCAGAACGTCTCCACAGAGCTCTCGGCCCTGGATGCACTGCCGGCCGCCACCGAAACCGCGGTTCAGGCGTTCGAGCCTTACGCCGCCAAAATCGCTGAGAACATGAAGGACGTTCCTGTAACGTACCTCATCGCTTCGGGATCCCTGCAGGGCATGGGCACCACCTTCACCAGTTGCTTCCTTCAGGAAATGCAGTGGATGCACGCGGCAACCATCAACGCAAACGAGTTCTTCCAAGGTGCCTTCGAGGTCTTCGACAAAAACACCAAAAGCATCCTGTACTTGGGCGAAGACGAAACCCGTCCCATGGCAGAACGTGCCGACCGTTTCCTGGAGGAGTACAGCGGCGAGACGTTCCGGGTAGATAGCCGTGAACTTGAGCTTCCCGGCATTTCCCCTGAACTGCGCGCGTTCGTCGCCCCTCTGGTCTTCTATACCATTTCATTCCGGCTCGCAGCCCACTACGCAGCCGTGCGGGGGTATTCGCTCGAAGGACGCCGCTACATGTGGCAGTTCGCCTACTAGTAAGACCCGAGAGAATCCGGGAGGGGTTGCTGAGCCCCTCCCGGATACTCCTTTTAATCTCTTTCGCGCCGCATCTTGTTCAGGGAACAAAGGTAGGGCCTGCGCGAGATGAGTGGCTGTCCCTGTCTTTTGTTTATCGCTGATGTTGCACCGTGCGTTGACCTGCCCAGACTAGGGAAGCTCTGCCTTCAGGAGCGCAATGCCGGAACCCTGGACTCTTGGGCGGGTCAATGGCTGGGATCGATTCGGGTATCCGCGGGAAAGATATTGGGAGCCGTTGGGGTAACTTCCGTAGCAGCAGCAGCAGCGGTGGACAACCCATGAGGATTGCCCCGGTTGTGGGCCGCACCATGCAAGTTTTTTAAACCTTTTGCCCTGGTTGCGTAACCCTTCGCAGGCCTGCAGCGATTACCCCTATGTAGCGCCGGTCTGGAACTTGTCCCCCATCACGTTCCAGGCCGGCTCTTTCACTTTCCAATGGCAGGGGCAGCTGCCACAAAGGGACCTGCAGCGTACGCGTGGCAGTCCCGGGCGGTGGTTACTGAGGGGTAAAGTGATGCGGGGAAAAGCCGTTCCGCAGGACGGACAGCTTCTCCCCTCCAACAACTCCCTCTTTTGACTGGAAGCACTACGTCCGTGACTGATGCACTGGCAGACGAGGCCTTGCGGGACGAACCTGCCGGGGTCTCTGTCTTCAGCGTTGTCTACCGGACCTATGCATCACAGGTCCTGGGCTATCTCACAGCCCGGGGAGTTGAAGATCCGGAGGCGGCCATGCAGGAGGTATTCCTTTCCGTCCTGCCGCGGCTTGCCTCTGTCCATGGCGGAGACGCCGGGCTGCGCACCTTTATTTTCTCGGTAGCCCATGCCCGGATGGTTGACGACCACCGGCGCCAAAGCCGAACCCCCGCCAAACTGCCCTTCGAGCCTGAGCTGGATCAACGGGAGGATTCCTCGGCCGAGTCGGAAGCCCTGCAAAGGATTTCGCCGCAGGAGGTTCTCGGACTGCTGGACACCCTGCCGCAGGACCAGCGCGAGGTGCTCTCCCTTCGCCTCGTGGGCGGACTGACTGTGGAGCAGACGGCGGAGGCCATGGGCAAGAGCGGGGGCTCCGTGAAGCAGCTCCAGCGCCGTGCACTCCTCAAACTCCGGGAACTCGCGGAAGTGAAGGAATACCTCAAGCCATGACAGCACAAGCACAACACCGTGCCGAGGTTCTGGAGGAGATGCTCCTCGACGCCGGGCTGTCGCAGGACGCCGAACTTCGCCGTGCACTGGTTTCGCTGGGGTCTTTTGCGGACCTCCCGATTCCTGATCCCGGCCCCGAACTTGCTGCCCTCCTGGCCCCGCCTGTTGACCAGTTGGATCGCCGCCGGAAGCTCCGGCGGCATCGGACTACCGTGGTGGGCATCGCCTTCGCCGCCGGGATGGGACTCGGTGCCACCGGAGTGGCCGCCAGTTCCGCACCCTCCGGAGGTACCGGCAGCCCTTCCGTGCAGCACCTGTTGGAAGACTGGATGCCGTCGTGGAGCATTGCTCCATCGCCTTCGTTCGGTGCGGCGGACAGCCGGCCGCCGGCGGGCGAACCGTCACCGGAGCCCAGCGCCTTGCAGGGGGACAGCGGTCTTCCGGAGCCGGACCCGACCATTGAGCATGAAGAGCCCGCCATGCCCGACGGCGGTGCTGCGGCGGGGAAGGTGCCCGACTCCGGTGCGGCGCGGCAGCAGAAGAGCAGCAGCGGTGAGGAACCCGGCAAGGCGCCGGAGCATGCGGCGCAGGAGGCGGCAGTCCGCAGGAGCCCCGGCGGCGGCGCAGGCCAATCGTCCCCGCGGGCTCCCCAGACGCCGGCAAGCGCGGCGCACGCTGGTGAAGCAGCCAAGAGCGCAACGAAAAACGGGGCCGCCCCTGGGGACGACCCCGTCCTGCCCTGGCTGAAAAAAGCCGACCGCTAGATGCCGTATGCGATCAGGCGAGGACCTGGCGCTTCGATGAAATAACGCCGGTGTCGAAGCCCGCCAGGTGGAGGCCGCCGTGGAAGCGGGCATGTTCAATCTTGACGCACCGGTCCATTACGACGTTAAGCCCGGCGGCTTCAGCCCCCGCAGCCACCTCCTCATGCCAGGACCCCAGCTGCAGCCACAGCGTCCTGGCGCCGGCAGCCACCGCCTCATCCAGCACCCCTGGAAGGTCATCGTGCTTGCGGAAAACATCCACGATATCGGGGCTCTCCGGCAGGTCGGCCAGTGAGGCGTACGTGGGCTGGCCCAGGATTTCCGTCACCACTGGATTGACGAAGTACACCTTGTAGCGGGTAGAGGACTGCAGGTAGGTGGCCACGAAGTAGCTGGCACGTGAAGGCTTGTCCGACGCGCCGACAATGGCGATGGACTTTGCTTCCCGGAGCAGGCTCAGGCGTTCGGGCGCTGACGGGCCGGTCCAGGTGCGTTCGGTGGTACTCATGCGTTTGCTCCAATCGTGCAGGCTTCCGCGGTGGTGGCTGGTCCCGCCGCAACCCCGGCTGCCACGGCGTCTCCCGCCGGGGCCTGCTGCGCTGCAGTCAGGGCCTGGTCCAGGTCCCACAGGATATCTTCGATGTCCTCGAGTCCCACAGAGATGCGCACCAAATCCTCCGGCACGCCTGCGGATTCCAGCTGGGCCTGGCTCAGCTGCTGGTGCGTGGTGGAGCCGGGGTGAATCACCAGGGTCCGGGAATCACCCACGTTGGCCAGGTGCGAGGCCAGTTGCAGCGACTCGATGAACTTCTGGCCGGCGGCGCGTCCGCCCCTCACGCCGAACGAGAACACCGATCCAGGACCCAAGGGCAGGTACTTCCGCGCACGTTCGAAGTGCGGATGGGACGGTAGGCCGGAGTAGTTCACGTAGGCAACCCGGTCATCGTTCTCCAGCCATTCGGCCACGGCCTGGGCGTTCTTCAGGTGCTCGTCCAGCCGCTGCGGGAGTGTTTCCACCCCTTGCAGCAGCTGGAACGCCGACTGCGGCGACAGGGCGGGGCCGATGTCGCGCAGCTGCTCGCAGCGCAGTTTGGTGAGGAAACCGTACTCGCCGAAGTTGCCCCACCATGAGACGTTCCCGTAGGAGGGCATGGGCTCGGTCATGGTGGGGAACTTCCCGTTGCCCCAGTTGAACCGGCCGCTCTCCACGATCACGCCACCCAGGGTGGTGCCGTGCCCACCCAGGAATTTGGTGGCTGAGTGGATCACAATGTCGGCACCGTGCTCCATCGGGCGCACCAGGTAGGGCGTGCTCAGGGTGGCGTCGACCACCAGGGGGATCCCGGCGTCGTGCGCCACCTTCGCAAGTGCCGCCAGGTCCTGGACCTCCGACGACGGGTTGGCCACCACCTCCACGAAGATCGCCTTTGTGTTGTCCCGGACCGCCGCGGCGTAGTCAGCGGGGTCCGTGCCGGGGACGAACGTGGTGTCCACGCCGAAGCGGCGCAGCGTAACGTCCAGTTGGGTGACAGTGCCGCCGTACAGCTGGGAAGCGGCCACGATGTGGTCGCCGGCCTGGGTCAGCGCGGCGAAGGTGATGAATTCCGCCGCCATGCCCGACGAGGTGGCAACTGCGCCGATCCCGCCCTCCAGTGCGGCGATGCGCTCTTCGAACGCTGCCACGGTGGGGTTGCCGATGCGGGAGTAGATGTTGCCGTACTTCTGCAGGGCAAACAGGTTGGCGGCATCCTGGGTGTCCTTGAACACGAAGGATGTGGTCTGGTAGATCGGGACGGCCCGGGCGCCGTGCTCGGCGTCGGGGGTCCCCCCGGCGTGCAGGGCGCGGGTGCGGAAACCGAATTTGCGGTCAGCCATCAGACAGCCACCGCCTCGGCCACGGGAGTGGCAGAGAGATTAAGTTCGGTTCCATTCTTGCGGGCCAGGTCGGCCTCCAGTTCGCGGACAATCGGCAGGATGTCCTTGCCGAAGGCGGCCACCTCCTCCTGGAAGTGCAGGTAGCAGGTGAGGAACAGGTTCACACCGATCTTCTTGTATTCGACGATCCGCTCGGCAATCTGTTCCGGGGTTCCGATCAGCTGGGTCTTGAAGCCGTCGTTGTACTGGATCAGGTCCTCAAAGCTGGAATCTGCCCACATGCCCTTGCCGTCCTTGGTGGAGGCGCCGGCTTCCTGCACGGCGTCCCGGAAGCCCTCGACAGCCGGCTTGTGCGCCTTCACGACGATCTCACGAAGCGTGTCCCGGGCCTCCTTTTCGGAGTCACGGGCGATGACGAAGCCATTGAGCCCGAAGCGGGGTACGGCCAGCCGGCCTTCAGTGCCGCGGCGGGTTTCTTCGGCTGAGGCCACAACCCCGGCGATGTTGTCCTTGAAGCCTTCCAGGTCCTTGCCGTTGGAGAAGTACCAGTCCGCCACGCGGCCGGCGGTGGCCTGGGCAGCCGTGGAGTTGCCGCCGAAGAAGATCTCCGGGTGGGCGCGGCCGGGGACGTCGACGGGCGCCGGGTTCAGGGTGAAGTCGGTGATGTTGTAGTACTTGCCGGACTGGCTGTATTCCTGCTCGGTCCACAGCCCGCGCAGTACCTTGATGAACTCCTCGGTGCGGACGTAGCGCTCATCGTGCTCCAGCCATTCCAGGCCGAAGTTGGTGAACTCGGACTTCAGCCAGCCGGACACGATGTTGACGGCGGCGCGCCCGTTGGAGATGTGGTCGGCAGTGATGATGTATTTCGCGAGGACTCCGGGGTGCCACATACCGGGGTGGACCGCGGCGATCACCTTGAGTCGCTCGGTGGCAGCCAGCAGGGCAAGGCTGAACGAGGTGGCCTCGTGCTGCTTGTCCGCACCGTAGGAGGCTGCGTAGCGGGTCTGTGTCAGGGCGTATTCGAAGCCTGACTGCTCGGCGATGCGGGCCAGTTTCCTGTTGTAGTCGAAGTCCCAGCCGGTGCGCTGTTCAATAGTGGAAACCACCAGGCCACCGGAGACGTTGGGTACCCAGTAGGCGAACTTCAGGGGTTCGGAGAGCCGGGCGACATTGCTGATCTCGGTCATGAATTTTCCTTTGCTTGGGCCCGCTGGCGCAGGACGTGCTGGATGCCGGCGATTGCCGGTTCGTTCTGGAGTGAGGTGGTGTCGCCGAGGGCTGTGCCTTCGAACAGCTGGGTCAGGAGCCGGCGCATGATCTTTCCGCTGCGCGTCTTGGGGACATCGGGGACCACGACGACGTCGCGCGGCTTGGCGATGGGGCCAATCTCCTTCGCCACGTGGTTGCGAAGGTCGGCGGCACAGTCCGCTGGGGCGTCAGCTTTCAGGACCACGAACGCCACCACGGCATGCCCGGTTTTTGGGTCCGCCACGGGACACACTCCGGCCTCCACCACATCAGGGTGGGACACCAGGGCCGATTCGATCTCGATGGTGGAGAGCAGGTGGCCGGACACGTTGAGGGTGTCGTCCACGCGGCCCAGAATCCAGATGTCGCCGTCGGAATCGTACTTTGCGCCGTCGCCGGCCAGGAACCAGCCCTGCTCTGCGTACTTGCTCCAGTAGGAGTCGAAGTAGCGGCGCGGATTGCCCCAGACGGTGCGCGCGATGGCGGGCCCAGGGGAGTCAACCACGATGTATCCCTGGACGCCCGGCGCGACGGTGTTGCCGCCGTCGTCAACGATGCGCGTGCTGACGCCCGGCAGTGAACGGGCCGCGCAGCCTGGCTTGAAGGCGCTGTCTGTGGGAGCGGGGGAGAGGATGGTGGCGCCGGTTTCGGACTGCCACCACGTGTCCACCACGGGTGCCGTGCCTGCGCCAACGTTCTGCCGCAGCCAACGCCAGGCTTCCGGGTTGACGGCCTCCCCCACAGTGCCCAGCAGGCGGATCGAGGAGAGGTCGTAGGTGTCCGGCACGCCGTCGGGGAACCAGCCCATGAGGGACCTCACCAGCGTGGGCGCAGTGTAGTACTGGGTGACGCCGTAGCGTTCGATGATCTCGAAGTGCCGGCCGGGGTGTGGCGTGTTGGGGGTGCCCTCGAAGATCACCTGGGTCGCGCCGTTGGACAGTGGACCGTAGATTTCGTAGGTGTGCGCCGTGACCCAGGCGAGGTCCGCGGTGCACCAGTGGACGTCCTGGTCGCGCAGGGCCGGGTCAGGGTTGCTGAACAGGTGCTCGAAACTCCACGACGCCTGGGTGAGGTAGCCGCCGGAGGTGTGCACCAGGCCCTTGGGCTTGCCCGTGGTGCCGGACGTGTACATGATGAACAGCGGCGTTTCGGCGTCGAAGGCTTCCGGTTCATGGACTTCCGCGGCGTTTCCGACGACGTCGTGCCACCACACGTCGCGGCCTTCCGTCATGGGGACGGTTGCCAGATCGCTGGCCGGCGTGGTGCGGTTTACCACGAGCAGGTGCTCGACGGCGTTTTCGCCGGCCACAGCGGCGTCCGCGTTGTCCTTCACCGGGACGGCCACGCCGCGGCGGAACTGGCCGTCGGTGGTGACCAGGAGCTTGGCGCCGGTGTCCTCCACCCGGAACTTCAGGGCTTCGGCGGAGAAGCCGCCAAAGACCAGGGAGTGGATTGCGCCAATGCGGGCCACGGCCAGGGTGATGATGACAGTTTCGGGTATGACCGGCAGGTAGACGACCACCCGGTCGCCCTTGGTGATGCCGAGTGCCAGGAGCGCGTTGGCGGCTTTGGCGACTTCTCTTTGGAGCTCCCCGTAGGTGATGGAACGGCGGTCGCCAGGCTCGCCTTCGAAGTGGAGCGCCACTTTGTTTCCGCGGCCTGCCGCGACGTGCCGGTCGACGCAGTTCGCGGCGACGTTCAGCTGTCCGCCCTCAAACCAGGTGATGCCCGGGCCCCTGCCCGCCCCGGCATCTGCCGGAACCCAGCGGTGCGCTGTGTGCCAGGGGGTGTCCCAGTCCAGGCGCCGCGCCTGCTGCTCCCAGAACGCGACGTTGTCCGGGCGGACACCCGTGTTCAGGGCGAAGGTTTCCGTGGTGCTCAGGCCCATCGTTTCACCGCCCATTTTTCGGCCAGGCCCAGCAGGGCGTCAGTAGCCTTTCCAATCACGGCCAGCATCACGATGGCCAGGAGCAGCCGGTCGGTCCGGCCGTTGTTTTGGGAATCAATCAGGAGGAAGCCCAATCCCATGGAGGATGCGATCAGTTCAGCGGCCACCAGGAACAGCCACGCCTGGGCCAAGGCCAGGCGAAGGCCGGAGAACACGGCGGGGACGACGGCGGGCAGCTGCACCGTGGTGAGCAGCCGGACGCCCTTGAGCCCGAACGCTCGTGCCGCTTCCACCAGGTTGCGGTCCACATGGCGCAGCGCCAGGGACACGGTGGTGAAGACGGGGAAGAACGCGCCGATGATGATCAGCGTGACCTTCGAGTCCTCGCCGATCTTCATCCACAGGATCAGCAGCGGCACCCAGGCCAGCGACGGAACGGCCCGCAGGGCGCCGATAGTGGGTGCCAGCAGGGCGTCGGCGACTTTGGACAGCCCCACGGTGGCGCCCAGGACGAGTCCAAGGGCCGCCCCCACCAGGAAGCCGATGAGGACGCGCTGGGTGGAGATGGCGATGTGGGTCCCCAGTTCACCGCGTTCCAGCAGCTCCCCGGCTGCCTCCAGAACCATCACCGGCGGCGGCAGCTGCACCACGGTGAACAGGCCGCTGGCCGAGGCCAGCTGCCAGGCCGCCAGCAGGGCCGCCGGGATGATCAGGCCAAGGGGCAGACGCGCCCAGTCCCTGGAGCGGACTCCGGCGGGAGACCATCCACGTGCCGGAGCGGGTGCCTCAGTGGCTCCCGCCTGGGCCGCGTCTGCCGTTGTTGCGGTGGCGGCTGCAGCACGCGCGTCCGCAACACTGGTGCTGGTGGGGAAAGTTTCTCCTGGTTGATTCATCAGGAGGCCTTTATGGCTGAGGGATCAGCCTTCTTCACCAGCGAGTCGTCGAGAAGGGAGCTCACGGCGTCGTCAATCTGCTGCTGCGTTTTGACGTCACCGGTTTCCACGAAGGTGGGCCCGATCTTCTCCAATACTTTGCGCTGCGCCTCGCCCGGCGCGGGGTCGACGTCCAGGTTGCTGCGTTCCAGCACCACCGTTTTGGCAACAGCGGGGTCCAGGCCGGCAACCTCAGCCAGGATGCGGGCCGTCTCGTCCGGGTTCTCCGCTGCCCAGGCACGGGCCTTTTCGTAAGCGTTCACTACCGCCTGGGCCAGTTCGGGCTTGTCCCTGAGGAACGATTCGGTGGCGTTGAGGAAGCCGTAGGTGTTGAAGTCCAGGTTGCGGTAGAAAAGGGTTGCACCCTTCTGTTCCGCCCCCGCCATGATCGGGTCCAGCCCGGACCAGGCCTGCACTGAGCCGTTCTCCAAGGCAGTGCGGCCATCGGCGTGCTGCAGGTTCTGCACCGTCACATCACCGGGCTTCAGCCCTGCCTGTTCCAGGGCCTGCAGCAGGAAGAAATACGGATCCGTGCCTTTGGTGGCGGCGACCGACTTGCCCTTGAGGTCGGCCACCGACGTGATGCCCGAGCCGGCGGGTGCCACCAGGGCTGCCCACTCGGGCTGTGAGTAGATGTCGATGGTCTTGATGGGCGAGCCGTTCGCGCGCGCCAGCAGGGCCGCGGAACCGGCGGTGGAACCCACATCGATGGCACCGGAACGCAGCGCCTCGTTGGCCTTGTTCGAGCCTGCCGACTGGATCCAGTTGACCGTGACGCCCTGGTCCTTGAGGCTGGTTTCCAGCCAGCCCTGGTCCTTGATGACCAGGCTGAGCGGGTTGTAGGTGGCGAAGTCGATGTTCAGCGTGCCGCCCTTGGTGTTGCCGGCAGCTGCGGCAGCACCGCCGGAGGATCCTTCACCGGCGACGCAACCTGTCAGGGCCAGGGCTGCAGACGCAGCGAGGGCTGCTGCGCCAAGGAGTGAACGGCGGGTGATGGGGCGTGCGTACGGCATGGTTTTCCTTAGGTGGGGATCAATCAGTGTCGGGTAGACAGCAACGTCGGGGAGATCAGGGCAACGGGGTACTGCCTGCGGCCCGGGAAGCAGGGGTGGGCCGCTCGTTTTGCTGGGTGGGAATCAGTGGCCGTCCACGCCCAGGGTCTGCAGCAGCGAAACGCGCAGTTGTGCCAGTACGGCGTCCGCACGGTCCCTTGGCCGGCCGCCCGGTACCTCGACAGTCCTCACGATCGTCGCACCGGGACCGTTGGCGTCGTCGTTGCCCAGGACGATGATCCTGTCCGCGAGCTGGAGCGCTTCATCAACGTCATGCGTGACCAGCAGGACGGTGGCCGGTTCCACCGTGTGGATGTCCAGGAGCAGGTCCTGCATCCGGATGCGGGTGAGTGCGTCGAGTGCGCCGAACGGTTCATCCAGGAGAAGGACGCCGGGGTTGCGGGCCAGCGCCCGGGCAAGGGATGCCCGTTGCGCCATGCCGCCGGACACTTCCCTGGGGCGGTGCTTGGCGAAGCGCTCCAGGCCAACGAGTTCCAGCAGGCGGGCCACCTTGGCCTTCCCCTCGCTGGCGCTGCAGCCGGTGGGCAGCCCAATGGCAATGTTGGCCTGCAGCGTGTGCCAGGGCAGGAGCCGGGGTTCCTGGAAGGCAAAGGCGCACCGGGAATCGATGCCCTGTACGGGGGAGCCCGCAATGACCACCGAGCCGGCACTTGGCGAGTCCAGTCCGGCAGCAGCCCGCAGCAGCGTTGACTTGCCGCAGCCTGATGGTCCGAGGATGGCCAGGACTTCGCCGGCTGCCACGTCAAATGTCACATCGCGCAGGACGGTGTGCGCTGTGGAGCCAGTACCGAAGGTCCGGCGCAGGCCGCGGAAGGACACCGGCAAGGCAGCAGCGTGGCCAGGGGCGGTCCCGGCAGAACGGGAAGGCAGAACTGTAGTCATAGGGTCACTCCATCGGTCCTGGCAGTAGCACCCTGCGGATCCAGTGCTGCGCCGGAGTGGTCAATTCCTTGGGGCGCATATTCAGGACCTTGCTGTTTATCGGAGCCTGGGGCCTCCGGTAACCAGGGTTGCTGCGGCGTCACAGATCCAGGTCTCTCTGCCGCTCGGGATGGTCACTACCAACTGAACCTAAATGAACGCGATATCCCAAATGCTGGCGGGCTTTATGTAATATTCGTTCATCGGCACGAAATGCGGGGTTGTCCAGCGGAAAATTCGGCGCCAGCTTCTTATCGGCAACGGCGTAAGGTGGAGGAATGGGCCACACGAACGATCCTGCAGTCATCGAACGCCTCATGCGAACCAGGGGACGCTGGGCAATCGTTGGTTTGACGACTAATGAGTGGCGTGCGGCCTACGATACGTCACTCTTCATCCGCGAACGGCTGGGGATGGAGATCATTCCCGTCAACCTTCCCGGAGACCCCGTGCACGGAGAAGCGGGCTACCGCACCCTCGGAGACATCCCGTCTGAAAAGCACCCTATCGACGTCGTGGACTGCTTTGTGAACTCACAAAAAGTGGGGGCGGTGGTGGACCAGGCCATCGCGGCAGGAGCGAAAGCAGTGTGGCTGCAACTGGGAGTGATCGACCAGGCTGCCGCGGAACGCGCCAAAGCGGCAGGACTGGACGTAGTGATGAATGCCTGTCCTGCCCAGTTGGCCTGGAAGTACAACCTCTGACTCCTGTGGCCTGGCCCATGCGCCGAGGACTCAGGGCGTCAAAAGATGGGGGTAATGGCGTTCGGTGACGTCCGGGTGGGCCCGCATCCTGCCCTTGAGCATGTTCAACCCATAGGAGGCCAGAAGCGGATTGGCGGGATCATCGGAAATGCCCCTCGCCTCCGCCTTCAACTCCGGCGGCAGCGGGACGGGGTCGATGACGGCGTCAAGGCGCGGGGACCAGAAGAACGGTACTGAGTACCGGTCCACGCCAGGCGGCGGCGCCTCTACCCTGTGGATGGTGGCCGCGAGATAGCCTTCCGTGGCCACCTCCAGCATCTCGCCAAGGTTCACAACGAGGGCTCCGGGAATAGGCTCCACCGGCTCCCATTCACTTGCCCCCGGCGGGAGCACCTCCAGCCCGCCCACGTCATCCTGCAGCAGCAGCGTGACGAAGCCGTAGTCCGCATGCGATCCGACGCCCTGGTCTCCCGCGGCCTCCACCACGCCGCCCACGTAGTGGACCAGCTTGCCCATCCATGCTGGGGAGTCCCGGAAGGGCTCGTCGAAGTAATCCTCCGGCAGCTGAAGGGAAACGGCGATGGCCCGGAGCAGCTCCATCCCAACCCCGGACATCAGCTCGGCCCAGTTCATGGCTGCCGGCCTGAGTTCGGGGAACGAATCATCGGGCCAGAGGTTGGGGCCCTGCAGCAGCCAGTACGGCTGATCCACCGGGTAATCCGTCACTGGCTCGCGCTCCGGCGAGTAGTCGATCTGCTCGCGGGCATCAGCGCGGCCCTGCGTGACTTCCGTGCCCATCCTGGTATAGCCGCGGAAATGGGGCGAAAGCCTGTTGTCCAGCTTCATCCTCTCCTCCAGCGGCAGGGCAAAGAACCGCCTGATGACGTCCAGGAGGTGTTCGGCCTGGCCGGGCGACCCGCCATATCCCGTGACCTGGAAGAAACCAACATTGTGGGTCGCGTTACGCAACTGCTCGATGAAGTCGGGGCTGAACGAGCCGTTGGCCTGCCGAGCAGTGCCCAGGTCCAGAACAGGTATGGCCCCCTGATCGTGTGACATCCTCGCAGACTAGCACCGGACGCCGCTGCTTTATAGGCTTCCTGCATGGACCCCGACGTACTGCGGAAGATCTGCCTCTCGTTCCCCGGAGCATACGAGGATTACCCCTTCGGGCCGGATACCGCCGTGTTCAAGGTCCGTGCGGACATTGCCGGCGGCACCCGGCATGAAGCGAAAGTTTTTGCCTTGTCCTCAATGGACGTCCGGGACTTCTACGTCAACCTCAAGTGTGAGCCGGCCCTGGCCGTCCAGCTCCGCACGGTGCACCCGGAAATTACCGGCGCATGGCACATGAACAAGACGCATTGGAACGGGGTACGGCTTGACGGGACTCTTCCGGACAGCATGGTCAGGGACATGGTGGAGGACTCCTACGACCTGGTGGTGGCCAGCCTCAGCAGGAAGCAGCAGGAGCAGCTGGGATGGGTCCGCCTCACCGGGGCCCGCGGGTGAAGTCCAGGCACCCGCGGCCGGACGGACTGGATTACCCCGGTATCGGAGGAACTGAGCATGGCGAGGCGCCCCGAAGCTACGCAACCGTCATGAAGGAAGTGCACCTCGGCGCCGGGCTGGCTACGTACCAGCGGGTGGCCGCGGGCATCCTTTCCTGGGAGCTGCAGCGGCGCGCCGGACTCCGTGTCCGTGCGGATTCACCCACCGTCGTCCCCGGTGCGCGGGTGGTCAGCGGCTTCGGCATCGGGCCCTTCCGGCTGAAGGTGCCGTGCGAAGTGGTGTGGGTCCACGAGCCGCGCCGACAGGATGAACCGCAGTCCGCAGGGTTCGGCTACGGGGCGTTGCCCGGGCATCCCGCCCGCGGGGAAGAATCCTTCGAGGTTCGGATAGACGGGTGCGGTGAGGTGTTCCTGCGGATCCGTGCCTTCAGCAAACCGGGCAACTGGTTTTATGCAGCAGGCGCCCCGGTGACCCGGGCGGCGCAGCGCTACGTTACTTCCCGGTACATTGAAGGGGCACGCCAACTCGCCGCGGAAGGACAAATCCCGTGATCTTTATCGTCGTCAAGTTCAAGGTCAAGCCTGAATGGTCGGAGCGCTGGCCCGGCCTGGTGGCTGATTTCACCGAGGCCACGCGCCAGGAACCCGGCAACCTCTGGTTCGACTGGTCCCGCAGCCTCGAGGACCCGAATGAGTACGTCCTCGTGGAGGCGTTCAAGGACGACGCCGCCGGCGACCACGTCAACAGCGCCCATTTCAAGCAGGCCATGGCAGACATGCCGCAGGCCCTTGCCGAGACACCGCAGATCATCAGCCGCCAGCTCGACGGCGAAGGCTGGGACCGGATGGGCGAGCTCACCATCTAGCTCCGCCACCTCGGTAGGCTGAAACCATGTGGATCGGCTGGATCGAATTCGACATCCTCCTGGGAGACGTTCAGAGCCTGAAGGAGAAGCGCTCCGTCATCAGGCCGCTGCTCGCCGAGATCAAACGCCGTTACGACGTCTCGGTCGCCGAGGTCGGAGACCACGACCAGTACCGGCGTTCCCAAGTCGGGGCCGGCCTGGTGGCGGCAGACCGCGCGCACCTCGTGGAGGTGCTCGCCGCCGTCGAACGCCTGGTGGCAGGACGCCCCGAAATTGAACTGCTGAGTGCACGGCAGCGGGAGCTGCACAGCGAGGACTGACTGCTGTCAGTCCTGCCAGAGTGCCCGCCAGGTGATGTCCGCCAGTATTGCCTGGCCCTGGAGGCTGGGGTGGAAGTAATCCAGCGTGCTCACGTCGCCAGGGCTTGGCATGTGCGCGAAAACCGCCCCGCCGTCCGTCCGGCACGTGGGGTACTTCCCGCAGGCCTCTGCCAGCACCCCATTGAAAGCCAGTTGGCGCTCGACTACCTGCTGACGCATATCCTCGGTATTGGACGCGGCCAACATGGATTGGCAGATCCGGGATCCGGACCAGGCCGACTGGGCAGCCGGATCGTTGCGCAGGGCACTCCAGAGCCCGTAGAGGTTGGGGATGCTTGCAACCAGTATTTGGGGCCGCGGCCGCATCTGGTCCAGGGTCTCCAGCGCCTCCGCCACATGCGAGCGGAAGCTCTCCACCGGCGTCATGCTTTCTGGGGACGGCGCACAAAGATCATTGGCACCCACCAGGACCGTGACATAGTCCGCCCGGGTTTCCGTGGCCTGCGCAGCCTGGCGGGGCAGGTCGGAAGCCTTTGCCCCGCTGACGGAGAGGTTGGCGTTGTTTCCCCTGATGGCGGGATCCAGCCGGAGGAGCCGTTCGTAATGGCTGGCCACGCCGTCGCCCGGCCCGTCGCCGGTGGCCCAGGAATTTTCCGGGCGGTCCCCGGGGCCGCAGCAGGCATTGTTGGCCTGCGTGATGGAGTCGCCAAGGGCTGCCATGCTGCCGGGGTACCCTGCCTCCCTGGCTGGAGGCGGTGTTGGTGCGGCCGCAACCGCCACCAGGGCCGGCAACAGCAGCGCAGCCAGGAACCTCGCAACCTTGCCCATGAGTCGATTAAAGCCGAACCGCGGCGGTTCCGGACACGTCCCCTGAAATCAGGGTACTAATGGTCCGGATCCGCCGCGGTCCTGGAATGGGCCCACGCCGCCGGGGTTCCCTGGCCGAGCTTGCGAGGTGAGGGCGGCGGTGGGGGGCCCACGCCGCCGGGGTTCCCTGGCCGAGCTTGCGAGGTGAGGGCGGCGGTGGGGACTAGCCGAAGTACTTCGGCAGAGTCCCTTCGTGGGCTTCGCGGAGGGCGTCCAGGGACAGGCTCTCCACGCCGTTGATCTCCAGCGTGCCGCTGGCCGCGTCCACCACGCCGATGCGGGTGTGGGCGAAGCCGCGGGCGGTGCACATGTCCGTGAACCGGACCTCCTCCGAGCGGGGGACACCGACGACGGCACGACCCTGTGACTCGGAGAAGAGCGCGGTGAACAGGTCAACGCCGTCCCGGTCCAGCACGTCCTGCAGTGCAATCCGGGCGCCCACGCCGTAGCGCAGCGAGGACTCCACGAGCGCTGCCGCGAGGCCGCCTTCGGAGAGATCATGGGCGGAGTCGATCATGCCGTCACGTGAAGCATTGATCAGGATTTCGCCCAGGGCGCGTTCGGCCTCGAGGTCAGCCTTCGGCGGCTGCCCGCCCAGGTGGCCGCGCATGTTGGCCCATTCGGAGCCGTCCAGTTCCGCGCCGGTAGTGCCGAGCAGGTAAATGGCCTGGCCGTCCTCCCGCCAGCCCGACGGCGTGCGGCGGGCAACGTCGTCGAGCTTGCCCAGTACTGCCACCACGGGGGAGGGGTGGATCGGCGTGCTGCCCGTCTGGTTGTAGAGCGAGACGTTGCCGCCGGTCACGGGGATGCCGAGCACCATGCAGGCGTCGGACAGGCCGCGGATGGCTTCGGCCAGCTGCCACATGACGTCCGGGTCCTCCGGGGAGCCGAAGTTCAGGCAGTCGCTGACGGCCATCGGGATGGCGCCGGAGGTGGCGACGTTGCGGTAGGCCTCGGCCAGCGCCAGCTGAGCGCCGTGGTACGGGTCCAGGTAGGTGTAGCGGCCGTTGGCGTCGGTAGCCAGGGCAACACCCAGGCCGGACTCCTCGTCCACGCGGACCACGCCGGCGTCGTCGGGGAACGCCATGGACGTGTTGCCGCCCACGTAGCGGTCGTACTGGTCGGTTATCCAGGACTTGGAGCACATGTTCGGCGATGCCACGAGCTCGGTGACGGCCTTGGCCAGCTCAGCCGGAGCCGCCGGGCGGCCGGCGTCCTGCACGGAGCCGGTGAAGGTGTCTGCCTGGACGGCGTCCTGCCACTCGGGACGGGCAAACGGGCGGTCGTAGACCGGCCCGTCGTGCGCGACGGTGCGGGGATCGACGTCGACAATCACCTCGCCTTCCCAGGTGATGATCAGGCGGCCGGTGTCGGTGACCTCGCCCAGCCAGGAGTACTCCACGGCCCACTTGTCCATCACGGCCTCGAACGCTTCCACGTTCTCCGGCGTGACAACGGCCATCATGCGTTCCTGCGACTCGGACATCAGGATCTCGCCCGGGGTCAGCGTGGGGTCCCGCAGCAGGACGGAGGTCAGCTCGACCTGCATGCCGCCGTCGCCGTTGGAGGCCAGCTCGGACGTGGCGCAGGAGATGCCTGCAGCGCCGAGGTCCTGGATACCTTCCACCAGGGAGCCCTTGAACAGCTCAAGGCAGCACTCGATAAGGACCTTCTCGGCGAACGGATCGCCCACCTGCACGGCGGGGCGCTTGGAGGGCTTGGTGTCGTCGAAGGACTCCGAAGCCAGCACGGAGGCGCCGCCGATGCCGTCGCCGCCGGTGCGGGCACCGAACAGGACCACCTTGTTGCCCTTGCCGGAGGCGTTGGCCAGGCGGATGTCCTCGTGCCGCATGACGCCCACAGCGAGGGCGTTCACCAGCGGGTTGCCCTGGTAGACGGAATCAAAGACCATTTCGCCGCCGATGTTCGGCAAGCCCAGGGAGTTGCCGTAGCCGCCGATGCCGGCCACCGCGCCATGCATGACGCGCGCTGTGTCCGGGTGGTCGATGGCGCCGAAGCGCAGCGGGTCCATCACGGCCACGGGGCGGGCGCCCATGGAGATGATGTCGCGGACAATGCCGCCGATGCCGGTCGCGGCGCCCTGGTAGGGCTCAACGAACGACGGCGAGTTGTGCGATTCGATCTTGAAGGTCACGGCCCAGCCGTCTCCCAGGTTGGTCACGCCGGCGTTTTCGCCGATGCCCACCAGCATGTCCTTCTTCATGTCCTCGGTGACCTTCTGGCCGAACTGGCGCAGGTGGTTCTTCGAGGACTTGTAGGAGCAGTGCTCGCTCCACATGACGGAGTACATGGCCAGTTCGGCGCCGGTGGGGCGGCGGCCCAGGACCTTGACGATCTCGTCGAACTCGTTTTGCTTCAGGCCCAGCTCGGCCCAGGGCAGTTCGGTGTCCGGAGTCTTCGCGGCGTGCTCAACGGTGTCGATGTTGAACTTCTTGACCTGGGTGATGGCACCCGGGGCAGCGGTGGGCGAGGCGGCGGCGGTTGCCGTGCCTTCGCCGTCGGTGATGGAGCCTGTCGAGATCCCGGTCATTACTTGCCTCCCACAATCTTGGTCAAAACGGAGGTGAAGAAGCCCAGCCCGTCGGTGTCGGAGCCGCCGACTCCGTCCAGGGACTCGGGGCCGAAGCCGGCCTCCACGGCATGTTCGGGGTGCGGCATGAGGCCCACCACGTTGCCGGCGGCGTTGGAAATGCCGGCAATGTCGCGGCGGGAGCCGTTGGGGTTGAACCCCACGTAGCGGAACACCACGCGGCCCTCTGCCTCGAGCGCGTCCAGGGTCTTTTCGTCCGCGATGTACTGGCCGTCCTGGTTCTTCAGCGGGATGGTGATCTCCTGGCCGGCCTGGTAGTCCACCGTCCACGCGGTGTTGCTGTTCTCGACGCGCAGCACCTGGTCGCGGCACAGAAACTTCAGGTGGTCGTTCTTGATCATCGAACCGGGCAGCAGGTGCGATTCGGTCAGGATCTGGAAGCCGTTGCAGATGCCGAGCACGGGGAGCTTCGCGTCGCTGTTGGCGGCGTCGATGATTTTGGACATCAGCGGGGCGAAACGCGCGATGGCGCCGGCGCGCAGGTAGTCGCCGTAGGAGAAACCGCCCGGAAGGATGACCGCGTCAACGTCGCCAAGTTCCTTGTCCGCGTGCCAGAGTTCGACGGCGGTTCCGCCTGCGAGGCGCACGGCGCGGGCGGCGTCGCGGTCATCCAGGGTACCGGGGAAGGTGACGACGCCGATGCGGGCACCGGCGAGGGGCGGTTCTGCGGCGACGGTGCTGGCCTCGCCGATCAGGGGAAGTTCAGTCATCTCAGGCCTCGATGACCTCGACGTTGACGACGTCCTCGATCACGGGGTTGGAGAGCAGGGTCTCGGCGGCGTCGCGGGCCTGGGCAAGGATCTCCTCGGTCACCTCGCCGTCGACCGTCAATTCGAAACGCTTGCCCTGGCGGACAGAGCTGAAGCTGGTAAAGCCCAGGCGGGGGAGAGCGCCGACGATCGCCTTTCCCTGCGGGTCCAGAATCTCGGGCTTGGGCATGACGTCAACAACGATCCGGGGCATCCGGTAACTCCTGTGCGTGAGCTTGGGTAAGGGCGCAGCGGAGTGGTGCCGTCTCACGCCGTACCGGGTGTCGAAGGCACGGTGTATGGACACTGTTGCTTCGACACTGTTTTTTAGACATCGTGGACGGGCGCTCCGCGAGCTTGCCCTATCATTCTACCGGCCGGAAGGCCCCACCTTGTATTCGGCGGAATCCTGCCTCCACCAGGGACCGGGTCCTGCGGTGTCCGGAGTGGAATGCTCGTCGCAATGGCGGCCGGCCCCTGGAGAGGTTCTGGAGTTGTGGGTATGGCCTCACTAGGATTGTTGAATGGCTGATAAACCGAATTCCGTGCTCTTGCCCATGGTCGCCGCTGCAGTCTTTGCCGGACTGGGAAGGATGGTGCTCCAGAAGATCAAGGCCGACCGGTTGGCCAGGGAGAACAGGGTTGCGGGACCCATGGATGAGAAGACCAGGCAGTGGATCAGCGACGTGGTCCGCACCCCGCGGCAATAGCGCGGGCGGCTGCCGGTTCCGGTTGCGCCGGGGCGTCCTGCGGGGCGCCCTTTTTTGTGTCTTCTTCCTGTCGAAGGATTTTTCCTGCTGCTCTGCAGGGTTGGGGAAATCGGCTTGTGTGGCCTATGTCATATTCGGCTATCAGTCTGTACTCTGTGAATCGGCTGGTCTCACGGAATGACAAGATCTGTAACTTCGCGTGCCATGCCAAGTCATTTCGGGCCCACAATCCTGGCTGGGCCGGTACATCGTGAAAGGGTTGCACGTGAGATCTACTGGAAAGAGCCCCATGCGGGGCGGGGGATTCCGGAAGGCAGCGGCCCTGGCCGTGGGCTTGCCGCTTCTCCTTACCTCGATGGCCATAAGCCCCGCTACAGCGGCGCCGGCCGGGCAGGACAAAGCAGTCACGGCGAAGAAGGCGGCACCTGCTGCTTTTAAGGACGGCCGCTACATCGTTGTCCTGGCGGGTGCGGCAGCGGCCGCTTATGAAGGGGAAATTGCCGGTTTTGGCGCAACGAAGCCCCAGAACGGGCGAAAGCTGGACGCGGGCAGCGCCAACTACAAGGCGTACGACGCACACCTGCGCAAAGTCCAGCGCGATGTTGCCGTCAGCCAGGGAGTAACGCCTGGGAAGCAGTACACCGCTGCGCTTAACGGTTTCACCGCTGAGCTGACAGCTGCCCAGGCCATGGAGCTGGCAAAGGATGAACGCGTCCTGACGGTAGCACCGGATGTGGAAAACAAGCCTGACTACACCACCACGGACTTCCTCAAGCTGACCGGCCCTGATGGCGTATGGGCCAAGCAGTTCGGCGGCGAAACCAATGCCGGCAAGGGCGTGGTTGTCGGTGTCATCGACTCCGGCTACGCGCCGGACAACCCCTTCCTGCAGGGTGAACCCGTCCAGCCGCTGACCGGCCCGGCGCAGGTGGGCGTTCCCTACCGCACCGCCGAGGGCAGGATCGCCATGCTCAAGGCAGACGGCACCACTTTCGAGGGTGAATGCCAGAAGGGCCAGGGGTCCGGCGCATCATTCGACGGATCCCTCTGCAACTCCAAGGTGGTGGGCGCCAGATACTTCGCGGACACCTTCCTGCAGTACGTGCCCCCCGAAAACCGGGCGCCCGAGGAACTCATCTCCCCGGTTGACGTCGGCAGCCACGGCACCCACACTGCCACCACCGCAGCGGGCAATGCCAATGTGGAGCAGGTCATCGATGGCTTGGGTTTCGGCAAGAGCTCGGGCGTTGCCCCCGCGGCCAAGGTCTCGGTGTACAAGGTCTGCTGGGAAGACACCAACCCCGACACGGGAGGTTGCTACTCCTCAGCCTCGGTGGAAGCCGTTGAAGCTGCCATCAAGGACGGAGTGGATGTCCTGAACTACTCGATTTCCGGCAACAACAACAACACGACGGATCCCGTGGCGCTGGCGTTCCTGAACGCGGCCGCTGCAGGCGTCTTCGTCTCCGCCTCGGCCGGCAACTCTGGTCCGACCGTTTCCACGGTCAACCATGCGTCGCCCTGGCTGACCACGGTTGCCGCCTCGACCTTCCCCAGCGACCTGCTGGGCACGGTCAAGGTATCTGATGGCTCGCTCTACCGCGGGGCATCAATCATGAAGTCGGAGGTGGCGGACAAGCCGGTTGTGGTTGCCGCGGCTGCGGCAGCGGCAGGAGCCGCGAACGCGAACCTTTGTGGTCCGGGCTCCCTCGACGCCGCGAAGGTGGCGGGGAAAGTGGTTGTCTGCGACCGCGGCGTAGTGGACAGGACGGCCAAGAGCCAGGAAGTGCAGGACAAAGGCGGCGTCGGGATGATCCTGGTAAACCTCACCAGCAGCTCCGAAGATGCCGATAACCACGTGCTGCCCACTGTCCATGTCAACGCACCCAAGAGCCTGGAACTGAAGTCGAAGCTGGAAGCGAACCCGGCATTGACTGTCAGCCTGGTCAAGGGTGACCTCACCGGGCTGCCGCCGGCTCCGGCGCCGCAGATTGCCGGCTTCTCCTCCCGGGGGCCCACCCTGGCCGCGGGCGGTGACCTGTTAAAGCCGGACGTTGCAGCACCGGGCGTGAATGTCTTGGCGGGCGTATCAACCATCGGCAACAACGGTGACCAGTTCGGCTTCATGTCCGGAACTTCCATGGCTGCTCCGCACATCGCCGGTTTCGGTGCCCTTGTGCTTAGCAAGCAGCCTGCCTGGTCCCCGGCGATGGTGAAGTCAGCCATGATGACCACCGCGTACCCGCTGGTGAACGCTGACGGCTCGCCCAACACCGATCCCTTCCAGGGCGGCGCCGGCCATGTCGACTCAACCCGGGTCCTCGATCCCGGCCTGGTCTACAACTCCGGCATCAAGGACTGGCTCGGCTTCCTCAACGGCCAGGGCGTGGACACTGGAGTTCCGCAGGCAGGCACCATCGCCGCCCGTGACCTGAACGTGCCGTCCGTCGCGCTCGGCAGCCTGGTGGGAGAAGTCCAGGTCAAGCGCCAGCTGACCGCCCTGGTGCCGGGAATGTACCGGCCGGAAGTCAACATGCCCGGCTTCAACGTCCAGGTGGAGCCCAAATCACTGAACTTCGCCAAAGCCGGCCAGACCCGCGAGATCACCCTCACCATCCGTAACGTCAGTGCCCCGGTGGGCAAGTTCAGCACGGGTACCCTGACCTGGAAGGGCCCCCGGACCGTCAGATCGCCCATCGCCATCCGTCCGGTCGATGCACAGATCGCGCCGTCCTTTTCCTTCAGCTCACCCGAGGGCAGCGGGAGCGGGACGATGGAGTTGGTTTCGGGCTCGGACAGTCCCATCAATGTGGGTGTGGAAGGCCTGGCTCCGTTGAGCGAGACCGCCATCACCAAAACCCCCGGCGAATACGCGCCGCGGAACGACGCGCACAACGCGCTGCTTCAGGTGACGGTCCCGCAGGGTGCCTCGTTTGCCCGCCTGGGCGTCCAGGCGCAGTCAGACGACGTCGACTGGGACATGGTGGTGTACGCGCCGAACGCTTCGGGCGGCTTCACCGCCACCCAGGTGGCGACGGCTTCCGCCAGCGAGTTCCTGGACCTGGAGTCCCCCCGCGCCGGCACGTACTACGTCGTTGCCAACCTGTATTCGACTCCGGACAACGGTGCAGCCAGCGCCTCGGTGCAGGCGGTGACTTTCGCCGGTGATGCCGGAAACCTCTCCGTCGAACCGAACCCGATCGTGGCTCCGAACGGCACAGCCACTTCAGCCACACTGTCCTGGACCGGCCTCTCCGAGGGTGCCTACCTGTCCCGGCTGAGCCTGGGCGACAACGGAATCAGGACCTGGGTCAACGTCCGGGTGGGCGACGCTCCTGCTGCCCTGGCCGGAGCCCCGCAGGTAGCGCTCGCGGATGCGGTTCCCGCGACGTAGCAGCCTGACGTTCCACGGGGAAGCAGGATCCCGGGTGGTTTAACCGCCCGGGATCCTGTTTAATCTTGCGGCAATGGCGGCTGCAGGACCCCGCGGACTACGTGGCGCCGAAGGCCCCGCCCCGGCTGCCGAGCAGAGGCGCCATGGCTTTCCAGCGTGAGATCTCGCAGCCGTCGGTCCTGGTAAAAATGGATTCCACGGCTCGTCCGTGGAAAGTTCCGGTGACAACGGCCACCTGCGGCCCGCCGTACTGTTGCGTGCACAGCTTGGGCGGGCCCGGCCGGGGGAAGAAAATGTCCTCGCCGTACTTTTCAACAGCGGCTAAGGCGGCCCCGGCGTCGGTAACCGTGGTTGCGGGCTGGATGTTCCCGCCGTCCGCGACCAGCCGGAACACGCGTTCGGTGGAGTCCGGATCCTCGCGCAACCGTATGGTCAGGTCGATTATCCGGGAACCAGCGATCATGCGGGGACCGGATTGGACAGCACAGCAAGTTCCATGGCCAGTTTTTCCCGCAATCCTGCTGCCTCGGCCGCGAAAGCACGCTGGTACTCCACGTAAGCTGCCTTGCCCTGTGGCGTCTCGATGGGGATTGCGGGATAACCCCATTCCGCCAGGTCATACGGGGAAGCCTGCATGTCCATGGCACGGATCCGCCAGGACAGCTCGAAGCAGTCCATCACCAGTTCGCTGGGCAGGGCAGGAAGGAGCTTATATGCCCACTTGTACAGGTCCATGTTCGCGTGGAGGCAACCTGGCTGCTCCAGCCGGCGTTGGTTTTCCCGGGTCGGTTCGAACTCGTTCAGTGGAGCGGCATCCGGCGTGTAGAAACGGAAGGCGTCGAAGTGGGTGCAGCGGATCCGGTTTTCCTCCACCACCTTGTCAGTTCCCGCGGACCCCAAACGCAACTGCAGGTATTCGTGGCGCAGGTCGAACCTGTCCTGGTGGTACACCATGGCCCACTCGTGGAGTCCGAAGCAGCCAAACTGGGCAGGCCGTACAGCCGTTCCGCGCAGGATGATGCCCGCAAAGGCGACGGCCTCGCTGCGCTCGGCAAGGAAAACCTCCCGGTCAAAGGTAACCGCGGTGCTTCCTGGCGGCAGCCCCAGGGAGCCCAACTCGCCTTTGTCGAGCATCCGGTAATGCTTCCAGTCCTGCCGCGCCGCTGCTTCCCTGCCCAGGAGGATGGAGCCCGCACCGGGGTGCCACCGGCGCAGCTGGCCCGGCTTCTGCGTGTAGTAGGTGAAAAGGAAATCTTCCACCGGGTGCTTCCTGCCCGCAGACCTGCGGGCGAGGTAGGGGTCGGCGTAGCGGCTGACCCGCAGGTGGTGGGCTTTCTCCAGCACCTGCCAATCGTCAGCAGCCAGGAGCTTAGGCTCCACCGGCTTCACCAAGAACATCCTTTGCCGCGTCCCAGGAACTGATTTCACACCCGTCGGTGCGGGAGAAGCTGGCCTCTACCGGTATCCCGTCCACGACGCCGTTCACCGTGGCCTTCTGGGGTCCGCCGTATTGCTGGGTGCAGGCCTGGTCTGTTCCGGGGGTGGCGGGGCTTACCAGCCCTGCGTTCTCCTTCAAAGCGGCACATGCGGCATCAGCGTCGGGATGTACGCTCTCGGCAGCAGGGACTCCGTCAGTGCACACCAGTGTGTAGCTGATTTCCTCTTCTCCCTCTGCCGGGATGATGCTGATGGCCAGTTCTGCATTCCCCTGGCCCGGGCCGGAAGGTGCTGCCGATGGCTCGGGGGCGGGGGCCGGAACGGTAGTTTCGGCATCCGGCGATGGACTGCCGGGGCTGGGTGCCGGCGATCCGGTGTCGGATGTTGTGGGAGCTGCGGTGGTTGCCGTCGGTGTGCCGCCGCCCTGTTCCGGGGAACAGGCCGGCAGGACCGCTGCCGCCAACAGCAGGGCAAGTGCCTGCAGATGCATTCTGCGCATGGACCGCGACCTGTCCTTCATGCACATATTCTACTGCCCCTGCGTTTGTCGGCCGTTGGAAGTGGCCGCAATCAGCCCCATCATCGAGGCGTGAAGTTCGCTGACCTGGCCGCGTGTAAGCCCCAGCCGTTCCATCATGGTGCCGGGAACGTCGAGGGCCTCCTGGCGGAGTGCCGCGCCTTTGGTCGTCAGTTCGACGGCGAGGGCACGCTCATTGCCGTCTACACGCCGTCGAGTAATGAGGCCTGCGGCCTCCAGCCGGCGCAGCAGCGGCGAGATCGTAGCGGGTTCAAGGGCAAGGGCTTCACTGATGTTCCGGACCGTACGGGGGCTGTTTTCCCAAAGGCACAACATGACAAGGTACTGCGGATGGGTGAGGTTGAGCTTCTCCAGCACCGGCTTGTAGGCGCCCACCACGCTTCGGGCGGCGACGGTCAGCGCAAAGCACAGCTGGTGCTCCAGTAGCAGGTTGTCGTCCTGCGAGATATCGGTGTCCACGGTCATCGCTCCTCGGATTGTTAGCTCCCTAACAATTAGCGTACACTCATGGCAGGAGCAGGGTAAACGGAAGGAGCCGGTGATGGCGAAAGGGAGCTCGGAAGACAGCGGCAACGCAGCGCAGCGGTTCATGCGGGTCACGGGCAAGCTGCGGGCTGTTTTCGGACCGGCCAACCGCTCCTCGACCGCACACGAGATGACCGAGGAAAACCGTAGGTTGCTGGCCCAGCGCCAGGCGGAGACCCAGCAATGGGAAACCGTCACACGGCCGGACGGCAGTACTTATGTGGTCCCGAGGAATCCGGACGACAAGTCCCTGCGCTGACCCCGCCCGACAGCCTCCGGGAGCATTTCACCGTCCAAGGGCTTAAAATGAGGGCACTGCTTTCGTAGAGGCAGCAGCACTTTCCCCTGGTATGGGAAGGGGGTGGAAAACAGTGGCACATTTCGTCAACGGGTTAATGAGCGTGACAGACAGGCTCCGTTTCTTCTTCGGCCCGGCTGCCCGGCTGGACTTCGGTTCGCCAGTGGTGCACAGGCACGATGAGTTTGAACAGGCCTCGGAGGAAGAGCTTTCGCACTTCATCGTGGAGACCGATTCAGCAGGCCATCACTACGCTGTCCGCCGCGAAGACCTGGAGAAGCAGGGCTGACCTGATGCGCCCGGTGCAGGGTGTGCGTCCAGGGCAGCTGCAGAGGCAAATGCAGAAAGGCCGAACTCCTTTCCCTTGAGGGGAAGGAGCCCGGCCTTTTCGCCGTCGCTCAGCGGCCGGTGCCGCCGTAGACTGTGGCTTCGCTTTCGCTGTCCAGGTCAAAGGCCTTGTGAATGACGCGCACAGCTTCATCCAGCAGGTCCGCGTGGGTAACCACCGAAATGCGGATCTCGGACGTGGAGATCATGTTGATGTTGATGCCCGCATCGGACAGCGCCTTGAAGAAGGTTGCTGAAACGCCCGGGTGGGAACGCATACCGGCACCGATCAGGGAGAGCTTGCCGATCTGCTCGTTGTATTCGATGCTTTCGAAGCCGATCTGGTCCTGCGCGGCGTGCAGGGCCGCCAGCGCGTCCGCACCTTCCACAATGGGCAGGGTGAAGGAGATGTCCGTCCGGCCTGTACCGTGCGTTGACACGTTCTGGACGATCATGTCGATGTTCGAGTGGGCGTCGGCGATGACCTGGAAGATTGCTGCCGCCTTGCCGGGGATGTCCGGCACGCCAACAACGGTGACCTTGGCTTCGGAACGGTCGTGTGCAACGCCGGAGATGATTGGCTGCTCCAAGGCAACTCCCTCTTGTGTGGTGATCTTGTCTTCGGCGCTGGGGATGACCCAGGTGCCTTCGTGCTGGCTGAAAGAGGAGCGGACGTGCAGCGGCACGCCAAACCTGCGGGCGTACTCAACGCAGCGCAGGTGCAGGATCTTGGCGCCGGAGGCCGCGAGCTCAAGCATCTCTTCGCTGGAGATCCTCTCGATCTTCTGCGCGGAGGGAACAACGCGGGGATCGGCCGTGTAGATGCCGTCCACGTCCGTGTAGATTTCGCAGACGTCCGCTTCCAGCGCAGCTGCGAGCGCCACCGCGGTGGTATCCGATCCGCCGCGGCCCAGCGTAGTGATCTCGTTGGTTGCCCGGCTCATGCCCTGGAAGCCGGCCACGATCGCGATGTTTCCCTTGTCCAGGGCGGTGCGGATCCGGTGGGGGTCGACGTCGATGATCCTGGCTTTGCCGTGGATGCCGTCAGTGATCATGCCCGCCTGGGAACCCGTAAAGGACTGTGCAGAGGCGCCGAGCTTGTTGATGGCCATGGCCAGCAGGGCCATGGAGATGCGCTCCCCGGCGGACAACAGCATGTCCATTTCGCGGGCGGGAGCGGAGTTTGTCACCTGCGCGGCGAGGTCCAGGAGTTCATCCGTGGTATCACCCATGGCCGAGACAACAACTACTACTTCGTTGCCCGCAGCCTGCGCATCCACAACCCGCTTGGCAACCCGCTTGATACCGTCTGCGTCAGCCACGGAGGAGCCGCCGAACTTCTGCACGATGAGCTGTTTGGTCACCATGCGGCCGTCGGGCAGCTCCTGCGGCTGCGTCGCGTTGTGCACTTCGGTAGTGGGCGTACTCATGCGCGTACCTTCACTGGATCAAATTGGAGTCCGGCCGGCAGCCGTAACGCTGTGGTGGCCATGGGGGCTGAACTAACGCCGTTGTTGGCGCGACTTCTCCCCACAGTTTATCGCCGCCCGCTCCTGCCCGTTGAATTGTGACCATTTTCAGCCCCTGCCTGCATCCGGGAGCGGGAAGGGGAGGCGTACGCTCAGAAAGTCAGGGTGCATAAACACTGTGGGGGACGGGTGCAAATTCATGGCAATGATTTCTGAAGTGCCGGGGGCTTCGGCCGGGCCGGAGTCCGGTGACGGAATAACGGCGAACGGCGTCAGCCGAAGCTTTGGTACGGTGCGCGCCGTCGAACACATGGATTTCCATGCCCCGGCAGGCAAGGTGACCGCCCTGATCGGGCCTAACGGCGCAGGCAAAACGACGCTCCTGCTGATGCTGGCATCGCTGCTGGCCCCGGACGAGGGCACCATCAGCGTGGGTGGCCTGGACCCTTTGCGGCAGCGCACTGAGGTGAGGGGCAGGCTGGGCTGGATGCCGGACACCCTGGGCGTCTGGGAGTCCTTGACCGCGCGGGAAATCCTCACGCAGATGGCCCGTTTCTACCGGCTGCCGGCACAGGGGATCGGGCAGCGGGTTTCGGAAATGCTGGAGCGGGTCCGGCTGGGCGGGCTCGCGGATCAGCCGGCCCGGGTGTTGTCCCGCGGGCAGCAGCAGCGGCTGAGCCTGGCCCGCGCACTGATCCATGATCCTTCCGTCCTGCTCCTTGACGAGCCCGCCTCAGGCCTCGATCCGGGATCACGTGTTGAGCTGCGCATCATGCTCAGGCAACTGGCGGCGGAGGGCAAGGCCGTGGTGGTCTCGTCCCACGTCCTCAGCGAACTTGATGAGGTGGCCGACGGAGCGGTGTTTGTCAACAAGGGCCGGACTGTCCGCCAGCAGACCACCGCCCAGGCGGCCGCCGAGGGACGGCGCTACGCAATTTCCGGTCCGGATGCTGCTGCCCTTGCCGCCAAACTCACCGAGTTTGGCCTGACCTTCCGCCGGGAGGACGGACGGCATCCGGACGTAAGCCTCATGCTGCAGAGCGACGGCGACGCGGAGCGCCTCCTGCGCGATTTGGTGCTGGCCGGCGTCGGAATCAGTTCCTTCGCACCGGCCACAGGGGCCCTTGAAGAGACCTACATGAACCTCGAGGGCGAGCAGCAATGAGCCAGGTAATCCGCAACACGTCCGAATCATCCGGCGGCCGGACCCCCACCGCCTACTTTGCTGCCATCCGCGACGTGGTGGTCCTGGAACTGAAGCAGCGGCTTCGTTCGCGCGGCTGGTACATCATGCTGGCCATCTGGTTTGCCCTGACCGGTGTGGTCACGTGGTTGACGTGGGCAAGCTGGAACGCTTCATTGGAGGCCCAGCGGGCCTACGGCGGCTACACCCCGCCGGAAGCCTCCAGCCCGGGCTCCATGATTTTTGAAGTGGTACTGGCGTTTGTCCTGTTGTTTGCCCTGCTGGTGGCACCAGCCTTGTCAGCAAATGCGGTTACCGGGGACCGGGCAGGCGGCACCCTGGCGATTCTGCAGGTCACCCTGCTTGAACCCGGCCAGATCCTGTGGGGGAAATTCTTTGCCGCGTGGCTGGCAGCCCTGGCATTTCTTGTGGCCAGCGCTCCGTTCCTGGTGATCGGTGTGGCTCTGGGCGGGCTCACACCCGGGCACGTTGTGGTGTCACTGGTGATGCTTGCCCTTGAAGTGGGAATAGTGTGCGCCCTGGGCGTGGGTATCTCGGCAATGGCCGGGCGTCCCCTTTTCTCCATCGTGACCACCTACCTGGCAGTCGCCGGCTTGGCGGTAGGGACCCTGATCGCGTTCGGGCTGGGCACCGGCCTCAGCCATGGCACAGTCCTCGCCAACCAGCCGCAGTACCGCCAGTCTGAGCCTTTGTCGCAGGGGCCCGTGCAACCCGAATACACCTGCGTTGGCCCGCTGCAGGAGCAGCCCGCGATGCGCACGGAACGCGTGGCCTGGCTGTTGTCCATGAACCCTTATGTAGTGGTGGCCGATGCCATCCCGTACCGGGACAGGACGGCGCAGCAAAACTCCTACATGCCGGCGGGCGCCATCGAGAACATCAGCCAGGGAGCCCGCCATGCCCTGGCAGGCCCGGAAGGTTCATATCCCTGTGCCAACGGTGAGGTGAAGCCGCAGTACCTGTCGCAGACCACCCCGCTCTGGCCCCTGGGCCTGGTCCTGCAGCTTGCGCTCGCCGGCCTGCTGTTGTGGCTGGGCTGGCGGGCACTCCGCACGCCTGCCCGTAGGCTTGCCCCCGGAACGCGTGTCGCCTGAGTAGGCGCTGCTCAGCCCCGGCTGATCCTCTGGACCAGCCGGGGCGCCGGCCGGTGCAGCCAGGGTGTGCCGGGAGGAGGGCTGCGCCTCCGTGCGGCTGAATTCAGGCCAGGGCGTTCCGGCGTCCTTCGAGCGCCCGCCCCAAGGTAACTTCATCCGCGTATTCCAAGTCGCCGCCCACCGGCAGCCCGGAGGCAAGGCGGGTGACGGTGATGCCGATGGTTTTCAGCATCCTGGCCAGGTAAGTGGCTGTGGCTTCACCCTCGAGGTTGGGGTCCGTGGCGATGATGACTTCCTGAATGGCGCCGTCGTTGAGCCTGGTCAGCAGTTCACGGATCCGGAGCTGTTCCGGGCCCACCCCTGCAATGGGGTTAATGGCACCACCCAGTACGTGGTACCGGCCCCGGAACGAGCGGGTACGCTCCACGGCCAGCACATCCTTCGATTCCTCCACCACGCAGATAACGGCCGGGTCCCTGCGGGGGTCACGGCAGATGTTGCAAAGTTCCTGCTCGGTGACGTTGCCGCAGACAGTGCAGAACTTGACCCGATCCTTGACTGTGGTGATTGCGTCAACCAACCGCTTCATGTCCTGGGGATCCGCTTCAAGGATGTGGAATGCCAGCCGCTGAGCGGATTTGGGGCCCACCCCCGGAAGGCGTCCGAGCTCATCAATCAGCTCCTGGACAGCACCTTCGTACACGTTTCCCTCTTTAACTCGGTGTTGATCGCGGGTAAAACAAAGTCATCCTCGAAGACTCCCGGCTGATCACCGGGACGGCCAGTCAGTAGCGCGGGGCGATGGGGCTTCCATCGGGGGAGCGCTCCTCAATCAGCTTTCCGCCCAGAATACGCTCCACGGCGGCACGCCCGAACACGCCTGACTCCTCGATCGTCTCATCGTCGGCGCTCGGGATGTCCTGGACGTAGTTGGCAGCGGCAGCCACAGCCCTGGCAGGCGCCTTGGCGCGGCCTGCTTCTGCTTCAGGACTGTTGGAAAGGCGCTGGTAAAGGCTCTGCCGAGCCTGAGCTGCGCCGGCAGGAGCCGACGGTGCAGTCTTGGCTGGCGCAGCCTTCAGCTGGGGGGCAGCGGCCGGCGAGGTTGTGACACGGGGGACTGTGGCAGGACTGGCCTGGGCGCTAACCGCGGGAGCGGAAGCAGTTGAGGCCATGGCGTATTCAGGGACCCGCGCGTGATCTGGCAAGGGTTGCTCCGTTGCCTCGGGTTCTCCTGCACCACCCGCACCGTCAGATGGTCCCGCCGGCGCCAGGCCCCAGTCCGGTTCCGGGCCCGCCTTCACCACTGGAATGGAGGGCGGAGCCGGGGCCGTGGCAGGTTCGTAGCGAGGGACCTGGGGCAGAGGCGTTTCGTCCGGCTTGCCGGCAGCGGTTCTGCCCACGTTACTTGCCTCGCCGACCACCCATACCCCGGGTGCCTGCTCTACGGCCCGCGCCCAAGGATCGGTGTCTGTGGCCGGTGCCCTGACTGCCCCAGGCTGCCCGTTGGGTCGGGACGCCGGGGAGGCCTCGGCCGTTTTTCCAAACGACGTGTCGGGGTTCCCGGTGGAGCCGACCGAAGTGGAGCCGGCCGCAGCGGAACCGGCCGCAGCGAAACCTGCCGGATCCAAGCGGGCCGAATCCAGACCGGCCGGTGCTGCCGCAGGCTGGGACCGGGAGGAAGGATCCCAGTCCATGGGAGGTTCCTCGTCCAGTGGGGGCGCGTCTTCGTCCCTGGCGGGACCCCAGTCGTCATCAGAGTAGGAATAATCTCCTGCCGGGTCGGCGTAAGGAGACCGATCAGAGGGCTCTTGACGGGGGGCAGGAACCTGCGTGGCAGGGCTCGAAGCGCCGGGCTGGACGGTTGTGACCTCCGGACCGGTGCCTTCCGGTGACGCCGTGACGGCAGCCGGTGCGGCGGGTACGGCGTAGGGCGGGGCGGCAGCTGCCGGGCCATCAGCGCGGGTGCGGCCGGCGCCGCCCGGTGCCTGCCCCTGGGCTGCGGGCTGCTGGGGCTTTGTTTCCGGCTGGTTGCCCTGCTGGGTTCCGGCGCCCGCCCCAGCTGCACTGGCCGGCTGCGGGGACGTGCCGCTGGGCGCCGGCGCCAGCCCCCAGGCGACATCAGCCGAAGTAGCCTGGGCCACCCGGTTGGCGGGTGCTTTTGGGTTTGGGTCAGAGCTCGCCTGGGTGGTTCCGCCGTTGGTCGATGCATTGATTTGGCAGTCGATGCCGATGGTCTTGTGGATTGCCTGCCGCAGGTTCTCTGAATGGTCTGCCCGGCCAAATGCGCCGGCAAGTCCTGGCGTTGTGAACGCAAGGGTGAGGACGTTGCCGTCGAATACAGCTACCTGGGCATTGGGTTCAACGAGTGCCCACGTACTGCGCTTGATTTTGGACAGTGTTTGCAGGATGTCCGGCCATGCGCGGCGCAGGACCTCAACATCACCCATTGGTCCAGGAGACGCTGCGGGCCCGGGCGCGCCGGCTGAATTGTCCTGCCGGCCAGCACCGGGGACTGCGCGCGGGTCAGAGCCCGGTACAGGCCCGGACCCGGCTGTAGGTCCTGACGCCGGCGCCGGTCCGGCTCCGGATACCCGGCCAGGTCCTTGCTCTGCACGCGCTGCAGGTGACTTGGGAGGTTCCAATCCAGCGCTTTGCGGACCCCCGACGCCGCCGGGGCCCGATGGATGGGCAGTAGGGGCGCCTGGGGCCCTGCTCCCGGCCGCATCCTCTTTGGGCCAGTCATTCGTGCTGACGCGGGGAGCAGCCAGTGGCGTGCGGTTTTCGCCCGGTTCCGCGGAGATGGCCTCGCCGCGTGGTGCGGCCTGTTCTGCGCCAGTAACAGATGATGCGGAAGCGCTGGACTGTGCGGCGGAAGCAACAGGGGCCGCTGCCACGGCACCGGCAGCAGCGGGGGCAGCAGGTACCGGCGGTTGCTGGGTAGCGGCCGGACGTGTGCCGGGCTGGGAAGCGGGGGAACCGGCAGTCGACGCGGCGGCCGGAGCTGCGGGGGATGCCGGACCTGCTACGGCCTCATCTGCTGCCGCCGCACGTTGGCCTGCGGGAGCCCCGACGTCGTTCCCCGCGTAGTTAAGCCGGCGCTCCACCCGGTCTATCCTGGCTGCAATGCCGCGCTCGTTCTGCTCGGAACTCGGCAGCAGGATCCGTGCGCACAGCAATTCAAGATGAAGCCGCGGGGAGGTGGCACCGGTCATCTCGGTCAACGCCGTGTTGGTGACATCGGCAGCGCGGGAGAGCTCGGCAGCGCCGAGGTTGTGCGCCTGGCTCTTCAGGCGTGCAATCTGGTCCGCGGGCATGCCCCGGAGAATGGTTTGGGCGCTCTCCGGCATCGCCTGGACGATGACGAGGTCGCGGAAGCGCTCCAGGAGATCCTCCACGAAGCGGCGGGGATCGTGGCCGGTCTGGATCACGCGGTCCACGGCGCGGAAAACGGTGGCGGCATCCGAGGCGGCAACAGCCTCCACAACGTCGTCCAGCAGCGAAGCATGGGTATACCCCAGGAGCGCGACGGCGAGCTCATAGTCCAGCCCGTTCGGCCCCGCTCCCGCCATCAGCTGGTCCAGCACGGAGAGCGAATCACGGACTGAACCGCCGCCGGCGCGAATCACCAGCGACAGGACGCCGGGGGCAACCTGAACGTTCTCCTGCCGGCACAAAAGCTCCAGGTAGGCCATCAGGGGTTCCGGCGGCACCAAACGGAAAGGGTAGTGGTGGGTGCGGGAGCGGATGGTCCCGATCACCTTGTCCGGCTCAGTGGTGGCGAAGATGAACTTGATGTGTTCCGGCGGTTCTTCAACAATCTTCAGCAGGGCATTGAACCCTGCCGAGGTGACCATGTGGGCCTCGTCGATGATGAAGATCTTGTAGCGGTCCCGCACAGGGGCGAAAGTGGCGCGCTCGCGGAGATCCCGGGCGTCGTCCACACCGCCATGGCTCGCGGCGTCGATCTCGATCACATCCAGGGAACCGGACCCGCCACGGGCCAGTTCGACGCAACTGGGGCAGGTGCCGCAGGGTGTGTCAGTAGGTCCTTGCGCGCAGTTGAGGCAGCGGGCCAGGATACGCGCGGACGTGGTTTTGCCGCAGCCCCTGGGACCGGAAAACAGGTACGCATGGTTGACACGGTTTTTCCGCAAAGCCGTCATGAGCGGCCCGGTGACATGCTCCTGCCCGATAACGTCAGCGAACGAATCCGGACGGTATCTGCGGTAGAGGGCGGTAGTAACTGTCACAGAGAAAACCCTACCAATCCGGGCTGACATCCTGCCGCCCTGTGGGGGAATAGTAAAGACCCCCCATGCACCCGCCAGAGCCCATTTACCCTTGCTACCTTCCGGTCCTGGGGGAGTTCAACAGGATGACGCCACATGAGGGGCCGTCAGATACTTTACCCGAACTTCCAGCACGACTCGAATCGACCCAAGATCAGCGCCAGTCCTCCACCTGCCAACTCATAAAGGCCGGTTCCTCGTAGGGATGGGCCGCCCGCAGTGCGGCAACCACGCCCGCGAGCAAAGCTTGATCAACCACGCACTCGATCCTGTCCTCGGCTGCCTGTTCCGGCTGCCCGACCCTCCCCAGGTACGGCTCGGCACCTTCCTGGGGAGTGAACCTGCCCGTTCCTGGCGTGACAAAGGAGCAGCGCGAGTACTTGCCAACCTTTCCTGCGCCGGCATCGCCGATAGCCGCCAGGACCTGCTCGGTATGGGAGCGGGGGACGTAAATCACCAAGGCATGAAGTTGGTTCATGCCCTCCATCGTGCCGGAACCACCCATGTCAGCGCACAGGATCCGTTGCGTATCCCTGCAGGTCCCCTGATCATGGATATATACACCGATTGGGGCAAGCTCGAGGTTGTGAGCTGCCTGGCCTGGCCGAACGGACCGGACCCGGCAGCTCAACGGTGTTCCGCTGGAAATGGGCGCGTTGGGGGCGTCCATTTTCGTGGTTAAGCAGGGAGGGTGCATGCCTCTCGGCGTGTTTGCGAACGCCCCTTCCGGCAGCTTTGCCTGAGCCAATTGGGCGATGCGCAAAAGATCAGGTAATCTAGTACCTGCTTTTGATTCAGAAGCAGATGGAGAATTCGCCTAGCGGCCTATGGCGCACGCCTGGAACGCGTGTTGGGTTAACGCCCTCGGGGGTTCAAATCCCCCATTCTCCGCACGGTTGGAACCCGGCCCCTGCATGCAGCGGCCGGGTTCTTCCTTTTTGTCTCCATTTCAAGCGCTGTCCGCGCTTATCATATGTCTGTAGCCGGCACGCCCAGCCTCCGGAGCCGCTCCCTGGCGGCCAGCTCGCTGGGGCCCCTCCTTCCGAGCGCAAGGCGTACGACGCCGAGAACCAGCTTGGTTGCGGACCTCACGGGCAGAGCCACGGGGCCCAGCCGTGGAACAGAAAGTCCGAGCATGCGGCGGTACCTTGGCTCGAGGCTGTACACCGCCCCGGCGAACAGGACCCGGTAACCGGGCCGGAGCATCCTGTTCAGCGGCGGGTTCCGGATGAATTCCACCGTCTCTGCCACTCGGGCGTCCACGCGAAGTTCGCCGCTGTCGTACCAGCGGTCCAGTTGCCTGTGCATGTCCTCCTCGGTAAGCGGCGGGTCCTCCACCCCCATCAGCCTGCCCGCATGGGCCCATTCCCGTACATACGCGTTCGGCCCTCCCGGGATGCTGCCGCCCCACAGCTTGTGTGCTGTCAGGAACGCATCAGTGAAAGTGAGGTGTATCCAGCTGGCAAGTTCCGGATCGTTGGCGCTGTAGGCGCGTTCCGCCCCGCTGTTGTCGCTGTAGGTGCCCCGCACAGTTTCATGCAGTTGACGGACCCTCCGTGAAGCTTTTCCCGCGGCTTCTGTGGAGCCGTACGTGACGGTGAAGATCCACCGGATGGTGTTGGCAAGCCTTCCCAACGGATCCTCGCGAAAGTTCGAATGTTCGTGAACGCCTGCCAGGGCGCCCGGGTGCAGGGACTGCATAAGCAGCGTGCGGATTCCGGCGACAATGGGTGACATCGAGCCGTGCACAGCCCATACAGCAGACCCGGGCAGATGGTAGCCGGGGTCGCCGCCTTCCGCAAGATCGAGCTGCCACTGCGGAACGCCTTCAGAGCCGTTGCTGAACGTGCGGATCAGGCGTCTCTTAACGGGACTCAGAATGCTCTTCATGGACGCCCTCCTGTGGAAACTTGGTGGGTCTTGGCTAATCGTAAGCACAAGGCGGCAGGTCCAATGACGCCGCCCGCCAAAAACACAATGGGGGGCACCCACAAAAAAACCGCAATGTGCAAATGCAGGGTTCACACGCTCCCAGCCGATGTGTTCCCATAGGAGGTACCGTCAAGACAGAGGGCGGTTGGCCAGTCCTGGAGATCATCTCATGGGCACTCACGCGGTATCCGGGAAGGACGCCAAAAGCCCCAAAGGGTTCTGCCTGCCTGCTGCGCGTGCAGTGGCGGCCACGGGGGTGCTCGCCGCCTCCGTATGGGCACTGAACCTATCTGGTGGCGCACCCGAGGCAGGGACAGCCACGGCCTCCGCCGTTCGTTCCGGCGCGGCCATGGGTGCTGCGGGCGTTCCGGCGCGTTCCGCTGCCCCGGCCCGTGCCAACACTGCCACTGGCATGCCCGGCAGCGCTGAGGCTGGCCTGCTGCCCCTGGACGGCCTTGTTGCCGGCCCCCAGACTGAGGCCCTCCTGACGGCCGCCGAAGTTGAGATCACTTTCCCGCGTCCTATGGTGGGCGGGGCTGGCGAGGAAACCTCCCCACCGTTGTCCGCGCAGCTGACAGGACTTGGCAGGCCGCCGGCGGGTTATCTTATGGCGCCCCTCAAACTGCTGAGTCCCTCGTCGCCCTTCGGGTTCCGGGTCAGCCCGTTGACTGGAGCTGACGGGGACTTCCATCTTGGCCAGGACTATGCGGCTCCATGCGGTACACGAGTCTATGCGGCCGATTCGGGATTGGTCCGTGCAGCGGGCTGGCACCCCTGGGGCGGCGGCAACCGGGTGGAGATAGATCACGGCAACGGGCTCATCACCACCTATAACCACCTTGAGTCCATTGCGGTCCGCAGCGGAGACTCCGTCAACGTTGGTGAAGTTATCGGCCGGGTGGGTTCCACCGGTTGGTCCACCGGTTGCCACCTGCACTTCGAAACAATCCTCAACGGGCGCCACGCCAGTCCACTTAAGTGGCGCCTGATACCGCTCATACCACTCGGCGTGGGAGAGGCCGACCTGCGGACGTACGTGCCGGAACCCGGTGGGCCGTCGACCGGACCCGTACGCTGGACCATTCCGATGGGGCAGGGCAGCGAGCCTCCGCCGGCTCCCCGCTGGTTGAATTGGCCGACGACGTCGCCCGCCTCGACGTCCAGTCCATCATCCTCGCCGTCGGCGCTATGGCCCGCCGATTCAGGGACGGCGGGCCCGTCTCCGACGCAGCCCTCTGATCCGGGGACGGCGGGCCCGTCTCCGACGCAGCCCTCTGATCCGGGGACGGCGGGCCCGTCTCCGACGCAGCCCTCTGATCCGGGGACGGCGGGCCCGTCTCCGACGCAGCCCTCTGATCCGGGGACGACGGGCCCGTCTCCGACGCAGCCGTCCGATCCGGGGACGGCGACCCCGTCTCCGACGCAGCCGGCCCCGAGTGATCCTGCACCGGAGCCTGCGCCGAGTGATCCTGCTCCGGCTCCGGTGGAGCCTGCGCCGAGTGATCCTGCTCCGGCTCCGGTGGAGCCTGCGCCGAGTGATCCTGCCCCTGCACCGGTGGAGCCTGCGCCAAGTGAGCCTGCCCCTGCACCGACTGTTGCCCCTGCGCCAAGCCAGCCTGCCCCTGCACCGGTGGAGCCTGCGCCAAGCCAGCCTGCCCCTGCACCGGTGGAGCCTGCGCCAAGTGAGCCTGCCCCTGCACCGACTGTTGCCCCTGCGCCGAGCCAGCCTGCCCCTGCACCGACTGTTGCCCCGACAGCCTCAGCCCCAACCGAACCTGCACCCACGACGAGCCTGTCCGCCACGCCGTAACCTCCGGTTTTATCGGGGCGGCCTCGCAAGGAAAACCAAGCCGGGGCCAGTACGGTTGTCCCTTGGTGACGAATTCCAAGCATGGACAACTACCCGAGGACGCAGCCTGTGACCCCCTTGTACCCGATCCCGCTGACCCTGAACGACGGTACTGCCACCGACTTCGGCAGATTCAAGGGGAAGGTGGTAATGGTGGTCAACGTTGCGTCCAACTGCGGTTTCACGCCCCAGTATGCGGGGCTGGAGACGCTTTATGAGAAGTTCCGGGACCGGGGCTTTGAGATCCTGGGCGTCCCCTGCAACCAATTCGCCGGTCAGGAACCGGGCACGGACAGTGAGATTGCGGAGTTTTGTGAGCGGAACTTCGGCGTGACGTTCCCGCTGACTGTCAAGGCAGACGTCCGCGGGAAGAACCAGCATGCGCTGTACGCGGAGCTCACCAAGTTCAAGACCGGGCTGCTGCCTGGGTTGGTGAGATGGAACTTTGAGAAGTTTTTGGTCAGTCGGGATGGGGATGTGGTGGCCCGCTTCGCGCCGACCGTGGAGCCGGATGCGCCGGAGGTCATTGACGCCATTGAAAAGGCCCTTGCCTGAGTGTGGCTTCCAGCCGAATGCAGACCTGCAAAAGCGCAGTTCTTTCATCTTTTTCCACATCACCTGCGGCAATTTACCCAAAATTTGCCCAATGTCTGATTGGATAAATATTACTGAAGGGTACAAGGGAAGCGCCGTTTCCCACCGACCACAGAGGCAGCAATGGAGCACATCGAGGCCGAACACCCCCGGCCGCGCCACTTCCTACTCCACCTGAGTGATCCCCACTTGATGGGCGGGCCGGATCCCCTTTACGGCGTCGTCGACAGCGAGGCGCGCCTCATCCAACTCTTCGAAGAGGTGAAGGCATCCGGGGCGCGGCCGGAGGCAGTGATCTTCACGGGAGACCTGGCTGACAAGGGCGAACCGGGAGCCTATGTAAAGCTTCGGGCCATCGTTGAACCGGCATGCAGGGAACTAGGTGCAGAAATCATCTGGGCCATGGGAAACCACGACAACCGCGCCAACTTTCGAACGGGCCTGCTTGATGAGCCGGCCGCTGACCATCCCGTGGACAAGAGCTATTTCATCAATGGGCTCCGGGTTATCACCCTGGACACCACAGTGCCGGGCTTTCATCACGGGGAGCTGGGCGCGTCCCAGCTGGAATGGCTCACTCGGCAGCTGGACACGCCTGCCCCCGACGGCACCATCCTGGCACTGCACCACCCGCCCGTGCCTTCAGTTCTCGACCTTTCGGTGCTGGTCGAGTTGCGGGACCAGGCATCGCTCGAGGCAGTCATCCGGAATTCGGATGTCCGCAGCATTCTCGCCGGGCACCTGCACTACTCGACGACGGCCACTTTCGCCGGCATCCCCGTCTCGGTGGCTTCCGCGAGCTGCTACACCCAGGACCTGAACGTGCCGGCGGGAGGCACTCGCGGGCAGGACGCCGGTCAGTCCTTCAACCTGGTGCACGTATACGAGCACACGATCGTGCACTCGGTGGTTCCGCTGGGCAGTTCGAGGACGGTGGGGGAGTACGTCTCCCCGGAAGAGACACAGCGACGGCTGGCTGCCGCGGGCATCCGGATCCCAGAGACCGCGAAGCAGCGGAACAGCGCGAAGCTCGGGCTGCCTGCGGGCGGTTAGAGCTCCTGCCCAGCCGGAAACCTGGCAGACAGAAACGCAGGCGAACAGGGCCGCCCTCCCGGTATCGAATCACGGGAGGGCGGCCCTGTTTTTTTGCCTTCTATTTTTCCCAGGGCGCCTTGATCGGGAAGTACTTTTCCAGGAAATCGGTGACCAGTTTGGCCCGTTCGTCAGCGTCTACCTCGGGGAAGCTGCCATCATTCAGGCAGAAGAAGTCCATGTTCCGCTTGGACAAGAGCTTTGGCAGGTAGTTCAGGCCCACCCGCATCGTGGTGTCAATGTAGCGGACCTTCGCGGCCGTCTGTGTCACGGCGCGTCCCGTGAGCAGGGCGTAGTAATGGTAGAAGGAGTTGGTGACGGAGATGTTGTCCGCTGCCCGGAAACGGCTGGCTGCCGTCTTGCGGAACTCCTCGGGGAACTCACGCTCCATTTTCGACACCACGCTGCGCCGCAGGGGTGCGGCGCAGTGCTCCAGGTGGCGTGTGGTGATCCGTCCAAACCTGTTCCATAGCAGTTTTCGGTTGACCCTGGCTGCGTTCTCGAAGCCGCTGCGTTCTGCAGCATTCTCGCCCAGGCCTATCCTGGTTTCGGCCTCGATGAACTTGGTGATGCCGCCAGGGGTGAAAAACAGGTCAGGGCTGACCGGCCGGCCAAAGAACATGTCGTCATTGGAGTACAGGAAATGCTCCGACAATCCTTCGATGTGGTGGAGCTGGCACTCCACGGCCTGTGAGTTGTGCGTGGGAAGGACGGAGGGGTCGGAAAAGAACTCCTCGCTGCGGACGATGGTCACCGACGGGTGTTCAGCCAGCCATTCCGGAGCCGGCGAATCCGTTGCGATAAAGATCCGGCGTACCCACGGCGCGAACATGTACACCGACCGGAGTGCGTACTTCAGTTCGTTGATCTGCCGGAAGCGGGCCTCGTGGTCATCACCCTCACCCAGGACCACGTCCTTCTGCTGGGCCCGCCTGGCCGCGATGTACTCGGGGGAGCTGCCGTCCACCCACGAGAACACCAGGTCGATGTCAAAGCTGATGTCGCTGGCGTGGTCGGCGAACATGTTCTCGATAGTGGGCCAGGTGTGCCCGTAGCGTTCGACGGTGCCACGCACCGCATCCTGCCGGAGCATCGTCCTGCGGGTGAGGGAGTTTTCGATCGGAAGGACGATCTCGTCGCCCTTGAAGGACCAAAGCTCGATCTGGACACCCGCGGACGCGCCGAATTCAAAGCCGCCCCCAGGCTCCACCCGGGGACGGTAGAGCCGGAAGATGCGCGTCTGCCGGTTGGTGGAAAGCTCGCCGTCGGCAACCAGGATGGAGGTCTTCTTCTTGGCATCCACGGTCATGGAGTAGAAGGGTTCATCCCGGCAGGCTTCCACCAGGGCCGCGCGGAGCTTCTTCCGGTCCTTCCAGTCCAGGGCTATGACGGGCCGGTCGTTGTTGCCCCGGACCAGCAGGTACGCCAGGCCTGCGTCCGCGAGGACAGTCCGCAGGAACAGCAGGTCCTCCACCATGGCCTGGTAGTGGGTCCTGTTGTAGTTGATAAGCGCATAACGTCCCCGGTGCCTGATGACGTCGGGACGGGGGTTCAGGCGGCGTTCCGCGGCAGCGGAGGTAGCTTCCTCGTGAAATTGTTCTTCTACGGACGCCTGGCCACCGAAGTAGACCTCGTCCTGTACCGGTGCTTCTGTAATGGTTGTCTCCGTGCTGGTGAAAGGTGAGCGTTGCTACGTGCATGATAGCCCTGCCGGGGTAACTGCAGGTTGCCAGCGCACTCGGCCGGAAGGGGGCTTAGGCGCCCAGCGCCTCCCGCCAGCTGCGCAGGAACGCGCCGCCGGCGTCGTCGTGAATAACGGATTCCCCAAGGCCCAGGTCCCCTGCGGTGAGGATGGTGTACGGCTTCGCCGGAATCCCGTCCGCGGGGCGGACGTCCACGTGCTTGACCGCGTGATCGTTGTGGTGCAGCCAGTCTGCCATGGCGTAGTCCGTGCGCGAATCGCCCACGGTCCGCCAGGCTTCGGGGATGATGCCCTGTGCAGCGAGCAGTTCCACCGCCCGGCTGGCGCCCAGGTCCTTGCCAAGCCGAACTGACTCAATGTCGGTGGAGATGATGGTGGGGTCAACGCGGTAGTCCACCTCGTCGTCGAAATTGGGGGCATGGTGGTCCAGCCGCACCACACCCAGCCCATGGCGCGCCATCAGGTCCACGGCGTCGGCGTCGAAGAGTTTCTGCTCCGCAAGGTAGTCCGCGCTGGGAACGCCGATGTGCTGCTCCACCGACACCATGGCACGCTTGGTCTCGTCAAAGAACATGTGCGCCGCGTAGTCCTCGGCCACCATGCGGCGGACGTCGTCGCCGTAGGCTGCCGGCACGGCGAGTTCACGGTCCACGTGTATGGGGCCCGGACCGGCTGATGTGAAGCTGAACCACACGGCACCCTTCTCGCACACGGCATGGATGATGGTGCCGGCCGGAATTCCGGCGGCGATCATGGGTTCCATGACCTGTTCCCGGATAAAGGCATCCGAGCGTCCGGTGTTGAAAACAACCGGAATGCCGGCTGCGGCGAGGGCCACGAGGTCATCGATGATCTCCGGCTTCACATTGCGCGTGACAGGACTTGCCACCGGCCCGTCCACATCAAGCAGGAGCGCCAGTGGCGGCGCTGCCGGCGGGTGGGCTGCGGGTGCGGACACGGCAGGGGCCTGGGATGCTGTCATGGTCCTATTCTGTCAGCAGTGCCGGGGCAGGCCCGTGCCGGCACTGCTGGGGAACCAATGTGACACTTGGTCACTGTTTGGCCACAACCTGCAGTGGCAGGGGCTGGACACTTTCGCTCAGCACGCAGGATGCCTAGTGTGGCAAGGTGATCTTTAAAGCTGTGGGCGAGGGCCGCCCTTACCCCGACCATGGTTATACGACGCCCAAGGAGTGGGCTTCGCTCCCGCCGCGTCCGGTCCGGCTGGACGAACTCGTGACCACCAAGCGGACCCTCGATCTCGAGGCCCTGCTGGCTGAAGATTCCACCTTCTTCGGCGACCTTTTCCCGCACGTGGTGCAGTACCAGGGAACCCTGTACCTGGAGGACGGGCTGCACCGCGCGGTCCGCACGGCCCTGCACCAGCGCACCGCGATCCACGCCCGTGTCCTGGTGCTCGATGGCTAGGAAGCAGCAGGACCCCAGCGTCCTTCACGGCCACCACGTTGTCACCGGTTCCGAACTCCGTGCCACCTTCGATGCTGCCCGCGAGGCTGACGATACCGCCCGCATCCGCCGCCGCTCTTTGCACGGGGTGGTGCTGGTTCTCCTGATCGGTCTGATTGTGGCGGCCATCATCACCGCCCTGGCCATAATTGACGGCCGGCTGAAGGTCCCCGCCGCCGAGCCTGCCGAAGAGACAGTCTCCGCCTGCCCGGACTCAACCTTCGATTACACGCCCAACGATCAGGTCAACCTGAACGTTTACAACTCCACCAGCCGGCCAGGACTTGCCCGCACCGTGGCGGACGAGTTCCTGGCCAGAAAGTTCGTGGTGGGTGCTGTGTCCAATATCGACGCCGGTTACCGTGGCGTTGCCGCGGTAATTTCCGGCGCAGCCGGACAGGCGGCAGCCTTCACTGTGCAGCGGAACCTGGCGGGGTCCGACTACTTTCAGGACGGCAGGGCGGACGGCAGCGTTGATGTGGTCCTGGCGCAGGATTACAGCGGGCTTACGCCGCCGGAGCTCGTTGACCAGACGCCCGGAACACTGAGTTGTCCCCGCGAAAGCCGGCGCATTGCAGATGACCAGCAGTCACCGGTTGTCCTGACGGCGGCGCCCAGTCCATGAGGGCCGGCAGTTGCGCTGTCAGGCCAAGTTGCTGAACATCCCTGATGAGGACACAACTGACAGGACAACTCGAGGACACAACTGACAGGACAACTCAGCCGGTCACGGCAGGAAGCTTGGTAACCCGCAAGGGGTGGCCTGCGTCGTCGAATCGAGCGCCGGCGCCCAACTGGATGAAGCGCACCGTCCTGGCCACGCGCGCCTCCAGCTCGTTGGGTTCGTCGCTGCCCCTGGCGGCGCTGGAGGAGAGCGTGCCCAGGATCAGCTGTGCCTGCTGGTGGACGTCCGCAGCAGGCAGGTAGCCCTGTTCCATCCCGTCCCGCAGGATGCCCTGCAGCAGGACGCTCAGCTCGCCCACATGGTCGGCAAGTTTGGCAAAGGACGACGGCGACAGCACCGCTCCCATGGCGGGTCCAGGAGGCAGGTGGCGGCGGCTGAGGTCAACCACCTGGGCGCGCACGTACAGCGCCAGCCGGTCCACCGGGTTGCCCAGGCGGCTGAGCTCCTCGCGCAGCTCGGACAGAAACCTCTCTGTTTCCTCCAGTGCGTAGGAAATCAGCAGCTCTTCGATGTCCGCGTAGTAGTTGTAGACGGCGGTCCGGCCCACACCCGCGTGACGCGCCACGTCCGTCATGGTCAGCCCGGGCAGGCCGTGGGAGAACAGGAGCTCGCCAAAGGCTGTGAGGATGCGGCGCTGGGTGTCCGAACGTTGTTCGGCGTTGCTGGCCGCTGAAATCCTGGGCATACAGACACTTTACCGCTATGTGTCAGTAAACAGCCCTACCGGCATGACCCAGACAGCTAAACCTGGCACCCGTCGGGGCCGCAGGCGTCACCGTCGGTGGAGTTCACGAGCACCAGCGGGTTGGATTCCTGCCATGCCTGGTTGAGTGCCGCGGTGAAGGTTTCGGCGGGCTGAGCGCCCGAAAGCCCGTACTTACGGTCAATGACGAAGAACGGGACGCCGCTGATGCCCAGGGACCGCGCCTCCTCGACATCGGACCGGACGCTGCCCGAGTACTTGTCCGAGGTGAACAGCTCCTCCACCTCGCCGCGGTCTATTCCCAGCTCCTCGCCCAGCGATGTCAGGTATTCGCGGCTGCCGATATCCTTGCCGCGTTCGAAGTGGTCGCTCAGCAGGCGTTCCTTGGCTTCGTCCTGCTTGCCGTGCGCTGCGGCCAGGTGAATCAGCCGGTGCGCCGTAAAGCTGTTGGCAACCACCACTGCGTCGAAACGGTACTCGAGCCCTTCAACCCTTGCCTGCTGCGCCACGTGATCGAACATCTGTGCAACCTGCTGCATGGGGAGTCCCTTGCGGCTGCTCAGGTACTCCAGTTCGGTCCCCTCATAGTGTTCGGGCAGGGTGGGGTCCAGCTGGTAGCTGCGCCAGGTCACCTCCACTGAATCGCGGTGTGGGAAAGCTGCCAGGGCTGCCTCAAAACGGCGCTTGCCGATGAAGCACCACGGGCACGCGACGTCGGACCAGATTTCGATCTTCATGTCCTGCCCAACAGCGGGGTGTCACCTGCCATTCCATGGAGGGGCTGTGAGATCCAGCACAAGGGGTCTTGTCTGCGGGTGGTTCGTGGGCGATAGTCAGACTGTCGGCTAAGCAGACGCCTTCTTGTACTCCGAAAAGCATTCGCGGAGCTGCATGATCCGCGGGAGAGGTGCCCGGCCTACTGGGGAGCCCGGCCTGTCATTCCATGGAGGTCAGGGATGAGGATAGGACTGGTTGCAGGACCTTGGATCACGGTCCCGCCAATGACGTACGGCGGAACAGAAAGAGTGGTGGACAGCCTCGCCAGGGGCTTCACTGCTGCCGGACATGAGGTTTTACTGGCGGCACCGTCGGACAGTGGATGTCCGGTGCCGAGGGTGGCAGGGATGAGGCCCTCAATACCGGAGGAGTTGAACCTGACTCTTTCCGAGCTGAGCCATGTCGTCCGGGCGTACGCCGGACTGGATGAGGTGGACATCATTCATGACCACACGATGGCCGGCCCGCTTTATCTGCAGCGGCCGGAACATGTCCCCCTGGTGACCACGATCCATGGCTTGCTCAACGCCGAAGCCAGGGACGTTTACGGTGCCATTGCGCACAAAGCAGCAATCATTGCCATTTCCCGGGATCAGTGTTCGCGTGCTCCCGAAGTTCCTGTCACCCGCGTGATCCACCACGGCATGGACCTCTCATCCGTCCCGGTGGGGTCCGGAAGGGGAGGGTATCTGTGTTTCGTTGGCAGGGCTTGCCCGGACAAGGGGCTGCTGGAAGCCGTCATGATCGCCCGCGAGGCCGGAATTCCGCTGAGGATTGCCGTTAAGATGCGCGAGCGGGAAGAGGTCCGCTACTTCCGTGAGGTCATCGAACCCATTTTGGGACCGAACGAAGACTTCGTCGGCGAGGTGGATGATGCTGTGAAGTACGAACTGATGGGGGAAGCGGCGGCCTTCCTCAACCCGATCCAGTGGCCGGAGCCTTTCGGGCTGGTGATGATCGAGTCGCTGGCCACCGGAACCCCGGTAATCGGCACGTCGATAGGTTCAGCACCCGAAATTGTCGACCACGGACGCACAGGCTATTTGGGATCAACTTCACAATTGGCCGGCTTTATCCAGCAGGCTGCCGGCCTGGATCGGAAGGTGTGCCGGCAGGTTGTGGCGGAGCGGTTCAGCGAGGATCGCATGGTGAATGACCACCTTCGGCTGTTCACGGAACTGCTTGACGGCAGAATGCCGGCAGGGGTTCCGGATGCGGTGGCTTTGCACCAGAATCTTTAAGGGGCGGGCGGTCCTCCGATCCGCGGAGCATCCCGAATCCTTTAGGAAGGAGCCCTTTCCATGACTGCATGGAACGCCGATACCGAGGCTGCAGCATCCGAATCAGGATCGGTAACGGTGGTGGAAGGATCCTCATTTTGCATCTCGTCCGGGACGGGAGACATCAGTTCCGACTCAGGCACTAACGGGGCCTTTTTCCAGGACACACGCATCATTTCCGACTGGGTACTGCGCATCAACGGATCCCTGCGGGAACCGCTGGTGGCCCAGCGCCCAAAACCCTTTGAAGCGACTTTTGTCGGAAGGGCGAAATGGCCGGACGGCCGTTTCGACAGCCCTCTCGTGGTGCGGCACACCCGGCATATTGGCGCCGGCCTCCAGGATGACATCACCCTGGAAAACTACTCCTCGGAGTCTGTGGACTGCGATATCGAGCTTTTAGTGGAAGCGGACCAGGCTGACCTGTTTGACGTCAAGGTAGGGCGGACGTCCCAGCATCCCGAACCTGTCCGCACCGTCCGTGACGGACAGCTCGTGATCGAAACGTCCCACAACGGCCATAAGCGCGGATCTGCCGTGCACGCGCGTGGCGCGACCGTCAGCAGTGAGGGGCTGCGTTTCCACACAACAATTCCGCCGCGCGGCAAGTGGGCAACGAGCGTCATTGTGGTGCCGCTGATCAACGGGCAGGCGCCCGCCGGAGCTTTCTCCGACGACGGGCTTCCGCGCCACCGGGAGGGTGTGCGCCGGCATCGGCATTGGGAGCAGAACGTCCCGGTGATTACCGTGGGGGATGCCAGCCTGCAGGCACTGCTGAACCGCAGCCAGAGTGATCTGGGGTCACTGCGCATTTTTGATCCCCACCATCCGGAGCGGGCTGCCGTGGCCGCAGGTGCGCCCTGGTTCATGGCGTTGTTCGGCAGGGACTCCATTTTGGCCTCCTACATGAGCCTGATGGTTGATCCCAACCTGGCCGCGGGGACGCTGCAGACGTTGGCCGGCCTCCAGGGCAGGAAAGTGGATCCGGACTCCGAGGAAGAGCCCGGGCGTATTCCCCACGAAGTGCGGCTCGGTGTCACAGCGGGCCTGTCCCTCGGCGGAACGGCCTATTACGGAACAGCTGATGCCACGCCCCTTTTTGCTGCACTCCTGGGCGAGCTGAGCAGGTGGGGGCTGTCGGAGGACATCATCGAATCATTGCTGCCGCACGTTGACCGCGCACTGGAGTGGATCGACCATTACGGCGACCGCGACGGCGACGGATTCGTGGAGTACCTCCGCCCCAACGACCATGGGCTCATCAACCAGGGGTGGAAGGACTCCTGGGACGGCATCAATTTCGCGGACGGAACCATGGCCGAAGCCCCCATAGCCCTTTGCGAGGTCCAGGCGTACGTCTATTCCGCCTACGTAGGCCGGTCGTTGCTGGCCCGCTGGAGCGGTGACGTTGCCCTGGAACAGCACTGGGCCCAGCGGGCAGCGGACCTGAAGGCCGCCTTCAACGAAAAGTTCTGGCTGCCGGAAAAGGGCTACTTCGCGGTGGCACTGGACAAGGACAAACGGCCGGTGGACGGGCTGACGTCGAATATCGGCCATTGCCTCTGGCTGGGCATCGTGGATGAGGACAAAGCAGCCTCCGTGGTGGAGCACCTGATGTCGCCCCAGATGTTCACCGGCTGGGGAATCCGCACGCTTGCCTCGGACATGGGGGCGTACAACCCCGTGAGCTACCACAACGGGTCGGTATGGCCGCACGACACAGCGCTGGTGGCCACTGGTTTGATGAGATACGGGTTCGTGGAGGAGGCCGGGCGGGTAGCCTCCGGCATCTTCGAAGCTGCCGAACATTTTGACGGCAGACTGCCTGAACTGTTCTGTGGCTTCGACCGCGGCGAGTTCCCCGGACCCGTGCCGTACCCAACGGCCTGTTCACCGCAGGCATGGGCGGCAGCTGCGCCCATTCAGCTGATCCGTGCGCTGCTGCGTTTCGACCCTGTCCACACCCGCGGTGTAGTGCATCTGGCCCCGATCCTGCCCGAGGACATGGGCGACTTCCAGGCCGAGAACGTGCTGCTGGACACTTCGCGGATCACGATTAAGGCGCACGGGAAGCACGGCGACATCGAGGGCCTTCCGCCCGGCCTCAAGCTCGTGACAGAGCCGCGGCCACCGCTGGCCTACCCGCCTCAGGAAGGGGCGGCAGGCTCCGGCCGAAGTGACCTGAAGCAGGCCGCAAGATAGGCCGCATCACACGCACGGTGGTCATGGAAGGGCCCGCTCCAGCACGAAGTCATGCTCCACCGTGCTTCCCAGCTGGAAGGACTTGGTGCCCACCTTACGGAACCCCGACTTTTTGTAGAACCGGATGGCGCGCGCATTCTGGCTGTTCACCCCGAGCCAGATGCCGGCACCGCCCGCGGCGGCTGCCGCCTGCAAGCTGGCTTGCATTAGTTCGGCCGCCGCGCCCACCCCGTGGTGCCCGGGATGGACGTAGCATTTGCTCAGCTCCACGGATGGCGTCCGCGTCAGCACCGAGGACACGTCTGGGTCCGCTGCGGGCCTGTTGACCAGGAGGCTGTAGCCCCGGAGGCCACCGTCCGCGTCAACGACCAGCACGGTGACGTCAGGGTCGCCGAGGTATTTCCGGAAGTGGACTTCGCTGAGGGTGTTGGCCAGGTGGACGGCAATGTCCTCAGGCGACGTGGACGGCGGGCATGCCAGCGGAAAGGTGACGGCCGCCAGTTCAGCCAGCGCCCCGGCGTCGTCCGTTGTTGCCTGTCGTATTGCTGAAGCCATGCAGGGATTGTATTTCCTACTGCTGGAAGGCGGCGTCGAAGGAGGTGTTTGACGGCGGGAAGTCGTACTTTTTCAGGGCGTTGAGGGCTTCGGGGGCGCCGTGGAGGCGGTCCATGCCGGCGTCTTCCCATTCGATGCTGATGGGGCCGTTGTAGCCGATGGCGGCGAGGGCGCGGAAGGAGGCCTCCCAGGGGACGTCTCCGCGGCCGGCGGAGACGAAGTCCCAGCCGCGGCGGGGGTCGCCCCAGGGCAGGTGGGAGCCGAGGACGGTGTTGCGGCCGGTCTGGCGGATCTTGGTGTCCTTGCAGTCCACGTGGTAGATCCGTTCTTTGAAGTCCCAGATGAAGGAGACGGGGTCGATGCCCTGCCACATCATGTGGGAGGGGTCCCAGTTCAGGCCGAACGCCGGCCGGTGGTTGATCGCTTCGAGGGTGCGGACGGTGGTCCAGTAGTCGTAGGCGATTTCGGAGGGATGGACCTCGTGGGCGAAGCGGACGCCGTTTTCGTCAAAGACGTCCAGGATGGGGTTCCAGCGGTCGGCGAAGTCCTGGTACCCGGCGTCGATGACTTTTTCGGGGACGGGCGGGAACATGGCGACGTACTGCCAGATGGCGGAGCCGGTGAAGCCGACGACGGTGTCCACGCCAAGTGCTTTGGCGAGCCGGGCGGTGTGTTTCATTTCCTCGGCAGCGCGTTGGCGGACGCCTTCGGGGTCGCCGTCGCCCCAGACTTTGGTGCCGACGATTCCCTGGTGGCGGAAGTCGATGGGGTCATCGCACACGGCCTGGCCCTTGAGATGGTTGGAGATGGCCCAGACCTTGAGGTTGTACTTGTCCAGGATCTCGAGTTTGGACTCGACGTAGCCGGGTTCGTCCCAGCGCCAGGCGTCCAGGTGCTCGCCCGAGACGGCGATTTCCAGGCCGTCGTAGCCCCAGCCGGAAGCCAGGCGCGCGACTTCTTCGAAGGGGAGGTCGGCCCATTGGCCGGTGAACAGGGTAAACGGGCGGGGCATGTCAGGCTCCTTCAGTGCGGGCAGTGGCAGCGGCGGCGGGGGAGTCCGGCGGTGGGGCCAGCTGGACGGTGGCGCTTTTGGCGGTGGCGGATTCCTCCACGGCGTTCAGGATGCGTTGGACTTCCAAGCCGTCCTCGAACGACGGCGAGGGCTCGGTACCGTTGTGGATGGCGAGCAGGAAGTCGCGGATTTCGTGGGTGAAGGTGTGTTCCCAGCCGACAATGTGGCCCTGCGGCCACCAGGCATCCAGGTAGGGGTGTTCCGGTTCCGTCACGACGATCCGGCCGAACCCCTGCTCCCGGGCAGGGGCGCTGGAATCTAGGAACGCGAGCTCGTTGAGGTTCTCCAGGTCGAAGCGCAGGGCACCCTTGTCGCCGAAGACCTCGATCTGCAGGGAGTTCTTCCGGCCGGTGGCCACCCGCGAGGCCTCCACTGAGGCGATTGCTCCGGAGGCGAGGGCGAGCGTGGCCCATGCGGCGTCGTCGACCGTTACCTCTTCCAGCCCGTCGGCACCGGGCCGCCGGTCCACGAAGGTCCGCAGGCGGCCGGACACTTCGGTGACCTGGTCCCCGAGCAGGAAGAGGACCTGGTCGATCGCGTGGGAGGCGATGTCGCCCAGGGCGCCGGAGCCGGCCGTTTCTTTTTTCAGCCGCCAGGTCATGGGTGCCTGATCATCCGCGAGCCAGTCCTGCAGGTAGGCCGCGCGGACCTGCCGGACAGTTCCCAGCCGGCCCTCGCTGATCAATTCCCTGGCCAGGGCAAGGGCCGGGACGCGCCGGTAGTTGAAGCCCACCATCGACTGCACGCCCCTTGCCCGGGCTTCCTGCGCGGCCGCGGTCATAGCCTCGGCCTCTGCCAGGGTGTTGGACAGGGGCTTTTCCAGCAGCACGTGCTTGCCGGCTTCAAGGGCGGCCGTGGCGATCTCGGCGTGCATCCACCCCGGCGCGCAGATGTCCACCACGTGGATGTCGTCCCGGTCCAGGATGCTCCGCCAATCCGTCGCGGTTTCGGACCAGCCATACCTGGCTGCGGCTTCGGAAACGGCGGCGGCATCCCGGCCCACCAGGACCTTCTGCTCAAAAGCGGGGACGTCGAAGAAACTGGCAACGTTCCGCCACGCATTCGAGTGGGCCTTGCCCATGAACGCGTAGCCGATCATCGCTACGCCCAGCGGCGGTCGGTTTGCCGGCTCCGTGCTCATGCCTCGTCCTCCAGCGTCAGCGTCTCGGGCGCCCAGTCCTCGGGGAGCGGTGCGGAGGCAGGAGCGGAGCTCTCAACGTCCATGAAGGTGCCCGAATTCATGGACTCCGTGATGGACACCATGGCATCCAGCACGTGGTAGGCCAGGTTGCCGGTGGCGCGGTGGAGGGTGCCCGCGCGCAGCGACCTCGCCATGTCCAGGACACCCATTCCCCGGCCGTTGGCCGGACCTGCGGCGGGGATGGTGGTCCAATCCTCGTCACCTGCCCGCCAGAGCCTGATGTCGCCGTCGAACATGTTGGGGTCCGGGAGGGAGATGGTGGCCTCGGTGCCGGTGATCTCCACGAATCCCATCCGGGTGCGGGGTGACTCGAAGGAGAAGACGCTGTGGGAGGACGCGCCGGACTCAAACTGGGCCATGGCGGAAACATGGGTGGGCACCTCCACCGTGAATTCCTCACCCGCCTTGGGTCCCGAGCCGATGACCCGGACGTCCTTCGCCTTGGACCCGACGGCGGCTACCTTGCGGATGGAACCGAAGGCCTGGATCAGGGTGGTGAGGTAATAAGGGCCCATGTCGAACAGCGGGCCCGCGCCGTACTGGAACAGGAAGGCCGGGTTGGGGTGCCAGGACTCCGGGCCGGGGGTCTGGAACGTGGTCATTCCGGTCAGGGGCGTGCCGATGTCGCCCCGCTGGATCAGGCGCAGGGCGGTCTGGAGTCCGGCGCCCAGGAAGGTGTCCGGGGCGCAGCCAAGGCGGATGCCTGCGGTGTCGGCGGTCTTGAGCAGGCCAAGGCCGGATTCGCGGTCCAGCGAAAATGGCTTCTCCGTCCAGACGTGCTTGCCGGCGTTGACGGCGGCGGTGGCCACTTCAACGTGGGCCGCCGGAATGGTCAGGTTGACGATGATTTCGACGTCGGGATGGTTCAGTGCCTTCTCCACCCCACCCCATTCGGGGATGCCGTACTCCTTCGCCCTCACCTCTGCGGCCTCTTCGAAAAGATCGGCGATGACGTGGACCTTGAGGTCCGGGAAGGTGGTGAGGTTGTCCAGGTACTGCTTGCTGATGTTGCCAGCGCCGATGACGCCGACGCCGACCTGGCCCTTGCGGAGCGATGGTGTGGTTGCGGGGGCGCTCATGCCTTGATTCCTTCGCCTGAAGCTATGAGGAACGACAGGCTCTCATTGATGCCTTCAAAGATGTCCCCGGCATAGTCGTCGAATTCCACCACGCCCACCTCCAGCGACTTTGCGGCGGCGATGACGTCCAGGACGGGAAGCTTTCCCTGGCCTGCCGGCTGCTGGGCCTTGGTGTCAGTGGTCAGCGGACCGTCCTTGATGTGGATGAACTTCACCCGGTCCCCCAGCTTCGTGAGGATCTCCACCGGATCCTGGCCGCCAACGGCAACCCAGTAGGTATCCACTTCCAGCACGAGTTCCGGGTCGAGCAGGTCAGCGAAGTACTCAAGCGCGGTCCGGCCCTCGATGCTGGACTCCAGCTCCCACTGGTGGTTGTGGTAGCCCACCCGGATGCCATATTCGGCACCCTTTTTCGCGGCGGCGTTCAGCTGGGCGGCGGTTTCCTGGATGTCTTCGGCCGATTGCCAGCGCTCTGCCGGGATGAAGGGATCGATCACGGTGCTGATACCCAGTTCCTTGGCGGCAGTGAAGATCTCGTCCTGGTCCTGGCTCAACAGGGGTGCGTGGCCCGAAGGTGCCGTGAGCCCGTTTTCCTCCAGTGCGGCGCCAAGTTCTTTGGCCATGGCTACGAAGTTGTACGGCTCCACCTGCGCAAAGCCGATTTCCGCAACCCTGCGGATGGTTCCCGGCAGGTCTTCCTGGACAGCGTTCCGCAGGGTATAAAGCTGGATTGAGTAGAACAAGATGTCTCCCGGTTGCTTGGACGTGTGCTGGCTGCTGTGATTTGGGTCTACCTGCAAAGCTATGAGCGCTTTTGCCAGACGTCAAGCAAAAGTTGTCGCCGTGACATAGATAAGTGCATCTGCTATCTATGTCTCTATGACTAAAACAGCCGGTCCGCGGACCGCTCCCGAGCCGCTGGGAGCGCAGGGACGGGCGGGAGACATCTTCCAGATACTGAGGGACGGGCGCGCACGTACCCGGGCCGAGCTTGCCGGGACCACCGGCCTTGCACGGTCCACAGTTGCAGCCAGGATCGATGCCCTGATCGCGTCCGGACTTGTCGGTCCCGCAGGTGAGGCCAGCTCGAGCGGCGGCAGGCCGCCGTCGCGCTTTGCCTTCAAACCTGCCGCCCGGGTGGTGCTGGCCGTGGATGTGGGGGCAACCCACGTTGCCGTGGCCGTCACGGACCTGGGCGGTTCCATCCTCGCTGAACGCCGCCTGGCCCAGCAGGTGGCGGACGGGCCGGAGAAGGTCCTGGGACTCGTGACAGGGCAAGCTGCAAAACTGCTGGCGGTGGCGTCGCGGGACGTTGCAGATCTCGCCGGAGTGGGGATCGGACTTCCAGGACCGGTGGAGCATGGCACTGGACGGCCGGTTAAGCCGCCCATCATGCCGGGCTGGGACGGCTTCGACGTGGTCCGGTTCGTCCAGCGCTCACTGCCTGTCCCCGTGTTGGTGGACAACGACGTCAACATCATGGCGCTGGGGGAGCGTACGGTGCACTGGCCGGATGAGGACAACCTGCTGTTCGTGAAGGTTGCCACCGGCATCGGCGCGGGCATCATCAGCAGCGGGGAACTGCAACGGGGCGCCAACGGGACTGCCGGGGACTTGGGCCACGTGCGCGTCCCCCGCGGAGACGACGTACTGTGCCGCTGCGGGAACCGCGGGTGCCTGGAAGCGCTCGCCTCAGGGCCGGCGATCGCGGCCGCCCTCGGGCAGGAGGGACTGGAGGTTGCGCAGGGGGCGGACGTGCTTGATCTCGTGGCGCACGGTAACCCGCACGCCATCCAGGCCCTGCGCCAGGCCGGCCGTGACCTGGGCGATGTGCTGGCCACCGTGGTGAATCTACTGAACCCCTCGGTAATCGTCATCGGCGGCAGCATCGGGGACTCCGGGGAGCACCTGGTGGCAGGTGTTCGGGAGGTGGTCTACCGGCGCTCGCTGCCCCTGGCCACGTCCCAGCTCCGGATTGGATCGTCCAGGGCTGGGGACAGGGCCGCCATCTTCGGGGCCAGCCAGCTGGTCACCCGGCACGTCCTTTCGCCGGCCGCCATCGAGGCAACCCTGCAGCCCGCCGCCGGAATTCCCGCTACGGCGTAATGACCCTGACGGGTGTGCCGGCCAGCCATGCCGTCACGTCCTCGAACGCTCCGCCGTAGAAATGGCGGTAGCTTTCCTGCGTGACGTAGCCGAGGTGCGGCGAGAGTACCGTGTTGGGGGCAGCAAGGAGAGGGTGGCCCGCCTGCAGGGGTTCCTGGTCATAGACATCCAGCGCCGCCCCGCGGATCCAGCCTTCGGCAAGGGCCTTCAGCAGGGCGTCCTGGTCCACCAGCGGGCCCCTCGCGGTGTTCACCAGGATGCCCTCCGGCCCCAGCAGCCGCAGCTCCTGCTCGCCGACCGTACTCTCTGAGCGCTCCGACAGCCGGAGGTGGAGGGTAGCCACGTCCGAGAGCCGGAACAGCTCTTCCTTGGATACCAGCCGGGCGCCGACTTCTGCCGCTGCCTCCGCCGTCAGGTTCTGGCTCCACGCCAGCACCTCCATTCCGAAGGCCTTCCCGTATCCGGCGATCCTCCGCCCGATTTTTCCGAGCCCCACAATGCCCAAGGTTTTGCCTGCCAGCTCAAAGCCGACCGTTGACTGCCAGGTTCCGGCCCGCAGCGAGTTCTCCTCTGCCGGCAGGTGCCGCGCGGCGGCCAGCAGCAGCGCCCAGGTCAGTTCCGGGGCAGCGGCGGGCGATCCCGGCGTGCCGCACACCGTGATGCCCTGTTCGGCTGCGGCGGCGACATCTATGGAGGCATTTGCCATCCCCGTCGTAACCAGGAGCTGAAGGGCGGGAAGCTTCTCGAGGACCTCACGGGGAAAAGCCGTTCTCTCCCGCATGGCGATTACGATGGTGGTACCGGCCAAAGCTGACACCAGGGCTTCCTGTGACGCAAAGGGTTCGCGGAACGTCATGACGGTGACGCCTTCGGCTTCCAGGGCGGCCCAGTCGGCGAATCCGTGGGCGACATCCTGGTAGTCATCAAGGATGGCGAGGCGGTGCTGCATGGCGATGTCCTTCGTCCCGGTGAACTGGCGTGATGTTCATCGTATGGCAGGCACTGTCCGTGGGCGCAGGAACCGCCGACCGCAGGCGTGATAGCAATGGAGGTGATGAAACCCCCTATCCCGCGCGCCGCCGCATGAGCGGCCGGATATTTTCCCGATTTCCCAACAGCTGGATCCTGCTCGCGTGCATCGGCCTGCTGGCGCTGAACCTGCGGGGCCCGTTCGTGGCGGTCGCCCCGGTTGTTGGCCTGATCCAGGCGGAGCTCGCCTTTTCGCCCGTCATGCTGGGGCTTCTGACCAGCATCCCCGTCCTCTGCTTCTCCCTGGCGGCACCGCTGGCTTCCCTGGCGGCGAGGAAGCTCGGTGCCGAGTTCGCGGTGACGCTGACAATCCTCGGCGTGCTGGCGGGGGTCCTGGTGCGCTCCGCGGGCGGGCCGGTGCTGGTGGTGGCAGGAACGGTGTTAATCGGGGTGGCCATTACGGTGGGCAACATTGCCGCGCCCCTGATCATCCGCCGCGACTTCGCCCCCAGGCGGCAGGGGACCGCGATGGGAATTTACACGGCAGCCCTGAACATCGGCTCGTTCCTGACGTCAGTGGTGACAGCACCTTTGGCCAGCGTGGCGGGGTGGCGGTTCGCGCTGGGCTCCGTGGCGGTGTTCGCCGTAGCCGCCGTCGTGGTCTGGACCCTGGCCGTGGGACCCCGCAACGCGTTCCTGGCGTCATCAGCGGACGGCGGGGACAGCAGCCGGGCGCCGGTGGCCGGATCCAGGTGGATCACTGCGGGATTAACCGCGGGCTTTGGCGGTCAGGCGTTCTCCTACTACGGGGTGACGGCCTGGCTGCCCAGCTACCTCAACGATGAGCTGGGGATGTCGGCCGCCGAAGCCGGCGCCGCTTCCTCGATCTTCCAGATCCTTGCCATCGTGGGCGCCCTGGGCGTGCCGTTTGCGGCCAGGTTCATGAGTACGACGGCGGTGGCGGTCACCGTGGGTGCGCTGTGGACGGCAGTGCCGGCCGGGCTGCTGCTGGCGCCGCAGCTCTGGTGGCTATGGTCCACCTTTGGCGGCATCGCCCAGGGCGGCGGCATCACTGTCATTTTTATAGCCATTATCCGGCTGGCCCGGGACCAGGCGTCCGCCGGCCGGATGTCCGCCACGGTCCAGGGCCTGGGCTACGCCCTTGCCGCGGTGGCACCGCCGCTGGTGGGCTTTGTCCACGATGCATCGGGTTCCTGGACTCCTGCGTTGCTGGTCATCCTCGCCTCGGTTCTGACCTTCTTCGTTGCCACCACCCTCTCCGTGCAGAAGGTGCCGAAAGGCCGCTGAGCCAGGCGCCGCCGTCGTACGTTCCAACTCCGTTCCGACGCTCTCTCACTTAACGTGGCAAAAGAACGATCGCTCTCTCACTTTCCCCTGGGAAGGGAGAGAGCGATCCGGAAATTCACGCATCAAGTGAGAGAGCGTTGGGATGGACGGCGGCTTGTGGAATGCTCCGCCGCCGGGCCGGCCCTCCGGATTTCGGAGGTTCCTGTTGCGATAGGTTTGCCGGCCCGACGGACGGAAGTTGGGTTTAGGCCGCGGCTAGCTCCTCAATGGTGGCCTTCTCACGGGCCTCTGTGAGGTAGCGGGCGTAGGCGGGGAGGGTGAGGAAGGACGGGAAGTCGCGGGCGAGGGTGACCTCCTCGAAGATGTCGCGGGCGTCTTCGAAACGGTCGCCGTCGAAGCGTTCGAGCCGGGCGAACTCTTCATCGAGGAGTTCTTCGATCCACTCGTGGGTGATGATCTCGCCGTGGTCGGTGATGGCGCGGGCGTAGATCCACTGCCAGAGCTGGGAGCGGGAAATTTCGGCGGTGGCGGCGTCCTCCATGAGGTTGTGGATGGCCACCGCGCCGTTCCCACGCAGCCAGGATTCGATGTATCGGATGCCCACCTCGATGTTGTTGCGGATGCCCTGTTCGGTGATGGTGCCGGTGGTGGCAGCTACGTTGATGAGGGCCCGGTCATCGGGGGTGACGTCCTCGCGGAGCCGGTCCAGCTGGTTGGGCTTGTCACCGAGGATGGAGTCGAATACTTCGCGGCAGACCGGCACCAGGTCGGGGTGGGCCACCCAGGAGCCGTCGAAGCCGTCGTTGGCCTCGCGGGTCTTGTCCGCGCAGACCTTCTCGAAGGCGTTGGCGTTCGCTTCCGGGTCCTTGCGGTTGGGGACTGCCGCTGCCATGCCGCCGATGGCCATGGCGCCGCGCTTGTGGCAGGCGCGCACGAGCTGTTCGGTGTAGGCGCGCATGAACGGGGCGGTCATGGTCACCTGGGCACGGTCCGGCAGGACGAACCGGGGGCCGCGGGTGCGGAAGTTCTTGATCAGGGAGAAGATGTAGTCCCAGCGGCCGGCGTTCAGGCCCGCGGCGTGGTTGCGCAGTTCGTAGAGGATTTCCTCCATTTCGAAGGCTGCGGTGATGGTTTCGATCAGCACGGTGGCGCGGATGGTGCCCTGCGGAATGCCGAGCAGGTCCTGGGCGAGGATGAAGATGTCGTTCCAGAGCCGGGCTTCGAGGTGGTTTTCGATCTTGGGCAAGTAGAAGTAGGGGCCCTTGCCCTGGGCCAGCAGGCGGCGGGCGTTGTGGAAGAAGAACAGGCCGAAGTCCACGATGCCCCCGGCGATGGGCTCGCCGTCGATGAGCATGTGCTTTTCGGGCAGGTGCCAGCCGCGCGGGCGGACCACGATGGTTGGCAGTTCCCCGGCGGGGCGCAGCTTGTACTCCTTGCCCTCCGGGGACGTGAAGTCGATCCGGCGTTCCAGGGCGTCGGTGAGGTTCAACTGGCCCTTGATGACGTTCCGCCACGTGGGGGTGGAGGAGTCCTCCATGTCCGCGAGCCAGACCTTCGCACCGGAGTTCAGGGCGTTGATGGTCATCTTCTTATCCACCGGCCCGGTGATTTCCACGCGGCGGTCCTCCAGGCCGGGGGCCGGGGGAGCGACGCGCCAGGTCGGGTCGTTGCGGATGTCCTCCGTTTCCCGGAGGAAGCGCGGGTCGGCGCCGGCGGTGATCCCTGCCCGGCGGGTCCGGCGGGCTTGCAGCAGTTCCTGCCGCCGGGCGGCGGTGGTCCGGTGCAGCCTGGCAATGAACGCCAGCGCATCCGGAGTCAGCACCTCGTTCTGCCGGCACACGGGCTGCGCGGTCAGAGTGATCCCGTTGATCGTAAAGCTGTCAGTAAAGCTGTTCATCTCAGTCTCCTTAAGACGACAAGGAAGTTCGACGGCGGCAAGCGGCAAAGTGGCAATTGAGGCACGAGGCCGAAGGAGCCGGTGTCGCGGCAGCCTGCGTAAAAAGGGGCCCTGTGCCCGCCCCCGACCGAGTTCTACGAGGTCATGGGGCGGGCATGGGTGGAGCCACAATGCCGAGGGGCCCCCGGCTGAGCTTGCGAAGCTGGGGAGGCATTGGGGAATAGCAGGCAGAGCGACGCCGGTCCGAAGGCCGGACGGAAGCGCCGCCGTCGTAGGTTGGGCCCACGGCCGTCTGGTTCCCTCGCGAGCTTGCGAGTGGAGGGGGCGGCTGGGGATTAGTGGAACTGGCCCTCTTCGGTGGATCCCGCCAGGGCCAGGGTGGATGCGTTCGGGTTGAGCGCGGTGGAGATGGTGTCGAAGTAGCCGGTGCCGACTTCGCGCTGGTGCTTGGTCGCGGTGTAGCCGCGGGTTTCGGAGGCGAATTCCTTCTCCTGGAGCTCGACGTAGGCGCTCATACCTTCGCGGGCGTAGCCGTGGGCGAGGTCGAACATCGAGTAGTTCAGGGCATGGAACCCGGCCAGGGTAATGAACTGGAAGGTGAAGCCCATGGCGCCGAGTTCGCGCTGGAACTTGGCGATAGTGGCGTCGTCCAGGTGCTTGCGCCAATTGAACGACGGCGAGCAGTTGTAGGAGAGCATCTGGTCCGGGAACTCGGCCTTGACGGCTTCGGCGAACTTACGGGCGAGCTCGAGGTCCGGGGTGCCGGTTTCCATCCAGATCAGGTCCGAGTACGGGGCGTAGGCCTTGGCGCGGGCGATGCAGGGTTCGATGCCGTTGCGGACCTTGTAGAAGCCCTCGGCGGTGCGTTCGCCGGTGATGAATTCCTGGTCGCGCTCGTCCACGTCGGAGGTGATCAGGGTGGCGGCCTCGGCGTCGGTGCGGGCGATGACGACTGTGGGGGTGCCGGCGACGTCGGCTGCAAGGCGGGCGGCGTTCAGGGTGCGGACGTGCTGCTGGGTGGGGATGAGGACCTTGCCGCCCAGGTGCCCGCACTTCTTTTCCGAGGCGAGCTGGTCCTCCCAGTGAACACCGGAGGCGCCGGCCTGGATCATGGACTTCATGAGCTCGTAGGCGTTCAGCGGTCCGCCGAAGCCGGCTTCGGCGTCGGCAACTATCGGGACCAGCCAGTCTTCAACGCTCTGGACGCCCTCGGCGAATTCGATCTGGTCCGCCCGGAGCAGGGCGTTGTTGATCCTGCGCACCACCCTGGGCACCGAGTTGGCGGGGTAAAGAGACTGGTCCGGGTAGGTGTGGCCGGAGTTGTTGGCGTCCGCGGCCACCTGCCAGCCGGAAAGGTAGATGGCGCGGAGGCCGGCCTTGACCTGCTGAACGGCCTGGTTGCCGGTCAGGGCGCCCAGGGCGTTGGTGTACTTGCCTTCCTTGTGCTCCTGGGTGAGCTGCTTCCACAGCTTCTCGGCGCCGCGGCGGGCCAGCGTGTGTTCCTCGGAGACGCGGCCGCGGAGGCGGACGACGTCGGAGGCTGAGTAGTCCCGGGTCACACCTTCCCAGCGGGGGTTGGCGGCCCACTCGAGCTCCAGGGCGGCAGCCTGCTGTTCGGGCGTCTGCGAGGTGGGCTCAAATGCTGCAGTCATCGTTGATCTCCTTGATTGAGCTCCGGATCGGGTAGGTGGGAACCTCGCCCTTGAGGTTCCCACCGGCTTTCCGGTGCGGTGTTTCTTTCCGTAACACTCACTTTTCAGGACTTTCAGAACGCTTTCCAGAGAAAAGTGCTGGAAAGAAGCGCGGTTTTTCACGTAATCTTCAAAAATGCCGCTTGGAAGCTGGAGCCGCGAGGCCGCGACGCAAACACCGCCCGCTTTGTCCCCCGAACTGGATGTCATCAGCCTTGGCCGGCGAGTGCGCCACCTGCGCAAACAGGCCGGGCTGACCCTCGACAACCTGAGCGCCGCCGTCGGCACTGCGCCCAGCCAGCTGAGCCTGATCGAGAACGGAAAGCGGGAACCCAAGCTGGGGCTGCTCCAGCACCTGGCGGCGGCACTCAACGTCAGCATCGACCAACTTCTTGGTGCCGAACCGCCCAGCCACCGCGCCGCCCTGGAAATTGAGCTGGAACGCTACCAGCGCAGCCCGCTGTACGAGACGCTGAACCTGCCCAAAATCCGCATCAGCTCAAGGCTTCCGCTGGATGTGCTGGAGGCCCAGGTGGGGCTGCTGCATGAGCTGGAGCGGAAGATGAATGAGCAGGTGGCCACCCCCGAGGAAGCACGCCGCGCCAACGGTGAACTGCGTGCCATGATGCGCGAGCGGGGCAACTATTTCCCGGAATATGAGGCGGAGGCGCAGAAGGTCCTCAAAGCCGTGGGTTACACCAGCGGACCGCTGAGCCAGCACGTGATCGCGGACATCGCCGAGAACCTCGGATTTACCCTCCACCACGTGGGCGACCTGCCGCATTCCACCCGGTCAGTCACGGATTTGAAGAACCGCAGAATTTATCTGACGCAGAACCAGCGCCAGGACCATGACCCGCGTTCCGTGCTGCTGCAGGCCTTGGGGCACTATGTGCTGGGCCATGAAACGCCTAAGAACTACGGCGACTTCCTGGCCCAGCGCGTGGCAACGAACTATTTTGCCGCTGCGCTGCTGCTCCCCGAGCAGGCCACTATGGAGTTCCTGCACAAGGCCAAGGCCGCCAAGGAAATCGCCGTGGAGGACATCCGCGACGCCTTTGCCGTTTCCTACGAAACCGCCGCCCACCGGTTCACAAACCTGGCCACGCAGCACCTGGGCCTTACCACGCATTTCCAGAAGACCCACCAGAGCGGCATCATCTACAAGGCCTACGAGAACGACGGCGTGACGTTTCCCCAGGACCATACCGGCGCCATCGAGGGTCAGCCGTCGTGCAAGGCGTGGACGTCCCGGGCAGTATTCGATGTACCGGACAAGTTCAGCGCCTACAGCCAGTACACGGACACGCCCTCGGGGACGTACTGGTGCACCGCCAGGACTGAACGTTCCGCCAGCGGAGAGTTTTCGCTGAGCATCGGGGTTCCGTACCAGCACGTGAAATGGTTCCGCGGGCGGGAGACGACGGCCAGGGCCAAGTCCACCTGCCCGGATCCGAACTGCTGCAAACGGCCGCCCGCGGAGCTCGCCTCGGAGTGGGCCGGCAACGCCTGGCCTTCCGCCCGGGCCCACTCGCACCTGCTGGCCGCCATGCCGCCGGGTGCCTTCCCCGGTGTGGACGAAACCGAGGTGTACAGCTTCCTGCAGGCACACTCGGGAGCCTGACCGCAGGCCTCATCCCTGCGGTATTTTGCCGGACGGTTTCTCGCTCCTTCGAGGACCAGTTCAAGACAGTGATAGCGCGTTCCCCTGGCGCCAAGTGGGAGAGAACCCGACGCGGCGTCCCGCGGGCGCGAGACTGAATCGAGTGCAAAGCGTGACCCTGCCGGCATGGTCCCGCGCCGCCGTCGCTGTTTTACTGGGAGGAGGCAGATTCCCGCCTTGGCACGCCGGGGGAGGCAACAAAGATGTTCCGTTTTCAGCGGACGATAGCGTTGGGTGCCCTGATGGGACTCGCGGGATGTGCGGTGCCAGCCCCGCCGCCGGCGCCACCGGAACTCCTTACGGCCGACGGCGTCGAGCGCGTCTCGGTTGACCGCGCGGACTACGCCGCTGAACTGCGCTCCTTCCGGGCTTCGGCGTTCCTCCTCGGCGAAGCGCTGCTGGCCGACGGCGGCGACCTCGGTAACGGGAACGTGGTGTCCTCACCCGGGAGCCTCCTGATTGCCCTCGCCATGCTCCGTACGGGTGCCACCGGTGGGACCGCGGCCGAGATGGACAATATCCTGCAATTCCCCGCAGAGAAGCGCGATGAGGCCATGAACTCCGTCCTCCGCTCCCTCGGAAAGTTCGACGGCGACCCCGGCGCAGTGGATGAGGACAACCCCCCGCGGAAACCGGTCATGCACTCGGACAACGGGCTGTTCGTCGACAAAGACGTGCCAACCGGACAGTCCTTCCTGGACACGCTGGCCCGGCACTATGGCACCGGCGTGTATCCCGTGGATTTCAGCGACGAGGGTGCAACGAAACCGGCCATTGATGCCTGGGTGAACAGGAACACCGGGGGCCGGATCAAGGAAGCCCCGGCGCAGTACGACCGCGACAATACTTTCAGCCTGCTCAACTCTTTGTACTTCGCCTCCGCCTGGAGTGCACCGTTCGATGCGAACGCCACCACTGACCTGCCCTTCACAACAGCCGCGGGCGAGGAAGTCGCTGTGCCGGCCATGCACAACGAACTCCAGATGAAATATGCGGAAGGCGCTGGCTGGCAGGGTGTGGATCTTCCCTACGCCGACGGTTTCGTGATGCGGCTGGTCCTGCCCGCGGACACGGCCGCTCCCGCTGGCACTCCCGCCCCTGCGGCTTTCGACGCGGAAAAACTGACGGAAATCGCGGACACGTTTGACAGTGCTGAGCCCGAATCAGTCCGGATACAGCTGCCCCGCTGGGACCACAGGTCCAGTTTTGACCTCCGAAAAGTTTTTGAAGCGCTGGGCCTGGAGCAGATGCTCGGCACCACAGAGGACTTCAATAACATCCAGCCGCAGATGATGATCACCCAGGCCGCCCAGGCCGCAAACATCACGGTGGCCGAAAAGGGCACCATTGCCGCCGCGGTGACCCAGATCAATGGAATGGCGACCAGCGCTCCGCCGGAACCCGAGCGGACCATCGACTTTGACCGGCCGTTCCACTATCAGGTAGTCCACGTTGAAACTGGGCTGCCGCTGTTCATGGGGACTGTTGCCGACCCCAGGTGAGTGAAACGTCCCGGGACCGTCCCGCCATCGTCCTCCTCCTCAGACGCTCCATCAGCTTATGCGGGAAAATCCGGAACCCTCTTGCCCCAGGTGCAAGAGGGTTCCGGAAAAACGCGCATTAAGTGAGAGAGCGTCCGGGGTGGGGTGGCGGGCTAGCGGGCACCGCCCTGCCACAGGGCATCGAAGGGGGCGCCCGACGCTACCCGGTTGCGGATGCCCGCCGTGACGAAGGCCTTGGCGGTGCGGGCAGCCTCCAGCGGTGAAGCACCCTTGGCGAGCTCGGCAGTCACGGCGGCAGCCAGCGAGCACCCTGCACCGGAAACAGCCACCTCGCCAACCTTGGGCGCGCTGAGGACCTCCAGGGTTTCGCCGTCATAAAAGACGTCGACGGCGTCCGGGCCCTCCAGCCGTACCCCGCCCTTGGCGAGGACAGCGGCGCCGCTGAGTTCGTGGATGCGGACGGCGGCGGCTTTGAGGGATTCGACGTCGGTGATGGCCAGGCCGGACAGCGACTCCGCCTCGAAGTGGTTGGGCGTCACGAACGTGGCCAGCGGCAGGATCTGTGCCTTGAGTGCCTGGTCTGTGTCCAGTGCATGGCCCGGTTCCTGGCCTTTGCAGATCAGCACCGGGTCCAGCACCACATTCCCGAACCTGTTGTCCTTCAGCGCACCGGCAACGGTGGCGATGGTGGCGGGGCTGCCCAGCATTCCGATCTTGACGCTATCCAGCACCGGACGGCTGTCCAGCGGCTCCCCGTCCTGCGCCCGACCGTAGGCGGCAGTCGTGGCTTCGAGCTGGTCCGCAATCACCTGCTGGTCCATCGGGACAAAGCGGTGGTTCCAGCTCTCGTTCGGATTGAACGAGACAATGCAGGTGAGGTTGGCGATGCCGAAGACACCGAGCTCCTGGAAGGTCTTCAAGTCCGCCTGGGCCCCTGCGCCGCCGGTTGCTTCGGAACCTGCGATGGTGAGGACAACTGCAGGAGCAGCAGCGGACTGTGGCGCGTCAGCAGAAACGGAAGTCATGGCACCCATCCTGCCATCCGGCGTCGGCCGCGCGCTTTGTGTGCCTGAACAGAGCGGCTTGACTGACACGTTCAATGGAACAATGGTGCGGACAGTGCTAATACAGCCGGCCCCCGGGATCCAATCCCGCACCCGAGCGAACCACTACGAACGGAAGCTCCCATGCCCACAGCCCCAGGCCACGACGCCCTGCCCGCAACCGCTGCCTCGGGCAGCCCGGCACGGTTTGCCTCGATCGGATCGCCCTACTTCGGGATCCTGCTCGCCATCATGGCTGTGGTGCTGATCCTGTCCAACATCGGCGCCTCCAAGGGCGTGGCCATCGGGCCGATCGTCACGGACGGCGGCTTCTTCCTCTTCCCGTTGGCATACATCCTGGGCGACGTCATCAGCGAGGTCTACGGCTTCAAGGTTGCCCGCAAAGCCATCTTCACCACCTTCGCGCTGTCCGTCTTCGCCTCGCTGTGCTACTGGATAATCATCGCCCTTCCCGGCTTCGATGATGAGTTCGGAACGACCAAGCAGGCAGCCCTCGAGGGTGCACTCGGTCCGGTGCCGCAGATCGTCCTGGCTTCGCTGCTGGCGTTCCTTGCGGGGCAGACCATCAACTCGTGGATTCTGGTGCGGATGAAGGCACGCACGGGGGAGAGGTCGCTGTGGGCCCGCATCATGGGTTCATCCGTGGCCGGCGAATTCGTGGACACCCTGATCTTCTGCAGCATCGCGGCCCCGGTCATTGGCATCGCTGACTTCGCGACCTTCGTGAACTACGTCGTGGTGGGCTTCCTGTACAAGACCCTGGTGGAGTTCATCCTGGTCCCGGTGACGTACCTGGTGATCGGCTGGATGAAGAAGCGCGAGCCGAGCTACGGCACTGCCGCCCCTGCAGTCGCTGGCAAAGCGGGTTAGCGGGAACGGTTCCAATCCGCTGTAACGGTGCGTCTCTACCGGGACGCTCCCGCTTATTGGAAGGTCAGGCAGCTAAAGCCCGAAGAATCAGGTTCTTGAATTCCTGCTCCCGGAACAGGTCCTTCCACTCCACCCGGATGAAGCGCCAGCCGTTTTCGCTCAGTGCTTTCTCCCGGCGCCGCTCCTCGAAGATCACCTCCGCCGTGGGCCGGTAATCGAAATATTTGGTCTTCCCATCGAACTCCAGCGCGAGCTTCCGTTCCCGCCAGGCGAAATCGAGCCGGAATAGCCCCAGCCGCGTCAGCACCTCCACCTGCGGTTCGGGGGCTGGGATCCGGAGCCGTGCCATGAGGTCCCGGGTCAGGGTTTCTCCAGGGGACTCAGAGCTGGGATCGGCAGCTGCGAGGACCCGCCGAAGATTCAGTACGCCCCGGCGTCCATCAAGACGTGCAGCCGCTGCGTCCAGCGCAGCTTTGTCAGCCCCGAGCCGGAGTGCGTGGTCCATGAGGATCAGTGCCTGCCGGTACGGAAGGACCAGGCCGCAGTCCGCCGCTGTCCGTTCGAGGCCGGTGGCGGCCAAGCCCGTGATGAAAGCCCGGTCAGCCTCGGCAACGGTTCCGGTATGGCAAACGACGTCAGGTCCATGGCCGTTGCTGGAAGGGGGAGTGGGTTGTGTCACGTGGATTTTGCTGTCGACATTCCAGAGGAAAAGCCGGTGCAGCCGCGCGGCTGAGGTGTGGCTGTAGCGGAAGCCGCCTGCCGACGTCGTACGTGTTCCGTGGGCGTGTGCGTGGATGAGCTGAAGCGCGCGTACGCCTGGTGATTGCCTTTCCCAGGCGCTGCCCCTGATGTAACAGCCCTGCCTTAGCCGAACCAGCGTTCCCACCGCCACCATCGACGCCACCGAGCGCTTGCTGATCCCCAGGTCCAGGAGTTCCTGAGTTCGCCAAAGGTTGCCCTGTGCAGGGAGGGCAACGGCAAATTTCGGAGTCATGAAACCAGCTTTGGCTGTCGGCGGACCCGGCTCAACCGGCTGCCGCCGCCATGTGCACAACCCGGCTTAGCGGGAACGGTCCCAGTTAGGTGTACTGCTACAGCTAACCCGGGCCGCTCCCGTGAAACCGCTGAATCAGGAGTAGTAACGCCCCAGGGTTTCGGCCTTGAAATCGAAGAACGTGCCGTCCTCGATGGCAAGCCGGGCGTCGTCCACTATCTTCACCACGAACCGCTCGTTGTGGATGGAGATCAGCGTCGCGGAGAGCATTTCTTTGGCCTTGAAGAGGTGGTGGATGTACGCCCGCGAATAGTTCCGGCAGGTGTAGCAGCCGCAGCCGTCCTGGAGCGGGCCGAAATCGCGTTTGTACTTGGCGCCGGAGAGGTTGAACCGCCCGTAAGGAGTGTAGAAGGCAGAGTTCCGGGCCACCCGGGTGGGGGAGACACAGTCGAAGGTGTCAGCGCCGTTTTCGATGGCCGTGAAGATGTCGTCCGGTTCGGAGATGCCCAGCAGGTGCCGGGGCTTGTCCTCGGGCAGCTCCTCATTGCACCACCGGACAATCGTGCCGAGGTTTTCCTTCTCCAACGCCCCGCCGATCCCGAACCCGTCAAATGGCATGGCGCCCAGATCCCGGCAGGCCTTACGGCGAAGGTCCTCGTACTGGGCGCCCTGGATCACGCCGAACAGTGCCTGGTACGGCTTGCCTGCCCGCTCGGCGGTCAGCCGGAAGTGCTCCTCAAGGCAGCGCAGTGCCCACAGCCGGGTGCGCTCCAGCGACTCCTCCTGGTAGGCCCGTGAGTTCTGCAGCGTGGTCAGCTCATCGAACGCGAACATGATGTCCGCGCCGATCTGGTGCTGGACCTGCATGGAGATTTCGGGGGAGAAGCGGTGCCGGTCACCGTTCAGGTGCGATTTGAACCAGACGCCGTCGTCGTCGATGTGGGCCAGGCGCTCCTTGCCGGGAGCGACGGCGTCATCCGGGCCGGGCGCGCCCGCGGCAGCAACAGTTTTCATGTCGATCACCTTCTTAAACCCTGAGCCCAGGCTCATCACCTGGAACCCGCCCGAGTCAGTGAAAGTGGGGCCAGGCCAGTTCATGAACGCGCCCAGCCCGCCCGCCTCATCCAGGATGTCCGCACCCGGCTGCAGGTAAAGGTGGTAAGCGTTGGCGAGCAGCGCCTGCGCCCCCAGCTCCGCCATGGATTCCGGCAGCACCGCCTTCACGGTGGCCTTGGTTCCGACGGCGATGAACGCCGGGGTGTGGATCTCACCGTGGGGGGTGGTGATGGTGCCGGTACGGCCCAGGAATTCCCCGCCGTTGTCAGCGATCTGCGCCGCCGAGGGCGGGCAGGATTCCGCCAGCCGGGTCCCCACGGTGAATGAGAACTGTGACAGGGCAGGCTCAGTGGCAGCGCCGGAGGCAGGGGAGGGGGCGGAAGCGGGGTTGGCTGGCACCGTACCAGTGTGCCAGCAATCAGCCCCGCCCCGGCAAATGGGGCAGGGGCTCAGCTCACCGGTTGCGAGGCGGGGTAGTTTTCAGACCGCCAGGAGTCCCAGGACGAGCGGATGGTCTCCAGCCTGGCGGCGCCAAGTTCGTAGGTGGAAGCGATGACCAGTGATCCTTCACCCTCCTGGCGCACGTCCTTGATGGCCGGATGGTCGGCCACCACCAGCAGCCCGTCGCCGTGCTCCGCGTAACTGTGCACGGTGAGGCCCACCTGGTGGCTGGTCCGGTACCAGACCTTCCCGCTGATCTCCTCGCCGTTGCCAAGGGTCAGCTGGTAGGGCTCGCCCGGCGCCGGGAGGTTGGCGAGGCCGAGCTTCTCGATCGCGGAGCCCTGTCCCTCCGTCAGGTGCAGGAACAGGGTGTGGCGCTTGCCGTGCGGGTGGCGTTCCAACGCGAAGCGGAGCTGCTGCAGGAACGTAAGCCAGCCCTGGGTGATGTCCTCGTCCCACGCTGCCCATTCCGAGTTGTGGTCCAGTGCCCCCCGCGTCACGCTTACCTGCGTGCCGCCGGGAACGGGATTCAGTTCGAACGTATCTCCGCCGTGGACGGTGAGGCTTGTGTGGTCCGCCGACTCTTCTACGTCGCCGGAGAAGTAGATCTCCTTGATCTCGGCGTCCAGGTCTTCAGACTGCCAGCCATGCCATTGGGCTACCCTGGACGGTTCACGCAGCATGGTCCAGACCTGCGGCGCGTCGGCGTTGATCACTACGCTGAGATTGTTCGTCATAGCCCCGAATGTACAACTCCGCCAGTGCCCCGGGTAGGGGCAATTTCCCCCTGCGCACAATGCCGTCGAAAAGGGGTGCGAGGTCAGGCGCGTACAGCCTCAAGCTCGTTGCTGATGCGCCGCTCCAGCTCGCCCATGCCGATGGTTTCGGAGCCGCCGTGGGCGCGAAGGAACAGCAGGGATTCCAGCCGCAGCAGCCGCCACTCACGTTCGGCATCGTGGTTTGAGTTATCGATGGAGCGGAAGATCTCCTTGTCGTACAGGTTTGGCTCGTTCAGCGAGCGCTGCCGGACCTTAGCCGCCATCCGGGCCTTGAACGGGTCCGTTTCCTGGTTTTCCGGGGTGCGGATGAGCTTTTCGTACACCGCTGCCCGTTCCGCCTGGCCGTCCTGCCTGCAAATGTAGCTGGACAGCGCCAGGGACGCCTCCACTGAGGCCCACCGGCCGGGGTTGCCGTCGAAGGGCAGGACGTTGAGGAGGTCGGCGACGGCGAGGGCACCGTCGGCGTCCTTGAGCGTGATGAACAGTTCATGCGCGAGGTCGCTCAGGTCCTTCAGGCAGCTGCCGGACTTGAAGTTCACTCCCTTGGCCAGCCGGTCCGCCAGCAGCAGCACTCCCACGGCATCCGGGTGGTCCTCTGCGGCAGCCTCCACCACTGATTCAGGCGTCCCGGCCGGGGCGGGGATCAGTGCCAGGTCCTCCTCGCTGGGGCCGCTGACCGCCGGCGGTACAAGAGGCAGTGGAGGTACGACGACGGCGGGCGCGGCGGCAGCGGGCGCAGTCCCGGCGCCGGACTGCTTCGGCTGTTCCTTGCCCTCCTCCGGCGCAAGGTCCGCGGCCGGCGGAAGCTGCGTGACGGCGTGGGACATTCCGTCCACGACTGTCACCGTGGTGCCCACCGCGATGCGCAGGGTTCCTCCGCCGGAAAGGCTGGCAAGGACCAGCGCAGGCGCCCCGAAGTCGTCCCGCTCAAGCTCAACCTGGTGTATCTCGGCCGTCCGCCCGCCGTCGGGCAGGAGGATGTGGTTGCCGGTAACCAGGGATCCAGCCTGCTGTTCCTGGTGGCGCCGGAGGGCTGGTGTTTCGGTCATGGGAGTCCTTAAGTTCTCTTGCGGTCCGCGCTCCAGTCTACAAAGCCGGACCCTTAAAACCGGGGACCCCCCTGCCCCGGCGGGGGTGTCAGAAGCCCACGCCGGCGAAGGCCAGTGCCTGTCGGATCAGTCCGCCGCGTCCGCCCACGAACTCCATCTGGACGCCGGGGCTGAGCACTTCCTCGGGGGTCATCCAGGTCAGTTCCAGGGCGTCCTGCCGCGGCTCGCATTCGCCAGTCACGGGAATGACGTAGGCCAGGGACACGGCGTGTTGCCGCTCATCCGTGAAGCCGGTCTGGGACGGCGCGGGGAAGTATTCCGCTACGGTGAAGGGGACGGGGCTGATGGGCAGCTGCGGGAACGCCAGCGGCCCCAGGTCCTTTTCCATATGCCGCAGCAGGGCGGCGCGGATGGTTTCACGGTAGATGACCCGGCCCGATACCAGGGACCGGACCATGGTCCCGTCCGAGTCTGCCTGCAGCAGGGTTCCCACCTCGTTGACGAAACCCAATGGATCCAGCCTGACCGGCACTGCCTCCACGTACACCATGGGCAAACGCCCGCGTGCCTCAAAGAGGTCTTCTTCGGAGAGCCAGCCGGGATTCGGGTCAGGTGTGCGCAGGTTCATGGTTAAGTTCTACCGCATGGGACCCTGCGGGACAGGGGAGGATCAGCTGGCGGCGGAATGCGTCGCAGGACCCGTTGGGGCGAAGATCAGGTGTGGCAGGGCTCAGGCGTGGCGCTGGGAGATCCAGAGCGTGTCGGGGACGTGGGCTGCTGTGGCACCGGGGGCATCGGGATTGGCAACGTGCAGGGTGCGGGCGAAAGCTTCCTCAGTAACGCTGGCCTGGAAGCCTGCGGAGGCAAGGCGCTCCTGCAGCGGTTCCAGCCCGCCGTCGTACTCGAATCCCAGCCCGGAGCGGGCCGGGCCTGTTGCCGGCCGCACCACCAGGACTCCGCCGTTCTTGGCGGTGAAGTCCGCTGTCTCGTCCTGGTCCGGTACCGGGCGCGGGCGCGCACCGATCTGCCGCAGGGTGCGGGAAGCCGCGTCGGGGTCCTGGGTGAACCAGACCGCGACGACGGCAAGGGCAGGGTCGGCATCGGCACACTGGGCGCCGTGGGCGGCTTTGTCCGCCAGGAAGCTGAACCCATCAGGGGCAGCGATCCGGCAGGCTTCGCCGTGGTCCGCGCTGGTCAGTTCCGCGGGGGTGGTCCCCTCCGCCTCCGCAGCCTGGTTGGTGCGCCGGGCGAATTCGGCCAGGTCGCCCACCTCCACGGCCAAGGCGGTGGTCCCTTCCTCTGCCGATCCTCTTGGCACCTCGTGCAGGGCCAGCCGGCCGGCGGCGGAGTCGTAGACACGGAAGCCGCCGTCGCCCTCGGTCAGGACCATGCCCAGCGCGGTCAGAAGGCGCTCCCAGGCCTCGATGTCGGACGTGAAGTGCAGGGGACGGACACGCAGCATCGAAGGTCCTGTCGCTCGAAGAAACGGGCTTGCCATGCCATAGTGCCACGCCCGGCCCGGTGACGGCAGGGGATCAGGAGCACAATAGGGCCATGGCCAAAGAACTTGAGGAACTGCTGGTGCCGGACGCAGCAACCTGGCGGGCGTGGCTGGAGGAAAACCATGCAACCAGCCCAGGCGTGTGGCTGGTCCTGCACAAGAAGGGCGGGCAGGTCACCGAACTCGATTACGCGGCAGCATTGGATGAAGCATTGTGCTTTGGCTGGATTGACGGCCAGGGCAGGCGCCGGGACGGGGAGAGCTCCTTCCAGCGAATGACTCCCCGCGGGCACCGCAGCGTCTGGTCCGCTCGCAACGTCACCTATGTTGCCCGGCTGGAAGCGGCAGGCAAGATGACGGAAGCCGGCCGGGCCGCCGTCGACGCCGCCAAGGCTGACGGACGCTGGGAGGCTGCCTACGCCGGGCAGGCGACTGCGGAAGTTCCGGCAGATCTGGCAGCCGCAATCGCCGCCGTGCCCGCTGCCCAGGCCATGTTCGACGTCCTTACCAGGACCAACCGGTACGCGCTGATCTACCGGACCAACTCAGTCAAACAGGAGGCAACGCGGCAGCGGAAAATCGCAGGGTTCGTGGAGATGCTGGCCCGGGGTGAAACACCGTACCCGCAGAAAAAACGCCCCGATGGCGCGGTGCCGGGAGCGGATTGACGTTACGCCTGATTCGGCCGGTGGCGGAACGCCGGTAAGGTTGACGGTTCACTTGCGCTGGTGCGCCATCCTTTAGGAGCCTGCACGGTCCGCGCCGGTTCCGCTGTGAACGGCCGCCGCGGCCTCCAGCGTCATCCAGGCCTGGAGCTGGGTGGAAAGCTCGACGACGGCCCCAGGCGGGTAGGTAGCCTCCGCAGGTTGGGTGGCGTGCATCGAAAAGATGCTCCTGCCCCTTTGCTTCGTGGACCCCTCGCCAGCGGCCAGGCCCCGCTTCCCCGCCCAGAAGGACTCGGCCGTGTCTGTCACCAGCCGCGCCGCCGTGGCCCGGGTCTTTGGAGGCAGCCGGGGGTCTTTTGCCACCAGCGCGAGGTAGCGGCACAGGATTCCGGTGAACAGCCCGCCGTCGCCCGTGCCCTCGCAACGGAGCACTCTACCGCCGTCGGACGCGCCTCCGGTACGGGCAGGAGTTGTCAGTATCCGGTCCACGGCATCCACCACCTCGGCTGTCCGGGCGAGGTTCGCATCCCCGCCCAGTTCCAGCAGGGCGCCCAGGACTGGTCCCTGGTTATAGGTGTACACCGCCCGTTCCACTACCAGTTCGCCGGCGGAATTCAACCGGGCACCATCGAGGTACAGGCCTTGGGCGGGGTCGAAGAGGGTCGCGTCCAGCCAGTCCAGCAGTGCTTGGCCCTTCCCGGGCTGGCCGGTCCGGGCATAGTAGAGCGCCACGGGCGCTGTGGCCGGGGTGTTCTTGAAGTCCCGCTTCCTGCTCCAAAAAACCCCGCCGCCCATATCGCTGGTGGATGCTGCATCGAACTGCAGGGTGAGGGACTTCCGGAGGCCTGCGTTACGCCGGCGGCCCGGCTTCCCGGCCTCCTCCGCCAGCCTGTCCAGGCGGTGCGCGGCCAGGGCAAGCCAGGCCATGTCGTCGTAGTAGTTGTTCACGAAGGTAAACCCGTTGCGCAGTCGGATCCCGGACACCAGCCGGGAGGCGAGCCGTCCGGCGCTGGGGTTGTCCGGTCCGTTGAATCTGGCGGCCGGCGTGCCGCCGTTGCCCAGTTCCCGCCGTCCCGCGTCCACGAGGCAGTCAACATAATGCGCCTGCCACCAGTAATGCCACGGGCCCAGCAACGCGCCCTTGAGGTCCCTGTACCAGGAGGGGGAGGGCCACAACACCGCGCCTACATGGGTCGCCGGCAGGAACAGCAGCCGCCTGCCGAAGAGGGTGGTGACCGAACGGGCCGCCTCGTTGGCGCGGTCCTGCCAATAGTCCCGGCCGGGGACGGGCGCAGTGGCAGGGGAGGGGAATTGGTTGGAGGCCGGGCTCGAAACCTGGGCGGTCGAGGGCTCGGGAACTGGGGCTGCGGGGTCCGGGCGCGTCATGGATTCCACCCTAATGCGGGCCCTTCCGCCGGATCCCCAGCCGTTGGGTGCCTGGTGGTGCGGGCCCTCCGGATTTCAGTTAACATTCACTAACCAACACCTTCGTTGCGACGCGGCAGGGGGACAGGCATCAAGGAGGATGTGTGGACGTCAAAGGTACTGTAGCGCTCATCACCGGGGGAGCTTCCGGCCTGGGGGCGGCCACTGCCCGGCGCCTGTTCGACGGCGACGCTTCCGTCGTGCTGGTTGACCTTCCGTCCTCTGCCGGGGCGGCGCTCGCAGAAGAACTCAACGCCTTCGGCGCCCCCGGAAAGTCCGCCGTCTTCTCCCCTGCAGACGTGACCCGCGAAGCGGAGGTGCAGGCCGCCGTCGACACCGCTGCGGGCCTGGGGCCGCTGCGGATCGTGGTGAACTGCGCCGGAATTGCCACCCCCGGGAAGGTGCTGGGCCGGGATGGCGTGCTGCCGCTCGAGGTGTTCAACCGGGTCATCCAGGTGAACCTCGTGGGTACCTTCAACGTGCTGCGGCTGGCGGCGGCGGCGATGGTTGCCACCGAGCCGGCCGTCACCGCGCTGGGCGGGCCCGAGCGGGGTGTCATCATCAACACTGCCTCGGTTGCGGCGTTCGAGGGGCAGATCGGCCAGCCGGCATACGCGGCCTCGAAGGGGGCGGTGGCGGCCATGACGCTGCCGGTCGCGCGGGAGCTGGCGCGCTCACTGGTGCGGGTGGTGACCATCGCACCCGGCATTTTCGAAACCCCCATGATGGCGGGCCTGCCGCAGGAAGCGCAGGACTCCCTGGGGGCACAGGTGCCGCACCCCTCCCGGCTGGGAAAGCCTGACGAGTACGCGAACCTCGTGGCCCACATCGTGGACAACGCCATGCTGAATGGCGAAACCATCCGCCTGGACGGCGCCATCCGGATGGGGCCGAAGTGACTGCCACCGGGATGAAGGGGGACAACCTGGCTGACCTGCCATCCGCCGACTTTTATGCCTTTGAATTCCTGCTGGACAAGGCGGAACGGGACAAGCTGGCCGAGCTGAGGGAATTCCTGGCCGCGGAGATCGCCCCATATGCCGGGGACTGGTGGAACAAAGCCGAATTCCCCGCCCATATCCTGCCCAAGCTCGCTGCCCTGGAACTGAGCACGCCGGCCCAGCGGGGCTACAGCAACCTGTTCGCCGGCCTGGTCATTGCCGACGTGACCCGGGTGGACACGTCCATCGCCACCTTCTTCCTGGTCCACCACGACCTGTTCGTCCAGTCCCTGCACGACTTCGGGAGCGAGGACCAGAAGCAGCGGCTGCTGGCGGACGCCTCAAGCCTGCGCATCACGGGGGCCTTCGCCCTTACCGAGCCGAACCACGGCTCGGACGTTGCCGGGGGCTTGGAAACCCGCGCCCGGCGGATCTCCTCCGCGACCGGCGAGCCGGACGACGGCGGTGACGCCTGGGTGCTGAACGGCGCCAAGCGGTGGATCGGCAACGGGACGTTCTGCGACTACATGCTGGTGTGGGCAGGCGACGAGGCGGACGGGTCCGTCCGCGGGTTCATCGTGGACGCCACCCTGCCGGGGGTCAGCCGGACCAGGATCGAGAACAAGATTGCGCTGCGGACGGTGCAGAACGCGGACATCGTGTTCCGGGACGTGCGGGTGGCCGAAGCCGACAGGTTTGCCTCCATCAACAGCTTCGAGGACACGAAGGAGCTGCTCCGGGGCTCGCGCGTCATGGTGGCCTGGCAGGCGGTAGGCCAGCAGCTGGCGGCCTTCGACGTCGCCCGGCAGTACGCCGTCGAGCGCCGGCAGTTCGGCCGCCCGCTGGCGCACTTCCAGCTGATCCAGCAACAACTGGTGACCATGCTGGGCAACGCCGTGGCAAGCATGGGGATGATGGCTGGGCTTGCACGGCTGCAGGATGAGGGCGCCGCCGGCATGCCGCAGGTGGCCTTGGCGAAGTCGTACCTGAGCGCGCGGATGCGCGAGACGGTGGCGCTGGGCCGGTCCATCCTGGGGGGCAACGGCATAGTCACCGATTATCGGATGGCCAAGATCTTTTCCGACGCCGAGGCCATCTACACCTACGAAGGATCCTTCGAGATCAACACGCTGATAGTGGGCCGGGCGGTCACCGGGATCTCAGCCATCGCCTGACTGCCGCTGCTTCACCCTGCGGGCAGCTTCTCGCCGGCCTCCACCCGCACGTCCAGCGTGTTGTTCCTTACGGGCATGGGGCAGGTGCCGTAGGGGGTGAAGGCGCTAGGGTAGTTGATGGCGCGGTTAAAGTCCAGGACCACGCTCTTGTCCGGCCGCGGCCGGGGCACGGCCAGCTTGCGCCAGTCGTCCGTGGTGTCACCGTTGGTTTCGTCATGGAAGGTGACGGTCAGGGCCTCAAGCCTTTCCTCCTCCGCCTGCAGCCGGAACTCGTGGCCGCTGCCGGGCACACGGAATACCACCTCGCCCACGGAGCGGTGCACGCCGTCCACCAGCGGGTTAGCCGTGGCGATGGGAACATCCACCGGCTCCGGATAGGGCTCGAACCTGCCCGTCACTTCCCAGTCCGGGTTGTAGGGGTAGGTGGGGACCCCGCCGAACCCGGTGAGGACGGGCGAGGCCGTGTCCCGGGTGCGGATGGCGTACTTCCCGGCCCGCATGGCCAGTTCCACCACCACTTGGTCCCCGCCGGGCCCGCCGAACTGCACCCAAATCAGCGACTCCTCGTCCGCCAGGACAGCTGTTATCGTGCCCGCTACCGGTTCACCCGTCCCCACCAGGGACAGTCCGTCCGCAGGCAGTGCGGCGAGTGCCGCCGTCGTACCGTCCGTTGACCACAGCCCGGGTGCCAGCTCGACGGCGGAAGGGCTGTCTTCCAGCCACTGGAAGGAGGTGAGCGTCAGCCAGCCGTGGCGGTCGGCGAGGGCCTTGTTGCGGTTGTCGCGGAAGCGCTGCCAGCGCTCTGTTTTGGCGGCCGGGGCAGTGTCCATGGTTCCTTTCACGGTATGTCGGGTGCCCCGGCTACAACTCCGCGGGTCCGGCGTTCATTCCACCCCTTGCCCGGCCCCGGGTGCGGAGTACCCTCGGAACCAGCAGGGCGGCGCCGCTTGCCGGTGCTGCCTGCACCTGACATGTCGCTACTTTCCAACGGGAGGGGCCATGAAGATTGCTGTTCTTGGAACAGGAACCGTGGGGCGCGTCCTTGCCGGGGCATTCGCCGCGCTGGAACACGAGGTGGTGATGGGCACCCGGGACCCGGAGGGCACCGCCGGGAGGACCCGGCCGGACATGATGGGAGGACCGCCCTTCAAGGAATGGCGTGCTGCCCACCGCAATATCCGGTTGGAGACGTTTGCCGGGGCCGCCGGGGCCGCGGAGATGGTGGTGAACGCGACGAAAGGCGCGGGTTCACTGGATGCCCTCGGTGCCGCGGGGGCGGCAAGGCTTGCCGGGAAGGTGCTGATGGACGTCTCCAACCCACTGGACTTCACCCAGGGAATGCCGCCGGTGCTGAATCCGGTCAACACGGACAGCCTCGCTGAGAGGATCCAGCGGGCCTTTCCCGGCGCGATGGTGGTGAAGACCCTCAACACAATGAACGCAGGTCTCATGGTCAACCCCGGCAAGATCGCGGGCGGGGACCACACGGTGTTCGTTTCGGGCGATGACGACACCGCCAAAGCAACTGTCGCGGAACTTCTGCAGGCGTTGGGGCACCGGGACATCATTGACCTGGGTGACATCACCAGTGCACGCGGAGCAGAAATGCTGCTGCCGCTGTGGCTGCGCATCTACGCCGCGCTGGGCATCCCTGATTTCAACATCAAGGTGGTCCGCAAGGTTGAATAGGTGGGATGGACATCCTTGCAGGAGTAAGCATCGAATGGCTCAGGGCGCTGACGTGGATCACCGCGGTGGTGGCCGGAGCGGCGCTGTTCCTGTGGCGGCCGCCGCGGCCCGACCTGGCACTACTGGCTTCCATCGTGGTCTTCATGGCCGCGAGTGCGGGTGCCGGAATCTACGTCCTGAACCACCTGGGCGACGGCCGCTGGGGCGGTGACGGGCAGCCGAAGCTCAGCCCTCCCGAGCTGTCCGGGACCCCGGTGGTGGGAAAGTTCCTGGAACCGCTGGAAGGTGCCCTGGGCGGCGTGACCAACGGCGTCAATGAGTTCGTTGACTTCCGGTCCGCCCTGCCGGTGGCACTTGATTTCTTTGCTGCGGCAGGCTGGGCCCTGGCGCTCTCCGTGCCCGTGGCGCTCGCGGCCCTGGCCGTGAATGCCCGGTTGGCGGGGCGGCGGAACGCCGAATTTGCCGCCTACAAAACCGAAGTTGAGCAGCTGCGGACGGAACTTGAACACGTCAAGCGCCATGTAGGTTACCCGGCGAACGACATTTACTGAGACGGATTCCCCCATGGCGCGCCACTGCGGGTAGCATCTTTAGCTAGTTACGTGGCTCACAGTATCCAGCGCAGTGTACGAGCCAAGTCCGAACCCTCGAAAGATAGTTTCCATGGCTCACACTGCAACGAATCCCGAAACCGATCTTGCCTCCGAACTCAGGGCAGACGTCCGTCGCGTTTCCACTCTGCTGGGCGAATCGCTGGTCCGCCAGCATGGCCCCGAACTCCTTGACCTGGTGGAGCAGGTCCGCCTCCTGACCAAGGAATCCAAGGAAGCGGCCCGAGGCGGAGCGGATGCCACCGGGCCCTGGAGCGCGCACGACGTCGTTGCCCAGGTCCGCGAGCTCCTCGGCTCCCTGCCGATCGAGCAGGCCACCGACCTTGTCCGTGCCTTCGCCTTCTACTTCCACCTTGCGAATGCTGCCGAGCAGGTGCACCGCGTCCGCGGCCTGCGCACGCGTGCGGAAAAGGACGGCTGGCTGGCGAAGACCGTGGCGGAGATCGCCGGCCAGGCCGGCCCGGCGGTCCTGCAGGAAGTGGTGAACGGGCTGGACGTCCGCCCCATCTTCACTGCCCACCCCACCGAGGCGTCGCGGCGCTCGGTGCTGGACAAGATCCGCAAGATCTCCGACGTGCTGGCCCAGCCCACCGTCGAGGGCACCACCGCCCGCCGCCGCCAGGACCGCCAGCTGGCAGAAATCATCGACCAGATGTGGCAGACGGACGAACTCCGCCAGGTCCGGCCCACTCCCGTCGACGAGGCCCGGAATGCCATCTACTACCTCGGCGGCATCCTGACCGACGCCATGCCGGAGATGCTCACCGAACTCTCCGAACTGCTGGCCGAGCACGGCGTGAGCCTCGCTTCACAGGATGCGCCCATCCGCTTCGGCTCATGGATCGGCGGGGACCGGGACGGCAACCCCAACGTCACAGCTGCCGTCACCCGCGAAATCCTGCAGATCCAGAACCAGCATGCTGTCCGCATCAGCATCGGCATGATCGATGAACTGATCTCCATCCTGTCCAACTCCACTGCGCTCGCGGGTGCGGACCAGGAGCTGCTGGCGTCCATCGAGGCCGACCTGAAGAAACTGCCCGGCCTGGATAAGCGGGTCCTGGAACTGAACGCCCAGGAGCCCTACCGGCTGAAGCTGACCTGTATCAAGGCCAAGCTCATCAACACCGGCAAGCGCGTGGCCGCGGGCTCCCAGCACGAGCATGGCCGCGACTACAGCGGCACCAATGAACTCCTGGCGGACCTTGAACTGCTGGAGCTCTCGCTCCGCAACCACTCGGCGTCGCTGGCCGCCGACGGTGCCCTGGCCCGCGTCCGCCGTGCCGTTGCCTCCTTCGGCCTGCACCTGGCCACCCTGGACATCCGCGAACACGCGGACTACCACCATGACGCCGTCGGCCAGTTGATGGACCGCCTGGGCGGGCCCGGCCTGCGGTATGCAGAACTCAGCCGGGAGGAGCGCTTCGAGGTACTCGGTTCCGAGCTCGCCTCACGCCGGCCGCTGTCCGGCCACCCGATCAAGCTCGAAGGCGCTGCGGACGGCACGTACGACGTCTTCCGTGAGATTCGCCGCGCATTGCGCACCTACGGCCCGAACGTCATCGAGACCTACATCATTTCCATGACCCGCGGCGCGGACGACGTCCTGGCCGCAGCGGTCCTGGCCCGGGAAGCCGGCCTGGTGAACCTCTTCGGCGAGAAGCCCTACGCCAAGATCGGCTTCGCACCGCTGCTGGAAACGGTGGAGGAGCTCCGCGCTTCCGCGGAGATCGTGGACCGGCTGCTGTCCGATCCCTCCTACCGGGAGCTGGTGCGGCTGCGCGGCGACGTCCAGGAAGTGATGCTGGGCTACTCTGACTCCAACAAGGAATCCGGCGTGATGACCAGCCAGTGGGAGATCCACAAGACGCAGCGCAAGCTGCGGGACGTCGCCGCGAAGCACGGGGTGCGGGTCCGCCTGTTCCACGGCCGCGGCGGCTCGGTGGGCCGCGGCGGCGGACCCACCTACGACGCCATCCTGGCCCAGCCCAACGGTGTCCTGGAAGGCGAGATCAAGTTCACGGAGCAGGGCGAGGTCATCTCGGACAAGTACTCCCTCCCCGAGCTGGCGCGCGAAAACCTTGAGCTGTCGCTTGCCGCCGTGCTGCAGGGCTCGGCCCTGCACCGCGACCCGCGCACCTCCGCGGACCAGCGTGAACGGTACGGGCACGTCATGGAGACCATCTCCGACGCCGCGTTCAACAGGTACCGGAACCTGATCGACGATCCCGACCTGCCGGCCTACTTCCTATCCTCCACCCCGGTGGAGCAGCTGGGCTCGCTGAACATCGGCTCCCGCCCGTCCAAGCGCCCTGATTCGGGTGCCGGCCTTGGCGGCCTGCGCGCCATCCCGTGGGTTTTCGGCTGGACACAGTCCCGGCAGATCGTCCCTGGCTGGTTCGGCGTCGGCTCTGGCCTTAAGGCTGCCCGCGAGGCCGGCAACTCCGCGCAACTGGTGGAGATGTGGGAGAACTGGCACTTCTTCCGGTCGGTGCTCTCCAACGTGGAGATGACTTTGGCCAAGACGGACATGGACATCGCCGGCTACTACGTGTCCACCCTGGTTCCCGAGGAGCTGCACCGGATCTTCCGCACCATCCGTGAGGAGTACGAGCTGACGGTTTCCGAGGTGCAGCACCTGACCGGGGAGCGCCTGCTCCTGGACGCCCAGCCCACCCTGAAGCGGTCCCTGGAAATCCGGGACCAGTACCTGGACCCCATCAGCTACCTGCAGGTGGAGCTCCTGCGCCGCGTCCGCACCGAAGCCGCCAACAAGGCAGACGGCATCAGCGGGGCGGAGATCGACGAACGCCTCCAGCGGGCCATGCTTATCACCGTTAACGGTGTAGCGGCCGGCCTCCGGAACACCGGCTAACCCCGGACGCTCTCTCACTTAACGCGGGTTTCCCATCAACCCTCTCTCACTCGGGAGAGAGGGTTGGTGGTTTTCCGACGTTAAGTGAGAGAGGGTCTGGGTAGGGTTGGAGGCATGCCTTCCTTCCAGACCCGACTCAAGATCACCGGGCTTCGGCCGGGCAGCCCGCCGGAAGCGGTAATGGACACTGCGGTGGAGGCGTTGGGAACGCGGCATCATGTCGAGGCGCACCAGCTGCAGATCGCTGGTGGGGTACCGCAGCTGAACCTGCGCTTCCTCGTCGAAGCCAGCGAGTACAGCGGCGAGAACCGGCAGGCCCGGGAGTCGGCGGCGATGATGCGCGACGCCGTCGAAGGAGTTGCGCTGACGGGTTCCCTTACGGTCTTGCGCCGTAGCCGCGGCAAGTGGTTGGCTGTCTAGCCTGCCTCAGGCGGCGGCCCGGATTCGTCCACCGGGGACGGGTTGCCGCGGCGGCGGGTGGCAATCATTCCGATGACGGCCCCTATCACCAGGCCGACCGCCACACCAATGAGGGAGCTGGCCCAGATCGGCAGCCCGGTAGCGGAACCGGTAAAGTAACCAAGCCCCACCAGCCAGCAGGCCCATAGTACGCCGCCGATTCCGGCGCACAGGCTGAAGCCGGGGACGGAAACGTTCGCGATGCCGGCCGCCGCCGACGTGGCAAGGCGGCCGCCCGGGATGAACCTTGCACCGATGATTGTCCCGTAGGTGGACGACCGGCCGGCCCTGGCGATCGCGTCGTGGATGCCACGGTGGACCCGCCGGCCCCATCTCCACCGGTCCAGCACGTGGCTCAACTGCCGCCGGAACAATTGGAAGACCACCAGGTCGCCGAGCCAGGATGCAAGCGCGGACAGGAACCCCACCAGGAACACGTTTGTCCGGCCGTCCGCTGACAGGGCACCGCCGGTGATCACCACCATTTCGGACGGGACAAGCGGAAAGATGGCATCGCCGAGAACCACGGGGATGATCCAGAAATAGATCGCCGCCCCCCAGCTGTCAGCGCTGCCGAAGTCCATGGGCACAAGGTACCGCACTTTGATCGGTGAGCGCGGGCGGGATTTTTGGCTGGTCCGGGGCAAGGGCGCGCCGGATAGTAATCACCGCGGATGGAACGCGGACACCAGGCCGGTCAGCTGGGGTGACGGCTGGACGCCGAGTTCTGCCTCCAGCCGGACGGCAAACATCCGGTAGGCACGGACTGCGGCTGCCCGGTTGCCGGCAGCAAGATGGGCCTGTACCAGGAGGAGGTGGGCGGACTCGCGGAGCGGTTCGATGTTGATCGCGGACAGCGCCGCAATCACAGCTTTGCCCGGCTCGTTCCCGGCAAGATACTGCCGTGCCATGAGCTCCAGCGCGCCAAGGCGCAGCTGCCGCAGCCGCTCCTGCTCAAAAACCACCCAGTCGTCGTACCAGCCGGGCAACAGTTCGGCCCTGCCCAGATGGTCCAGGTAGCTGTCCGGAAGATGGACTCCGGGCTGCTCGCGGAGTGTGGCGACGTGCCGCTGCAGGGATGCAACGTCCACGCTCACCGATTCGTCGAGCTCCAGGGTATCGGCGGCCGCATGAAGCAGGCGCGGAAACGTGTGGGAAATGCACCAGACTGAGGTGCGCAGGTTTCCTGCCGCCTGCGTTTCGCTGCTCCTGGGCCAGAGCAGGCCGGCGAGGAAACTTCTGCGGCGGCAGCCGAGGAGCCCAACACAGGCAATCAGCCGCTGTTCCCGGCTGGCCACCTGGAATGTCTCGTTGCCCTGTTGCAGACGCCACGCCCCCAGCAGGCTTAAATGCCAATCCTGCGCGAGAGCCCCAGTCATGCCATTCCCCTCCAAGCGGCAACACTTGAAACCCCCAACTCCATCGTGACATTTGCGCGGATGCTGTCAATAACGTGGGAAACAGAGGGGGGAAGTATTTACAAAAAAGGGGGAAATGAATTCCAGCAGGAGTTAGTGTTGCATACCAACCGGGACATCTTTATCGGCCGGGTAAACGTAGGCCGATCAGGCGCTGGTGCTTGCGTCCTGTTGCAGCAGCTCCAGCCAGCGGCGCACGGCAAGGATAATCTCATCGGCGCTGCCTGCGGCCTCCACCGATTCCCGCTCCTGGCCGGGGTGGCTGGAAATGAGGCGGGCCCGGATGGCCTGGTCTTGCGCAGGTTCCACCCAAGCGCGGATTACCATCGTGCCTTCGCTATCCGCCACGGGCGGTGCCTGCTTTCTTTCGATTCAGTATTTCCCAACAATCAACGAGCATATTACTGCCCGGTACCCCATCCTAAACGCAGCCGGTTGCCGGGCGGGCTTCCAAGCGAAGGTTCGAAGCGTAAAAACAACACAGCAATAACGCTGTAGTGATGAATGCATGACGGGTTCCCGCGTTGACTGAACGGGAGACTTCGAAAGGGGGTGATTGATATGAAGGAACTCAGCATCCAGGACCTGGACGGACAGCAGGTTGAGCTGCTGCCCCCGCGGGAGACTCTGTACATCGACGGCAGCCTCGACCTCGCCGGCGTTATGGCACACAACACGTCCTTGGCCGTGAACGCTGGCTCACTGTTCTCGAACGCCTACAGCGCTGCGCTGCAAAACGTCGAGATCACGCAGCATTAGTCCGTTTACCGTCCAATCATCTGGACCCGGGTAATGCCCGGGGGAGAGGGCTGAGGTGCAATGACCACTTCACCCGAGCTATCACCTGGGGAACTCGACGCCGAAGTCGTGGAACTGCTTCCCGCCAGGGAAACGCTGTGCTGCTTCGACATCAACATCTCGCCGGTAATCGCAGTTAACCTTTCAACGGCCATCAATGCGGGGTCGATCGGTTCCATCGCGAATGCAGGCGCGGTCCAGGAACTGCTGGTGCTCCAGAAGTGATCCGGCATTATTCCTAAATCCGGTGGGCATGCTCCAAACCCGGAGCGTGCCCACTCCTTAAATGCGGCTCAGCTTATTGGCGGGAAAGTGGCAACAGCACCGGAGGAAGCGTCTGACCAGCGCTGGGCCCCTGCGCCAGGCCTTGTTTTCCTCGGCCAGGTTGAAGGTTCAGGGCTCAAAGACCGCAGCTTCCTGCTGAAACGCGGTGACGGCCAGGTTGTCCAGCTTTCGGAATTGCTCCACCTGGTCATGGTCGCGGTCTCCCGGGACAAGCCCCTTCCGCAGGCGGCCCGGGAAGTCAGCGAGGCTTACGGCCGGGAACTGGGCGCCGACGGGCTTAGCTACCTTCTCCGGACCAGGCTGGCACCCCTGGGTTTGGTCGCTGACGCCGCGGCGAGCCCTGCGAAGGCTGCGGGGACGCCAACCGCCGACCCCTTGCTGGCGTTGCGTTTGCGCGGAACGCTCCTGCCTGAAAAGACAGTCAACGCGCTGGCCCGGCTTCTGTCGCCGTTGTTCTGGCCTCCGGTGGTGGCAGCTGTCCTGTTGGCGCTGGCCGCCGTCGACGTCCTGATGCTTGCCCGGGCCGACTTCCTCGCATCTCTGCAGCAGGTGTTCCTTGCCCCGGCGCTGCTCCTTGGCATCTTTGCCCTCCTGACAGCAGGGGCTGTGTTCCACGAACTGGGGCATGCAACGGCCTGCCGGTATGGCGGCGCCCGGCCGGGGGTGATCGGCGTCGGCGTCTACCTGGTTTTTCCCGCTTTCTTCACCAACGTGACGGACTCCTACCGCCTGGGCCGGGGTGGAAGGATACGCACGGACCTTGGCGGGCTGTACTTCAACTGCCTGTGCCTGCTCGCCTTCGGCGCCGCCTACCTGGCAACAGGCCAGGGATTTTTCCTGCTGGCGGCAGTACTGATGCACGTCGGGATGGTCCAGCAGCTGATCCCCACCTTGCGCTTTGACGGCTACTTTGTCCTGGCCGACATAGCCGGCGTTCCGGACCTGTTCAGCCGGATCCGGCCCGTTCTGCTGAGCCTTGTCCCCGGCCGTCCGGTGGAGCCACGGGTCAAGGAGCTCCGCCCCTTTGCCCGGTTTGTGGTGACCGCATGGGTGGTCACCATTGTGCCGCTCCTGCTGCTCGCGTTCGGCTGGATAATGCTGAACCTGCCCTTCATCCTGGAGCAGACGGCGCGTGCTGTCCGCGAACACGCCGGAACCGCTGTCCGTGCAGGCGGCGCAGGTGACCCGGCTTCTGCCACCCTCGCCATCCTGTCCATCCTCCTGCTGTCCCTGCCGGTGATCGGGCTGGGCATTCTGGTGTACCGGCTGCTGCGGGTCCTCCTCACCCTGCTCCACCGACTGGCGCTCCGCGCGTTGAAGCCACCCGCGTTCAAGCCATCACAGAAAGGAATTCCGGCAATGGCTATAGATGTCCCGCCCGCCGCTCCCCGCGACGACGGCGTTCCCACCCTTCAGGATTTCCTCGCCGAAAGGCCCGAGCCCCCGTCAGTCCTGGCTGAGGCAGGCTGGCAGGGCGCCCTTCGCCGGCTTACCGGAAACTCCATAACCGCTGCCCCCGGCCGCCGCGAACGCCTGCACTTGAAGGCTGTCGAAGACGTTCAGCGCCGCCTGAACGGGCCCAGGACCGTGGTGGTGGTGAACCCCAAGGGCGGCGCCCACAAGACCACCGCCACCCTGCTCCTCGCCGCCACCATGGGAATCCAGCGCGGCGGCTACACGCTTGCGTGGGACAACAACGAAACACGGGGCACCCTGGGCTGGCGGGCGCCGCTGGCCGGGCATGCCCGGACCGCCGTTGACCTGCTCCAGGAGGTGGACCGCTTTGACGATCCCGTCCGGGGCCGGATTGGGGACCTGGACCGGTATGTGCGCTACCAGGGCTCAACGCAGTTCGACGTGCTCGCCTCGGATGAGGACGCAGCGGGGGCAGCCACCATTGGCAGCAGCGAGTTCAACCGCCTGCACACTGCACTGCGGCGTTTCTACCGGGTCATCCTGGTGGACACCGGCAACAATATGCGGGCTTCCAACTGGGAGGCAGCGGTGGCGGCGGCGGACGAGCTGGTCATCGTTTCCACCCTCAGGGAAGACACGGTGGCCAGTGCCGTGTGGCTGGTTGACGGCCTGCGCGAACGCGGATTCGAGGCGAAAGTGGCCAACGCGGTGACGTTGCTTGCCGCTCCTTCCCGGCAGACCGACCTGCAGCTTCGCGCCAAGGCAAGCAGCCACTTTGCAGGACTGACCAGGGAAGTCCTGGACGTCCCCTACGACCGGTCCCTCGTCTCGGGGGCGCGGCTGAACTACCAGGCGCTGCTGCCGGAAACCCGTGAGGCGTGGCTGCATGCCTCGGCTGCCGTGATGCGGGGCCTGTAACCGTCAGCCGCGGGCATGGGCAACCTCGCTGAGTTCAAGCCGACTGCGGTACTCCACCGGGTTCCCCGTGACCGGATCAACAAAACGAATGCCGCGGGCCAGGAGCTGGAGTGGCCTGGCATAGTCATCCGGCGCCTTGTCCAGCAGGTCCGGATAAAAGGCATCGTTGATAATGCCCAGCCCAAGCGAAGCCATGTGCACCCGCAGCTGGTGGGTCTTCCCGCTGTGCGGCTCCAGGCGGTACCTCGCCAGGCGGGCGGCACTGCCGGATGCTGCAGCGGCGGTGCCGGCGGCACCCGGCGAAGCGCCGGCGTCGAACGTTTCCAGCCGCTCTATGCGCGTTTCCGCGTTCGGTTCACCGTCGATCACTTCCGCGAGGAGGTAGCTGCGGGACTTGGTCATCCGGTTGCGGACCACCACAGGGAATTGGACGGCGGGATGTCCCGGCGCGGGCTCCGCGGCGGCGACGCACTCGTATTCCTTCTGCACCTGGCGCTTTTCGAAGAGCACCTGGTACCGGCCGCGGGTCTGCGGATTGGTGGAGAAGAGCAGGACACCGGCCGTCATGCGGTCCAGCCGGTGCATGGGGATCAGGTCCGGCAGCCCCAACTGGTTGCGCAGGCGCACCAGCGCCGACTCCTGGATGTAGGTGCCGCCCGGCGTGGTGGGCAGGAAATGCGGCTTGTCCACCACCAGCAGGTGCTCGTCCTGGTGCAGGATACTGATGTCCACCGGAATCCGCTTTTCCGGCGGCAGGGTGCGGTAGTACCAGATAAAGGTGTGGTCCTGCAGCGGAGTGCTGCGGTCCAGCGGGATCCCGCCCTCGCCAACAATTTCGCCCGCGTCGAACCTGTTCGCGATGCCCTGTGGGTCGATATGCCCCCAGCGGTGCATCATGTAGTCCATGGCGGTGTCCCACGGGCCTTCCCCGGGAAGGCGCAAACGGGTGGCATTGACGCCGTCGCGCACGGGGAGGGGGGATTGCATCACCGGCCCATTCTACCGGGGGCCTTCGCTCGGCCAGACGGCCGACGATAAATACCGCCGCCGACCGTGCCGCCTTTGCCGGGGAACTCGGCGTGGCGGTCATAAGGCTGGTGGACAAGTACCACGACGACGGCGCTCCCCGCGGGCGGCGGCACCGACTGGTGGTGGCGCTGCACCCCGAACTCAAGACAACCAATCAATCACCCGCAGGCAAGGAGCAGGACAATGACTGACAACCGCGACTTCGAAATCGTTTACGACACGGAACTTCCCGGCACCCCCGAGCGGGTGTGGGATGCCGTCACCACCGGGACGCCCGCCTGGATGTTCCCTACGGACGAATGGCCCGACGTCAAGACGGTCAACGAGTATCCCCGCCACCTGGTGTCCAGGATTGACGGACCCGACGGCTGGTTCAACCAGCTCGAGCACGTCCTGGAACCGCTCGAAGGCGGACGTGCCCGCCTGCATTACGTCCACAGCGGGATCTTCGCAGACAACTGGGACCAGCAGTACGACGGCGCCAGCCGGCACACGGAGTTCTACCTGCACACCCTGGGCCAGTACCTGCAGTACTTCGACGGCCAACCGGTGGTGTTCACCGACATTCAGGGCCCGGCCGCGTCCCAGGCGCCCGATGGCTTCACCCGGCTCCGCACGGCCCTGGGGGTCGGGTCTGCGGGGCAGGGTTCGCAGGTGGACCTGGAGCTCGACGGCGTGGGCCGGCTGACAGGCGAAGTCGACTTCTTCAACGAGCACTTCCTGGGCCTGCGGACCGCCGATGCGATGTACCGGTTCTTCGGCCGCAATGCCTGGGGTGCTCCGGTGGGGATGACTGTGCATGACTTCAGCGGAGCCGGGGATTCGGAAACCACCGCCAAGGCGTGGGGCGACTTCCTGGAGCGGGTGTACGCCTAGGGCTGTGGACCGGCCCCGGCCGGCAGCGGCTGGCACCGGGGACAGTAGTAGATGTCCCGCTCTTCGTCGCCGTTGGGTTTCCCCAGCAGGCCGCGCCGAATAGGCGTCCCGCATTTGAGGCAGGGCTGGTGTTCACGGCGGTAGACCCAGTAGCCCGGCCGTCCGGCCATCCTCCCCACGGGCATGCCCCGCGCGTTGAGGATGGTGACGCGGCGGCCGGACCCCAGGTTGACCTCCAGGAGCTGCTTGGCGTCGGTCATCATGGTCCTCAGGTCCCTGACCGCCGACACCGGCGAGGCGGGGTGGACTCCGGACAGGAAGCACGCCTCGCACCGGTAGATGTTGCCGATTCCGGCCAGGTTCCGCTGGTCCAGCAACGCTACGCCAACAGGGACATCGGGGGCCGAGCGGATCCGCCGCTCGGCCTCGTCAAGGTCCCAGTCCGGCCCCAGCAGGTCCGGTCCCAGGAACCCCACAATGGAGTCCTCGTCCGCCGTGGCCACCACTTCCACGATCCCCAGGGAAAAGCCGACGGCGTCCGCAGCCTTGGTGCGCAGGACGCAGCGGGCAGTGTAGCCGGGTTTCCGCCACCTTCCGCCGGGCGGATAGACCTGCCAGGTTCCCTCCATCTTCAGGTGTGAATGGATGGTGAGCTTCCTGTCGTCCGGTCCCACCACACGCATCAGCAGGTGCTTGCCGCGGGGCACCACCTCGGCCACGGTCCAACCGGCCAGGTTCAGGGTGGCGAAGCGCGGCACGCGGAAATCAGAGGCGAGGAGCGTTTGCCCGGCCAGCGCCTGGTGCAGCTGGTGGGCGGCGCGCCAGACGGAATCACCTTCAGGCACGGATTCTCAGCCCCTTCGGGGTGGAGTATGCCCCGGCGGAGCTGAGAGCTGCGGCCACTGGGGTGTCCAGGATTTCGTGTCCGTTGACTTTCTCCATGATCAGCTTGTCGACGGCACCGCGCGTGACCACGCCCACGAGCGCCGTGCCCGCCGCCGCCAGAACGTCCTCATGGTCGCTGAAGGCAAGCAGTGTCTTTCCGCCCCGTTCCACGTAGAGGACCAGAGCCCCGTCCACCAGGACCACCAGGGCACCCGCCTTCCGTCCGGGACGGTGTCCGGTGCCAGCCTCGTCATGAAGCGCAGGCCAGGGGAGGGCTGCGCCGTAGGGGTTGGCGGGATCTGTTGCGGCCAGGGCGAGCGCCACCGGTTCCGGCCTGGCAAGCTGCGTGTCCTCGGAGTACGAGCGCAGCCGGTCCACGGTGGCCGGAACGGCGAACTGGGCTGCACCCAGATGCTCGATGAAGTAGCCGCGGCGGCACCGGCCTGCCTCCTCCAGTCGGGCCAGGACTTTATACATCAGGCCGAAACCGCCCAGGATTTGTTCTGCCATCACTGAACCCCTGGTTACTACGCCGTACCGATCCAGCAGGAGTTCGGCAGTAGCGCGGGCGTGGATGGTCGGATCGAGTTCGGGCTGTGGCAGGGCTGACCAACGCCCGGCGGCCATAGGTGGTGTTGGCACGGCGCCGGTGCCCGTGCCGTACCGGCCGCCGGCCAGCCCCGGCGAGCCCAGGAGGCCGGTCCCGTGGGAACGGCCCAGCCTGCTGAGCCGCGGAGCGCGGGCCCGGGGCGCCCGCGCAACCTGCCGATGGGCCGTGTGTCCGCCCGCGATAAGTGCCCGGACCGGCGTGAAGGTGTCACCGGTGATCCGGCCCGCCCATGCCAAGTCCCACAGGGCTGCCACCACTTCCTGGTCGCCCAGCACTGAGTCCATGCCGCCGGCCACGTCCGTCAGTTGCCGGAAGAAGTAGCCGCCGCCGTTGTTCCGGAGGTGGTCCAGCAGCCGCTGCTGGGCGTCACCGGGTTCGTAGTCGGGAGCGGGGTTCAGGGTCAGCTCCGCGGAGTCGGCCAGGTGGAAGCTGATCCATCCGTCGTTTCCGGGCAGGGCACCGGCGCCGGACCAGAGGATTTCTCCCGCCGCCATGAGCTCGTCGAGCATGGCCGGTTGGTAGTTGGCCACCCTGCCGGCGAGGACCAAGGGTTCCCATGCCGATGCCGGAATGGGGACCCCGGAGAGCTGGTCGATGGCAGTGACAATGCCGTCCAGGCCGCGGAGGGAAGGCTGGCCGCGGCCGCCGCCAGGGGTGCGGACGTGCTGCCAGGCCGGCAGGAAACGCCCGTAGGCTGCTGCGTCCACGGGTTCCACTTCGGCGCGCAGGGCAGCAAGCGAACGACGGCGGAGCTTCCGCAGCACCTCGGCGTCGCACCATTCATTGGCCAGCGCGTGCTGGGGCAGGTTCGGCAGGGCCTGTGCCGCCGCGGTTTGGGTACCCTCTTCCGGGCCGCTGCCGGGCGTAGGTTCCGGAGGCGCCGGATGTGGCCGGAACTCGCCCTCCACCACGCGGCCATCCGCGGCCAGCCGCTTCAGGGCGGTGCCCACTACTGCCACGCCCAGTCCCAGCCGGGCTGCTGCTTCCGCCGCCGTGAACGGCCCGTGGGTGCGGGCGTACCGGGACACCAGGTCCCCGAGGGGATCGGCGACCGGTTCGATAAAGGCCAGCGGTACCCCCATGGGAAGGGGGACGCCGATGGCATCGCGCAGCCGCGCCGCGTCCTCAACAGCAGCGAAACGCTCGACGCCGCCGATATTGACCTTGATGGCACGATTTGCCCGCTGCAGGGCCATGAGGTGTGCAGTGGCGGACTCGATGCTTTCATGGGCTGCTTCGGGTACAGGTTCGGCATCAGCCAGCCCGGGTTCAGCCTCTGATGGTTCGGTGCTGCCATGTGCCGCAGCTGATTTGCTGCCGGTATCCAGCCCGGCCGCTGCTTCCACCGCCTGCAGCCGGACCGCGGCTTCGTCGGGAGCCAGGGGCCCGAGAAGCCGCAGCAGGTCCGCCACTCCTTCCAGCCCGCGGACCCGGCGGTCCGGTGTCAGCCGCTGCAGCTCGCGCTCCGTGGCCTCGATAACCTTGGCGTCGAGCAGCTCCCGCAGCTCCACCCGCCCCAGCAGCTCGTTGAGGAGGGTTGAGTCCAGGGCCAGGGCAGCGGCACGGCGCTCTGCCAGCGGGGAGTCGCCCTCGTAGAGGAACTGCGCCACATACCCGAACAGCAGGGACTTGGCGAACGGCGACGGCTGCTGGGTGGTGGTCTGGACAATCCTCAGCTCACGCCGCTCCACGGAAGCGGCAATGTCCTTCAGCGCCGGTAAATCGTAAACGTCCTGCAGGCATTCACGGACAGTTTCCAGCACGATGGGAAAGGCCGGGTACTTCCTGGCGACGTCCAGCAGTTGGGCTGAACGCTGCCGCTGCTGCCACAGGGGCTGCCGCTTGCCGGGTGTCTGCCGTGGCAGCAGCAGGGCCCGGGCGGCGCATTCCCTGAACCGCGAAGCGAACAGCGCGCTGCCGCCCACTTCTGCCGTGACAATTTGCTCCAGTTCCTCGGGGTCAAACAGGAACAGCTCCGCTCCCGGCGGCTCGTCCTCCATCATGGGCACGCGCAGGACGATGCCGTCGTCCGCGGCCATGGCGGAACCGTCCAGTCCGTACCGCTGGTGGAGCCGCTGCCCGACGGCGAGGGCCCAGGGCGCGTGCACCGGCATGCCGAAGGGGCTGTGCAGGATTACCCTCCAGTCGCCCAGCTCATCGTGGAACCGCTCCACCACCAGCGTGGTGTCGCTCGGGACTACCTCGGTGGCCTGTTTCTGCTCCGTTAGGTACTGGATGAGGTTGTTGGCTGCGAACTCGTCCAGGCCGCTGGCCTTGCAGCGTTCCGTGGCAGGACCGGTGTCGGACGCGGACAGTTCACGGACAAACGCGCCGAGGGCGCGGCCAAGGTCGACGGGCCGGCCCAGCGAATCGCCCTTCCAGAAGGGAAGCTTGCCCGGCTGGCCGAAGGCGGGGGAGACGAGCACGCGGTCGTGGGTGATGTCCTCGATTTTCCAGCTGGTGGCGCCCAGGGCGAAGACATCGCCCACCCTGGACTCGTACACCATCTCCTCGTCCAGCTCGCCCACGCGCCGGCCGCCTTTGGGCGCGGGAGCGGGCTTTCCGTCCGCCGAAGGCGACGCTGTTCCTTCCATCTCCGTGCCGATGATGTAGACGCCAAAGAGGCCTCGGTCCGGGATGGTGCCGCCGGAGGTGACGGCGAGCCGCTGGGCTCCCGGCCTGCCTTCGATGGTGCCGGCGTTGCGGTCCCAGACAATCCGGGGACGGAGTTCCGCAAATTCGTCCGAGGGGTAGCGGCCGGCCAACAGGTCCAGCGTGGCCTCGAAGGCCGAGCGGGGGAGTGACGCGAAGGGGGCGGAGCGCCGGACGGTGGCGAACCATTCCTCGACGTCGATGCTGCCCAGAGCTGTGGCAGCCACGGTCTGCTGCGCGAGGATGTCCAGCGGGTTGGTGGGAATGCTGAGGCGCTCGATCCTGCCGTCCAGCATCCGTTCAACCGTAATGGCGGTATGGACCAGGTCCGCGCGGTGTTTCGGGAAGAGAACTCCTTGCGAGACTTCTCCCACCTGGTGGCCTGCGCGGCCCACACGCTGCAGGCCGCTTGCCACCGACGGCGGCGATTCCACCTGCACCACCAGGTCCACTGCCCCCATGTCGATGCCTAGTTCCAAGGATGACGTGGCCACCACGCAGCGCAGCCGCCCGGACTTCAGGTCATCCTCAATGAGGGCCCGCTGGTCCTTCGAGACTGAACCGTGGTGGGCGCGTGCCAACACGGGATCCGCCCCCGCAGAGCTTCCTGCCTGTGCCATCATGTGTGCCGGCGTGCCGGTGGAGGCAGGGACGCCGGGTGCGGGGAGGGGCCCGGGATCGTCCCAGCCGCCACCCACTGCCACCAGCTGACGCTCCGCATGGATCTCGTTGAGGCGTGCCGTCAGCCGCTCGGCCAGGCGGCGTGAATTGGCGAACACAATGGTGGACTGGTTTGCCAGTACAAGGTCAACAATTTTCTCTTCCACGTGCGGCCAGATGGACGCCTGGGGCTGCAGCCCGGAGGCAGGTCCGGAGTCAAAAGCGCCGGCAGCGCCCTGCAGGTCCGACATGTCCTCCACCGGGACCGAGACGGTAAGGTCCCAGTTTTTCCTGGCGGGAGGGGCAACTATTTCCACGGGGGCCGAACCGGCAAGGAACTGTGCCACCAGTTCCTTGGGCTCCACCGTGGCAGACAGGCCGATCCGCTGGGCTGGTTTGGGCAGCAGCGCATCCAGGCGTTCGAGCGAGACCGCCAGGTGGGCGCCGCGTTTGGTGCCGGCCACGGCGTGGACCTCGTCAATGATGATGGTGTCCACTTCGGTGAGGGTTTCCCGTGCCCTGGAGGTCAGCATCAGGAACAGCGATTCCGGTGTGGTGATGAGGATGTCCGGCGGATTGCTGAGCAGCAGGCGGCGGTCCGCGGCGGTGGTGTCCCCGGACCGGACGCCCACTGTAATCAGGGGTGCCGGCAGTCCGAGCCGTTTGGCGGTTTGGGTGATGCCTATCAGCGGCGAACGCAGGTTCCTTTCCACGTCCACGCCCAGCGCCTTAAGGGGCGAAATGTAGAGAACGCGGGTCTTGCGCTTCGGTGCGCGCGTCCGCTTGCCTTGCGCCGGGCGCTTCGAAACGCCGCCTTCTGCCGCCGCGGCCTCCGCGCCGACGGCCCCATCAGCCGTTTCCGGCGCCCCAGTAGAAGATACGAGCAGCCGGTCCAGCCCCCAGAGAAAGGCGGCAAGCGTCTTTCCGGATCCCGTGGGAGCCACCACCAGGGCATGGGAGCCGGACGAGATGGCCCGCCAGGCGCCTTCCTGGGCGGGAGTGGGCTCTGAGAACGCGCCCAGGAACCAGTCGCGGGTTGGCCTGCTGAACTGGGTCATGGGCTCAGGTGCAGTATCCGCGCCGGCAGCACTGCCGGGCGGAGTGATACCACGCGCTGTGGGCTTTTCCCGGTTCATGCCTCCATCATGCCCCAAGCCACCCACAGCGGCGCCGGTTGGCCAGCGGACCGCCGGAAGCGGCCCAGGAACCCGTCCCCAGCGCCTGGGCTCAAGCCTTGTCCACCACGGGAAGGTTCTTCGTGGCCGGGCCTTCCAGGAGCTTTCCTTCGTTGGTGAAGCGGGAGCCGTGCAGGGGGCAGTCCCACGTCAGTTCACTGTCGTTCCAGTGCAGGATCCCGCCCATATGGGTGCACACAGCGGAAAGCTTGCACGTGGTGCCGCCCACCGTGGACACGGCAACCGGTTTTGATCCTTCCCGGTAGACCTTGCCTTCGCCTTCACCCGGAGCTGCCGGCGCGGGAGGCGGAGCGGGCTCCTTCTTGTCCTTCCGCAGGCCCTCGGCGGCCAACTGGCCCCAGCCGGACGCCATTGTGGCTGCAACCCCTGCGTTGAGCGCGACGGCGGAGAAGGCACCGGAGGGGGAGGTGACCCGGTGGTGGATGGTGTCTGCCCAGGGCACGTTTCCGCCCAGGATGTCAGCTGAGATTCCGACGGCGGCCGCCACGGCATTGGTCATGCCCCACTTGTTGTAGCCGGTCCCGAAGTAGACATGACCCTTGCCCCGGGGGAACTTGCCGAAGAAGGGCATGAGGTTGGTGGGCAGGTAGTCCTGCGCGGACCAGGTGTGGGTGGTCACCGCACCGGGATAGTGCTGCGCGGCCCAATCCAGGAGGCTGCCCAAATGGTGCTTCTCGGACCGCGCCCGGCCCACGTGGTGGCCGTGTCCGCCCACCAGGAGCAGCCGCCGGCCGTCCACTTCGTAGTCCCGGAGCGAATGCGTTGGCTGTTCCACCGAGATGTACATCCCTGGGGGAGGGGTTTGGTCCTCCTGCAGCTGAAGCGCCGCGGCGTAGGAGCGGCTGGGCTTCAGCTTGGCGAAGTAAAGCCCCCTGTCCAGCACGGGGATGCCGGTGGCCAGCACTACCTCGTTGGCGGTGACCGTGCCGTGGTCGGTGTGCACCGTGGCAGGCCTGGCGCCGGTGACGTCCTGCAGCCGCACCCCGCCTACTATCGACCCGCCGCGGCTGCGGATGTCGGCCACCAGGGTATCCAGCACTTCCAGCGGATTGATTTGCGCCTGGTTCGCGAGGCGTACCGCGCCGTGGACGGCAAACGGCAGCCCGGCGTCGCGCACGTATTCCATGTCCAGCCCGGCAGTGGTGCCGGCGCTGACCTCTTCCCGGAGCTTTTCCGTCCCCTGCGGGGACGTTGCGTAGGTGTAGGCATCCCGGCGCTGGTAGGCCACGCCGTGTTCGTCGAGGTAGCGCAGGAGCCACGCCTGGCCTTCACGGTTGCCATCGACGTAAGCCTGCACCTGCTTTTGGGAGTACTGGCGGGACAGCTGTGACAGGAAGGTCCCCTGCAGCAGGGTGACTTTGGCCGTGGTGTTTCCCGTGGTCACGGCACCCGGGTACCTGGCCTCAAGGACGAGCACCTTCTGCCCGGAGCGGGCCAGCAGCAGTGCGGTCACCAGTCCAGTCAGCCCTGCGCCGGCCACCACGGTGTCATGGCTGCTTCCTGGCTCGAACGGATCACTGGTGAAGGAGTCGCTGCGGTCCAACCAAATCGACGTCATGGCTGTTCAACCTGCCTTCGGTCCGAGGGCCCTCCCGGGCCAGTTTGTAATGGGTCTGTTATAGACCCTATCTATCCGCGGCGGATTTGCTAAGTATACTTACGATGTCGGGGTTTAAGTCTATGGTCAGTTGGCAGCCCGGCAGCCAAGATGTGAACATAACGGCAAACAGCAGGAGAAATCATGACAAGCATGAGTTCCGACGGCCGAGCAGCAGGCCGGACCAACATTCAAAAAGCCGCCCTCGCAGTGGGAGCTGTGTTCCTTCTGGTGGGCGTCCTGGGGTTCATTCCTGGCATCACCACCCAGTACGAAACCCTCGGTTTCGCGGGGCACGAGTCCCAGGCGTTGCTGCTAGGTATTTTCCAGGTGTCGATACTGCACAACATCGTCCACCTCCTCTTCGGCGCAGCCGGCATCGCCATGGCCCGCAGTGCTGCACAGTCAAAGAACTACCTGGTGGTGGGCGGCGCGATCTACCTGGTCCTGTGGATCTACGGCCTGCTGATCGGCAAGGACACGGCGGCCAACTTCGTCCCCGTCAACGTCGCGGATGACTGGCTGCACTTCGTCCTTGGCGTGGCAATGCTTGGCCTGGGATTCGCCCTGTCCCGCGGGACGGCCCGCGCCGGCCGCACCACCACAGCCCACTAACACCACCTGGGTTTGGGCATCAGCACCAAGGCCAGTAAACGAGCAGCAAGAACACCACTGCAGGCGGTCCGGCACCTTGCCGGACCGCCTGCAGCTTCATGCGCCTGCGGCTTTATCAGGAACGTCAGGCCGGTTGGAACGGCCCGATGGTCAGCAGAGTGATGCCGGCGTTGCTGCAGGCCTTGGTGGGCTGGGGCAGGAACAGGGATGCGGTGTCCTCGGGCGGGTAGATCCGGTAGCCGGCGGCGTCCACCATGGCACAGTCGGTGTAGTTTCCCGCCTGGGTGTAGCGCAGCACGGCGGTGCCCGTTCCGCCCGGGGCCAGCAGGACGTCCGCCGGGGCTGTTGCTTGATCCCGCTGGGCCGGGGCACCGATGGGGGCGCCGGTGTTGTCCGCTGCCAGGGAGACGCCGGGGAAGCCCCGGAGGATGCACGGTTCGGAGCCCGTGTTGGTGAGGTTGAGCTTCATGTAAACGCTCCCGGCGGCGCCGCCGCCGGATGCGTCGGTTGCCGCAGAAAGCCCGGCCGCCTTGCACAGTCCTGGTGACGGTGCGGGAGCGGCAGGGGAGGAGGCGGACATGCCGGGTGACGGGTCCGCGGACGACGGCGTCGTGGACGTTGTGGTAGGTGCGGACGGTGCGCCCGGGCTGGCCGTGCCGCTGGCAGGGCCGGTGGCCGCAGGCGGCGTCGATTGCGTTTGCGGCTGGCTTGGACTGCACGCACTGAGCATCAGTGCTGCCGCCGCTGCCGCCGTCGTCATGGCCAACCCCTGGAAAATTCGCTGAGACCTCATGGCACCACCTTCATGGCAGCGGCTGCCCGCGTCAACGGCGCCACGAGGCGGCGAAGCATTTTGACGCCCGGATCGTGATGATCCGGGCGTCAAACGGGTAGCCCTGCTGAGGCGGGGCCCTGCCTGGCGGCTCTCCCGGCTTAGTCCCCTTTTGCTTAGCCGCCCGTTGTGTTGCTGCTGCCGGTTCCACTGCGCCGGGCAACGCTGCGGATGAAGGCAGCTCCGCCCAGCGCCAGTCCAGCCACACCGGCTCCCAGGCCTGCCCAGCTCCGCGCGTCCGCACCGCCGTCGGCTATTGCTGCCACCTTTTCGCCGGCATGGGGTGCAGCCGGGGAAGCTGCGCCGTGACCTCCACTACTGACCTCCTCCGTGACGGTGAGCGACGGCGCGGGAGCGGCCAGCGAGTGCGGGTCCTGGCCGTCCCGGGCGATGTCGGACCAGTCGGTCTGGCCCGTCTCGCAGGTCTGGAGCGTGGGGAAGTAGAGCGTTGATCCTGGTGCGTCGGGCAGTTTCACCGAGAGGACCAAGGCGTCCCTGAGTTGGTGTTCGAGCGGGGCTTTGGCGGTGTAGACGATCTGGCTGGTGCGTTTGGTGATGGAGGTACCGTCCGCGAGCTTCTTAGGCTCAGGGAGCTGCTCGGTCACTTTCTCCACCGTCCAGTTGGGATTGACAGTGGGCTGTGCGTCGTTCAGTTCCGGCGGCAGGGTGATGGCCACTTTGGTGGTCCCGGAGCCGTCGCAGCCGTGCGGGATCCCGAAGGTGAGCAGGGCATAGGAGTTGGCTGAGGTCTTGTCCGGCGTCACGCCGACGTGTGCGGCGGCGCCGCCGGCCGCTGCCAGCAGGAGCGCGGCGGCGCTTCCGGTGGCTGCGGCAGCGGTCAGGGTACGGCGAAGGAATGGGGTTTTCATGGGTTGCCTTTCTGGCGCACGCCCCGTTGGCCGGGGGGTGCGTAACTTTCGTGGGGCCCGACGCCGGCAGGTTCCGGTGCCGGTCAGGAGGAGAGCGCGACGGCGGAAGGCGGGCCGCGGCGGCTGTCCTGCCGGAGGTTGCGCCAGGGACGCAACGGCGCGGCGGAAGGTGGAGAGGCAACGGATGGCTGGGCACCGCCGTCGTTTTTAAGGGGACGGGGGAGGGCAAAGAGCGGCCGAAGCCAGTTGGCAAGCGCCCACAGCGCGTCCTCGCCCTTGGCAAGCATGAACGCGGACCCCAAGGTCGCCGTCACGTGGGCTGCAAGCATCAGGGGCCCGGAGCCTGCGCCGGCCCCGTACAGGTGGTCAACCATGGGGGCCAGGACGGCGGATCCGGAGTGGTGCCCCTCATGGATCAAGTTGCTGCCGGGCAGTGCCGTAACCGGAGGAGCGCTGAATCCGGTAAAGACCTTATGCAGCACCAACTGGCCGCCGCCCAGGAGCGCTGCCATGGCGGGAAAGCCCAGCTTCAGGCGGGTAGCCGTGGTGCCGGCCAGGGCGGTCAATGCGAGCATGGCCAGCATGATGACCGGCTGGGGGAGGGCTCCTCCGCCCGCAAGGTGGGCGCCGGCGGCAAGCGTCAGGATGACAGTGCTCAGTGCTGAGGCGCGGAGGAGGTGGAAGGGGGTCCGTGGACGGTGCGTTCGCACGGATAGCTCCTTCCAGTGGCGGAACGGGCCAAGGGCAGGGGGCGCCGGTCCAGGTTTTGGTTGTTCCGATTCTATCGTTTGCTACGGCCGCTTCCGTGGCTGATGGTTGCTGCAGCACGGCTTCGCGCCCACTGCGCGGAAGCGTTCCGGCTATGTACCCTCTGTTCAGGGCCGCGTTAGACTGCCAGCGTATGTGTCGGCGATCTTGAGGAGAAGTTCATGGACTACAACGGGAGCCAGTCAGAGAAGGCCATTCCAGCCGGTGAACTTGGCCGCAGCCACATCGGCCAATCCATCAGCTTCCAGCCCAACGAATTCACAGTCGTTTTTGGCAAACTGGCCGGAATCGCCCGCACGGAGGCGATGGTTTACCTGTCCCTGCAGGGGGTAGGCAACGGCACCCACCTGAAGGATGAGTACGACCTGCCGGTCACCCACGATGTTTACGTGCCGGTGGATGTCATCACCAATGCGGAGTCCACCATCAAGGATCTGTTCGGCAAGGTGCAGGAGAACCTGCGCGGCGCCGGGCACAAGGGCGGCGAGGACCGGAGCGACCGGTTGTAGCGCAGAGCCCTGACTGACAGGGCACAGAAGTGCAGGAGAAGGCTGGTACCCCTGGGTACCAGCCTTCTGTTGTCCCGCAGGCGGGGGGTACCTCAGCCGAGAATTGTTGAACAATGCCTTGCGGGGATTGTTCAACAACCTGTATCGTCGATCGGGACGATCATTGTGACTCCTGTCACCCTAGGCATTGGACTGATCCATGGCAGAAACCGGCATCAAACTGAATATGAGCTCCTCTGCTCGGCGCACGGCCCTCATGGGAGCTATGTTCCTGATGGCCACCAGCGCCATCGGACCGGGCTTCATCACGCAGACCACGGTCTTCACTGCGCAGATCGGCGCATCGTTCGCTTTCGCGATCCTGGCCTCGATTCTCATCGACATCGCTGTCCAGATGAATGTGTGGCGCGTCATCGGCGTTTCCGGGCTTCGCGCCCAGGAGCTGGGCAACAAAGTCATCCCCGGCATCGGCTGGTTCCTGGCCGGCCTGGTCTTCCTCGGCGGCGTCGTCTTTAACATCGGGAACATCGCCGGAACGGGCCTGGGTGCTAATGCCATGATGGGCGTTGACCCGAAGGTGGGCGGCACCGTGTCAGCCGTCGTCGCCATCCTGATCTTCCTCAGCAAGAAGGCCGGCATGGCGCTGGACCGGATCGTGGTCCTGCTCGGCGCCGTCATGATCCTGCTGATGATCTACGTGGCTGTTGTCGCCGCCCCGCCCCTGGGTGAGGCCCTGAAGAACACCATCCTGCCCGAGACTGTCGACTTTCTCATCATCACCACCCTGGTGGGCGGAACCGTGGGCGGCTACATCACCTACGCGGGTGCCCACCGCATGCTCGACTCGGGCGCCACCGGCGTCAGGCACGTCAAGGAGATCACCCGCAGCTCCGTCCTGGGCATCCTGGTCACCGGCCTCATGCGGGTGCTCCTCTTCCTGGCCATCCTGGGGGTGGTAGCCGGCGGCACGGTCCTCACCAGCAACAACATGGCGGCCGAAGCTTTCGGCACCGCAGCCGGCGAAATTGGCCTTCGGATGTTTGGCGTGGTTCTCTGGGCCGCCGCCATCACCTCGGTGATCGGCGCAGCGTTCACCTCCGTCTCCTTCATCACCTCGTCCCGCACCCCGGAGCGTAAGCGCAACCTCATCACCGTTGCCTTCATCGCCGGCTGTGCCATCGTGTATGCCTTCCTCGGCCAGGCACCGCAGCAGCTGCTGATCTTCGCAGGCGCCTTCAACGGGCTGATCCTGCCGGTTGGCTTCGCTGTCCTCCTTTGGGTGGCCTGGCGGCGCCGGGACCTGTTGCACGGCTACGTGTACCCCAAGTGGCTGCTGATTGTCGGCGTCCTGACCTGGTTCCTCACGTTGTTCCTTGGCTGGAACTCGGTTATGGGCCTCGCGAAGCTGTGGTCATGACCAGCCGGGCCTCCCTGCTTCCCGCCGAGGCCCGCAAGGCCACCTTTGAGGCAGCGCTGCAGGACGGGGGCATCCGGATTGCGCACATCGACCAGGGCGTCAACGTGCCGATGTACCGGACCAACCGGCAGTGCGCTCCGGCCGGTCCGATGTCCGGTCCGCTGGTGGTTTCCATGCGCCCCGTTCCCGCGGCGCAGGTTGCCGACGCTGTCCGCATCACGTCCCGCTACCCGGCTGTCCACGGCGCTCCCGTCCATGTGGGCAACCCGCACGAACTGGGCATCAGCGACCTGGCCAGGCCTGATTTCGGTGATGCAGTGAAGATACCGGATGGCTACCTGCCGGTCTTCTGGGCCTGCGGGGTGACGCCCCAGGCGGCAGTCATGCAGTCGCGGCCCCCGCTGGCCATCGGCCATGCACCCGGCCATATGCTGATCACCGACGCCCGGGACAGCGCTTATGTAGTCCCTTAGGGGACAACCGAAAGGTGTGGGGCAGGAGGAACTCCTGCCCCACACCATTTTTAGCCTGTCCGTTGCCTGTTCTACACGGCGCGCTGCCGCAGCTCCGACTGGCGGTCCTGCTCGTCGCCCAGATGCGCCAGCAGCTCCGCCTCGGCCGAGTCCAGGTACGCGCGCAATCCGGCTGCTGCTTCCTCCCGCTTGCCCGCGCGCAGCTGCTTTACCAGCGTCACGTTCCGGTCCACGTAATGGCTGTGGAAGTCCGGTGCTGACGACATGCTGTGGAACACCAGCCGCATTTCGGCGAGCACGCGGTCCATGAGCCCCTGGAGCGACGTGCTGCCGGTCAGGGCCACCACGGCCCGGTGCAGGGATTGGTTGGCGTCCGCCATGTCGGGGACCGACCCGCTGTCCCGGGCCTGCTGCGCCTGCTGCACAATGGCTTCCAGGTTATCCAGCACCTTGGGCGTAACGTCACCCCACAGCACCGCTGCCGGCTCGATCATCCGGCGCACCCGGTAGATTTCGCGGACTTCCTCCACGCCCGGCGACGCTACGAAGACCCCGCGGTTGGGAATGCGGGTCACGATGGATTCGCCGGCAAGGGTGGAGAAGGCCTGCCGCAAAGTATTCCGTGAGACGCCCAGCGCTGCGGACAGCGGCTCCTCGGACAGTTTTGAGCCGGGAGTCAGTTCACCTGCTGCGATGCGGCTGCGGAGCACAGACGCGATCCACGCGGTGGTATGTGCGTGCTCGGCTGTGCCGTCTGCCAAAGTATTCATGGTCTCCCCAGGTTTCCGTCGACTAACGATGCTAGCTGACGGTGCCCAACACTTCACCGCGGGTCACGGCAGCGCCCGGCTCCTGCCCGCCCCGCCGGAACGTGCCCGCGCTGGAAGCCACCACCACGGTTTCCATCTTCATGGCTTCAAGGACGGCAACGGGCTCCCCGACGCCGATCCCGGCTCCGTCGTCGGCCACCCACTTGACCAGGTTTCCGCCCATGGGAGCGGTCACCTCCCCGTTTGAGTCCGCCTGTTCCCCGGCTGATGAAGGGCCGACGGCGGCGCTCCCGCCATGGAGCAGCGCATGGTAGACCTGTGCCGGCAGCCCGAGCTGGACGGCCTTGCCGTCTATTTCCACAGTGCATGTTTCGCGCTTGGCAACCGGACCGGCGGCCCCGCTTTTCAGGGACACCTCCAGGCGGCCTGCGAAGTCCGTTTCGATCCAGGTGGTGTAAACGCCCAGCCGGTCCTCGGCTGTGAAGTCCCCGTCCCGCACCACGGCGCGGTGGAAGGGAAGCACCGTGGGAACGCCCTCAATCCGGAGTTCATCCAGGGCAGCCCGGGCACGCCGCAACGCCTGCGCCCGGTCCTCGCCGTGGACAATCAGCTTGGCCATCAGGGAGTCGTATTCCGCCGGAATGACGGAGCCTGAACGGACACCGGAGTCCACCCGGATGCCGGCGCCAGTGGGAGCCTCGAAGACCTCCACAGGGCCGGGGGAGGGCAGGAAGCCCCTGCCGGCGTCTTCGGCGTTAAGCCGGAACTCGAAGGCATGGCCGGAGGGCGCCGGGTCCTCGGTGACGGATACGGGCAACCCGTCGGCGATGCGGAACTGTTCGCGTACCAGGTCCAGTCCGGAGGTCATCTCCGTGACCGGGTGCTCCACCTGAAGGCGGGTGTTCACTTCGAGGAACGAGATGACGCCGTCGGGCGCCACCAGGTACTCCACGGTCCCGGCACCGGTGTACCCGGCCTCACGGCAGATGGCGCGCGCCGATTCGTGGATCCGGCTGCGCTGTTCCCTGGTAAGGAACGGCGCCGGTGCCTCCTCAACGAGCTTTTGGTTGCGCCGCTGCAGGGAACAGTCACGCGTACCCACCACCACCACGTTTCCGTGGGTATCAGCCAGGACCTGTGCCTCGACGTGCCGCGGCCGGTCCAGGAACCGCTCCACGAAGCATTCGCCCCGGCCGAAGGCAACGGTGGCCTCACGGACTGCGGAATCGAAGGCGTCGTCGATGTCTTCCATCCGGTAGGCAATCTTTAGGCCCCTGCCGCCGCCGCCAAATGCCGCCTTGATGGCCACGGGGACACCGTATTCCGCCGCGAAGGCACGGACGGCATCAGCATCGGCCACCGGGCCATCACTGCCGGGCACCAGGGGCGCACCGGCCCGGACAGCTATTTCCCGGGCTGTGACCTTGTTTCCGAGGCTCCGGATGGCTTCCGGCGAGGGGCCCACCCACGTGAGTCCGGCGTCGAGCACTGCCTGCGCAAAGTCGGCGTTCTCGGAAAGGAAGCCGTAGCCGGGGTGCACCGCATCGGCGCCTGAACGGGCAGCGACGCCCAAGAGCTTCTGGATATCCAGGTAGGTCTGCGAGCTGGCTGAACCGCCCAGGGCGTAGGCCTCGTCGCTGAGGCGGACATGCAGGGAATCGGCGTCCGGGTCCGAGTACACGGCCACGGATGCCAGGTTTGCATCGGCGCAGGCACGGGCAATGCGGACAGCGATCTCGCCACGGTTGGCAATCAGGACTTTTTTCATGGCTGCTTCTTTCACGTGCTCGGGGTGGGGGCCAGCGGCTGCAGGGTTTCGGGATCGACGTCGACAAAACGCACCGCAGTACCGGGGGGAAGCTGCGCGGCGGCAGGAAGGTCTTCGGGAATGACCGCACCAATGACCGGGTAGCCCCCGGTCACGGGATGGTCGGCCAGGAACAGGACCGGAAGGCCCGACGGCGGGACCTGCAGTGAGCCGACCACCACGCCTTCGCTGGGAAGTTCGCCGGTCCGGGCCCGCTCAAGCGGCTTACCCGGGGTTCCGGGCTCCTGCCCGCCTGCATCGAGCCGGACACCAATCCGGTTGGACTCGGCGGTCACGGTCCACACTTGCTGCGTCAGCGCTTCACGGGACTCGGGCGTAAACCAGTCGTGCCGGGGGCCGCTGGTAATGCGCAGGACCACCGGCCTGCCCGCTGCCGCGGACACCAGCTCACCGGGCAGTGCCGGCGGCTCCGGCTGGCCGACCGCCCGTGCAGTGGCCACCTCGCCGATGGGCAGGACGGCGCCGGCTGCCAACGGAGCGGGACCGATGCCGGACATCAGGTCTGTGGAGCGGCTGCCAAGGACAGGGGGAACATCAATCCCGCCGCGGATGGCGAGGTAGGTGCGCAGCCCTGCTTCAGGCACGTCGAGGTGCAGGCTTTCCCCGTCGTGGAGGGGGAAGGGTGCGTACATCGGCGCGGGCCTGCTGCCGTCCGGCCCTTGGATTGCGGCACTGGTTCCTGCCCCGCTCAAAGCGGCGGTCAGTTCGCCGTATGCGCGTACCGCCAGGCCGCCAAACACGTTCTCAATGACGGCGTCAGTTGGCAGGTTGCCCACCAGCCGGTTTGCCTGCCGGGCACTCCTGGCGTCGGCGGCGCCGGCTGGCGAGACGCCGAGGTCGCCCAGCCCTGGGCGACCGAGGTCCTGGATCAGGGACTGGGGCCCCGGGGACAGCACCTCAAGGCGGTCTCCGGCTGGACCTTGAGTCGGCTGGTGCGCGTGGTCACCCTGACGCGGCTCGCCGGCGTGCTCCGCGCCGGCGGAGTTGACCTCCACCAGCTCGCGCACCGCAACGTACCGGACTTTGGCGCCCGGGCGGACCAATGCGGGCTGCTCCCGTTGCAGGTCCCACATGCGCGCGGCCGTGTGTCCGATGAGTTGCCAGCCGCCGGGTGAGCGGCGGGGATAAACTGCCGAAAAGTTGCCCGCCAGTGCCACCGAACCCGCGGGTACGGCGGTGCGTGGGGTGCCCCGCCGGGGTACGTTGAGTGCGTCGGTCTCACCCACCAGGTAAGCGAACCCGGGGGCGAAACCGCCGAAGGCTGCGGTCCACAGCTGGCCGGTGTGGGCAGCGATGACGCCGTCATTCCCCAGCCCCGTCAGCTTCCCCACCTCGGTGAGGTCCTCGCCGTCGTACACCACCTCGATCTTTACCGGCGCCTCCGAACCTGCGGCAGCGCCGGCAACCTGGGTCTCGAGTCCGGCGATGACCTTGCGGGCCGCGCGGGCGTTGGCACGGGAGTCGAAAACCACCAGCACTGTTTGCGCCGCCGCGAGGACATCCACCTGGCCTGGCGCCGGGTTCTCCCGCAGGCGGGAATGCACGGCGAGTACTGCCTCGAGGGAATCCAGTTCGACGAGCAGAGCACGCGGCCCTGCCCAGCGGACGTCGGCAGGGCTCATACAAAACTCCGGATTTCGACGCCTGCTGCTTCCAGTTCCCGGCGGACGGCTGCCGCCATGGAAACGGCTCCCGCGGTGTCACCGTGGAGGCAGATGCTTTCGGCAGAGGTGCGGATGGCGGATCCCTCGCGGGCAATAATGGTGCCCTCGGTGGCGAACCGCACCATATTGGCTGCCACGGCGTCTTCATCGTGGAGGACGGCACCCGGTTCGCGGCGGGATACCAGGGTTCCGTCCGGGTTGTAGGCGCGGTCCGCGAAGGCTTCGGCCACGCCGCGGAGACCGGCTGCCCTGGCGGTGGAGAGCGCCACCGAGCCCGGCAGCAGCAGGAGCGGCAGGTCTCCGCCGAAGGCCTTTACCGCGTCCACCACCGCCCGTGCCTGGGCCTGGTGGGTCACTATGGTGATGTAGAGGGAGCCATGGGGTTTGACGTAGCGGATCCCCCCGCCGGCCGCGCGGGCGATCGCCTCGAGCGCCCCCAGCTGGTAGAGGACATCGTCTGCCAGTTCCGTGGGGGAACAGTCCATGAACCGCCGGCCGAAGCCCGCCAGGTCCCGGTATCCCACATGGGCGCCAATGCTGATTCCGGCGGCTACGGCGTCCCGGCAGGTCTGGGCGATGGTGGAGGGGTCGCCGGCATGGAACCCGCAGGCGACGTTCGCGCTGGAGACGGAGCGGAACATTGCGGCGTCGTCGCCCATGGTCCAGTTGCCGAAGGACTCGCCGACGTCGCTGTTGAGGTCAATGAAGGCCATAGTGATTCTCGTCTCTTTGAAGTGGTCTCCTTAGCATGCATGAGAATCGAAGATTGTTCAACAATTTTTCCAGATCGTGCCTGCTGGCTCCCGCGGCGGCGGATGCGAGCGGCGTGAGGCGGTCTCTGGGAAGGAAGTGCAGGCGAAAGTAGGGGAGGACGACGGCGGTGCCTCCCGCCGTCGTCCTCCTTTCCTTCCGCAGGTGGCTCAATAGGGCTTGACCCGCTGGTCCATCACTAGGTGGACCAGCGCAAAAGCGCGGTCCTTCTCGATGGTTGCGAGTTAGGAGACGAGGGCGGCTGGAACGTCCCGGTGCATTAGCTCGGGCAGTACGCTGACGAGTGGGCAAGATATAGGCGCTGCCCTGGGCTCGGGCAAAGCAAAGGCCCCGGTTCCCCTTTACCTAAAGGGGAACCAGGGCCTTGCTACCTGGCGGTGACGGTGGGATTTGAAACCTTTCCAGTACCAGCGCCGGCGCGGAGAATCCCGGAATGTCGGGAAAATACCTCACCTGCCATCACTCAAAATCACGGCAGGTGTGGGCAAAGTGTGGGCAGGATGTGGGCAGCGCCGATCAGCTGGGGCGTGGACGAGATATTTGATTGACGGTAGCGTGACCGGCATGCAGAGCGGGACGCGTACACCGACGGAAGTACTTATGGATCAGTTTGCCGCTGACAATGAGTATTGGAGCGAAAGCGTTGAGGAGCACCAGCTCAGCAACCCGCTGAGTCAAGTGCTGGAGGAAATCAGACCCCTTCTTGGCGGCCAAGAAGGGCTGCTTTGCGTGGGCGGCGTATGGCTCGACGTGACGCCTCCGCCGCTGGGGCCCGCCACCCGGTCCGATTACCCAGACGTGTATGACTTGGTTATTGTGACTAGCCAGTTGATCGTAAGTGCATGGGGGCGAATCTGCGGTCCGGAAAAGACGCTGGACCGCGAGGTAACCGAGACAATGGGTCTCAAGAACTTAGCGAGTATCGCGGTGGACCTGCGGCCAGGAGAAATTCGTGGTGACGGCACCGTTGCCAGGCACCACGAAGTGACTCTGACATTCGCCAAGGGGTCGACCTTCCAACTACCAAATAACGAACACCTGAGCGGGGACGGGGCGAAACGAATGGAACGGCTACTCCCGCACCTCTACTCCATGCTGTAGCTCCGACACATCCGGAAGACCGGGATGCCGCAGTAGAGCTCGAACTAAACAGCCTTGATGGGTGGTTGTTGGTCTACGACGAGAACGTTGATTTTCCGCGGTTTCCTTGTTGGAAGTTATCGGCCGTAGTGGTCCGCTTGTGGACCTCCTGCGGACTTTTTGCGGACTAGGTCATCACTCATCGGGCTTCGGGCGTTGCAGGCTTAGGCCGTTCTACCAGCCCGTTCCTGACGTTGTAAGCGTGAGCCCTGCGTCGCGACAACTCCGTCCCAACTCTTGTGCTTCTTGCCTGCTTCGCGGGAGGAGAAACCTCCGCGTTGAGCTCTTGGATCGCCAGCACGTTCTCTCGGGAAAACCTGATCTCGGATCCAAATCGGATGCACGGCCAGCCTTGACGCTTCTTCATTCGGAATGCCGTGCTGCGACTAATCTGGAAGTGTGCAGCAAGTTCGTCCATTGTCATAAGACGCTCTAAGGGTTCGTTAGGTGTGTCAGTCATGGCGTAGATGTTAACAAGTCAGTGGCAGGGGCAGTTGCACTACTGGGCCGGCACGCAGTCGAGGAATGAAAAGCCGGGGTTCCGAAAAACCCAAGAGGTAGCCGACCTATTTGGCTGCATCAGGCATACTTTAAATTGAAGTAGCGGCGGTACTCCAGCACACGCTTGCAGCTAGGCCACGCCGGTTCCGAACTGACTAGCTTGGCAGGTGGTGGTGTAGCCCTGCGGGACAGAACAAGGCATCACGCATTTATGAACTGGTATCCCCAGTACCTTCCGCAGTTCCTGTACGGAGTGCCTCTCGGTGTGCGGTAGAACCAGATTGATCGCCGGAACCTAGTCCCGCACGGATCGTTTGGTCGGTTGGTGCTGCCGTTGTAGATGACGAGGCGACCGACGAAGCCTGGCCTGGAAAGATCCCTGATCCATACGGGCCGGTTGCCGTAGTAGATGTAGGCGAGGGTCTGAAGGTCGTCCTCAAGAACAGGTTGCTCTACGACTTCTTCCGCGGACTCCAGGTCGCTTAACAAGTCCTGGGTAACGTATTCCGGGGACCACCCGTCGATTCCCGACATGACCTCCGTGGTGTCGCGCCTGACTTGTTCGATGTCCACTGTCATTTGTTTCGCTCCGTTCTCTAATCGTCCACTTTCGGGCTTTCACGTTCCTCAGGTGGTTTGAGATTGTGAATGGCTCGTCACATTTGTGCGGCTAACGGGGAGGAGCGCTGAAATAACCTGCAACTATGGGAATGATCATGCCAACCGTGACCATGGCAAGATTCTTTACGAGTTCTGACGTTAGGGGGTCGCGCATACTCCAAGTCACCACAGCGGCTATTCCGACCACCAGATACACAACAACGTAGACTCCACCGATCCAGCCCTTAGCGCTTACGCCTGCAGTCGACAGATTACTAAGCCCTCCCAGCTTTTCTGTCTCTGAGGAAACACCGAAGGCTACTGCAACTATCCCGCCAACGAGACCGGCAAGGGCGGTGAATAAGTACGTAAGTGGTTCGCCCGGAGTAGGCGCGCTTCCGACTGCATTCCAGATCGCGAGTATTGCGATCCCGGAGACTATGGCGTATGCCGCGATTGACAATAACGCGAGTGCTGCCACGACAAATGCAATGAATGGCTGAGGTACTACTCGCGATGCCATGGAGATCGCCTCCCTGTCAGTGGAGTTACCTGAATTGTCGCAGGCGATTGGTGTCGTGTACATAGCCTGTCGAGAGAAGATAACTGGGAGCGATTGTCGGGCAAACTCGGAAACCTAAAAAGGTATATGTGCCAGCAGTTTGAGTTTCAGGGGGTGCTTGATGCCGGCCGGGTACATGGGCAGCGGTTTGAGTCTCCTACTGTGCTGCATTTTTACGTTTTCGTCTGCTGACCTCCCAGTTAGGTACAGCGCGCAGGCCTTCTCGGTATTCGGGGGCAAGGGTGCCCGCGTCCTTGTCCTGCCGACGACGAGCGAGCCAGGCGGCGAGTGCCCGTTCTTTAGGAGCGGCTGCCTTTGAGGAAGGAAACCTGCCTTCCGCTTCGAAAAAAGCGACTATGGCGGCGAGGTTTGCCCGTCCGGCTTTGCCCACTTTCCGGGCGGGTTGTAACGAGGCCTGATGTTCTTCCCCTAGTCCAGGTTCGGCGGTGCGGGCCAAGCGTAGGTGGTACCGAATGGTTGTTGCAGGTGCCCGCACTACCTTAGCGATCTGTGAAGCGGTCAGTCCTCGGCGATACATCTCGACCCATTCCGTGTAGGGGGCGCGGCGGTGGGTCTTCATCTTGGGCCTCCCTGCACATCCGCTGGGTAAGTAGGTTCGAATAGCCCGCGCCACCTATACGGAAGCCGAGGGGCTCAGTCGGACACAGGGCTATGTACGGGCGATCAAATACTTATCGACGAATGTCGGCTTGGATGCGGACTCGTGTACCTACCGGCAGTCCTTGTTTTTGCGAAAGACGAGTTATGAGCCCAGCGACAGATTTATTCCAGCTTCAAGCTCTTCCTTCGTGTATTCGATGGTGCCGCGGTTGGACACCTCCACACTGTAGAAGTCAGAACCGCCCTTGATGTCCGAAACGGTAAATGGGAACTTGCACCAGCCGTCGTCGTATTTTCCCTCACCGAGCTCGCCCTTACCCACAGTTTTTCCTTCAGCACTGATAACTACTTGAGCCCCCGGTGTTATGTCGTCGTACCCACGGTATCCGTCACATTCCCCTCCACCAGGAGCGTGCTGAGTGACGCCTTCCAAGCCAAGAGTCATTGTTCCTTTAGCCTCAAAGGAACCGGATCCCGCGCCGCATCCGGTAAGTGCTAGGACGCCCGCCGCGGTGACAACAAGTGCTTTTTTCAAGGTGAATACTCCCCAATAGGTGTGAAAGACACGATGACTATATAGGATGCTTTGCTGTTCGCCAGAAGAAACATAAGTCATCAATGAGTCGGAAGGTGTAATATCCGTTGAGCGGGCTCGTTTGCCCGTAGCGCTACTGGGGGAAGCGAACTTGTTTGTAACTGCCTTTCGGCATTCTGTCACCGTCTCAGCGGTCCAACCTTGCACGCAGGGTTTCCCTCAATGCGCGTCCATCACCGCACCCACCCCGCACGCTTCGCATCGCACGTCGGTCAGGTGTCCTCCGAAAGGACTCTCATGAGCCAAACCCCAAACCTCGCGCCCTATCCTCCTGCTAACAGCTACGGACAGTTACAACAGAGCAACAAGTCATTCCTCGTGACCTGGCTACTTTCCCTACTCCTCGGCGTGCTCGGCGTAGACCGCTTTTACCTCGGCAAAGTCGGAACTGGCATCCTGAAACTGGTCACACTTGGTGGCTTCGGTATATGGGCTTTGATCGACCTCATCCTGATCCTCACCAACAAGATGCGCGACAAGCAGGGCCTCCCGCTTGAGGGGTATGACAAGCACAAGAAAGTCGCGCTGATCGTCACGGCCGCGCTTATCCTGCTGAGCATCATTATCAACGTGGCACGTGGCGGTTCAACCCCAACAAGTGCGCCGGCCGTGGCTCCCGCGAATGACGCCGCCGCACCCGTTGCTGCTGCTCCCGCAGCCCCTGAGCCTGCGGCCCCCGCAGCGGAAGCCACTTGGACTAAAGTGGCGGAGCTGACAGGATCCAGCGACATGGCGAGCCAGGCATTCGCGCTCTCCGGCAAAAGCACACGGCTCGTCTACTCCTTCACGGGAGCACAGCAGGTGAATGGTCAATCGATGGCTGTCGGTGCTATCTACCTCGAGAAAGAAGGCGTAGACATCACCACAGATGGTGGCATCCCCATCAAGATGCTCCAAAAGGATGAATCCGGTGAAACCGCAGTTCATAAGGGCGCCGGCAACTATTACCTTGACGTGAAGGCAGCCAACTTTGACTCTTGGACCATCACAGTCGAAGAAAAGAAGTAGCGACTACAGCGTTTTAGGAATCTATGAAAAAGGCAGCTTTAGCAGTCGTTCTGGCGGGGCTTTTTCTTGGAGCCTGCTCAAGCAACACACCGGCAGCAACGCCGTCCACATCGACTACGACTCCGCTGCCCGCCACGACATCGACGCGGGCAGCCGTTTCAGCAACACCAACACCCAAAGGAATTCCTACCAGCGGGTCCTACGCGGCGGACGTAGCAAAGCTCGGCATCAAACCTGACAACATACAGAGTTACGCGATGTGGATGAAGGAACGAATCTGCGAGCAAGATAGCGTCGGTCTGGGGATTGCTGTTCGCAGTATAGGTGGCAGCACGGTGGCTTCCGGTGGGGGAATCGAGGTGGTTCGTTTGACGAACGCCTATTTCTGCCCCAACAAAACGCAGGAAGTAGAGGCTGCCCTCGATTATTTTGACCAGTAACGAGGCTCGGCAAGACTCGTTGCTACAGCCCGATCGGTAGAGCCGTCCAGGTCATTGATGGCTCTACCGATCGAGGTTAGCTCATCAGGAGACGGCAGAACGGTGTCCTAGCCGATGGGCCCTGTTGCATCATTCGCGCTTCGGCGGTTTCAACGACAAGGGTTGAAGCTCGGGCCGCACACGCCGGAAGCGCAGAGGATGCCTGAAGGACCGGCCGGACCACGCCACGTCGGCTGCGACTTCCACCACGATGGGTTCCACTAGGGTTAGCGCCACGGGTCCCTTGTCTTTGCTGAACCTGTCTAGGGCGCCGTGACTGATTTGCTCCGGCCAGGGATGGTTCGAGGCCGGCGGGCTTAGGTGTTGTGCAAGGACCCGCGCTGTCTTCGTTGACAGGGCAGTCGATCTACCCACTATCACCAGTTCTTCTCGTAGCGGAAGCCCTGCAACTATCGCGGTTGGCTCGGTGCGGCTGCCGATAACAGCACCGCAGACTACATCGATAACGTCACGGTGCTTGACCTTCAGCCATTGGCGCTGTCCACCCTCATAGAGTTGGGAGGCGCCTTTGACGACCAGGCCCTCGATGCCGGTCGCTGGCATCTCCGCAAACCACTGTTCGGCAAGTTTCTTATCTCGTGTAGTGGGGGAGAGGGCAAGAGGTGCATCCCATTCACTAGAAAGAGCCTCAAGTAGTTCACGTCTCTGTGAGAGTGGTACGCCTCTGGTGTCATAATGGGCCGCCGTCAAGAGGTCGAAAGCGGCGAATGACGCTGGCCGCTCCACTGCTAGGGGCGCGAGGTTTGTTTTCGATGCGGTCATGCGCTGTTGAAGCGCATCAAAGTCCAGCCGACCTTCGGACCAGATCACCGCTTCACCATCAATAAGGAATCCGGGCGGGATCTGCTTGTTCGCGGCCGCCACCAACTCCGGGAAGTAGCGGGATAGGTTTTTACCTTGCCGTGACCACAAAGACACTCCGTCGTCCTCAGTGAGTAGGGCCAACCTGAACCCGTCCCACTTCGGCTCGTACAGACAGCCGCCGGGAAGCGCATTCTCCGGAGGAATTCTGGACACTGCTTTCGCTAACGCCAACGGGACTGGCGGGCGCATCCCTGCTGGCACACCTTTCATGAGGCGAGTTTACTGACCACTTGGAGGGGGTGATCGACGGTTAGTCAGGCGGACCGAATCATTTAGAACTGTACGTACCGCCCGCGCCACTCGCCCTCGTCCGGGCGCCGGACGTCTGGAGCGGGAACCCAGCAGCTCATGTGCTGGGCCCCCTCGTCCGTCCACACAACATCTACCCAGTCCTTGCTGTAGAAGGTCGCATAGCCGTGCACTTCGACCGTACCGCCACCCACTAAGGGGACCAGGGCAATAACCTCCGGCTCGGTCCGTGACTCGAACCTGGTGACGCTGCCAGACTCGTGCTCCGGGTGCGGGTCAGCGTGCTCGTACTCCGCTCCGTCCAGCACGAATTTTGTTGGCTTGTTGAATAGTCCCACATCGCCACTAAACCATGAAAACCGAGGTTTACAGGTCCGGCCCGTTGCGAGCTGGCTCTCCTCCATCACACGCGCTACCCCTTTCGCCCAACCAAACCTCCGGTTATATTTGACCCCACTCGGGCTGGCTCTGCCGCGGGCCAGTACCGGGGCGGGGCGATATACGAGGGGCGACCATGGAATACCCTGTCCGGTATCTAGAGAGCTTTGACTCGATTCGGGCTGGCTGGCAGCCGGGTCCGAACGTTCCGGCAGACGAGGCACGAGCGCAAGCGTGTATAGAAACCATGGTTTCGCTCGCTTTCGGCCGCGACATCGTGATCCAACAGTCTTACGCGCTGGACTCCTTTGCTTTTCAACTGGTTCTCACCGACGTGGTGCAGGCGTACGAGCGTGTTCTGAGCGAGCCTAGTTCAACAAAGTTCTGGGCAAACGAAAATCTTCCAATACGACTGCATCTCTACGGGCACAAAAGCTTCAGAGGCGCCGCAGCGGACGTGTTCAGACGGATCGGCCGAGGGGAGTTTCATAGCCAGATGTATCCAGATCTCACTGGCGAGCCGGAGGCTTTAGTTATTGCTGATGAGATTTTCAATCATGGACGAGACCTTCGTCTGTATGAGTTCTTTGCCGGAGATGGGAGAAGCGAGCTATTCAGGAATTTGTGGGCGTGGTTCGGAGAATCCGTCCAAGGAGAAGGCCGCCGTATAGTCGAGCCTGTACCGGAAAAAGCTCTTAATATTGATCTTTTGTTGGCGCCACTCCTCAGCGACGAGTCAGTACTCCTGGCTGGACCGAAAGGTGAGGAACTCGTTGCCGATCCAGTTCTAGGTGAGGTGGTGACGGCGCTTCGGACCCTAGCCAAATCCTCCGGGAGACAGTCTCCTTTCAAATCCCGTAGCCCTCTGTATTCGAACAGACCATGGGCAGACTCGGGCGGGCCTTCCGCGGGTCAGATGGTCGGCGACACGCTCCCTCTCGTGCAGGAGGTGGTTAGCACTCTTTACAACCGCACAACTGTTGCGTCGATAGGGAGAGCCTCCGCCTACTACTCGACTCCCATGTCTTCGCCCGAATACGCAGATGACTTGTTGAAAGTGCAGGAGTTGGCTCTAGCTTCCGCTGCGGCTGCGAAAGCCGGCACGCAACCTAAGCGACAGCCAGGTGCATACGAGGGGCTACCTGCCAACCCTCCCATGGAAATAAGAATCAACAGCAAAGATGGCGTGCGCGGGTCCTTCAATCGCAAACTGGGGCCAGGATCAGGTAACACGGTTTCTGCCTTCGAGTCGATACTGCAACTTCGGCAGGAACCGAAGTGGCAAAAAGGAATAGAGGCAATTGACGCGTCGTACTACGGCGGAGATCTTGACGGCTATGTGTCGGCCGTTCACTCGCATTTGGATGTTGTGGCGCAAGGGGTCGGCCGACATCTTGTTGTCCGGACAGGATACGGAGGGCAGACAATTTTCTTTCAAGACCCCAGCCAAAAAGGGGCAATGTTGAGCGCCGCCATTGCGAGTGGCACTGGCATGGAGGCTCAGGCGATAGAGCCATTTGTGTCGTTGGGCGTTGACCTCGGGCTGGGGTGGATTGCTGAACGGAGGGCCCAAGGCGCGGCTGTGAAAGATATGCGCCAGGCGTGGACAGAAGTAGTCATTCCGCCCAGGAGGAGAGCTTGACCCGCGAGATAAGGCGACTCCAAGAAGTGATCGCTTATGAGAACAGTTACTTCACTGTTTTCGACGACGCGGTGGAGTTCCCTACAGGCCGACGCGGAACTTACCTTAGGATCGCTGCTGTAGCCCCTGGTACCCCAGTCGTCGTCTTAGCGAAACGTGGCGGCTTGATTGGCCTGGTGCGGAGTTACCGATATCCAATTGGCCAGTCGCAGTGGGCTCTTCCCCGTGGTTTTGCCCACGGCACTGATGTCTTGGAGAGCGCCCTCGCAGAACTCGGAGAGGAACTTGGCGTAACCGGGGCTGAGATCCGATTGTTGGGACATGTAACTCCAGACTCTGGGCTACTTGCGACCCGTGTGGCCGTCGTTCTAGCGAGAGTTCTAGAGATGGCGGCCTCCTTTGAGGACCGGGAAGAAATTGAAGCCAATATGTGGGTCACACAAGAGCAAATGCGAAATATGGTTCGCGGCGGTGAGATTGAGGATGCCTTCACATTGTCGGCCTTGACACTATCTTCAATTCACGGCGCTTAAACTGCCCAGCGGTTACCAACGAGCACCGGGCAGAGATTCTCATCCGACTTATCGCCGGTCGGGTTTTTGGCAAGAAGACTTCGGTGCAAAAGGGAAGGGCTGCTTCCGACATCCACAGCACCCGAGGCTACTTAGGCAGTAATGCATTTGGGGCGCTGCGACGAGGTTGGACTCAGTACCGAGGGTAGTCGGGTTAGTGTGTTCGGGTGAGTGATGATGTAGCGCAGAAGCGTCCGCGGTTCTTAACGATCAGCCAGGTATCGGAAGAGTTGTCTGTTGGAGTTACGACTGTTCGTCAGTTGATAAAGACTGGCGAGCTGCGGGCATTGCAGATAGGTGGCCGCGGCATCTGGCGTGTCGCTACGAGGGATGTTGAGGACTACATCGAGCAGGCATACCGGGTGACTGCTGAGCGGATAGCCGCTGGCGAGATACCTGACGAGGTGTAGCTTCACATGACCACGATTGGGTAACTGTTCGTCGCGTTGCTGTCGTGAATAATGGGCCGACCTGCACAGTTGCTTCATGAACTTACCCAGACGCCCCCGCGGGACTATTGGAGGCCAGGTGACGGGTCGATGGGCTGCGAAAAACGCCAAGGACCTGTTCACATACGAAATGCTTCTCCAGCGTGAGTTGGAGCAGGATGCGATGCTGTGGCAGACGCCTACCATTGCGCTTACAGCTCAGGCTTTCCTCTTGACTATTGCCTTGAATCCAACGTCTCCGGCATTCGCTACCTTTCTTGCTTCCGGACTTGGTTTGGTTGTTGCGCTCCTGTCGATGCAGTTGATGGCTAAGCACCGCTTCCTTAACCTGATGGATCGTTCCCACCTTCATGCTTTGGAAGATCGGCTAGGTATTCAGCATCTGAGTAACCGTCAGTACTTCTATACGAATGGCGCCTATCGGATCCCGGATTGGCTTTCCTTACATAAGGCTCCCCCTTCTGAGCATGGGTTAGCGCGGTTCCGCAGCTATCGGGTTTGGATTGTTGGGATGGTCATCTTCGCTGCGGTGAATCTCGCAATCATTGCGGTTCAGATTTGGGCGCCAGGGGTCCTGGACGCTCCTCCCACGCCTACACCAGCCCCTACGCCTACGCCCGCGCCGTAAGGCTGTTCCTCTCGATTTGAAAACTAAGCATGCTGTCTATTACCGTTGATGGGTCGCTTCATATGTCCCCCCATTCGTGTGAAGAGGCTTGAAAGACCCCGCTCGCCTGACTCGTGATGCGGGGTCTTTCGCTGCCCTCGTAAAGGTGTCGCTTTCCCGGATTTATTGACCGCATATCATAGGGGCAGTCTCAATCCTTAGCTGGGGGAATCTCTTGCCTACTGCTGTGCTCACTAAAACCCAGGTCGCGCCGAAGCCGACCAGGTCCTTTCGTGGCGACATCCAAGGATTGCGGACCGTGGCAATCGTCGCTGTGTTCCTCTATCACCTGGACCTGCCGTTCATTCCAGGCGGATTTGTGGGGGTAGACGTTTTCTTCGTCATCTCCGGTTACCTCATCACAGGGCTTCTACTGAAACAACTGATGGCGGACGGGCGCATTTCCCTTGGCGAGTTTTATGCGCGAAGAGCCAAGCGTCTTCTTCCTGCCGCGACCGTGGTTCTTATCGCCACGGCCGTCCTGACAACCGCATTCGTCCCAGTTACCCGGTGGGCTTCCATTGGGTGGGACATCATCGCTTCCGCTTTCTACGTCCAGAACTGGCGCTTGGCCGCTGACTCGGTTGACTACCTAACAAGCGATGCGGCCCCCAGCCCGTTGCAACACTTCTGGTCCCTTGGCGTGGAGGAGCAGTTCTACCTCCTTTGGCCGCTCCTGCTGATAGGGGCAGGTTGGCTACTCACGCGACGCCAGGTCGGGCACACTAGGCGCATAAACGGAACGCACCTTGTCCGCGTCCTGCTGGTCGCGCTCAGCCTGGTACTCGTTCCCTCGCTTATCTGGTCAGCCCTGTATACGGCATCCGCCCCAGGTCCTGCGTACTTCGCGTCAACCACCCGCTTTTGGCAGCTCGCCGTAGGGGCACTCCTAGCCGTCACCGTCAGCTACCTTGAAAAGATCCCCAACCATATCGCGGTCATCGTAGGCTGGCTCGGCATGGCTGGCATCGTCGGCGCTGCGCTGTCCATCGATAGTTCAGTGCCTTACCCTGGCGTGGCGGCTTTGCTTCCGACTCTGGCTTCTGCGGCAGTAATCGCGGCAGGCGTTCGCCACCAAAGGAGCGGGGCAGAATCTATCTTGGGCAGGAAGCCGATGCTGTTCATTGGCAACATCTCGTACTCGCTGTACCTTTGGCACTGGCCTCTTATTGTGGTCGCCGGCGCCGTTTTTGGTGACTTGAGCACGGGCGTCAAAGTCGCGCTAATTGGCATGTCCGTGGCGTTGGCTTACCTGACCTATCGGTTCATCGAGCAGCCGGTCAACAAGATGCCAGCCCTCGAAGGTCAGCCGGCGAGGGGGCTGCAAGTGGGGCTCGCGCTGACAATCGTTGGGTGCATGATTGGTGGTGGGGTTGTCCAAACTGTGCGGGCAGACGAAGGCAGGGCCGAAGCCGAGGCTTACAACGCCACGCTGCCTAAAGTCTCAATCAGCAGAGCGCCCCAGCAGCCTGTCCTGGTGGGGGCCATGACACTGCCGGAGAGCCCAAGGGACAATGCCCCTCCGATGGATACTGTGGCCGGGGCTAAGACGCCGGCGCCGATCGCTGCTGGTAAGGACTTTCCGGACTGCGTGTCAGCCCGCGTTGATGAGACGGACATCCGAGAGTGCGCGTACGGAAAACGCGACTCATCTAAGCACGTAGCGTTGGTAGGCGATTCGCACGCGAAGCAGTGGATCCCCGCGCTGGAGGCTATCGCCAACACCGAGGGGTGGAGACTCACCGCCTACATTCACGACGCATGCCCCTTCGCCACGGGCAACCTGGTTCGATCAGGAGCGCCATACACGGCCTGCATGGTGTGGAACGAACGGATGCAGGAAGTACTCTCCGAGGACAACGAACTGGTGATGGTGGTTACCAGTAACTACACCAAGAGCGCGGGGATAGCCGGCGCCTCTAACGAGGTGGACGCCATGTCCTCAGCGTTCCAAGCATCCTGGGGTTCGATCACAAATAAGGGCGTCCCTGTTGCTGTCATCCGGGACACTCCAGCGCCGGGGCAGAACATCCCCGATTGTGTAGCAGCCAACACGTCTGACCTGGGTCAATGCGCCGTCCCGCGGCGTGTAGCTTCGGATGACAAGGGGTTGGCGCAGATGGACGCAGCCCGCGCCGTTGATGGAGTGACCGCCATTGACTTGAACGACTTCATTTGCCCCGCCGACCTCTGCGCCCCGGTAATCGGGAACGTTCTGGTTTATCGGGACAGCGACCACCTGACGGCAACTTATGCGCGTTCCCTTACTGACAGGTTGGCGCAGCCTCTCAAGGCTGCGCTTCCCGCAGCCTGACGCTGGCAGGCATTGCGTAGTGCTGCCAGCGTCAGTGTCTTCTATCCGAAGTCGCCGTGCTCTGCGGGACGGAGGTCTACATGGTCCAGCAGAACCACGCCGGAACGGCTATTGGTCGCACCAGGCGTTACGAACAACTCCAGGTACGCGAGCCTCGTCAGTGCCGGCACGGTCAGGTCAAAGGCGAATCGGGACCACACGCCATTAGCCGGCATCGTGGGGTAGACCGTCTGGGCAGACAGCGCGGATTCGTCGGCCCTCCGGTAGCGGACCATCACGCCGACATCGTTGGTAATCAGGTTCCCGCTCACCAACTTGACTCGCCCACTCATGCGCCATCCCCCCGGCGTCATGTTGACGCCCTGGACTACCTTTGCCGTGTCCGGGTAGGCCGCTGTCAACTGCATGCAATGTGTGCCGGACATGCCCGCGTCCGGGGTGGCGGCGACACGCATGGTGGTAGCCGCACCAGTGTTCGCTGGCCCCCACGCGTTGCCGATACTGCCCGCAGGTGACTCAAACGACGGGTCCAGCAGGTAGGACTCCCGCCCGAACACGTCGCGTGGCAGGACAGCGGGCACGTTCAGGTCATACGCGAGCTGGGCAATCGACTGGTACTGCGCGGTGGTCATCGTGCCCGGCTGGTTCGTCCAGTGCGTGTAAAAGCTCACGACGACAGGCGCGTAGGCTGCCATGCGGACCAGCTGCTTGGCGCGGTCCAGGTTCGCGGGGTTGTCCAAATCAAGCCGGTAGAACCGCGGGAACGTATCCCCCAGGGGGTAGGTCAACGGCGCGTTGGTGCCGGCGGAACACGTCAGCGCCCACGACCGGAAACGGGTGTAAAGCTCCTGATCCGTGGTCGCGTTCCATGCGCCCTGGGGGTAGACGAACGTGGACGGCCATCGACCGGTCAGGTTGTAGATGAACTGCGAGCAGGTGTCAGACTCATAGGCCCGAACCGCCGCCGTGGAGCTGACGTAGTTCTTGTGAGTGGTGGAGTGGTTCGCTATCTCATGGCCGGCGTGATGGTAGGCGAGGATCTGCGCTGACGTGAGCCGGTTCGGCTGATCAACCCAAGAAGACGTGATAGCAAGGGTGATCTTCTGCCCCAGAGCGTCATGCACCGCCATAAGCTCGGTGTTCTGCGCATAGTTGTCGTCAAGGCTGAACATCACAGCGCCGCGGGCTGGCATCGTGAGGGCGTTGCGCTCCTTTTTAATGGCCTGCGCAGTTGCGGTCTTAGCCGGTCCGTCGTTTGTGATTGCTTCAACGATGGCCTGCTGAGTGGGGAGTACGTTGGAGCCGTCAGCCCCCTTGTCGCCCTTGTCGCCCTTGGGCCCGATGACGCTGCCTGCATCGACTGTCGCGCCAGTTCCCTTGGTCAGGATCAGCTTGCCGGACCCGTTCACGGTTGCTGAGGTGACGCGGTCGGCGGCCGCGGTTGCAGCATCGTTGGCAGCTGCTTGGGCCGCGGTCTTGGCGCCCTGTGTTTCGTTGTACATCCCCTCGTATGAGGTGAGGTAGTTGGATTTGCCGCCGCCTTCCCAACCGACGCGGGCGAGGGTTGGGTGTTGGAAAGCGGGCCCCATCCCTTGTGCGTCTACGGTGATGGGGTTGGGCAGGGGTGACCCTGTGGTGTCCAGGATGGCGATGGGCGCTTTGGCTGGGTCGGCCGGGTCGAAGATCTTGATGGAGGCGTTGCGGGCGACCACGCCAGGGTTGCTGATGTCCTTGGCGAAGATCTCATCGAATGTGTACGGCATGGGCTACTCCTTGGGGCAAGAGAGAAGGCGCCCCAAGGGGACGCCGGCGGGTAGTGAAAGGGCGGGGGGTCAGGCTTCGTGTTTGCCGTCCGGCTGGGCTTGCTTGTTTGGTACGGCGTAGACAGCTGCGGCGGTGATGATGCAGGCGCACGCCGCGGTGATGCCTTCTCCCTGGGTGATGAACTCACCACCCGGCGAACCCTCCTGAACGGCCGCGGTGATCAGTGTCGCGGCCGGTGCGACGAACGCGACAACAGCCTTGAAGTACGGCGCCAGCACGTTCACTTTGCGTCCACCTTTCCAGGGCTTACTGCGGCCTCGATGCGGTCAAGCTGTTCCTGCTGCTTGCTGAGCCGCCACTTGATGTTTGCGATGTCCTCGGGCAGCCATCCGATGACGGATGCCGGGGTTGTCTCGCCGTGCTGCTTGCCGTCCGGCCCGTAGCGGGGGATGGGTGCGTGCAGCAGGTTTCCGGTCTTGGATCGCAGTGCCCACACTGCGTCCTTGAGCAACTGCCACGGCTTGCGGGAGTCGCCTGCGATTTCTTCGTCTTTGAGGTACGTGAATCCGGCCATCAGATTGCTCCTTCTCCGAACACGTCAGTGATCCACTGATGTTCGGGCGTGTGGTTGGGTTGAGATGTGGCGGACATGCTTTGGAGTGATCCGACACCGAAGTAGGGGACGGGGTCGGCGCACCCGAAGATCAGTCCGGAGCCGGTGCTGTACCGGATGGGGTCAACGAGCATGGCAACGTGCAGGTGTGGGCCCACGTACTCGGTGCGGGTCTTGGTGTTGCCGGATTTGCCGATGACCTGCCCGGCGCGGACACGCGTGCCTACGGGCGCTTCGTCGTTGCTGGATAGGTGCCCGTAAATGCTGAACTTCCGGTCGTGCTGGATGACGGTCACGATGCCAGGGAAGTTTTTGTAGAGCCCCCAGCGGCGGAAGTAGCCTGTCGGGCCCCACGATTCGTCGCCTGGCAGGTCCTCGCCCCAGCCGGCGTACACCACCACGCCGTCGAGCATGGCGTAAACGGGTGTGCCGATGGGGCAGGCGATGTCTGCGCCCGCGTGCCCGTAGTGCTGATAATCCCCGTACAAGGCCACCAGGTACTCGATCTCGCTGCCGTTCAGCCGGCCGATGACTCCGCGGGTAGCGTAGCCGCCGAACGCCTGGTTCACCGGGTACTTCGCATCTATCGGTCTCATGGTGTTCCCCCGATTGGTGGTGTGATGGTGGCGCGGCATTGTCCGGCGTCTGAGGTGGCGCCGTCGGTGTAGGTGATGATCCAGCGTCCGTCGTCGCCGCATTGGGCGGATTTGATGCCGCGGCCGTCTTGACCTGCTGGTCCTTGAGGTCCGGTGGCGCCGTCAGCCCCGGGAGCACCTGGAGCGCCGGCGGGTCCGGGTGGGCCCGGGACTGTGGAGTCCGCGCCGGGTTCGCCTTGAGCTCCTGTGGCGCCGGGAGGTCCTGGCGGTCCGGCTGGTCCCACGGGGCCGAGGGGGCCTATAGGGCCGGGTGTGCCGGCGCTGCCCGTCAAGCCGAGCAGACCCATGATGCCTTGGTCGCCTTTGTCACCTTTCGGGCCGGTCCCGCCCGTGGGCCCGGCAGGTCCAGGGAAACCCTGCTCACCTCGAGGCCCCGGGACGCCCTGGAGGCCTTGGGGTCCAACGAGAGGGCCTGACGGTTCGGAGGCTACCTGCTCAGCCTTGCGGCAGATGTTTGAACCCGCCGCGGTCTGCTGGAAGTCGGCAGATTTGCAGGCTGCATCGAACTCTTCCGCGAGGGACTGCTTTTCCTGCGCCTGCTCGTCCCCGTACGTCGCTGCCGCTCCCGCCAAGCGTGCGTTGTCCATCGCCAAAAAGAGACAGACGATCCCGAACAGCAGAGACACCACAGCCAGTGCCCATATCAGGATGTTTCGGCGACGTGCCGCCCGGTGGGAGCGGGCAAGGTCGGCTTCCTGGCGGCCGACCTTCTGATCGAAGTCGTAGTCGCTACTCATCGTCATCATCCTTCGGCCACTCGACGGGGTCAGGCTTGATGTGGTTCTCGACCAACTGTTCGCGCCACCGGTCGCCGGCACGGGTTCGCCTGTTCAATTTCCGCGTCAAGTTCGCGATCTGGTCCTGCAGTTCCTTGATTCGGTCCTTCAGTGTCTGGATCACTTGAGCCTCCCGACTCTCACGCCTTTTGTCGGCCCGGTTGATCCACCAGCCGACGCCGCCGCCGATGACACCGAGGAAGGTCCCGAGCGGGACGAGCCATTGCAGATCCACATCTTCGCCCTCCCAAGCTCAGCGCTCGTTTACTACCCGACTTTGGAAACCCGGACTCGCGATGCCAGCGTGTAGCCGGGCGTGGTGTCTGAGTAGAAGATGATTCGGATGACTTGTGCGCTTGTGACGTACAGGTTCGGAATGGTCACCGTCGCGCCGGAGGCCGTGCCGGCGGGAATATCAACGGAGGCGTATTCAAAGGTGCCGTCATTGTTCGCGATCACCACATACGTGGTGCCCTGCGCCACGGCTGACATCTTCAGCTTCGCCTGGACTGCGTACAGTCCGCGGCCGGGCAGCTGGATGCGGTCGGCGCTTGGGGATGAAAAGCCCGAGTTCGTCGTGGTCTGCGCTGCATCGACGGTCAGCGGTCCCGTGCCCCATGTTGGTGATCGTGGCGTGTTCGTGAACGGCACCGTCGATGCGGTGAACTCCGCGTGCTTGATACCGCGGACCTCTTCCCATTCCGGGTTGTCGTTCGCCCCGACCCGGCGAACCCAGTCAACCCCGTCAATCCACAGCCGGGTCCCCGCTTTGTTCAGGAAGGTCCTGACGAGGTCGTGGGCGGCGATCAGCCCGCCTCCGTCACCGACCCATGTGCGCAGGTCGATGATCGACGTGGGCTGTGTCTGGCCGGACGTGACCTGGACGAGCGCGATCGGCTGGTCATCAATGTTCCCCGGGCCATACAGGCGCCCACCCGGAAGGACGGCATTCGCGCCGCCATTGACCTTCACGAATTTGGACTCGCCGGCGGTCGGGGTCCAGTCGCGGCGCACCGCGATCAGGTCCCAGCGGGAGCCCGACGATATGGTGTCCAGCTGGATGGTTTCGTTGTCGAAGGTTTTGTCCGTGATGCCATGGCCCACCCCCTGGCCGGGGGCGATAGATACCGTCCGGTCGGCACCGGCGACAGCGGTGACCTTCCAGTGCAGCGGGGACCGTACAGCGTATGTGCCCTGCCCGATGGCCGGGTGAGCGTCAGCCCATGCGCTTTCCGTGTACGGGTTCGCCGTGGTGGTGTCGTACCCGTTGGAAATGAAAGTAACTGCCATCAGCGCTTCTCCTGGTCTCGTTTGGCGCGGGCAAGCGCCGCGATTCGTTGCGCCGTGATGCGCTCCGGTTGGTCGGTCAGATCCCCGACAGAGGGTTCTACTGCCGCGTAGGTCGGTGACACCCATTTGAGGGTGCATTCCCGGATGACCTCGGTGACGGTCAGGGCGTCGGTGATCTTCACTGGCAGACGATCGCCGACGTGGAAACCGCCCGGGCCGTACTGGAATATCCCGGTGCCAGCCAGTGTGAGTTTGATGCCGTTTTTTGGGCCGTGCTCGTTGAGGTCTTCCTGGCCGCGGGCGTCCATGATGTCGGGTGCGTCTTCGTCCTGAGCATCCCTTGCATCGCGGAACACTTCGGCGCGCATCCCGTAGGTTGTTTCGCGTCCGAGGTCGGTGACTTGGCGGAAGTTCCGGAGGATCCCGTCGCCGGGACCACCGACGATGGCGCGGGAAGCTGTCGGCCGGGTGTGGGTGAGGGTTGCTTCCTTCAGGGTCCTGCCCTTCACTGACAGCGCACGCGGGTACGTGGCCGGCTCGTGCACGTCGAGGACGAGCCCGGACCCGACCTGCTTGACCGTGATTCCGATGCCGGCGTCCTCAATGGCCGGCAGGAGTTTGTCGTCCAGTCGGTGCATCCGGAACGGGACGCCGCCGGGAATGACAGCGCCGCGGTTCAGGTTCGGCGCCACAGAAAGCCCAGGGACTCCCAGCCGTGTGACCGCGTTTTCGTTGACGACGGCCTTCACGATGGTTTCCGCGTTGCCCGTATAGGTCCGATACTCGGAAGCGCCCTGAGCCGTGATAGCAGATGTCGGGACCTGCCAGCCGAGGACTTCCCGCAGGATCCTGAAGTCGTCCTCCACGCTGATCGTGCAGGCACCAGTGGCGCCGTCTGTTTTAATCTCGTATCCGGTGATGGGTCCGCTGATGAGGTGTTCGCCCCGGTACGTTACCCGCAGCCGGGCGCCGGGGTTGACGTCTCCATTGGGGATTAGCTCATCCAGTTTCGGGTGCGCCAGCGGGACGGTCATGCTGAGCGTGGATACGAGGTTGTGCCGGACGGTCGCCGTCAACGAGGACGGGTTGCCGATCTGGCACCGGAAGACCCGGTCCTTGTCATAGACCGAGATGCGGAAGACGGGTGCTGTCACCAAGGCCTCCGATACAGGGTAGGTAGGAGGGCCTCAACCTTGCCGGGCCCCATGATCTCCATGGACAGCGGGACCTGGGAGCCGGACGGGATCGGCGCGAAGTCCGCCTCGCCCAGCGCGGGGGACATGTCTACCGGGTTGATGAGGTGGACCCCGACGACGCGCTCGGACGGCTTGCTGGGCGCATCAGGTGTCACCTCGTACAAGGTCGCGCCGATGAGGTCCGGGTCCGACTCGATGACCAGGCATTGGCCGGCGGCGACCGTGAACGGGACCGTCACGATGACGCCGTCCACGCCCACGGACACTGCAGTGGTTTCACCGTCCACGAACCACCGCGGGTACGACTCGACGTCGCCCGGGTTGTCCATCGTCGCGTTCGCGGCACTGTAGGAACTGGCGATCGTCACCACGGGCCCGTCAGTACCGAAGAAAGGATCCGGCGGGACCTGACCGATGAATGACTTCACCACCGGGTCACCAACCCAGAACGGCTGCTCGGCGATGAGGGTGATCCCGTACGAGTCCCAACCAACCTTCATAGGGTCGCGGTCCCGGACCTTATCGCCGTCATTGAGGAAACGCAGCCGCAGGGAACGGTGCGACCCGTCAGGGTGCGTCACCGTCCAGATCCCGGTGTCCGTGGGGTCCATCGTTGCCCAAAAGGCGCGGTCGCGGAGCATCCAGTCCGTTGAGCCGGCGTCACTGTAGATGTGGATCGGCCAGAACACCTCACGGTCCTGGTAGCTGGCGCCCTCGAACCGTGAACCGGCCACAGCCGGGGACTCAGTCGCGTGCCGCGTGTAGGCCGCGCTACCAAGTCCCCGGATGCCCGGCTTCAGGAACAGACCCGTCGAAGGGTCCGTCAACGCCCACTCAGACCCCTTCGCCGTCCACCGCAGCCCCAGCCCCGAAAACGCTGGGGCCGGGGGAGCAGGCGGCAGGTAGGGTGTACCGTAAACGATGTTCACCAATGGGTGCTCCTTCTATGCGTAAACCGCTTGCGCGTCACGCTGCATATTGAGCAGGCTTCGAGCCATCTCGTTCTCATCGCGTACATGGATTGGGCCGTAGTTGGTGAACCCTCCACCCGCGCCACCGCCGCGAGCAGCGAGGGTGCTGATGTCCGACCACTGTTGAGCCGTGAGGATCGCTTCGGGCTTCCGTGTGGCGTTCATGATCGAAGACAGACCCGGGTTCAGGACCCCGCCGTTATCGTGCAGGTACGGCAGCCCTGTGGAGCCGATGCCGTCGTCCTTGCCGCCGTTGCCGGTGACGAAGTCCACGGCGCCGTCCAGGAGCTTCTTGCCTGCACCGATGGCAATGTCCGCGATGAACCCTGCCGCCGGGAACGCTGCCTTGAAGCTGTCCACGAGCCCGTCCACAATTGCCGCGATAGGGTTCCATCCGCCCTTGCCAGCCTCGCCGCCACCGTCAAGGTAGGGCGAGGGGTTTACGAAGTTCGGCCAGCCACCGTTGAACACCATGTAGTGCAGGTGCGGCCCGGTGCTGTTGCCGGTGGAACCGACGTCGCCGATCCGCTGACCGCCCCGGACCACGTCGCCCATACTCACGGCGAACCGCGAGAGGTGGGCGTACCAGGTCTGGAGGCCGTTGGGGTGGTCGATGTGGATCTCGTTACCGCCACCATGAGCGGACCAGCCAGCGGATGACACGCGGCCCGGCCCGGCCGCCACAATCGGCGTGCCAGTTGGCGCGGCGAAGTCGATACCGTTGTGCCCGCCGTGGAACGGCTGCGAAACAGTAGACGCCCGTAGCGGGTGAACAAGCCCACCCTTCGCATAGCCCTCGCCAAACATGGCCCGGACCCTAGCGATGGACTGCCCTGCAATTGCGGCCTTATTCATCGCATACAAGCGGGCGCGTTCTAGCGGGTCGCGCATCACCTCGGAAACGTAAACGCCTTCACCGCGCCTCATTGGCACAAGCTGATCGTCACCGTCCCGCCACGACGACTGCCCAGGCAGAATGCCGCCGCGATAGAACCCGGCAGGCAACTGTACATGCGGGATGTCGGGGAGGTTTAGGAAGTTTCCGATCCCGTTCAGCCCGTCAATTAGGCCCTTGTTGATGACAGTATCGACAACGAACTTAACCGGGGCCTTCGCTAAATCTTGGAGTTTGCCCCAGGCCTCACCGATCCACTTGACGCCCTGCTCGAAAGCTTTAGGTACGTCCTTCGTGATGAAAGTGGATAGGTTATCGAAGACCGGCTTGACATGCTTTTCCCACATCTCGCGAGTCCACTTGCTGATGTTGTCCCAGTTCGCCCAGATAATCGCCGCGAGCCCCAACACGGCACCGATTACCCAACCAATCGGACCCATAGCCAGCAACCAAGCACCAGCCATACGAGCGCCATGAATGAGCGCCTGGGTGGACATTACGAGCCACGCACCCACCACGACAATGCGGCTGGCAATCATCGCAGCCGACATAGTCCCAGCGGCGAGTGCAGCAGCACCAAGTATCCCGATAAGGATGCCAATCGCAACCGGGCTGCCCGCGAAGGCCGTCAACATCGGGCTAAGGAACGTGATTACATTAGCGATCGCATCAGCAACGAACGTGAGCACCTGCACAAGCGAAGGGCCAAGTACAGCGACAATCGGGGAGAGGGCCTCTAATAGATGCCCGAACGAAGCAGCCAAGCCGGGCATGTGCGGCGCCATGGCGAGCACGCCGGCCTGCAAGCCCTCCATGAACGTGACCAGCCCGGCTCCGAACGCGGCGTCTGAAAACGCATTGAATATTCCGCCGATAAACGTACCCGCGATCAACCCGCCAAGACGCAGGAACTCAGCCAGCGGCCCCGCCCCGTGGATAAAAGCATCAGCGATAGGACCTGCCGCAGCACGCAACCCCTCAGCACCCTCTGCGGCACCCTTGAAGATCGTTGCCATAGTGGACTGAAAGACCCAGCCGTTCATGGACGCTTCAACGTCCCGTAGCCCAGCAGCCAGCCCGCCAAGTGTAGAAGCGAACCCGCCAGCCTCAGCCGCACGGTTCAGCGCGGCGAAGATCCCCGAAACCGAGGACGCCACAGACCACAGATCTTTAAGCCCCTGGATGCCGTCTTGGATCCACCTGTCCAGGCTGCCATCAGCAGCAGCGCCCTGGATGAACTCGTTAAAGCGGGTGGCGATGACGGCGACGAACTGGGCGATCATCGGCATGTACCGCATGCCGACCACGCCCAGCGTCGTGAAGGCAGCCACCACGGGGCCGATGCCGGTATTCAGGATCTCAGTGCTGGCGGCGATGCCCAACAGCAGGGACTCAAGGACCCCGTTACCGAGCGAGCTCTCCAGAGCCTGCATGAAAATCTGAGCGCCGGCGCCCACAGCCGAAGCAATAGCACCCACACCCGTAGCCAGCTGCGGCATAACCGAACCAGCAAGGGAAAGTAGCGGCGCAGCGAACCCGGTGAAGAAGTTCTCCTGGGCGATCAGTCGGATCCCGCCAAGCTGCTCTTTCACGGCCAGCAGCGCACGAACGGCTTGCTGCGCGGCTGGGGTGAGTTTCCCCATCGCCTCGACCGACTTCTCTGTGGCGCTTGCAGCGGCGTCAGCCTGCTGCAACTGTACGCGCTCCAGCGCTCGGTGAGCATCCGCCACGGACTCCGCAGCGTCACGCTGGGAACGGGCAGCATCAGCCGTAGCCTCGGCGATGGCTTCCTGTGCCTCCACGACACGCTCGGCGCCTTCACGCTGTACCTTCGCGGCTTCGGCCACGGCGTCCTGGTGAGCCTGTACGGAATCAACCGCAGCTTGGCGGGCATCAGCCAAGGAATCCTCGGCCTGCATAACCTGCTTATTGCCGGCGACGCCTTCCTTGGTGGCCTGCTCATGCTCCTTCCGAAGTTCCTCGGACTCGTCCTTGGCTGTGCGAAGCCCGAGGGCGGCTTGGTCAAGGTCCAGCTGCAGCCGGCGCATTTCCCGCGAGCCCATAGAAGCGCCGGAAGCTACCCCTGCGTTGAACTTGAGTAGGGCTTCCTCGTAACGGAGGGCCGCTTCACGCTCAGACAGCCCCGCCCGCTCAAGCGAACGGTTCAGATCATCCAGCCGCTCGACCGCCTCGGCCCGTGCGTCGTTCAGGTTCTGCTGTGACTCGAGGACCTGACGGTTAGCGCGCTCGACGTCCCTTTCGGCGTCGGCGACACGGCGGACTGCTTGAATCTGCTGCTCGGCGTTCTGCTCCACGACGCGGGCAAGGGTGCGCTTGGCGTCCTCCACCCGGGCCGCGGCATCGACGGCGACCTCTGCGGCGTTCCGCTCAGCCCGTTCGATGGAGCGAACAGCATCGGCCCTTGCCATAGCATCCAGCCGTGCGTTGCCGACAGCCTTCCCGGATTCCTCTGTCGCGGTCTTCAGCGCCTCACCGACGCCGGAGAACGCCGTAACCAGCACGCCGGCGCCGGCAGCTGCAGCCATAAGGCCAGCCGGCACGAGAGCCGCGACACCAGCCAGGGAGCGGAGGGAAGCGGCGAACGTGACCGCGCTGCCCGTAGCGGCGAGCAAGCCCGCTCCTGCAGCACCAGCGGCCGGGGTGATCGCTGACAGGCCCGCCACGATCTTCCCGGCGCTGGAAACGAACCCCGACGCCATGCCGTCGCCCATGGACCGGCCAGCTAACCTCCCGGCCGCGCCGGCGGCTGAATTAGCTTGCTGCGAGATAGACCGCTGCAACCCGGTAAAGACGGGCTTCACCAGGACTTCGGCGATACCGACGACGGGCATGGCGTACCTCGAATCTTTTATTTAGATGTCAGTGCTGTCGAACCCGAACTGGCCCACGAACGACTCGGCCCACTGCCTGTCGGCGTCCTCGATGGCCCGCTCGATCTCCGTGCGAGGTCCCGGGAATGGTTTCACTTCGCCAGGCTCCCCGCCGGCTGTGGCGATCAGGACCTGCTTGATGCCCTTGAGCGCGTGCAGGATCTCCCGCGACAGGTGCGCGTTCAGATCAAACTCAGCAACCCGAGGCGCCCACTCAGTTGCCGGCTTCGGCATCGCTGCGAGATGCGCGGCATACTCTTTGTCGTTGACAATTGCCTCGTTGAGCCTCGAAGCCCCGGGAAGCCCGTCGATCAGATCGAGCAGGCCAACCCAGCGCCCCTGCGCGTACCACTCCGCAAGATCCACGCCATAAACCGATAAAAGGTCGGCGCGGATCTGCGGGCGGAAACGCCCAATCAGCCCGCGGAGGCGTTGCCTTCCCCCGCTTTGCCGTAGATGTCCTCGTAGTACTTCGTCGCAGCCTGCATCACCGTGGCGAGTTCAATGATCGAGAGCTTCTCGGCCTTCAGAGCCGCGGTGTCTTCCTCAGACAGCCACGTGCCGATGACTGCCCAGTTCGTCGCGTTGGTGCTGAGCTTCGAGAAGATCTCTTCGGCCTCAACGGATTCCATCGCGTAGACGTCCGGGAAGGTGATGACCTTCGAGTTGGACAGTGCCATCTTCAGCGGCTCGGCAGTGGTTACTTCCTTGCGGAGCTTCGCGAGGGAAAGCTGAACGTTCGGGGTGTCAGACATGGGGTTACCTCCGGGTGGTGGTTGGTGTTTATGACAGGGGACTGCTGCCCTGCCGCTCTGAGCTTGCGAATCTCCCGACAGCAACCGGTAGCGAACCGTACTGCCATGCGGACAGGTCAAGGCCTGCCCATCGGCTAACAGGGAAGCAGCGTCGTTACTTACTAGGGGTCTGAGTTGCGTCGGCTTCCTTCACAGCTGCCGTCTTGGCCTTCTGTTCGGTGAAGCCGTCACGGCGAAGCTCTGCAGCCTCGGAAGCGATGGAGGTTTCGATGGTCAGGCCGTTTTTAATGAAGCGGGGCATAGGGGACTCCTAAGAACGCGGGCGGTGGAAGAGGAAAGAGCGGGTCGCGCCACCACCACCCGGAAAAGTGGCGCGACCCGCAGTCTGGTTAGGCGCCGGCCTGCGTGAAGCCCAGGACAGCCTTATGAGTCACGGCAGCAGTACCGCCGATGTAGTGCCGGACCGGGGTGCCGATCTCGGTGTCCGTGAAGACGTCGAAGGTCAGGGACTGCGAAACAGCGTCGCTCGTGCCCCACGTCTGCGAGTCGGTGGAAGCGAGCTTCACGCGCCCGTAACCGCGGCCGATGATCCAGTTCTCGGCGGCGGGTCCGTCGGAACCGATGATCAGCAGGCGGTATTCCTTATCGACGGGCAGGTCCGGTTCGTTGATGACGATCTCGCCCGTGGTGGTGGACTGGGTCACGGCGGTCAGGTCTGTGCCGTAGATCAGTTCCAGCATGTGACGACGGCCGGTCTCCAGCGGCGTCATGCTGATGCTGCGGGCCACCTCGGTCACGTCAGAACGGACAGGCCCGGCATAACCGAACGACGTCACATCCTCCTTGGACACGTCGCGGCCAAACTCGTAACCATCCGGGGTGACCATGCCAATAGGCAGCCAGCCGGCAGCCTTCAGGTCCGTGAGAGCGCCTGTGGTGTACAGAGTCTCCGGCAGGTCAACGGTGATCGGGGCGAGGAAAGCCACAGCCTTCTGGATTTTCCGGATAAGAGCGCGCTCGTCAGCACCCTGGCGGATTGTTTCAAAAGTAGGCATAACGGGTAGACCCCTTTCAAGGGCATAGGAATTATTTGGTCCCCGAGCGGGGTCTAGTTGATGGGCCGCGACGTAACCAGGAACGTCGCCGCAGCCCTATTGAGGGTGTCGGACTGGTAAGGGACATCGTCAGGCGCCACCACACACTCGACCCTGTCGAGATACCCGGACGGCGTTTCGATGTCAGCCCCGCAAACGAAAGCCGTGATGGACTCAAGAACCCTCACGGCCTGCTCCCCCGGCGCGTAAACCTCCACCACACGGCGGTCAACCCGGTCCACGAAACCAACCGTGCCGCCCTGCGCGCCATACACGTGCGCGACCGGAAACGGATCCTCCATCTGGCCGTAAGAGTCCGCCTGTAAGTGGTACACAGCCCGCACACTCTCGCCGTCATGGACCGAACCATCGATCAGGTCAAACAACGCGGCACGGGTATCAGGGAACACCCGAACATCAGTCACCGGCGCCCCCTAACACTCATAGCCGCCGCCACACGCAGGAGAACGGTGTCACGCCAATCCCGCCAATGCGGCTGCGACTCACGAACCACAGCACCGGCGCGCCGGTCATTCGCCCACCCAGCCGTCACGGTCTGGCTCGCGGCCTCATAGGTGGAGTCGCCAACAGCGTTCGCGTTGCCGGCCATCTGCTGGGCCACGCTCAGCGTTGCGGCGCGTACCTGCGGGGACTGCGCCAACTCCCGGATCCCTGCCTGGCGGGGTTTGTACTTGCTCACGCTCTCACCAGCCCAACCTCGGAACCGAACGGCCACTCACCCGGGCGGCCCTCCACGCTCCACTCGCCAGCCATCCGCTTCCCATGAGGAACCCGGATACGATCAGTGGAAAGAAACGTGAACCCCGGGGCCCGATACAGAACCGCCTTGCTATCCACAAGGTCCGACCGGTCCACCGGGTCCGACGTCGCCCGAGGACCGATAAGGCACGCGGTTACGTGGAGCTCAGTCACTGGCAGAGGGTTGCCTTTAGCGTCCCGTCCGCCGCCGCGCAGCACCGTCACATCAGTCAGCCACGACTTCGGAAACATCTTCAGTGGGTTACGGCCAGGCTCGTGATAATCACCCGGGAACCCGAAAACGACGACCATCAGCCCGCCTCGTAGATCGGCTCGCCCGCGATGTCAGCACCGCAGGAACAGTACGTAGCCCCGAAGTTCAGATTGCACCAGGGACGATGCTCAGATGTGGCTGGTCCAGCGATCGGCACACCAAACGCCTGCTGCTTACCGGCGCCGAGGGCCTGCTTTTCCTGCTTCGTGAGGTAAAAGTCCCCGTTAGGGTTGGTGGGCTTCCCACCGAACTGGAACGGACCGCCACCAACCTGGAAAGACTCCAGCCCCGCAGTATCCGAAGCCCCGGCCTCCATAGACCGCTTGACCACCTGACACAGGATCCTGCGGCGGGTGGACTCTGTAGCCCCGCCCGCCGCAGGGACCATATCGAGGATGAATTGGCTGGCATCCTCGAGGAGGATCGTTGCGTGCGCGTCAGCCCCCGCGGGGAAGTCCGGCCAACGTTGCTTGAACTCGTCAAGCGTGGCGAACGGGAACGGCAGGACTTCCACCACAGGAACCTCCTACTTGGCGCTGCTTGCGCGGCGGGCCGGCTTTTCGCCGGCCGATGTCTTTTCCTTGGTGGGCTCGTAGTCCGGGCCAAGGTTCTCGGCTTCGGCCTCAGAAACGTTCACCACGGAACCCGAGAGTTTGTTAGTGAACCGGGGCATTAGACGGCGTCCACGATCTTGGAGAAGCGATCCGCGAAGACGTACCAGCCGTAAACAACCTCGAGGCGAAGCGCGATCTGGTTGTTGCGCTTCAGGTCGCCCTGGCCGTCCGGATCGCCGAAGCGGATCAGTTCGACAGGCAGTTCACGCTGGATGCCCCAACGGATGCCGTTCTGGAAGTCACCCACGATGGCGCGGACCTTGGTGTCCGCAGCTTCGGGGGTACCGGAGACGGTGTTGCCCTGCGCCGCGTTGATGCCAAGGATGGACGTGATGTCCGTCCCGAAGCCGAGGTTCGGGTACCGCTGCACACCGGACGGGGAGCCGTCGGCGTTCTTGGTCTGCAGGTTGGACAGGGACCATGCGAACTTGGGGTCGATGGCAACGCCGTTGACCCCCCAGGACGTCGGCTGGTTCAGCAGCAGACCGACTGCGGCTCGAAGGTCAGCGTCAGCGTCAGCCGTTGCGATTTCCACGCTCTTGGTTGTCGCGGTGACGTAGTTGTCCCAGCCGGTGATGACGGATCCGGTCAGCGGGTTGATGCGGTGGTAAGCGCCGAGGTCCAGTGCGCGGGCAAGTGCAACCTGGCCGGCGTCGCCGAGCTGGGACAGAATGCTCAGCTGGTAGTCCTCAGAAGCCCACTGGACTTCCTCGTTGAACCGCATGGTGACCTGAGCCTTGTGAGGCTTGGACTTCACGGAGCCGAAGCCGCCCGTGGTGGACGCCTTCTGAGCGCCTTCCTCTACGAACTCGGCCTTGGGGAAGTCGTTGAAAGTGATGTACTCAGTCTCACCGAAGCGCTGCGGCTCGCGGGCCGAAAGCTTGGCGATAGTGGAAAGGGTACGGGTTTCCTTGATCATGCCGTCCGCGATGTTGCGGGGCAGCATGACCTTCGTTTCGTTGGTACCGAAAACAGCCATTTCAGGGCCTCTCGTTTAGTTGTTGCCGAACAGGGACTTCACGGCCTGCCGTTCAGGGCTGTCCGGGACGACGCCGGGTGTCCGCTCCTGGCCGGGAATGACCGGTGCGGAAGGTTTGAGCAACGAGGCAATATCGTCGGCGTGGGCTTCAAGTTCTTCGCGAGTGTTGCCACGAAGCGCGGACGCTGGGACGCCCTTAGCTTCGGCAACCTGGGACACGATCTGTGCCCGTTCCGCTTTCGATTCAAAGTCCTTCACCTTGCCGTCAAGCTCAGTGTTTGTGGCTTCAAGCTCAGAGATGCGCGACTGGAACCCGTCAACCTGAGCGGCTTTCGCCTTAAGGTCGTCGTAGTCCGCAAACGATGTCTTCACTCTCGCCACCCGGTCCTGAATGATCCGGTCAAGGTCGGCCTGTGTTGCCGGCGGCTTGAACTCGGATACTTGACCGTTGGGTTCTCCCGCTGGTGCGGTATTCGCGCCGGGGTCAACTTCCATGACGGCATCGCCAAAGGTGAGGCGGTGAAAGTCAAGGAGCTTTTGCACGCCACCGGGGGCGGCAATGTCAATCCCATGCAGCAATCTCTTGGGCATTCTGGATGCACCTTTCCGTTTGGCCCCGTCGGGCATGTGAACCGCGCTACGGGCGCGTACCGCTTCACGGGAGAACCGTGGAAGATCCGTGGGTGTGGACCCCGTCGCGGACGAGGTCCGGGAACTCGCGGCGCATAGCTGCCGCCACAGCCTTGATTTGCGTCGATCCAGCAGCATCACGCGCCGCCTCATACTTCGCCAGGTAGTCATCCGGCAGGTAGGACTCCGGATAGTCGGATGGCTTGGCGATCCGAACCACCTGGCAGTCACAATCGCCGTGGTAGTCGTCGCCGTAACCGGTGCCCTTGCCGTCGCCGGCGGACTTCACTGTGGCATAAACAGCGTCCCGCGAGGCCAAGACCAGGCAGAAACTGCACGTCTTGTCGCCTGTGGGCACCCGCGCATAACGGACGTTCTCACGTCGTGCGTTCGCGGCGATCGTGGACCTACCGGGCTGTTTCACATACTTGTCGGTGGCGACCAGTAGCGGGGAGAGCATCGCCGTGGGCTCGGGAGTCCAGAGATGCCCGGCAAGGTACCGGACCTTCGCCTCGATCGCGCCAGTGGGGACGCCGGCAGCGAGTGTCGCTGTGAAGGCGCCAGTGGCGCCCTGAGCGGTCCGCATCTCTTCGTAGAACTCGGCGGCCATGGTCGCCGCAACGTCCCCGTACTGCGCCACCAGGACCGGGACGAACTCAAGCAGCACGTCCCGGGCATGCTCCGGACGGTCGAGGTCCAGGGAGGCGAAGAAATCCGCCAACAGGCCCTTGACTATCCGGGCAAGCTCGCTGTTCGCCAGTCGGTACGTGTCAAGCTGTGCCCGCTCCACCATCAGTTACCTCCCGTGGAGCCTGCGTAGCCGCCAGCATCTGCTGTACGAGCGACGCGCCGGAGGCCCGCTTCCTCTCGTCAGTGAAACGCGCAATCTGGTCGTCGTCGAACACGGTCTCCAGAAGCACGCTCGAGTTCTTTAGGTCCTTATTGGCGCCGGCCATCTTCACGTAGGCATCAGCGTTAGCCGACGTCGAACGGAACTCCGGATCCGCGAACACGGCAGACAGCTTCCACGCCTCCCGGGGCGACTCCGTCAGCCCGTCCCGCACCATAACAGCGAGCTTGGCGATGTCCACGACAGCGGGCCCGTGAATGTACTTGTTGTGATACGTCGCGTCGATCAGCAGGTCATGCTCGGCAGCCCGGATCGCCTCTGCGCTGGCAGGGTTGTCATGAATGACACCCAGCGAGTTCAGCGGAATCCCAGTTTCACCGGAGAACGCCGAAGCCACAGTGCGGAGCATGTCCGAGTGCGGCATCATCGTGGCCTGCTGCAACTGCTTCAACTCCGGGACGTTTCCATCCGCGTCCCGAGACAGCGCCAACAGTCGATCCATTGCCAGCTTGAACTTCTTCGACTCGCTCAGGCCCTCCGAGGCGTCTGCCTCCATGCCCAGAACGGCCAGCTGCGGGGAGCTGTAGAACTCCGCGTTACCTTCCATACGGACGTAAGCGCGGACCGCCATGTCACACAGAGCCATCACAGGGCCCGTGATCCGTGACCGACCAAACGGCCGGTTCAACTGCGGATCATTCGTGACCGGGCGGACCAACGTCCGGCCGATCCTGTTCGGCGTACGCTCAGCCCGCCATCCGCTGCCAACACGGCTACACGAAAGAATGAGATCAGGCAGGTACACGATGAATTCGGAAGGCTTATCGCCGTCCATCGAACCGATCGTTAGGGCTGCGGACACGCGACGCTTGCGACGGTCCCAGATAGCGGCGGACGACTCCGCAGAGTGCCCCTGGATTTGCACCGAGGCTTCCCCGACGTCACCCTTCGCAACGGTCACGAGAGCCATACCGTGCTTATTGGCCGAAACGATGCCCTGCCCCAACTCCAGCGCGAAATTGTTCGCAGCCAGGATCTCGCCAAGCCCGAACGGGTCATCCGAACCAGGAAACCGCAGCCCCTCAAACTGGGACCGCATCGCCGGCTTACGGACGGCCATCGTCGCCCAACCAAGGTAGAACTTTGCCGCTTTCAGCTGCGGCGGGAGCGTCAGCCCGAGATCCTTGAAAGCCTGCTCCGCGTCGAAGTACAGGGACCGCTTCAAGTTCTTCGGCCGCCGCCCATCCCACACCGACAGTAGCTGCCGAATAGTCGACATCTCCGCGTCAGTGACATTCGTGATCCGCAGCGCGCTGATGTCATTGGCGGTCCAAGAATTCACAGGAACACCGCCTTTCTGCCTGGCCTGCGTTTGGTTGTCTTTGCGCCCCAATGGGCGAGCGTCACGGCATCCAACAGGACGACGCTTTCACCTTCGGGCGCGTCCCAGCCGAAACCGCCGGTCGTGCCAATCTTTCGCTTCACCGCGGCCTTCACCTGGCCGTCGAGTACCTCTTGCCCGGACTGCGTAATCTCCTTGGCCGCCAGCCCTGACTCGAACATGGAGTGCGCGGCGACGACCTGATCAGTACTCGGCGTGATGATCACCGACGCCGGGACCTTCTCGTCGCGCAGCGCCTGCACGAGGTACCCAACACCAGCCTTGCCGTCGATCACGATCTGAGCCGCATGGTCAGCCCGTTCAAGGAGCCACTCGACAAGCCACGCCGTACCGTCAGCCATCGAAGCGAGCCGCACACCCTCAACATGGATCGGACCGCTCTCCGGCCGCAGGGCAGCTGCGAGGCCGACCGCGGAACCATCCACGGCGAACCGGACTGCGTACACGCGCCGACCATCCGACGGACGGGCCGCCGGGGCAATCTCCGCCGCCTTCCACTGCTTCAGGTTGATCGCTTTCTTCGCAAGAGCCACCTCATCCCAAATACCGAAAGCCTCGCGCTTATAGCTCTCGTCCGAACCCAGCAGCTTCCGCATACGCTGGATCGCCGCGTCACTCGTCCGGTGTGGATAAGACGGGTTCGCCTTCGCCAACTGCTTCCGGTCCTCGAGGCTCGCGTCCTCATCCGCGGAGACCTCCACGTAAAGCGTGTCAGGGTCGCCTTCCAGGGCAGCCTTACGGACGTTGCCGAACACCTCGCCCGGGTCCTTAGGCCGGGGCGGGGTACCCATCATGAACACCAAGCCATTCGGCGCCGCGTTCGTCGCCGGCACCATGTCCGACATCGCGTCCTCGGTCAGGATCTGCGCTTCGTCAAGCACAAGGATGTCGACCTCATCGAAGCCACGGCCGAAGCCAGATTCACGGGCGCCGAACAGTATCCGCGAGCCGTTCTTGAACGTGATCTCCTGCTCACCGTTCGCAGCCCGCACGTTCTCGATATAGGAAGCGATCTTCGGCTTCCGAGACATGCCCTGCATCTTCTTGAACGTCTCGTTATGCGTCCTGGTACGGTGCGCCGTCCAGATCACGGTCAGATTCGGAAAGATCGTGCACAGAGCGAAGACAATCGCCGCGATCAGGTACGTCTTGCCAACCTGGCGAGGGATACTGAGGACCACGCCACCGATACCGGCCGCGTACAGCCCGTTCTCACGCTTGGCCAACGCCAGGCGCCCAACGCCGTCCTGCCAGCCGTCGAAGCCCATGCCCATGGCCTTCGCCCTGTCACGAACCGCAGGGAACCCCGTAGACACGATGCCGTCAGGCTTGCAAATATGCCGGGCTACCTCAGATAGCTTCCTCTGACCACTCTTCATCGCCGGAGATGTCACCCTGCGCGGCCTCCTCAACCTTCTGGCGCTTCAGAGCGTCAATCTCCTTGCTGATCTCAATCTGACGACGAGACAGCGCGGCAAGGTCGCGAGGGGAAGTGTTCTCGTTATCCAGCGCCCGGGCAATCACCCGACGCATAGCAATCAGCTCCGCGATCCGGTCACCCGTCTCCGCAGCCTCCAAAACCGTCTTCGGCTCCTGCTTTTTAGCCGGCTTCTCATCCGGACCCACAGCACGCAAAGGACTCTTTCTTTTGACCATGGCCGGACACCTCCTCAGAGGGGCTGTGTGGAAAAAATCGCGGGGAGAGATCGCTGTTGCAGGGGTAGCGACGGGGGCGCCATATGTGGGGGCCTACCCCCTGGGATACTTTCGCAACAGCGTTTGGCGTAACTTCTTATCCGGAGTTATCCACAGGTCACCAGTAGCCGTCGTTGTCAAGGTCTACCGTCTCAATGACTGGCCTAGCTTTTCTCCGCGGTTTCTTGTCGCCGATGGATTGGTTGCAGCGGCGACATATGGTGACCGTGTTTTCGAAGGTGTCTGGTCCGCCTTGTTTCCACGGGATGATGTGGTCCGGCTCCGGGCTGTTGGGGCGGCGTGAGTATTCCCAATCTAGGCTGACTCGGCAGCGGGGGCATCGGGTTAGTCCGGCTTCCCTGTCGTGGTCTAGGCGTTGCTGCCTCACACGCTTCCACGTGGCTGTGCCTGTGCGTGAAGTCGTCACGCCTACTCACCGCTTCCACAAGTCGCCTGAGCGTAATCGCAGCTGGTTATGGATACGCGGTAGAGCTTGGTTTTGCCGGCTGCTACTTACTCGTTGCCGCCTTGGAAAGTGCCGGTCCAATGCGCACGCCACTTTTCAAGGAAGAGCGCATGGTGAGACGAACTTAGGGTTGAGATTCTGGTTCGCGAGCTGCTGTCCACTAGCCTGAAGCAATCTTCGTCGGGGTCTCCCGTCGACAGTTCCTCAGAAAAGTCCTCGATCTGCACGGCAAATTCCGAAATCGGGAGGGTGAAACACTCCATCAGGTTTACGTAGCCCTCGCCCACTTGAGGAACGTCGCCGAGGTACAAAGCAGTGTACGGCGTAAGCGATGTGGGCCTACTTCTAAGGTTCCTAGCAAGGTCTGGAGGCTGGAGGGCGGTGACGTCACGGACCGGAAGGAAGTTAAGATGCGTGACTTTCGACTTGCCGCTGCCAGTTCTTTTGTCGAGGGCACAGTTGTAGGTTACGAGAAGAGCTGGTCCTGATCGACTGGATGTATGGATGTCTGGAACTGGGACCTCAAGGAAGATGTCACCCTGACTAAGCCATTTCGCTGGTTCTGCAAGTAGCATGCAACTTGGAAGTTCTACCAGCCGCTGTCATCAGGGGGTGCCGGGATATACCTGGCCTGCCTCGCTGGCTTGTCCTCCAGCGAGAATGTGGTCTGAACGTTAAAGGTAGACACTTTGGGTTCCGGTGCGGAAGCAACTTCCGGAAGGAGGACCCGAGTCATCTGTAGGCTCCAGAAGGCGGATGTCCTGCGCAGGCTTTCAGCAATGTCAAACGCTTCCGCCAACGGGTTGCCACTAACGCGGTATGGCGCGGGCAATGCAATGGTCATTTGGAAATCAACCCCCTTGTCGCGTCGGTGATGCATGCTTCGAAAACGAAGTTCTTAGCATCTCGTGCCTCCTGGAGTGCTCCTAGAAGGCTTTCATGGAATCCTACATCAGCTAAATCCAGGGAAAGGGACTTTTGAATATCTATGTCAAGGATTAATTCGGGCGGACCCTGAGTTCCATCTGATCTGGGTTGAAGGACGGAAGTGATGGTTGCGATCGCCCCGAACATCGAGAGGGGGACTCGCACTTGGCTGAACATGGAGGCCAGCGCCTGCGGCAGATAGGCGGGGACGTCGACGGAGATACGAACGTAGTCCTTCAGTTCTGTGGCCCGGTCGGGAAGTGGAATTTTATTGATCGTGCGAACCCCAATAGATTGAACCGACGATGGCTGTGCGGTCCTTTGGTACCTCGTCCAGTGGTCGAGGGCTTCTTCGGAAAATTGTTTCCAGTGCTCATAGGGGGGAAGCCAGGAAAAGATGAAGCTGTCTCGATGGGCCTGAACTACCCGCTTCAAGTCATGCCGACGGAAGATGTAACCAACTTTTGATGCCTCAACTTTGTTGATGACCTCTGTATCGACTAAAGAAACTTCACCGTCGAAGGCGATGGCCTGCTCGGCGGGCCCATAGCCATCCTCGGCCGTTAGAAGTGTCTGGAGGTCATCGACAGCGAGGGTGTCTGCAGGTGTGACGTGAATCTGCAGGATTGCTTCGACGATTGGGGCCTTTGGATAATCAAGGGGCAGCTGCACTAGGTTGCCCAGCTCTCCCCACTTAGACAGATCCGCGTCTTGCGTCAAATTTTTATCCTGGCCTTTCGCCCGCTCGTCAAGTAGGTCCACCCTACTGAACAGACTATCGCCTTAGGAACTGAAAACTTGAGATTGAGACCGGGAGGTAAGGGTTGTCTCATCTGGATAGACATGAGCAAAGCCCCGGAGGGGGACTCCGGGGCTTTGTCTCATCTGGATAGACATGAGCAAAGCCCCGGAGGGGGACTCCGGGGCTTCAGTAGTATTTGGGTAGACCTTTGGCCTGTACTCCCAGTTTAACAGGTTGATGCGGAGAACTACAACCGTGTTCTTTGTTCGGTGGCCGTTGCTCTTGCGGCGCGTTCTCGTTTCCGCCGCTTGACCCATCCGGGGTTCTTGTAGGTCCCTTTGAGCCACCATGAGTCGCCTGTCAGGGAGGCGCCGAATGGGTTGCTGAGCCAGACTGCTGGGACTGCTGGGTTTGTGAGTTCGTCAACGCATTCTTGGCAGGCGTCCGTTTCGGCTGGCTTGAAGCTAAGTGGGACGACGACTTTGACTAGCGCGCCGCATAGGCCGGCACGGTAGTGCTGGGTGTCTTCAATGAAGTAGGGCTCGGTGATAGTGGGTTCGGTGGCCGTGGGACGTACCGCGTGGATTATGCCAGGTTCATCCGCAATAACGGGGTGCCACTTGCGGCTGACCGTGTCGCGGGCAAGCGCGTAGGCAGTGAGGCCGACGAGGTGTTCGTGGTGAGTCATGCGGCCTGCCCGAGGGTTTCGGCGAGGTCGTGGATGTCTGCTCCTGCCCATGTTGTTCCGCAAGCGCCGCAGCGTGCTTCGTGGCGGGTTGCGGTGATTGCGGTGTTGCGGACGTATTCGTCCTGGTCCCATGTCCATGCGTGGGTTGCTGCGCAGGCTGGGCAGGCTCCGCGGACTTCGATTCTTGGTGTTGGGCTTATGAGACTTTCGATGGAAGTAGCCCAGGTGGTGGCAGTACGGAGGCAGGTCTCGATGCTTCGGCCTGTGGTGTCTGCCAGGGTGGAGACTGCCCATTTCTGGAGCTTTGTTTCGGGCAGCATGTTGGTGTCGTCTTTGCCGGTGAACGCGATGAACCTGGTCGAGAGTGTCTCGCGGATTTCAGACCAGAGTGTGACGGCGTTGATGGCGATGGGGGAGCGGGAGCCTGTGGACTTGCTGCCGCCGGATCGGCGGTTTCCTGATGCCTGTTCCTGACGGAGTTGGGTGAAGAGGGACAGGACCGTGAGGTAGGAAGTCTTGCCGGTGTGGGGGTCAGTGTGGGTGACTCGGTGGTTGCGTGTGAGGCGGTGGACGGCGTCGTTGAGCTGCTGCTCGGTCATGGGCTTGTCTCCTGCTGTGGTTGTGAGTGCGGCGGACGTATGCAAAAGGCGATGCCGTAGCGGTAGTCGTTGGGTCCGAGGGTCATGCCGGTTTGGCCGTGTCTAAGTTCGATTTCGTTTTCCATCACTGGCCTCCCGGCAGGGGCGAGCCTTTATCCAGGGCCATCGAGTAATGCCCCCAAAAGGACAGTTCCGCGATGTTCGTTGAGCCGTTGCGGTTCTTTGCCACCAACAAAGCAAGGTCCCCCTTGTTCTCTCCCATGATTTCCCTGTGCAGGAGCATCACCACGTCCGCATCCTGCTCGATGGCCCCTGATTCCCGCATGTCGCTGATCTGCGGCATCTTGTCTTCCCGTTGCGTGCTGCCACGGTTCAGCTGGGACAGTGCGATGACCGGCACCTTCATTTCCATGGCAAGGATCTTTAACTGCCGGGACATGTCAGCCACGAACTCCTGCCGCGGGCGTTTATCGCCCGGGGCCTGGGCCATGAGCTGCAGGTAGTCCACGACAATCCCAGCCAGGGGTTTGCGGCGGTGCACGGACCGGGCGAATCGTTTGATGTCCGTGATCGTCACCCCTGACCTGTCGTCCACGAACAGTGGGACATCCTGCCACGCTGCACGCCTGTTTCGGATCTTCGCCCAGTCGTTGTCTGTAAGCCGGCGCTCAATGAGTCGACCCAGGTTGATTTGCAGGTCCATGGCCACGGCTCGGATCTGCACGTCAGACTCGCTCATTTCCAGTGACGAAAACGCGACTGATCCGTTGTCCGTCAGTGACCGCGCCAGTTGCAAAGCAATGACAGATTTGCCCACAGAGGGCCGGGCGGCGACCACATACAAGCCGCCGGGACGCAGGCCGCCAATGATGTCGTTCAGCGCATTCCATGGGGTAGGGACCTGGTTGGGCTTCTCACTGAGTTCGTCAATGGTTCGGTCAATAGTGTCCCCAAAGGAGAGCACAGGGGTCGTGGTGGCTTTCGATGTTCCATCAACGGCTTTCCTTGCGGCCTCCACAAGCTCAACCTCATCACCGCCACTGCGGGCGAGTTGAGAGATGTGCTTGCCGGCCTGGTCGAGTCTGCGGAGCATCGCTGCCCGAGACACGATGTCTGCGTAGTAGCTCGCGCTGGAAGCGGAGGGCACTGCCTGGGACAGCTGATGCAGGTAGGCGGGACCACCCACTCGGGTGATTTCACTTTCCCGCGTCAAAGTAGCCATGACCGTGATCGGGTCCACCGGCTCACCCTTGCTGTGCATGGTCAAGATAGTCCTGTAGATCGTGTCGTGTGCTGGTCGGTAGAAGTCCATGCCTGTGAGTAGCTCGGATACCTCGCTGATGGCTTCGCGGGACAGGAGCATCGCTCCCAGCACTGACTGCTCAGCTTCAACGTTCTGCGCCGGGCCCTCAAGCTCATCCATTGCTTGCCGCCTGGTGGAACTCACGTGACCATGGGCTGGATGCTGCTGGTTTAGGCGCGGCGCCAGGCGTTGCTTTGATGAGCCAGTTGTTGAATGCAGCGTCCCAGTTGCTGGCTCTCCTGTCATTGGCTAATGCGTGGTTCCGGAAGGTCTCCGCTTGTAGCTCCAGGTCGAGGTGCTTCTCGCGCGCTTTCCTTTGATGTGCCTCTGTTGGCTTCCAGTCAGTCGGCAGAGGCCGAGCCGGGGAACGGCGAGAGAGCTTTTTTGTAGTTGTAGTTGTAGTTGTAGTTGTAGTTGTAGGCAGGGGGTCGGCTTGGGCAGCATTTACCCTAAACAGTGGGGTAACGGCAGGGGCAAGCCCGAGGGTAAATTCAGCCATATCCGTACCCTTGCCCTTGACCAAGGCCAGGACTTTCTCCTGCCCGAAAGCAGCCCATCCCGGGAACTCCTCATAGAGGCGCTGCAGCTCAAAAGTAACTACCTCACGAATGCGGGCAGAAGCGATCGCCCCATAAGCGTTTACCATCGAGATAGACAGCTTCGGCTGCTTCAGAAGGCCGTCGTGGCGCAGGAAAGATCGCACGAGGATTTCTTCTGTCTCCTCGTCGAAGAAGATGAACCTTTTGGCCTGCAGACCCTCTGCAGCCTCCCTGACGGCTTCGGGTGTGGCATCGGCCGTCATGGCCGCGAGACGTGCTGGCCTCCAGTCGGCGACCCCGGCGTAGGACAGCGTCGGGTGCGTCATCAAGAGATGGTATAGATGCTGCTGGGCCGTAGGCAGGTTGCGCCAGTCCTGGTCCGTCCATATGCCGGTGTTTATGTTTGCTCGGTCCCGCGCCATCAGCTGCCACCGTCAGCAATTGCGGCTGTTACCAGCGCCGAACTTGTACCCAGACCTGCCGCGATCTCGTCAACTGTCAGGCCATGGCGCCGTGCAACGCTGATGTATTCGTCCACTGTCCGGCGGCTGGATCCAGGGTCGTTTCGGGCATGGACGAGGAAGTCCATGGCAAGCATCTTTCGTCGCATCGCAGGTTCGATAACGAGGTCGGGGTGTGCTATCGGCGCCCCTGTGGTGTTAGCCTCCATATGGAGCCTCCTCTGAGAAGTTGTGAGGTGTTCCTACCTGATAGCCCCGGAATGTCTTGGCGGATGGGCCGGGGCTATCGTGTGCGACAAGCGCCTGTGTTGGCGGTGGCAGAGGCCTTATGTGCCGCATCACGCTGTGCTCCCACTCCGAAACTGCCCCGCTCCGCGGCGTTGAAAGTTGATGTCGAACTCCGTAAGGGCAGCTTCTGGATGGTTAAACACGGCATTGAGGACCGTGGTGTGTACTTTGCATGAGCTGAGGTTGTCCTCGAAGCTCATTCGCTTGATACGTGCCCGGACGGGGTAGTGGGACCAGTCAGGCCGGAGGGAAACGACGTAGGCGGCCAAAGCCTCTGCCTGACGTTCGTTCATCGGGACTGACTGCGTTGCGACTTCTGGTGCTGTGGTGATGGACACGGTTAAGACCTCTTCTTTGGATTACTTGGTGGGTTGCACCCCAGGTCACCTCTCCCGAATGACCAAGGGCGGGTCGGGTTTTCAAGAGCTAATTGCCGGATTCGACCGTTCTGGTATCAACTTAGTTTTCGTTGAGTTCGCTTTTGGTGTGGAGCAATGCGGCTTTTGCGTCGGTCTTAGTGCGGAACCCCCCGAAGGTCACCGCACCGCACGTTTCGCAGCTAGCTGCGTACCCCATCTGACGACCGTCGTGCCCGTATGAGCCACGTTCTACAGTGAGCACTACGTGACGGTCACGTTTGTCCATCAGGCGGCCCCAGTCTGCTGCCGGGTCTGCTCCTGAAGCCACGTTTCGACATCGCTCACCCTGTATCGAACGGCTTTTCCGACTTTTACGAACTTCGGGCCAAGCCCCAAGTAGCGCCAGTTAGCGAGGGCCGCTGAGCTCTTACCCAAGCGTCTTCCCAATTCGATTGAATCCATTAACTCGGAAGTCACGGCGGTTCTCCTTTCGAATAACAGGAGATCATCTCGATCTCCCATTACTCACGTTACGTCACGAACTTTCAAAGCGCAAGACGTACTTCCAGAGATCATTTCGATATGAGAGACTAAAGGGCATGAGCGACAAAAAGAACCCTTTGGGGCCGACCGGCGAGACAGTGCGCCGGAATTTCGTGCGGCTTAGGGGAGGTATGCAGTACAAGGAGTTGGCCGAGCGCTTGGCAAAGATTGGAAGGCCGATTCCGGCTCTTGGTCTTCGCCGCATTGAGGCGGGGGAGAGGCGAGTAGACGCGGATGATCTTGTCGCTTTGGCGGTCGCATTTGATGTTTCGCCTCTAACGCTCTTGCTTCCTGCTGACGGTGCTTTTGATTTGGCCTCACCGATGACGGGCGTTCCCGACAGGGAAGTCGCCCACAACACACAGTGGTCTTGGGCGCTCGGCCGGGAGCCCCTTGAGCTTGTGTCGGGAGGGATGTCACGAGAGGCAGATGAACAGCAAAAACTCTTCCAATTGCGTTCAGTTCCAGCAATCGACAATCGTCAAATTCCTGGGCTACCGCTCGGTAGGGACTACGACTTAGCAGAAGAGAACGACAGGATGAGGCGCCTTGCTCGCACGCAAGGATTTCTTTTCGAGGACGAGCCTGGCGAAGAGCCTTTCTGGAACGTTCCTGCTGACGAAGGGTCCGGTGAGTAATCATGGCGACCATCGAGGCCTATCAGACGAGTCAGGGGAAGCGTTACCGTGTGCGTTACCGGAAGCCCGACCGCACGCAGACGGACAAGCGCGGGTTTCGGACAAAGCGGGACGCTGAGCTTTTCTTGGCTTCAGTCGAAGTCTCCAAGGCGCGCGGCGAGTTCATAGACGCAACAGCTGCCAAGGCACTGATTGGGCCGCTTGGGGACGCATGGTTGGCGCGGCAAACTCATCTCAAGCCTTCGTCATACCGCCCAGTTGAATCAGCCTGGCGGAACCACGTCCTGCCCGCGTGGGGAAATGTCGCCGTTGCTGACGTCCGACGGACAGCGGTTCAACAGTGGGTTTCCGAGATGTCGTTGGGGGACCCGGAGGCGCTACCGCCCAAAAAGCCCAAGGGGGCAACCCTTGTGATTCGGGCGTATGGGGTGCTGGCGGCGGTCCTTGATGACGCTGTGAGCGACCGCCGGACTCTTAGTAACCCTGCACGAAGCGTAACGCTGCCGCGGAAGGTGAAGAAAGCCCACGTCTACCTCAATCATGATCAGGTGCACGAGCTTGCAGCCGCTAGCAAGTACCCCACGCTGGTCTTGGTGCTGGCGTACTGCGGGCTGCGCTGGGGCGAAGCGACGGGGTTGCGCGTAAAGCACTTGGACATGCTCCGGCGGCGGTTCCTAATCGAAGAGAACGCGGTGCAAGTTGGTTCCGTGATCGAAGTGGGCACTCCGAAGAATCACAAGAAGCGCACGGTGCCCTTTCCTCGGTTCCTGGGGGAGCATCTGGCGCGGCAATGTGAAGGTAAAGGGCGGGATGATCTAGTGTTCCCCGGTGAGAACGGACACCACCTACGTCTTGCCCGCGTCCATGAAGACAATATGAGCTGGTTCGCGGGGGCCGTGAAGCGTGCTGGCATTCCGAGGATCACCCCACACGACCTTCGCCATTCTGCGGCGAGCTTCGCGGTGTCGGCGGGAGCACATGTAAAGGCGGTCCAGAAAATGCTTGGACATAGCTCGGCCGCCATGACTCTGGACGTTTATGCGGACCTGTTCGACGGGGATCTGGACAGCGTTTCCGACGCCTTAGATAACGCTGTCTCTCAGGCGAGTGTGGGCAAAATGTGGGCAGCAACTTGATTCCGGGCAAAGCAAAGGCCCCGGTTCCCTTTACCTAAAGGGGAACCGGGGCCTTGCTACCTGGCGGTGACGGTGGGATTTGAACCCACGTTGGCTTTTACACCAAACAACATTTCGAGTGTTGCACCTTCGGCCGCTCGGACACGTCACCAACCTCAATAGGGTACCGGAGCGAGGCGCACATCCCCAAAACGGAGCGGCCGCGGCTGTCCGCGAACCTCAGCACCCGAGCATTGCCGGCCGGGCACTTCATCCATAATGTCGTACCCCTCACAGATGATGTTGTTATGGACATTTTGGCGGCGGGTGCAGCGGCGGTGATGGAGGCTGTCCACACCTCCCTTACCGGCCTCGACGCGCTGTTCCTGGAAGATGCCCGGCTCGACGCCGGCGGCCCTGCTGCTGACGCCACCGGAGGAAAAGTCTCCGGCCCTGCCACTTCCGGTGCCGCCGGTTACGCCGCCGTTGACGTGATACAGCGGAAGTTGGACAACCGGCTGGAGCGGCTGGCTTTGACGTCGCGGCTTGAAGCGCAGCTCGCGGCAGTCAAAGCCCGGGACGTCGCGGAGATCATGGAACTGCAGCAGGCGATGACCCCTCCTGGTGCATCTTTGGCAGACCGCTCGTTTGACGAGGTGTCTGTCGTTGAGGAGATAGCCGGTGTGCTCACAGTAAGTTCGGCCTCAGCCGGGGCATTGGTCATGCAGTCCCGAAAGATCTGCTCCCTTCCGCCAGCCATGAACGCACTGGCCTGCGGTGCCATCTCCTGGATGCACGCCAGGATCATTGCTGACGAGACCGAAGGCCTTGACCGCTCTGGAGCGGAGGCTCTTGTGGCGCACTTTTTCAACCCTGACTCGCCGAAGCCCGCCCGCGCAGCTGCGCCGGGTGAGTTGATACCGGCCAGGTTCCGGCGCAAAGTCCGGGTTTGGCGGGAACGCCACCACCCCGAGACCCTGGAGAAGCGACACGCGAAAGGCCGTGCCGACCGGCGGATGGAGTACGCCCCGGACCGTGACGGCATGGCGTGGGTCTCGCTGTACCTGCCCGGGGACACGGCCTGCGCAATCTGGAACAAAGCCACGGATTTTGCCCGCGGACTCCAGGGCCCCACCGAGCCACGCACCCTCGCGCAGCTGCGTTCTGACATCGCATCGGGCCTGCTCCTCGGCGGGGGAACCGGCCAGGCTGCGAACGGTGACAGTAGGGGGCATATCGATGGGGAAGTACCAACGCCCCGCACGGAAGTACTGGTCACCGTACCGGTGTTCGCACTGCTCGGCCTCACCGATGAACCTGCCCTGCTCGATGGGTACGGCCCCATCCCCGCTTCCATGGCCAGGAAACTTACTTCGGACGGTGCGGGTTCCTTCTACCGGGTTCTGGTCGACCCTCGCGATGGTGCCCCTTTGGAAATAGGACGAACCAGCTACCGGCTGACCAAAGCGATGCGGAAGGTGCTGCAGCTCCGCGACGGCAAATGCACCTTCCCCGGCTGCAGCAACCACTCCCTTGACACCGAAACCGACCACCTCACCGCCTGGCACCACGGCGGAACCACCGGCATCAGCAATCTCGGGCAGCTCTGCCGTAAACACCACCACCTTAAACACGCCAGCGGCTGGACCCCGGGCCGGGCACAACAGAACGAACCACCTGGCTGGACGTCCCCCACCGGACGGTATTACCCGGCGGAACGCCATGATTGGGAATCACCTCAGTGGCCACCAATTCCGGAAGCCACAAGGGAATACGATGCACCAGCACACACTCAAAAGGCTGGTTTACATCCATCCGTAAGATTGTCTCCGGAAACGTCCCCGTCAAGACTCCTGGATCCCGATGTCTTTGCGCCGGACGATCCGGTGTGGGAAGACTTCTACGCGATGCCCATCAGGCTGCCTCAAGACCCACTCGCGAAATGGGAACCGGATCCGGTGCCCATCTAGCGATATGCCAGGCCGTTGCTGCGCTGGACCATGCACATGTCCGTCCCGACCTTGCCTGTTCCCGCTGGAACGTGCGCCTGCAATGGGACCCGACATCCGTCGTCGAACTTTCCCAGGCCCGCCGTGACGGCTAGATTCATCAGCAAGATGACTATTGAACAGAGTTCCACCCACGCAACCGCCTATTGGACCACAGGCAAGGAACACGGCGAGCTCCGCACGGAAGAGCTGCCAGCTCCCGGTCCAGGTGAGGCGCTGGTCCGTACCCTTTACTCCGGCATCAGCAAGGGGACCGAAATGACAGTGCACGCCGGCGCTGTCCCACCCAGGGTGGCCGATGCGATGCGTGCCCCTCACCAGGAGGGGCGGTTCCCCGGGCCGGTGAAGTTCGGATACCTCTCTGTGGGAGTTGTCGAAGAAGGGCCGGAGGGCTGGCCCGGGCAGCGGGTCTTCTGCCTCAGCCCCCATCAGGACCGCTATGTGGTGCCCGTCAGTGACCTCACCAGGATCCCCGACGACGTCCCGTCCTGCCGTGCGGTCCTCACCGGGACCGTTGAAACCGCCGTCAACGCCCTGTGGGAGGCGGGCCCCCGGTTGGGAGACCGGGTTGCGGTAGTGGGTGCCGGGCTGGTGGGCGGGATGGTGGCCACCCTGCTGCGCACGTTCCCCCTGGAACGCTTGCAGCTCATTGACCTGGACACAGGCAGGAAACCGCTTGCGGACACCTTGCGCGTGGAGTTCACGCACCCGGATGACGCCCTCGCCGACTGCGACATCGTTTTTCACTGCTCCGCCTCACAGGAAGGCCTGGAGCGAAGCCTGCAGCTTGTGGGCGACGAGGGGGACGTGATCGAAATGTCCTGGTACGCCAACCGGGAAGTCACCCTGCCGTTGGGGGAGGACTTCCATGCCCGGCGCCTGTCCATCCGTGCCAGCCAGGTAGGAGTGGTGGCACGGGCCCGTCGCCACCGCAGGACCAACTCCGACCGTCTGAATCTCGCCGTCTCGCTGCTGAGGGACCCCGTGTTCGACGCTTTCATCACCGGCACTTCGCCGTTTGCCGAGCTGCCCGGAGTGGTGCAGGACCTCGCCCACGGCCGGCTTGACGCGCTCTGCCACGTCATCGAGTACCCCAGCGGTGCAGACGCCGGGTCATAGGCGCCGTAGAAGACTTTACGTACCCCACCTAAGAGACCAGAGGTAGCCCATGTTCAGCCTGACCGTCCGCCGTCATTTCATGATTGCCCACAGCCTTCCCCGTGAGGCATTTGGGCCCGCGCAAGGACTGCACGGGGCTACGCTTGTTGCGGAAGTGACTTTCCGCCGTCGGAGGCTCAACGACAATGCCATTGTGTTGGACATTGGCGCCGCCGGCACCATCATTGAAGAGGTCCTGGCCCGCCTGGACTACCGGAACCTGGACGAGCACCCCGACTTCGCGGGCAAGTTGACCACCACCGAGGCTTTGGCTGAATACGTTGCCCGGGCGGTCGCGGACAGGCTGAAGGATGACGACGACGGCGGCCGGCTTGCTGGTATCGACGTCACCCTGCGCGAAAACCCGGATGCCTGGGCCACTTTTGCCCTGGACCTCACCGCCTGACGCAATGCTGCGCATCCGCCTGCTGGTCCCCGGCGAAGTTCACCACCACTCCGGCGGCAACGCCTACAACGCCCGGCTGGTGCAGAGCTTGAAAGCGCTGGGTACCGACGTCGAGGTGCTGGCCGTCGAGGGCGCGTAACCAAGAACCCGCCGGGCCTTGAACTACGAAAACCACCGGGCCGCAAAGCCAGGTGGACTAGAGCCGGGTACGGTGGCCGGCAAAGAACTCCCGGAGCAGAGCAGCGCACTCGTCTTCCCGGACGCCCGGGTACACCTCAACCCAATGGTTCAGGCGGCGCTCGCGGAGCACGTCGAACACCGATCCGGCCGCCCCTGCCTTCTCGTCCCAGGCCCCTAAAACCACCCGTGGAATCCGCGCCAGGACAATGGCCCCGGCACACATCGCGCAGGGTTCGAGGGTAACAACCAGCGTGCAGTCGGCCAGCCGCCAGCCGTCTCCGCTGCCACCGTTGAGCAGTGCAAGCTGCCTTAGCCGCTCGGCCGCCTCCCGGATCGCTACCACCTCGGCATGGGCGGTGGGGTCTCCCAGTTCCTCCCGCTGGTTCCGTCCGGAACCCAGCACAACGCCGTCGGGCCCTATCACCACGGCGCCGATTGGCACGTCCTCGCTAGTGAGGGCGCGGCGGGCTTCGGCAAGGGCGAGGCCCATCCACGCGTGGTGTTTCTTCTGAACGGAGGCCATGGCTCAATGATAGTTTCGAAGGATACCCAGAGCCCGTGACGCAGATCCGCCGGGAGGCACAGTGAGTACAGTCCGAGACCGCGTGGACAAGTGGATCAAGCCGTATGCCGCACTCTGGCTGACCATGATCATCGGCGGCGCACTGGTGATTGCCATGGCCTTGCTGGGCGCCGAGGTCTACTCAGACGTTGTAGATGAGGAAGGGCTGACCAGCCTTGATATTCCTGCACTGGAATACGCCCAGTCACTCCGGAATCCTGAAACGGACGCCTTCGCCACCGGCTTCACCAACGTAGGGGGCGGGATAGGCATGCCCATCCTCGCCAGCATCCTCACTGCCTGGCTGACCTTCCTGAGCAGGACATGGCGTCCCATCGTGCTGGTTGGCGGCGCGGCGCTGGTTTCCACCACAGCCACCACGATGAGCAAGCGCCTGGTGGGCCGGACCCGCCCGGACCATTCGGAGGCCGTGCCGCCGTTCGAGCACACGCCTTCCTTTCCGAGCGGCCACACGCTGAACACCACCGTGGTGATAGGCGTCCTGCTCTACCTCATGTGCCTTCAGTTCCAGATGCTCTGGGCCAGGATTACCGCCATAACCGCCGGGGTCGTCTTCATAATTGCCATGGGCCTGAGCAGGGTGTTCCTCGGCCACCACTGGTTCACCGATGTGATGGCCGGCTGGTTCCTGGGGCTCGCCTGGGTAGGCATCGTTATCCTCGCCCACAGGCTGTTCCACCTGCTGCGCCGAAGGGAGCACGCCGGGCCCGCTCCGACGTTCGAACACCCCGTGGTGCGCGACGTCGTTGCCGACGCAGTGCACCATGACGGACGGCACACCGCCCACGGCGAGGACAAGGCCGGGTGATAGTTTTGACCCATGCGCACTCTCGTTGTGGACCACCCGCTGGTCGCCCATAAACTCACCGTCCTCAGGGACAAGAACACCCCGTCACCGGTCTTCCGGCAGCTGACGGAAGAGCTGGTGACTCTCCTTGCCTACGAGGCCACGCGCGAGGTCCGCACCGAACCGGTCACGATCGAAACGCCTGTCAGCAGCACCGTGGGTACGGCGTTCACCAAACCCACTCCGCTGGTGGTGCCCATACTGCGGGCCGGACTGGGAATGCTGGAGGGCATGACCAAACTCGTGCCCACCGCCGAAGTGGGTTTCCTGGGCATGGCCCGCGACGAGGAAACCCTGGACATCATCACCTACGCCGAGCGCCTCCCCGAAAACCTCACGGGCCGGCAGATCTTCGTCCTGGACCCGATGCTTGCCACTGGCGGAACCCTCCGTGAAGCCATCAAGTTCCTGTTCAAGCGCGGCGCCTCGGATGTCACCTGCATCTGCCTTCTCGCCGCTCCGGAAGGGCTCTCCAAGCTTGAAGAGGAACTTTCCGATGCCAACGTGACCATCGTCCTGGCGTCCATCGACGAAAAGCTCAACGAAAAGTCCTACATCGTCCCCGGCCTCGGCGACGCGGGGGACCGCCTCTACGGTATCGCGGGCTAGGACTCAAGCCTTTCCTGCTCTCCATCCGCAAAGCTACCCTGTGCGGATGGACTGGAAACTGGAACTTGCATACGTCCCCGTATCCGATGTAGACCGTGCCAAGGACTTCTACGTCAACAAGGTGGGGTTCAACGCCGACTTCGATGAGCGCCCCACCGATGCCATCAGGTTCGTCCAGCTGACGCCTCCCGGCTCGGCCTGTTCCATTTGCATCGGGGAGGGGCTCACTGACGCGCCTCCCGGAACCGGCTCAAACCTCCAACTGGTGGTCAGCGACATCCAGGCAGCACATGACCACCTGAAGGGAAACGGGGTGGACGTGAGCGACGTGGACATCCAGGACTGGGGCCATTTCGTGTACTTCGCCGACCCCGACGGGAACCGCTGGGCGGTGCAATATATCCCTGGCCGGGACGCCCAGTAAAGCACTAAGTCCCCCTGCTTTGACCTCCAGCCAAGGCAGGCCGACGGCTGTGTGCCGGGACTTGCGCGTGCGGAGCGGAAAAGCGGGAGACTCAGCGGCAGTTGGGTCTAGTACCAGTTATTGGCGTAGTGGAAGTTCAGGGCTCCACACGGTGACTGGTAGCGCTCCTGGATGTAGTCCAGGCCCCAGTTGATCTGGGTGCGGTAGTTGGTGAGGTAGTCGGCCCCGGCACTGGCCATCTTCTCGGCCGGCAGGGACTGGACAATGCCATAGGCGCCGCTGCTGGGGTTCGTGGCCGTGGTGGTCCAGTCGGATTCCTTGTCCCACAGCGTTACCAGGCACTGCATCTGGTCCTGGGCCCAGCCGTAGGAAGCCAGTTGGCCGGCAGCGTAGGCCTGGGCACCGGCGGGGTCATTGACTGCGACGACGGGTGCGGGTTCCGGAGCAGGAGCGGGCGCAGGTGCCGGAGCAGGCTCGGGTGCCGGCGCGGATGCCGGTGCCGGTTCCGGCGCAGCTGCAGGGGCGGGCTCGGCGGCCGGGGCGGGAGCAGGCTCGGCGGCCTGCGGCACCACGTTGATCGGTTCTGCCGAAGGTGCAGGGTTGGCCTGGATCTCGCTCTGTTCGATGCTGAGCTTGGACTGGGCCTCGGCAGCCTGCGTCTCCGTGGCTGCCACGCGGTTGCCGGCGTCAGTAGCCTGGCCTGCGGCTCCTACCCCAACAAGGAGTGCGCAGGAAGCTGCAACGATTGCGGCGCGCTGGCCGAAGGACGGGATTTTGCCTGCTGCACGCGGGGAATGGGTTTCAGGCCCGGATTTTGGGCGTGCTTTTGCAAGGAATTTTGACATGATGGTTCGCCTCTCACACCTGCGGAGTTAGCTGTCGGGTTCGGATGAGGGCATCCGGCCACACGGAAAATCACGTGCTGGCTTAACCCCAAGGGCAACTGAATGCCCGGGACGGTGGGTCCCCCGCCTCTGCCTTTTGCTCAAGCGGAATCCGGGAAGTGGCAGAGCTTGGCGTCATCCGGATATGCGGCACAAAGGGGAACCGCACCCAATCGACGGTACAGGAGAGGAGTACTTAAGTCACATTTTGGTAACATAGATCACGGATTTCGGCGTGCCGTGTTGCGCTCTTGCCAAGCCCTTCGCCCCTTACTGCATAAGGTAAAGCTGAACAAGAACCGGGTACGGCGGGTCCGTGACGATACCGTTACCGTCCGCCAATGGGGCCTCGACAACAATGGACTCGGCGACGACAGTCCGAGGCGCATCAGGACCTGCCGCAGATGCGACGGACTCCCTGGACCACCGCGGGCTCGTCGGGAGTTCCGGGCGCCAGGTCGTGATCCAGTGCCATGACTTTCTCGTCACTGACTCCTTCCAGTACAAGCTGGGTCAGGTCAACCTCGCTGAGCTCCAGCGGCTTGCCCTCATCGAGCCGTGCCAGCACCAGCAGGTCCTCCGCCAGGGTGTCGTACGTGCAGACTGGCTTCAGGCCCTGGCCAGCGACTTGTCGCCGTCCGGCGGGGAGGTTGTTTGTCAGGGCCTGCGGTGGCCATGGAACAACTCGCCCTCATTGGTTCAGGCGCTGTTGTGGCGCACTAGCGTGTCAGCTGCGGATGCGGTTTTAACGAGCGCAATACTGCGATTACCCCTGTTTCCTGCGCTGGATCTGGCTCCTCTGTCGATCAAGCGGAAAATTTTTCCTGTCCAGGAAAACGCTGACTGGACAGGCCGGAAGTGCGGGGAGGGGAATTCTTCCATTGCGCCACTTCCTGAAGAAAAGTGCCCATGAGGGGGGTTGCCCCGAACATTGTTCTCCAAACCCCGGCGGTAGGCCGTGGTCGTCGGATAACAGCTGTTATTTTTCGCGGTCCGCCGAAATCGTGATTTGCGCCACGTTAGCCGTTTTAGGTCTCACAATGCGGACTATCACGTCCATTGTTACTTGCAAGTTGTCATTGTTACGCTGCACACTTCCAATGTGAACAAGAACTCAACAGCACCTGCAGCCGCAGAATATTGGCCCAGCACATCCGCTGCTGCCGACATGCGCTGTTGTCGAATGTGCGCCTGACCTTCCCACCCTCCGAAGTTTTTAGGCATTCGCCCCCAGCCCAGCGTCGGGCCCCCCTTCCCAGTTCGCAGTGCGGGGAAACCCAGCATTCGGGCCGTGCACGACGGCCATTCACATTGAGGTAAGCAAACATGTCAGTTGCATCCGGATACGTCCACATTTCTGTCCGTAACGCCGCCAAGGCCGGCCAGCCCTCGGGCCTCCGTCCCGGGTTTGGGCCGCGTCCCGCCCTTTCCCCTTCTACTTCCGGGAGCAGCTTCCCCTCGCAGGGCTATGCGCCGCAGGGCTTCAACCCCAATTCCTACGGACAGCTCCGTGCCGTCCAGCCTGCCGAAACAGCGCCCATGACCGCGCCCACCCCGGTTGTCGCTGGGCCCAACGCCGTCCGTCCTGTTTCCAACGACAATGTGGCCCGCGGCTTCGTCCTGTACATGGGCATCGATGAGGAGACCGCGGCGGCGGCCGGAACCTCCATCGCCAAGCTGGCCCAGGAGATCCGGGCCTACGCCCAGTCCCTGGTGGCGGGAGCCGAGAGCTACGCCGCCGTTGCGGTAGCCCCTGCCGGCACGCCCGGTTCCGCGCTCGACGTCGTCCGCTCCACCTTCGGCGACCCCACAGTCAACACCCGCCAGCGCAGCGAAGCACCCCGCCCCCCGCAGGCCCAGGAGCCGCGCCCGTCCGGCGTCCTGATTGACCTGGCCCGCCGTGAAGTACACCTGGACGGCGAGTCGCTCAACCTGACCTTCAAGGAATTCGAACTCCTGAACTATCTCGTGGAGAACGGCACACGCACCGTCGGCCGCGATGAGCTCCTCGAAGGCCTGTGGCGCAACGCCGAAGAGGTGCCCAACGAGCGCACCATCGACGTCCACATCCGCCGCCTGCGCTCCAAGCTCGGCCGCCTGGCCAATACCGTCCGCACGGTCCGCGGCCAGGGCTACCGGTTCTACGAGCACCCCGAGGTGGTCGTCTGGGCCGCTCCGGAGTACTCGATCTAGCTCGTACTTCAGCACCGACAGAAGGCGGCAGGAACCCTCTGCGCCTGCGATCGTACCTCCCCACCGCCACCCTCGCCTCGCAAGCTCGGCCAGGGAACGCTGGCGGCGTGGGCCCAGCGCAACAACGGCGCTTCCGGCGTGTGTCGCCTTCTGTCGTTCAGCTCGCGCTCACCGGGCATGTGCCACCGCGGCTTTATTTTGTGGCGACTAGGCTAAGGCCATGAGTGAGCACCATCTTCGGCGACTTGTGATCATGCGGCATGCCAAGGCTGACTGGCCTGGCGGGGTGGCTGACCATGAACGTCCGCTGGAGGAGCGGGGGCACCGGGAAGCGCCGCTGGCAGGGCGCTGGCTGCTCAAGCACAACATCGTCCCCGACTTCATCCTCTGCTCCAGCGCACTGCGCACCCGGCAAACGTGCACCTGGGTCTGCTCTGAACTCGGTGACAAAGCGCCCACACCCAAGCTTGAAGATGGCCTGTACGCAGCCTCAGCGCTGCGGATGCTGACGGTGATCAACCACGTTCCGGATACGGTCACCACGCTGATGCTGATTTCGCATCTGCCCGGCGTGCAGGACCTCGCCATGCATCTTGCCTCCAGGGACTCCGACCACGACGCCTACATGGACGCAGCCACCCGTTTTCCCACCAATGCGCTTACCGTCCTGGAAACGGAGAAACCATGGGCGGAGCTGGACGGCCAGGACGCGCGCATCACAAAATTTAAGGTTCCCCGCGCGCACTAGCTGCTACACAGCAGCGGCAGCGCCGGTCAGCGGCGCGAGGATGCGCCACTGCCGGGCCGGGTTGCGGGCTTGGTCGAAGGAGAAGCGGACGACGACGGCCGCTTGGCTGCTGCAGGAACGCGCGCAGGAGGGCGGAAACCGCCGGTTCCCCCGCCGCTAGCGCGTGCGGCCGTTCCGCGCTGCCCTGCTGCCCCTGCTGCCCCCTGCTGGGTGGGTCTCCGCTGGCGGGTACCTGCGGCCCCCGGCCGGCGGCCCGCCATCGCAGCTCGTCGCTTTACCGTTGTGGCCTTCCCGCCCGGGCTTAGCAACCGCCGCCCCCGCGGCCAGCACGCGCCGAGGAACAGGACCAGCAACGTGCCCAGGGCCGCCGCGGCAGCCCCAAAAAAGTAGTTGTCCGGGTCGCCGGTGGGAAGCGGCGTGCCGATAAAGGACGATTCCCCGCTAAATGCCAGTTCCCAGGTGCTGAGGAAGGCCAGCGAAAAAGCAATCGTCAGGCTGGTTCCAGCACCGGCAGCGAGCAGGGCAAGGCGGCGGCCCCGGCCAAGGATCTCCACGATGCAGGCGAGGCACGCCAGAGCCAGGACACCGGCGAACGCCACAAACACCGGCTCGGCGAGCGTCATCCCGGTCAGCACCAGCAGGCCGGCTGCAACGATGCCGGTGGTGACTGCAAATTTTCCGCTGTACCCCATGCACTCCATCATCCCCGAGGCGCAGGTTCCTCAGCACCAGGCCGCGCAGTCTGGTCGGGACTGCCGCAACACTTCAGTGTCACGCTGCTGCCGTTCCGTCTCCACAGCTCAAAGTCCGTACTTCTCCAGCAGCCGCAGCCACACCTCACTGATCGTCGGATACGAGGGCACGGCATGCCATAGCCTGTTCAGCGGCACTTCGCCCACCACAGCGATGGTGGCAGCGTGCAGGAGTTCGGAGACGTCCGGGCCGGCGAAAGTGGCTCCCAGCAGGACCTGCCGGTCCTCGTCAACCACCAGTTGCGCCCAGCCCTGGTAGTTCTCCGCATGCAGCGAGGAACCTGCCACCTGGATGGGAAGCTCCACTGAGGAAGCGTTGTACCCGTCGTCGCGGGCAACTTCCAAGGTGCGGCCAACAGTCGCAAGCTCAGGATCCGTGAACACCACGTTCGGTACCGCGTGCTGGTTTGCTGTTTGGGCGTAGCGGCTCCAGGCCTCCGGCGTTCCGGTGAGCTCTCCTTTCGCCCGGGCTGCGATCGCGTCTCCGGTTGCCCGGGCCTCGTACTTTCCCTGGTGCGTCAGGAGGTTCTTTCCGGCGGCGTCGCCCACCGCGTACAGCCACGGTTCGTCCCCCGGAGTTGCCTGCACCAGCCCCGAGCTGTCCGTGCTGAGATCCAGTTGTCCATGCTGGTCCGGCTCGAACCCGATACCCTCCAGCCCCAGGCCATCAAGGGCGGGATGCCGGCCGGTGGCGACCAGTACCTTGTCTGCAGTGATGAACGTCCCGTCGCCCAGTTGCAGGGTGAAAGTGCCGTCGTCGTTGCCGCTGATGCTCTTCGTTTCGGTGTTCAGGTGGATCTCCACTCCATCCGCGCGCAGGCCGGCAGCCACCAGCGCGGCGGCTTCCTCGGGGTATTTCCTGAGCAGCCTGCTGCGTGCCACCAGCGTTACCGCGGACCCAAGGCGGGCGTATGCCTGGGCCAGTTCAGTGCCGGCTACCCCGCCGCCCAGGACGGCAAGCCGCTCCGGAACTTCCTGAGCAGAAGTTGCCTCCCGGGTGCCCCACACCTGCAGGTGCTCCAGCCCTGGGACGGGAGGGACGTTCGGCAGGGATCCGGTGGCAAGGACCACCGCATGGCGTGCCAGCAACTGGTGGGATGTTCCGTCCAGGCCTGCCACTTCAACGCTTTTGGCGGCGGTAAGCCAGGCATGGCCCCTGATGAGGCCGATTCCCGAGTCCTTCACCCACGCAACCTGGCTGTCATCCTGCCAGTTGGAGGTGAAGTAGTCCCTGCGCTTGAAGACGGCAGCAGCGTCCAGTGTCCGCGTGACAGCTTCCTTGGCGCCGGGGGATGTCTGGGCGCCGTGCAGGGCAGTACCGGGCCTCAGCAGCGCCTTGGACGGCATGCACGCCCAGTAGGAGCATTCGCCGCCCACGAGTTCCGCCTCCACCAGCACTGCGGACAAGCCGCCTTGCACCACTCGGTCCGCTACGTTCTCACCCACGGCGCCGGCGCCGATCACAATAACGTCATATTCCTGCTTCACAGGCTGGGGCATCATGGGGACAGCCTACGCCGGGGCAGGTGGGAGTTGCCTGTGCGGACGATGGGGTCGGCTTGCCCCACAAGATGGGGCTGCTAACCCACAAGATACCGCACCTGTGTTTAACGCAGAAGGTCCGCACCGGCGAACCGGTGCGGACCTTATCTGTGCGCCCAAAGGGATTCGAACCCCTGACCTTCTGTTCCGTAGACAGACGCTCTATCCAGCTGAGCTATGGGCGCATCTCGTGTCCTGGAGAAGAACCGCTCTCCCTGAACCTCGAATTACTTTACGCGAGGGTGGGCCGTCGTGCCAAATCGAGACCTATGTAATCTGCACGACTAGACCGGTATAGGTGACCTTTGTCACTTAATCGCGCTGTTCGCTGACACTTTTCCTTGAATTTCCGCGGAAATCAATTTTTGTGTCGGGAATTGGTCAGTAAGCGGCCAAAAAACTGGAGTGGTCCGGACCATAGCATTTAGCACACACCGATGAACCCGAGGAAGGGAACCGAAATGGGCGATCTGGCGCAGAAGCCGCTGCTTGATAACGCACCCACCACACATGCCGGTCTACTGGCATGGGTCGAGGAGGTTGCTGAGCTAACGCAGCCGGACCGTATCTACTGGGTTGACGGCTCCGAAGAGGAGAACACCCGCCTCACCGACGAGCTGGTGGCAGCAGGAACGCTGACCCGCCTGAACCAGGATCTTTTCCCCAACTCTTTCGCGGCCTTCTCCGATCCTGCTGACGTGGCCCGCGTCGAAGAGCAGACTTTTATCTGCTCCGAAAACAAGCGTGACGCGGGGTTCACCAACAACTGGATGGACCCGGCCCGGATGAAGGAGAAGCTGCGCGGCCTGTTCGCCGGCTCAATGCGCGGCCGCACCATGTACGTCATCCCGTTCGTCATGGGCCACCTCGACGCCGAGGATCCCAAATTTGGCGTAGAGATCACGGACAGTGCCTACGTTGTTGCGTCAATGCGCATCATGGCCAGGATCGGCACCGACGTCCTGAACCGCATCACCGAAACCAACGCCTTTTTCGTTCCGGCGCTCCACTCCCTGGGCGCGCCGCTGCAGCCGGGCCAGGAAGACGTGCCGTGGCCCTGCAACCCCGACAAGTGGATCGTCCACTTTCCCGAAGAGCGGTCCATCTGGTCCTTCGGTTCCGGCTACGGCGGCAACGCCCTGCTCGGCAAGAAGTGCTACGCCCTGCGCATCGCGTCCGTCATGGCCCGCGACGAGGGCTGGCTGGCCGAGCACATGCTCATCCTCAAGCTGACTTCCCCCGAACAGAAGACGTACTACGTCTCCGCCGCCTTCCCCTCCGCCTGCGGCAAGACCAACCTGGCGCTGCTCGATCCCACTATCGAAGGCTGGAAGGTTGAGACCCTCGGCGACGACATCACCTGGATGCGGTTTGGCAAGGAAGGCGAGTTGCGTGCGGTCAACCCCGAGGCCGGCCTCTTCGGCGTCGCGCCCGGCACAGGTTGGGGCACCAACCCCAACGCCATGCGCGCCATCGCCAAGGGCAACAGCATCTTCACCAACGTGGCGCTGACCGACGACGGCGGTGTCTGGTGGGAGGGCATGACGGACGAGGTGCCGGCGCACCTCACTGACTGGCAGGGCAACTCCTGGACGCCCGCTTCCGACAAGCCTGCGGCCCACCCGAATTCCCGGTTCTGCACTCCCATTGACCAGATCGACATGCTGGCCGAGGAGTACTACAGCCCTGAGGGTGTCGAGCTTTCCGCCATCCTGTTCGGCGGCCGGCGCAAGACCACCATCCCGCTGGTCACCCAGGCGCGCAGCTGGTCCAACGGTATCTTCATGGGCGCAACGCTTTCCTCGGAAACCACTGCGGCAGCGGCCGGTGCCGTCGGCGTCCTGCGCCGCGACCCCATGGCCATGCTGCCCTTCATCGGCTACGACGCCGGCGATTACCTGAACCACTGGGTCAACCTGTCCGCGAAGGCAAACCCGGAGCGGCTGCCCGCCATCTTCCTGGTCAACTGGTTCCGCCGGAACTCCGAGGGCGGCTTCGCCTGGCCCGGCTTCGGCGACAACGCCCGCGTGCTCAAGTGGGCGATCGAGCGTCTTGAAGGCAAGACCGACGCCGTGGAAACACCGATCGGTTTCGTGCCGAGCGGAGACGCCATCGACCTTGAAGGCCTGGACATGACTCCTGCACAGGTGGAAGAGGCCGTGAAGGTCGACCCCACCGAGTGGGCCGCGGAACTTGCCTCCATCGAGGAATGGTTCGCAAACTTCGGTGGCTCACTGCCGGACGCGCTCCGGTCGGAGCTTGAAGGTTTGAAGGCCCGGCTGGGCTGAACGCTTCGCCGCTGAGGACAACGGCGTCCTAACGACGACGGCCCCGCACCTTTTTCGTAAAGGTGCGGGGCCGTCGTCGCGCTGCTTATTTAGTTGGCGAGCCAAATGTCCGGGCCGAAGACCGCGTACTGGATCCGGGTGGCCGGGATACCGGCATTGATGGCCTCGTTCCGGATGTTCTTCATGATGAAGGGGAGCGGGCCGCAGAGGTAGAGGGCAGCATCCGCCGGCAAGTCCACCTCGCGCAAGGACACAAAGCCTGCCCTGGCTCCCGCCACTGGCTGTTCCAGCCACAGCTGCAGCTCGGCGCCTTCCAGGCGTTTGACGTCGTCCGTCACCTGGCTGCGCAGGGCCCAGGCGTCCAGGGTGCTTTCCGCCACCAGCACCAGCACCTGCCGGCCGGAACCGGGTGGAGTCAGAGGCCTTGACGCAGCCCGATCATGCTGAAAACCGGAGCCATCTGGCGTGCACCGGGGAGATCTGCGATCAGTACCGAATCGAGTTCCCGGTAGAACGCTTCGCGCGCCCTGGCCAGCGCTGAACGAAGCTTGCATTCGTTGATGAGCGGGCAGTTTCCGCCGGGGGCCACGCACTCGGCGGCATCAGTGCGGGTATCGAGCTGCCTCAGCACCTGTCCCACGCTGGCGTTGCGGCCCGCGTGGCTCAGCCGGGAGCCGCCCGTCCGGCCGCGAACCACCTCGATCAGCTCCAGGCTGCGCAGCTTCGCCATGGCTTTGCTGACGTGGTTGTACGGAGTCCCCACGGAAGCGGCGATGTTCTGCGTGGTCAGCAGACTGCCGCCAGGGGCGGCTGCGAGCACCATCAGGGCCCGCAGGCTGACGTCGGCAAAGGCGTTGATCTTCATGCGCGTCAGGCCGGTCTAGTCCAGCCAGATAGCAGGTTTGTTCGTGTCCGCACTCAACTCCCCGAACTCCCACGTCTGGGTTCCGGCATTAGCAGAGTAGGGGAGCGCCGCCGCGAAGACAGAACCATCGCAGTGCTCGGCTGCAACGTGGATCGCGTCCGAGTCTTCCTCAACCAGCAGGATGTCGCAGACTATTGCAGCAGCGCGGAAATCCTCCCGATTTTGCCGCAGGAGGGCTGTAAGATCGCTGATCATCGCGTCGGCATCGAAGTCGCCGTCAGACCCTTCCGCGGAATCTGCCGGCGACACCGCAACAAGCCGCACCTCGCCGTCGTTCTGTACTGTCAGTGCGAAGGGCAGGAAGCCGCCGTTGCGCTGGAGCTGCTCCTGCGCGGCGCTGATGCCCGTGCCCAGGAGGTTCTCCAGGTCCGTGGCGGTGCTTTCCGGCACAGAATCCCGCCAGGAGGCCGGCTCCTGGGACCCGTCATCCCGGGAGCCCTGTCCTTCATTGGCCGGACTGGTTTCTTTGGTCATGCTGCCCTATGCCCGGACAAGGGACAGGACCCGGTCCCGGATCCGTTCCATGGTGGCCCGGTCTGTAGCTTCGGCATTGAGGCGGAGGAAGGGCTCGGTGTTGGACGGGCGCAGGTTGAACCAGTAGCTGCCGTCGTTGGCCGTGAACGTGCTGCCGTCCAGGGTGTCGATGGTGATGTCCTCGCCGGCGAAGTCTGTGCGCACCCGCTCCACTGCGGCGGGCTTGTCATCGACTTCGGAGTTGATCTCCCCAGAGCTGACGTAAGGCTCGTACTCCCGGCCCAGATCCGAAAGCGGTCCGTCCTGCTCGCCCAGCGCGGCCAGAACATGCATCGCCGCCAGCATGCCGGTGTCGGCGTTCCAAAAGTCGCGGAAGTAAAAATGGGCCGAGTGCTCGCCGCCGAACACGGCGCTTTCCTCTGCCATGACTGCCTTGATGAAGGAATGGCCCACGCGCGTGCGGACCGGCCGTCCGCCGTCGTGCTCCACCAGCTCGGACACTGCGCGGGAGCAAAGAAGGTTGTGGATGATCGTGGGGGTTGCCTCCCCCTGGGCCTTCGCGCGGGCAATTTCACGGCGGGCCACCATGCCGGTGATGGCCGACGGCGATACGGGATCACCCTTTTCGTCCACCACGAAGCAGCGGTCGGCGTCACCGTCGAAGGCCAGGCCGATGTCCGCGCCGTGCTCGATCACCGCGGCCTGCAGGTCCCGCAGGTTCTCCGGTTCCAGCGGGTTGGCAGGGTGGTTGGGAAAAGAACCGTCCAGCTCGAAGTAGAGCGGAACGATGTCCAGTGGCAGCTTGGGAAGCAGGGTGTCGCCCAGCACTGCCGGGGTGGTAAGGCCGGCCATGCCGTTGCCTGCATCCACAACCACCTTGAGCGGGCGGGAATTGGACAGGTTAACGAGCTTGCGGAGGTATTCCGCGTAGTCCTTCAGGACGTCGCGGACGCTGATGTGGCCGCGGCTTCCCGCCGCCGGAATGGAACCCTCGTTGAGGTACTGCTCAGCTAGGGCCTGGATGTCCTTGAGGCCTGTTTCCGAGGAAATGGGCACGGCACCGGCTTTGGACATCTTGATCCCGTTGTAGCCGGCAGGGTTGTGGCTGGCGGTGAAGGTGGCACCGGCGCGGTTGTAGAAGCCGCAGGCGAAGTAGAGCTCGTCGGTGGAAATCAGGTCCAGCAGCTCAATGTTTGCGCCCCGGGTGGCTGCGCCGTTGGCGAAGGCCTTGCTGAATTCCGGGGAGGAAGGACGCATGTCGCCACCCACCAGGATGGTCTGGCCTGCAAGCTGCAGGATGTCCACGAACGCCGCCCCCACGGCTTCGACAATTTCGGCGGTGATGGTCTGGCCCACGATGCCCCGGACGTCATACGCCTTGAAGGACGCCGAAAGGTCAAAAGTCGTTGTCTGTTCGCTAGTCACGGGCTTTATCTTACGGGCAAGCCCGGAACTGGTGGCCAGGTTGCGCAGGCCAGGCAGTCGTGTGTGCGGGCAATATGTGGAGCCTCAGGGTTTCCACATAAGACATCGCAGGGTGCCGGCTGTCGGAGGGGGCTGGGATACTGAATCAATGGTCGATAACCAGTACGCCACGGTAACTACTGATCCTGCTCCTGCCTCCGCCACCCATGGACAGGCCTTGAAGGTCCTCCGTGAACTGGTGGGCAACCCGGAGGCGGGCTTCCATGAGGGCCAGTTCGAGGCGATCGAGGCACTGGTCGACGGCGGCCGGCGGGCTCTGGTGGTGCAGCGGACAGGGTGGGGGAAATCAGCCGTCTATTTCGTGGCCTCGCTGTTGTTGCGCCGTAGGGGGGCCGGGCCCACCCTCATCGTCTCGCCCCTGCTTGCCCTGATGCGGGACCAGGTGGCCGCAGCCGCCCGGGCAGGGGTCCGTGCGGTGGCGATCAACTCCGCCAACCAGCTGGAATGGGACAACGTCCGCGAACAGCTGGCCGCCGACCAGGTGGATGTCCTTCTGGTCTCCCCGGAACGGCTGACCAACCCGTCGTTCCGGGAAAACCAGCTCCCCGAACTTATCCGGCGCACCGGCCTGCTGGTGATTGACGAGGCCCACTGCATCTCGGACTGGGGCCACGACTTCCGGCCGGACTATCGCAGGATCGCGGACCTGATCACCCAGCTGCCGGATTCGGTCCCGGTGCTGGCCACCACTGCCACCGCCAACTCCCGGGTGGTACACGATATCGAAGAGCAGCTCGGCGTGGGCGTCCTGACAATCCGCGGCGCCTTGGGCAGGGACTCGCTGCGGCTGGGTGTCCTGACACTCCCGGATGCCAAACAGCGGCTGGGCTGGCTGCTGACCCATCTCACCGACCTTCCCGGCAGCGGAATCATCTACACGTTGGCCGTTTCTGCGGCGGAGGACACCGCAAGGCTCCTGGCGGAGGCCGGCCACGAGGTGCTGGCCTACACCGGCCGCACCGACCCGGCCGACAGGGAGCGGGCAGAACAGCTGCTGAAGGACAACCAGGTCAAGGCGCTGGTGGCCACCTCCGCCCTGGGTATGGGTTTCGACAAGCCTGACCTGGGTTTTGTTGTCCACCTGGGCGCCCCGTCCTCGCCGGTGGCGTACTACCAGCAGGTGGGACGTGCCGGCCGTGGTGCAGCCAACGCCGATGTCTTGCTCCTGCCCGGCACCGAAGACCGGGACATCTGGCAGTACTTCGCCACCGCATCCATGCCCTCTGAGGAAAAAGCAGCGGCCGTTCTCACGGCACTGGCGGAAGCAGGCACAGCCCTCTCTACGGTGGCACTGGAAGCCCGGGTAGATCTCCGCCGTACTCCGCTGGAGCTGCTGCTGAAGGTGCTGTCCGTGGACGGCGCAGTGGAGCGGGTGGGCGGGGGATGGCGGTCCACCGGGCAGCCCTGGGTTTACGATGCCGAGCGGTACCAGCGGATTGCCGAAGCCCGCGTGGACGAGCAGGACTCCATGGTGATCTACCAGGACACCGCCGGTTGCCGGATGGAATACATCACCTCCGTCCTTGACGACGAGACCGCCCATCCCTGTGGGAGATGCGACAACTGCGCGGGGCGCTGGTTCCCGGCAGAGATAGATGAAACAGCTACCGCTGCAGCCGGGCAGACCCTCAGCAGGGCTGGTGGTGTGCTGGAAGCAAGGCTGCAGTGGCCCAGTGGGATGGACCGCCTTGGCGTTCCGGTCAAGGGCAAGCTGAAAGCTGCAGAAGGACTCGCTGAAGGGCGGGTCCTGGCACGGTTGACGGACCTCGGCTGGGGCGGCGCACTGCGCGACCTGTTTGCGGCCGGCGCGCCGGACCGTCCCGTGGAGCCGGGCATGCTGCAGGCGTGCGTGCAGGTCCTGCGCGAATGGGGTGCCGGGGATACCCGCACCCCGGGCTGGAGCGGAGCAGGGCGGCCTGCCGGCATTGTCAGCATCCCTTCACGCTCCAAGCCGGAGCTGGTAGGTTCCCTCGCGCAGGGCATCTCTGGAATTGGCCGTATCCCCTACCTGGGTGAGCTGCAGTTGGCCCACGGCGGCCCTACGGGGAGCCGCGGTGGCAACAGCGCCTATCGCCTGGCCGGGGTGTGGGACCGACTGGTGGTGGGGCCGGAGCTCGAGGCCGCGCTGGCTTCCCTGCAGGGCGGCAGCGTGATGCTGGTCGACGACATTGTGGACAGCAGGTGGACGCTCACCGTCGGCGGCCGCGCTCTTCGCCAATCAGGCGCGGGGGCTGTGCTTCCGCTGGTCCTGGCGCAAGCGGGGTGAGCCGGCCAAATGAGCCGGGCCTCGGAGTGCAGGCCGGCTGAGTCCAGGCCGTCGCAGCCCGGGCTGGTTCAGCTTAGACCGGCCGGGGCCCAGCCCGGTTCGCATTCGGTCGGCTGACTTCTGCTCCTGCGTGGCGCGGCAGGAAGAGGCTGTCGGCGGTGCTGGCCAGCATCAGCAGGGCCATGGCCAGGAAGGCGCCGCGGAATGGCCCTGCGGGATCCTGTGGGAAGGCCGCAAGCCCGTGAAAGGACCGGATCAGGAGTGCCGCGACGGCAATGCCGGTGCCGGTGCCGAGCTGGACCAGGGTGGCTGAGACGGTATTGGCGGAAGTCAGCTGCGCCGGCACAATGTCGGCGTACTGCACCGACGCGTAGGCCGAAAAGCCGATGGAGCGGAAGGCTCCGCTGCACACGAGCAGGGCGAAGGTCAGCGCCTGCGGCGTCTCGGGCGTCAGCAGGGCACAGAGGGCAAAGGTCACCGCCGACGCCAGGGAAGCGAAGACCAGCATCGCCTTGAAGCCGAAACGCCTGATGAGGGGTGTGGTGGCGGGTTTGATGCCAATGTTGCCGATGAAAACGGCGGCCACCATGATGCCTGCATGCAGCGGGGTCCAGCCGAACCCTTGCTGAAACATCAGCGGAAGGAGGAAGGGTATCGAGCTGATGGTCAGCCGGTAGATGAAGCCGCCGGTGGCCATCGCCCTGAAGGTACGGGTACGGAAGACGCCCAGGTCGAAGAGCGGGTTCGGGCTGTGACGCATCCACAGGACAGCGCCAGTCAGGGCCGCTGCTCCTGATAAGGCACTGATGCCGGCCCAGGGAAGATCGGGATGGGTGCTCGCCAGTTCCAGCCCCACCACCAAGGCTCCAACTCCCGCCGTGGTGAGAAGCAGGCCTGGCCAGTCCAGCCTTCGGCCGGGATCACCGGTAGTGGCAGGGACCAGCCGGAAAGCGGCGATGAAGGCCACGGCGCCCAGCGGAAGGTTGATCAGGAAGATCCAGTGCCAGGACAAGTACGTGGTGAGCGCACCGCCCACCAGCGGAGCCAGGACCGGCGCCAGCAGGCCGGGCCACACAAGGAAGGCGGTTGCACGCAGGAGCTCGGATTTTGGGGTTCCCCGCAGCACCACCAGGGTTCCCACCGGTACCATCATGGCCCCGCCGGCACCCTGCAGGATGCGGCTTGCCGTCAGCATGGTGAGGTCCTGGCTGAGGGAACAGGCCAGGGATGCGACGGTGAACACCGCGATGGCGAGGCAGAAGACCCGCCGTGCGCCGAACCGCTCGGCCAGCCACCCACTGAGGGGAATCCCGACGGCCACGGTCAACAAATATGCGGTCATGGTGATGTTGACGTCGGCAGCAGGCACAGCGAAGTCGGCAGCGATGTTGGGGATGGCCGTTGTGAGGACGGTGCCGTCGAGGAACTCCATGAAGAACGTCGCGGCCACCAGGAGCGCGAGGCGGGGGTTCCAGACCTGAGTGGTTCCTGATCCCTCAGCCACCTGGTTGCTTGCTGCCATCCGCTTATCCTGCCACCGGCGGTACGGCCAACGTGCAGGGTGTCCGTTCCCCGGACCGGGTACGCAAAAGGCCCCGGTCCGTGGACCGGGGCCAAACGCGGAGACGGGGGGATTTGAACCCCCGGTCGAGTTTAACCCCGACCCTTCATTAGCAGTGAAGTCCATTCGGCCGCTCTGGCACGTCTCCAATTGCTATTCCTAGCCCACCAAGGATACGCAGATCCGGGCATCCAGTGCAAAACGGCTCACCGCCGGGCTGCCCGCACCATCCTGACCTCACGAAGGTTCTCCCAGTCCACCAGGATGTCCTCGGCACCATCGGGTTCAAAGCCGAAGCGGCGGTAGAACCTGATGGCCTTCGCATTTTCGCCTGCAACCCAGAGGCTCGCCGCCTCACCCCCGAGCGCGGCTTCCAGAAGCCGCGCTCCCAGCCCCAGCCCCTGGTGCGATGCCAACAGATAGAGCCCCCACAGTTCGAGGCTGCCGCACGGCGGCGGCGGGACAGGATGCGTTGCATCCCCGGCCGGCACGCGGCGGACACCGGCGAAACCAACCACTGTGCCGCCGTCGCACGCCACCCATGCCTCGGCCGGTTCAGGGCGGTCCAGCAGCGACCGCCACAGTGCCAACCGGTTGGCCGGACCCACCCCCGACAGAAACGCGTCGGACAGCATCCCCTGGTAGGTTTCCCGCCAGCAGCGCAGGTGCACCTCGGCCAGCCGCTCACAATCGGAAGCGGCAGCGCGCCGCACCGTCAGCGCCGGCGTCATGGGGTCCCGCCGGCCAGCGCCCTCCACAGGAAATGCTGGCTGCGCGCCTGCAGAGCCGCGGCCTGCCGGTTGTCTGACGCCCCGGCGTGCCCGCCCTCAAGTGCTTCGTGGAACCAGACATTCGGGATGCCCATCGCCAGCATGCGGGCCGCCATTTTGCGGGCCTGCACCGGACCCACCCTGTCGTCCGAGGTGGCCGTCCAGATGAAGGTTTCCGGGTACTCGACGCCGTCCTTGAGCAGATGGTAGGGAGAGAAGGTCTTGATGTACTCCCACTGCTCCGGCACGTCCGGGTCGCCGTATTCGGCAATCCAGGAGTGGCCGGCCGAGAGCCTGGTGTAGCGGCGCATGTCCAGCAGCGGCACGCCGCAGGAGACTGCGCCGAAAAGCTCGGGGTACCGGGTCAGCATGTTGCCCACGAGCAGCCCGCCGTTGGACCCGCCCACGCAGCCCAGCCGCTCACGGGAGGTCACCCCGCGGGCTATGAGGTCCTTGGCCACCGCTGCAAAATCCTGGTAGGCCTTGTACCGGTTTTCCTGCAATGCCGCGCGGTGCCACGCCGGCCCGTATTCGCCGCCGCCGCGGATGTTAGCCACCACATAGACTCCGCCACGTGAATGGGCGGCCTGCCCATCCGGACCCGGGACGCCGGTGGTCCGCCGCTCCAGCCACGCCCTGCCCACCGTGCCGCTGTAGGCCGGCGTCCGGGACACCTCGAACCCGCCGTAGCCGGAAAGCTGCGTGGGATTCTGCCCGTCCAGTGCGAGGTCGCGGGGTCCAACCTGGAAGTAGGGGATGCGGGTGCCGTCGTCGGACACGGCGAAGTGCTGCTGGACGTCATACTCACTGTCGGCAAAGAACGACGGCGACGACTTGACCACCGCATGCCGGCTCACCACGCCGGGTGACCCGCTATCCTCCTGGCGCCCGCCGTCGTCATGCAGGTGTTCCGGGGTGCTCCATTCAGGTGTGTCGCGCTCCAGCGTGCCCCGCATCAGAGTGGTGGGGGTGGTGAAGCCGGTGGCTACCAGCCAAAAGTCGTCGCCCGCGCCGCCGTCCGCAGTGGCCGCTGACTCGTCTTCGTCATCCACCGCGTAAGCATTGACGTCATGCAGGGGCGGGCACGCATCAAGGAGGGTGGAGGCCCAGGCGCTGCCTGCGCCGGGGCCGTCCGCTCCAGCCCCCGGCCGGGCCGGGTCAAGCACGCGGATCTCTGATGAGACGTCCTTGAGGAGGTTGAGCAGCAGGAAGTTCCGGGTCCAGCTCCAGGACTGAAGCGACGTGCGGGAATCCGGTGCGAACAGCACCGTAAGGTTCCGCGCTCCGGCGAGGTAGTCCTCGAACCCGCAGGCGAGCAACGAACCTGCCGGGTGCGTCACGCCGTTAAGGGCCCAGTCCTGCTGGGGCCGGAACAGCAGCCATTCCCGGTGCGCGCTGACGTTGACATCGGTGGGAACATCGATCTGCACCCAGTCCCCGTCTCGCAGCACCAGGTTCCTGCGATTAAAGAAATCGATGTAGTCAACGGCGAAGGTGCGTTCGAAGCCGGGCGTGGGGTCGTGTGCCACCACTGCCATCATGTGGTCCTGGGGGACCTCGAAGAGAAGCGGCGCTTCGGCCAATGACGCGCCCCGGTTGAGGGTCACAGCGGTCCGGGCATAGGAGGACGCGGTCTTCGGCAGCCCCTCAGCCGTGGAGGCGACCAGCAGCGTCTCGGCGTCCAGCCAGGACACGTTGCCCTTCGCCGTTGGAAGGTCGAAGCCGCCGCCTGCCGGGTCCACGAAGGCGCGGCGCTCCACGTCGAACTCGCGGTATCGGTTGGCGTCGCCGCCGTCGGGGGAGAGGGCCAGCAGTGCCAGCCGGTACGGCTCCCCGGCCTTGGGGCGGAGGAAGGTGGCACCGTGGAACACCCACTCCTGGCCCTCAGTGGCGGCCAGGACGTCGACATCCAGCAGGACGTCCCATTCGGGGGAATCCGAGCAGTAGCTTTCCCAGGTGGTGCGGCGCCACAGCCCTTTCGGGTTCTGCCCGTCCTTCCAAAAGTTGTAGTACCAGTCGCCGCGCTTGCCCACCATGGCGATCCGGTCCGTGGAGTCCAGCACCTCCAGGATGCTGTTCTCGAGTTTCGCGTAGTCGGCGTCCTCCAGCAGGTCTTCCGTGCGCGAGTTCTGCTCCTTGACCCACGCAAGCTGCTCTTCGCCGTAAATGTCCTCCAGCCACACATTCTCGTCGGTAGGCTCGGGGGCGACGCCCGAGGGGACGCCGCCTGAGGTATCGCCGGAACCGGAGACGGGTGCTGGATCAGCTGCAGTGGTGGTCATTGGGCCATCCAAACAACTTCGGTCCCGGCGGGCAAGTCACGCCGTCAGCCCGTACTCTGGATGCCGTGGAAAAAACGCAGAGCATCCGGACCGCCATCATTGGTGCCGGCCCCCGGGGCACCAGCGTGCTGGAACGCCTGCTTGCCAACGCCGCGGCCCTGGGCGCAGGACGGCCCGGGTCAGTGCGGCTCCACGTCGACGTCATCGACCCCTATCCGGCAGGGCCAGGCCACGTGTGGCAGCCACAGCAGTCCCGGCTGTACCTGATGAACACGCAGTCCTTTTATCCGACGCTGATTCCGCAGGAACCGTCCCTGGCCCCGCCGGTTGCCGGTGCCACCTTCGACCAGTGGCGGGCGGTGCAGCAGCGCATTCCGCTGCCGTCGCTGACGGCAGACGAGCGGGCAGAACTGGCGGTTTTGGCGTCCAGCGACTTTCCCAGCCGGGCCCTCTACGGCCGTTACCTCCGCTGCACCCTGGAGGAGCTGATGGAAAAGGCGCCTGACGGCGTCAGCATCGACTTCCACGAAACCAACGCGGAGTCAGTGCGCCCCGCCGCAGACGGGAGCTTCGACGTCAGCCTTGCCACCGGCACAATGCTGCGCGCCGATGCGGTGGTGCTGGCCCTGGGCCACATCCCGTCGAAGCTGAACCCGGAACAGCGGGAACTGCGGGCCTCGGCGCAACAGCTTAATTTGCAGTACCTGCCGCCTGCCGTTCCGGCGGACGTTGACTGGTCTGCCATTCCGGCCGGTGAACCTGTGCTGGTCCGCGGTATGGGCCTGAACTTCTTTGACACGATGGTGCAGCTTACGGAGGGCCGGGGCGGAAAGTTCGTCAGCAGCGGCGGGCGGCTGGACTATGAACCGTCGGGCCAGGAGCCGCTCATTATCGCGGCGTCCCGGCGTGGCACCCCCTACCGGGCGAAGGCTGGGCTGGAAGGCTACTACCCGTCGTCGGTCAGGCTGCGCTACCTCACGGAAGCTGCGCTGGAGCGCTTCCGCACCGCCGGTATCCGGCCGGGTTTCGACCATGACCTGTGGCCGTTGCTGCACCGCGACACCCTTTGGGCCTATTACACCACCCTGGTGCGCTCGCAGCCCGGTGCGGTTCCGGACACGGCGGCCTTCCTCGCCGCGCTTGAGGAGGCACTGCACCCGCATGCGCACAGTGCCGCCAAATGGGAGGACAGCGTGGAGAGTGTGCTGGCGGTCCATGTCGGCCCCCGCCACCGGCTGGACCTGCCGGGACTGGCAGCGCCGCTGGCCGGGCGCTCGTTCCCCTCGCGCACGGAACTCGACGCCGCGGTGGTGGAATACCTGCTGGACGATGCCCGGCGCTCCGCGCTGGGCGAGGATGATCCGGTGAAGATGGCCATCGGGGCGCTGCACCGCGGCCGTGCAGTCCTCAAGACGGCAGTGGCCGACGGCGGCATTACCGATGAGTCCTGGGTTGCGGGCCTGCGTGGCTGGTTCGAGTCCTTTGTTGAGGGCCTGGCCAGCGGACCGCCGGCGCTGCGCTCAGAACAGCTGGCTGCACTGGCACGCGCAGGAGTTGTCAGTTTTGTGGGGCCGGATCCCAAATTCGGGGTGGACCGCAGGAATGCAGTGTTTACTGCAGCGTCCCCTTGGGTGGACGGGCCGCCGGTCACTGCGAGGACCATGGTGGAGGCCCTTGCCCCGGGCAACAGGGTGTCTGCCAACGATTCGCCGGTCCTGGAGCGCCTGCTGGCCGAGGGCCTGGTGCGGTCCAAACTCATGATGACGGCGGAGGGGGCTCCCGTGCAGTCCACCGGTTTGGACGTTGTGCCGCATCCGTACCGGCCGGTGGCAGCCAACGGCTCCGTCACGGAAAACCTTTACGTGCTGGGGCTGCAGCTCTCCTCCTCCCAGTGGGGGACCGCGATCGCTGCCGAAGCCCAGCAGCCGGGGGAGCCTGCCTACCGCAGCGGCCAGCGCACCCTGCGCGACGCGGACGAGATTGCCCAGGCAATTCTCGGGCTGTAACTGCCCGGACGCTCTCTCACTTGATGCGCTTAAAGCCCAAATGCTCTGTCACA